>CABIXM010000005.1 GCA_902362725.1 Clostridiaceae bacterium | reverse complement strand
CAGCTGCATAGATTTGAAAATCAACAAATTTATGGGGTAAGGGGGAAATGCGCTTTTAGAGACTACTTCGTTTATAATTTTTTAGTCTAAACCCCCGGATTCTGTTCTGTAGATGCTTCCGTAGATTCGGAAAATAACAGAACAGAGTCCGGGGATTCGTTATGCAGTCTGTTTTACAGTCCAGCCAGCTTCTGCAGCGCCTCGCCTGCAATCAGCAGATCCTCATGCTCAGCCAGGTAAGCCTCGCCTGCGGAGGAGTATCTTTCGTTGCTGCCGTACTCGGAGAGAATATTGGAAATCTTGTTGAATTCTTCCGGGGTGTGGCTGCTCTTGTGGATAATCAGGCAGTAGTCGCCGTCCCGCTTCAGACGGTACAGGGAGTTGTGACCCTGATAGAAGCCCTGAAGCACATGGGCCGCGTCGATGATCGTATCCAGATCCGGGAAGGAATACAGGCGGGTCAGGTCAATCTCGGAAGCGAGAGAGACGGCCTTTTCTGCCTGCTCCTCCTTGCTGGAGGCGGTGGAGTCCTGAAGCTTCTTTTCAATGAGCTTCTTGAACATGTCTAAGACATTGTCAGCGCCTTCCGGCAGGAGACCGCCCAGGTCGCCCAACTCCTCAGGAGCGGGAACGGTATTGTCGCCGCCCGGCGCGAATTTGGCGAAGCGGGTATCCAGCTCCTCCGGATCCTCTACCTTGGTAATGATCAGGACGATACATTCATTGGGCAGGGGGATCGCTTCGATCATCAGCGGAATATTGTCAGCCTCGAAACCAAATTCGATGGCTGCCTGCTGCATCATATCCCGAAACAGCTCTTTTGCCTTTTCTGTACCGTAGGCCAGTTCACTGAGCTTGATCTGACGGTTATTCAGATCGTCTCTGGTCAGGGTGCAGCGTATCTGGTTGTCGTTTATCTTTTCTATCTTCATATATCCTCACATCCAATAAATAAAATCTCAAAAGGGTTTCAACTCTATTATATACAAAACAGCAGGGAGATACAATATTGAATCTGCAAGGAAATTGTGAAAAATTCTGGCCATGTCTAAAAATTTCATAAATTTTCCAATTTGCTTGCATTTTGGGGAAAGAGAAGGTTATAATGAATCTGGAAAAGCCGCCCGGGGAAGGGAGGCAGCGCAGAACACGATTTTTACAGAAGCCCAGGGTAAGCCAGGCTTTTATCTACGGAGGTCCGCCATGGCGGATGAACCGTATTTCTCAGGCACCGCATCGGTGCGTTTTCCACGATTGACAGATAAAGAGTTTTCAGAGAGAGTAACGGCGGTCTTTTCCGGAATAATATATCACGATCTCCTTTTGGGGAGCGGGCGGCTGCGGCCCGAAGTCGTGAAAACAGGCGAGGTCCCCTCCGAGCCTTACAGACCGGGCCGTAAGCTTCATCCGCTGAAAAAATGCCGTAAAACCTGTCGAAAATGGGTGACGTGGGAAGAAAATTCTGTTATGATAGACCCGATAGGAGGTTTCTGCTATGGCAACGACAAAACGAAAGAGACGAAGAAGATCCCGGGGAAGACGAAACGCGGCGCCCATGCTGGCAGTACTTGTACTGGCTGTGCTGATTCTGGCAGGCATAATGTTCGCTTTCCTTTATGAGAAATATAGCCCCTCCAAGGAGCGCATGAGCTGGAATACTTATTTTGAGGTGACGACCGGCGACGAGGCGGCAGTGATTTTAAATGATCAGATGATGGACTTTAAGGCCAAAATCATCGACGGCGAGCCCTATGTGACCACTGATACCCTGTATGATTACCTGAATTCCCGTTTCTACTGGGATTCCCAGGAAAATCTGCTGTTGTATACGACGCCGACGGAGCTGATTACCGCTTCTGTGGGAAGCAATACCTATACGGTGGCGAAGCAGTCCTACACCGAGGATTACACGCCGGTGAAGGTGGACGGCGATACGGCTTATGTGGCCTTGAAATATATTCAGAAATATACCGGTATTCAGTATGAGCTGATGACGGACGAGGTAAACCGCGTCAATATCAAGACCAAATTCGGCACTGCGGAGACAGCGACCGTGAAGAAGAACGGTAATGTCCGCTACCGGGCAGGCATCAAGAGTCCGATTCTGACCGATGTAGCCAAGGGCGATATCCTGTATGTGCTGGAGGAGAAGGAGGACGTGGGCGACTGGACCAAGGTGCGCACTTCAAATGGCTTCATCGGCTACATCCGCAATAAATACCTGGGCCAGAAGGGTGAGGAGACCACCGAGTCCAATTACACCGAGCCCGAGTACACGAACATTTCCAAGGATTATACCATCAATATGGCATGGCATCAGGTGACCAACGCGGACGCCAACAGCAAGGTGCTGGAGACCATTGCGAATACCAAGGGTCTGACCACCATTTCTCCCACCTGGTTCTTCCTGAAGGATGATGACGGCAACATTGATTCTCTGGCAAGCCAGACTTATGTAAACTACTGCCATCAGAACAACATCGAGGTGTGGGCGCTGGTGGAGGATATCACCCACAAGGACAGCATTACCGACAAGGAGATTCTGTCCCGGACCTCATCCAGACAGCGGCTGGTCAGCAATCTGATCGCTAAGGCCATCGAGTTCGATCTGGACGGCATCAATATCGACTTCGAGTACATCAATGAGGAGTCCGCCAAGGGCTATGTGGAGTTCCTGCGGGAGCTGTCCATTATGTGCCGCCTGAACGGCATCATCCTTTCTGTGGATAATTACCGTCCGGCGGGTCACAATCGCTTCTATAACAGGGCCGAGCAGGGCGTGGTGGCGGATTACCTGATTATCATGGGGTATGACGAGCATTACGCGGGCTCCGAGGAGGCCGGAAGCGTGGCAAGTATTAACTGGGTGCGCGAGGGCATCGAGGAGACGCTGAAGGAGGTTCCGGCGGAGAAGGTCATCAATGCGGTTCCCTTCTACACCAGGCTCTGGGAGGAGCGGCCTAAGACCGCCGAGGAGCTGGCACAGGAGTCCGACACGGATGATTATGTACCGAATGTGGTCAGCAGCAAAGCCTACGGCATGGACGCCATCGACAAGATTCTGGCCACCAACGGCGCGGAAAAGAGCTGGGACGAGACCACGGGCCAGTATTACGCGGAGTATGTGTCCGACGGCAAGACCTATAAGGTATGGCTGGAGGAAGAGGAATCCATCGCGCTGAAGGCGGCGCTGATTAAAGAATATAACCTGGCGGGTATTTCTGCATGGAAGCTCGGATTTGAGCGGCAGGATATCTGGGATACGATTTTGAAATACGTCAACTAAACGTAAAAAACCAGAACGGCGTAAAAAAGAAAAGGGAGAACATTCGTCAAGCTTGCTTGTAAGAGTGTTCTCCCTTTTCTTTTTTCATCGGATGGTAACCCGATGCCGTTCGTCCGTAATCCTAGGCCTTAAGTTCCTTCGGTTTCCGAATCCCATGGGAGGTAGCCTCCCCGGAGATGCGCGCCAGATCCGAAAGCGGCAGGGTCAGTTCGCCGCGGAGCCAGGCTACATAGACGGCCACTGCGCCCGCCACGAAATATTCCGCGTAAAGCCGCAGCTCCTGGGCAGGAAAATCCACCTTATCCTGGTAAACCTCGACGGTGGTACTGATAATAATCCGCTTCACTTCCGTCCAGAAAAAGGTATTGGGATTTTCCCTGGAAAGAAAGCGGTAAAATTCAATATCCGGTTCCATCAGCTGATTCAGAGACTGAAATAATACGTCCGTCTCGAAAGGATTGGAAAAGAATCTCTTTTTCTCAAGAATATGAAGAAGCTCGTCTATCTTTCGATGGGCGGCGTCCCGCATGATATCCTCCAGGGATTCATAGTGGAGGTAAAAGGTCTTGCGGGCGATGTTGGCCCGCTGGGCCAGCTCGGAAATGGTAATCTTCTGCTCTTTTTTCTCAAAAATCAATTCCAGATAAGCGTCAATGATAGCGTCCCGGGTCTTACTGATTCTTTTGTCCATGATTCTGTACTCACTTTATTCACAACTGTGTAGTATGTTACGAAACAAAACATACTGGTCATTGCTCTTTGTTTTTTTTCCATTATAATATATTTTTTAGAGAAAGATCAATGAATATTCACAGTAAAAAGCAGATATCCGGAGGAGGAACAGAATTACAATGAAGAAAGTGATAGAGATTTTCAAAAGAGATATCTCTCGGCTGGGAAAATCCCCGGCGGCCATCATTGTGGCCGTGGGAATGTGTATCATCCCGGCGCTGTACGCGTGGTTCAATATCGCGGCGAACCGCGACCCGTACGGCAACACAGCAAACATTAAGGTGGCCGTAGCCAACAATGACGTGGGGGCAGAGAACAAAAAACGAACCCTGGACGCAGGCCGGCAGATCCTGGACCAGATGGAAGAGAATGACGATCTGGGTTGGGTATTTACCGATGAAGAGGATGCGGTAGATGACGTAAAATCGGGAAAATATTACGCGGCCATCGTGATTCCGGAGACCTTCAGCGCGGATCTGCTGCAGATTGAGGACGGAACCTTGGGTTCCCCGGAGATCAAGTATTATGTAAACGAGAAACGGAACGCGGTAGCGCCGAAGATTACCAACACCGGCTCCACCACGATTCAGGATAAGATCGAGGAAGAATTCTATAAGGTAGCATCCGAGACCATCGCGGAGGAGCTGCAGGATCTGGGCGTGTCCCTGGGAGACGATCTGGAGACAGCCAACGACAACATCCTCAGCATGATTTCCGATGCGCGGGATAATTTCCAGTCCTATCAGCAGGTGCTGGCGGATTTCCAGGCGACCATCAGCCAGGGAACAACGCAGATTCAGCACGGCAAAGCGACACTCGTCAAGGCAGTAGAGGCGGCTGACGCGGGCAGCACTGCGTTTCAGGACGCGAAGGACGCCCTGGCGAGCAGCCGGAAGAGCGTGCGCTCCTTTGGTTCCTCCTTCGACCAGAGCCTGAGCGACGGCGAGACCCTTCTGAATAATGTGTACGCGACGGCTTCCACTAAACTGACCGGTCTGGAGACTACGGCCACTCAGGCCCAGAAGCTGCTGGCGGCGGGCCAGACCTACAGCCAGAAGATCGATACGGACAGCAAGAAGGCCATTGAGACACTGACGCAGACGATCCCGGTGGTGGACGCACAGATTCAGGAAAAAATAGATTATATTAATGGGAAAATTGCCGAGGTAAATGCGTCGCTGGCTTACCTGGAATCCCGTCCGGATGCAGAGAAAGCCACCGAGGATTATCAAGTGAAGTATCAGACGGCTGTGGCCACCAAGGCCTACCTGGAAAAGACACTGGCAGAGGTTCAGGCCATGAAGGAAGCCACAGACGGCAGCCTGGCCAAGCTGAAATATGCGCTGGGTCAGCTGCAGGAGCAGAACGAAACCCTGACCACGACCCTGGCTAATGTAAACGCCAACAGTGGCAAGCTCAACGACGTGATGTCAACCATGGGTACAGCCAAGACCAGTATCGACGGCATTCTGACCCAGGGTAAGAGCACCCTGCGGGATGTGCGCGCAAGCCTGAACAATAACCTGCTTCCGGGCGTGGCGACCTCCCTGGATACGGTTTCCAATGTGACCGGCGACCTGAAGACCACATTGAATGACGCTTCCGCCACAGCATCCCAGATGCAGGGCGTGATGGATCAGCTGAGCAAGAGCCTGACGGAAGGCTCCAAGGCTCTGGGAGAGACCGGCGACACTCTGGAGAATCTGGACGCCCGGCTGGCGGGACTGCAGAATGACCTGGAGACCCTGCGGGCTTCCGACGCCTATCAGGATATTCTGGACCTGCAGGACGTGGATCCGGACGCCGTATCCGCATTTATGACCACACCGGTGACCCTGACCACCACCACCTTCTATGAGGTGGAGGATTATGGCTCCGGCATGACGCCCTTCTATACCAACCTGGCGCTCTGGGTGGGCGGTATGGTGCTCATCGCCCTGTTGAAGCAGGAGGTGGATGAGGATGAGAAGGTGAAGAAGTTCACCCTGACACAGGCATATTTCGGACGCCAGATGCTCTTTATCCTGCTGTCCATTGTGCAGTCCCTGATCATCTGTCTGGGCGACCTGTATCTTTTAAAGGTGCAGTGCGTACACCCGGGACTCTTCATCCTGACCGGCGTGATCGCGGGGCTGGTATACCTGAGTCTGATTTACGCCATTACTGCGGCCTTTAAACATATCGGACGCGCCATCTTCGTATTCCTGGTGATCATCCAGATTCCGGGGTCCACAGGCACTTTCCCGGTGGAAATGATGGGTGGCTTCTACAAAGCTATCTACAGGTTGATGCCCTTCACCTACAGCAATACGGCCATGCGTGAGTGTATCGGCGGCCTGTATTACAACACCTGGCTGAAAAATATCGGTATCCTGGCGGCATATTTCCTGCTGGCCCTGTTCATCGGACTGGTGCTGCGGCCGCTGCTCCTGAACCTGAACGCGCTCTTTGACCGGAAGCTTGCGGAGGCGGATCTGATTATTTACGAGGAAAATGATAAAACCACAGATCTGACGCCGGAGCTGATCGCGAGAGCCCTTCAAAGCGACAGCGAGGCCAGAGAGGAATTCTGCGGGAGAGCGGCGCGGTTTGAGAAGCATTATAAGAATCGGAAACGCTTCGGCTTCCTGACCATGGCGGTGGTACCGCTGATTTTCCTGATTCTCATGTTCAGTGTGGAGTCCAAGCTGGTATTCCTGGTGCTCTGGATCTGCACACTGATTGGCGTGTCCATTTACCTGGTTTGGCTGGAATATCAGCATGAGCGGATGCAGAAGCAGCTGAAGCTCCAGGGATTTTCTGACGGCGATCTGCTGGCAGCGTTGAAGGAGGAGCGGGCATGAAAAACATCTTACAGATTTTTTTGAGAGATATACGCAAGATAAAAGGCAACACCATTGCCATGATTATGATGATTGGTATTCTGGTGGTCCCCACGCTGTACGCCTGGTTCAACATCGGCGGCAGCTGGGATCCCTATGAGAATACCTCCGGAATCAAGATTGCGGTGGCCAGCGACGACGCGGGCTACCAGGGTGATCTGCTGGCTATCGACATCAACCTGGGCGATAAAATCCTGACCTATTTCCATGAAAATGATGAGATGGACTGGGTATTCACCGACAGTGAAGAAGCCATCGAGGGAGCCAAATCCGGAAAGTACTACGCGGCCATTGTGGTGCCGGAGAGCTTCAGCGAGGATATGATGACCCTCTTTTCCACAGGAAAGGATCTGAAGAATCCGGAACTCCAGTATTACGCCAACGGCAAGAAGAACGCCATTGCTTCCATTGTGACGGAGAAGCGGGCGGATGCCGTGCAGGGCGAGGTGAGCGAGAAATTCGTGAAAGCCATTTCCAAGGCAGCCCTGGAGGCTATGAAGACGGTAGTCAATGTGGCAGACGAGGCGGACCAGTCCGATATCGTCGATAACCTGATTCATAATCTGGAAGATATTTCCAGTGACCTGACGGCTGCTGCGGGAACCATCAGCGCTTTTGAGAGCATGGCTTCCGCGACTCAGACCATGCTGGATTCCACCTCCACATTCCTGAAGGATACCCAGACCCGTTCCGACGGGGATCTGGATTCCCTGGGTGAGCTGGAGGGTACGGTCAATGAGTTAAAATATTCTCTGGACGGCGCGACCAGCCGACTGAACGACGCGCTGGAATCCAGTGCGGCCCTGTATCAGGAGATGGCCAAGGCGGTCCGGCAGGGTATTCAGGCTGCAGCTACTTCCGATGATGTGGCTCAGCTGAAGACTTCCCTGGGCGATATCAGCACCAAGCTGGATACGGTGATCACCGGCTACAGCTCCGCGGCGGATCAGCTGGACGCGGCCAATGCTTCCCTGGCGCAGCAGGGCCTGGATGTGGGGCTGGGAGACGTGATTGCGGATCTGCGGACCACAGTCACCCTGATGCAGACCCTGAAGACAGGACTGGGCGATGCCATGACTTCGGTTGGTACCCTGACGACGGATGCGGCTGCAGCCCAGAAGGAGCTGGACGGAATTCTGGCCAAGCTGGCGGACAATGCGGCATCTGTTCAGAAGGATTATGAGGATCACGTGAAGAAGGATCTGCAGGATCTGGCTTCCTCCGTGGGAAATGCGGACGCGAAGGTGACGACACTGCTGGATTCCATGGACGAGGGACTGGACGGTGTCTACAAGCTGTCGGATTCCACTGAGTCCGATCTGGCGAAGCTTCAGAAGACATTGAAGACCTCCCGGGGACTGCTGGAGCGGGGCGCGGCGGATCTGACCGATCTGGCAGATCGTCTGCGGAGTGAAAAGGACCGCGACAGTCTGGACACCATGGATTCCCTGCTGGACGAGGATCTGGACGTGGTGGGCAGCTTTATCTCCACACCGGTGGAGCTGACCACCGAGCATGTCTATGAAGTGGAGAATTACGGCTCTGCCATGGCTCCTTTCTACACCACCCTGGCTATCTGGGTGGGCGGCGTCGTAATGGCGGCCATGCTGAAGGCAGGCGTGAAGGAGAAAGAGCTCATCGGCCTGACCAATGTAAAGAATTACCAGAAATATCTGGGCAGATACCTGCTGTTCCTGATTCTGGGACTTTTGCAGGCAACCCTGATTTGCTTGGGCGACCTGTATTTCCTGGGAATCCAGTGCAAGAGCCCGCTGCTATTCCTGCTGGCAGGCTGGGTCACGAGTCTGGTTTATGTCAACCTGATTTACACCCTCTGCGTGTCCTTCGGAGATATCGGAAAGGCGGTCAGCGTCATCCTGATGGTACTGCAGGTGGCAGGCACCGGCGGCAATTTCCCCATCGAACTGGCACCGGCCTTCTTCCAGAAGCTCTATAACGCCCTGCCTTTCGTATACAGCATGAACGCCATGCGTGAAACAGTCGCAGGCTTCTACGGCAATTACTACTGGAACCAGCTGGGAACCCTGCTCCTGTACCTGATTCCGTCCCTGGTCCTCGGCCTGATCTTAAGAATGCCGATTATCAGGTGGAACGAACATTTTGAGGAGAAGCTGGAGAGCACGAAGCTGTTTTAACAGGATGTTTTGGAAATAATACAGAGAATCCGTCATATATTCTAAAAAAGAATCTATGGCGGATTTTTTATGGATTTTTATGGAAAAATACAGGATAGAAAAGGAGAGACTGCGGCGCTTAAGGGGACGCTTCGGGGCAGGGAGCGGCGGATGGGGGTTCTGATGGCCGGGCTGGTACTGGTGGCTGCAGTGGTATGCGGGCAAAATGGCGGCGCGCGGGAGGCGGCGTCGAAGCAGGCGAACCATACGGATTCCAGACTGGTGATCATTGACGCGGGCCACGGCGGAGACGATCCCGGGAAAATCGGAGTGGACGGCGTGCAGGAGAAGGAGCTGAACCTGAAAATGGCGCTGGCCCTGCGGGATCTCCTGGAACAGCAGGACGTGGAGGTATTGATGACCAGAGAAGACGCGGGCGGCCTCTACGACGAGCGTACATCCAATAAAAAGGTGCAGGATATGCGGCGGCGCTGCGAGCTGATTAACAGGGAAAAACCGGCCTGCGTGGTCAGTATTCACCAGAACAGCTATCACGAAGAGAGCATCCACGGCGCGCAGGTCTTCTATTATAAGACCTCAAAGGAGAGCGGGGAGCTGGCGAAGATTCTCCAAAAAGAGCTGGTGCGGGTGGTGGAGCCCACAAACCATCGGCAGGCCAAGGCCAACGACACCTATTATCTGCTGAAGAAGACGGAGGCGCCCACGGTCATCGTGGAGTGCGGCTTTCTAAGCAACTGGGACGAGTGCGCGAAGCTCCAGAACGAGGAGTATCAGGCGAAGCTGGTGTGGGCGATTCAGATGGGTGTTTTAAAATATCTGAACAGTAACAAGTTTACATAATATAGAGTAAATACCTGTAACAATCCGTTGCTATTCCTGTGAAAAAATGCTATAATTTACCCAGAACTGTGGACTGATAGTGAAATCAGTCTGAAAACATCTAAAATAATGTAATTTGTTCAGTACAGCCCGAAGCACTAGCTGCTGAGGGCGTAAGAAAGTGATTCAGGGGTGCAAAATCCCATCGGCAAAGCCGATTCTCATGGATTTTGCATCGTAACTGGTCAGGCACTGAACAGTTACGATAGGAGGACAAACAAATGATAGCATTAGGCTGCGATCACGGCGGATACGATCTGATGCAGGAAGTTATTGCCTATCTGGACAAAAACGGTCTGGAATACAAGAACTTCGGCTGCGATAATGCGAAAGACGCTGTGGATTATCCGGATTACGCGAAGAAGGTGGCAGAATCCATCCTGAGCGGAGAGTGCGACAAGGGAATTCTGATCTGCGGAACCGGCATCGGCATCTCCATCACCGCGAACCGTTATAAGGGAATCCGTGCGGCACTGTGTACCGACTGCTTCTGTGCAGAGGCCACCAGACAGCACAACGACGCGAATATCCTGGCCATGGGAGGCCGCGTGGTAGGACCGGGCCTGGCCATCAAGATCGTGGACACCTTCCTGAACACCCCGTTCTCAGGAGCAGAGCGCCACGCCAGAAGAATCGGTAAAATCGAGCACGAATAAAAATCATTTTATAGAAAAGGGAGACAAAAGAAATGTCTAAAGTAGTAGTAATGGATCACCCGTTGATTGCCCATAAGATCGGAATTATCCGCAAGAAGGAGACCGGTACCAGAGAGTTCCGCGATATGGTCAGCGAGATCGGAGCGCTGATTACCTATGAGGCAACGAAGGATCTGAAGCTTCAGGACGTGGAGATCGAGACGCCGATCTGCAAGACCACGGTAAAAGAGCTGGCTGGTAAGAAGCTGGCCGTGATCCCGATTCTGCGTGCGGGACTGGGCATGGTAGAGGGCGTTCTGACCATGATTCCGTCCGCGAAGGTAGGCCATATCGGACTGTACAGAAACGAGGAGACACTGGAGCCGGTAGAGTATTACTGCAAGATCCCGAAGGACTGCAGCGAGAGAGATGTATTCGTAGTAGACCCGATGCTGGCCACCGGCGGTTCTGCCATCGCGGCGATCCAGATGCTGAAGAATCGCGGCGTAAAGAATATGCGTTTCCTGTGCGTTATCGCAGCTCCGGAAGGCGTAAAGAAGCTGCAGGAGGCACATCCGGACGTAGATATCTACATCGGAGCCCTGGACGAGCATCTGAACGAGAACGGTTACATCGTTCCGGGTCTGGGCGACGCCGGTGACAGAATTTTCGGAACCAAGTAAATTGCCGCTCACTTAGTTCACGGCAATTCACTTGGATGTGCACAGAACGTATGCCTGTCGGCATAAGTTCGCGCGTGAAAAACTCGGGATTTTGACATGGATATGTCAAAACCCTCGCGGAATAGTGAAATGTGAGGGTTGTTATAAAAATACTATGATATATTTTATAGCATGGGAGGTAAAGGCATGGGAGATAAGCGGAAGGATTACATCACCTGGGATGAATATTTCATGGGAGTAGCGCTGCTCTCAGGAATGCGTTCCAAGGATCCGAATACGCAGGTGGGAGCATGCATTGTCAGTCAGGACAATAAGATTATGTCCATGGGCTATAATGGATTCCCTAAGGGCTGTGATGACGATGAATTTCCCTGGGGCCGAACCGGAGAAAGCAATGATACAAAGTATCCATTTGTGACCCATGCAGAATTGAATGCCATTCTCAATTACAGGGGCGGGAGTCTGGAGGGCGCGAAGATTTACGTAGCCCTGTTCCCATGCAATGAATGCGCCAAGGCTATTATTCAGGCGGGTCTGAAGACCGTGGTCTATGCCTGCGATAAATACGCGGATACCCCCGCGACACTGGCCTCCAAGCGCATGTTCCGGGCGGCAGGCGTGGAGCTGGTGCCCTATCATCATACGGGGCGGCAGATTATGTTGGAAGTGTAAAGAGAAGATAGAAAATAAGAAAACGCCGATGGGTGAGAACGTGTTTCGCATATCGAACGGATTTGAAATCTGATATTTGACAGCGGGATAAAGTTCTTACACATCGGCGTTTTTGTATTAAAAATGACTCCGAAGATTTGTTTACATAGTCAGAACAGTGGATGCAGAGAGCTTTTGGGATGTGTCAGTCCTCCGGCCAGTAGTCCTCCAGCGCCGGGAGCAGCGTCCCATCATAAATCAGCCGCAGCAGCGCGTCCAGCTTCCGGAGGGAATCCAGGAGCTGCTCTGTGGTAATCAGCTTCTGCTCCACCGCGTCGGCAAGCTCGTCCAGATCCACCACCTTGATCAGACCGGAGGGGTAGATGAGCACGTCCGCCAGCAGATCTGTAAAGGTGAAGGTATCGGTAGCAGCATCATATTTGGTGGCAATGATATCACAGTACCAGCAGATCAGATTGCCCTGATGGTCGATGAAGCGGCTGACCTTCCAGCCCTCCTTCAGGAGAAAGCAGGAAGAGCCGTGATGCAGCTCTTTCTTGGGTTTGATGGTGGTCCATCGGGTGACCAGCAGCCGGTCGCTGCGGTGAACCACCACGTCCCTTTCCAGACGCAGGGTTTCCAGAGGGATCAGACGTTTGCGAATCAGGGTGGGGTGTTGCGGCATGGCGGAACCTCCTTTTACTGATGATTTTTCACAAGGGTTAAAGAATCGTGCTCCACATACTCTTTCTCCGTGGAGCGGCGATTGTAATAGGTTCTCTTATATACATCCGGATCCGCCAGCAGCAGAAACTCCGATGGCGTATATCCGGTGATGTCCTTGAAGACTCGGTTGAAGGTGCGAATGTTGTTGAAGCCGCAGGACAGAGCCACGTCAGTGATTTTCTTCCCGGTATTCCGAAGCTGCGAAGCGGCCTGTTCCACCCGGACCAGGTTCAGATAAGTGACGAAATGGATGCCCATGAGCTTCTTAAAGGTCCTGGAGAAATGACTGTTGCTGAAATTCATCCGGGAAGCGGCGTACTCCAGGGTAATATTGTCGGCGTAGTGTTCGTCGATATAGGAAAGCAGATCCTGCAGATCCCCCAGCATCCGGGAACGCCGGCCGTCGGGAAGCTGCTCCGCGTCAGTCCGGGGATGACAGCGCTTCAGAAGCGCCCAGAAGGTCTGGATGGAAGAAGTGACCACCTCCTGGTAAAAGGGCTTCTTCTGCTCCAGCTCCCGGGAAACGGTGTCGATGAGATTGGTAAGCCGGTCAGACAATCCGTGAGTCTCCAGTTCCTCCTTTGTCACCAACGGATGCACGAACCCGGGATTCTGGAAGATAGGTCCGAGAATCGAGGTGTCGAAAATAATAAAATCAAGGGAATTGTCCATCCCGTGGGAATCGCTGTAATGAATCATCCCGCTCTCGCAGACCGCCAGATCCCCGGCGCGGGCCAGAAAGGTCTGGTCGGTGACGCTTAAGAGACAGGAGCCCGAACGCACATAGATCAGCTCAATTTCCTTATGCCAGTGGGCCAGAAACCCGATGTTATCGTACCGGGAATGCCAGACCATATAGTCAGAGTCGTAGTTTCGCACTTCATGGAAAGCTTTCATAATAAAAAATCTCCTGCCACGTAAAAACTCGGTCGAAATTGATAAAAGATGTTCCTTTTATATAGAAGAAATATAACAACTAGCACAAAAAATGTCCATATCATAACAGAAATTTACGTGCATTTTTTTATAAACTGTTATATAATGTGATCATCAGAAACGTGAAAATCTATTTTTGAAAAATGGAGGGTTTTAAAAGTGGCAAAATCTAGATTAATTGGCGATTATCCGGTAATCGGTATCCGTCCCACCATCGACGGAAGAAGAGGAACTCTTGACGTAAGAGGTTCCCTGGAAGAGCAGACCATGGGCATGGCAAAGGCAGCGGCAAAGCTGTTTGAAGAGAATATCCGTTACTCCAACGGCGAGCCGGTGAAGGTTGTGATCGCAGACACCACCATCGGACGTGTAGGTGAGGCAGCGGCTTGTGCAGACAAGTTTCGCAAGGCAGGCGTAGACATTACCCTGACCGTAACTCCCTGCTGGTGCTATGGTTCCGAGACCATGGACACCGACCCGCTGACCATCAAGGGCGTATGGGGACTGAACGCTACTGAGAGACCGGGCGCTGTATACCTGGCTTCCGTACTGGCTACCCACGCACAGAAGGGACTTCCGGCATTCGGTATCTACGGACATGACGTACAGGATGCTGACGACGAGACCATCCCGGAGGACGTAAAGGCAAAACTGCTCCGCTTCGGCCGCGCCGCAGTAGCAGCAGCAAGCATGAGAGGAAAATCCTACCTGCAGATTGGTTCCGTTACCATGGGTATCGGCGGATCCATCATCAGCCCGGAATTCATCGAGGAATACCTGGGAATGCGTGTGGAGTCTGTAGATGAGGTAGAAATTATCCGTCGTATGACCGAGGGTATCTACGATCACGAAGAGTTCGAGAAGGCTCTGAAGTGGGCGAAGGAGACCTGTACTATCGGCTTCGACAAGAACCCGCCTGAGCTTCAGATGACAGAGGAGCAGAAGGAAGAGCAGTTCGAGTTCGTCGTAAAGATGGCTGTTATCATCAAAGAGCTGATGAACGGCTGCGACAAGCTGGATCCGAAGTTCTCTGAGGAAGCTATCGGACACAACGCTCTGGCAGCAGGCTTCCAAGGACAGAGACAGTGGACAGACTTCTACCCGAACGGAGACTTCGCAGAGGCGATGCTGAACACCTCCTTCGACTGGGAAGGCGCAAGAGAGCCGTATGTACTGGCTACCGAGAATGACGTACTGAACGGTCTGGGCATGCTGTTCATGAAGCTTCTGACTGGCCGCGCTCAGATGTTCGCGGACGTTCGTACCTACTGGAGCGGCGACGCAGTAAAGAGAGTTACCGGTTATGATCTGGAAGGTAAGGCAAAAGAGTCTGACGGCTTTATCCATCTGATTAACTCTGGCGCATGCTGTCTGGATGCCTGCGGCGAAGTAAAGGATGAGAATGGCAACGGCACCATGAAGCAGTGGTGGGACGTAACCGAAGAGGATCAGAAGAAGATTATGGAAGCAACCACCTGGAACGCAGCTGACAACGGCTACTTCCGTGGCGGCGGATTCTCCTCCCGTTTCCTGACCAGAGCTGAGATGCCGGCTACCATGATTCGTCTGAACCTGGTAAAGGGACTTGGACCGGTTCTGCAGATTGCAGAGGGCTGGACCATCAACCTGCCGGATGATGTATCCGATACTCTGTGGAAGAGAACAGACTATACATGGCCCTGCACATGGTTCGCGCCGCGCTGCACAGGCGAGGGCGCATTCAAGACTGCTTACGATATGATGAACAACTGGGGCGCAAACCATGGCGCTATCAGCTACGGCCATATCGGAGCAGACCTGATTACCCTTTGCTCCATCTTAAGAATCCCGGTATGCATGCACAACGTTCCGGAGGAGGAGATCTTCCGTCCGGCAGCATGGAACGCATTCGGTATGGACAAAGAGGGACAGGACTTCCGCGCATGCAAGGCATACGGCCCGCTGTACAAGACTATCCGTTAATTTCATTAAAAAGATTATTTCAGGAGGCATGGCGCGAAGCGTCATGCCTCTTTTGAACTGGTATGTAAAAGTTGCTCTTGCAATATAGGAAAAAGTCTGTTAAAATAAGCCATGCTGCAAAAGAGAATATAGGGCAAACCTGTTGAAAAGCAGGGACGCAAAGCCAGATGGGTCTAAGGGTAAAACTATGACAGCCGGTTGCTATTAGAAATCCGAAAAGAATTCTGATATGTTTGGATGCTGTGATTCGTGCGCTCAATTTGACGCCTGTTGCAGCATTTTTTATAGGATAAGAGTTTCTCAAAGCTGCCAGAACGGTGGAGGAGAGGGGCTCTTATAAGAGGGGAATGTGAGAGATCACGGGAAAACGCCGGGGACGGAAGTCTCCGGCGTTTTCCTGCGCTTTTTTGCTCTATAGGAAATACCGTGTTACATTAAAGTGTGAAAGCTATGATTCCTATAGAGCAAAAAGCCCCTCCGGGGGATCGCACTGCGGCGGAATGGAATCATGTCGCTAAAGCGACCCGCCGCAGGCGGAGAATCCTACTTCGCAGGATTCTTTCTTGTTGTGGAGAGCCAAAAAGAGCCGCCACTGGCAGCTCTTTTCGGACATAACAAGGTTGGACAATTGATTATTCGAAACAGTCGATGGTATCTTCTGTCGCGATGGTGATAGGCACTTTAATGTAATAGGATGAGGGCTTCTGCTTCTTGATAATATAATCAAAGAGGATCTTGACGATCTGATAGCCCTGATTGGTGGCGCTCTGGCCGATGGCGAAGTCCACGGTGCCGTTCTGGAGTAATGTCAGGGTATCTGGAACCAGATCATGGCAGATGACCTTGATCTTGCCGGCCTTGCCTGCGATATCCAGAGCCGTTCCCACGCCGCCGATGCCGCCTCCGGTGATGTAGATGCCCTTCAGGTTCGGGTAACGGTTGCAGTATTCCAGCGTGTATTTGAATGCCTCGTCCTTACGGTCCTGATTTTCCTTGATATCTACGATGTGGAGATCAGGATAACGGGACGCCAGCTTTTCCTGGAAGCCCTTCAGTCTGCACTGGTGGCAGGACAAGCTGGTGGAGCTGATGATGACGCCGACTTCGCCGCCATCCGGCAGCAGATGCCCCATCAGGCCGCCTGCAGCCACGCCTCCCTGGACGTGATCCTGACCCAGAAAACAGAGGTCGTGGATGCCGTCGATCCGGGAATTGAAGGTCATGACCACGATTCCCTCGTCCACCAGTTGATTAATCTTATTCTTTACCTGTGTATCATCAATCGGAAATACGGCGATGCCGCTGTAACCGTTAATACTCATCTCATTTAAAATACTGATAAGCTCGGCTGCCTCCAGTGTCGTCAGCATCTTAACATCGATCTTCAGTCCGAAAGGTGAGAACTCGTCGGTAGCCTGCCGGATTCCTTTTAAAATAGCCTGAATGAACGGATTATAGTCTGGTGTCAGAACGATACCCAGCTTCGTAGGTTCCTTACTCTGCACCAGTGCCTTGCCGAGAAAGTTGGGTTGATAATTCAGCTCTTTGGCAATCTGAAGAATCTTCGCCTTGGTCTCAGCCTTCACGCCCGGACGATCATTTAAGACCTTGTCTACGGTGCCACGGGACACATTCGCCAGCTCAGCAATCTGTTTTATGGTAACACTCACTGTTTATTGCCCCCTGCATAGCATACTTTATACTTTTTATATACGTTGATTACAGCATATCAGAAAATTGTGCTCGTGTCTAGTTCTAAAAATGAAATATTTTCCCGAAATCTTCGAAAGCCTTGAAACAGCACGGAAATTGTGAAAAATAACTAAAAATATAAGCGATATCCTGTGAAAACTGTCTATTGATATGATGAAAAACCGATGTTATAATGAATTCAATAAATGAGCACGAGCACAAAAAAGAAAACATAAAGAATTCGGAAATGGCAGTTGATTACGAGCAAAATTCGAATCTTTTTTTAAAAACAAGTAGAGCACGAGCACAAAAAGAAATAAATGTAAGCCAACGGAAAGAAAGAGAGGAGATTTCGATATGAAGTTCGGAGTGGGACATGCGTACTGGGGAAACACAGGAGCGTGTGATATTGAAAAATACAAAAGAGTAGCAAAGAAGCTGGCAGACTTCGGCTTCGACATGTTTGAGGTGACAGCAGATCATATTTACCATATGAGCGAGAAAGAACTGGCAGAGTTAGACGCAGTGGCAAGAGAGTATGGTTTGACACTTTCCACCAACAGCGGCCCTGCAAAAGAGTATGACCTGTCTTCCCCGGATGAAGCAGTGAGAAAGAACGGTCTCGAGTACTTCACACAGATCGTCAGGAACATGGCGGCCATTCATTCCCCGGTTCTGGCAGGCGCTATTTATTCTTTCTGGCCCAGCGATTTCGCTTATACCGATAAAGAGGCAGCCTGGGAGCACAGCATTCCGCTTCTTCGGGAACTGGGTAACCGGGCAGAGGCTTACGGTATCGACTGCGCGCTGGAGGTTCTGAACCGTAACGAGACTTATATCCTGACAGACTGTGCAGAGGCCATCGAGTACTGCAATCAGATAGGGAAGAAAAATGTCAATATCCTGCTGGATACCTACCATATGAATATCGAAGAGGACGACATGTGCGGCGCTATCCGCAACGCGGGCGATATGCTGGGTCACGTCCATGTGGGCGAGAATAACCGGAAGCTTCCTGGTATGAATAACAGCCTTGACTGGGCAGGTATCGGACAGGCCCTTCGAGACATCCACTATGATAAGGGCGTGGTAATGGAGCCGTTCCTGTTCCGGGGCGGAGACGTAGGATATAGCTGCAGAGTATGGAGAGACCTGAGCAATGGAGCAACACAGGAGCAGTTGGACGAATATCTGAAGACATCTCTGAAATTCCTGAAAGAGAAGTTTGAGGCATAAGCAGGAGGTAAAAACAATGGCTGAAATCGTAACGATGGGTGAATTACTCTGCGAGATCATGAGACCCACAGAAAACGTAGAATTATATGAGACCGGATACTTCCGGGGCCCCTTCCCCAGCGGAGCACCGGGAATCTTCATCAGCACAGCAGCGAGACTTGGCTGCTCTGCAGGCATCATCGCCGGAGTCGGCAGGGATGATTTCGGAAAGAACATCCTGGATCGCCTGAAAAAGGACGGCGTAGACGTGAGCAGAGTGCTGGAGAGCGACAAGGGTTCCGCAGGAGTGGCATTTGTTACCTACTATTCTGACGGCGAGCGGAAATTCATCTTCCATGTGGACGGAACCCCGGCGGTAGAGCCGAAGGCTCCGGCAGACCTGAAGGGTCTGGAGGATACGAAATATTTCCATATTATGGGATGCTCTTTGATGTCTTCTCTGGCATTCGGAAAAGAGATTGTCAAGGCCATGAACATGTTCGCGGAGCAGGGTACGAAGATTAGCTTCGACCCGAATATCCGTATGGAGATGCTTCACGACCCGACCGCCATGGACCTGGTACAGGAAGTGTTCCGCAATTCCAGTATCTTCATGCCGGGCGTGTCTGAGCTGAAGCAGTTTACCGGCAAAGATAACATCGAGGATGCAGTAAAGGCAGCCTTTGAAAATGAGAAGCTGGAACTTCTGGTTCTGAAGAATGGTTCCAAGGGATCCCAGATTTACAGCCGCGAGGGTCTGGTGGAAACCATGGGTGTATACAAGGTAGAGCAGGAGGATGCCACCGGCGCGGGCGACAGCTTCGACGCAGCGTTTATCTGCGGGCTGGCACAGGGCAGAAGCCTGAAGGAAGCGGCTCAGATGGGAGCAGCCGCAGGTGCTCTGAACGCAGCAGCTTTCGGACCGATGGAAGGAAAGATTTCTCCTGAGACGGTTCGTGAAATGATAGAAAACAACAGATAGAGGTGAAGAATATGGGAGATTATCGCTTGGAGGTACGTGGACTGCACAAACGGTTCCCGGGCGTCTATGCTGTTAAAGATGTAAGTTTTCAGATAGCGCCGGGTGAGGTTCACGCTCTGGTAGGCGAGAACGGAGCCGGAAAATCCACATTGATGAAAATGATTACCGGAGAGTATATGCCGGACGAAGGTGTGGTTCTTCACAACGGAAAAGAAATTCATCCGAAATCCATCTCTGATTCCATCAAAGAAGGAATCGCCATGATTCATCAGGAACTGGCGCCGCTGCCGGAGATGAACAACGCGCAGCTGCAGGCTGCTGAGTCTCAGGGAAGAGACCTGATCCTCATCGGTACCGACGTAATTCCGGATACTCTTCAGGCAGTAAAGGATGGCCGTGTAGCAGGTTCCGTACTTTAGGACGCAAACACACAGGCAAGCACAGCAGTAGACGTAGTTGTTAAGGTAGCGGCAGCCCCGCTTTCTTTTTGAAATTTTCTTGAGATTTTTTTCCGGGCAGGAAAACCCTTTGGAGGTTGCGCTTTTTCGGAATCCGGGGTATGATAAGTAAGGTAAGAAAAGACAACACTGAATCAGACGAGGAGGAACGATCATGTCATTTGTTACATCAGAAAAGATGCTTTTGGACGCACAGAAAGGCGGCTACGCCGTAGGCGCTTTCAATGTGGAGAATATGGAGATGGTCATGGCTGTTATCTCAGCGGCGGAGGAGCTTCGGGCCCCGCTGATGCTGCAGACTACGCCGTCCACCATCAAGTACGCGGGACTGGATATGTATCTGGCTAATGTAAAGGCAGCCGCTGAGCGTGCCAGCGTTCCGGTGTGTCTGCACCTGGATCACGGCGACAGCTTTGACCTGGCGATGCGCGCATTACGGACAGGCTACACTTCCATCATGATTGACGGTTCCCACAATGTGTTTGAAGAAAATATAGCAGTGACCAAGGCTGTAGCAGACGCCTGCAGACCCTCCGGAATACCGGTGGAGGCTGAGCTCGGTAAGGTCGGCGGCAAAGAGGACGATCTGGACGGCGGCGAGGGCAATGGCTATACCGATCCGCTGGAGGCAAAGGAATTCGTGGAGCGCACCGGCGTGACTTCCCTGGCCGTAGCCATCGGAACGGCTCACGGTGTATACAAGGGAGTGCCGAAGCTGGATCTGGATCGCCTGGCTGAGATCCGGAAAGTCGTAGATATTCCGCTGGTACTGCATGGCGCAAGCGGACTTTCCGAGGAGGCAGTCGTAGAGAGCATCAAGCGCGGTATCTGCAAGGTGAACTTCGCTACCGAGCTTCGTATCGCTTATACCGACGGCGTAAAGGAATTCCTGGCAGCGAACCCGGACGCTTTCGATCCGAAGAAGTACGGCAAGGTAGCCATGGAGCACGTAAAGGCCATCGTGGAGACACGTATGAAGATGTGCGGCTGCACTGGCAGAGTATAATTCATAAGAAGAACCAAGCGCGGGGACTGTGTAAAACCAGTCTCTGCGCTAAAATTCTAATTGGAAATAACTGGGAGAAAGAAAAGTGAACGTGAGAACCATGCAGACAGACCGCAGGCGGCAGCACCTGATTTTTATCGGCCTGTTTCTTTTATTACAGATCATTTTTATCGCGAGGAGCTTCTGGGGCTTCAATACAGCCGACGAGATGTATTTTATCGGCTGCTCCGAGCGGATATTCCGGGGGGAAAAGATTCTGATTGATGAGTGGAATCCCACCCAGCAGCTCTGTACCTTTCTGCTGCATCCCATCTATTGCCTGATCCGGACTGCCATGGGGACCACAGAGGGCATCGTGATGGCCAGCCGGTTTGTTTATCTGGCCTACTCGGCGGTACTGACCCTGTTTTTCTATCTGCGGTTCCAGCGGCGGGGTTACGCCTCCTTCGGACCCGTGTTCCTGTTCGCAATTTTTGCCCCCTTCAGTATTTGCGCCATGTCCTACAATTCCATTGAATTCGGACTGCTGCCGGTGCTCCTGGCGGTTCTCTCGGCCCGGATGGAACATTCGGTGCCGGAATACATTCTGTGCGGCATCCTGATGGCCATGATTGTGCTGGCGAATCCTTTCGCCATCCTGATGTATGTGGCTTACGGCCTGCTCTGCCTGGTGGTGACCCTGCGGCACAGAAAGCGGGGAACCCGGCCGGAGGGAGCACTGCAGTTTCAGAACTTTCTCTGGATGACGTTGGGGGCCTGTATCATTCTGGCACTCTTCCTGGCCTTTATCTTTCAGCGGGGAACCCTGGCGGAGATGGTGGCCAATGTGCCGCATATCGTGGGCGATTCCGAGCATCAGCAGGGCTACTGGTACAAGACCTGGCGGTATTTCCATCTGTGCTTCAAAAATTACCGCTGGATGTTCGTGGGGCTGGGCGTAGTGTACCTGGCCACAGGACTGGACAGAATGCGCTGTGAGCACGGGCTGCGGTACATGATTCTGGCGTCCCTCTGCGTGGTGCCGTACCTGTTTTACTATACCTTTATTTTTGAAAATATTACTGTGAATTATCAGATGCTGCCGCTGGCTTTCTGGTGTCTGGAGGCCTATCTGGTCACGGAAAAAAGGGATAAGCGGCTCTTCTGCTGGTGGTATCTGCCGGCCATGGTGTTCACATTGCTGGTTCAGTACGCCACCAATACGGGAATTGTGACCCTGAGTGTGGCCTACGGCATGTGCTCCTGGGTGGGTCTTCTGTTCGTGGCGGACTGGATCCGGGAGGAGAAGGCCCGCAGAAAGCCGGGAACCGGCTGGAGGGCGGTGTGCGTCTGTTCGGCTCTGGTGATTGGATTCCAGTTTTTTGGCACGTTCTTCCTGCGGATGACCTACGACTGGGGCGACGAGCGGGGCTGGAAGCTGACCGCCCAGATGAAGCGCGGCCCTCTGAAAAATGTGTTCACGACGCCGGAGATGGCGGAGTGGTACGGGAAGGTACTGGATGAGATCGATAGGTTGGATCTGACGGAAAAGGATGAGCTGATGGTGGTGGGCGTGGCCCCCTGGATCTATCTCTACACGGACGCGGGCTGCGGCAATTATTCCACCTGGCAGGTACACGAGGGCAGCACCCAGCTTTACGACTACTATGACCTGCACCCGGACAAATTCCCGGACGTGGTCTATATGGCCCATTGGGCGGAGGAGTTCATGGCCTGCGATCTGTCCCACCTGTTTACGGACAGGGAGTACGAGACGGTGTATCAGGGAACCGGCACGGTACTGATGTCGCCGGAGCGGGCCGCAGTCTTCCGCGCAGAGACAGGAAACTGATTGGAAATAACAGAAAATGAGAGACGAGGGGCGTCGGAGGGATCCGACGGCCCTTTTGTTTACAAAAAGTTTATATTTTTTCGAGAGAGTTTTGGAGCATGGAGCGGACGGATATGCTATAATAAATAAGTATCTGAAGCTTTTCGGAGCAACGGATAAAACTGTAATTTTTGTAAAATAAGAGGAAACGTCATGAAACTCAAGACAAAACTTCTGATTACTTTTTTAATTCTGATTCTGGCCCCGATTATGTTCACGGCGCTGGCCTTCTTCGGCATCAGCCGCTACCAGATGAATGCGGTTAAGAAGCTCTATGGCATAGAGAATACCAGCTATGAGACCCTGTCCAACACGCCGGCCATGCTGAGCCGGATTACCAGGGACGCCTATGCGGGAATGAAAGCCAAGGCGGGAACCGATCCGGACGCCTTTCTGGATGCGGAATATCTGGATTCCCTGAATCTGGATCTGGAAGCGCGATATTCCTTTCTCGTGGTAAGAAAGGCAGATACGTATATTTTTGTGGGAAATGATAACGACTTCGATCAGGAGGAGCTGCTGGACAGCCTTCCGGATTACCGGACCCATAACTCGGATCAGGATGTGGGGACTTATATCGGCGGGAATCTGCAGGCTCTGGTGAAGCAGCTGGATTTCTCTTTCAGCGACGGAACCCGGGGAACGGCCTTTATCGTGACATCCATCGGCAGCATGATTCCGGAGGTGGAATCTATGGTGGTAGACAGCGTCCTGGTGCTGGTCATCATTCTGGTTTTCACCAGTCTGATTCTGACAGCTTGGATCTATAAGAGTATCGTTACGCCGATTCATCATCTGCAGGTGGCGACCAAGAAGATCACCGACGGAAATCTGGATTTTGAGATGCCGGCGGGCGGTGATGACGAGATTGGCGAGCTCTGCACGGACTTTGAGGAGATGCGGCGGCGTCTGAAGGAATCTGCTGAGGAGAAACTGGAGTCCGAGAGGCAGAATAAAGAGCTGATCAGCAACATTTCCCATGATCTGAAGACGCCGATCACGGCGGTGAAGGGTTACGTGGAGGGTATTATGGACGGCGTGGCGGATACGCCGGAGAAACAGGAAAAATACATCCGTACCATTTACAATAAGGCCAATGATATGGAGCGGCTGATTAATGAGCTGACCTTCTATTCCAAGATTGACACAAACCGGATTCCGTACACCTTCGATCACATCAATGTGAACGCTTATTTTGCGGACTGTGTGGAGGAACTTTCCCTGGAGCTGGAGGAGCAGAATATCGAGCTGGCCTACTTTAATTATGTGGATGAGGACGTGCAGGTCATCGCCGACGCGGAGCAGATCAAGCGCGTCATCAACAATATTGTCAGCAATTCGATCAAATACATCGACAAACCCAAGGGCTATATCAATATCCGTGTCAAGGACGTGGGCGATTTCGTCCAGGTGGAGATTGAGGATAACGGTAAGGGCATCGCCACCAAGGATCTGCCGCTGATCTTCAACCGGTTCTACCGGACCGACGCGTCCCGCAATTCGTCCAAGGGCGGAAGCGGCATCGGCCTGTCCATCGTAAAGAAGATTATCGAGGATCACGGCGGCAAGGTGTGGGCTACAAGCAAGGAACATACAGGAACTGTCATGTACTTTGTTCTTAGAAAATATCAGGAGGTACCGGCAACATGAATAAAATTTTGATTGTAGAGGATGAAGAGGCCATTGCGGATCTGGAGAAGGATTATCTGGAACTGAGCGGCTTTGAGGTTGAAATCGCGTCGGACGGCACTCTCGGTCTTAAGAAAGCGCTGGAAGAGGAATTCCAGCTGGTGATTCTGGATCTGATGCTGCCGGGCGTGGACGGCTTTGAGATTTGCCGTCAGATTCGCGAGGTAAAGAATATTCCGATTATCATGGTTTCGGCCAAGAAAGACGATATCGACAAAATCCGTGGCCTGGGTCTGGGCGCGGACGACTATATGACCAAGCCCTTCAGTCCCAGCGAGCTGGTGGCCCGGGTAAAGGCACATCTGAACCGCTACGAGCGTCTGGTGAGCAGCAATGTAAAGGAGAACAGTATTATCGAGATCCGCGGCATCAAGATTGACAAAACCGCCCGCCGGGTCTGGGTCAACGGGGAAGAAAAGAACTTCACTTCCCGGGAATTCGATCTGCTGACCTTCCTGGCGGAGAATCCGAACCACGTATTTACCAAGGAAGAACTATTCCGGAAAATCTGGGATATGGATTCCGTGGGAGATATTGCGACGGTGACGGTGCATATTAAGAAGATTCGGGAAAAGATAGAAGTGAATTCCGCGAAGCCCCAGTATATTGAGACTATATGGGGCGTGGGTTACAGATTCAAGGTCTAACAAAACGAGCCCCATATAGTCTGCTCCGCAGGAATAAAGTGCTACGCGCACGGCGATGGGGCGTGGGTTACCGGTTCAAAGTCTGATAAAACGAGCCCCATATAGTCTGCTCCGCAGGAATAAAGTGCTACGCGCACGGCGATGGGGCGTGGGTTACCGGTTCAAAGTCTAACAAAACGAGCCCCATATAGTCTGCTCCGCAGGAATAAGTGGAGCTGCCACGATTAAAATCGTGCAGCTCCTTTTTGCGTACTTAGAATTTATTTATGCAGCTCCCCGTTCCGGTACCGTGTCAGCAGCGCCTGGATTCTGTCGTAAGGATCCAGAAGGTCGCTGATGGATACGTCGTGGTTCAGGGTGTCGATGAGCAGAGCGATGTACTTGCTCATATCGCAGTCTACATAATACGGGCGGCTCAAGAGCTCCGGAGTCTGGTATACCAGGTTGGTGGAAAAGAGCTTCGTCATGAGGCCGTCCTCATAGGCCTTGTCGAACTCAGCCAGGCCGTTGGTGAACAGGGCGAAGGTGCAGAAGACAAAGATGCGGTTAGCGCCGCGGCTCTTCAGTTCCTTCATAACCTCGATCATGCTCTCGCCGGAGGAAATCATATCGTCCACGATGATCATATCCTTGCCCTCAATATCGGAGCCCAGGAACTCATGAGCTACGATGGGGTTGCGGCCATTTACCACACGGGTGTAGTCGCGGCGCTTGTAGAACATACCCATATCCAGACCCAGCACATTGGCCAGATATACGGCGCGGGACATGCCTCCCTCATCCGGGCTGATGACCAGCATGTGGTCGCTGTCGATCTGCAGACCCGGCGTGTTGTTCAGAAGTCCCTTAACCAGCTGATAAGCCGGGGTGACAGTTTCGAAGCCGTGGAGCGGAATCGCGTTCTGTACGCGGGGATCGTGCGCTTCGAAGGTGATGATGTTCTCGACGCCCATGGCAACCAGCTCCTGCAGAGCCAGCGCGCAGTCCAGAGACTCACGGGAGTTCCGCTTATGCTGGCGGCTCTCGTAGAGGTAGGGCATAAATACGGTGATACGGCGGGCTTTTCCGCCGATGGCAGCGATGACGCGCTTCAGATCCTGGAAATGGTCGTCCGGGGACATGTGGTTGGTGTAATTGTACAGGTTGTAGGTCAGGCTGTAATTACAGACATCCACCATCAGATACAGGTCATTTCCGCGGACAGAGGCCTTGATGGAACCTTTTCCTTCTCCGGAACCAAATCTGGGCGTGTAGGCCTTGATGAGATAGGAGTCACGCTCATAGCCGGTGAAAGCGATGTTGGACTTGTGCTCCAGATCGTTGCTGTGACGCCACTCGACCAGATAGTCGTTGACCTTTTTGCCGAGCTCCTCACAGCTCTTTAAGGGGATCAGGCCCAGGGACCCGACGGGAATAGTTTCGAGAACACGCTGGCTGCGCTGCAATAACATAATTGTTACCTCCGTAAATTTATGAGTGATGATATAATTTTTTCTTAATTCGGATGTCGCTTCCAGGCAGCTGACGAATCGTGTAGCTGCTGATGATCCGCGACAGAGTGCGCTCAGAATAGATGCTGCGGAGCGCTTCCATATCCAAATTCGAAGAAATCAGCGTGGACTTCTTCCGGAGAATCCGTTCATTGATGCACAGGAAGAACTGCGATACCGTAAAAGAATTGGGCAGCTCTGTTCCCAGATCGTCGATGATCAGAAGATCACAGTCGAACAGATAGGGATAAGTCTGCTGATAATTCTGTGCGTTCCGTTCGCCTCCGAAGGCAGCCTTGGACAGCATATCGAAGAGCTGGAAGGCAGTCAGATAGACCACGGAATGGCAGGTGTCCATCAGCTCTTTGGCGATACAGTTGGACAAAAAGGTCTTGCCTGTACCGACGGCTCCCAGGAGGAGCAGGTTCTGGAACTGCGTATCAAAGTTCTCAATGAAAAGCCGGGCTTCCGCCACCGTGCGGCGCATGGAATCCCTCTCATCGCCATCATACCAGTTATAGGAGAAGGTGTCAAAGTTTTCCTGCTTTAAAACTTCATTTAAATTGGACTGATGATATAATAAATCAATTTCCGCCTGCAAAAAGCAGTGGCACTTGTCGGAACCGATGTAGCCGGTGTCCTTGCAGTCCGGGCAGACATAGACCGGTTCCAGAGAGGCCGGGGTCAGGCCGTGGGCGGAAAGCAAGGCGTTCCGCTGCTCCTGGAGGTTCTTCAGACGGCTCTTAAGATCGGCGCGTCTGGCAGGATTCTCCTCCACCGCAGAGCGCACCAGGGCGGCCTGACAGGCCGTAATATCGGCGTCCAGGGGGGCGAGCTCCGGGACGTCCTTCTGTATCTGTTCCATGCGCTCTTCGTATTCCTGGCGGCTTCGGGCCTGCCGGGCTGCGTACATGCGCATAATGGAATCGTACTGGGTGTTCATAAGAGACATAAGGCGTCCTCCGGTTATTGGTTAATGAGCTGCTTTTCCAGCTCCTTAAAATCATAGTCGCGTTCCTGAAAATTGTGGAAACGGTTGGGCGAGGCAGGCCGTTTGGGAGCTGCAGGCGCAGCCTCTTCTTTGGCCTTCCGGGTGCTCCGGTTCTGGTCGGTGCTTTGGATATCGCTTAGGGACTTCACGCCCTGCTTCTTCCAGGAGGCCAGAATCTTATCCGTGTAGGGAAAGCTGGGCTGATGGATAGCCGCCATGGTGCGGCTGCAGGCCTCAGAAATCACTTCCAGGGAGAAACCGTAGTCCTTGAGCCATTTATCCATACAGGTGATCTCTGCGTCTACCGGATTGCGTCCTGCGATGCCGAAGGCCTTCAGGATCTTGAAATAAGCCCGGTTAAAGATGGTCACCTGCTCCCTGGCCTGGGTTACAGTGACACAGCCTGCCTGATGCCAGGCACGGGCCGTCGCCTCTATGTAGTGGATACTTTTATGTCCGCCTGATACGGAGTATTCTACGAGATATTCTATCAGAGACGAACTGAAGCCGAAGATATCGTGCAAATCGAGAATCTTGCTGACCTCGGTGGAGCTTAAGGGCTTGCCCAGATACTGCTCGCAGATGAAGAGGAGCTGTTGGGCCTCGTCCGGGGTCAGGGGATCCTTCGGAAGGATGGCGGAGGGCGTCGATGACGCTATGGGCGGGACAGAACCGGCGGCGGTCTGCGCAGCCGCGGCCGTTTGGCCGATTGCAGCTGCGGACTGCGAAGCCACAGGAGTCTGCGTTTCTGTCTTTACATTGCCTGCTTCCGGTTCATTCACAATCTGAATGCCTGTCAGATTTTGGGAATTGTCATACTGGAGCTTCAGAAGCTTCATTCGCTCCCAGTATTTCAGCGCCCTGCGCACATCGCTCTCAGTATTCTCGAATTTATTGGCGATGAGTTCGATGGACAGCTCCTGGGTGTCTGACTTCAGACAGCGCAGAAGATACAGATAGATTTTCACATATTCGCCGTTGGCTTCCGGCATATAGTTGTCCAGAAAAAGATTCGACACCAGGGTATGTCCGTGGTCACCGTCTCCGTGTAATACAAATCCGCTCATGCTGCACTCCTGAATCAAAAAAGGTTACTGTTTACGCTCTTTTTAAGCTCCTCTATTGTAGCATAGAATCGAAAAAAAGAGAACAGGCTTTTTTGACAGAGGCTCTCCCCGGGATGTGTATAAGCTAAAATGTGGATAATGTGGATAACTTTGTGGAAAAATATTATTTGCAACCGGAAATGGGACTGGAAAAACCCGGGAACCCTGTAAAACAGGCGAAAACAGCGGATTTACATAATAAATTGCGAAATCTTTATGTCAACAGATTGTCCACAAAAAAATCCACATGCTTTGCGGGGAGAAAACACCCGAAAGCATGTGGATAATGTGGATAACTATTTTTCAAGCAGCGTTTCGCCGATATCTATCACGTTTCCGGCACCCATAGTTATACACAGGTCGCCGTGCATACATTTTTCCAATAAAAAATTCTCAATTTCTTCAAAGCTGGGGAAATAGTAGGCGTCAGTGCCCAGTTCCCGGATGCGGTCAGCCAGCTGCCTGGAGCTGATGCCTAAGGTATCGGTCTCCCGGGCTGCGTAGATATCTGCCAGCACCACATGATCGGCCAGGGTCAGCGCCTCAGCAAACTCGTTGAAGAAGGCCTTGGTACGGGTATAGGTGTGGGGCTGGAACACGCACCAGATCTCCTTGTGGGGATAGTGCTGCGCCGCATGGAGGGTCGCCCTGATCTCCGTCGGGTGGTGTGCATAATCGTCGATAATGGTGAAGCCGTTCACCTCGCCCTTGTACTGGAAACGGCGGTCCGTGCCGGAAAAATTCATCAGGCCCCTGCGGATGGTCTCAGGAGCAATCTTCAGAGAGTCTGCCAGGGCGATGGCCGCCAGGGCGTTCAGCACGTTGTGCCCGCCCGGCACGTTCAAATGGTACTCCTGACCCGGTTCGCCGTGCTTCACCACACGGAAGGCGGCGTGAGCCAGCTCATCATAGGACACATTTTCCGCATGATAATCGGCGTCTGCAGTAGAACCGAAGGTCACGACGCGGCAGGCCAGCCCCTCGCTAATCTCCTGATAATTTTCAATGTCGCTGTTGATGATCAGAAGACCATTTTCCGGCAGCAGTCCCGCGAATCGGTGGAAGGAATGACGGATATCCGCCAGATCCTTGAAGAAATCCATATGGTCCTCTTCTATATTTAATATAATCCCGATGGTCGGGAAGAAGTGCAGGAAGCTGTTGGTATACTCACAGGCCTCGGTCAGGAAGGTGTCGGAGCCGCCCACCCGGATATTGCCACCGATGGCAGGCAGGATGCCGCCCACGGAAATGGTGGGATCGGCCTCGGCAGCCAGCAGAATCGTGGAAATCATGGACGTGGTTGTGGTCTTGCCATGGGTGCCGGATACCGCAATCGCTTCTTTATAATTGCGCATCAGCTGTCCTAGAAGCTCCGCTCTGGAAAGCATCGGGATGCCCCGCTCCTTTGCTGCCGTAAATTCCGGATTGTCCGGGTGAATGGCCGCCGTGTAGACTACGACCTCACAGTTCGACGGGATATTCGAAGCCTTCTGGCCGATGCCGATCTGCGCGCCAAGCTTCGCCAGGTGATCAGTCAGATCGGAAGTATGGCTGTCGGAGCCGGATACCGGAAAGCCCTCCTTCAGCAGAATCTCGGCCAGGCCGCTCATACTGATGCCGCCGATGCCGATGAAATGAATGGGTACCGGATTATGAAAATGAAGTTGATACATACTATACACATCCTCGTTTTTTCTATGGTTTTTGAATTTGCGTGCGCAGGAAGCCTGGAAAAATTCCAGATATTCCCTGTCACATTTTATATAGCAATAGTATAGCATTAGAGCAGAAAGTTGGCAAGGTTGGGCTTGGCAGAAAGACCTTTGTGCGATTTGTACCATCAGGCTCTGGAAATGAGTGGAAATCTCATATTGGTGTTTTGTGAAAAAACGGAAAAAATATACTGATATAGGGTTTTAATATGAATATTAAACAAGAAATTAACCTGATTTTAATACATAATAGATAATATGTCGAATTCTGGATTCTGAAACTGTCACAAAATGTTTAAAATAAAATCAAAATTTTCCAATTTCATGTTCACTATTTACAAATGGTATGGTATAATATGTTAGAAACCAGTGACAAATGGGGAGGATTTTTGTTACTGATTGGACAAAAAGATGGGACATGAATGAAAAACTTGGGCAAGAGGTGATTAGGTGATTAAGAAAGAAATGATAGCCATGCTGCTGGCTGGCGGTCAGGGAAGCCGTCTCGGGGTTTTAACTGCGAAAGTAGCGAAGCCCGCTGTATCTTTCGGTGGAAAGTACAGAATAATTGATTTCCCGTTGAGCAACTGCATCAATTCAGGTGTAGATACGGTCGGAGTTCTGACACAGTATCAGCCGTTGCGTCTGAACACCCATATCGGAATTGGAATGCCGTGGGATCTGGATCGCAACGTGGGCGGTGTAACTGTACTCCCGCCGTATGAGAAGAGTACAAACAGCGAATGGTATACCGGAACAGCCAATGCGATTTACCAGAATCTGGATTACATTGATACCTATAATCCGGATTACGTACTGATCCTTTCCGGAGACCATATCTATAAGATGGATTACCAGGTGATGCTGGATTTCCATAAGGAAAATAACGCGGACGTAACGATTGCCGTTATGCCGGTACCGATGGAAGAAGCCAATCGTTTCGGCATCATGATCACCGATGACAATAACCAGATTACAGAGTTCGAAGAGAAGCCGGAGCACCCCAGAAGCAATCTGGCTTCCATGGGTATCTATATCTTCAGTTGGCCGATCCTGCGGAATGCGCTGATTCAGCTTTCCAGCCAGCCAAACTGTGATTTCGGAAAACATATCATCCCGTACTGCCATGACAATGGCAACCGTCTGTTTGCCTTCGAGTTTAACGGCTACTGGAAGGACGTAGGAACCCTCGGTTCTTACTGGGAAGCGAACATGGAGCTCATCGATATCATTCCGGAATTCAACCTCTATGAAGAATTCTGGAAGATTTATACCAAGAGCGACGCCGTACCGCCTCAGTATGTATCCGCGGAATCCAAGATTGAGAAAAGCCTGATTACCGGAGGAGCCGAGATATACGGAGATGTATACAATTCTGTTATCGGCGCCGGCGTTACCATAGGAAAGGGCACAGTGGTGCGCGACTCCATTATCATGAAGAATACGACCATCGGCGAGAACTGTACTATCGACAGAGCCATCATCGCGGAAGAGGCTGAGATTTCCGACGGCGTACAGATGGGCATCGGCGAGGAGGTTCCGAACAAGGTACAGCCGAAGATTTACTCCTTTGGACTGGTTACTATCGGAGAGAATTCCTACATACCGCCTAATGTAAAGATAGGAAAGAACACCGCTATTTCCGGGGATACCACGCCGGATGATTACGACGAAGGCGTGCTGGCAAGCGGCGAGACATTAATAAAGGCAGGTGAACGGTAATGAGAGCGATAGGAATTGTACTGGCAGGCGGAAATAACCACCGAATGAGAGAGTTATCCAACAAGCGCGCCGTAGCGGCTATGCCCGTGGCAGGCAGTTACCGGAGCATTGACTTCGCGCTCAGCAACATGTCCAACTCCCATATCCAGAGAGTAGCAGTGCTGACACAGTATAACGCGCGCTCCCTGAACGAACACCTGAATTCATCCAAATGGTGGGACTTCGGAAGAAAGCAGGGAGGCCTGTATATCTTCACACCGACGATTACTGCAGAGAACAGCTCCTGGTATCGTGGAACTGCAGATTCCATCTATCAGAATCTGGACTGGCTGAAGAAAAGTCATGAACCATATGTAATCATCGCGTCCGGAGACGCAGTCTACAAGATGGATTACAATAAAGTGCTGGAATACCACATCGAGAAAAAGGCCGACATTACTGTAGTATGTAAGGACATGCCGATGGGCACCGATGTATCCCGCTTCGGCGTAGTGAAGACCGACGAAGAAGGGCGCATCACCGAATTCGAGGAGAAGCCGGTGGAGTCCCAGATCAGCACCATATCCTGCGGTATCTATGTGATCCGCAGAAGACAGCTCATTGAGCTGATCGAGAAATGTGCCCAGGAGGATCGCTACGATTTCGTGCGCGACATCCTGATTCGTTATAAGAACCTGAAGAGAATCTTTGCGTACCGTACCACAGATTACTGGAGCAACATCGCGTCCGTAGAATCCTACTACGAGACCAATATGGATTTCCTGAAGGCGGACGTCCGCAAATACTTCTTCAAGACCTACCCGGACGTATACTCCAAGGTGCTGGATCTTCCTCCGGCCAAGTATAATCCAGGCGCAGATGTGAAAAACTCACTGGTATCCAGCGGCTGTATCATCAACGGAACCGTGGAGAATTCCATCTTATTTAAGAAAGTGTTCGTGGGGAATAACTGTGTGATTAAAAACTCCATTATTCTCAACGAAGTGTATATCGGCGATAATACTTACATAGAGAACTGCATCGTAGAAAGTCGTGATACAATTCGTGCCAACTCTCGCTATATCGGTGAGCATGGGGTTAAGATAGTCGTCGAGAAAAATGAGCGTTACGTACTGTAACGACTGACGGCCCACAAGAGAGCACTGAAATGATAAACTGACCTGAAAAGGGCAGAAGAAAGGGGCAGGAAGTATGCAGATTACAGACGTACGCGTACGGAAGGTGTCAAAGGAAGGTAAGATGAAGGCCGTCGTGTCGATTACCATTGATGATGAATTTGTGGTTCATGATATCAAGGTGATCGAGGGCGAAAAAGGACTGTTTATCGCGATGCCGAGCAGAAAAGCGTCTGACGGAGAATACCGGGATATCGCACATCCCATCAACTCCGGCACCAGAGATCACATTCAGACAATCATTCTGGATAAGTACGAGGCAGCTTTGGTAGAGGCAGAAGAAGAGGCTTAGCTAGTGGAGCGAGATATAATGTAGGGGGAAGGCGTCGTCCGGAAGGGGCGGCGCCTTTTTTGCACGGTTGTGGAAGGGGACGCGAGGCGGAGGGTGTGTTGGGGACGAGCGTGCGGCGGGACAGATAGGGGGTGGGGGACACGCGGATTTCCCTACTCGTCGCAGGCGGCCGATCCGGGCTCATTCCTGCGCAACTCGGCCTCCGGCCTCAAACAGGCGCCCATGAGCCCTGCCAGCCTGCTCCTCCCTACGGGAAATACGCTAACGTCCCCCACCCCCTATCTGTCCCGCCACACTACGTAGTGAGGCCTCGCCCCTTGCCAACGCCGCAAAACTCCTGTATGATAGGAAAGAAAGAACCCTATCGACTCAAACAACCCGGAAGCACTCACGGCCTCAGGCCGCGGTGCTTCCCCCGGTAGTTCACCATAACCAGCTCTGTGGGATTCGGGAAATCAGGGTGTCCGTGAAACGTCCGAACACACGATTTCCGAACCCTGCAGAGCGTCCGTCATAGAAAATAGAAAAAGGAGAACCCCACCATGTATATCATCGCCGGCCTTGGCAACCCCACCGCACAATACGATCACACCCGCCACAACATCGGCTTTGACACGATCACGTATCTCGCCGACCGCTACCACATCTCCATGAACACCAAAAAATTCCAGGCCATCTGCGGAACCGGCATCATTGAGGGCCAGAAAGTCCTTCTTCTGAAGCCTCAGACTTACATGAACCTGAGCGGCAACAGCATCGGCGAGGCCGTGAACTTCTATAAGTTAGACCCCGCCACCGAAGTCATCGTCATCTACGATGACATCGCTCTGGAGCCCGGTTACATCCGTGTCCGTAAAAAAGGCAGCGCCGGTGGCCACAATGGCATCAAAGACATCATCGCCCACCTGGGCACCCAGGAATTTAAACGTGTCCGCGTCGGCGTAGGCGAAAAACCGAAAGACTACGACCTGGCCGCCTACGTCCTCGGCCATTTTACCCAGGAGGATCGCCAAAAAGTCGAAGAAGCCATCGCCCAGGCCGCGGACGCCGTAGAGCTGATGGTTCAGGATCGCACCGACGAAGCCATGAACCTGTATAATAAGAAAAAGCATGAATAAATAGTAACTAAGAGAAAGCAGTAACTATGAAGTAGCCTGAAGCACTTGCTGCTGAAGGCGTAAGAAAGTGATTCAGGAGTGCAAAATCCCATCAGTGAAGCTGATTTTCATGGATTTTGCATTATAACAGTTCAGGTACTGAACTGTTATGACTTATCAGAGGTGCAGCATGCAAGCATTTATCAAGCCCTTTCAGCAGCTTGGCGCCTACGGGCAGATCGCCGAAAAGCTGAAAAAAAATAAAGGAGTCCTCTGGATCTCCGGCTGCGTAGACTCCCAGAAGGTACACGCGGCCTGTGCCCTGTGGCAGGGCTATAGACAGAGGCTGATCATCACCTACAGCGAACAGAAAGCAAAGGAAATCTACGAAGACTGCCGGTATTTCGACCGGCAGGCCGTCCTCTATCAGGCGAAGGATTTCCTGTTTTTCCATGCAGACATGCAGGGTAACCTGCTGGTGCAGCAGAGAGTCCGCGCCCTGCAGGCCCTGCTTACCCGGGAAGAAGTCACGGTGATTACCACCTTCGACGGCCTGATGGATCGCCTGCGCCCCCTGAAAAAAGTGGAAGACTCCATTCTGTGTATCGGCCAGGACAGCATTGTCCAGATCGACGCCCTGGCGGAGAAGCTGAGCCGTCTGGGCTACGAACGGGAGATCCAGGTGGAGGCTCCAGGCCAGTTCGCCGTCCGCGGTGGCATCGTGGATATCTATGCCCTGACCGAGGACGCCCCCTGGCGGATCGAGTTCTGGGACGACGAGGTGGATTCCATCCGAAGCTTTGATGTGGAAAGCCAGCGTTCCATGGAAAATCTGGAAGAAATTGTCATTTATCCGGCGGCGGAACCAGTGCCCGATGAAAAAGAGGAGACCGTCAGCTTCTTGGACTATTTTGAACCGGGTAAATCCCTGATTTTCCTGGATGAGCCTACCCGGATTCTGGAAAAGGGCCGCACCGTAGAGAAAGAATTCGAGGAAAGCATGGCCAATCGGGCGGCCAAAGGAGAGGCCCTGCCCGAGGAGGCACGCCTCTTATATGGAAGCGAGGAGATCACGTCCCGCCTGAACCGGAGAAACTGCCTGGCCTTCAGCCTGCTGGAGCAGAAAGCGCCGGAATGGGAGGTCACAGGCCGCTATCAGATCGACGCCCGTTCCATCAATCCTTACAACAACAGCTTCCCCACCCTGGTGAAAGATCTGAAGCGCTGGAAGAAAGAAAAGTACGCCATCATCCTCATGTGTGCTTCCGGAACCAGAGCCAGGCGTCTGGCGGCGGATCTGCAGGACGAGGAGCTGAACAGCTTCTACAGCGAGGATCCCGGGCGCGTCGTGAACCCGTCAGAAATCATGGTGGTCCACGGCAGCCTGCACAGGGGGTATGAGTATCCGATGCTTCGCTTTGCTGTCATTTCCGAGACCGATATCTTCGGCCGGGAGAAGACAAAAAAGCGGAAGAAGCAGAAGACCTACGAGGGCCAGAAGATCCAGAGCTTCTCAGATATCAAGCCCGGCGACTATGTGGTGCATGAAAATCACGGTCTCGGCATCTACCGCGGCATTGAGAAGGTAGAAGTCGACAAGGTCATGAAGGACTACATCAAGATCGAATACGCCAAGGGCGGCAATCTCTACATCCTGGCGACCCAGTTGGAAATGATCCAGAAATACGCCGGATCCGACGCCAGAAAACCCAAGCTGAACCGCCTGGGCGGCAGCGAGTGGACCCGCACCAAGTCGAAGGTCCGTGGAGCTGTGCAGGAGGTGGCCAGAGATCTGGTGCTGCTCTACGCGGCCCGGCAGGAGAAGCAGGGCTATGTTTACGGCCCGGATACGGTCTGGCAGACGGAGTTCGAGGAGCTGTTCCCCTTCGAGGAGACGGAGGATCAGCAGCTGGCCATCGAAGCCACCAAGCGGGACATGGAGAGTACGAAGATTATGGACCGCCTGATTTGCGGCGATGTGGGTTACGGCAAGACCGAGATCGCTATCCGCGCCGCCTTCAAGGCTGTGCAGGAAAATAAACAGGTAGTCTACCTGGTGCCGACTACGATTCTGGCCCAGCAGCATTATAATACCTTCGTTCAGCGCATGAAGGATTTCCCGGTGCGCATCGACCTTTTGTCCCGGTTCCGCACTCCGGGCGAGATTAAGAAATCCATCACGGATCTGAAAAAGGGCTTCGTGGACATCGTCATCGGAACCCACCGGGTCCTGTCCTCCGATGTGGAATTCAAGGATCTGGGTCTTCTGATCATTGACGAGGAGCAGCGCTTCGGCGTAGCCCACAAAGAGAAAATCAAGAAACTTAAGGAAAATGTGGACGTCCTGACCCTGACTGCCACGCCGATTCCGCGAACCCTGCATATGAGCCTCATCGGCATCCGCGACATGAGTGTGCTGGAGGAAGCGCCCCAGGATCGTCTGCCGATTCAGACTTATGTGATGGAATATGACAGCGAGATGGTCCGTGCTGCCATCAGCCGGGAGCTGTCCCGGGGCGGCCAGGTGTATTATGTATACAATCGTGTCAATAACATCGCAGAGGTGGCGGCCCAGGTGGCCGGGCTGGTACCGGAGGCCACGGTGGCCTTCGCCCACGGTCAGATGAAGGAGCATGAACTGGAGCGCATCATGTTCGATTTTATCAACGGGGAAATCGATGTGCTGGTGTCCACCACCATTATAGAGACCGGCCTGGACATTTCCAACGCCAATACCATGATCATCCACGACGCGGATAACTTAGGGTTGTCCCAGCTCTATCAGCTCCGTGGCCGCGTGGGCCGTTCCAACCGGACTTCCTATGCCTTCCTCATGTATCGGCGGGATAAGATGCTCAAAGAGGTGGCCGAGAAGCGTCTGGGCGCCATCAAGGAATTTACGGAGCTGGGCAGCGGCTTCAAGATCGCCATGCGGGATCTGGAAATCCGGGGCGCGGGCAATCTGCTGGGCGAGCAGCAGCACGGCCATATGGAGGCTGTGGGTTACGATCTGTACTGCAAGATGCTGAACGAAGCCGTGAAGCGGGAAAAGGGCCTGGATGTGGATGAAGACGAGTTCCAGACCACGGTGGATATGGACATTGACGCCTATATTCCAAGCACCTACATCCGCAGTGAAAGCCAGAAGCTGGACATCTACAAGCGCATTGCCGGGATCGAGACCTTCGAGGAGAGTGAAGACATGCAGGATGAGCTTCTGGATCGTTTCGGCGATCTTCCGAAGGCCGTACAAAATCTTCTTGCCGTAGCCTGTCTGAAAATCAGGGCTCACAACGTATATGTTAAAGAGATTGTTGAGAAACCCGATGAGATACGGCTGGCTCTGTATGAGAAGGCAAGACTGAACCCGGCGGCATTCCCGGAATTTCTGGCCCGCTTCGACGGAAGGATGAAATTCATCAAAGGCGAGAAACCGGCATTCTATTACCGCAGACAGAAGAACAGCCGCGGCGAGGAGGCAGATCCCCTGAAGCTGGCGGAGAGCATCCTTGAACAAATGCAGGAATTGCTGGAGGATCGTACATGAGAAAAAATTTAAAGAAGCTTGGAATCCTTGTGGTGCTGGCGGCAGTGACGGTGATCGGCTGCGGGAAACGGGAAGCGTCCGTTCCGCGGGCGCTGGAGCAGGAGACCGGAACGGCCCTGGCCACCCTGGGCGACGAACCCATTTACCTGGAAGAGGCCCTGTTCTATACCCGGATGCTGCAGGAGCAGTGGGAATACGCCTACTATGAAAGCTTCGGGGAGACCCTGTGGCAGCAGGAGGCCGACGACAGCGGCCAGACCCTGGCGGAGCTTCTGAAGAGCAGCGTGCTGGACACCCTGACGGAGCTCCATCTTCTGTGCGCCCACGCGTCCGAGTATGGCGTGACACTGACCGACGAGGAGCAGGAGCAGATTGCCTTCCGGGCACAGAATTTTATGGAAAATAACACAGAGGCGGTGCTTAAGGCTGCCGGGGCGGACCGGGAGAGTGTGGAACGCTATCTTACCCGCAACGAGCTGGCGGGTAAGGTGGCTGAGGCTATCCGGGCGGAATACGAGCCGGAGATAAGCGAGGAAGAGGCAAGGGTCGGCAGGCTGACCTACGCACTGTTTTCCAACACAGGACTCTATGATCTGGAGGGCAATTACACCCCATTTACAGAGGAAGAGCTTCAGAAGATTCAGAAGGACGCGGAGAATTTTGCGGCTCTGGCGGCAGAGCTTGGCGATATTTCAGCGGCGGGCGAACAGTACCCCCATACGGTCATCGACGTGTATTTTAATGAAGAGACCGACGGCGGAGCCCACCCGGATGTGGCGCAGAAGGCCCGGGAGCTGCCGGTGGGCGGCGTGTCGGAGGTCGTCACCACGGAGGAAGGCTGGTATGTGATACAGCATGTCTCCGATCTGGATGAGGACGCCACCGCGGACCGACTGGAGGAACTGAAGGAATCCGCGAAGCAGGAGCATCTTAAGAGTCTGGAGGACGCCTGGGCGGAAGAGACACCGCTTCAGGTGGACGAAAAAGTCTGGGATACGGTACAGGTAGACGGGCTCGTCACAGAGATTGGCGGAGACGGAACCCACTCCTGAAAATGAAGTTGTGAAAACAAGGTGAAATCTCGAGGGAAACACAAGAAAGCCTTGCCCGCAGCGACAAAAACGGCTATAATAAATCCAGAATGGTTACTGTTCACTTCGTTTTCAGTAACGCGCTTCGCGATGCACAGAAATCGCATCTTATGCGATTTCGCGCTGAAGAACCCGGGATTTCCGCGCAAAATGTGCGGAAACACCTCGCGGAATAGTGTAAGTGGATAGTAGTTTCAGAATACCTCGCTTTTTCATAGAGGCGGGCAGGAAAGGATTTACAAAAATGATGAAAAAAGGAATCGCAGTTCTGGCAGCCGGACTGATGCTTACGGGCGCGCTGGCAGGATGTGGAAAAAGCAATACGCTGGACGGTACACAGACCGTGGCAGTGATGGACGAGACGACCAATGTGCCCCTGGGAGAGGTAAGCTTCCTGCTCCGCTATCAGCAGGCGCAGATGGAGTCCTACTACGGATCCATGCTGGGTATGACCAATGTATATGGCCAGGACCTGTCCGGTACCGGCACCATATACGGCGAGACCGCAAAAACAAGCCTGATGGAGCAGTTCAATCAGATGTATGTGCTGGAGGCTGAGGCAGAGAACTATGGCGTGGAAGTCACGGATGACGAAAAGACAGCGATTGCTGACGCAGCAGCTCAGTTTATGAAGGATAATGACACCAAGGTGCAGAACGCCCTGGGCGTGACCGAGGCGGATGTGGAGCATGTGCTGACCCTGATGACCATTCAGGAGAAGATGTTCGCGCCGCTGACCGTGGATGTGGATACGGAGGTTTCTGATGAAGAAGCGGCGCAGAAGCGCATCGTCTATGTATACATGTCCACCGCAGGTACCGAGACAGACGATGACGGCAATACCATCGATCTGACCGACGAGGAGAAGGCGGCGAAGAAGCAGGAGCTTCAGGATATCCTGGACGCGGCCAGGGAGAGCGGCGACCTGAAGGCAGCCGTGGACGCGGCCAATGAGAACCGGGATGAGAACTCCAAGCTCTCAGCCAGCGAGACCACTTACGGCGCGGACAGCACCACACCGGCCGAGGAGGTACGCACTGCTGCAGACGCACTGAAGGACGGCGAGCTCGCTGAGATCGTGGATACAGATACCGGATACTACGCGGTACAGATGGTCAGCACCTTTGACGAGGATGCCACAGCCAATAAGAAGGATTCCATTGTGACCGAGCGCAAGAACACTCTGTATCAGGAGAAATGCACGGAACTGGAAGAGGGACATGCTTTCGAGACCAGGGACGACGTGCTGGCGGATCTGACCTTTGACCGCATCTATAAACTGAACACCGAGACTGCGGAGGAATAATATCATTATGGGAAAAGAGAGACTGGAACAGAATCTCATTGACCAGATGAAAGAGGCCCAGCTGAAGCTCGGGTTTGAAGAGGAGACCATGAGGCTTTACTACCCCGTGGCCTCCTTGAATCTTTTACTGGGAACAAATTGTGAGACAGCGAAGGAAATGGTAACGGAGCTTACGGCTCTATTTGCAGATAGAAAGAGCGTGCTGGGAGCTATGAGCTTCCGGGTAAGCGCAGGCCGCATCGAGGTCAGCGTGCCGCCGGAGGGCGCAAAGTACGTCCATGAGCACATGGGCGACGTGGCCTTCCTGAAAGCCATCATTGACCTGTTTTCCAATCCCCACGATAAGAGCGTGGGGGATGTGAAGGCGGTCTTCGAGAAGTTCGGTGCTTACGTGTGCGAGGAGATGCCGGAGGGCTCGGACTTTGACGAAGCCCTGCATTTCGAGGATCCGTCCGTGGACGAGTACTATTACTGTGTAAAGGAAGAGATGGGACACCTCATTTACCATCGCTTCCTGAAAGAGGATTACCAGAAATTGTTGTAACAATTTTGTAAAAAATTCGGCCCGGGCGGTTGAAAACTACAAATATAGGTGTTATATTATATAGGACAATGACTGCTAATCCAAAGCAGCAGAAATAAAGCCCCGATAAAAGGGGCCGAGGAACAAATGAGGAGGTATTATGAAAGCGAAACGAGTGGGGGCATTACTGCTCTCTGCGGTTCTGACTGTGTCGTTGCTTGGCGGCTGCAGCTCCAGAACACAGGTGTCGGAGGATATGATTCCGACTGTGACGGATCTGCAGCAGGATTCTGAGGAGGAGACTGCAGAGGCCAGTGTCATCGGACTGACCATGAACAAGTCTTATGTGGCTGAGCTGACCCGTCTGGATGGAGACAACACACAGATGGCGAAGGTGGATGCCAAGGAGATTTCGGTGGTTTTGAAGGCGACTTCCCTGGATAAGGATCTGAAGATTCAGATCGTAAACCAGAAGACCGGAAAGGTCATTACCGGAACAGCCTTTGAGGTGACTGTGACCGATTCCGCCAAGAAGACGGAGAGCTATACAGATAAGGATAAGGACGGCATTATCTACGTGAAGTCCATGAAGCCGGGCAAGTGTACGGTATCCATGAAGGCTTCCGGCGGCTACAGCGTACCGGCGGATATCACGGCGGACGTCAAGGCCAATATCGAGTATAAAGCAGTGGACGTATCCGCGGAGATCAAGAGCGAGAGCCAGATCAACGTGGCCAAGGAGGATTCCAATACTACCGGCAACGACAGCGCAGGTACGGCCCAGACCCTGAAGGATACGGTGGAATATGTGGAGTCCGCCAAGACCGAGCCGAAGCAGAAGGTAGATCAGTGGGGACAGTTGGTATATGCCAAGCAGAAGCTGGATAAATACGGTACGCCCATGTACGCGAAGATTATTTCCGAGCCGGCTGCAGATCATGTGGACAGCAACGGGGACAAGAAATGTGACCGCTGCGGCGCGGATATGACAACGAATACGACGCCGAGCCCGAGTACGAGTCCCAGCGAGACTCCGAGCCCCAGCCCGAGTACGAGTCCCAGCGAGACCCCGAGTACAAGCCCGAGTCCCAGTGAGACTCCGAGCCCCAGCCCGAGTACAAGCCCGAGTCCCAGCGAGACTCCGAGCCCCAGCCCGAGTACAAGCCCGAGTCCCAGCGAGACTCCGAGCCCCAGCCCGAGTCCCAGCGAACCCTCGGCTTCCGAAGCGTTGTCGACCACCACTCCGGCGGCCAGCGTGGTAGTCCGCGGTCTGATGCTTCTGAAGGCAGCGCCCACGGAGAAGATTGTCTACGATACCAGCAGCGCGCCGGTCTATGACACCAGCAGCGATCCGGTATACGAGGACAGCGCAAGCGGCGTGAAATACACCGGCTGGCAGACCATCGACGGAGCAACCTATTATTTCGATAAAAATGGCAATAAAGTGACCGGAACTCAGGTTATCCAGGGGATCCAGTACACCTTCAGCAGCGAGGGCGTCCGCTCCGGCACCATCGGAATCGACGTGTCCAAGTATCAGAGCGGTATCAACTGGCAGAAGGTAAAGAACGCGGGCATCAACTTCGCGATCATCCGCTGCGGCTACCGTGGTTACGGTTCCGGTGTCCTGGTTCAGGATCCGAAGTTCGCATCCCATATTTCCGGCGCCAAGGCAGCAGGCCTGCGTGTAGGTATCTACTTCTTCAGTCAGGCCATTACCGAGGCTGAGGCTGTAGAGGAAGCAAGTATGGCCGTGAAGCTGGCGAACCAGTACGGCATCAACATGCCCATCGCCATCGACAGCGAGTACGCGGCAGGCGGAAGAGGCCGTGCGGACGGACTTTCCAAGGCAGAACGGACCAGGATTACCGTGGCATTCTGCAACACTGTGGCAAACTCCGGTTACAAGCCCATGGTCTACGCAAGCAAGAGCTGGTTCGCGTCCCATCTGGACGTATCCCAGTTCGGCAGCTACCGCATCTGGGTAGCCCACTACGCAGAAAAGTGCGGCTACGGCGGACGCTACGACATCTGGCAGAACACCTCCAAGGGTTCTGTGGACGGCGTGCCGGGCAATGTGGATATGAATATCAGTTCCATCTAAAAATGACAGGCAGGCGAAAGCGCTTCACCCGATGCGGGGTGAAGCGCTTTTTATCCATGTAACAGGAAATTCCTATGGAATCCCCTGTTACATAAAAAATAGTATCGCACTGCGGCGCAGTGGTAGATGGTTGCTCCTATGGAATCCCCTGTTACATAAAAAATAGTATCGCACTGCGGCGCAGTGGTAGATGGTTGCAAAAAGAAAGGGGCCCTGTCCAATGGACGGAGCCCTTTTCGAGGGGAATGTGATCGGACCGTGTTAGGTCCTGAGATAGGCGTAAGTTTTTCTTGCCACACCCAGCTCTTCGTTGGCCGGGATGACGTGGATGGTAACCGGGGAATTGTCGCGGGAAATCACCGTGTTCGCTCCGGTACAGTTCTGATTTTTTTTATCATCTAATAGAATCCCCATATGTGCTAACTGATGGCAGACGGACTCGCGGATGCGGGTGCCGTGCTCGCCGATGCCGCCGGTGAAGACCAGATGATCAAGGCCGCCCAGCTCTGCGTAGTAAGCGCCGATGTGACGGACGATGCCATTGCAGAAGACGTCGATGGCGAGCTTGGCACGGTCATTTCCTGCGTCAGCGGCTTCCTGTACGTCCCGAAGGTCATTGCTGACGCCGGAGATGCCAAGGAGTCCTCCCCGCTTCGTCAGGCCATCCAAAACCTCATCCAGGGAAAGCCCCTCCTTCTGTAAAAAGGGAACAATGAAGGGGTCGATATCGCCGCAGCGGTTGGATTGAATCACGCCCACCTGCAGGGAGATACCGAAGCTGGTGTCGACGCTTTTCCCGTCGTCGATGGCACATAAGGAACCGCTGCCGCCCAGGTGACAGGAGATGGCCTTGCCTGTGGATCCGTACAGGTCGGTCAGGGTCTCGGCCACGTAGCTATGGGAAGCGCCGTGATACCCCAGGCGCTGGATGCCGTAAGTCTCGTACCACTCCCAGGGGATGCCGTAGATACGCCGCTCCTGCGGGATGGTCTGATGGAAAGCCGTCTCAAAAGCACCTACCAGCATGGCGTCGGGCGTCAGCTTCTGAAACTGGCGGATAGCCTCCAGATAAGGCTTATTGTGGGCCGGAGCCACTACCATGTAGTCCTCCATGCCCTGAAGCACCTCGGGCGTCAGCTCGTGGATGCCGTAATGGTCCCTGGAGAGCACCGTCTTGAATCCCACCCGTGCGAGCTCAGACAGATTCCCCAGAACCCCGTTCTCTTTATCGAGAATCCGGTCCAGAAAGAGCTGAATGCCTTCTGTATAGGTAGGAATGGAGAGATTCTCCTGGAAGATGCGGAAACCGTCCGGTTTGGAAAAATGGAAAATCGCTGTGTCGGTGCCGACGCGCTCTACTTTTCCTTCGGCAAGCACCTCCTCAGCGGGCATGTTGAATAGTTTGAATTTGAGAGACGTGCTCCCGGCATTGCAGACTAAAACCTTCATAAAACCCCTCCAAAGCAGATTGTTCGTTAAAAAATACACAATATTGTTAAAAAAATATCACTTATAATCTTGTCAAAACAGAAATCTCCTGTTATTTTATTAGTATAGCAAAAACCAAAAGCATACACAATATAAAAAAGCAGTGAGTGAAAATTTGTAATTCATGTTACGGTTCACAGTAACGAATTCATTTTCCGATGCAGCTCGCACAGGAGGAAATATTATGATTAAAATGGCGTTTTTCGATGCAAAACCTTATGAGATTGAGGCTTTTAAGAAGTGGAACAGCGATGGAGAGATTGATATCCGCTACATGGAGCATAAACTGAATGCACAGACCGTAGACTCCGCGAAGGGCTGCGACGTGGTGTGTGCCTTTGTGAATGATACCATCGACGCAGAGGTTCTGGATGAGCTGAAGAAGCTGGGCGTAAAGATGGTAGCCATGCGCTGCGCAGGCTACAACAACCTGGATCTGAAGGCCTTGGGCGACCTGAAGGCCGTCCGCGTACCGGCTTACTCCCCCCATGCGGTAGCAGAGCATGCCATGGCCCTCTTGCTGACCCTGAACCGCAAGACCCATAAGGCATACAACCGTACCCGTGAGTTCAATTTCAGCCTGAATGGTCTGACTGGCGTGGACCTGTACGGCAAGACTGTCGGTGTCGTAGGAACCGGTCGTATCGGCCGCATGTTCATTGACATCTGCCGTGGCTTCGGCATGAAAGTCATTGCCTATGATATGTACCCGGTGGAGGGCATCGACTACGTGGATCTGGATACCCTGTTCCGCGAGAGTGATTTCATCTCCCTGCACTGCCCGCTGACCGACGAGACCCACCACATGGTAGACGAGAAGCGCTTCGCCATCATGAAGGACAGCGCCATCCTCATTAACACCTCCCGCGGCGCCCTGGTAGACAGCGTTGCCCTGGTAGAGGCCCTGTGGAACAAGCAGCTGCGCGCCGTAGGTCTGGATGTATACGAGGAGGAGGCCAACTACTTCTTCGAGGACTGCTCCGGTGAAATCGTGGACGACGCCACCCTGCAGCTTCTGGTGTCCATGCCCAACGTGCTTCTGACCTCCCATCAGGCGTTCCTGACTGAGGAAGCCCTGTCTAATATCGCGGAGACCACCCTGAACAATGTGAAGGAGTTCTTCCAGAATAACAATCTGGTAAATGAGATCAAATAAAAACGGATTTTGATAGAATAAAAGAACCGGAAACTTTCAATAAAATAAGAAAGTTTCCGGTTCTTTGCGCGTATGAAAGAAAATTTAACGTTACAGCTTCTGTAAAGTCTTAGCAACTGTTCCTGTTTTTTTACTCTATAGGAAATATCGTGTTACATTAAAGTGTGAAAGTCATGATTCTTATAGAGCAAAAAGCCCCTCCGGGGGATCGCACTCGGCGCAGTGGTAGATGGTTGCTGAAGCAACCGCGCCTCGACGCGAGAATGTGCCATTGGCACATTCTTTCTTAGTATAATACAGAAGTTTCGACTGTGTTATCCCGGTACATAAAAAATATCAGTATAATTTCGCCGGATTTCCACATAATAACTCCAAAGCTTAATGTATGCAATGGAGGAAAATACAATATGAAAGCAACGGGAATTGTGCGGCGGATAGACGATCTGGGCAGAGTGGTGATTCCGAAGGAGATACGCAGGACGCTTCGAATCCGGGAGGGCGATCCACTGGAGATCTTCACGGATCGGGAAGGCGAGATTATTCTGAAAAAATATTCCCCCATTGGGGAACTGGGAACCTTCGCGAAGGAATACGCGGATAGTCTGGGGCAGGTAGCGGGCGTGATGGTCTGCATCTGCGACCGGGACGCGGTCATTGCGGCGGCGGGCGGCGCAAAGAAGGAATATCTGGGAAAATCCATCAGTCCCGGGCTGGAGAAGCTCATCGAGGAGCGGGAAAACCAGCAGACGGAGGCGGGCGAGAAAAAATTTGTGGGTCTCGTGGAAGAGGACGCCGGGCAGATCTGCAGCGAGACCATCTGTCCCATCATCGCCGGGGGCGACGCCATCGGCGCCGTCATCCTCTTTTCCCGGGATCCAAAGGTGAAAATGGGTGATATGGAGCTGAAACTGGCCTTGACCGCTGCGAATTTTCTGGGGCGGCAGATGGAGAATTAGACAATTTATGTTTAAAATAATTGACGTTATACCGGTTTCTGTTTAAAATATGAAACATCAGAGACTGGGAGGCATAAAGTATGTACTACGTACCCGAAGGAACCAAAGAATGCGGCTTCTATGAATGTAAAAAATGCGGCAACCGCTTTTTATCCCTGCAGACCATGCAGCGGATTCCATGCCCGGACTGCGCGATGGATATCGACTATGAGATCGGGCCGGATGAATCCATGGAGGATGTGATGGATACGGCGGAGCTCATCGAGAAGCTGGAGGGCGAGGAAGAGATCGAAAAAATGGACGGACTCTTAAGCCTGGCAGTCACCGGCGGTGATTGCGAGTGGATCTAGTGAAAAATTGCACAAAAAGCAAGCTTAATAATCTGTAAAACTGACGAAAAAAGCAGGGAGTAGAAAAAACTTCTTGCTTTTTTTCGTGAAAGAGACTATGATAGAAGCATAAGAACTGGAAACGTTTCCAATGAAACGTTTCCAAAACGGATTCCAACAAGGAATTCCACCATGAACGGGAGGAAATCATTATGAACAAGAAACTCTTAGCCCTGACACTGAGCGGCGCTCTGGCAGTTTCCATGCTGGCAGGCTGCGGCGGATCTTCCAACGGAGGAGACACCTCTACATCTACAGACACGAAGGCAGATACCACAGAAGCAAGCGGAGCAGAAGGCTCTGTATACTATCTGAACTTCAAACCGGAGCAGGATCAGCAGTGGCAGGACCTGGCAAAGGCTTATACCGACGAGACCGGCGTACCGGTAACCGTTGTAACGGCAGCATCCGGTAACTATGAGACCACTCTGATGAGTGAGATGGGCAAGAGCGGCGCTCCGACCCTGTTCCAGGTAAACGGACCGGTGGGTCTGGCGAACTGGAAGGATTACTGCTATGACCTGGCAGGATCCGATATCTACGGACAGCTGACCAGCGATAACTACGCGCTGAAGGAAGACGACACCGTATACGGCATCGCATATGTAATCGAGTCCTACGGACTGATTGTAAATAAGACACTGCTGGAGAAGGCAGGCTACACTATCGACGATATCCAGTCCTTCGCGGATCTGAAAAAGGTAGCCGAGGATATCACAGCACGCTCCTCTGAGCTTGGCTTTGCGGCATTTACCTCCGCAGGTATGGACGGCTCCTCTGACTGGAGATTCAAGACCCATCTGGCAAACCTGCCGATTTACTTTGAGTATCAGACCGATGGTATCAGCAGCACAGACGCCATCAAGGGAACCTATCTGGACAACTACCGCGATATGTGGGATCTGTACATCAATAACAGCACCTGCGATCCGAAGGAGCTTTCCGCTAAGACCGGCGACGACTCCAGAAACGAGTTCCTGGCAGGCGACGCAGTCTTCTTCCAGAATGGTTCCTGGGAGTACGCGAACCTGACAGGCGACGGCGGTTATACCGATGACGACCTGGCTATGATTCCGATTTATATCGGCGCTGGCGACGAGGCAAATCAGGGTCTCTGCACCGGTACAGAGAACTACTGGTGTGTGAACAACCAGGCAGACGAGGCAGATATTAAGGCAACTCTGGACTTCATGAACTGGTGTGTAACCTCTGAGCTGGGAACCAAGACCATGGCTGAGGATATGGGCTTCGTTATTCCGTTCAAGGGCGCGCAGGAATCCAAGAACCTGTTTGTAAAGCAGGACGCAGAGTACACTGCAGAAGGCAAGACTCCGGTATCCTGGAACTTCACCACCATGCCCTCTGAGGAGTGGAAGAACGGCGTAGGCCAGGCTCTGACCGCATACGCAGCAGACCAGACCGACGCAAACTGGGCAGGCGTTGTATCCGCATTCGTTGACGGATGGGCAACCGAGTACCAGATGGCGAACGGCCAGTAAAAGAAAGAGACTATTTTAAGGGGCGGGCAGTTTATACTTGCCTGCCCCTTTTCTACTCAATTTTAACTCAGAAAGGAGTGCAGAATCATGGAAAAAGCGATCAAACGCTGGTCGCCCCTTTTTGTACTGCCCACGCTTCTGGCTTTTACGATTGGATTTATCATTCCCTTCTTTGAGGGACTGTATCTGTCCTTCTGCCAGTTTACGACAGTAAAAAACGCGAAATTCACAGGTTTTGGAAATTATAAAAAAATCTTTTCCGACCTTACATTTTTAAGCTCCTTTAAGTTTACCGTGCTCTTCGCGGTGGCCTCTATTGTGCTGATTAACGTCATTGCCTTTGCACTGGCGCTGCTTCTGACACGGAAGCTTAAGGGTACCAATATTTTCCGTACGATCTTCTTTATGCCGAACCTGATCGGCGGTATCGTGCTGGGATATATCTGGCAGATTCTGATCAACTGCGTGCTCTCCATCGTGGGACAGCCGCTTTTGGCATTGAACAGCTCCGCAGGCTACTGGGGACTGATTATTCTCATGTGCTGGCAGCAGATTGGTTACATGATGATCATCTATATCGCGGGACTGCAGAATGTTTCCGATGACCTGCTGGAGGCAGCCCAGATCGACGGAGCGACGCCCTGGCAGACTTTATGGAAGGTGAAGCTTCCTATGGTTATGCCGTCCATTACCATCTGTGTATTCCTGACGCTGACCAACTCCTTCAAGCTCTTTGACCAGAACCTGGCACTGACCGGAGGAGATCCGAACCATATGACAGAGATGCTGGCACTGAACATCTATCAGACCTTCTACGCAAGGGCAGGCGCCCAGTGGAAGGGCCTCGGCCAGGCCAAGGCCGTACTGTTCTGCCTGCTGGTTATCGTAATTTCCGTGCTCCAGCTGCGGGCTACACGTAAGAGGGAGGTGCAGCAGTAAGATGAGAAAGAAAAAACAGATACAGGATACCGTCATGGTAGTGTTTCTGAGCATTCTGGCACTGTTGTACGTCTATCCGATCGTCATGATTCTCTTTAACTCTGTAAAGAGGGAGACGGCGATTACCACCGCCGGCGCGTTCACCCTGCCGACGGCGGACACCTTCGCAGGCCTGGCGAACTACGCCAACGCGATTGCCTCCAAAGGCTTTTTACAGAGCTTAGGCTACAGCCTTCTGATTACCATCACCTCTGTGGCGGCGATTCTTATCTGCTGCTCCATGTGCGCCTGGTACATCACCCGGGTAAAGGGAAAGCTGTCAAAGATTCTGTATTACCTGTTTGTATTTTCCATGGTAGTACCCTTCCAGATGGTGATGTTTACCCTGTCCCAGACAGCGGATTCCTTAAACCTTAACAAGCCCTGGAATATCTGGATTATCTACCTGGGCTTCGGCGCGGGCCTGGCAGTTTTCATGTTCGCGGGCTTTATGAAATCCATTCCCCTGGAGGTGGAGGAAGCGTCCATGATTGACGGCTGCAATCCGCTGCAGACCTTCTTCCTGATTGTGCTTCCCATGCTGAAGCCGACCCTGGTATCCGTAGGAATCCTGGAGGCCATGTGGGTATGGAACGACTACCTTCTGCCGACCCTGGTACTGGATATTAAGAATTATAAGACCATTCCCATGTTGATTCAGTATTTCCGCGGAAGTTATGGTAAAGTAGAGATGGGTCCTATGATGGCAAGTATTATGTTAACCGTAATTCCCATTGTTACCGTATATCTGCTGGGCCAGAAACACATTATCAAAGGAGTGGCTGCGGGAGCAGTTAAGGGATAAACATACAGATGACAATCAAAGACATTGCGAAGGAGTCCGGATACGCGGTGGGCACGGTGTCTCGTGTGCTCAATAATCATCCGGACGTATCGGAAAAAGCGCGAAAAACCATTATGGCGGTGGTGGAAAAGCACCATTTCAAACTAAACAGCAACGCCAAGCACCTGAAGCAGCAGGCCAGCAGCGGAATCGCGATTATCGTAAAGGGTTCCCAGAATATGCTGTTCGCTTCCATCGTGGAGCGGCTGCAGCGGCTTATGAGCGAGAAAAAGTATGCTCCCTTCATCTACTATATCGGTGAGGAGGAAAATGAGGTGGAGCGGGCCGAAAGGGTGTGCCTGGAGCGGCATCCCTTGGGGATTCTTTTTCTGGGAAGCGATCTGGAGTTCTTCAAAGAGCGGTTTGACCGGCTGGAGATTCCCTGCGTGCTGGTTACCAATTCGGCGGCGGAGCTGGGCTTTGACAATCTCTCCAGTGTCAGTACAGACGACGAGGCAGGAGCGCAGGCAGCGGTAACGCATCTTTTGAAGCTGGGTCACCGGAACATCGGTATCCTGGGCGGCTATATGGAAAAGTCCCATGCGGCCCATACCCGGTACAAGGGCTGCGAAAAGGCCTTCGCGGAGCAGGGTATAAAGCTGGAGCCCGGTCGGCAATACCGGTCGGCGTTCTTTTCCATGGAGGAGGGCTATCACGCCATGGAGCAGCTGTTTGAGCAAATGCCGGATCTGACGGCGGTATTTGCCATGGCAGATGTACTGGCAGTGGGCGCCATCCGCGCTATCCGGGACCGGGGACTTCGGGTACCGGAGGACGTTTCCGTGATGGGCTTTGACGGAATTGAATTGGGAAATTATCTTTCTCCGCGGCTCACTACGGTGCGCCAGGCCCGAGAAAGGATAGCCGACCGGAGCCTGGAAATTCTGCTCTCGGATATTGCGGGAGAGCGTCCGGCGGTGCATGAGCTTCTTCCCTTCGATATCGTGGAGGGAGAGAGCGCGGCGAAAATCGCCCGCTAAGACAGAACAGAAGATAAGATGGGTAACGGTGAAGATATGGAATAATTACGGTGTACGCTCTGGGCGGACACGGTAAGGAGGAAGAAAAATGGCAGATATTACATTTAAGCATGTGGTGAAAACCTATGACAATAAAAATACAGTGATTCCGGATTTGAATCTGGAAATTCACGACAAGGAATTTATCGTGCTAGTCGGTCCGTCCGGCTGCGGAAAGTCCACGACCCTCCGCATGATTGCGGGTCTGGAGGAGATTAGTTCAGGCGACCTGTACATCGGCGACAGAAGAGTGAACGATGTGGCGCCCAAGGATCGGGATATCGCGATGGTATTCCAGAGCTATGCCCTGTATCCCCATATGACGGTATACAAAAATATGTCCTTTGCCCTGGAGCTTCATGGCACGCCCAAGGACGAGATTGACAAAAAGGTACGTGAGGCAGCCGAGATTCTGGGTCTGACGGAGTATCTGGACCGGAAGCCCAAGGCGCTGTCCGGCGGACAGAGACAGCGTGTGGCACTGGGCCGCGCCATGGTGCGGAACCCTGCGGTATTTCTGCTTGACGAGCCCCTGTCCAACCTGGACGCCAAGCTCCGTACCGAGATGAGAAGCCAGATCGCCGCATTACATAAGCGTCTGCAGACTACCTTCGTATATGTAACCCATGACCAGACTGAGGCGATGACCATGGGCGACCGTATCGTAGTCATGAAGGACGGTATTATCCAGCAGGTAGATACGCCCCAGAACCTGTATAATTATCCCTGCAACAAGTTTGTGGCAGGCTTTATCGGTTCTCCCCAGATGAATTTTGTAAACGTGAAGGTGGAGAAGGATGCTGCCGGAACCGTACTGGTATTTGGCGATTACCGGATTCCGGTGAACAAGCCGGAGCTCCAGGCTTATGTGGGCAAAGAGGTTATCATGGGCATCCGCCCGGAGGACATTCACGCGGAAGAGTCCTTCCTGGCTATCTCCGACGCTTCCAATATTGAGGCGAAGGTAGATCTGGCGGAAATGATGGGCTCTGAGATTTATCTGTATCTGACCTGCTTCGGACAGAAGCTGGTGGCCAGAGTGCCGTCCCGCACCGGAATCCGCGCAGAGGATGTGGCAAAGCTGGCTCTGGATGTGAACAAAATTCATGTCTTTGACGCGGAGACGGAAGCCATCATCTGTCATTAGGATTAAAAATCGGGCAGTCAGGAGGAAAAATCACGATGACGAAATATACCGTTTTATTGAACAGCATTGAAAAAATAAAAAACTTTGTAAATACCATTACCCGCTATCCCTATGATTTCGATCTGGTGTCGGGACGCTATACCATTGACGCCAAATCCATTATGGGTATCTTTTCCCTGGATTTGACCCACCCGCTGGATCTCTGTGCCTATACGGACGGGGATGAAAAGCTTCAGGAGGATCTGAAACCCTATCTTGTGGAAAAAGGAGCGTGATGGCCGGTGAGAAGCAGTGGAATTTTGATGCACCTCTCTTCCCTGCCGAGTCCTTACGGAATCGGCAGCATGGGAAAACCGGCGCGGGAATTCATTGATTTTCTGAAGGCGGCGGGCCAGGGCTACTGGCAGCTGCTTCCCATCTGTCCCACCAGCTACGGGGATTCTCCCTACCAGTCCTTTTCTACCTACGCGGGCAATCCTTACTTTATTGATCTGGAGCTGCTTGAGGCAGACGGACTTCTGGAATGGCAGGAGTATGGAGAGGTAGATTGGGAAAGCGTGCCGGAGAAGGTCAATTATGGAGCCCTGTACGAAAAGCGTTACCCGATTCTGCGGAAGGCCGCAGAGCGGTTCCTTACGCGGATTCCTTCGGATTATCCGGAATTCTGTGCGAACAATGATTACTGGCTGGGAGATTACGCCCGTTTCATGGCCATGAAGCACGCCCATGGAGGAGCGTCCTGGCAGGAGTGGGAAGCCCTTTCGACAGAGGAAATCGAGCTTCGGTATGCCGAGGAGATCCGCTTCTGGAAGGTGCTTCAGTATCTGTTCTTCCGGCAGTGGGAGGAGCTTCGCACTTATGCCAATGAGCAGGGAATCTGTCTGATTGGAGATCTGCCCATCTATGTGTCCCTGGACAGCGTGGACGTGTGGGCACATCCGGAGCTGTTCCAGTTGGACGAGAACCGGAACCCGAGGGAAGTGGCCGGCTGTCCGCCGGACGGCTTTTCCGCAGACGGACAGCTCTGGGGAAATCCCCTCTTCGATTGGGAATATATGGAAAAGAACGATTATGACTGGTGGGTCAGACGGATTCAGTATCTCTGCAAGGTCTATGATATCCTGCGGATCGATCATTTCCGGGGCTTTGATTCCTACTATGCGATTCCATATGGAAACACAACGGCCCGGGGCGGGCGTTGGAAGCAGGGACCGGGAATCGCTCTGTTCCGGGCAGTGGAGGAACAGATTGGGCCGCAGCGGATCATTGCGGAGGATCTGGGGTATCTGACCGAGTCGGTCCACCAGCTTCTGAAGGACAGCGGTTTTCCGGGAATGAAGGTACTGGAATTTGCCTTTGACAGCCGGGACGGAGGCGGCAACGCCTATCTGCCGGAAAATTATCCGGAGCATTGCGTGGCCTATGTGGGAACCCACGACAACGACACGGCGCTGGGCTGGATGAAAACAGCTCCGGCGGAGGATGTGGCCTGTGCCAGGGAATATCTCCATGAGACAGAGGATGGGGCGGCAGCCCGGGCTATGCTCACTGCCATCTGGAAGAGCCGGGCAGAGCTTGCTATCGTACAGGTGCAGGATATCCTGGGACTGGGAAGCGAAGCCCGCATGAACACCCCGTCCACCGTAGGCGAAAACTGGCGCTGGAGGGCGAAGGAGGGAAGCTTTACGCCAGAGCTGGCTGCAGAGCTTCGAGAGAAGATGGAAGCCTGCGGAAGGCTGGAAAAATAAAAAAGCACGGATGAAAAAAACGGGACATGGCAAAAGCTATGTCCTGTTTTTTATCCAATTATTTACAAAAGATAGAAAAGCTGCAATTAAGCATAAAATAGATCATATATTATCTGTAAACAAATCGTACAAGAATGATGTAAAAGTCTTACATCGAAATCCACCCAAAGGCGTTTGCCACGGAGCTGAGCAGGATAATGACTGCAAAGACCGGGCCAAGATACTGGATCATGACGCGGAAAATCTTCTTTCTCTTAAAGGAGTGTTCCCCGTGGAGCACTTCTTCTTCAATTCCCTTTACGCCGATGACTCTGGAAATCAGAAGGCAGGTAGCGACTGCCGCGATGGGCATCATCACAGAGTTGGTCAGAAAATCAAAGAAATCCAGGAATTGCATACCGATGATTTCCACAGCGGCCAGGGGACCGTAGCCTAAGGAGGACAGGGTTCCGAGGGCAAGCATGATAATGCCGATCATGACGGTTGCTTTCTTTCTGCCCCAGCCCAGTTCGTCCTCGAAGGTGGACACCGCGCTTTCGGTCAGGGCGATGGAGCTGGTCATAGCGGCGAACAGTACCAGGACAAAGAACAGGATACCCACGATAGTACCCATTCCCATGCTGTCGAATACCTTCGGAATGGTGATAAACATCAGAGCCGGACCTGCCTGCAGGGTATCCGGATCTCCGCCGGAGAAGGCGAATACTGCCGGAATGATCATCAGGCCGGCCATAATCGCGATAGCAGTATCAAAGATCTCCACATTTTTCGTGGACTCTTCAATCGAAACATCTTTCTTCATATAAGAGCCGAAGGTCACCAGAATACCCATGGCGATGGACAGAGAATAGAACATCTGCCCCATGGCCGCCACCACGGTCATCCAGGAAAAATTCTCCGGATTCGGTACCAGGAAATACTTCACGCCAGCCAAAGCCCCGGGCCGGGTCACGGAATAAACCGCGATAACCACAGACAGCACCACCAGAATGGGCATCATAATCTTGGATACCCGCTCAATTCCATTGCGGACGCCTGCGTAGATAATCAGCAGGGTACACAGAGAAAATACGATGAAGCAAAGCTCTGTGGAGACGCCATTGGAAATGAAGGCGGAGAAATAACCGTCCGCAGCCAGGGTATGTCCGTTTCCGATGATATATTCTACCAGATATTTGATAACCCAGCCGCCGATAACGGAATAGTAGGGCACAATCAGTACCGGAATAATCGCGTTGATCCAGCCGCCGAAGGACAGCCATTTAGACTTTCCAAAGGAATGGTAAGCGCCGACCGGGCTCTTCTTTGTCATACGTCCTAGGGCTGTCTCAGCCACGATCATAGTGTAGCCAAAGGTCAGGGCCAGAACGATATAAACCAGAAGGAAAATACCGCCGCCATATTTGGCCGCCAGGTACGGAAAGCGCCAGATATTGCCCAGGCCTACGGAAGCGCCTGCAGCAGAAAGCACGAAGCCCAGTTTTCCCGAAAAAGAGCTTCTTTTGTGGTTATGTGAACTCATAAATCTATCCCCCTATGTTGATTGGTCATGTAGGGTATAGTGTACCACAGAGGGCGAAAAAAAGCAATAAAAGACCGTCATCCGCGAAAGATGGCAGTAAACGCGGATGACGGCTTTTAAAGTTGGGACATTAATCTTTTTTCAGAAGCTCCTTGCCGGAGATACCCGGCTCGGTCATCTGAACCGGATTCAGAATTTCATCAAGCTCTGCTTCCGTCAGCAGGTTCTCCTTCAGAATCAGTTCCCGGACGGAATCGCCGGACTTCATGGCTCTCTTGGCGATATCGGCAGCCTTCTGGTAGCCCACATGGGGGCAGATGGCAGTGATAATACCCACGCTGTTTTCTACCAGATAACGGCAGCGCTCCTCGTTGGCAGTGATTCCAACGACGCAGTTGTCTACGAAGGTCTCTACGGCGTAAGCCAGAGTATCGATGGACTGGAACAGGCAGTAGAAAATGATCGGCTCGAAAGCGTTCAGCTCCAGCTGGCCTGCTTCAGCAGCCATGGTGATGGTCATGTCATTTCCGATGACATTGAAGGCAACCTGGTTGACTACCTCAGGAATAACCGGGTTTACCTTGCCCGGCATGATGGAAGAACCATTCTGCTTTGCCGGAAGGTTGATCTCATGGAAGCCTGCGCGGGGACCGGAGGACATGAGACGAAGGTCATTGGCAATCTTGGATAAGGTAACGGCGCAGGCCTTGATAGCGCCGGATACGGATACGAACGGGTCAAGGTTCTGAGTGGAATCAATCAGGTCGAAGGCCTGGATAAAGTCCATACCGGATACCTCGGACAGGTTCGGAACGATACGCTTTAAGTACGCTTCGTCGGCGTTGATACCGGTACCGATGGCAGTACCGCCCATGTTCAGGGAACGCATCTCATCCATGGCGATGTCCATACGGCGGATATCACGCATAACTGCGACAGAGTAAGCCTTAAATTCCTGTCCCAGACGGATGGGAACTGCGTCCTGCATCTGAGTACGGCCCATCTTAATCACATGGTCAAATTCTTCCGCCTTTTCGGAAAATGCGGCGTGGAGACGAAGCAGCTCCTTCTTCAGATTCTGCAGCAGACGGAGGGAAGTCATCTTGCCTGCAGTGGGGATGACGTCGTTGGTGGACTGGCCGCAGTTTACATGGTCGTTGGGATGTACGATGGAGTAATCGCCCTTCTGGCCGCCCAGAAGCTCGATGGCGCGGTTGGCGATGACCTCATTGGCATTCATATTGATAGAGGTTCCGGCGCCGCCCTGAATCGGATCCACGATGAAATCCTCATGATGCTGACCGGCCAGAATCTCGTCGCAGGCCTTGACAATCGCGTCAGCAATCTTCTTGTCCAGCAGGTTAATCTCACAGTTGGTGATTGCGGCAGCCTTCTTGATGTAAGCCAGGCTGTTGATGATTTCCGGATGCATATTCAGTCCGGTGATATGGAAGTTCTCTGCGGCACGCAGGGACTGGACGCCGTAATATACGTCTTCCGGTACGTCTTTGGAACCGATGGAGTCTTTCTCTACTCTGTATTCTATCTTTTCGCTCATAACCCTTCTCCTTTAACATAACTCCTGTGTTTATTTCTCTTGTTGTCTTCATTATAGTCAGCTGTTATAATATAATCAAATACATATATTGATATAAGTTATATAACTTTAAAACTATACTATAGGAGAAAAAATTATGTTTCGCGGAATGGAATACGTCTATGCGGTTTATCAGGAAAAAAGTATCTCCCGGGCGGCAGAGCGCTTGTGTATCTCCCAGCCGTCCTTAAGCGCCAATATCAAACGGATCGAGGGAAAGGTGGGGTATCCGCTCTTTGACCGGAGCACCAAGCCCCTGTCCCTGACGGAATGCGGGGAAAAATATATTCAGTCTATAGAGAAAATCATGGCCGTGGAAAATGAATTTGCCGATTACGTCAATGACTGGGGAGAACTGAAGACCGGGCGGCTGGTGTTGGGCGGCAGCAGCCTTTTCGCGTCCTGGGTATTGCCCGGCCTCATTGGCCGTTTCTCAGCCCGCTACCCGAAGGTACACGTGGAGCTGGTGGAAGAGAGCACCGCCGAGCTGGCCCGCCTTCTGCAGCAGGGCCGCATCGACATGATGCTGGACAACTGTAAGCTGGATCCGAAGCTTTTTGACCACGCCATCTACCGGGAAGAGACCTTGTTCCTGGCCGTTCCTTACAAGTTCCCGGCTATCCGGGAAGCCAGCCCCTACATCGTTTCCCGGGAAATGATCGTGACCGGCGGCTGGAAGGACGAGTCTGTGAAGCCCGTCCCGCTGGAGCTCTTCGCCCGGGAACCCTTCGTCATGCTGAAGCCCGAAAACGACACCCGCAAGCGCGCCGTAGAAATTCTCCAGACCGCCGGCATCACTCCTGACATTTCTTTGGAGCTGGACCAGCAGCTCACATCCTACCATGTCGTCTGTTCCGGTCTCGGCGTCGCCTTCGTAAGCGACACTTTGATCCGCGAAGTTCCAGCCCGACCTGACGTGGTCTACTTCAAGCTGCCGGAGGCCCGTCGCAGCCGAAGATTACGGTTCTACTGGAAAGCGGGAAGATACCGGACCCGGGCCATGGAGGAATTTCTGAAACACACCACCACTCCGGCCCCTCAAACCTAAAACGGGGCGGAGCCTGTCCCAGGCAGCTCCACCCCTTGCGAAATCAAAAGTCAGAAAAACCAGGGCCACACCCTGGTTTTTCGTCCGTTTTATTTCCCTTGGCTCATCTGATCCAGCAGTCCCGTCTTAATCCGGAACAGCTTATCAGACAGATCCACATATACCTGATGTGGATTGGTAAGTCTTCTTGTCTCATCCCAGAGGGTTTCCTGCTCCTTCTTACAGTAATCTCGGATTTCCATAACGCTCGGAGAAGTATATACACACTCGCCTTTCAGGAACACCGGAACCAGCAGCTCCCGTACATGGTAAGTGCCGCCCTTTAAGGTGGTCTTCTTCCAGGTTTCTATGGAATCGAAGATCAGCAGATCCTTTTCCGGATCAAAGGTCTCGTCGGCCAGCGCAATCAGATCCGCGCGGATCTTGCCGGTCTCATTGTCATAGAGACGGAATACGGTCTTGTTGCCCGGGTTCGTAATCTTCTCAGAATTCTCGGAAAGCTTAATCTTCGGAATAAACTCGCCGTTTTCGTCCTGTACAGCCGCCAGCTTGTATACGCCGCCGAAAGCCGGGCAGTCGCTGGAGGTGATCATGTTGGTGCCGACACCCCAGGAGGTGATGGCTGCGCCCTGATCCTTCAGGCTGTTGATCAGGTACTCGTCCAGATCGCTGGAAGCGGAAATAACCGCATCCGGGAAACCGGCCTCGTCCAGCATCTTGCGGGCTTTCTTGGACATATAAGCCAGGTCGCCGCTGTCCAGACGGATACCATAGGAGGTAAGCGGAATACCGGCTTCGCGCATCTCCTTGAAGACGCGGATAGCGTTCGGCACGCCGGATTTCAGTGTGTCATAGGTATCCACCAGTAGAATGCAGGCATCCGGATACAGCTCGGAATACTTCTTAAAAGCAGTATACTCATCCGGGAAGCTCATAATCCAGCTGTGGGCGTGAGTGCCTTTTACCGGAACATCGAAGAGCTGGCCGGTCAGCACATTGGAGGTACCGATACAGCCGCCGATCATGGCAGCGCGGGCGCCGTAGATACCGGCGTCCGGTCCTTGCGCCCGGCGCAGACCGAACTCCATGATACCGTCGCCCTTGGCAGCGTATACCACGCGGGCGCACTTGGTGGCAATCAGGCTCTGGTGATTGATGATATTCAGAATAGCGGTTTCTACCAGCTGGGCTTCCATAATCGGCGCGATTACCTTCACCAGCGGCTCCCGCGGAAATACGACGGTTCCCTCAGGAATCGCATAGATATCGCCGGAGAAATGGAAATTGCTCAGGTATTCCAGAAAGTCCTCGTCGAAGAGCTTCAGGCTTCTCAGATATTCGATGTCGTCCTTGTTAAAGGTCAGGTTCTTAATATAATCGATCACCTGATCCAGGCCAGCCGCGATGGCAAAGCCGTTGCCGGAGGGATTTTTCCGGTAAAAGGCGTCGAAAATAACAGTTTCATTGGTGTGATTTTTGAAATAGCCCTGCATCATGGTGAGCTCATAAAGATCGGTCAGCAGAGTCAGGTTCATTGTACTCATAATCGTTTGCGCTCCTTCGCACTCTCGGACAGCGACGGCTCTCCCTGAACCGACAGCTGTCTTGTCATTAAATTAAGATGTTACCAAGATAGCACATTTACAAAAAAATAACAAGATCCTCTTCCCTTTTTCATAGAAATAATGTAAGATAAACAGAATAGCATCAGATGCGGCGAAGGCTGTATTCTGGTGCTATCTCTGTATATGGGAAGTTAGTGATAGACAACAGTTGCTTGAACATGGGGGAAATGAAAGATGACAGAATTACTGGTGAAAACCTTTGTGAAAAATTATGAAAATACGGAGGAGGCGAAGGTCCGGACGGCCTATGGCGTGCTGGCCAGCCTGGTGGGCATCGTCTGCAATCTGCTGCTGTTCGCCGGGAAGCTGACCGTAGGTCTGGTGCTCCACAGCGTGTCCGTCATGGCCGACGCCTTCAATAACCTGTCCGATGCGGCCTCTTCGGTCATTGGCTTCGTGGGCGTCAAAATGGCGGAGAAGCCCGCCGACCGGGAACATCCCTTCGGCCATGGGCGCATTGAATATATTGCGGCTCTGATCGTGTCATTTCTGGTCATTGAGGTGGGCTTTACCTTCTTGAAGAATGCCCTTGCGAAAATCCGTACGCCGGAAGATTTGAGCTTCAACCTGATTTCCATGGGAATTCTGCTGGCTTCCGTGGCTGTGAAGCTCTGGCTCAGCCTCTTTAATAAGAAGCTTGGACGACGGGTCAATTCTACGGTGATGCAGGCCACAGCCGCGGACGCCCTGGGGGATGTGGTGACCACGCTGGCCACCATGGGTTCTATTCTGTTTTTCTATTTTACAAATATCAATATCGACGGCTATGTGGGACTGGTGGTTTCTCTGCTGGTTATGTGGGCTGGTATCGGGATTGCGAAGGATACGCTGGAGCCGTTGATTGGGCAGTCTGTGGATCCGGAACTGTACCGGAAGATCATGGATTTCGTGGAAAGCTATGACGGCATTCTGGGCAGCCATGACCTGATCGTCCATAACTACGGGCCAACCAAAAGTCTTGCGTCTATTCACGCGGAGGTACCGAGTGATGTGGATATCGAGACGTCCCATGAGATTATTGACCGGATCGAGCGGGACGCGGTGAAGAAGCTGGGAATCTTTCTGGTGATTCATATGGATCCGGTGGAAACGGAGGACGCGAGAGTAGGAGCGCTGAAACAGGAGGTACTGAAGGTGCTTCAGGAGTTGGATCCCCAGCTTACCCTGCATGATTTCCGGATTGTGGACGGAGAGAAGCAGATAAATCTGATCTTTGACGTGGTTGTGCCTTTCTCCTACGGCGAAAAGGAACGGCCGAAGCTGCGCAAAGCCATTCAGGAAAAAGTACATGCCCTGGACAGCCGGTTTCAGTGTGTGATTACCTTTGACAATGCGTTTATGGCGGAGACCTGAAAAATGGCAAGATGAAAAAGTGAATTTCACTTTGCGGGATGAAATTCCACCGGAGTAATCCCGCAAGTGAGTTTCAAGAAAAAATTTCAAGAAAAATGAAAAAAACACTTGCAATCTGTAAAATACTATGGTATTATAACATTCGTCGCTAAGACATAGGGCTATCGCCAAACGGTAAGGCAACGGACTCTGACTCCGTCATTTCAAGGTTCGAATCCTTGTAGCCCTGGTAAAAGGAATCTCTTGTGAGGTTCCTTTTTTTGATCTACGAAGAGATTGCGATATAAAAAAAGCTATGATAAAATGAAAGCCTGAAATGTTCTATTTTACAAAAGCAAAAGTCTGTAACAAACTCAAACATTATAAAAATATAATATATGTGAGGAAAGAGTATGAGAGATTTTTCTTTTTGGGAAGAATATGAAGGTACATCAGAAGGAAGCGGTCGCAGTGAAAAAATTTGGCTGAAAAACCCGGATACAGGTCAAACAGGATTATTTAAATTTAAAAAAGATATTGGTACCACAGATCATGTATCAGAGTGTATAGCTTTTCAGATAGCGCAGGTCTTGGACATTCCATGTGCAAGGTTTGAACTTGGAACTTATAAAGGCAGAGAGGGATCCGTCAGTTATAATATTATTGAACAGGAAAACCAGACTTTGATTGAGGGGATTTATTTTATTTCTCTATTATATCCGACGTATGATGTGGAAAAATTTATAGATGTGAAGACGCAGCATAGATATTCCATCGAAATGATTTTGGCTTCGATAGAAAAATTTGTTCCGGTGGATGGATTTTTAAATATGTTGTTGTTTGACTATTTGATAGGGAATACAGATCGACATCAGAGTAATTGGGCAGTTGTATTTAGATTCTAAAATCCAAATGTTACAGGATGTTTATAGGAGAAAGGCGGAATAAAATGTCTGTTAAGGATGGGAAGGAGTATTTGTACCTGATTTGGAAGTGCAGTACTACAAGAAGACAATATATTATCGGACAACTTTCCAGAAACGGAGAGTATGAATTTCAGTATTGCGGAGAAATAAAAGCAGCAATGGATGCGGGATTTAAGCCATTGGTAGTATTTGAAAATCTGGATGTTATGTACCGGTGCAAAGAACTTTTTCCTGTTTTTTCCAGCAGACTTCCAGACAGAAAGAGAAAAGATATCGGCAAAATTCTTGATAAATATGGATTAAAAGAATATGATGCCTATGAATTGTTGAAGAAAAGCGGAGCACGGCTTCCCATTGATAATTTACAGTTTGTAGATCCATTGTTGGATGTGGAAGAGAAATTTGAAAAAACTTTTTATCTGGCAGGGGTAAGACATTATCTGGGGTGTGAAGGAAAAGCCTGTAAAAACGCAGTTGCTGTGACACGTGGTGATGAATGCTTTTTATGTAGTGAGCCGGATAATCCCTATGACAAGAATGCAATTATTGTCTTAAATGAAAGAAAAGAAAAGCTGGGTTATATCCCACGATATTACGCACAGGCGTTTTTAAAATTAATGAATGAAAAAAGAATTTCGGGATGTTATGTTGCAAAAGTAGAAAAAGAACAGAATTGCGATGAGTGTATTGAAGTGATGGTAAAGGTTGAGAAAACACAAAATTGAGGTATATAACCAGCCATTATTTTATACAAAGGTAGAAAAAGTATTGTGTACTGTAAATGAGAAGGCCGATGACTGCTATAAGGAAATGAATACCGGAAGGGACTGCCGCTTCATCATCAATAACAGGTGATGGAGCGGCAGTCCCTTTTATCTGTATGTGTATATGTTTTGTACAACAGAATCATAATTTGCTGAGGAGTTCTCTATATTACAGTGCGCTGATATAGGCTTCCAGTTCCTTCAGATTCCTGGGGATTTTCCATTCTTTCTTTAAAATTCCTTTTGCGCAGAGACTGTCGAACAGCTCCAGCACGGCAGGCTGGGTGAGGTTGGTCTCCCTGAGGGCAGAGGTGTCGGTAAAGACCTCCTCCGGCGTTCCGGATTTCAGAACGCTTCCATCCTTGAATAAAAAGATTTCATCGGCCCAGGCTACGCAGAAGCCTGCGGGAAGGTAGCCCTCCATGATGTGCATGGCATTTGCGCTGGGCGCGATTCCAAAGGCCAGAATGAAGGCTGCGGAAGCGGCAATGTAGCGTTTGGTATTTTTCTTCATAACACAAAGTTCTCCTTTAGCATAAAATAGCGTCTTTGAAACACCGTTGTTCCAGTATATCCTACTGATAATTTTTGCCAATAAGCCATAGAGGTAGGGGTATAGGGGAAGAGGAAGCGCTTGTGTTTTCGCGGGTGTTTCGCTATAATAAATACGAAACGCAGAGGGATAAAAAGGAGCGTAACATATGTATTCATTTAAAAGCCGGGTCCGCTACAGCGAGGTGGGCGAGGATAAGAAACTGTCACTGAACGGAATCATCAATTATTTTCAGGATTGCAGTACCTTTCAGTCAGAGATGCTGAATAATGGCGTGGAGCGCCTGGAGGAGCTGCACCGGGTCTGGGTGCTTTCGTCCTGGCAGATTGTGATTGAGCGGTATCCGAAGCTTTGCGAGGAGATCGAGATTGGCACCTGGCCCTATTATTTCAAGAACTTTGCGGGCTACCGCAATTTTACCATGCGGGACCAGGAGGGAAAATTGATTGCCTATGCCAACAGCCTCTGGAGCTTTCTGGACACGGACACGGGACTTCCGACCCGGGTGCTGGAGGATATCGAGCAGGCCTACGTGCTGGAGGAAAAGCTGGATATGAAATACGCCTCCCGGAAGGTGCCGATGCCGAAAGAGGGCGAGACGAAGGAACCCTTTGCGGTGCAGAAGCATCATCTGGACACGAACCATCACGTGAACAACGGCCAGTACATCCAGATGGCCCGGGAATACGTACCGGAGAATTTCCCCATTCACCAGATGCGTGCCGAGTATAAGAAATCAGCGCTGTTGGGCGATATGATTTATCCGGTAGTAGCGCTGGAGGACGGGCGGTATACCGTAGGGCTGTGCGATGAGCTGGGACGGCCCTACGCGGTGATAGAATTATCATAAGTATTATTTAAGTAAATTTCAACAGGACACTGTTCCGCGAGGTGTTTTGGCATGTATATGCCAAAATCCCGAGTTAAGTTTGCGAAGCGAACGCTACTTCTTGAACTGTGTTCAAGAAGGTTCCTTTCGTTGCATCGCGGAGCGGTCTCCTGTGAACGAAGAGAACAGGAGACGGAAAGACATGATTGAATTAGGAAAAAAACAGGAATTAACCGTAATAAAAAGAGTTGAATTCGGCGTCTATCTCGGGGAGCAGGAGGACGCGGAGGAGCGCGTGCTGCTGCCGAAGAAGCAAGTGCCGGAGGGGACGGAGATTGGTTCGAAGCTGACGGTTTTTGTATACAAGGATTCCAAGGATCGCCTGATTTCCACCACGAACGAACCGAAGCTGGAGCTGGGCGGCCTGGCTGTCTTAAAAGTAGCCCAGGTGGGCAAAATAGGAGCTTTTCTGGACTGGGGTCTGGAAAAGGATCTGCTGCTGCCTTTCCGGGAGCAGACCCGCCGGGTGCATGAGGGCCAGGAGGTTCTGGTAGCGCTGTATATCGACAAGAGCAGCCGCCTCTGCGCGACCATGAATGTGTATGAGTACCTGGAGCTTCAGTCCCCGTATAAAAAGGATGACCGTGTCAAAGGAACTGTCTACGAAATCAGCGAAGAATTCGGCGCATTTGTGGCGGTCGATAACCGCTATTCCGGCCTGGTGCCCCGAAAAGATTTCCACGGGGGAGCGAAGATCGGCGACATCGTGGAGGCCCGTGTCACCGGCGTCCATGAGGACGGCAAGCTGAACTTAAGTCTCCGGGAAAAAGCCTACCTGCAGATGGACGCAGACGCGGAAGCTGTGCTGAAGGTCATCGATGAATTTGACGGAGTCCTGCCCTTTACAGACAAAGCGTCGCCGGAAGTGATTGAGCGGGAACTGCATTTAAGCAAAAATGCGTTCAAAAGAGCGGTGGGAAGACTCTTAAAAGAGGGCAAAATAGAGATAACCGAGAAGAGTATCCGCTATAAATTATAAAAAATGTTAAATTTTATGAAAATTGAAAAATAGTGCTTTCCAAAGCCGGACTTTGCGGTTATAATAAGAAAAGAAAAGAAAGGGGTGAATCAGAATGAAAGTACAGAACATTACAGACATCGATAAATTCTTCAAGGTAGTAGACAGCTGCAAGGGTAAGGTTGAGCTGGTTACCGGCGAGGGCGACAGACTGAATCTGAAGTCAAAGCTTTCCCAGTATGTATCTATGGCGAACATCTTCTCCAACGGAGAAATCCCGGAGCTTGAGATCATCGCATACGAGAAGGAAGACATCGACAAATTAGTTTCATTTATGATCAATGGTTAAAGAATAAAACGAGGTATTCGTTCCGCTGGAACAATACCTCGCTTTTTTCAGCCCTTTTTTAAGAAAATCTCTTATTCTTTTTCATTTCCGCAGTTTTTATAATACAGAATCAACAGCCCTTTCAGCAGCAGATCCTCATCCAGAATAATCTCATGCCTGCACAGCGGCGTAATCACGCCCGCCAGTCCGCCGGTGGCGACCATCGTGCATTCCTCGCCCAGTTCTTCGTTGATCCGGTCGATGAGTCCGTCCATAGCTCCGGCATTCCCGTAGAGGATGCCGCTCTTCATGGAGTCCACCGTATTGCTGCCGATAAGCTTCTTCGGCTTCTCCAGAGAGATATAGGGGAGCTGCGCCGCTTTGCCGGAGAGGGCGTTCAGGGAGACGGCCACACCGGGCAGAATCATTTTCCCGATGTAGGCCTTGTCCCTGTTGATGACAGAGACCGTGGTAGCCGTACCCATGTCGATGATAATCTGAGGGACGGGATAGCTGTGGACGCCGGCCACCGCGCCTACGATCAGGTCGCTGCCCTGCTGGGCCGGGTCGTCTACGGCCAGTTTGATTCCGGTCTTGATGCCGGGGCCTACTACCAGCATCCGGGCGCCGGTGAATTTTTCAGCAGCCTCCCGAACTGTGTTGGTTACGGAAGGAACCACGGAGGAAATGATGCCGCCCCGGATCTGCGCAGGCGTTATCTCATGCAGATCCAGCATTTCCCGGATGATGGTCGCATATTCCAGGGACGTGGAATCCTGCTCTGTGGAAAAACGCTCCAGGAAGAGCAGCTGATCCTTATGAAAGCAGCCCATGACAATATTCGTATTTCCGATATCAATGGTCAGAATCATTTTTTCCTCCTAACTGTTATACGCCTTCAGCAGCAAGTGCTTCAGGCTGTAATCCAGATTTAGTCGCGGTTAATCAGGCCAGCCTTTAAAAGCGCGAAGCCCACCGCTCCGGTAATAATCGTCGATGAAACCATCTCGCATACTGCGTTGATTCCCACAAAGCCGCATACGAACAGAATGATATTTTTACCGCCGATGAGGCCCTGCATGTACTCAGTATTGCCGAAGAGCACCACAAGGGCGGTCATGAAGAACAGCGTATTTAGAAATGCGGAAAAGAAGCCGGTGATGAAGCAGCCAAGGCGTGCATTCGTGGCCTTTTTCATGCCGCGGAAGATATATCCCAGCAGCAGACCGTCCAGAAGGCGCGGTACAAAGCGCTGGATAAAAGCCAGTACAGGGTTAATTCCGAAAAGGACGACTCCCATGGAGCTCACTCCGCCCACACCAATGCACTGTAAAAAGCTGGTCAGTCCAAATACGGCTCCCGCGGCAGCTCCGCCTGCAGGTCCCAGGGTAATGGCAGCCAGTGCGACGGGAATCACGTTGAACGAGATAGCCAGAGGCCCGATGTTCAGGTATCCCAGAGGCGTATAAGCCATCAGAAGTAAGATGCCGGTCAGCAGTCCGAGAACGGTTAGCTGCCGTGTTTTGGTAGATGTTTTCATATTCAGTTTTCCTCCTTGTTATTATTCCCTTTTAAGGGATACAATACAATTACGGGGTAATGATAGCATAGGGAAATCTGTAATTCAAGCAAATAAAAAGTTCGGGGGCCTTTGTATTGAAAAAAATGCGAAATTCCCCTATAATCAAGGGGAATAAAACGGGAGGAATAACAGATGACATTGGATAAAAATACGTTAAAAGGAAAGACTGCGGTACTGGGCGTAACAGGAAGTATCGCTGCATATAAAATCGTAAATCTGGCGCGGATGCTCCGGAAACTGGGGGCCAACGTGCAGGTACTGATGACGAAAAACGCTACGGAATTTATCACGCCGCTGACCTTCGAGCAGCTGACGGGCAATAAATGCCTCATCGACACCTTTGACCGGAATTTCCAGTACAGTGTGGAGCATGTGGCGCTGGCCAAGCAGGCGGACGTGGTGCTGGTGGCTCCGGCCTCTGCCAACGTGATCGGCAAGATCGCGAACGGCATTGCCGACGATATGCTGACTACTACGGTCATGGCCTGCCCCTGCAAGAAAATCATTTCCCCGGCCATGAATCACAATATGTACCACAATCCGATCGTCCAGGATAATCTGGAGAAGCTGGCCCGCTTCGGCTATGAGATCATTCCGCCGGAGACCGGTATGCTGGCCAATGGGGACAGCGGCGACGGACGAATGCCCGATGAAAGGCTGCTGCTGGAATATATCCTGAAGGAAATTGCCTGCGAGAAGGATCTGGCAGGGAAAAAGGTGCTGGTGACTGCGGGAGCCACCCGGGAAGCCATCGATCCGGTACGCTTTATCACCAATCATTCTACCGGGAAAATGGGCTTTGCCCTGGCCCACGCAGCTATGCTCCGGGGCGCGGAGGTGACGCTGGTGGCAGCCCACACGGAGGCGGAAGCGCCACTGCTGGTGAATGTGGTGCGTGTAACCTCAGCGCAGGATATGTTCGAGGCTGTGAAAGAGCGTGCGGAGGAGTCCGATGTGATTATCAAGGCCGCTGCAGTGGCGGATTATACGCCGGTGACCACCGCAGACTATAAAATAAAGAAGGCCGAGGGCGGACTTTCCATCGAGCTGACCAGAACCCGGGATATTTTAAAATATCTGGGCGAGCACAAAAGGGAAGGCCAGGTGCTCTGCGGCTTCGCCATGGAGACAGAGGATCTGCTGGCCAACGCGAAGAAAAAGCTGGAGAGCAAAAATTGCGATCTGATCTGCGCCAACAGCCTCCGGAAGGCGGGCGCGGGCTTTGGGACTGATACCAATTGCGTGACCGTGTTGACGAAGGACGGAGAGCGGGAACTGCCACTGCTTTCCAAAGAGGAGACTGCGCACGAGATCTTAAATGAGATCTGTAAAAAACTGGGATCGTAAAACCGCAGACACAGACAGCGCGGCTGCCCTTGCAGGTGGCTGCAAGACATATTATAAGGAGACTTCATGTCATTCGTACATTTACACACCCATACAGAATACAGCCTTCTGGACGGGTCCAATAAGATAAAAGAATATGTGGCCCAGGTGAAGAAGCTGGGCATGACGGCGGCGGCCATTACGGATCATGGGGCCATGTTCGGCGTCATCGATTTCTACCGGGCGGCCCGGGCGGAGGGCATCAAGCCCATCCTGGGCTGTGAAGTTTACGTGGCTCCCAATTCCCGTTTCGACAAGGAGACCACCGGAGGGGACGACCGGTATTATCACCTGGTGCTTCTGGCGGAGAACAACCAGGGCTACGCCAATCTGATGAAAATCGTGTCCCGCGGCTATGTGGAAGGCTTTTACTACAAGCCCCGTGTGGATATGGAGGTCCTGCAGGAGTTTCATGAGGGAATCATCGCCCTGTCTGCCTGCCTGGCGGGCGAGGTGCCCCGGTATATCCAGAAGGGACTCTATGAGGAAGCAAAAAAATCTGCTTTAAAATATGAAGCAGTCTTTGGAAAAGGAAATTATTTCCTGGAGCTGCAGGATCACGGCATTCCGGAACAGAAGACCGTGAATCAGGCGTTGCTGCGTATGAGTCAGGAGCTTCAGATCCCCCTGGTAGCCACCAATGACTGTCATTATACCTATGCGCAGGACGTGAAGCCCCATGATATCCTGCTCTGTATCCAGACCGGCAAGAAGCTGGCGGACGAAGACCGGATGCGCTACGAGGGCGGTCAGTATTATGTGAAATCCCCGGAGGAAATGGAAGCGCTTTTTCCGTATGCGAAAGAGGCGCTGGAAAATACAGGGAAAATCGCGGAGCGTTGTAATGTGGAGATTGAATTCGGCGTTACCAAGCTTCCCAAATACGATGTGCCGGAGGGCTATACTTCCTGGGAATATCTGAATAAGCTCTGCTTTGACGGACTGGCAGAGCGCTACCCGGACGATGACGGTACCATGCGGGATCGTCTGACCTATGAGCTGGGCGTGATCAAAAATATGGGCTACGTGGATTATTTCCTGATTGTCTGGGACTTTATCCATTACGCCAGGGAACATGGAATCGCAGTGGGACCGGGACGCGGATCCGCGGCCGGAAGCATTGTTTCCTATACCATGGGGATCACCAATATTGATCCCATGCGCTATCAGCTGCTGTTTGAGCGCTTTCTGAACCCGGAGCGTGTGTCCATGCCGGATATCGATATTGACTTCTGCTATGAACGGCGGCAGGAGGTGATCGATTATGTGGTGCGGAAATACGGCAAGGACCGGGTGGTGCAGATCGTCACCTTCGGTACCCTGGCGGCCCGGGGCGTCATCCGGGACGTGGGCCGGGTGATGGATTTACCCTATAATTTCGTGGATTCCATTGCGAAAATGGTGCCACAGGAGCTGAATATTACCCTGGAAAAGGCCCTGAAAATGAATCCGGAGCTTCGGAAGAGCTACGAAAACGATCCGCAGGTGCAGGAGCTCATCGACATGTCCATGCGCCTGGAGGGACTTCCCAGACACACCTCCATGCACGCGGCGGGCGTCGTCATCAGCCAGAAGGCCGTGGACGAATACGTGCCCCTGTCCCGGGCTTCCGATGGTTCCATTACGACCCAGTTTGTCATGACGACCCTGGAGGAGCTGGGCCTTCTGAAAATGGATTTTCTGGGACTGCGTACTCTGACGGTGATCCAGGACGCGGTCCGTATGGCGTCCGAGCGAACCGGACAGACTATTGACATCGATAAAATCAATTATGACGACCCGGCAGTCTACGCTTCTCTTGGAACCGGCAGGACCGACGGCGTGTTCCAGCTGGAAAGCAGCGGCATGAAGGGATTCATGAAGGAGCTGAAACCAAAGAGCATGGAGGACGTCATCGCCGGTATCTCCCTGTACCGCCCGGGCCCCATGGACTTCATTCCCCAGTATATCAAGGGTAAGGATCACCCGGAGAGCATCACCTACGACTGTTCCCAGCTGGAGGAGATCCTGAAACCCACCTATGGATGTATCGTTTACCAGGAGCAGGTTATGCAGATCGTGCAGAAGCTGGCGGGCTATACCCTGGGTCGAAGCGATCTGGTGCGCCGCGCCATGTCCAAGAAGAAGGCTGCGGTCATGGAGAAGGAGCGTCAGAATTTCGTCTTCGGAAACCCGGAGGAGGGCGTGCCCGGCTGTATCGCAAACGGCATTCCCGAGCAGACGGCCCAGAAGATTTACGATGAAATGATAGATTTTGCCAAGTATGCCTTCAACAAATCCCACGCGGCGGCTTACGCAGTGGTGGCTTATCAGACGGCCTGGCTGAAATATTATTATCCGGTGGAATTCATGGCGGCGCTGATGACCTCCGTCATCGACAATTCCGGAAAGGTATCCGAGTATATCCTGACCTGCCGGCAGATGGGAATCGATATTCTGCCCCCGGATATCAACGAGGGCGAGGCCCGGTTCTCCGTATCCGACGGCGCCATCCGCTTTGCGCTCTGCGCCATTAAGAGCATCGGCCGCCCGGTGGTGGAATCCATCATCGAGGAGAGGCAGCTGGCGGGCCGGTTCAAAAGCCTGACAGATTTCATCGAGCGCATGGGCGGTAAGGACGTGAATAAGCGCGTAGTGGAAAACCTGATCAAGGCGGGCGCTCTGGACAGCCTGGGTGGCAACCGACAGCAGTTTATGATGGCCTACGCCAGTATCATGGACGGGGTGGCCCAGAGCCAGAAGACTATGATGACCGGCCAGCTCTCTCTGTTCGACCTGGTGGGCGAGGAGGAGAAAGCCAGCTTCCAGACCAGGTTGCCTGATGTGGACGAGTACCCGAAGGAGCTCATGCTTTCCTTTGAAAAAGAAGTGCTGGGCGTCTACGTCAGCGGTCATCCGCTGGAGGAATACATGGACCGCTGGAAGAAAAATATCACGGCAGTGACCACCGATTTTGCCCTGGATGAGGAGACCGGAGCTACCAAGGTGCACGACGGGGAGTCCGTGGTCATCGGCGGCATGATCACCGGCAAAACCATCAAATACACCAAGAACAATAAGGTTATGGCCTTCCTGCAGATCGAGGATCTGCTGGGTACCGTGGAAGTGGTCGTATTTCCGAATGTATATGAGCGAAGCGCCGAGGCTCTGCAGGAGGACGCGAAGATCTTCATCGGCGGTCACGCGGACGTGGGCGACGACCGGGCGGGCAAGCTCATCTGCGACCGGATTATCCCCTTTGACGCGGGCAGAAAGGAGCTGTGGATCCAGTTTCCCAATCAGGCGGCCTGCCTGGAACGGGAGCCGGAGCTGCTTGATCTGATCGCCGACAGCGACGGCAAGGATCCGGTGGTGCTCTACGCGGCGGCGGAGAAGAGCGTCAAGCGCCTCCCGGCCGGCAGAAATGTGAATGCGGATCAGGATTTGGTGGTCAGGCTTGAGCAAAGCTTCGGTAAAGGAAATGTAAAAGTTGTGGAGAAACGTATTGAAAATATACGTCGGATGAAGTAAAATCGGACACAAAGGCGTTTCATGTAACGATCACAGGAATAGCCCGGAAATGTGAATCCGGACAGAGGCGAGGAGGAATCATCATGGCAAAAGAGATTAAAACCATCGGAGTACTGACAAGCGGCGGCGACGCGCCGGGCATGAATGCGGCAGTGCGTGCCGTAGTGCGTAAGGCGCTGGTAAACGGAAAGCAGGTAAAAGGTATCCTCAAAGGCTATACAGGACTTCTGGACGAAGAGATCATTGATTTATCCGCAAATGATGTATCCAACACCATTGAGCGCGGCGGCACGATGCTGTTCACTTCCCGTTGTAAAGAATTTATGACCGAGGAAGGCCAGAAGCGTGGCGTGGAAATCTGCAGGAAGCATGGAATCGACGGTATCGTGGTCATCGGCGGAGACGGATCCTTCCGTGGAGCCCAGAAGCTGGCGGCTCTGGGCATCAATACCATCGGCGTACCGGGTACCATCGACCTGGATATCTCCTGTACCGAGTATACCATCGGTTTCGATACGGCGGTCAATACAGCCATGGAGGCCATCGACAAGGTGCGTGATACCTCCACATCCCATGAGCGGTGCAGTATCATTGAGGTTATGGGACGTAACGCAGGCTATATCGCCCTGTGGTGCGGTATCGCCAACGGTGCCGAGGACATTCTGCTTCCGGAGAATTACGACTACGACGAGCAGAAGATTATCAACAATATTATTGCCAACCGGAAACGTGGCAAGAAGCATCATATCATCGTAAACGCGGAGGGCGTCGGACATTCCACCAGTATGGCGCGTCGGATCGAAGCGGCCACCGGCATCGAGACCCGGGCGACGATTCTGGGACACATGCAGCGAGGCGGAAGCCCCACCTGTAAAGACCGCGTCTACGCTTCCATGATGGGAGCCATGGCGGCAGACCTGCTCTGCGAGGGCAAGACCAACCGCGTGGTAGGATACCAGCACGGACGCTTCCAGGATTTCGATATTGACGAGGCGCTTGCCATGGTAAAGGGCATCGACCCGTACCAGTATCAGGTGGCAAAAGACCTGTCCAAGCATTGTTAGGAGACACTTACTATATGATAACAAGTACGGCGAACCAGCAGGTAAAACTGCTGGTTCAGTTAAATAAAAAGAGAAAACTCCGGGACGAGCGGGGCGTCTTTGTGGTAGAAGGCCCGAAAATGTTCCGGGAAGCGCCGAAAGAGCGCATCGAAAAAGTCTATTTTTCAGAGACTTTTTATGAGAAACATAAGGAGACGCTGATAAAGCGGATTCAGGCGGACGGGCTGGAGTTTGAGGTAATGCAGGATCACATTTTCAAGACAGCCAGCGATACCCAGACGCCCCAGGGCGTGCTTTGCATCGTGCGGCAGCAGGCAAGCGACCTTCCGACGCTTCTGAGGGCGGAGAAGCCGCTACTGCTTTTGCTTGAGAACCTGCAGGATCCCGGCAATCTGGGAACGATTCTCAGGACCGCTGAGGGCGCCGGTGTCACCGGCGTCATTTTAAGCAAAAGCTGCGTGGATCTGTATAATCCAAAGACTATCCGATCCACTATGGGTTCCGTGTACCGGGTTCCGACCCTGTATACAGAGAATTTATGCGAAACCGTGGAACTGCTGAAAGCCCATGGAATCCGGTCGTTCGCGGCCCATTTGAAGGGCGTGAACTTCTACGACCAGGAGAATTACCGGGGCGGTACGGCCTTTCTCATAGGAAATGAGGGAAATGGGCTCACAGAAGAGCTGACAGAACAGGCGGATACGCTGATTCGGATTCCCATGGAAGGGAAGCTTGAGTCCCTGAATGCGGGCGTGGCGTCGGCGATTCTGATGTACGAGGCATACAGACAGAGAAGATAAATAAAACTGCCTGAATTTTCATCCATCTTATTTCACAAGCTTCGCCTTAACAGCAGTATATTTTTTTTCCGGAATCGGCAGGGTCACACCGCCGGTCAACTGTACCTGAAAGCGCCGGAGCTGAATGACGTGCTCCGGATTAACGAGATAGCTCTGATGACTGCGGACCAGATAGTGCGGATAACGCTTTTCGATGGCAGGCAGGCTGTCCAGGGACGCGTAGTTGCCGTCGATGGTATGCACGGTAGTATGGCGGCCATTGGTCTCGATATAGATGATATGGGCCAGATTCAGATAAACGAGAGATTTATCCATTCCGCGGAAAGAGAGGCGTTCGGAACGTGTCTCCCCGGCTAACGTCATAGTGCGGAAGGTTTCGGCGTAATGTACCGGGTAAATGTTGTCGCGTTCATCGTAGGAAATAGCGTTGGAGATATGGCAGACCCGGATACGCGGTTCGCCGTTCTGCAGGCACCAGGTGAGCTGTACACGCTGAATGACCTGATTGGAGCTGCCATCGGGCCAGATGGTGTCCACCCGGTAGAAGACCATGATTTCACAGGCGTGTCTGCTTCCTACGGTCAGCGGGATCAGGGTCAGATCGTGCAGAATGAAATGGAGGGAATGCTCTTCCTGGGCGAAAGCCTCCAGAATGGAATCCCGGGTTCGAAGGATCTGTTTTTCGGCAGGTCCTATCCAGAGCGCGTCATCATGGAAGGCTTCCAGGAAGGGCGTGATGTTATTTTGATAATATTGCGTGATAATATCGGCGGAACGGTTTACCAGGGCAGTGATGTTCATAAGAGTTCCTCCTTGGTCGGACAAGTTATTTTTTCATAAAAACAAGTGGTATAGGCATATTATATTGCATATTTTGTCATAAAACAATATAATGAAATGCAATTCAGGAAAGTCGGTAACACTTGAACCTTTGCTATTTTCCTGAATTAAGGGGAATCCAGATGTGGTGTTTTTCAAAAATCAGAAGACGGTTGTCGGGTGACTGACAGCCGTCTTTTGCAGTATTATTGGGGATAAAAGGTTAGGAATGTCTAAAATATTGACAAATCCTTTTTACTCTGCTACAATACCACTTGTAACAAAAACGTAACATTTGTAATAATAATTGTAATATGTGACATAGAAATGTTAAATATCAACCGTACACATCATTGCAGTTAAGACTTACAGGAGGTTTTTATGAACGCAATCAACAAAAAGATACCGCTGTTTCTGGCAGTGGCAGGTCTCTGGATTCTGGGCTGTGGCTTTGACAATTTGGAAGTAGAGACATCTGCAGGTATCGAGTCCGTGATGGCGGATCTGACAGGCGAAGATTTTGAAACACTGAAGATACAGGATGAATGGGAAGAAAAGGTACTGGCCAAGGTGGAGGACTATGTGACCGTCCGCCAGGAACCCAGCGCCGATTCCACGGCAGTGGGGCGGATGTTCAAAGGCGACGGCGGCGAAGTGCTGGCCCGGACCGACACAGGCTGGACCCTGATTCACTCCGGTAATGTGGAGGGCTACGTCAGCGATGAGTATCTGCATTTCGGAGCAGACGCCTATGAGGAATCCAAGAACGCAGCCACGCTGACAGCCACATCCCTGACCGGAGGACTTCGGATCCGTTCTGAAGCCAGCGCCGATTCTAAAATTCTGAAGAATGTGGAAGAGGGAGCCAAGCTGGAGGTTCTGGAGGATGGCGACGAGTGGGTTATGGTGCAGTATGCCGAGGAGAAAACAGGCTATGTCTCAGCGGAATATGTGGATGTGAATTATGAGCTGGGCGAAGCCATGACTATGGATGAGATAAAGAAAAAGGAAGCTGAAGAGAAGAAAGAGAAGCTGAAGCAGCAGCTCTCCGCGCTGCAGGCCAACGGCGACGAGGTAACGCTTCTGGCAGCGCTGATTCAGGCAGAGGCGGGCAATCAGCCTTATGAAGGCCAGGTGGCCGTGGGCGCGGTGGTGATGAACCGTGTGCGCAGCGGACGCTACGGCAGCATTATGGCGGTGATTTACGCGCCGGGTCAGTTCGGCGTAGTCAGCAACGGCAGCATCGGACGCTATCTGAGCAATCCCAAGGCCAGCTGCAGACAGGCGGCGCAGGAGGCCATCAACGGCTACACGAATATCGGCGGTTACACCCACTTCAAGAACGCGAGTCTTGGAGCGGGAGAGAATTCCATCGTAATCGGAAATCACGTATTTTACTAAAGCATTTACAAGAGAACAGGAAATGATTTGAAAGGGGTCACCGTGGCAGCGCGGCGGCCCCTTTCGGGATTTTCATTCGGAATTCTTAATAATAATTTTTCTTGTGCAAAAGGGAAAACTATAGTATCATAGGGCTAAGATTCACAACAATCTGTAGACAGATACGAAAGGGGAGTGCAGAGCGATGAATGCCATGTACTGGCTGATATTACTGATTGTACTGGTTGTGATTGAGATTATTACGCTGGGCCTGACCACCATCTGGTTTGCCGGAGGGGCTCTGGTCACGTTTATTCTCGCGATGCTGGACGTTTCGCCTGTGATTCAGTGGGTAGTGTTCTGCGCGGTGTCTCTGGCGCTGCTTTTTGGAACCAGACCCTGGGCGCTTCGGTTTTTCAACAGTCAGAAGCAGGAGAAGACCAATGTGGACAGCCTGCTTGGAAAGACCGCCGTGGTGACGGCTGAGATTCATAATCTGGAAGGCCGGGGAGAGGTCTTTGTAAATGGCCTGACCTGGACGGCCCGGACAGAGAAGGATTCTGAAGTCATTCCGAAGGACGCCCATGTGGAAATCATTGCCGTAGAAGGCGTGAAGCTGATTGTGAGAGAGAAGAAGGAGGGCTGATTATGCCGAATTTTGTAGGAACTGTTTTAGTATTGGTACTGGTAGTATTTATTCTGTTGATCATTGCTTCCTGCATCAAGATCGTTCCCCAGGCACAGGCACTGGTTATCGAGCGTCTGGGCGCGTACATGGGAACCTGGGGTGTGGGAATTCATTTCAAGGCGCCGTTCATCGATCGGGTGGCGAAGCGCGTGACCTTAAAGGAGCAGGTCGTAGATTTCGCTCCCCAGCCCGTTATCACCAAGGATAACGTAACCATGCGGATTGATACCGTCGTATTCTTCCAGATTACCGACCCGAAGCTGTTCGCTTACGGCGTGGAGAATCCGATTATGGCCATCGAGAATCTGACAGCGACCACCCTTCGTAATATCATCGGAGACCTGGAGTTGGATCAGACACTGACCTCCCGCGAGGTTATCAACACCAAGATGCGCGCGTCTCTGGATATCGCCACAGACCCCTGGGGTATCAAGGTAAACCGTGTGGAGCTTAAGAACATCATCCCTCCGGCTGCAATTCAGGACGCCATGGAGAAGCAGATGAAGGCAGAGCGTGAACGTCGTGAAGCCATTCTCCGTGCGGAAGGTGAGAAGAAGTCCACCATTCTGGTGGCGGAAGGACAGAAGGAATCCGCAATTCTGGACGCAGAGGCAGAGAAGCAGGCAGCTATCCTTCGGGCGGAGGCGAAGAAGGAAGCGACCATCCGCGAGGCGGAAGGTCAGGCTCAGGCTATCCTGAAGGTACAGCAGGCGAACGCAGACGGTCTGAAGATGCTCAAAGAGGCTTCCGCAGACAGCGCGGTACTGCAGCTGAAGAGCCTGGAAGCTTTTGCTAAGGCAGCGGACGGGCAGGCGACGAAGATCATCATCCCGTCCGACATTCAGGGACTGGCCGGTATGGTAAAGGCAGTAACAGAAGTAGCGAAGGAAAACTAATGATTACGAAAGAAAAAGGGCTGCGGCAGGAGAATTTCCTGCCAGCAGCCTGATTGTTACTGTTCACTTGGTTCACAGTGACATGTTGGTGGAGGACGAAAGAAATGGATTTAAAAGGACGCGATTTTCTGACATTAAAAGATTTTACACCGGAGGAGATCGAATATCTGGTAGATCTGGCGGCAAGCCTGAAGGCGCGCAAGAAAGCCGGTATCGTAGAGCGCGATATGCGCGGTAAAAATGTAGCGTTGATTTTCGAAAAGACCAGCACCCGTACCCGCTGCGCTTTTGAAGTGGCGGCCCACGATATGGGCATGGGAACCACCTATCTGGATCCGTCAGGCTCCCAGATTGGCAAGAAGGAGAGCATCGCGGATACTGCGCGTGTCCTGAGCCGTATGTTCGACGGTATTGAGTATCGTGGCTTCGGCCAGGAGATCGTAGAGGAACTGGCGAAGTATTCCGACGTACCGGTCTGGAACGGCCTGACCAATGAATATCATCCCACCCAGATGCTGGCGACCCTGCTTACCGTAAAGGAGCACCTGGGCCATCTGAAGGGCGTGAAGCTGGTATACATGGGCGACGCCCGCTACAACATGGGTAATTCCCTGATGATCGCCTGCGCGAAGATGGGTATGCACTTTACCGCCTGCGCACCGAAGGCTTATTTCCCGAACGCGGAGCTGGTGGCTTACTGCGAAGGCGTGGCGAAGGAGACCGGAGCGACCATTACCCTGACCGAGGACGTGATGAGCGGCACCAGGGGCGCGGATGTCATTTACACCGATGTATGGGTATCCATGGGCGAGCCCGACGAGGTATGGGAGAGCCGTATCCGCGAGTTGATGCCCTATCAGGTCAATAAGAAGGTCATGGATAATGCAGGGCCTCAGGCCATCTTTACCCACTGCCTGCCGGCGTTCCACGATCTGAAGACTAAGATCGGCAAGCAGATTCAGGAGAAATTCGGCATTACCGAGATGGAGTGTACCGACGAGGTATTCGAGTCCGCCCAGTCTGTAGTCTTTGACGAGGCGGAGAACCGGATGCATACCATCAAGGCAGTGATGGCGGCTACACTGGGGGCTTAAGCATGAGAAAAGCAAGCCATGTGAGCAGGGATCCTTATTATTACTGGAAAATGATTTCTATGGTCTTGGCCTGCGCGGTGCTGATTCTGGCAATTCTGATTCTGTTCGGAGGAAAAGGGGAACTCCTGATTCCCTTGTGCTTTCTGCTGGGAGCGGCCATGTCGGCGGTGACGGGCATAATGGAGCTGGCGAAAAATAAAAAGGTGAGCGGCTACATCTGCTCAATTTTTGCGGGTCTGATGGTCGTGGCACTGATTTTCAATATCATCTGGATGTGGTTTCTATGATAAAAGACGAGGTTTTAGCGGCGCTGAAGGAAAGCGGCGATTATGTGTCGGGCCAGGAGCTGTGTGGGCAGCTGTCCGTGTCCCGTACGGCTGTCTGGAAGGCAGTCAGTAAATTAAAGGAAGAGGGCTATGAGATTGACAGCGTACCGAACAGGGGTTACTGTCTCCTGACGGCGCCGGACGCCATGACGGAGGCGGAAATCCGAAGCTATCTTCATACGGAGCAGATGGGGCAGAATCTGGTCTGCTTTGACGATACGGATTCGACGAATATTCAGGCAAAGCTGCTGGCAGAGAAGGGCGCGCCTCACGGTACGCTGGTTTGTTCCGATCAGCAGACGAAGGGGCGTGGCCGTCGTGGACGGGCTTGGGATTCCCCGCCGGGAGAGGCCATTTATATGAGTCTTTTGCTGCGGCCAGGTATCCGTCCGGAGCACGCGTCCATGCTGACGCTGGTCATGGGCATGGCAGTGGCTGACGCCATCAATGAGCTGATGGATGACAGCCTAGCCGGAATCAAGTGGCCCAACGATGTGGTTTTGAAGGGAAAAAAAGTCTCCGGCACCCTGACGGAAATGAGTGCGGAGATGGACTGTATCCATTACGTGGTCATCGGCACGGGTATCAATGTGAACACCCAGAAATTTCCAGAAGAATTAAACCAGGCTACATCGCTGCGGCTGACGACAGGTCGTAACTTCCGGCGCGCAGAGCTGATTGCCCTGTGTATGAAATATTTTGAAAAATATTACGGGCTCTTTGAAGAGACGGAGGATCTGAGCCTCCTGACAGACGAATACAACCGGCTGCTGGTGAACCAGAACCAGGAGGTCCGGGTGCTGGAGCCCGAAAACGAGTACACAGGTCTGGCTCTCGGTATCAATAACCAGGGCGAGCTTCTGGTACGCCGGGAGGACGGCCATGTGGAAGAGATTTATGCCGGAGAGGTGTCCGTGCGCGGCGTGTACGGATACGTATAAATGGGAGAGATTATGGAACAGGAAAATATAGTTCTCTGCGGAGCCAACTCCTACGAGGAAAAATACTTTTTTAACGAGCAGTTTGCGGCGCTTCCCACAGCCATTAAGGACGAGCTGAAAATCATGTGCGTGCTCTTCGTGAACCAGGTGGGCGGCATCCTGCTTCTGGAATTCGAGCCGGACGGCACGCTGGTATTCCGGGTATCCAGTCATGAGGACGATTTCTTCTTCGACGAGATCGGAAGCAGCCTGCAGATCAAGGAATTGCGGAGGGACAAGGAAGAGCTTCTGGCTTCTCTGGAACTGTTTTACCGTGTATTCTTTTTAAACGAGGAGACAGAACATGCATAACGAACTTTTGAAAATCGGACCCTTTACGGTATACGGGTACGGCCTGATGATTGCCATCGGCATCTTCTCAGCCTATTGCCTGGCGGAGTATCGGGCTCGGAAAATCGGGCTTGATGAGGAGCGGGTCTTCGGTATGACCCTCTGGGCGGTCATTGGCGGCATCCTGGGCGGTAAAATCCTGTATTTTATCACGATTCTGCCTCAGATCTTTGCGGATCTGAGCCTTTTATACCGGGATTTGCTGGAGGGCTTTGTCATCTACGGCGCACTGATTGGCGGTTTTATCGGCATCGTCCTGTATTGCAGAATCTGGAAAATGAAGCTGCTGGCCTATCTTGACCTGGCGCTTCCCTCGGTGGCGCTGGCCCAGGGCTTTGGTCGTATCGGCTGCCTGCTGGCGGGCTGCTGCTACGGACATGAGACCAGCGGCGCTTTTGCGATTACCTTTCATGAATCCGCGTACGCCCCCAACGGCGTACCGCTGGTTCCGACACAGATTATTTCCAGTGTGCTGGATTTTCTTCATTTTTTCATCTTACTGTATTTTGTAAAAAAATGGAAGAAAAATGACGGACAGGTGACCGGACTGTTCTTTATGCTCTACAGCGCAGGTCGGTTCGTGCTGGAGTATTTCCGGGGCGACCTGGAGCGGGGAAGCGTAGGCGTACTGTCTACCTCCCAGTTTATCGCGATATTTATGTTCATATTTGGAGCGGTGTTCTTCTTTGTATTGAGCAAAAAGAAGGCAGCTGTCTCCGATGAGGAGAAAAAACAGGATGAATAAGAGTGAGAAGCGGGCCCAAACCTTTCTGTATATGGGCGTGCTGCTGACGTTGATTGCGGCGGATTGGCACTGGTATCTGGGAGAATTCCCGGAAGAGAGCTTCGTGGCAGGACTGCCGGTGATGCAGGTAGTTTATGTGCTGTGGATAGCGGCCATTGTCATCTGCCTGGCAGCCAGCGCCGTGTTCTTCTGGAAGCTTCGGAAGCAGGAAGCAGCTTATACCCGCAAGAATAAGCACAGACGCGAGAATAAGCGGCGAGCATAAGACAGAAGCCCTCTGGGCAGAATTCTACTGTATAAAAGGAATTTTTAAATGGGAAAATTAATGATAGGAAGCGTGGAGCTTCCGAATCCGGTGATACTGGCGCCGATGGCAGGGGTAAGCGACCTGCCATTTCGCTTGTTATGCAGCGAGCAGGGCGCGGGCCTGGTGTGCATGGAGATGGTCAGCGCCAAGGCTATCGCCTATCGCAACCGCAATACGGAGAAGCTGATGGAGACAGACCCGCGGGAGCACCCGGTGTCCCTGCAGCTCTTCGGTTCCGAGCCGGATCTGATGGCGGAGATCGCCGCGCAGATCGAAGATCGGCCCTTCGACATTCTGGACATCAACATGGGCTGTCCGGTGCCGAAGATTGTGGGAAACGGCGAAGGCTCGGCGCTGATGAAGAATCCGAAGCTCATCGAGGAGATTATCACAAAGGTGTCCAGGGCTATCCAAAAGCCCCTGACTGTGAAGTTCCGGAAGGGCTTCGACGACGATCATGTGAACGCGGTGGAAATCGCGAAGATCGCCGAGGCCAGCGGCGCGGCGGCGGTGGCGGTCCATGGTCGCACCCGGGAGCAGTTCTATTCAGGAACCGCGGACTGGGAGATTATCCGGCAGGTGAAGGAGGCCGTATCGATTCCCGTTATCGGAAATGGGGACGTGGACAGCCCGGAGAAAGCGAAAGCTTTGCTTGACGCGACCGGCTGCGACGGCGTCATGATAGGCCGGGCCGCCAGAGGCAATCCCTGGCTCTTCCGCCGGGTGGTGGAATATCTGGAGAACGGGAAGCTCCTGGATAAGCCGTCGAAAGAAGAAGTCAAGGCTATGATGCTCCGTCACGCGCGGATGCAGGTGGAATGCAAGGGCGATTATACGGGTATCCGGGAGATGCGGAAACACATTTCCTGGTACACCACAGGCCTGCCCGGTTCCGCGAAGCTCCGGGGAAGGATCAACAGCGTGGAAAGCCTGACTGAGATGGAAGAGCTTTTGCAGGAAATGTAGGAAAAATCCAGTGAAAAAGGCACGCAAACATTTGACATTGCAGGCTTTAAAGTGTATAATATCGTGGATATTCTGAAAGTGGGGAAGTGTCGCCTGTCCCATTTCCCAGAACATTGACAGGAATAAATGCGACCAAAAAAGATATAATGGAATAGATAAGAACCAGGAAGGATGTAAAAATGAGCGAGAAGAAAAACTTACTGACTTATGAGGGACTGAAAAAGCTGGAGGACGAGCTCCAGGATCTGAAGGTAGTGCAGAGAAAAGAGATCGCACAGAAGATCAAAGAAGCAAGAGAGCAGGGCGACCTGTCTGAGAACGCCGAGTACGACGCAGCCAAGGACGAACAGCGTGACATCGAGGCCAGAATCGAGCAGATCGAGAAGATCCTGAAGAACGCAGAGGTCGTCGTAGAGGACGAGGTGGATTTGGACAAGATCAGCGTAGGCTGCGTAGTGAAGGTTCTGGATGTGGAATACGATGAGGAAGAAGAGTTCAAGCTGGTAGGCTCCTCCGAGGCAAACAGCCTGAACGGCAAGATCTCCAATGAGTCTCCGGTAGGAAAAGCCCTGATCGGCGCGCGTGTAGGCGACACCATCAAGGTCGAGACTCAGGCAGGAGAGATTGAATACAAGGTACTTGAGATCCAGAGATCCAAGTAAGTTATTGTTTACAGGCATTATCCCGCAAAGCGTGTTACTGGGAACGCAGTGAACAGTAACCCAAGTAATCGTTATACGAGAGGAGTAAAGGAATGGGAGAACAGAAGAATCAGAATGGACAGGAGCAGGATATCAATCAGCTCTTAAAGGTACGTCGTGAGAAGCTGGCAGATCTGCAGGAGCGCGGAAAGGATCCGTTCCAGATTACAAAATTTGACGTGACACATCACAGCCAGGAGGTCAAGGACGATTTTGACGCTCTGGAGGGCAAGACCGTAACCATCGCCGGACGTATGATGTCCAAGCGTGTCATGGGTAAGGCTTCCTTCTGCAACGTGCAGGATCTGAAGGGCAATATCCAGTGCTACGTGGCCAGAGACAACGTGGGCGAGGAAGAGTATAAGGATTTCAAAAAATATGATATCGGCGATATCATCGGCATCACCGGCGAAGTGTTCCGCACCAAGACCGGCGAGATCTCTATCCATGTGACCAATGTGACACTGCTCAGCAAGAGCCTTCAGATTCTTCCGGAGAAGTTCCATGGACTGACCAACACCGACGTACGTTATCGTCAGCGTTACACCGACCTGATCATGAACAGCGAAGTGAAGGATACCTTTATCAAACGTTCCAGAATTATCAGCAGCATCCGCCGTTATCTGGACGGACAGGGCTTCATGGAGGTGGAGACTCCGCTTCTGGTGGCCAATGCAGGCGGCGCGGCAGCGCGTCCCTTCATCACACATTCCAATGCGCTGGATGAGGATTTCAAGCTTCGTATTTCTCTGGAGCTGTACCTGAAGCGTCTGATCGTGGGCGGTCTGGAGCGTGTATATGAGATCGGCCGTGTATTCCGTAACGAGGGCTGCGACACCCGTCACAATCCGGAGTTCACTTTGATGGAGCTCTATCAGGCGTACACCGATTACCACGGCATGATGGATCTGACCGAGAACCTGTACCGTACCGTGGCTCAGGACGTGCTGGGAACCACAAAGATTGTATACAATGGCATTGAGATGGATCTGAGTAAGCCCTTTGAGCGTATCACCATGGTAGATGCTGTCAAGAAATATTCCGGTGTAGACTGGAACGAGATTCATACCCTGGAGGCGGCCCGCGCCGCAGCGAAGGAGCACAATGTAGAGTTCGAGGAGCGCCATAAGAAGGGTGATATCCTGAATCTGTTCTTCGAGGAATTCGTAGAGGAGCATCTGCTTCAGCCGACCTTCGTTATGGATCATCCGATTGAGATTTCTCCGCTGACCAAGAAGAAGCCGGAGAATCCGGAATACGTAGAGCGATTCGAGTTCTTCATGAACGGCTGGGAGATGGCCAACGCTTACTCCGAGCTGAACGACCCGATTGACCAGCGCGAGCGTTTCAAGGCTCAGGAGGAGCTGCTGGCGCAGGGCGACGACGAGGCGAACACCACTGACGAGGACTTCATGAACGCTCTGGAGATCGGTATGCCGCCCACAGGCGGAATCGGCTTCGGTATCGACCGTATGTGCATGCTGCTGACAGACTCCGCAGCTATCCGCGACGTACTGCTGTTCCCGACAATGAAGACCCTGGAACCAAAGCGGGCTGAAAACAAAGCCGAAAAAGCAGCGGTAAATGGTTCTGCAGAGGCTGCAACCGTGTCCGCGCCAAGCGTACAGATTGATCTTTCCAAGGTGAAAATCGAGCCTTTGTTTGCAGATGATGTAGACTTTGAGACATTCAGCAAGTCTGATTTCAGAGTGGTTAAGATCGAAGCCTGTGAGGCAGTGCCGAAGTCCAAGAAGCTCCTGAAATTCACACTGAATGACGGAACAGACCGGAAACGCACCATTTTAAGCGGTATTCACGAGTATTACGAGCCGGAAGAGCTGGTTGGTAAGACCTGTGTGGCAATCACAAACCTGCCGCCGAGAAAGATGATGGGTATTGATTCCGAGGGTATGCTGATTTCCGCAGTGTACGAGTATGACGGACGGGAAGGCTTAAATCTTTTGATGCTGGATGACAGTATTCCGGCAGGAGCAAAGCTGTACTAAAGAGGTCATTTACTACAAAAAATCGCGTTACTACAACTTTTCTACAACTTTTGCGCGAGACCCTACGAAACCGGATGAAGCAATATGAAAGGCGGATCTGCTTATAAAATGCAGATTCGCCTTTCTTTTTACATCAGCTTCATGTTCACACTAATGTTTTTTGCCTTCTCCTGCATATTCTCTTGTGTGATATGGGTGTAGATGTCCATTGTAGTAGAGAAATCGGCATGCCCCATGACTTGCTGAATGAATTTAACATCGTTGGTGCTTTCGCAGAGCCGGGTACAGAAGGTGTGCCGCAAGTTGTGAACACTAAAATGAGGGAGCAGATCCGGTTCACGGTCTTCCAGTTCAGCCTGATCCATTTCCTCCATGTTGTAAGTTACGCTGATTCTCTCAATCGCCCGATTGATATTGTGGGCGCTCATGAATGAGCCGGTTCGGTTGCGGAAAACAAAACCGTGAACTCCTCCTAACACCAGTTGATCGTCTGGATACAATGCGTCGATGGTTTCAATCTGGAGGCGAAGCTGCTCGGCCACCTCTGGATAGAGGATAGGGATAATTCGTGTACCGCTCTCAGTTTTGGGAGTGGTAATGTGAAATCCGGCTTTTCCGTCAATGACCCGGTAGATTAAGTTGTGGTTGACCGAGATTGTGTTTTCGCTCAAGTTAATATCGCTTTTGGTAATGCCGGTACATTCTGCTACACGCATTCCTGTTCCAAGGAGCACAGTCATGATGGGGAGCCAATGGCTGTATGTAGGGGACTTGGCAATAAAACGCAGGAAATTCTGCTGTTGCGTTTTAGTGAGTGCGATCCGCCGTTTAGGCTTTGGAGCGCTGCCGTCCGTCTTGAGCTTGCGGTAAATGCCCTTGCTGGGATTTTTGCGGATGTAATCGTCGTCCACGGCCATTTCAAGCGTAGGGTGAACAATGGTGTTGATGCTCTCCAGTGAGTTGATAGCAAAACCGTGTTTCAGCAGTTTGGTATAAAACGCGAGAATATCACTTCTGTGGATTTGTGGCAGAGGCATGTTAGCGAAAGGCTCTTCTTTCACATAGAAGTCCCACAGGTAAAGATAATTTGCTCTGGTGGAGGGCTTCAGTTTGATGTTGTTATTCATGTAGACCTTGAACATATCATTCAGGGTAAGCTTCATGGCTTCCTGAGTACGGATGCCATCATCCTTATCTTTGTTGATCTGCTTTTCTTTGACACGAAGACTTGCGAGATCGGAGTCGTAAAGATATTTCTTTTTAGTGCCTAATTTGTAGACATACATATAGCTGCCATCTGCCCGTTGTGTTTCTCCGGGCCGAAGATTTCGTCCTTTGTTGTCTTTTCTCACTTTTGCCATTACTGGTACCTCCTGATTATAAAAGTGTAGTGCGCCTTACTGGCATGGTTATTTAGCCGGAAATATCATAAAGATATTCTTTGATACGCTGGACACTCCATAGGACACGGGTGTTCATGGTAATGCGTGCATTGGCAAGATCCCCAATCTGTACCGCAGTGTGTCTTCCACAGCACAACAGTTTGCAAAGGGTATCGGTATCAACAGCCAAGCACTGCTCCGGCGGTAGGTCATTCGGTTTTCTTTTCTCCATAATCGTCCTCCTTTTTTCGATTACAATGATCCCTTACGATTTGTAGAAGAAGGTTTTCAACAAAAACAATGAAAACGGTCTTGAGGTCAGGAGGTATTGAAAAACAAAAGAACTCTAATGGGGCCATTTCCTACGCCAGAACGGTTCTGCCGTGTATTTCAGGCTGCTGCTGTGCAGCATTTCGATTATGGGCGCGCTTCTGTGGTCATCGCACACTGTCCAGAATTCCTGTATAACTCCCCATAGAGGTTATGAACTTGTCAAGGTACTAAAAGAGCGTAGGGATCATCCGGTATTACCAAATGATCCGATACATCCTATAAATAGGCTGGGAAGAAAGAACTTCTGCAAAGAGGAAAGAAAATTTAAAGAAAATCCAAAAATCAATATATAGAATGTTGGAATTGACAAACACTATATATTGTGTTAAAATTGCAATGTAATTGATTTTTGTGCGTTGCCCGTCAGGGTACACAGGCTTTAGGGCTTGTGTTGCGGAGTAATGACTGCATTGCACACGCTGTTAAGTTTGTACTTGTGTCAGTAGTATCACTGCGCCTTTTCAGGCCGGTATATTACTGGCTTTTTTATTTTACGGGATTTACCCACCATTGCGAGAATGACACCGGTTCATAGGCAACTATGGACACCAGGCTTTATGCCGTCTGTCATTCTCGCTTTTTTATTGCCTGTAAGCCTGAAAGGGCTTTAAGGATAAATCAAAACTGAGAAAGGCAGGTCATGTACATGAATGTGAAGCAGAAAAGAAAGCAGAATGGTCGGCGGGTCAAGTCGGCACACTCCACGGACTGGAAGATGAAGAGACAGGCAGTATCTTCGCTCCGGCTACGAAATGTTGCACCAATGACGAGGGCGGTTATTTTGCCCCGAAGATCACGAAGGGGGATTTGATATGTCTGGCAGCAATAGTGCTGAACGAAAGCGGTATGAACCGCTGGTGCTGGTAGAAACGGCAGATCTTTCAGAAGAAGACTGGCTGGATTACCGGCGCCGTGGAATCGGCGGCAGCGATGTATCGGCGATTTTTGGCACTTCTCCATTCCGGACAGCCAGGGATCTGTACTACGACAAACTGAACATAGCGTCAGTGGAAGATGATGAGGGCAACTGGGTTGCCATGGAAATGGGGCATTTGCTGGAGCCTCTGGTAGCAAAGATATTCGAGCGGAAAACTGGATATCGGGTCTACCAGATCAAAAAGATGTTCCAGCACCCACAGTATCCTTGGATGCTGGCTGATGTGGACTACTTTGTGGAACTGCCGGATGGCACCACAGCAATCCTTGAGATCAAGACCACAAACTATAATGCCAGAGATAACTGGTGGATGAATGGGAAGGAGACGGTTCCAGTCTACTATGAATCTCAGGGGCGTCATTATATGGCGGTAACGGATCTTGACCGATGTTTCTTTTGCTGCCTGTATGGTAACAACGAGGAAGAAGTTATTATCCGGGAGGTCAAACGTGATTTCGAGTACGAGGCTGAGATGGTCTTTTTGGAGCAGTATTTCTGGGAAAACCATGTGCAGCGCCATGTGCCGCCGCCCTATACAGAAAGTGGGGCCTTGATCATTGAGAGCGCACGCAAACACTTTGGTCCGGCAGATAAAAATGCTCCGGCCGTTGCACTCGACCTGGATATGACTGCAAAACTCATGCAGTATTTGCGTCTTCTGGATGAAAAGAAAAATGCAGAGGTGTACTCCAAAGAAATCGACAAGGATATTCAGCGTCTGAAGGCCCTGTTGATTGCGGAAATGGGTACCAGCTGTACTGCGATCTGTGAGCAGGAGGGCGTGAACTATACGGTTACCTATACCCCTGTTCGCAAGTCCATCATCGACAAGGATAACCTGCTTCGGTTGAAACTGGAGCATCCGGATATTTACGAGCAGTTTGTTACAGTATCCGAATCCAGACGGTTCAGCGTTAGAGCCTCAATTATGGAGGCCGCTTAGTGAGGTGAAAAAAGGATGAATTGTATTGGAACCTACGACGGGACGATTTTTTATAATCCTGCCAATAAGTTTTGTATCGTCAGTGTAAAGACCGCAGACCAGAGCGTGCCTGCCGAGGCCAGGTCAAACAGACGGTACAAAGACCATTTGATCCGCTTTACAGCTGTGGGGTATGAGATTCCACGGACAGATGCGGTAGAGCTGGAACTGGATGGTGAATGGACAAAGGGCAAGTATGGTGTCCAACTCCAGGTGGAGCAGTGGCGTGAAATTGTGCCCAGAACAAAAAACGGCGTAGAGGGCTATCTTGCCTCCGGGCTTATCAAAGGGATTGGTCCTAAAACTGCCGCAGACATTGTGGAGCGGTTCGGTGTGGCCACACTGGATATTCTGGAACACCAGCCGGAGCGGCTGTTGGAGATCCGGGGTATTACGGAAAATAAATTGGAGGACATCAGAGCCTCTTATGCAGAAAACCGTATGCTCCAAGGAATTATGACTTTGCTGGCGCCATTTAAGATTACTCCCAAGACAGCATTGAAAATATATCAATATTTCGGCCCAACCAGCGTAGAGATTTTGGAAAAGAGCCCATTTGAGCTTTGCCAGATCTCCGGCTTTGGATTTCGGCGGGTAGATGCAATCGTACAAAAGAGCGGGGGTGATCTCCATGACCCTATGCGTATCAAAGGGGCTGTCTTTTGTGCGTTAGATGAAGGCAAGAGTAAACGAGGCCATCTGTACATCAGTTCTGAAGAACTGGAGAAATCAGCGCTGAAGCTGCTCAATGAGAAGATACCTGTACCGGAGCTTCGCCTGCATCAGCAGGAAGTCAGGGATATGATGCAGGAAATGATCCTGAATGGAGCAATCGTTTCTGTGAAGGATAATATCTATCTTCCCAGAGTGTTTGCCCAAGAGGACGAAACGGCGCGCCGGATCGCCCAGCGTCTGGTCGCCCAGATGCCAGTAGAGCATATTGCGCCGGTGCTGGAACAGGTCAAGGTTGAAATGGGGCTGCGCCTGTCTGCACAGCAGGAGGCTGCGGTCTATGCAGCATTTAGGCATGGCTTGTCAGTGATTACGGGTTCTCCTGGTACTGGTAAAACAACAGTGCTGCGGACGATACTTGAGGTTTACCGGCGGCTGCACCCTGATGGCAAAATTGCTCTTATGGCGCCTACCGGTCGGGCAAGCCGCAGGATGTCGGAGAGCACCGGCTTTGAGGATGCCCGGACATTACACAGTGGTCTGGGACTGACCAGTGAAGAGGATGAGGGTAGCCGGAACAGAAAGTCAGAGCCACTGTCGGCCGATTTAATCATTGTGGATGAGTTTTCCATGGTGGATATGTGGCTTGCCGAGAAATTCTTTGAGCGCATGAAGGCAAATGCCAGAATCGTGCTGGTAGGCGACCCAGATCAGCTTCCCAGCGTAGGAGCCGGAAATGTTTTCCGTGAGATCATCGAGACCCAAATCGTCCCGGTAACGGTGCTGGATCAGATTTTCCGTCAGTCGAAGGACAGTCTGATTGCCTATAACGCCAAATTTATCAACGAGGGCAATACCAAACTGTTTTATGGACCGGATTTTGTTTTCGTGTCTGGTGATAGTCAGGAAGACACCGCTGAAAAGATTACAGAACGGTATTGTTTGGAGATACAGGAGAGTGGCATTGAGAATGTGCAGATTCTTTCACCTTTCCGTTCAGAAGGCGCCGCGTCGTCGGAACAGCTGAATGAAACCATTCGTGAATTGGTCAACCCATTCCGCTCTGCGGAGGAAGAAATCAAGTTTGGCCCCAGGATCTTCCGGGTCAATGACCGCATCATGCAGACCAAGAACACAGAAAAGGTCTCTAATGGAGATCTGGGCTTCATCCGGTATATTAAGGACACTGACCAGGGTAAAAAAATCGGCATGGATTTTGGCGCTGGCAGAACACTGGAATACGGCGTAGATGATTTGAGCAATGTGGATCTGGCGTATGCCACTACAATCCACAAGGCTATGGGCTCTGAGTATGAGACCGTCATTATGCCGCTGCTCAAAGCGCACACCATCATGATGTACCGTAATCTGCTCTACACCGGAATCACGCGTGCCAAAAAGCGGGTGGTGCTGATTGGGCAGAAACAGGTATTGTTTATGGCAATCCATCGTAATGAGATCGGCAAGCGAAATACGCTACTGGGTATGCGCATCCAGATGTATTTCAAAGCCTACGCAAAGAAAGCCGGCATCCCCATTCCGGCTGCGTTGGAAGAGCAATTAAAGAACGCAAGTTAAAAAAGAGAGGTCAGGTGCAGAAATGGCACTTGGCGTCTCCTATTTTTATGTCAGAAAGGAGTTTCCAACATGAATGAAAAAAGTAATCCGATGCCTATGATGTACAAAACAATTCCGGCAGTGGCAGAACTGAACAAGGTACCTGGCTTTGATCCGCTCAAATTTCTGCGCCATAAGGTGTCCAGAAAGACCAATGAGGAAATGCTGCAGTTGGAGTTGCCCTATCAGAAACTGTGGTTCCGTCTGCGCCACCCCCAGGGCCGCATGAAACTGACTACCCTGAGGATCACGGAACAGCTTGCGATTATGGAGGCCAGAGTTTATCTGGACCGCAGTGATGCAGAGCCTATCAGCAGTTACATCTCGCAGCACAGTGCGGAAGAAGGTACCGATTATGTGCAGGCTGCCCAGGATGAGGCATTGAGTGCTGCGCTGTCGGATGCCGGTTTCGGTTTGCAGTTTGCCGATGTTGCTGTTGACAGTACGGGCAAGGTGTTTGGAAGTAGTATTCCGCTTTCCGGGGCGGCTCCTATCCAGCAGCCAATGCCGGATGCGGCACAGAGGCCCGTAGAAGCCTCTGGAGCGGCGTTGCGGCAATCTGGCGGGGAAGTTCATGCCCGACTGGAAAGAGCGCCTCAGAGCGTCGTAGAGCGCCGTAATGCGCCTGCGCGTCCGACCTCTATCCAGAAACCTGCGGCAAAGCCGGTTCAGAATGAACAGCCCCCGGTTTCTCCGGTACAGCCCACTGTCCAGCAGATGGCTGCAGAAGAGAAGGAGAATATGGATACGCTGCCTGTCGGCAAGGTAGAGGAGAATGCTCCCAATATGGAGCTGCCGGTACCCAACCGTGAGGTTACATTGGATAGCAGTCCAAAACAGGATGATGTGTCTGAGCAGCCGGCCGCACCCGTATTCCAATCGGATGAACCGGAAGAACTGCCTGTGGCGCCTGTTGTTCAGCAGGAAGCACCTAATCAGCCCCTGGCGCCTTCTTATACGGAGAGCACTCCGGTAGAAGATATCTTGAAGGTAATGACCTTTGAAGAAGCGCAGAATGTGGTGGTGGATAGCGGTCTGAGCAAAGGAAAAACCATGGCAACAGTTGCCAAGGAGCGTCCGGTGAGTCTGAAATTCTATCTCACCCCTGGTAACAAGAGTACCAACAATATCGTTCGTGCTGCGGCGCAGATCATGCTCGATGGTATGGCCGCACAGAAAGCCGGATGATAAGCAGCCCCATCTATGGGGCCAAGAAGGGAGGGAGAACAGATGGACTCATATCCAGGAGATTTTCCGTTCGGTATTATGGATGTAGTGGAACTTCTACATCTGCGAATCAGACGCCGACAGGCAAACAGTGTATATGTGGATTGCCCGTTTTGTGGTGACCGCCGCGGCAAGATGAATGTGAATTTCGTCAAAAATGTCTGGCGGTGCAATTATTGTGATGAGCATGGCGGTATGCTTGCGCTTTATGCGCGGCTAAACAATACGACTACATCCGATGCGTATTGGGAGATAGGAGAAGCCCTGTGCAACGATTTTCACAGGGAACGGCCGAACTCTGGATATGAGATGGCAGGAAACCAGCAGGCTGGTACTGGGTCCCCGGTTTCGGGGACTCAGACCGACCTTGCCGGATATGAGAGGAGGGGCGAACTAAAAACAGTGCAGCAAGCAGAACGGGCCAGCGGACAGGAAATCCATCAAACGCTTTCGCTGCTGCTCGCTATGCTGCCTCTTCAGCCTGCCCACCGCAACCATCTGCACTCCCCAAAACGGGGACTGTCGGATGAACAGATTGATAGGATCGGGTTCAAGAGCACTCCACCCCCATTCCTTTGCCGCTCCATTACCGAGCGGCTGATGAAACAGGGATGCAAGGTGGAGGGAGTGCCCGGCTTTTATCTGGATGACAGCGGGCGCTGGACCATGAACTTCTACCGAAAAAACGCAGGGATTTTGATTCCGGCTGTGGGATACGACGGTATGATACACGGCCTGCAGATCCTTTTGGATATTCCGCTCAAGCAAAAAGATGATCCGCCGGATAAGGCAGGAGCCAAATACATCTGGTTTTCGTCCTCGTCCAAAAATATGGGTGTTACATCCGGGAGTCCGGTACATTTTATAGGAGATCCATCTGCCCGGGTGGTCTATGTCATTGAAGGACTGCTGAAAGCAGACATCTCACACTGCCTGACAAACCGGACTTTTGTGGCGATTGCCGGTGCAAACAACACCAGCCAGTTGGATACGCTGTTTGCACTGTTGGCACAGAATGGCACTGAGGAGATCATTGAGGCTCATGATATGGATAAGTACAGTAACCAAATGACCTCTAATGGGGCATCTAAGATCTATCTGATGGCCCGAAAAAATGGAATGGCATGTCGTCGGCTGACCTGGAATCCGAATTATAAAGGGTTTGATGATTGGCAGCTTGCCCTTCGGGAGAAAGAACAGAAGGAAAAGGAGGTGCAGAGAATGAATTTTAAGCAGCAATATCTGTGCGGTAAGTGTGATTTTACCTATATAGATGGCTGCGTCGAGCTTTGGCACACCAGAGCGGAGAAAGATTTGGACCTGACAGAGTATCTGGGGCTGACAAAGGAAGAGTATCAGATATTTCTTGCTCAAGGCAATCAGGCGCTGAAGGATATTCTGGACAGCCAGAGAGTTTTCCGGAGATTTTGCATTTACCAGCTTTGCCTGGGTGAGACACAGACGGTACCTTTCGCGTTCAAGCAACTGGATGCACTGCGTAAGGCTGGATATGAACAGCCGCCTGCCGCCGCCTATCAGACGGTATGGAGCGCAGAGGTCTGTTGCCCAAAGGGTCAGAATGACATGGAAGTGCTGGGGCGTCTGTTCCTGGACTACAATGAACATTTGCCGGAAGATTACAGAGGTCGTCCGTTGGCTCCATCTGATGTGGTGGAACTGGACTGCCAAGGCAAACGCACATACTTCTATGTGAATGACTGCCGGGATTTTGCACCGGTACGCTTCTCCCCATTCTTGTGTAAAAGACTTCCGGAGCCTGCTCAAAAACAGGAATGAAGGGATAGGGGTCAGATGCGTATTGCAGAAAAGAAGAAAAGTCAGATCGCAGCACTGTATGAGCAGTGTTCCGGCCTTCCGGCAGATGTCAGAAGTTGTCTGGAGAATGGCTACTTTACCGTAACGGTACCTCCGCCATGGAATATGAGCAATCAAAAGGTTGCGCAGGAGGTGCAGGACAAAATCAAGGAATGGTCAAGGCAGTATACTGGCGTGGTCTGCTACTGTTTTGACAGCTTCAGCACACTTTTATATGTGCTGTGAGCAACACACAATGGCATGGAAAGGATCATAACGGCCTGCTCCATGCCTTTTTTGCGAAAGGAGATTTTACAATGGGTGTTTTTTCAGAAATAGCAATGGAGCAGCAAAACGGTATGTTCGATTCGTCTGCAGCCTTTGAGGATGATGAAGCCTTTGAGCTGGAGGAGATGGAATCTTTGCCTGTGCCGCCTGTAGGTACAGACACTGTCCCAGTATCGGCGGCTTCGGTTTGTGCCGGTGAGACTGCTTTGGCTGATGCAGAGGAGGAACCTACGGATGAAGTAGCGCCTGCTGGGGAAGAGAAGTCTGCTGAGGAGGGGAATTCGGCACAACCGCCCGCCGCAGAAGATGAAGAAAAAAAGCGTGCGGAGCATGAGGCGGCTGAAGCCCAGCGCAAAGCGGAATTTGACGCCAAACAGCAGGCGAAGAAAGCCGCAGAGCAGGAGCAGATCGCCCGTCTGGAAGCGATGAGTGATGAAGAAGTAATCGCGGCCTCTACCCAGCGGGTAAGTACTGATGTGGAAAAACTGACGCGGCGCAATATGAAGGAGTGTGTGTCCGAGCATATTCAGATGCTCTGTATGGAAGATACGGCGTTTGCCCGTCTGACAATGCATCCGAAAAAGAACATGATTCGCTGTTTCCAGTACATCAACCGGAAAGCCTGGGATTATGTACAGGATGAACTAAAAGCAAGCGGAACCCGCCCTGGTCCCGGACAGCAGGCGTATGGCTGCGATGTGCCGGATGATCTGTGCTATCAGTGGGCGGAAGATTATTTCCGTGACCCTGATGCCAAGGAAGACCATGAGGATGAGGAAAAGTTTGTTCCCAAGCCGTATGCTGGGAAGTCCTCTGCAAAGAACAAACCCAAGAAGGCGGCAGAGAAGAAAAAGACGGAACCCAAGTCGGCACCCAAGCAGGAGGAAAAAAAGCCTTCTCAGGATGGGCAGATGTCGCTGCTGGATTTTGGTATGGCAAAGGCAGGCTGAACCGGCAAAGGAGGAAAAATGCAGAATGATTGCTTATAAGGGCTTTCGCCCCGGGCTGATATGCCGTGGCTATCAGTTTGTGATGGGGCTCAATACGACTGAAAAAGCAAATTGCAGGGAAAATGGATTTCACTGCGCGGAGGACCCGCTTGACTGCCTTAGTTATTATTCCAGCCTGGAGCATTCGGAATATTATATCGTCAACGCCGGCGGCGACATCGATGAAGATGAGCATGACTCCAAAATCGCCTGTACGGAGCTGACTGTGATTAAGCGGCTAACCAAAGAGGAGTTGTTTTTACATGGTTTGGCATACATGGTAGATCATCCGCGCAGGGTGTGGAGCTCCCATGTGGCAGCCAACCGGGCAATGGCGAACTGCGGTTATGCGGTGGTACGGGGCAAAGACCCCGTTGCTACCGGAAGACTGGGAGACATCCTTGCTTTTGCGAAGGAAGCTCCGGATTCGGAAAGTATCGTACAGGTTGCAGTGGGCCGGATTGACGGCGTTACATTACTGCCTGATGTGTGGTATGGCGTAGATTTGACAAAGAGGATGGTGAATTGAGATGAAAAAAAGAGCCCTGATGGCACTTCCCAATCTGACAGCGACGGATGAAATGAAGAAAATCGCGACTTCAGACCTGCCAAGAAAGGAAAAAACTGACTACGGATATGTTCGGGAAGTCTGTGAGTATTATACCTATCTGAGATGTATCAAACAGGATGGAATATTGAAGGTGGCTTTCTTTTTCCCAGAGCATCTTCGCTTGGATGGGAGTAATCCGGCCTATGAAGTGTATCTGGATAAAGAAAAGCGGCAGTTTATTACCTATAACAGCCTGATACAGAAATGGTGCGAATCCAAGTTGGACAGACTGGACTGGAAGCGGCAATACTGGTATACCAAAGCCTACTGGATCAGCGAGGAAGATGAGACATCTATACAGACATATCTGAACATTGATAAAAAAGCGGTAGAGGCCATCCTGCAGTTTCAGCGGGATGTGCGCGATGAACAGCTCGAACAGCGGCACCGGCGGGAAACTGATCCATGGGATAAAGATATGGAACAGGTGCCGGAACTTCCGAAGGACTGGAGTCGATGGGTGGATAAGGTTGCCATCCGGCAAAATTACATTTACTACCACTACAAAAAGGGCGGCGCCAAAACAGGTTATTGTACCTACTGCGAAAAGGAAGTACCGATCAAGGTACATCCACATCACAATCAAAAAGGCCGCTGTAGTTGTTGCCGCCATTCGGTGGTATTCAAAGCCTATGGACGAGCGGGGTATATGCAGACAGAAAAACATTTTGCCTACCTGATCCAGCGATGCAAAGTTGGCTTTGTAGTTCGTGAATTTCAGGCTGACCGGACATACAGAAAAGAAAGCCTTCCAAACTCCAGACTTTATTGCCAGGAAATCCGGCGCACGATTTATGACAAGGAAAGGAAGCCAAGAACCTACTATTGGGGGTTGTATAAGCAGCGCAATATGCGTTGGATTTCCGGATCCCCCTGTTCTTACAACTGGTCTGGTTCGCATAATGGACGGGTCTATGGCAAAACGCTGCCAACTCTGGAACAGAAGGAACTTCGATGCACAGGGCTGGTCAACTGGATTCGGAAGCAGAAAAGCGTTGATCCGGAAAAATATCTGGCTGTGCTCGAACGGATACCGCAAATGGAACAGATCAGCAAGGCGAGCCTGCCGAAGCTTACCAGAGAATGTTTCAGTTCCTGCGGAACGGTCAGTGAACTTATCAAAAACCGTAGTACAGGGAGCCTGATCAAAGCCTTGGGACTTGACAGCAGAAGGTTTCAGCGCCTTCGGCTCCATAATGGAGGCTGTGATCTGCTGCGGTGGCTGCAATATGAAAAGGGCACCGGCAGGGAAATCCCGGATAATGTCCTTTTGTGGATGTATCAGCAGGATATTAAGCCCAGGGATGTCCAGTTCATTGCCGACCGCATGAGCATGGTGCAGGTCTATAACTATGTGCGGCGTCAGATGCCATCTTTCCGGCGAAACAGCCATGAGGTACTGCGTACATGGGAGGATTATCTTTCCATGGCAAAGAAACTGCACATGGATGTTTATGATGAGATCGTATATCGCACCAGAAAGCTGCGGCGGCGCCATGATGATCTGGTGCTCAAATGCCAGGAGAAGGATATTGAACTGCAGGCCGAGGAGATGGAGGAGAAATTCCCCCATGTTAATGCCATCTGTCAGGAAATCAAAACGAAATATGAGTACGCCGATGCGGATTATATGGTAGTGGTGCCAAGCGGTATTCTGGATATTATTACCGAGGGGCGTGCGCTCCATCACTGTGTAGGAAGCAGCGACCGCTACTGGGATCGGATTGAGCGGCGAGAAAGCTTTGTGATGTTTCTGCGTAAAACGGATGATCCTTTCCATGCCTATTACACGCTGGAAGTGGAGCCGGATGGAACAGTGCGGCAGAAACGGACGGAATATGACCGGCAGAAGAAGGACATTGAGCAGGCAACAGAGTTCCTGCAGAAGTGGCAGCGGGTGGTTACCGCCAGGCTGACAGAAAGCGACAAGGCGCTGGCTGCAGAGAGCCGTGTCCTTCGTGAGAAGGAGTTTATCCAGTTGAAGAAGGATCGGGTCATCATCCATACCGGCCATTTGGCAGGAAAACTTTTGGTGGATGTGCTGATGGCAGATCTGATGGAGAACACGGATAGCATCCAGTCTCCGGCGCTGGCTGCTGCAGCGTGACAAATGAGAATGGCCGGGCATCCTTTGGGTGTCCGGCTATTGATGAACAAGGAAGGAGCAGAGCATGAAACAAATTGGAAATCTGGCAGTGGTTTGCGCCAGGCGACAGGATGTGCTGCTGCAGGTTGGCAGTGAAAAGGTATGTGTCCATGTGGGAGCCGGACCAGAGCGGAATACGCTTCACGCAGCGTGGGACGATGATGACGCCATTCAGCGTATTGTCCATGAATTGAATTTTGGCAGGTATGCAGCCGGCAGAAATGGGCTGCATACCGCACAGCAGGATTGCCCTGTGGGGCGGGGAAAGGAGAAAAGCGCATGATCAAAAACCTGAATCAGCTGCGCAGGACACTTCGGGAAGGGACGCAGTTGGAGATATTGGATCACTGCCGACCGGAATGTATTGGACAGATACGGAACATTACGCTGGTAAACACGCAGGGCTTTTATAGTACCGTAGCGAATCAGCCAGATGCGTCTGCCAACAGAGGGAACGGCGGCCGCGGCCCAATCCTTTGGTGGGGCAGAGCCGCCCACTGGCAGTTTACAGACGGTGTTTGCAGTGTTTTCGACAGTGAACAGAAGCATACGGAAGAAGAACTGGTTATGTCCTTCCGGGTACTTGAAAAGGAGGCAGCATAATGGAACGGAATATTTTTGAAAAGCAGAGAGAATTGAATGACCGGCTCAACCGTTATCGGGATGAGTATTATAACCGCAATGCGCCCAGTGTGTCAGATGAGGTCTATGACAGACTCTTTGACGAGTTGAAAGAGCTGGAACAGGAAACGGGAATCCAAATGGCAAATTCGCCAACCCAGACAGTAGGCTATCCTGCGGTAAGCAGACTGGAGAAAACCAGACATGAGATCCCGCTGTTGTCTTTGGATAAGACTAAGAGCAGTATGGTTCTTCTGAATTTCATGGGTGAGCAGCAGGTGATGCTGATGCTCAAACTGGATGGCCTGACTGTAAAGCTGACCTATGAGAATGGAGAACTTCTGGAGGCGGCTACCCGTGGCGATGGTGACGAAGGGGAGATCATTACCCATAACACCCGAGCCATCAGCGGTATTCCTTCCCACATTACCTACAAAGAGAGACTGGTTGTGACGGGTGAGGGCTTTATCAGACCCAGTGATTTTGAGGAACTGAAGACCAGCCTGCAGGACAGCAGCGGTAAGCCCTATAAAAACGGCCGCAATCTGGCTGCTGGTTCCATCCGTCTGATGGATGCCAAGACATGCCAGGAGCGTCGGCTGGTTTTCATGCCGTTTGGTGTGCTGGAGGGCTTTCCGCACCTGACCCGGAAATCAGATAAGCTGCGGGAATTGCGTGCGCTGGGGTTCCAGCCCTGCAAGTATCTGGTCACAAAGCAGAAACTGACATTGGAAAATGTGGAAGCCGGTATTTATCAGCTGAGGCAATATGCCACTGACAAAGATATCCCCATTGACGGTATCGTGGTTTCGTTTAACGACATCGCCTATGCCCAGAGCTGCGGCCACACCGGACATCACTATAAGGACGGTCTGGCCTATAAATTTGAAGATGACCTGCATGAGAGCCTGCTGCAGTACATTGAATGGACACCGGGCAGAACTGGAGAGATTGCTCCGGTAGCTGTGTTTACACCGGTGGAAATCGATGGCTGCGAGGTCAGCCGGGCCAGTCTGCACAACTTGTCCTTTATTGAGGATCTGGAACTGATGGCTGGAAACCGGATTCTGGTAAGCAAGCGAAATATGATCATCCCTCATGTGGAGGAAAATTTGGACAGAGGCGGTTTCTCTATGGCGGATACGATTCCCCATGTTTGCCCCTGCTGCGGACAGCCTACCCGCATCCATGAATCAAGCGGAAAGGGCGAAAAGAGCGAGGATCGCATCATCAAGACGCTGTACTGCGATAATCCTGACTGTGAAACACGCCGGCTGAAGAAGTTCGTTCATTTTGTCAGCCAGAAGGCGATGGACATTGAAGGGCTGTCGGAGGCTACACTGGAAAAATTCATTGGTCAGGGATTTATCCATAGTTATCTGGACATTTACCGTCTGGACCGCTACCGGGCTGAAATCGTCCGCATGGATGGGTTTGGTGAAAAGTCCTGGCAGCGCCTTTGGGACGCTATCCAGCAGAGCCGGAATACCACCTTTGAACGGTATCTGATTTCTATGGACATCCCTATGATCGGCAACACTGCCAGCAAGGTATTGGGTCGTGTGTTCCACTATGATTTGGATGAGTTTCGGGATGCGGTCTATGGAGGCTATGATTTTCGGCAGCTTCCGGATTTCGGGGAGACATTGCATAACAATATCCACGACTGGTTCTGTGTAGAAGATAATTTCTGTATTTGGGAGGAGTTACAGACTATGATGAATATTCAAAAGCCTGCTGTGGCAGAACACAGCGAAGACAGGGTGCAGGATAATCCCTTTGTAGGAAAGACTATCGTAGTTACCGGCAAGGTGGAACCCTACACCCGGGACGGAATCAATGACCTGATCGAATCACTGGGCGCCCATGCCGGCAGCTCGGTGTCCAAGAAGACGGATTATCTGGTCTGCGGCGAAAATGCCGGCAGCAAGTTATCCAAGGCCAGGGATTTGGGCGTTACAGTGCTGTCGCCTGCGGAGTTTTTCAGTATGGCTGGTGCTGAGTAAGATAATATAGCATACCATCGGTGTGCTGTCAGTTAATCAATGGGGAGAGAGCCGAAACAGGGCTCTCTCCCCATATCTTTTATGGAAGATTTCAAGTAGGAGGGATTTTAATGCATATCGACAGGATACCGGTTTACCGGGTATATCAGAGGGCTATTGATTTGGAGCTTTACCATTCCTTTGCCGAATTGGTAGTACAGACTTCTCAGGACGATACGGCGAGAAGGACTTACCGACAAACAAGGGCGATGCAGATATGGCAGGTGGAAACGGATGTGTCCGGCTATTTTGAACCATACCATTTGCGTTACCCTGGCGAGGTGTTGGAGCGGTTTGAGGAAAAACTGGGCGATGATGTCCAGGTGTTCCGCGCTCTGGCCCTGGCGCTGGGAAATACCTGTGCGATCCAGTCTGACAATATGTTTGTGGGTAACCAGCGTGGAGCATTCCTCCAGAAATTGCGACGGTCTGCCGGAGAAGATGTGTACCTGCAGGGCGCTCTGTATCTTTTGGAAACAGATGCGGCACAGCGCCATGCCCTGTTGGAGAAACTGGCAGAAAGAGAGTATATGAGAACGGAAGAAGCCCTGTTTGTACTGTCGCTATTTGATGATACGGAACGCGGCTATGAGGCGATGCATACCCAGCTGAGCCGCCTGTTTACACAAAATCGAACACTTTCTCTGGTATATGATTTTGGTGTGCTGGAATGGTTCATCCGGTTCTATGCAGAGCAGGCAAAGAAATACCGCGGGAAAGCCGACCTGGTGCTGCGCACGCTGATGAAACTGCCGTATATGAATGTGAAGCCCGACAGCCGCGAATTTTCGGTTTTGACTAAAGCAGGGTATCGCTGCGATGAAATCATTTTGGCAAACTCTCTCGCTGTATGGGCGGACAGGCTGCCGGATCGGTTGAGTTCCAAGAGCATCACTGCCGAGAAAATCGCAGCGGCGTGTGGGCGGATGCTTCTGAATGCTCCAAAGGATCTTTCGGAAGAATTTTATGAGTATCTTGGCTGGCTGTTTCGGTTCTATGACAGCTTTACGGTCAAGTACGAAGGATTTCAGGGACTCTGGGAAGCGGTTCAATATGGTTTGAACCCCACAGCGCCGAAAACACTGTTATGGATGAATCAAACGATACAGAAAGATTTTCCGTACCGATTTGATGTGTTTGATCCTCAGTACGATGATCTCGCGAAGGAACTGGAGCGGGATAACTATATGGAGTTGTTTACCTTGCAAATGCTGCATTCCAGGCAGGCGATCCCTTTGAAACAGTGGCTTTCCAGATACCAAGAACTAACCGGAGCCGATTATGGAGAATATTTCAGAAGTTGCCATAAGAACAGTGGGCGGGCGTTTGCCTTTCTGGTGGAAAGGAAAGAAATCGATTTATGGGAGTTTTTTGAGCAGCACAGGGATGGTGGCGAATACGCGCCACAACTGAAACTGCTGCGGGAGTATGCCCTAAGAATTTCGAGCTGGAGATGTTTCCGGTTTGTAGAGAGGTTGCTGGCTGAGTATACTTTTCCCCATCTTCAAACGATTTTTGGTGAGCGGTTTTACTTTCACGAATGCTTTGTCAGAAGTGAGGGGTATTACAGCAGAAGAGAATATAAAACATACATCAGCCGGCCATTCCTAACTGCAGAGCAGCAGCGACAGCTTTATGACTGGGTGGAGCTTTCATTTTTCCAAACTGAGCCGGAAAAATATGAGGACTTCGTTTTAAGTGCCTTAAAAGCACCGGAGATCCAACGCCTTTATGATAAAAAAGCGCTGGCAGCGGTGTTGCGGCAGTTTTTTCTCCACAGCGAGTATAACGGCTATGAAATCAACCGGCTGAAGGAAACATTCTATTCCAAGGAAGAGTTGGAGGATGAGCGCAGAGTCGAAGCTGAGAGAAAGGAGCAGGAAAAACGACTGGAGCAGGAAAAACGAACCATACAGAAACGGGAAAAGCTGCAGCAGCTTTATAACGGCAGCGCCGAATCTCTGGTTAAATTCATTGGGGGATATTATCATCAGGACGAGAAGAACGAGGTGCTGAATATGGCGTTTGACAAGCTGGTGGAATGGCCTGTCGGTTGTGTACGGACGATGGAAGCCAAAGGCGCACATGCCTTTTTTGAACTGTGTGGTGAACTGGTAAAGTCTGAACCCCGGCCAAGGCATGAGATTTTGAATATGGTACTGACACTGATCGGAGGTGAAGCAGCATGAGAAATACATTAAAACATCTGACCCTATTGACCAGAATGAAAGATGACGGATTGCTCCCGGCGCTTACAGGCAGCTTTTCAGAGGATGCCATAGCGCAGGCATGTGGACAGGTGGAGACACTTCAATTACAGGAACGGCTGCACATCCGAAAGACAAAGCGGATACAGGAAGAACTGGTTCGGGTGCCGAACTTTGCAGCACTCTATGGTGCGTTGTGCAGGCAGGAGATTGGTGATGAAGAAATTGCTTCGGTCTTAGAGTCGGCAGACGGGTATGGAGAGAGACTGACAGCGTATCCCCAAGAGCAGGTGCTGGCAGTCATGGAATTGGAACTGTTGCCTTCCCTGCGGTTTGAATACCTGAAATACTATTTTCCCTTTGTGATGTATGAAGAAGAGGAGCAGGTCATATTGGATAACCTGCAGACTTTTCCCATTGCGGAGTGGAAGGGACTTTCCATGCTGACGGAGCACCAGCGGGATATGATGCGGCAGCCGTTTCTTGGTTCGTATCTGTTTTGCTGGCATCAAAATGAGCGGAAAGCTCTGGAACTGTTGGAACAGAATCGTCCGCTCCAGAGAGTCTGCATCTTGCTTTATCGGCAAGGTGTGCGGCTGTTTCTGTCAGTAGAGCGCCTGAAAGATCTCCGGTGGATGAAAATGACCGATGTGGGAAAATTCCGCCGGCTGTTGGCTGTATTTGAATATGATGCAGAGGATTTGTCTGCTTTTTTTGACCTCTGGCTGGACAACCATGCCGGACAATACGACCTCAACTGGTTTATCTCCCAGCCACATCCTTTAAGCAAGGAACGAAGGAAAGAAATTTTATGCAACCAACTGAGTTATTTGAATGCTCTGTATGCCGGCAGGCTCCATTTGGATTTTAATGCAATCCGACAATTCCAGTTTTCAATTCTCATTTATGCAGTGGAGCATAGAAAAAAGCATTTTCTGGATTTGGTGGATCAGAACAGTGAAGTGTTCCTGTCCTTGGGGAGATACTCACTTTTGTTTGAGCCAGGCTTTTGTGAGCATTGCAACATCAATTCTCTGACGCTGAAGAATTTGAAAGCCAGCGATTCTGTGAACCGCAATGACAGCTTTTTTACGCTTCTGGAAGAAGGGCAGCAGTACACCTTCGAGGAAATGTATCAGCTCTGGCATCAGAAAGAGGTTTACGTTCGGCTATACACCATGCTGACACCTCTTCCTGTGGATCAGCGTTTGCTGACACTTCGGCAGCTGATAAAGCGGGAGCTGGTCAGCCAGTATACAGGAGATACAGAGCTGGAGCAGCTTGGAAAATGTCTGTTGGAAAGGCCATTTAGCGAATGGTACCGGAGTTCATTTGGACATATCCGTGGACTGACCCGGAGGACTGCCATGGAACTGTTACAACACTATACGAAGCTGCAGACATTCATACCGGCTTTCACTGCGGAGCCGGATGCGGTATTTGCCCTCAACAATATGACGGCTCTTTTGGAAAGGACGGATTGGAAGCAGGTACGCAAAGATATTCTGACAACAGATGCAGACTGGCTGGAACTAAAAGACAAGCTGGTCTTCTCGGATGATTTTGTGGAGCAGAACAGGGAGACTGTCACGGAGTTTTTACTGCGGGGTGACGCGGCTATGGTACGCGCTCTCTATGGGGAACTGGACGGGCAGGAGTTGGCTGTTGAAGCGCTGCGACGGATCGTACAGGCTGAATTGATGGGCCAGTTCTATAAACTCAAATATTTTGCCGGTGACCTGCAGCGTGAGATCCGCTACCCTGTCAGCGAGATGCAGGAGAGCCTCTGGAAGAAAAATCTTTCTTTGGCCCGAGGTGCATTTCTGGCAGAAGAGGTGGATGATTTTTACCACACTCTGCGGCTTGGGGAGCTTCCTCATGGTACCTGCCTGTCTTACCGTACTGGAAGCCAGAGAGAGTGCCTGTTAGCCGCCTTTGACTCTAACAAGAAGATTATTCTTGTGAAAAAGGATGAAACAGTGGTGGCTCGCGCCTGCCTCCGTCTGACAAAAGGTGCATTTCAAAAACCACCTGCCATCGATTTTTCTTTTGCTGATTTGTCGCAGGAGAACACGGCTACCGGAAAGTCTGCCGCAGGTGAGAAGGCTGTGTTATTCCTGGAGAGTGTTTATACTTCCAGACTCAATGATATTGAAAAAGAGGAAGTAATGAAACTGGCAGTTTCCCTGACAACACAGAAAGCGGCAGAGTTGGGTGTTGTGGCGGTACTTGCAAGAAAGTATCTTGGTTGCTATGAACGGGATGAGTATGTGCTTGCACCGTTCTATGTGTACATCTCAAAATCCAAAAACGGATGGCAGTATCTGGACTCTCTGGGCGGAGCGGCATATACCTCAGCAAAAGAGGAGTATGTAGAGCATCCATTCCTGGTCACACAGACTGCCATGCATCATACAGGGGCAAATAACAGAAACGAGGTGGATTATGAATAATAGGACAATGGCAACGGTTTATGTGGATCGGGATAGTATTTCCCTCAAGACCCGCTCCAGAAATGGCTGTTCGCCGCAGCAATTTATTATTTTGAAAAAGGAACTGCAGCGGCTGGAGGAGAAGAAGTATTTGATCGCCAAAGATATTCATTCCTATGCAGAACTGCGGCTGTGTGATGCCGTAGACGGTGTCAAAGTGCTGGAGTTTTCCTTCACATGGCTGAAGGATGCTGGCAGAGACAGCGTTTCCGGCTATACCGAACGGATCAGGCTGCCCTATGAGCCGTTTCGCGCATATGCGGCAGGTGAGGAAGAAACCGTTGATGGAACACGGTGGCGGCTGCTGTCCATTCCGGAACAGAACCGGCCAAAGCTAGAGTTTCACAGCCGGAAAAATCTCAAGGCCGTAGTGGAAAATCCTATCCTTCGGCACAAACTGGGGAAGTTTCTGGACCAGCACTTTAACTGGTACAACTATGAGCGCATCGTCCTGACGGATGATTACCTGCCTTACAGCTTCTTTTTTGAGGGCTACATGGTACAGGGCGCAAAGACTTGCGGTGGAGTAATCCTGCATGGCGAAGAGAACATCCAAACGGCGAAATACGGGATACATACATAAAAATCTATAGGAAGATTTTATACATAGTCAACACCGCCGCAATCGTATAGTTTGCGGCGGTGTTCTTGTTGTCCAACATGACATTGAAATTCATATTTTTATTCTTGTGCTGAAAAGTAGGCTATCCTATAATTAAAAAGAAAAATATCGGATTGGGACATTTCTGCAACATTTGATGTTTAGAATATCAGTATGATCGGAAAATTGGGAAAGGAAGTGAAGGCTTTGAAGAAGATTTTAATTGTAGAGGACGATCAGCTTTTGAATCGGACCCTGGCATATAATCTGACCTCTGACGGATATGAGGTCATTTCGGTTTTTAATTTTGACAGCGCGGTAAGAAAGCTGCGGGAAAATGAATTTGATGTGGCACTGTTGGATATTAACCTGCCCGATGGCAGCGGACTGGATTTGTGTGAAGAAATCCGGAATCGCGGTCAGCATACCTATATCATCTTTATCACAGCCAATGATAAGGAGAGCGATATGCTCAAGGGCTATGAAGTCGGCGGCGCAGATTATGTGACCAAGCCCTTTTCTGTGACGGTGCTTTGCAAAAAAGTAGCGGCGGTTTTTGCAAATCTGGAACTGCGGACACCCCGGCATGATCTGTTTGATGATGGCTTTCTGAAAATTGACTTCTCCGAACAAAGTGCGTCCCTTGCCGGAGAATCCCTGGACTTTACACCGAAGGAATACCGCACCCTGTTCCTGTTCGTAAAGAACCCCCGGATTATTCTGACCAAGCGGCAGATTTTAGAGAAGCTGTGGGACATTGATGGGGATTTTGTGGATGAGCATACTCTGACGACGATCATCAGCCGTATCCGTAAAAAAATCGAAACAGACGAGCGGAAATATATTAAGACAGCTTACGGCATGGGCTATCAGTGGATCGGCGGTGAGCCTCGATGAAGCTGCAAAATTTATCTGTCAGGGCATTTTTGAGAAAAATTGTGGCGGGGACTCTGCTCACTGCCGCTTTGCTGCTGTTGATTTTTTTCCTATTGACGAAAGATGTGCGTGTTGTCATCTGCGGCATTATTTTGACAGCTGCATTTTACATTTGGGGCATGGTTTTTCTGCACTATTTTCAAAAGAAACTTTCTCTGTTCACCGATGGTTTGTGCCAGACATTGGATCACATGATGGACAGTACAGACTGGCCCCAGGTAGACTATGAAGCGGAAACACTGCTGTCTCGGATTAGCCATCGTCTGGAACGGCTCTATAATGTGATGCAGAAAACCAGACATACGGCAGAGGGAGAAAAGGAAGAACTGCAATCCCTGGTATCAGATATTTCCCACCAGACCAAAACCCCCATCGCAAATTTGAAGCTGATCAACGATACGATGCTGACAAGGCCATTGACAGAAGAAAAGCGTAAGGAGTTTTTGCAGGCCACAGGCACACAGCTGGATAAACTGGATTTTCTCATTCAGGGAATGGTGAAAACCTCCCGCCTGGAAACGGGTGTCATTACGCTGGAGAAACAGGATGCTGTGATCGGGGATACGCTGGTGAGCGCCATCAATGGTGTTCTGGCTCCGATGGAACAAAAAGAGATCAGCCTGTCGGTGGACTGCCCATCTGATCTGACAATATCCCATGACAGCCGCTGGACTTCCGAAGCATTGTTTAACATTCTGGATAATGCGGTAAAGTACACCTCTGCCGGTGGCAGCATCCAGGTGAGGGTACGGGATTGGGAAATGTATTTGAGGATAGATGTGACAGATACAGGCAGAGGCATCCCGGAGCATTCTCAGGGCACGATCTTCAAACGCTTCTATCGGGATGAAGCGGTGCATGATATAGATGGGGTCGGAATCGGCTTATACCTTGCCCGTGAGATCATTACCATGCAGGGGGGCTATATTACCGTTGAGTCTAAAGTTGGGGAAGGATCAACTTTTTCCGTGTTCCTGCCCATAAAATAATTCTGAGGCAGTCTGTTTTGGCAGGCTGCCTTTTTTTTGAAAAATTTTTAGAGGGCAATGGATTTTAGGACAATTCTGCAACATTTGGGATTTATGCTGACAGCAACATTATGAAATTGGAGGTGGCCTTATGGAAATCACAAAGACATTACTCATCAATGCAGCTTGCTTGCTGATCCCGCCGGTCGTTGTTGTTCTGCTGCTCCGGCACTTCTTTCCAAGAGAAATCAGATGGTCGGCTGGTGTGGTGGCTCTGGTAGATCTGGTGGTCTTCTGGACAGATATTTCTTATTATGAGAGCGTTTGGCTGACGCTATTTTTTGTTGTAATTCAGTTAGCAATGGTTTTGCTTATATCTATCCGGCTTTATAAAAAAGACACACGAAAATGAATTGTCCTAAAATTGAAGCAATTCACCCTTAAACTGTTGAGCCTTTGGGATATTTCTGCAACATTTGGGGGTTAGGATGACAGCGAAAGGAGTGAATGACTATGACATTACCATTTGAAAATGATACTAGCCGGATTGTCAAAAAGTATGCCAAGCACAGTATCAGTCAAAGCCGGGTTAAAACATTTTTATCTGTTTTGACCATCGCGTTGGCAGTTGCCTTGCTGTCTGGCTTTGCTTTGTCTGTGATTGGGATGGAAACCGAAGCAAAACGAGAATTGCTTGTGTCAAGTCAGATGTTATATCACAATCTGAACGATGAACAGATGCAGACCCTGCGGCATGATGAAAGAATTTCGGATTCAAAGATATATATGCAGGCGGCCAATACGCAGATTGAAAACTATCTGGTGATCCCTGTCTATATCGAGCAAAATAACAGCCAAATCGTTATGGATGAAATTGTGGAAGGACAGTATCCCATAGACCTTTATGATGTAGCTGTGGATAAGGCATATTTGGAGCAACTGGGGCTTCCGGTGGAGTTGGGGGTAACAATCACAATCCCGTTTTATGATGGAAATACGGAAAACTTTACTGTGGTAGGCCTTACAGACAGTGGTTCCACAGAACGGGTCTACTCCCTTTTCTGTTCCAAACAATATACAGAAGCGGGAAGCCAATTCCAGCATTCTGTAACAGCGCTGGCTGTTCAATTTGCTCATGCGGATGAAATGTCCAAGCAGGTATTTGAAGCCATGACCAAGCAGATTGAAGCTGACTATGGTATTCCAGCGCAAAATTCTGATCCGAACGATGGTTTTCTTTCCTCTCTGGAGCCGAATTGGGAAGATATTCAGATTGTTATGATCTTTTCTTTTGCTGTACTTTTTGTTAGTTATTTGGTGATTTACAGTATTTTTTATATTTATGTGCATAATCAGGTGCGGGAATTTGGGCAGTTGCGTACAATGGGAACAACTGCAAAACAGATTAAGAAAATTCTTCGGGTACAAGGTAGGATTTTCTGTGTTTATGGTACAGCTTTAGGGCTGGTAATCGGTGGGATTGCAGCTTTTCTGTTCAAGCCAAACGGATGGAGCTGGGGTAATACCGCAATAACCAGTATTGTAATTTTCCTTCTTGTCTATGGCATGATATGGCTGGCTATGAGCAAGCCTGCAAAAATTGCAGGCAGCATTTCACCGATCGAGGCAGCAAAAAACACCGGATATGAGAGTTTTCCTGCTGTTTCAAAGAAACTACATCGGAAAATCACCCCTTTTTCACTGGCTATTATGGGAAGTTCCCGCAACCGGAAAAAGTGGATTGTAACTGTTCTTTCGTTAGGTATTGCAGGAATCATGTTTATGGGCGGAACAACACTCCTTTCTTCTCTGGATATGGAGCGCCTTACAAGACATGGGCTTTTAGAATATGGAGAATTTGAAGTTGAGCTTTCCCGAAATGCGATCAAGAATGACCCGCATGGACAAACTGGAGTCCAGTTAAAGAATCCTTTGAATGAAGATTTGATACAGACCATTGCGCAGATGGAGGGGGTTGCAGAAGTTTCGGAATATAAAACATTAGAGGCAAAATTTGAATACAACGGAGTGACTAAAAAAGAAAATATTACCCCATTCACACCAGATCAGCAGGCCCTCTTGGAAAAATATTTGGTGACTGGCACGGCTGATTATTCAACTATGTCTGAAAACCATGAGATTCTGGTGTTGCGAAATGAATATGCAGACTACATCTACGACTGGACATTTCATGTTGGAGATACGGTGAAGTTCCGCTGGTTTGATGGGATACGGGAGCAGGAGACAGAGTTTAGAATTGCTGGAGAAATCAGCGATGGTATCTTTGAAGATGATGGTGGAGGTAAACTTTTTGGAAAAACAGGATTTTTCCTACTGCCAGAAGAACTAATGAATCAAATGATGCCATCTGGCTTTAACTTCAACAGTCAGTTGCTGGTTCGTATGGATGACCTTTTACAAGAGCCAGCCCTTCGGAAAACTATGAATGATCTGCTTGATACCACACCGATGGTAACAATGGAATCTCTCTATGACTACTATCAAGACAGCGAGGCTATGTATCAACGCACCAGCCTTGTGATATGGGGGCTGTGTGGATTCATCATGCTGTTTGCAGTTATCAATCTGGTAAATACACTGATTGCTACGACACTCTCCCGCAAACACGAATTTTCTGTTCTGCGCTCTGTTGGTATGGCGAAAAAGCAGTTACGGCAGACAGTACAGTGTGAAGGCATTTTGCTGGCTTTTTGGAACATTTGTATCGCTGTCCTAATTGGAACTGCGGTCGGTTATGGAATTGTTCGCTATCTGAATTATGTTGGCGACGATACTTGGGTGTGGCATTTCCCAGCAGTACATTTTGCTGGATATATGATAGTGGCAATTTTGCTTCCTGTTTTAATTGCTGCCGCTCTGATCCATCTTTTGGAGAAAAAGTCTATTGTGCAGCAGTTGAGAGAGATAGATTAAGCAATAGAAATATCCTAAAGTGGAAGCAATTCACCCTTAAACTGTTGAGCTTTTGGGATGTTTCTGCAACATTTGGGGGTTAGGATGATAGTGAAAGGAGTGAAGGACTATGACATTACCATTTGAAAATGATACCAGCCGGATTGTAAAGCGGCTGGCGAAACAGAATATGAAAGCAAACCGGCGTACATCCATTTCTATCATGGTAGCCATATTGATCGCATCAACTTTTTTGTGTTCGTTATGCACATTCGTCCAAAGCTATTGGAATCAAAGTGTGCAGCAGGAGATCGCAGCCTACGGTGATTGGGATGCACAGCTTTTGGAGATTCATGCCGGCCAGCTGGATTTGATTCAGAATAACGAAAATGTCCAGACCATCATGGTAAAAGGAGATAATCAGACCGCCTTATTGCCAGCTGCATCCGGCCTGCCCTATCTTTTGATCCAAAACTGTGATGGAGCCTATTGGGGCGGTATGCGGGAAAAGAATCTGATCCTGCGCGGACGGGTTCCCCAGGCGCCGGGAGAGATTGTGGTTGGAAAAAGCTTTTTTGAGCAGAATCCATCTGTTGAGATTGGAGACCGGCTGAACCTGGATTTGGGCGAACGCAGGAAAGGAAATACAACTGTGGATTTTCTTTCCCCCATTCAAAGCGGGGAAGAATTTGTGAAAACAGGAAAAGTGCAGTACACCATCGTTGGTGAGATTGATATGACTGTTTCCAGCGCATACAATGGCTACCCTGCGTATGGGTGGCTGGACACGACCGCATTATCGGAGGACACGGGGATCGTTGCTTATCTTCAAGTGACGCAGCCGCGAAAAGTCTATGAAATCATCCCGCAGATAGCAGAGGACATTGGCTTGCAGCCGGATGAATTTGGTGACTATCCCTTCCGTTACCACACAGCCCTGCTTGGGATGTATGGAATTTATGCGCCGGGACATTTCCTAAGCAGTGACCTTCCCAAACTTGCGCTTGCGCTCGGTTTGGTCATGGCAGCATCTATGGCGGTATTTGCCTATATCATTCGGGGCGCTTTTTCTATTTCTGCGAAACGCAAGGTAAAGGAGCTGGGAATCTTAAAATCCATTGGAATGACTCCAAGGCAGATCCACATGATGATCGTATATGAGGCGCGCTGGTTGTCTGTGCTTCCCATTCTGGTTTCCGTGGGACTTGGATACCTTTTTTCCTATGGCGTATTGGCAGCATACTCTGACCTGACGCAGGAAGTGACAGGGAGCCGGATAACCGCTTCCTTTTCCCCGTGGGTCGCAGTGGTTTCCATGATTCTTTCGTTCCTGACGGTTTGCCTGGCTGCATCTGGTCCTGCCCGGCAGATGGGAAAACTTCGCCCGATTGAAGCGGTCAAAGAAAGTTGGAGCAATCCTTCTTTGAAAAAATCAGCAAAGCATCCGATCCTGAAAAAGTGCTTTGGATTTCTTGGAAATATTTCTGCAAACTCCATGACGGCTAATAAGAGGCTGTTTCGTACCTGTACGGTAACGCTGAGTCTGTGTATGCTTTTGATGTTCAGTTTTCTGGCTGTTTTTTCCGTTTCAGATATTAACAATACAAAAGCAGAACAGGACAGCCACTTTAATGTCAATCTTACAATGGAGTCTGGTCAGAAAATAGAGCCAGCGCTTATGGAGGAATTGAAGCAGCTGCCTCACATAGAGGAACAGGCCACCTATACAATGGCGAACTGTGCGCTCTGGGTTTCAGAAAGTGAGCTGTCGGAAGAATTTCTTTCCTCTGGAGGATTTGACACAAAAGCGGCTGGCGAGTATGTAGCAAAGCGCGATGGCTGTTACCGTATCCCATGTGTATTGATCGGTTTGGAACAGGATGCCTATGAAGATTATCTCATGCAGTCAGGGGTGACTTATTCTGAACAGGGTGCTGCGCTCATTGTCAATTCTGTTGTGAAAATCCTGACTCCAGAGGTTATGAAGCCAAAAAAGATATGGTTCCATATCTAAAACTCAAAGAAGGTCAATCTTTAGAAGTAACAGAGAAGTTTCTGGACTCCATTCAGGGGGATTACCGTTTTGATGTGACGGTATCATCTGCACTTTCTGAAATGCCGGAGATTGGGCGTAATATGGCCTTTTATACATTGCCCATTCTGGTGCCGATGGATCAATACTATGAGATTATCCAGAATTTCGGAGAAGATCGTGCAGTTTACAATTACAGGACTTACATGAATCTTCTCGTGGAAGATGGGCTGGATGCCGAAGTACAGGCGCAGGCAGAGCAGATCTGTGGTACTTATCTGGGGACGAGTGATTTCTATACCTCCAGCAAGACACAGCGCGCTTTGGACAGAGAACGGCTGACCGATGCGACCATGCTGATCGTTTACAGTCTGACTGCACTATTTGGTATCATTGGAATCTCATCGGCAGCAGTGGCGATCCTGAACAGTCTGTATCAGAGAAGAAAGGAATTTGCCATGCTGCGTTCTGTGGGGTTGGATAGAAAAGGTCTTGACCGTTTACTGCATATAGAAGGGTTCTTCCTTGGAGGAAAACCTTTGGTCATTGGATTGCCGATTCTGTTTTTGATTGTCGCAGTTTTGATGTGGATGCAGGATGTGACTTTTATGGAGTTCATTCAGGTATTTCCGTTATTAGGGCTGGCAGCCTATATTGTTCTGGTACTAATGGTCATCAGTGGGATTTACAGGGCGGCTTCCAGAAGAATCCGCAGGGACATTATTGTAGAAGCCTTAAAGGATGAAAATGTGTGAGTCTTACTGCAAAATGAATTGTCCTAAAATTGAAGCAATTCACCATGGATTTTCATGCCATTTAGGACAATTCTGCAACATTTGCCCTTTACTCTTTACTCAACAAATTAAGGCACACTTATAACAGGAGAAAACACCATGAAAAAAATCAATTTTTGCAAAGCAACAACAATCATTTTAATAATCAATGTTATTTTATCTATTGTTTTATTTTTCGTTGTTCCTGATAATATAGCAATTCAATGGGCAGGTACATCCCCCAGAAATGCAGTAGATTCTTACTATATATTTTTAGTACCGGTATTGTCAGTGCTTTTTGCTTTTGCTGGAAAACCTATTTTTACAAGGTTCCTGTTTAGATTGTGGAATAGAACTAACGAGTATTTAGTGGCATACCTAAATTTGTGTCTGCAAGTTGTATTTCTTACTTGTGAAATCTATATCGGGTTATATAACTTATGTAATTTTAATGTTGCCATTAGTATAATTCTCATTGTGGAATTTATGATAAATGTGGTGATTGGATTGAAATTATTTCACAATCAATCTATCTAAAAAATCGTGTAGTATGTTTCGGCGGACAGTTATTTCTGGATGCCCGCTGTAAATTTTTTTGAAATGTCCGAGCGTTGTAACATTTCTCGGACATTTGGGTTTTATAATGATCTTATCAACAAAAGCAAGCGTATACATGAAGCAATGCAATAAAAAAGTTGCTTGTTCAATAAGAATATGAATTGTCCTAAAATTGAAGCAATTCACCATAGATTTTCATGCCATTTAGGACAATTCTGCAACATTTGCTCTTTACTCTATACTCAACAAATTAAGAAAGGCAGGTAACTGTTATGAAAATTTTGCAGACAACTGATCTTAAAAAATACTACGGCACAGAGCCGAACATTACCCGCGCCCTGGATGGCGTGAACTTCTCTGTGGAGGAGGGCGAATTTGTGGCGGTGGTCGGCACTTCCGGCTCCGGTAAGTCCACCCTGCTTCACATGATGGGCGGTTTGGATACCCCCACCTCCGGCAGCGTGATGGTGCGGGATAAGGAGCTGGCGAAGATGAACGACGAGCAGCTTACCATATTCCGCCGTCGCAATATCGGCTTTATTTTCCAGAACTACAATCTGGTGCCGATCCTAAATGTTCATGAGAACATCGTTTTGCCCGTGGAACTGGATGGGGATACGGTGGATCAGAAATTCATGGCGGATGTGGTGTCCATGCTGGGACTGGAGGATAAGCTGAAGAATATGCCAAACAACCTCTCCGGCGGCCAGCAGCAGCGTGTGGCTATCGCCCGCGCTCTGGTGTCAAAGCCCGCTATCGTCCTTGCCGATGAACCCACTGGAAACCTGGACAGCAGGACCAGCGCCGATGTGTTGGGGCTTTTGCAGAGAACGAGTCGTGAATTTAACCAGACGCTGGTGATGATCACACATAATGATGCCATTGCCCAGCTTGCAGACCGTATCGTGCGGATTGAGGATGGCAAAATCGTTGGATAAAGGAGGTGGCAGACATGACATTGCCTTTTGAAAATGATACAGGGCCGGTCATTAAAAAATTGGCGTCACGAAGCATTCAGACAGATAAGCGGCGCAACCTGTTTGTGATCGTAACGATCGCTCTGGCAGCCGCTTTGATGGCAGCGATTTTTTGTGCAGGAGCGGGAAGTGACAGAAAACTGGAGGCGGACATTCGGGGACAGTATCAGGCGGTTGTGGTGAATTGTGACCGTGATACGATTGAAAGACTGAAAGACTGCCCGGAAGTGGAACGCTGGGGCCTTTCCCAGAATTACGGTTCTGCCCGCTATGGTGACAGAGTTCTGACTGTGGAGTATGCGGATGCCAACTGGATGGAATTGGGTAAGAAGCCTTCCTTTACTGGGACACTTCCGCAGGCTGCCAATGAAATTCTGGTAGAACGGGCATTTCTTGATTATTTTGAAATCCCCGCAGAAGTCGGGCAGACCATAGAAGTGAATCTTGGAAACGGAAAGCAGACCTACACCGTCAGCGGTATCATGGATGTGGAGAATGACTCCCGTATGTTCCAGCTTTATGTATCTGAAGCATTTGTGGAGGAGATGGCGCAGGGAGAGCCGCTGTTTGAATTTCGGCTTCGTTATACTGGTGCTGATAGTATGGAGCTGGAGCAGCTCAAGGCGGATATTGCAGCATTCCTTTCTGCCAACGATGTCTCAGAGGATCAGATTTTTTACAGTTCCAACTATTTCGATATGCAGGGCTTTAAGTCCGGTGTGATGAAATATTACATTCCCGTGGCAATCCTTTTGCTGGTTGCCTGTGCCGTGGTCATTTACAGTATCTTTTTCATTTCCGTAAAGGGCAAAATGCGGGAATATGGACGCCTGAAAGTGATCGGCACAACACCAAAACAGATCCGGCGGATCGTGCGGCGGGAGGGATTGCTGTTATCTCTTTGCGGTATCCCACTGGGGCTTTTGGTTGGAGGGGCTATCGGGTTTGCTATTTTCCCGGCACATTGGAGCTGGATGGGCAATCTGCCCTATCTGGCTGCGACCGCAGCAGCCTGCGCCCTGACGGTATTTCTGTCCATTCATGCGCCTGTCCGCATGGCGGCGAGGGTATCCCCAATCGAAGCGGTCCGCTCCAGTGGTTATGAAACGGCAACAGACCGGAAGGATCAGAAAAACCACCGCATTACGCCGTTCTCCATGGCACAGATGAACTTTAGGCGGAGCAGGAAAAAGACGGTCATCACTCTGGTATCTCTGGGATTGACGGGTGTGTTTCTGGTAACAGCCGCTACGGTACTCAACTCCATCAGTCCCGAAAAGATGGCGATAGAAGCCATGGGAGATCACTGCAACTATGAGGTCAGCTGGATGGATTCGGGAGGCGCGGAAGGATTGCCTGCCATCGCGCGTGAAAATCCATTGACAGAAGAACTTCGTCAGGAGCTTCTTGCCATAGATGGTGTGGAATCTATCACCAGCCATGAAGTAACATCCGCAACGGTGAAATTCCCCCAGGAAAGTGTTGCATTAAAGTTCCCTGTATTTGACAGAGAGCAGATGGAACAATGGCTGCCGGAGGAAAATCTGGAACAGGGCAGCGTAGATTATGAGGAGCTTGCCGCAAACAACGGTGTGATCGTGACTGATTCGGAAGATCATCTTTTAAGTATGTTTTATGGCTATACGCCTGCGGTCGGGGATGTGCTGACCTTTGAATCCATGGACGGTAAGGCCATAGAAGTAACGGTCATGGGGATTGCGAAACCGTCAGTAACATCAGGCACCGGCGCATGGGGCCTGTTTACCCTTACAGAAGAACTGGCCGATCAACTCTACCCGGATATTGAGAACAGGGAGGCCGTTTGGAATGTCCATACCTCGGAGGACTCGGATGCGCTCAGGGCGTCTATTTTCAGCCTGCTGGAAAATCCGGTGCTGACGGTCTTTTCCAGAGCAGACCATGCGGCATCCCTGGAATCGCAGCTAAAGATGATGACCCGCGGTGTTTATCTGCTGCTGGCGTTCCTGTTTGTGTTCTCCATGGTAAATCTGGTCAACACCCTGATGACCAATCTGCTGGCAAGGCAGCAGGAGCTTGGGATTTTGCAGTCTGTGGGAATGACCGGAAAGCAGGTTTCCCGTATGCTGATCGCAGAATGCCTGTGGTACGCAGGGGTTACGGTATTTTTGTCAGTTGGCATTGGCGGAATCCTGGGCTGGATTTTTGACTATGTGATCAGCAGCTTTAATATTTTTGGGGAACTGTCCTATCAATTCCCTTTGATGGAAACGGTTGTTTTTGTTCTGGCACTTTTGGTCGTGACCGGAATTTTCTCTGTGGTTGCTGTCCGTTACTCTAAACGGCTTTCCCTTGTAGAGCGGATCAAGACCATGGACTAACCAGAAGCGGCGGCTTCCGATGTGAAGCCGCCGCTTTGCTGACAGCAGAAATATAAGACTTAAAGGAGATGATCAAAATGACAGTACCATTTGAAAATGATACAGGAAATATTGTCAGGAAACTGGCAAGAAAAAGTTTGAAAAGCGAAAAACGCCGGAATTTGATGGTGGTGATCGCCGTTGCGCTGGCATCCTGTCTGATCTGTTTTTCGATTGTGATGGCTTTGTCTACCCGGCAGATAGAGAAAAATCATGTGGAGGATACTTATGAGGCGGTCTATACCAGGATTACTGAGGAAGATGTGTCCACCCTGAAGGGGCTGGATGACTTCTCAAGGGTAGGAGAGTATTATATGCTGGCTGTGGAACCTGCGGAGCAGGGATACAATGCCTCCTATATCTATTGTGATGAGGAAACGATGTATATTGCCCGTGACCAGATGAAGCTGCTGGAAGGCCGACTGCCCCAAAAGGAGGATGAGGTGGTGGTGAGCCGTTATTTCCTTTCCAACTATGCTGCAGACGCCGGGATTGGCGAAAAGGTTATGCTAAGCAGCGAGAGCTTTCACGGAGAATACACGGTGACTGGCATTATGGAAGGCTATAAGGAAAAAGAGGTAAATGGATCTTCCATCCTTCTTTCCAAAGAAGCCCTGAAAGGATGGAGCGGCTATGACCCCGCTGATTATCGAGCCTATGTGCATTTTAAGAATGAGCAGCAAATGGATGAAACAGAGCTGACTGCCCGCAGCAGGGAGATTGCCAAGGAATATCAGCTGGAAATGCCGATCATGAACCTCAGCTATATGAAGTTCTATAAGCAGCCTGTGAATGTCAGTATGCTGGCGCTGGTTGCCGGAATTGCAGTTCTGGTCATCATCGGAGGGTATGTTGTGATACAAAGTATCTTCCGAATTTCTATCAATGATAAAATCCAAAGCTATGGACAACTGCGGACCATCGGCACAACGCCAAAACAGATCCGCCGTATTGTCAAAAAAGAAGGCCGTTTCTTAGGATGGGCTGGCATTGGTATCGGTATTTTGCTGGGATGTGCAGCCGGGTTTGCACTGTTTCCCCGTGGGTTTAATCTGCTATTTTATGCAGCCGCGATTGTTTTGACTGCACTGCTTGGCTGGTTTATGGTATCCATTGCGATCCGCAGACCGGTAAAGATTGCCGCCAGTATCTCCCCGATTGAAGCAGTCCGCTTTACCGGCAATCAGAGCGGAAAGGCCCACACACATAAGAAGAATATGCGGTTAAATCCCCTCTCCATGGGAATTGCAAATTTCAGGCGTGACCGCAAAAAGACGATCAGTATCGTGGCTTCCCTGAGTCTGGGCGGGGTGATCCTTTTGGTGACAGCTTCTATTCTTTTGGTTCGTTCGCCGGAGCGGATCGCAAGACAGTATTTTCCGGATGGGGATTATAAAATCTATATCCATTCTGAAAAAACAGAATATGAGGTGATGTCAAAAGGAAATCCTTTGAATGAAGCGCTTCGGCAGGAGGTGCTGGCCGTGGATGGCGTAACAGATGTGATAGAAAATCGTCAGGCGGTTCATGTGCGGTTTGAAAATGAGGAAAGTTCTTCCGGCGGAATGTGTGATCTGTTGAGTGACCGAAACAGGGATCAAATGGAAGCGGCGCTTGTGTCCGGAACTTTACCTCAAGATTCCCATAGTATTGCACTTGATATGGATTATGCAGAAGATATGATCGGTGTAGATGTGGGGTCAGTTATCAAACTTACCATAGGGGATCAAGAGATTCCTGTCACTGTTTCCGGTCTGCTCATAAACGATGGGCTTAAAAATGGTCATGGTCCTCTGGCATTGGACAGCACCTGCATTGTTGCAACCAAAGAGCTATTTCAGGAAGCAATGCCTATGATCGATTGTTTTGATTATTCCTGGAGCATTGTCAGCGATCCCCAAAAGGCGGAGCAGATTGAAAACAGTCTGAGTGCGATCATTTCTTCCAATCCGGATCTTGACTTGGATACCATTGGGATACATAAGGATTATGAGGAAATGGAAAACAGGGTCGTTTTTGGAGGTTTTCAGGCGCTGTCCTGGCTGGTGTTCCTCTTTGGCGTGGTCAATCTCATCAACACCACCCTCTCCAATCAGATGTCCAGAAAGAGGGAAAACAGCGTCTTTCGCGCCATCGGTCTGACCAGAAAGCAGCTCTGTCAAATGACCATCTATGAGGGAATTTGCTATGCGTTTTCTGCTGCGCTGGCAACTCTGGCAGTCGGCCTCCCGATTGCAATGATAGCTGCTCGAAAATTCAGCGAAATGACTTTCCATGGAGCGATCATGCCATATTCCTTCCCCTTCCTGCAAATGGGGCTGTTCGTTCTGGTGCTGTTTGGCCTGGAGGTCATCCTGTCCTTCTGGACAATGCGCAGGCAGAAAAATCAATCGCTTGTGGAAGAAATGCGAGCGATGGAATAAGCATATAGGATCGGCGGGGCGGCGTGTGCTGCCCCGCTTTTTAAGTTTGCTGTTATATTTTGGATCATTATTGACTTCTATTACGGTTAGTGATATATTTATTACAGTAACCGTAATAAGGAGGCAGGTGTTATGCGAGACAATGCGAAAGGCGGTGCGCTCACAGAGGTGACATTCTTTATTTTGCTCTCCCTTTATACCCCGAAACATGGATATGCTGTTATGCAATTTATTGAAGACAATACAAAAGGGCGGCTCACGCTGGGGGCAGGTACTTTATATGGTGCGTTGAACTCGTTGCAGGAAAAAGGCTGGATTGCACCTTTTGGAGATAGTGCGGGACGGAAAAAAGAATATCTCATTACAACGCAAGGAAAAGAAATTGCAGAAAAGGAGCTGATAAGGCTCAATGAACTTGTAGGCGTGGCTAATGGAATTATTGGAGGTGCGGTATGAGCAAAAAGTATTATCGTTTCTTTGGCGGTTTGTTGACTGCCCAGGAACATTGGCTGAATAAAATGTCTGAAAAGGGCTATCGTCTGATTCGGGCGGAAAAAATGTTGTATGAATTTGAGGAGTGTAAACCGGATCAGGTAAAATACTGCGTGGAGTTTATCGGGCAAAAATCGAAGGCCAACGCATCCGATTATCATGAGTTTTTAGAGGGGATGGGTTACAAAGTATTTTATAAAAACATCAACCTGAACTACTCTGTTGGTAAAGTACGCCTACGGCCATGGGCTGAAAAAGGCGGACGCATAGCAACAAATGCCACCACCTTTAATCGGGAACTGTTGATCGTAGAAAAAGATAATGACGGTAAGCCGTTTGAACTTCATACTTCTTATGAGGACAAGGAAAACTATTACAGAAATCTGCGTAATCCGTGGTTGCTGATATTGCTCATGTTCGCAATATTTGCGGTTGCAAAATGTTCGGTAGTTTTTGGTGTGCTTGCCCTGGTTTCTCTGATTCCTGTTCTCGTATATCAAACCCAGGTTATGCAGAACAAACGCGAAGGTAAGACAAAAGAATGGTGAGGTGTTTATATCATGAATGAACGAGAAAAAACAATCCGATTATGGTTTGATATGTGGCTCAATCAGCAGGATATGGGCATTGATGATATTTTTACAGAAGATGTAATCTATACAGAAAGCTGGAGTCCCCAGTATAACAACCGAAAAACAGTAAAGCATTGGTTTCAGGAATGGAATACCCGTGGCAAGGTGGTCATTTGGGAAATCAAGCAATTTTTTCATAAGGGAGATCAAACGATTGTGGAGTGGTATTTCAAAAATGAAATGAACAATGGAAGTATAGAGGAATTTGATGGAATCTCGCTGGTTGAATGGACAGAGGATAATAAAATAAAGGCATTAAAAGAATTTGGGTGTAATCGCAATACCTATAATCCATACCAGGAAGGCGATACCCCTCAATTCAAAGCAGAAAAAGCGAATTGGTTTTGAATTGAGTGCTTATGGAGGTAAAATATGATGTATCGGACAGAATTAGTAGAAGGAATTACCGTGGAAAATGTAACAGAGAAAATCAATGCAAAAATAGAAGAAATGGAAAAGGAAAGCTATCGACTTGTTACGATGTCTTTTTGGGGAACCGAAAGAGCTGTACTGGTTTTCAAAAAAGGGTTAAAGGGTAGTTTGCTTTAACACATAGTTTGCTTTTGAACTGTCGTCTATGGTGCGTTGACAGACTGGTAATCTCGACTATTCGTTAAAGGACTTTATTGTGGACTGTTCGAGCAAGCCATTGGGCTTTGAGGTGACAAATATGAAAGTATTGGTCAGTGCCTGTATTATGGGAGAGAACTGTAAATATAATGGGAAAAACAACAAAAATTCAGCAGCTATCCATTTTTTAAAAGATAAAGAAGTGATTTCTATCTGCCCGGAAGTATTAGCAGGAATGGAAACTCCCAGACCCTGCGCAGAAATTGTGAATGGGAGAGTAGTTGATGAAAACGGAAATGATGTTAGTTTAGAATATAATAAGGCAGTGGCAGTTGCATTATCGAAAATTCAGAATGAAGAGATTGATTTAGTTATATTACAATCCAGAAGCCCTACCTGTGGTGTTAATCAGATATATGATGGTAGCTTCACTGGAAAGTTAGTTTCTGGAATGGGTTTGTTTGCAAAGGCATTAAAACAAAAAGGATATCATGTCATTGATGTTGAAGAAATATAAGTTTACCATTTTTCATTTGTTGAGGGATAAGGTTCCTAACGCATTAAGGCTGCATTTTTATATTCGCCTGATGCAAATGTCAATGGGAGCATGAGCGACTATATCATAGAATATTATTTTTTCACGGAGGCTGATATGAAAGAAAAAATATTGATAATAGAAGATGATCCGTTGATACGGAATGAATTGAAAACGCTGCTGCAAAGCAATGGCTATGAAGCGGCGGCTCCGGAAGATTTTTCTGATGTGATTGATCGGATCAAAGCCGAACAGCCACACTTGATTTTACTGGACATCAAGCTACCGGGAACCAATGGCTTTTCTCTCTGCACCGAGGTTCGCACATTTTCCGAGGTGCCGATTATTTTTGTGACAAGCTGCAACACGGATATGGATGAACTGAATAGCATCATGCTGGGCGGAGACGCTTTTATCACGAAGCCCTATAACACAGCAATCCTGCTTGCGAAAATTGCTTCTCTGCTGAAGAAAGCCTATCCCGCACAGCAACGGGAACAGATCGCCTATGGAGATGCGGTGCTGCATCTGGAATCCAGCAGTTTGGACTATCATGGACAGAGCGTAGAACTTACTAAGAACGAATTGAAAATTCTCTATTACCTGTTCAAGAACGGAGGGAAAATCTGTTCTCGTGGAGATATGATTGAGTATTTGTGGGACAATCAGCTATATGTGGATGACAATGCTTTGAGCGTCAATATCAACCGCATCCGGGAAAAACTGGCGGGCATCGGTCTGACGGATTTTATCAAGACAAAGCACCGACAGGGGTACACGATATGAACAGCAGACGATATTGGAAAAACAGGCTGCCATTTCTGCTGACGAACCTTGTTTGTATGGCTGCACTCACTGTATTTTTGCTGGTGTGCGGCAATTCGGTTTCCGCAGTAGTATTGATCCTGATTGTATGGGCATTGGTTTTGCTGATGGGACTTGTCCTCACTTACTGGAAACGAAAGCGGCAGATGAAAAAACTTCTGGATATGGCAGAGCAGCTCTCTGAGAGATACCTTATTTCCGAAGTGATGGAGCTGCCGGAGCAGGCTGAGGATCAGGTTTACTATCAGCTTTTGAAAATGGCTGGAAAATCCATGTTGGAGCAGATCGGGGAGGTCGAGCGGGAACGCCTGGAGTACAAGGAATACATTGAACAATGGATTCACGAAATCAAAACGCCCATTACTGCCATGAAACTTCTATGTGAAAACCATCGGATGGACTGGACAAAAGAACTTCTGCTGGAACTGGAAAAGACCAATCGCTTTACCGAACAGGCTCTTTATTATGCCCGCAGTGAGCATACAGAGAAAGATTATTCTGTCCGGGAAATGGCACTGTCCCAAGTGGTGCATCAGGCGATTGCAGATAATAAATATCTGCTGCTCCAAAGTGGTATGCGTCTGGAGGTGGAGGAAATGCAGGACACGGTTTATTCAGATGAAAAGTGGGTGCGCTTTATTCTGAACCAACTGATTGCCAATGCGGTCAAGTATCGTACGGAACAGCCGGTTCTCCGCATTTCTACTCATAAACGGCAGGATCAGGTTGTTCTTGTCGTGGAGGACGATGGAATTGGGATTGCTGCGTCCGATCTGCCCCGTATCTTTGAAAAGGGATTTACCGGTCAGAATGGTCGTATGGTCCAGCAGTCCACAGGCATTGGCCTGTACCTATGCAAACGGCTTTGTGAAAAGCTGGGCATTGGCATTACGGCGGAGTCGTCGGAACATGGCACAGCAATTTCCCTTTCTTTTCATATTAACTGTTTGATTCATGAAGTGCAGAGCTGAGAACCGTTCTGCACTTCTTACATTTTTGTTAGAACTTTGTAAGAAAACTTGATACAAACGAAGCCGCTCTTATTTTACAATAGAGATCAGAGGTGATAACAATGAAAGAAATTTTGAAACTGGATCATATCCAAAAATATTACGGAAATAGTGGGAATGTTACAAAAGCAATTCAGGACATCAGCTTTTCCGTTCAGGAGGGGGAATTTGTAGGAATCATGGGAGCATCCGGTTCCGGCAAGACCACCCTGCTCAACTGTATTTCCACCATTGATACCGTCAGTGCGGGACATATCTATCTGGATGGAACCGATGTGACGGAAATCAATGAAAAACAGATTGCCCGGTTTCGCCGGGAAAATCTTGGATTTGTGTTCCAGGATTTTAACCTGCTGGACACGCTGACCATTTCGGAAAACATAGCCCTGGCGCTGACCATCAACAAGGTTCCAGCAGGCGAGATTGATGGACGGGTGCGGGAAATGGCCGGAAAGCTGAATATCATGGATATTCTGGATAAGTACCCATATCAGGTGTCCGGCGGCCAGAAGCAGCGGTGCGCCTGTGCCAGAGCCATTATCAATCAGCCTAAGCTGATTTTGGCGGACGAGCCTACCGGCGCATTAGATAGTCATTCGTCCCAGATGCTGCTTTCTACGATCCAGAGTATCAACGAAGATCTCGGAGCCACAATCCTGATGGTGACACACGACGCTTTCTCGGCAAGCTATGCCAATCGTATTCTCTTTATGAGGGACGGGGCGATCTTTACGGAAATCCGTAAGGGTGGTGATTCCCGCAGGACTTTCTTTGAAAAAATCCTGGATGTCCTCACCATGATGGGAGGGGGCATGAGTGATGTACGCTAAACTCATTTTCAAAAATGCAAAGCGGTCTGTGAAGGACTATTTGATTTATATTGTGACCATGACACTCTGTGTCACCCTGTTCTATGCGTTTTTATCTATCAGCAGCACCCATTATCATCCGACCATTGGTGCGGAATATAATATTTCCCTGCTGGCTGGAGGTATGAAACTGGCAATTTGCGGGATTAGTCTGCTTCTTTTGTTCCTGATCCACTATGTCAATCGTTTCATGCTGAGAAAAAAACAATCGGAGTTTGCAGTTGAGGCAACCTTGGGAATGGAGCAAAAAACCATAGGACTGCTCTTTTTTGGAGAGACTTTTTTCCTGCTCATATTCTCTGTGTCGGTGGGAATCCTTCTGGGGATGATCGTTTCTCAGGTCATTACGGCTGTGCTGCTTGCTTCTTTTGGGGAACCCTACGCTTTTTCTTGGTCTTTTTTTCCAGATACTGTGCTGCTGACCGTGGGCTTCTTTGTTGTTTGTCAGATTCTGGTTGAAGTCGGGAATGTCAGAATTCTCAACAAAAGCAGGATTATTGAACTTATGACGGCAAACCGTCAGAATGAAAAACCGCTTCATAAAAGCAGATGGATGCCGATGATCTGTATTTTCTATGGCATTATGCTGCTGTGGATGCTGGAGGTAGGTGCTGTAAAATATCATTTTTACTTCGATCCCAGACATCCGCTTCCTGTAAAGCTCATGTATTGGGGGAATGTCCTTTTCCCTGCACTGACGCTGCTTTGGGCAATCGCAGGTGCTGTTTTACACAGAAAAATAGGATTTTCCCGATATCTTTGCGGGCTTCTGGCTGGTGCTGTATTGACCGCTATCCCGATTTTTTCCATCGCAGAACTGGAAAAAGCCTACTTCCTTGGATTTGACGCCCCAACTCTGAATCAATATTTGCTGTTTGGGGTTGCGGATATTTTGTTTATCATTTCCGCAGTCATTTATTTATCGAATGCGGCGCTCCTATACTGGAAGGAGTCTAAAGTGTCCCGCAAATATCACAATACGAGTTTATTTCTGTTTGGACAGCTTTCCTCTAAGCTGGCTACCAATACGAAAACGATGACGATAATTTGTGTGACCCTGACTTTTTCTATCTGCTTGTTTGTCATTGCGCCAGTTTTGACAGGATGGAGTCTGGGCTATTTGGATAGTCGGGCAGTCTATGATATTCAAATTTCAAGCCGCTACAACGATGTTTATGAAGTGGAAAATCTTCCGGATACAGACTATGGGGAAATTACTGCGTTTATAGAACAAAACAACATAGCGATAAAGGACGATTTGACTTTTTCGGAATATCTTCCCCAAAAAAGCGACTTTCACCAGCGGGTAAAGTACGATTTTCCTCCCTTGGCAATTGCACTGAAGGATTATAACGCTGTTCGGAAAATGTTGGGATATGAACCTATTACCTTACAAACGGATGAATTTGCTACCCACTGGCATCGTGCGGCAGAGGACAAGGATATTGAAAACTACATCGCTAAGCATACCTTACTGGAAACTGACGCAGGCACCCTGAAACTCAGTGAGAACGCCGTGTTTCAGGAGCCTGTGGGGGAATCTATCTATAATCTTTATACAGATGTGGTGTATATCATACCTGACGAGATAGCGCAAGTCTTGCTTCCGGTACAGAGCAACCGATTTGTGATGACCCAATATCCGCTTCCCTTCAAAACGGCAGAAATGCTGGAACAGCTTCTTGGGCGTTCTTATCCAGAAGATCCTGATAAAGACAATCTGGCAGGATACAGTACAACTGTCCATACTACGGAAGTGAACCGTATAATCGCCCTTAACTTTATCCTAAAAGCGTCCTTGATCTATGGTGCAATTGTGCTGATGGTGATGTGTCTTACCGTGCTGGCTCTTCAGCAGCTCCTAGATGCAGAAAAAAACAACTACAGATTTTCGGTTCTGCGAAAAATGGGAGTGGAAGAGAAGGACCTGCATACTTTGGTTCTAAAACAGCTTGGTGTTTGGTTTGGAATGCCGATCACAGCGGCAATCGTTTTAGCAATGATTGTGATTGGCTATTTTCTTCAAAGTGTTTCTGCTGAAATCTCAGCTTATATTGGCTGCGGAGCCTTGATGCGGCAAATAGGTATCATTGTCGGGATTTTCGCTTTGCTGCTGAGTTGCTATTTTCTCAGTACATGGCTGCTGTTCCAGCGTTCAATTCGCAGCAACTCCGATAGTGTAAGGTGATGGGAGGAAGATATGTACTGGAAGTTAGCAATTCAAAATATCTGCAGAAGCCTGCGGGATTATATCATTTACTTTGTGACGCTTACCTTGACTGCGGCATTGATGTACTCATTTTTGGCATTGGGCTTTTCATCAGATGTTCTTGCTATGGCAGAAAATATGTCGATGCTGACTACTGGAATTTTGCTTATGTCAGCTCTGGTTGCTTTTCTGTCCTCGTTTGTGATCGGTTATGCGATCCGCTTTATGCTGGAAGGAGTTTGCAACCTACGAACTGATTGGCATGGAAGCAAAGACAGTACGGAATTTGTTCCTTGCTGAAAACAGTATCATCGGTACAGGAGCCTTTCTGCTTGGTTCTTTGGTTGGCACAGGGCTTTCCGGTTTGCTGAATCAGGTGGTAAAAAATATCTTTGAGGTGCCGCATACCTATCAGGTTTCCTTTTCTCTCCAGGCATGGGCAGTAACATTTTTGTTTTTTGCCTTGATGTATGGTTTTGGGATGCTCCGAGCAGCAAAGATTATCCGGCATCAGAAAGTAATCGATTTGCTGTATGATAACCGCAAGAATGAAGAATACCGTTTTAAATCATGCAGTCGTAGTCTTCTGGTAGTATTGCTTTCAATAGCCGCAATGGTTGCAGGCGTGATTTTGCTTGGGCGGATGCTTCAGACACAAACCAATGAAGCATTTTTGTACCTTGGCGGAGCCTGCCTGCTCATTCTGGTGGGGGTTTACGAGCTGCATCGCCAGATTCCGCTTTTGCTGCACCGATTTGCAAAACAAAATCTGCGCCATAAGTACAAAGAAGAAAATCTGTTCTTCCTGGGGCAGATTGGGCGGCGCATCCATTCTGCTGGCCGGACAATGGCTGTGGTGGCGATTCTTTTAACCATATCTCTGGCAACCATGTTTGTGGGGCTTACCATGGGAGCAGGCTACAAAGCCAACATGAAAGCCTATTATCCCTATGATGCAGGCGTGGCGATTGATGCACCTTTGGAAAAATCCAACATGGATTCCATCGTTTCCTTTACAGAGGAGCATTGTGGAGTCGAGGATTCTGTGAGTTATTATCTGTATGCGGTTCCTGAAAAACCGATCGAAGCCTTGTCCTTGTCCGACTATAACCATTTGCGTGAAATCCTGGGGCTTTCTCCTGTTTCCATGAGCAACAACGAATTTTTGGTTCATTGCGATACATGGAACTATATGGACGGAATCCGACAGGGCTTGGCGCAGCAGCCGGAGATCACATTCAATGGTCGGACCTTGTCTGCTGCGGAAACGCCGATCCTGACGGAGCCGATGGAGCAGTATCAAATGGCCGGAACGAAGGGATATGTACTTGTTCTGCCGGATGAAGCAGCTTCACAATTCGTCGGAGAAAAAATCCGTCTGGCGATGAAACTGGAAGATGGCGGATACCCGGAATTGAAAAGCGACTTGAAGCAATTCCTGAACAGTGGGAAATGGCAGCCGGAATTGCAGTCCGGTCAACAGCTTCCGGAAAAAGTAACGATGGGTGTTACAGTAAAGGCGTGGGGCGTTGCCAATTCGCTGACGGGATTTACAGCTATTTCGTTCTGCGGATTGTATTTAAGCATTATTTTCATCATTCTATCCTGCTCGGTTCTTGCATTTGAGCAGCTTTCTGCCATAGACAAAAACCAGAAGAATTATGCAGTCATTGACCGTTTGGGTGTACCGAGCCACAGGCAGGCTTCCCTGATCCGCAGGGAACTGTCCACAGTCTTTTTGATCCCACTGCTATTCCCTCTTTTGCTGACGGTTTTACTGATCACAGGGGCACAGTTCTTTTTCGGAGAGGCAATCTTGCAGCAGGGACTTGTACCTCTTTATGGTCTGGTGACGATCCTGCTATTCTGTGCAATCTACCTGACCTATTTTGGTGCAACAATGTTCTTATTCAAACGGGTTATTCTTCGACCGGAAATGAGATAAAAATTGAATTGCTACAAAAATGAAGCAATTCCGCCTGTTTTCTTGCCGAAAAAGAAAGAGGTTAGGAGATTTCTGCAACATTTGGCCTTTATCATAGAGTAATAAATTAGAAATGCTGATACCTTACACCATGCAAAGGAGTGGATTACTATGGCAAACAAAGAAAAGCGCTTTGAAACAATCTATACACAGGGAACTTCCTTGAGTATTGTTGTAGACACCGAAACAGGTGTAAACTACCTTGTCCATGATACGGGGATTACCCCTTTGCTGGATAAAAACGGAACAGTCGTTATTACTGAAATAAACAAGTAAACTTTATATTGGTTGCAGGGTATCAGCATTCTAATTATGAATAAGGGAGGGACATATGGGAAAAATCTTTGTATTGTCGGTAACAGACCATGAAGAATATATACTTAGCAGAATTATGGAGATTATTGCAGCCGAGCCGGGATTTGACCATATTGTGTCATCTCACCCTTGTAATACTCTTGTTTTTCCGGGATTGGAGCTTCGCCTGAAGGAGAGAACTGTACACCGAAACGGCGAGTTGATTTCTATGACCCATCGGGAATTTGCGACATTGGTATACTTAGCAAACCACCCATCCTGGGTATTTTCTGCCGGGCAGATCTATGAAGAAGTGTGGGGTGAGGATGGTGAAAACTGCGGAACAGCCGTTGCCAGCGTCATTGGTCAGATCCGCAGAAAACTGACTCCGGATATGCCGAAAGCGGGTTATATCCGTACTGTTTTGGGGAGCGGATACAAATTTGAAGTTCCGCAGGGTATGGCAGAATAGAACAATCAAATATATATTAGCTGCGATATTATGAAGCAGTCCAAAGCGGGAAACCCTTATGATGGGTCTCCTGCTTTTTGTTTTCATAAAAATAGTGTGTGATTGTTGAGAATAGGCGTCATATAGGCGTAAAGGATATGTATAAAGTAAAAAGGAGGTATTACATATGCTTATTGGCGTTGATCATGGCAACAAACAAATTAAAACGGTTCATTGCAACCCCTTTGTGTCCGGTCTGAAGCAGAGTGTCACCCGTCCCTTTGGACAGAATGTACTGAGGTATCAGAATACCTACTATACGCTGTCTACTGAGCGGATTCCTTATCGGAAAGATAAAACGGAGGATGATCGCTTCTTTATCCTGACCCTATTTGCTTTGGCTGGTGAGATTGAAGCGAGGGGGGCATATTCCTCAGAGGTGCAGCGTATCCAACTGGCGGTAGGGTTGCCGCCGGCACACTTTGGCGCCCAGGTGGAGCGGTTTACACAATACTTTGGGCAGCGGGGAATGGTAGAATTTGAGGTGCAGGGCAAGCCGTACTCCATCTATATTGAAGATGTGGCCTGCTTTCCCCAGGCTTACGCAGCAGCGGCCACCATGCTTCACACGCTTGTGGAGGAGCCCAAAGCGGTAATCTTGGATATTGGCGGGTTTACTGCCGACTATCTGCTGATGAAAAACGGAGAGATTGACCTTACCTCCTGCGATTCGTTAGAAAATGGTGTGATCCTGTTGTACAATAAGGTGCGTTCCAAGGTGAATTCGGAGCTGGACCTGCTGTTGGATGAAGGAGATGTGGACGCTATCCTGATGGGGAAGAAGACCCAATATCCAGACGCAGCTATACGGCTGACAGAGCAGATGGCACAGGAATTTATCAATGATCTGTTCAGCACGCTGCGAGAGAGGATGTTGGATTTGCAATACTGCAAGGTAGTATTTGTAGGCGGTGGCGCCATTCTTTTGAAGCGACAGATCGAAACTTCGGGCAAGGTGGGAACACCATTCTTCGTACCGAAAATCAATGCAAATGCGGATGGCTATGAGTATCTGTACCGGATTGAAACAGCAGGCAGGTGATGGTATGGGCGAGAAAAAAGAACGAGGGCGGTTTACGCTGCGATTCAATGAGGGAGATCCCATACACGAGACTGCCATTGGATTACTGGAGCTGCAGAGTCCACGTACAAAAGCACAGTATGTGGCAAATGCAGTGGTCTACTATAATGAGCACTTTGGGCAAGAGCCGCAGCCGCTAAATGCTTCAATCATCAGCAAAGAAGCGGTGGTGGCTATCGTCAAAGAGATTTTGCGGCAGGAAGGTATGGGACAGGAAAAAGCAGAAGAGCAGATTCCTACAGCCAGATTGGTGGAGAAGCCTGCAGCGCCTGTGATGCTTTCGACTGCACAGGAAGTGGACGATGATCCGGAAATGGACGATAGGACACGCAGCCTGATTGCCAGTACTTTATCTGCGTTCCGCAGCCGGGGATAATCAAAAGAGGCATGGGAGCCAGTGATGCTCCTATGCCTCTTCCTGTATGGCCGCGATAAAACTGTCTAAAATATCTTCAAAATGCCTGTATTGTTTGGGTGTTAGTGTGGAAATCTTCTCCATAAGAAGGGAGGAATCTGTTTCTGTGATGACGCCTCGCAACAAATACTCGGTGCTGATGTTGAGTGCATCACAGACTTTAAGGATCGTTTCAGGTCTCATAGCCTTTTGACCCAGTTCTGCGGTGGAGATGGTCTGTGGTGTGACATGAGCCAACTCTGCCAGAGTTTCCTGGGTCATATTCAGTTGTTTCCTCCGGTCGAAGATCCGTTTGCCCATATCTTTCAGTAGATTATCCATGCGTCACCTCCATGCTATAGTTACATTTTATCCTCTATGACATGGATTATTAAGCGGTCATGGTTGATTTATCTCGTCTATGGCAAGTATAATAGACAAAGAAGTATGCTGGGAAAGGAGAACCATATGAACAGTTTTTCGTGTGTGATTACAGGCCACAGACCGACCCGTTTTAAGTTCAAATATAACGAAAAGGACAAGCGTTGTCAGCGGATCAAAAAATGTCTGCAGGAGCAGCTTATACGGCTTTATAATCAGGGAGTACGATGCTTTTGGGTTGGGGGAGCAATGGGAGCTGATATGTGGGCAGCAGAGATCCTGCTGCGAATGAAAGAACAGACAATGTATCAAGATGTGGAATTGTGTCTGGCTCTCCCTTTTGAGGGTTATGATGCAGGCTGGGATGACTGGCATCGAAAGAGGATGGGGTTTATTCGCAAATATGCTGCGAAGGTCTTAATCTTGGGTGAAATGCCATCAAGTGACAATTATAAGAAACGCAATTACTATATGGTGGAGCAGGCCGGATATATGGTGGCTGTCTATGACAATACACACAATATGCGGTCTGGAACCCAGCAGACTGTCAACTATGCAAAAAAGAAAGGACTCCAAATCATTTATATCCATCCAGATACGGCACAGGTAACGACGGAAGATGCAATTTTATGGAAAAAATAAAGGAACAGCTCCAAAACAGGAAAGAGGTGTGACCGTTTTGGAGCCTGTTTTGTCATATAATGTCGAACGATTTTCTCTTTTCTCGAAGGTGATTCCAACGCTACTCCAAAAGTTTCCGAAAACTGTCAGTTACACTGTAATTATGGCAGTAATCCCAAAAATCAATGAAAATTCGATAAGCGGAGGTGGGGGTATGAGATCAGTACGATACCCAATGAAAATCGGAAGAAGAAGGCGGTCTTTATCCTGACAATAAGGATGGAGGCCGCCTTTTGTTTTAATTTAATAGAATAGCTGGAATAGCATTTGAAAAAAGTATTATTTCACAATTTAACAATTATCAGCAGGGCGGCAGCGTTGCGCTGCCATATCGCGAAAGAAAGGGGATGATGCAGGCCGCCTGTGTGCCGTCCGCATAACTGCGGACAGGGAGTAACGATGTTATGGAGAAAGGATTCCACAACATCGAGCAGTTCATTGCTTTCATAACTCCAGGACACACGGCTTTTCATGAACGGCTCTCAATAGGGGTATATCGTCGAGGTAGGACAAGAGAGTTTTCTCTACATAAAGATAAACCTCCACCTGCCCGGACGGCATCTATTGAACTGCTCGATGCAGAAATTCAAGGAACAGCTGGTTTTGTCCATTGGTACAAAGCTGGCTGTTTTTCTTTATCTCAGCCAGATTTGGTCCGGTGCAGGTCACCACCAGAAGCTCAGGAAATCCATCGGAATTCTTGAGACTTTTGGAGGTAAAGCCATGTGGCAACGGAACAATGGGCAGGCAGAAGATGACCTGCAATTCAGGTTTACAGCATATTTAGTTTCGGCGGTCAAACGCCGCAGAAAAGATTATTTGATCCAGCTCTATAAGCGCAACAGTATAGAGAGTGCTGTAGAAGCGGTCTATGAATCCGAACCCAGCTCAGAGGAAGTGGTCTTGGACAGATTGCCGCTTATGGATGTCATTGAGAATGGAGTGCTTCTGGAGGCGTTGCAGAAACTCAATGAACGGGAACGCCAGATATTTCTGGCTCGAACGCTGGAGGAAGAAGATTTTGAGACGCTGGGACTAAAGTTTGGGCTGTCCTATAAAGGGGCAGCGGCACTTTACTACAGGACGATTCAGAAAATCAGAAAGTGCATTGAAGGAGGTGACAAAAAATGAATTTTGAATGTCTGCTTCTCAGCGCCAAGGCTGGCAACGAGGATGCCATTACGGCAATCTTACAGATGTACCGGCCATTGCTACTCAAGTATGCCATTATTGATGGCGTACTTGATGAAGATTTATACCAGGAATTGAGCATTATTTTACTGAAGGCAATCAGCCTGTTTAGGATTTAAGTCAATGAGAAAGGCTCCGAGATCATTACGGCCTCGGAGCCTTTCTTACTGACTTAAAAAGGAGAACTGTTAAATTTATACCCACTGCCCAGTACGGTGCGGATATAACCGCCCTTCGGCGTGTCTGGCGTCAGCTTGCGACGGATCTGACCGATGACGCTGGCAACTGCAGTACCGCAGTGTTCACCGTCTTTATCCCATACGGCCTCATAAATCTGGCTGGCTGAGAATACCCAGCCAGGATGACGAGCCAGATATGTAAGGACTGCAAATTCATGGTAAGTCAAAGCGATGAGGGTACCGTTGCAATATACGGTTTGTTCCTTTAGCCGAATTTCAAGACCAGGGAAGGAAAGTGCAGACTGCGGTGGAGATGGTGCAAGGTGGATAAACTCTGGCTCATCCGCAATAAGCTCCATAATTTTGTTGATTATATGTTCTTCATGATCAGGAATGGACAGAATCAGAAGTTTACCCATTTTGCTCACATCCTTTCTCCTTACACACTTTGAGACAACCAAACTTCATGGAAATATAGAATATAAAATGCAAGGATAATTTATATAAGTGATTTCCACAATTTGTTTGATTTCATATGGAACTAAATAACATGGATCCTATTTGATTTCTTGTGCAATAAAAGCGTGTTAGACAACAGAGACTTTGGTACCTTAACATCTGGCATTTTTCAGCCTATTAGTTGTTCCACATAGGTAATCAGAGGGTGCAGTTGTTTCAGGCGAAACATCTTAAATAACTTATCTGGATTTACCCATTGAACATCCACAACTTCTGTTTCCTGTAAACGCATTTCTTCAATCTTTATATCCTTATGAAATAGCCAAACATCGTAAAAATCCTGCACATTTTCCCGTCTGGTCTGATAAATCAATTTTTCACTTCCGGGAGTAAGCAGTATTCCTAATTCTTCTTTTACCTCTCGGATTGCTCCTTGCAAACTGGTTTCCCCGGAAAGTACAGAACCACCCGTACATTCCCAATAAAGAGGGTATTGCTTTTTCGGATGCCGCTGTGATAAAAGATACTGCCCCTGCTGGTTGACAATCCATACACTCACAGATAAATGATACAGCCCTTTGGGTATGATTTCTCCACGGCACACTGCTATTCCAGACTTTTCCCGTTTTGCATTATATAAATCCCATTTTTCCATTTTCATACCTCTTTGTGTGGGATCGGTGCTTGCCGGAAATCAAGTAAGTAAATATCCGCAATCCTTTCTATTTCTGTACGCTGATCTGCGGAATACTTATCATAAATCCCACCTGCTAACATACGGGCTGCCTTTGCGCTTTTAATTGCTGGAAGCACATCATCAAACACAATACAGTGTTCAGGTGCAACCCCTAATTTTCTTGCGGCCAATTCAAAGACATCCGAATATTCTTTTCCCCGCTGAACCTCATCTGTTGAACATAGAGCGTCAAATAATTCTAAAATAGAATTGTTCTTTAAGCATGGAATATAGAGATTTTCCGGCAACCCCGTAGCAACTGCAAGTTTTATTCCATGTTCTTTTAAGCGCAGAAGATAATCAAGGGCATAGGGCAGCAGACCGACATGGTTCCTGTATTCCTCGACCGCCATATTATTCCATTCCTCAATAATTCCCTCTACCGTTTCCTGCAATCCAAAAAGATCAATGGTATATTGTGCGGCTTCCTCAAAACTCCTTGCACATATTTCAGTTACATAATTATCTGGGACAGGAAGATTTCTCTTTTTCAAAAACTGAATATCTATATGCTCCCATACATCCATTGAATCCAGAATTGTTCCATCTAAATCAAAGATTGCCGCATTAAAATCCATGTTTCTTTTCCTTTCCGCAAAATAAATCTTTCAGTTCCGCAGCAGCAGCTTTTATATCGGACTGCGCTATGATGGCAGATACAACAGCCAGTCCGTCAATTCCCATGGGCTTGAAACGCCCTGCATTTCCTTTATTGATACCGCCAATAACAACTATCGGCAAAGAAACGGCTGTGCGGATTTTCTGTAATTCCTCCATTGATACAGATTCAGCGTCGGTTTTAGTTCCAGTAGGGAACATTGCGCCAACTCCCAAATAATCCGCACCATCCTGCTGTGCTTGTATTGCTTCTGCAATGGAAGAAGCAGATACCCCCAACAGCATATTTTCCCCAATTACTTTGCGGACGGTAGCCGCAGGTAAATCATGTTGTCCAATATGTACTCCCGCAGCCTGCACAGCCATTGCAATATCTATCCGGTCGTTTATGATAAGGGGAATATGGTATCTCTCCGTAACCTGTTTCACGGCAACCGCCTGATTATAAAATTCCAATGAAGGCAATTCTTTTTCTCGGAGTTGTATCATTGTGCAGCCTCCTAAAATTGCCTGTTCCACCGCTTCTGTCAGGCTATCGCAGCTCATTAGTTGACGATCAGTAACAAGATAAAGTGTATAATCAAAGTTCATTTTGCACCTGCCTATTCTTTAGATAAACCATGCTGATACAATTCGTAGAAATGGTGCGTCGGGCCACAGCCTTTTCCAATCGCAAGGGAGTGTTCGATTGCCGTTGTGACATAAGCCTTTGCCGCTTCGACAGCAAGCGGAATACTTTTTCCCTTTGCAAGCTGGGAAGCGATTGCAGAAGAAAAGGTACAGCCTGTCCCATGAGTATTTTTCGTATCAATGCGGGCTGTTTCAAAGTGGTGGAAATTTTCTCCATCAAATAGGACATCAACGGCATTTCCTATATGATGTCCGCCCTTGACAACAATCGCCTTACAACCCATGGCATATATTTTTCTTGCGGCAGCCTCCATATCTGAAACTGTGGAAATCTGCATATCCGCTATTTTCTCTGCCTCTGGAATATTTGGAGTAAGCACATCGGCCAGTGGAATTACAGTGTCTATCAAGGTGGAAACCGCCGCAGGATTCATCAATGGGCAGCCATTTTTGGCATACATAACCGGGTCGATTACAATATTTTGTGGCTTATATTGTAATAGTTTCATTGCCACTGCTTTCATACATTCTGGCGTAGAAAGCATACCAATCTTTACTGCGTTCACTTCAATATCTTCAAACACGGCATCAATCTGTTTTGCAATCATATCCGGGGTAATATCTTGGATGTCGATAACGCGGCTGGTGTTCTCTGCAACAACAGAAACAATAACACTCATTCCAAATACGCCGTGAGCAGAAAAAGTTTTCAAATCAGCCTGAATACCTGCACCTCCGCTGCAATCTGATCCGGCAATGGACAATACTTTTTTCATTTTGCATTTTCCTCCATTCTCTCGTTCCGATAGGCCATCTTCCAAAAAGCAAGCTCTAACAAACTTGCTTTTTCAAAAATATCAGCCAGATACTTTTTATTTGCTACTGATAACCCGGCACATTTATGCTCTGCAAAAGCAGACCATTCTTTGCAGCTTTCTGCATATTGTTCATCCGCATAATCTTTGATAAAGTCCCAATATCTTGACTGTCTGCTTGTAGGAACAGCCGCCAATTTTCGGAATATATAGCTGTAACTTAGCATACAGGGAAGAACCGCCATTAAAATTTCTTCATTCTTTCCATGTGACGCAATCTCAAACATGAAATCAATGTAATTTTGATTTTCAGGCAGAGGAGCGATCAGTTCAATATCATTATCCGTCATGCAAAATTGCTTTAGATAATCCAGGCGCACTTCTGATTCCGTATCATTTACAAAATTCAGCATGGAATAGTAAAGCTGAATTTCTCTTAATGTATCAGCATGAAAAATTGCCTTGCCGTATATACGGGCATAGTTTTTCAGATAGATACTATCCTGAATCATATATCTTTTGAATTTTTCAAGAGGTAGCTTTCCAGTTTGCACTTCCTGCACAAATGGGGTAGCTGCACATTCTTCCCAAATGGGAATGTTGTGGGTTAAGATGTCTTTCATAAATGCCATGTTTGATCCTCCTAAGATAAAAAAATAGAGCCTCTAAAACAATTAGAAGCTCTTTCAGACGCAATACGAGCGTAAGAAATTGCTTCCCTACGCCGGTATTAGCCGACAGGTCCAGAGGTCAGGTCTTACCTTTTTCAACTTGTTCAGTTCCCTCGCAAACACATATCATATCTTATTCAATTAAAAAAGGACATTCCCAAAACAGAGAATGTCCAAAAAATACGAATCTGTATTCTTTAGCTCCCTGCGTTGGTATTAGCCAACAGGTTCAAAGGGTCAGGTTTTAACCTTCTCAACTACAAGGTAGTCCCCCTGCTTGAATATCATTATAGTTAGAAAGTCCCCAAAAGTCAAGTCTACGCATTTAGGACGGTAAAAGTCCACGGAAATCAAAGGTTTTTCCGCATGGTCGGCTAGATAAAGTTATCCTGTTCCCCTCAAAACGAGGTTCTAAATGCGGGAAAACGGACAAAAAAGGAGAGACAGATGTGGAGGATTTGACACCTTTTCGCCGACGTTTTTTATCACTGGGTTACAGTAAGGGGCTAATGTATCCTAAAATAATAGCTTTGTTTTATCCCTCAATAGAATTTGTGGCATCTAATTTTTCATAAATATTTTGGATATGATTATGGTGCGGTATATAAAGAGAGAAAAACGCACCGAATACAGAGCCGATAGGCATACTGTATCCGGTGCGTTGTAAATTTTTAACCTTTCAGATAGTAATGCACATAGGCATTATAATCTCGATGCCGGGTGACTAACCGCAGCCAGATATAAAAGTGGGCAGTTTCCGAATACAAATTGAATTCGGTGGGCTCGCTGGTGGGCTGGGCGTACCCTCGGCAGAACCGTGTCAGGGTATCCAAATTCAGAAACTCCGGCAGTTGGAACAGCGCATTCTGGAAAGCATCAATTTCACGGGCAACTTCCAGAACAGGCGTATCCTTTTGGCACTGATGCCAGGTGGTCCACCATTTCCATCCGTCATAATCAGAACGGGAATAGGCTATCTCGCTGGCAGGACGGGAGCCCTGCTGAAACAGATCTTCAAAGGTGCAGGAAGTAGTCAGCAACGGATTTTCAAAGTCGGTCTACTGCTGGCTCAAACCGTTTTTGACAGCTGCCCATTCTGTTAGAGGGAGTGGGCAACGGTTGGCATCACGCAGGGCTTCATCCATACCGCACGCCTCGCAGATATGGACATCTGCATAGCGGCTCAGGGCGTTGATGACCAGCCTGCAATCCAGCGGCTGACCACACCGAAGACACAGGGGTGGTTGCTCCGCCTCTGGGGTAAACAGCAGTTTGTCCTGCTGCCACATGGTTTCCAACAGGGATTTGGGATAGATACGGATCTTCATGATGATGTCCTCCTATTTTATCGTGTTTAATATTCGTACCGTTTCCTTCGGTCTTCAGACCAGGGAGGGTAAACACGCAGCTCATCCTGGAACATGGTCATCAGATCGCCTGCCATGTCCTCTTTGCGCCGATAGATGCACTGCTTCTCCGTACCATCGGCATAGCGGATGATAGTCTGGAGTGCGGGACCTTTCTGTGTGAAGATGAATTTGCGGCCATGAGAAGGATCAGATGCCTCAATCCAGAGGGGCAGGGTGGAGGAACTCCCATCCAGACACCGCCAGCCGCTGTAATCGGTGTAGCTGAACCCGTTGATTTCCCGCGCCAGTCTGCGCAGGGCAATATACAGCCGCTCAAAGTGGCACCCCAGTTCGCCTTTCTGATGCCGGATGTAGAGGGTGTGCCCCTCATGATCCAGGGCATCCAGTTCTTTGCCATAAAACAGGTATTCAGGGTAAAGACAGCCATCCGATTCAAGAATTTGTCCAGTGGGTTCCGCAAGGTGATTGTCTGACAGCCAGGCCGGAAAAAGTTCGTCTGCGGCTTTTATATTGATGAAAGCGCAGTGGTCGGGCCGGATTCCGGTTAAGTTGGTGGTAAGGGTTTCCCACAAAATCAGGATGCCATGATCCTTTTCATAAAGCTTGATGGCGAGATTGCCGTTGGGATATGTACTGATTTTCAAAGTAAGCTGGGCTCGGTGTTCGCCCAGCGTAAATGCGAGAGTATTCATAAGCGTTTTCCTCCAAAGAAGTACCGGCCGCCTGCAAAAATGCAGATTGCCGGTGCTTGTTGGTGTGTGTTCCGGACAAGGAAACCGGAGCAGGGAGAGGAATGCAGTTCCTCTCTGGTCATCGTCAGCTACACAGCCAAAATCTTTGACTCGAACTGATAGCGCAGAACCTGAGCCAGCTTTGTCCTGTTTTCACAAGTAATGCGATAGGTAGGGCCATAGTTATTCCGCTGTTCATCCATCCTTCGAATGGAAATGCTAAATCGGGTGCCCTCCTGGGTGATCCACAGACGCCTGCCCGTGGCAGCATCTTCAGCGATAATCCATAAAGGGCGCTGCATGGTCATATAGGTCTGGGGGTAAGCACGCCAGCCGCTGCGGTCATGGTAACAGAAACCGGGGGTTGTCTGCCGCCTTTCATTCAGTACATCATAAACTGCCTTATATTTCATGCACTGCACCGCCTTTCAAAGTTTTTCAGGTAGCCTGCATACCCTTCCGGATCCAGTTCCTGCAGCCGGTTGGCACGAAAACGATATTCGGGATAGGTGCAGAACCCGCTCTGCATGGTGCGGCCGGTGGGGATAGCCAGACCATGTCGGATGAGCCAGGTGGGAAATTCCGAATCGGCATTGGTGTCGATAAAGGCATGGTCTTTTTGCCGCTGACCGGGCAGGTTGACGGTGAGAGTCGCCCAGGGTTCCGGGTCACCGCTTTCCCATGTCACCATTTGTATGGCAAGGTTTCCATTCAGGTAGGAAGTCACCTGCAGCTGGATGGGGTGCGTGGCACCAAATTTCTTGTAAGGCAAGGTAACAGGTGCAGCATCAGTATCAGTATCAGGCTCTCCATCCTCTACGCCCAGTTCCCAACTAAGGGACAAAATCTGGCTCTGGCTCAGCGTGCGGGTATATTTCTTTGCGTATTTTGGCTTGAAGAGCAGGGCACCGTCCTGCAGGAGCAGCTTTCCTTCCTTTTGGTCCTGAATACAGCGCAGGCCATGCAGACGGGGCTTTGCGCGCTCCACCGCATCGTGGATCTTTGGATGGTCAAACCATATGGAATACTGTACGGCTACATTGAGATTGGGATGCTCCTGAAAGCGTGAGCATAGGAGATCCAGTACCTGTTGACAGACTTTTTTCCGTTTCTCCAGCGTTTGACGCTCGTTAAAGGTCAGTGTGAAGTACGAGAAATCCCGTTCGGATGCGTCTGCGGCGCCGCTAAAGGGATTACACCAGAAGTACAGATCCCATCGGTCGCTGCCATAGGACACAGGGATATTTTCGTCATACTGGTAGCAGACAAAGTCCTGTGCGATGGCTTCCATGACGGGTTTCATTGCTGCGCTGCTCTCCAAACTTGCCTGACGGATATATTGTTCCCATTCTTCGCAGGTGTGACTGTCATAAAACTGTTTGTTGGCTGCGGCCTCTGCTTCGGTGCATAGGGACTGCAGGCGCAGGGAGTGGACATCTTCTTTGGCATAGCCTTTTTCAAACCATCTGGTATCAATATTCATATGAGAACGATCTTCGCGAATTTTCATTTTGCATCCTCCTTGTGTATAGTTGCTGCATTTTTTGACGCAGTGTGGTCATTGGTCTTTCCAGTCATAGAGCCGACCATTTCTTTCAGACTGGCGATATACTGCTTCCATGCCTGTCTGGATTCTTCAGCACGCTTCAACTCGGCAAGCTGTTCTTCCGGTGACAGGGCTTCAAACTCGCATTGGCGGCAGTCCCTATCAATATCCAGAAAGATGCGGTTCAGGATGGAGAGAGCCAGTTCTGTAACAGTGGGGCTGTGTTCGTCAAGTGCTTTGCGTCCCTGACGAAACAATTCCAGATAGCGCTCATATTGCTGTTCGCTGATGAATTCCCAGCCGTAGGCTTCCTGGATGTCGCTTTCGCTATGGTATTGCATAGCTGCTTCAAATTCTGCCTCGCGGTCTGCGGCTTCCTTTTCGATGTGCCGCTTGAGCTTGGCGCGGATGCGCTCCAAGTCTTTGAGCAAAAGCTTGCAGGCTTTGGCCTCCATGAGATAACCGTGTGCTTCGCTGTTTAGATATTGCTGAGATGTATTTTTCATGCGGCAGCTTCCTCCTTGGATTTGGATTGAACAAAGAGTAGGAACCCGTTGCTGGTATCCTCCAGAAGCTGCCATGTACCATCCCGCCAGACGCAGGCGGTTGCATCGTTGTAGACTTCCGGCGTCTTGGGCGGGTCGTCAAAGCATTCCGGCGTCACATAAAGGCACATATGTCCCATATAGAAGGGCTGCAGAGCTGCTTCTATCTCTTTGCGCAGGGCAAGGGCGAGGGATTCGATCTCGTCAATATCCTGGCGCTGAAAGGCAGCATCTGAGATCTGTTTGAGCCGCTTGGTTTGCTTCACAGCTGCATCTATATAGGGTACGGCCTCATCAAAGTATTTGTGTTTGATCCGCATACCGTCAAATACCAGAAAGCGGGTATAGGCGGTAGCGGCTTTACAGATGTCTTGCCGCAAGGCATCAAATGGTTTTTTGTACTTGGTTTTCAGCACCTCCATGGATACGACCTGCAGATTGCGCCGCAGGGTTTCCAGATGGTTCACTAAAGTGGTGCGTAGTTCATCTCGTTCCATAGGCATCCTCCGTGGGTAACTTCCGGGCGGTTATCCGCGCCGGAAGTGGCGGCAGTGCTCATGCACATTGGCGTGGGTAAACGCAAAGCTCTTGCAGGCCAGCAATCGGTTCCGTTCTCTGGAAGATTGCCGGGCAACGTTTGCATGATACTTTTTAACAGATGTTTTTATAGGGTTATTCGAGTTCAGGTTCCCAAGGGGTATCTTCCTCATAAGGCGCAGCCTCCTTTTCATTGTCAGTGGACTTGTCGGCAGCCCGTACCGTCAGCAGAAGGGCATCTTCCCCGACATCGCTGCTGTGGGACTTTTGGGCTCGTTTTCTTTTGCATCGTTCCACGGCTTTGTCATAGTCGTAGCCGATACCAGCTTGCAGCTTGTCCGCAATTTTACGTAGCTTTTCTGCATGGTACTCATAGGTAGCACGATGGAATCCAGTCAGCTCCCACTGATCGCACACCGATTCCAGAAGCCGGACATAATCCCGCAGTGCGTTGACTGTTTTGTAGATATCGCCATAGCAGGTAGTAAAGGTATGGACGCCATCAAGATCCCGAAAGCAAAAAATCAGTTCTTCCCCCAAAAACTGTTCCAGTTGGACTGATTGTGCGATCATTGGCCGAAAAGCTTCCTGGGGCAGTTCGGGCAGTCTGTTCTCATCCATTGCTATCCTCCTCATGTTCCGGTATTGGCGGCTGTGGGCCTAAGCCTGCCGCAAACATCTGCACAGCGGTACGGTAACCAGAGGCGTATGCCTGCTCCAATACAGCAGAATTGCGGCATTGTACCGCAGTCTGATACTGTTCAAAAGCGATGGATGCCTCGTTGGAGAGCAGCGGGAGCAGAGCTTTTTCTTTCTGTTGTACTGCCTGATTAAAAGGTGTGAGGCGTTTATCAAGCTTGAACACATCTGCTTCATATTCGCCATAATAGAGCGAAGTGAGAAAGCGTGGGTCTGCCGGAAAGGATATAGCAGATGGTGCAGGGCGGGAAAGCGCCGCCGCAATATCTTTGAGTGTGTTGATCAGTGCAGGGAGCTGAACATTAAAAAATCTTTGCCCCATTGCTGTTTCGTGTAAATTCATAAAATGAGGCCCCCTTTCTAAAAGCCATTTGCCTTTTACTGTTCCCTGGCAATCCGGTGCAGGTCTGCTAACAGGTGCCGGTTATTCTGCTCATACTGAGGTTGAAAAGGCTGGTCTAAATCAAAATTGTAATAGCGGTAGTAGATCACCTTGAATACAATGCCCTGCCGCATGTCAGGGTCAATGGCGCGCATCAGTTTGCCCAGTTCGGTGGCGATCTCATATTCCCGCTTTACATATTCTTTGTCTTCCCTCTTAAAATTCTGATACAACCAGTCCTTGACGGATACCCGGCTGCCGGTAAAGTGGCTCCGGTGCCGGTCCAGACACAGGCAGTATTCAAAATCACGGCCACGCTCCCCTGGACCTACGGTAAGAGGATAGATACGGCAGGTACGGGTACGGGCAGGGTAGACGGAACAGCGCCCATCCATAAGGAAGATACAGGGGCCGTTTGGGGCTTTTGTCTTGAGCATATAGATAGGGAAGCCTTCTTCGGTCAGTGGTTCCGGTTCGCAGTAGCGGAACAGGAAATCCTCTATTCCTTCAATGGGCTCACCTTTTGTTCGGAGATAGCGAGCCAGGCGGTAGGCGTCCAGACTCTCCACCATTACACAGCCTTCGATATTGCGGCAGCACGCCCCGCATTGACGGCAGGAAAAGGTAAACTGGTCTTTGGGGCGGACTGGTTGAATTTCATTCATGATTTCTTCGTTCATTTTGTTCCTCCATAAAAAGAGCCGTGACGGAATGGTATCCGCCACGGCCAGAACTTGTGGAATAGTCAGCGGGAGCCGGCTGTTCCAATCCATTTACAGTCCCTTCACGCACATGCGGCCAATCTCACAGGGAGCGGACTGACAGCCGCCAGCGGAAAAGGGGACATGGACAGATGGTAGTGGGAGTTCTGCGTTTCAAAACGGACGCAATCCTCCGACTCCTCCAGAATCGCCACCACACGCGAAGTGTGGTAGATGTTTCCTCCGGCGTGCAGAAGCGCACCCCGCCCAACAGACAGTGGACGTAGCAGAGAACCATTCAAAACGATCTGTTTCTTTTCTTTCTTCATTCGGTTTGACCTCCAATCTTTTTGAAAATGTGGATGTAAGGGTATTTCGTATCTGTAATGGGTTTACCCATAGCAAATGTCCAACAGCACATCATGGACTTCGGCCAGAAGCTCTTTAATGCGCCGCATAGGAACCTTCTGGGTGCGGGCAATCTCACGGATACCATAGCCGCCCTGTTTCAGATGCACAATATCCATTTGCTGCTTGGATACTCTGCCGGCCAGTTCGTGGAGCAGAAGATCCATTTCCAACTGCTGCATGATTGGGTCATGGGCAGGAATGGTATCTTCTAAAGGTGCACCATCAGGATATAATCCGACATGAATACTGAGAACCTCCATATTGCGCTTGCGGCGCTCCTGGGTACGGAAGTAATCGAATAAGCAGAATTTCATTCTCCGATTAGCGATGGTGGAAAAAGTGAACTGTTGTGCGGTGAGATCAGAAAAGTAATCCCGAACGGCTTTCAGATAGCCGAAAATGACTACATCGTAAAATTCATCTTCTGGCAACCGGTTTTCGTTCAGAAACTTATAGACCAGGCTATGATGGGCGGTGGCAAATGCCTGTTGTTCTTTGGTTAATGGTACTTCACATAACATTGTATTTTCCTCCTTAAATAAAAAAAGAGGGATACCTCCGGTGTGTTCAACCGAAGGCATCCCTTTGTTCATGTGTCATGTGGCGCAGGTCACATCAAGATACTTATGCGGGCAGCTGCTCGCAGTCACCATTGATCTGGCTGACAGTATAGTGACCGTCTGCCGGCTCGTTGGTCATGGCGCCAGGCTCGATTACATAATCGCAGCCGGTGTCGCGCTGCTCCTCAGTGATTTCGGTACGCTGTTGGAGCAGGAGTTTGATCTGCTCCTTAAAACTGTTGGCGTAAGCCCGGATCTGAGCCAGTTCCTCGCCCTGGAAATCCTGCAGCAGTTTGAAGGTAGCAACACTGTAGTCATTGGTGCCGTTGTTCTCACGCTTGAGACCAATCTGCACGATGCTTCCGCAGGTGGCGCGGCAGCGGAACATAAAAGCTCGATTCAAAAAGTCTTTGAAAGGTTTGATGCTGGTGGGGGGCAGATTTATCTGCAGAGGCATGTACTCTCCACTGCGGAGCAGGTAGAGTATACGCATATTTTTGCAGGCTTTTCCCTTGCTGCCATCAGGTGCAGAACCAAAGCGGTTCATTGCGCAGGTGGCGCAGGCACCGCCGGGTGTACCGATGCCGATCTTGCCATCCGCAGAAGAACAAAGCGGCGTGGTATCGTCATCGTACTCGCTGCCGGCCGGCCAGTAGGCGCAGGTGGCGTGGCTATGCAGAATGACGCCTACCAGAGTCTTTTCATAGTCAGGATTGTCCGGATCATCGGACGGCATCTCGAACTGGAGTGTGCCGCCGGCGGGAATCTTGACACGCGGAAAGCTCATCTGCAGACCATCGGCGTCCTCGGCCAGTTCCTCGGCGCTGAAATCGCTTTCGATCATAGTGGGGAGCATGAATTTTTCCTGTTTCATCAAATCGCTGTTCTGATTATACATAGTGGTTCCTCCTTAAAAATGTGATGGTTGCAGATGGTCAGGCGGCCATCTGATTGATACGGTTCCACTGCTGCCGGGGCATGGACAGGATATTGTATCCGATCCCCTCCAGGGCAGTGGCGCGGTCATAGCTGTCCACATCCTGACTAAAGCGTGTTACGGCATTGGATAGCCCATAGAGGGTCAGATCCTTGCCTTCAATCAGACGCTGCAGAACGCCGGTGCTTTCTTCCTCGGTGATATTGAAATCCTTGCTTGCCAGACGGACAACACTGGGAATATCAGTGGTATTCATCTGGACGGTTGTGGCTTCACGCATCATGCCGACTACCCGTGTAAACCGTGTTTCATCCACGGCGGCCATCACGGTATCCTTGATCTTCATGGCAAATGCGTGGTCATCAGCGGCCAATGTCTCCTGTGAGAACAGTTGGAAGTTTTCGTCTGCCTCATTGACCCGTCCGATGTGAGTACGGCGAGTCTGGGCATCGTTGACAACCATGCCGTTACTGCATACCAGCCGATAGACCAAAGGCTGGATGTTGACGGAACCCAGTCCAACCTCACTATTGCTGATGATAACGCCGGACTGCACGATGTCACCGGGTACAACTTCGGCTTCAAGCCGCTTGTTGACTACCTTGATGTACATACGGCTGTCCGTGATCTGGCAGCTTTCAAAATAGGCGTCCTCCATTTGCTGAATGACAGGAAGGACGATTTCTGCAATGTCCAGGTTGTCAATGCGGCGATAGCGGTTGCTCAAAAACGCCCGTACAGTGCCATCCAGGGTGCGGACCATACGCTGGGTCGGTTCCCGCTGGAACCAGGAATTCACATTCTCCGCCAGCAGTTCCGGATAATCGGAAAGCATACGGTCATAGTAAGCAGCCGGAATCTTCAGATGTGTGCCGATCTGCCGATGGGCGATCTGGTTGATCTCCAGTGGCTCCACCAGTGGGTCATCGTGGTCATCAAAGGTGTGGAGATAAAGTTGAGAACCAAAAGGTTCTACTTGAAGCCGACGGGTATCAAGCAAATAGTCTTGCTTGAGTTTGGATTGGCGTTCAATCTGCTGTGCCATTTCCACGATGGTAAGTCCTGATTTCATTCGTCAAGTTCACTCCTTTCTCTGTGTTCCTTGGCAGCAGAAGCATTACCAGGACACCTGAATGCCCTGGGCAGTGACTTCAGCGGCCAGACCATTGCTTTCCAGAACCTCTGCCAGACGGGGCCAGTAGACCTTCTGGGGAAAGTTGTTCAGATGCTCCTGAGAAACAGCATCTTCGCCCTGCTCAATGCAGATATCACCGTCTTCCCGAAGCGTCAGTTTACTGTGCCCACGGGAATTAAGGTCGGAGATCAGTGCTTCCAGTACAGAGCGTCCTTGCGTTTCATACCAGATACGGGGATCAACAGGCTGCCTGTTCGGAGGTGTTGCATCATCCTCGTTAGTTTCTCCGCCGACCTTGGACAGCGGAACGATTTTGACCATATCGCATTTGATATTGGCGTTCTGATCCAGTGTCACATCGGCGTGATCAAACTCGTCAATGCCAAACACACGGATTCGGCCGGTACCGCCATTGCGGATCAGCTGCTCCGGCTGCTTTTCACACCACTCGAAGGTGGCTTGCGGATAAGCGGAGCGCAGATATGCCAGAATACGATGGTTGGTGTGGCGCACCAGAAGGTCATCGGAGTTGGTGCCGCCCAAGTCAGGAATCTCAAAACTTCGTGTTTGGATGCCTTCTGCATGGAGCTGTCTGGTGCGCTGTTGACGCTGGCGACGCCGTTGGGCCTGCTGCATATAGGGGAGAAGCAGGATCAAAACTACCCACAGTCCCCAGAGAGTGAAAACGCCCAGCAGCAGCCAGATCTGCCAGGGCCTGCGCACGAGAGCCATAATTGCGATGACCGCACCAATCAGGATCGTGATGCTGCCACTCAAAAGTCCTCTGTCATTATTCATGTTTGATACCATCCTTTTTTCTGAATTTGTTGGAAAACAAAAAAAGAGGGACCGCACCAAGCTTTCAGTTTCATTCTGAAAAACTTGATACGGTCCCTCTTAGGAGCCGAAGTAAACTACTCCGGCAGGGATTCACGGTCACCGTCCAATACCTCCGCGGGAGGCAGTGCGGGTTCCGCCGTAATGTCCGGGTCATTCTCTTGTCTGTTCGCCGCGGCGGGCTGTTTGGGGAGAAAACCGAAGTCATTTAGACTGACCTTCAGTTTCTTTTCCAATTTGCCGTCCTTCATGCGAACATCTACCAGCCGCTGTGAGCCGGCAAGCCAGATCATACTGCCTTTTTTGACCTTGAATTGCATGAGCCGGGTGACATCTGCATCCCAGGCCCACACCTGATAGAACTGCGTCCAGTTTTTGGTGCGTTCCATCAGATCAAAGCATACATAGCTTTGTTTGGACTGGCTTTCTTTGGGTACGAGGTCGTTCATGACGCGCCCGAACACAAAAATCTGTGCCATAACACTCCTTTCTGCCATTGGCATTATTATCTATATAAAAAAGTGCCAGCAGTTTTTCGACCCTAAAAGGGCGCAAAAAATCACTGACACTTGCATACAAACTTAACAGCGTGTGCAATGCAGGCTTTTGGCCTACGGTACAGATCAAAAAGACCTGTATTCCCAAATGGGATACGCACAAAAATCAATTACAGATACAGTATAGCACTGCATCTTGTGCCTGTCAAGATGTAAAACACTATATATAGATTTATAGCCAGCGACAAGTACGATATGTAGTAGTTGAAAAGGTTTTACTCTGTAAGATGGTTCATAACGCGGTAGTAGTCATCCAATAGGTAGAACTGAGTCTTTGTTGGGGATGCCGTTTGATAGTCAAAGGTCAGGCCGTATAGGCTTCCGGTGCCATCTACTCCCAGAGGACCAAACCAGCAGGACATTGTATGGCCGTTGAAATACCATAGCTGCAGGTCATCATATTCCGATTCGGTAACGAGTCCTTTGCGTGCCAGCCGAAGGGCGTCATCTTCACTGATCAAAGGATGGGACAGAAAATGGTGGTAGAGATCATCGGACATACCAAGTGCCTGCTGGTAGGTAAGCGGGTTGGGATTGTCCAGCCACCAGCGGGTCAGCGCTTCAAAGTCATGGACGACTGGGCGGGGCGTAAGGCTGCGGAATTGCTTTAGAAAAGCGATTACTGTTTCTGGAGCAGCTGGAGCTGGTATAGGTATTTCCTGTACACAGTCATTGAGAAAGGCAAACGCGATTTTTTCACCGGTTTTGTCCGCCAGCATCAGTCCGAAGCGCGACAAAGGAGCGAGCAGGAAATGCTCCAGCGCAAAGTTTTCTTCCAGAAAGCGATAGACTTTATATTGTTCGATGGTATGGGGCTTATACATAGGAAACCCTCCTTTCCTTGATCTACCCAATAAATAGGGACAGAAGGAATGTATTCTGCAAAATATAAGGAAATCAGGCGTTGGTCATTGTGATTTGCAAAATGCCCTTTAAGAAAGCGAGGTGGCTCAAAACCACCTCGCATTTTTAGGATTCAGAGGACGGATCGGGATGTTACTCCGGCTCGCTGATTGCTTCATAGCCCAAAAAGCTGTTCGTTGAAAGGGCTGCGTCCAGATAGTCATTTCCCACGGCAGGCCGCGCCCCTTTCTGAAAGTAAAATCGGTAGGGTGCGCCTATTTTAAGCCGGGCCGATTTACTGAGAAGCAGTGTGATCTCTATACCATGGCTGTCTATCAGATGTACTTTGCGGTAGTGGCGGAGCATAGGTGTACTGATACCGGCGCAGATGCCTTCCACTACCTCGTAGTTCTTATGTGCTGCAGTCGCCCAGATCCATCGACAGGATATAAGACAGGCGCAGAGTACGACAATCCCCAATGCCAGCAGGATATGATCTTTAGTCGCCACGCAGATGATGACGCTGATTCCCGCACTGGCGATTCCGGCCAGCAGAGTGAGCAGAAACTTTCGCTGCAATACGGTGGGAAAAAGAGTCCATTGTTTCATCATGCTCATACCCTCTCAAAGATAATCTGCTGCCGCAGATAAAGATTGGCAACGGCTAATGTCACTGGCTTGCTGCTCTGGCTGATTTTGACCATGCTGGCAATGTTGTCACTGGTGGTCGTTTCATCTCCGTAGAGGGAATCCAAAAGCGCACATTCATTGGGGAGGCGGGAAATATTTTTATCTATGCACTTGATGATCTCTGCAGTGGAGAGCAGGGCTTGGCCGGCAAGGCGCATGACCAGAACTTCGTATTTGGTGCGTTTATCTTTCTGGAACAGTTTCCGCGCAGCGGATACCGGAACATGTGCCAGCAGCGTCAGCTTGACAAAAGAGGCGAGCCGGAGGAAGAACGGTCCGCTGGTTGGGATAATGCTGAGCGAACCAAGCAGGTCATACAGAGCATCGTATTCTGTTTCACCGCTGCCGGATACCAGAAGACCGCGGGTAAGCAGTCGGTTTGTACAGTCTTCCCAAGAACGCTCGGTACAGTAACCGGATGCGGTGGCTAGCTTTTCGTATTCTTGTGCGATGTCATCCCAGCGCAGGATTCTCCAGTTGAGCATGCTCCAAATCACCATTTCCTGCATATCGGCCATGTACTCCTGACCGCCTAACAGGATGATTGGACAACTGCGGTTGCAGCCGTTTGTCCTTCGTTCAAACCGGCCGACCGCAGTGTATAGGGTTTTGATTGCCATATTTCGATACCTCCTTTTTATACATATCCCTTACTGTTATTGATGCTGATTTTCAACAGATCAAAGCAGGCAGGTTAAAAAGTCAGGGTCATTGCGAAGTTTTTCCAGGGAGCGGGAGATCCAGGCGCCCACATGGGAAGGAGGGACTTGATAGAGGGCGGCGATGTCTGTAATGCGCATTCCCTGAACCTTCAGCGCCAGTGCTTCGATGCCAAGTCTGGCAACGCCCTGATAGTTCTGTTTGCTGGCTTCCAGCAGATCAAGGGTCTCCAGACGAGAAAGGTGGGAGTCAAAATGGTCATCCGGCTGGTCTACCTGCTCTCCATCTGCGGCCAGCTCGCCCTGTTCTCCGATGATCAGCCGACTGATGTGCCGCCCCTGACTACAGATTTTTCGGCAGTAGGAGAGGAGTCCATTTTTCACAACCTTTTTGGCGTAGGTTGAAAACTGCGCCTGTCCGGCATTGTAGGTAAAAGCGGCCTTGCAGAGCCACAGGCATCCTTCCTGAAACAGATCTCCGTACTCCAGACCACAGATGCCGGGATTTACATGGATGTTGTTGACAATGACCCAGTGAACGATGGATAGGTTTTTTTCTACCAGTGTCTGCTGGTCTTTGGTAAGCTTAAAGTTTTGCTTCATCAGGCTTCACCTCCGTTCAGGCAGCACGCCCGGATGTGTACGCCGGAGCCTGCTGACAGAGGGAAATGACTTGCTCACACATATATTCGGAAAACTGGCCGATGTGGGTCTGGTGTGCATCAAGCCCCAGTTTGGCTTGCAGCCAGATATAGACCTCCCATTTTTCCATATGGCAGTCCTGCTGCAGTTTTTTTAGGGCACGATGGGCCAGAATGCGTTTGTGGCGCAGATCGCCATTCGCCAGTGTCCCCATGGGGAGCAATGTGCGCTCATGAGCACTGACATAGGCATTGCAGGCCGGCCATCTGTCGCAGACATACAGGAATTTTCCTCTGGTCTGTGGAGTAGATCCATACACAAGGCTTGCAGGCCGAAGAGAAGCGTGAGCATGACAATAAGGACATTTGATTTGCTTTTGTTTCAATAAAATCACCTCCATTACGCGCCGATGACGGCGGCATTGCGTCTTAACAGGCAGAATCATCCGAAGTAGGTATCCCGGTCTGGGCATAGCTGTAAAAACGGACATACATGGTCCGAAGAGGTATGCCATTCCAGAAACTTGGTATAAGCAGTCCGGAACGAGCGGCACTCCAGAATTGCAGAGCATTCTTCGGGGTCCACTGCTTCTCCACTCAGCTTCCGCACTGTCTGGACGGACAGAAAGATCGGCTGACAGCCTGCGTCTGCTGCCATCAGGAACCCCTCACAGGATGCCTGCCGGATCATTGGACAAAGTGAACCGCTGCAGCGGATGAACAGGGCGTTGCGCCAGTTACCCCGGACTGCCTGCAGAAAGGAATAGAACTGACACGGTTTTTGATTCATGCTTTCACCTCCATTAGTCGTTATCTGCAAATAAAAAAGGGGCCAGCTGCAGAAGTTCTGCAAACTGGCCCCTGATTTGGTGCTTAGGAGAACAGACTTTCAATCTCTTCAGTGATGCGGGGGATGACCGTATCGTTGAAGATGAGGGTCAGAGCCGCCAGGAGCAGCGCACCCAAAACTACGGCGATAATGATCTTGACGGCATCCGAAATGTAAAAATCGCCGCGCTGATTGGACAATGCCATACGGCCGCGGTTGAGCAGATAGTTGGCTTTGGTATAGATACGGGTCGTGAATTTTCTCATGGTTAACCTCCTGTTATGTGTTTGATTTGTGGTTGGGTAGGTATATCAAGTCCACCGTCTGTTAAGCGCGGCGGATAGGCTTGATCAGATTGTTTTTGTTGGAACGGGGCCGGTTCGGATATGCTTTAGGCCGCTGGAACAGCAAGCAACGAAATCGGCGTTTTTTGGTGCCGGTATCATTCGGCGGATAAAATTTCTTTTTGGGCATAGGCATTCTCCTGTAAAAAATGAAGCCGGGCTGATGAAACAGACCGGCTCAGTTAGGACCAATGGAAATAATGTGCCTGTCGCTATGGAAAATCGCTTGGGTACAAACGCTCACCTCCCTGTGTATTTGTCTTCCATATGAGGAGCAGGTATGAAAACGCCCGGAAGTACCGGGTCGGATACCAATTAGCCAAAGAACGCCCCGAGCGAACTCATAACCTCGGTACAGAGCACCACCAGATAGATAATCATAATGCAAATCAGCATCATCATAGAGTAACGCTGAATCTTTTTGGGACGTTTGGCAGCTTCCTTCTTCAGATTGTTCTGCTCGATCTGGCGCATATCGAAAGTAATCATTTTGAAGTACATCCGCTGATCATCGCCGCGCAGGACACCAATCAGGCCACGGATCACATCGGACAGCATGGGGCTGCCAATGCGGGTTTCAAATCGAATGAGGGCATTTTCATAGTTGCCGGTCTTCATATCAGCAATGGTCTGATCCAGCTCGGCGCCGAAGTCTTTCCCAGCCACACGGCGGTAGGAAGTCAGAATTTTAAGTACATCCCTGTCATTTTCAAGGCTCTGGCCGACGGTCAAAGCAAATCGGGGGATCTCTCCCTCGATCAGTTTGCGGCGCTTTTTAACAAAATCAAAGGCTGCATAGTAGGTTGAAAACCACAGCGCTACCGCAAGGCCAATCAAAATAGGTACCAGCAGCGGAATAAGAAATGCCATGGGGATGGCACACAGGCCAACTGCCCCTGCAGTTACCCAGGCTCTGGCTGTATAGACCTCCGGGGTAAGCTGCAGACCTGCAATGTCCAGAGCGCGTTGCACCTTATTGCGCTTGAGCCGGTCCAGCCGCAAATAAGGGGCGATCCAACCGGCGATTTTTGTCACATAGACATCAAGCAGCTTTTCATTTTTGGTGCCCTGCTGTTTGCGGGAGAGCATCATCATTTGTGAGGTCTTCTTGGTCGGGATGTCCACAAAGGCACAGGTCAGGTTGTAGACAGCAAAACCGAAGAAGATGATGGCGATGAGCGCCAGAAAGGTCATACGCTATCACCTCCATATTCGATGGGCTTGCTCAGTTTCATAATCTGGGTCAGCGCAAACAGGATGATGGCTGCACAGATTGCCAGTGCAATTTTGCCCGGTGTGGTGAAGATAAGGGTGTGGAACCAATCCTCATTCAAGAAATAGAGCATCGGCACATTGGCGATAACCAGAAATATCATGGTGATGGCTTCACGCCGCGGTCCTTGCATCATTGCCTCCAGTTCCGACTGCACCACACGCACATCGGAGAATTTCTGGTTGATGGTAGGCAGGGTATTCTTCATACTGCGGTCGGACTGGCATTGGATGAGGGTACCGCACCATTCATGGAAGACCCGGTTGGGAATCTTCATCTTCAGGCTGTTGATAGCACTGGTGATGTTGGCATTGATCAATTCCGCTTCATAAACGAAGGCTTCAAAGTTGGCTTTTACCGGCTCATTGATATAGGGCAGGTTTTCCTTGACAGAACGGATCAGATCCTCGGTGCGCAGGTAGGAAGTCGTGATGATGGAAATAGCGGTTTCCAGTTCTTCATTCAGATGCTTTTTATAGCTGGCGGCAGTGCTGCGCAGATACCAGATCGGTATAAGGGAAAAACCGATACCCAGAATGGGCACCATGTACACATTCCCAATCAAAAGAGCCAGCACAGCCCCCACAGCGAACAGAATCAGGGACAGTCGTTTTATTGCCTCATAGCGGTCCGCCCGTCCGGTACCCTTCAAGATCTGTTTCAGTTCGTAATCCTGATTAAAAAAACCCTTGGCTGGTGTGCCCAGAAGAACATTCAGTTCATCAGACAAGGTGGCGGATTTTCGCTGGGAGCGGAAGAGGGCGTCAATAAAATCACCCGGCTTCACACCAAACAGAGCCAAAAGCCCAGCACTGAGCAGGATAAAACAGATAAGATAGATCCATTGCAATTAACCCACCTCCTTTGGCGGCTGCATGAATTCTTCCAATTCCTTGTTGGAAATGCCATTGTCCAACAGCCTTTTCTTCAAGGAATCGGAGATCAAGCCGATTTTTTTATGGTGCCCCACCACACGGGTTTCACCACGGTCATCAGTTACATTGTCCTCCACTTCATATTTGTATAGGGAATGGGCGATCAACCGCCCGTCCTGGTAGTCCTCGCCCTCGATGATTTCCATGATCTTACGGGAACGGTCCTCCAGCTGCTTGGTAAAGACGATGATGGGATACGCCTCTACCATGATCTGCATGAGGATGGAGTCATCCATGTTGTACTTGCGTTTGGCAAGGGTCATCATCCTGCGGTAAGTACTGTTGCAGGAATTGGAGTGGATGGTGGTACATACGGTATGGCCGGTGCGGGAACTTTCGGCTGCGGACAGGCTTTCTGCCGCTGACCGCATTTCACCTACACCGATGACATCCGGATGCTTACGCAGCACCCGCTCCAGAAGAAAATCCTGATTGATGTTCAGCGCAGGGTTCTCGCTGGGGCGGGTCAGCAGATGTACCACGGAATTGAGGATATTGCCCTGTGCATCCCGCTTGACCAGATCAAATTCGCGGCTGCCTTCTTCAATGGTAATAAGGCGCCGGTTATTGGGCACATTGGACAGCAGCCAGGCCATGATCGTGGTCTTGCCGGAGCCGGTGGAGCCGGCAATGCAGACGGACACCCCATATCGTATACAGGCAGTCAGAAAGTGAAGCATTTCAGCGGTGGCACTGCCGGAGTTCAGCAGTTTTTCTTCACTGACGGTCTGCTGGTTGACAATACGGATGGAGGCATTGACGCCTACATCTGCATCCACAATGGGAGTTTTGTCCACTGAAATACGGATGTTTTTGTCCAGAAATCCCACAATGCTGGGCATAGTATCATCAATGACCATGCCGCAGGCGTTGAGCATTCGGCGGATCACATCGATGGCGTGCTGGGGCGAACTGAATTTATCAGAGATCTTGATACTGCGCCCACTGGATTCGATCACTTCAATGTCGTTGTAGGCGTTGATGTTGACCTCCTCAACACCAGGCTTATAGATCCATTTCTTCAAAAAGGAGTAGCCGGCCATGTCTTCATAGAGCTTGGAACACAGTTCTTTTGTAGAGAGCCCGTCAAGGGCATATTTGCGTTTGACAATGTAGTGTTCCATCAGTTCTTTCAGCAGGCTTGTGGCACGCTCTGCATTGCCTTCCCCAGCTTCAGCAATGGTGGAGGCATGGTTTTCGGCAAAATACCGCTGTACATCCTCCAGTACCTGGTCATAGGTCAGCTCCTGATTGGCGGCCGGTGTGAAGAATATATCATTCAAATTACTCATCGGCATCCTCCTCACATTCATACGCTGCATCATCCTCTGACTGTTCGGCCAGTTCCATTTGCTCCAGAATTTCCAGTACCTTGTTCAGTGAAGCAGTGTATTTGGGGTTACAGTAGGTGATAGCCTTGAACATACCGCCTTCGGTAGCACAGCGGTCGATCTCCTTACTGTAGGGAAGCAGGCCGTCAAACCCGCCAATGATATAGCCCATTTCATCCAAGGCGTGGAAGGGACGGGCCAGACCGGCGAATGTCATATGCTCAGAAAACCGGAAGCGCTCGTCCACAAGCAGAGGTTGATGGGCTTTCAGGTAGTTGATGCCCTTTAGGTCCGGGGTGAGGATACGGATGACCACATCGCCGGCTTCAATGGCGGCGGGAGTGAACACATTGGTCATGCTGGTGCTGCAGTCCAGAATGACGAAATCTACCAGTTTGGCGGCAGCATGAATGAGCTGCAGTACCATGGTATATTTGACCTCTGGGTAGCTCAGCGGGTTTTCTCCTGCCGCATAGCCCATCATCCCAATGAAGGGATAGTTTTTCAGCACTGTCACATGACTGGCGACCAGAGATGTATCAATCTCCACACTGCTCAAAACCTGGCCGATAGAGGTATTGGTCTGGATGATCTGCTCCGGTAGCCAGACCGGCAGCATAGGGACATTCATATCGGCATTGATAATGATGGCTTTCCGCTTGTCCCGGGTCAGGGCTTTGGCCAGAATACAGCAGAACATGGATTTGCCGCTGCCGGGGCTTCCCCAGACGGTGATAACTTTACCCATAACGAAGATCCTCCTTCCTTGATTTGATTATTCTGCCGAGGGTGCAGTTTCATTAGTGGATTGTGCAGACTCTGCAGTTTCCGTTTCCTGGGGTTCACTTTCAACATCAGAATTTTCCGCATCTGCAGCTTCTTCCTCAATCAAAGTTTCGGGGAAGTAGATTTCCTGCAGAGTCTTATCCTGCTCGGCAAGCAGCTCATCTGCCAGTTTGTCATTGTTGCGGGAGATAAGAGCCACATGAGCTACGCCGTCATTTTCAAGACCGGTAATGATCTTCGCCTGTTCAGGGCTTGCCAGCACAGTGATGGTGGCTGACTGCTGCTTTTCTTCATCCTCCGTGGGCTCCTTGGCATTATCCACATTGATGCCGTCTGAGTCTGTGACGGACAATACTTTGACAAAACGCAGTTCCGGTACTTCGGCCGCCGTATCAAGAAAGTGGTAAATACGGATGATGTCACCGGGCTGAAGCTTGTCAGAGAGGCCGGAAGCAAGTGTTTTAACGGTCAGCGAGATAGCGACCTTACCGGAAGGGATGCTGTTGAGCGCCACATCGGACGAAACCGGTACAGAGCTGATCTTGCTGGTAAGGATATAGTCACCCACAGCCAAGTCGGCGGTAGCGTAAAGACCATTTACATCAGAGAGCTGATGGGCGATGTTGGAGGGGAGGTTATAGCCGCCTACCTCAACCACCTCGGCATTTTCTGACGAGATTTGTTCGCCTTTCAATACCGGCTGGGTAATGCGGACGATTTCCTCCTTTCCATTGGTCTGACGGGCGATGGTTGGAAGTGCCACAAAGGCGATAACCGCCGCCAGCAGCAGAGAAAGGATACCGAAGATGAATCGGTTATTGAGTTTCATAAGCGTTGTCTCCTATCTTAAAAATAGTTGGGCCAAGGTCGCTGTACAGCAGCCGCAGGCGAGAAATGGCAGGAACGGGATAGCAAGGGGCTGCCCGGTTCGGTAAAGCCGCCTGAGAAGAAAGATCACAGGCATTGCGGTAACAGCTGCAGTCAGAAAGACCAGCGCCATGCCGGAAGGACCGTAGACCAGCCCTAATATCCCGCAGAACTTGATATCCCCGCCGCCCAGACCAGTGCCGTTTGTTGCCAGTGCAGCTGCCAATGGAATACAAAAGCCGAGCAGGGCACCTACCAGAGCATGGGTAGCGACCGGCCAGAGAAAGAGCGGCGGAAGTCCATGATTTAACAGGAAATACCCTTGAAGGACCGGCGCCAGGGCAGCTAAGGGGATAAAAAAGACGAGTGCCCGGTCAGGCACCCGTCTGTAAAGCACATCGTAGACAGCAAAGCCGGCCACCACAAAAAATATGGTAAGCAGGTAAGCTGTCCAGAGGTTATTCTCGATTGGTATACCAGTCATCATAAAGGCTCCCTTGGATCGAAACATAGTCATTTAGGTTGATGGATAACATACCGTCAGGAGTCCAGGTATCCCACACCTGTGTATAGATGGTGTAGTCGGTGGCATCGGGGAACCACAGCGGTGTGAAATGCACTGTCCGGTCATAGGTGGAAAACTCGTTGGGCTTAAAGATGAATTTTGCACTTTGGCCGCCGGAACGCTGCAGAAGCCGCAGATAGGTCTGATACTGGAACTCAGGAAATACGGAAAAGGCAGTTTGGGGATAAGTAATGTGGCTGGTCGGGGCATCTGTTGACAGCGTTGCCCGCACTTCGGTTTTAACGCCGTACCCGCTTTTCATCGTCTTGCCGGATGCTGTGGGTACAATATCATCTGGCATTAGAGACATCTCGCCGCTGATGGAAGCGGAGTAGCCCGTATATTCGTATTCCCAATATCCTTCATCGACCCAGTGACCGCCATCTTCACCGTGGTCGCACCATACCCATACAGGCACCCAGTAGCAGCTCCAGACGCCCCAGTTGGCAGTGAGCTTCTGCGTTTCATTGGGCAGGGGCGGCACAGAGTAGCCGGGATTCGTGTCGGTTGCCACAGGGTCAGGCGGAATGTGTTCATTCAGGTCCACGATCTTTGCGACAAAGGTATCCTGGGCGGTATAGGCGCCGCTGACAGATACTGTAATGGTTATGGTCTGGGGTGTGGAGGGAGTATGCCATTTGACCCAGACTACCTGACTGTCACCGGCGGGGATCACTATATCATTGACCCGGTAGGTGGTGCCGAGGATATGGAAGGTAACCGATGCCGGATTATCCGGCGTCAGATCTTGGTCCGTCCGTAGTGTGACGGCGGTGATCACATCCGTGTCCACTCGGTATTCGACATCAGGGGCCTCAATTTCTCCTTCCGGCGGAGCTTCATCAAACCAGACGATACCAACGCCAAGGGTGCTGATGATGTCGGAATTGTTCTGCTTTCCAGTGGTGTTGCCTGTCCAGACGGAGATGCCAAGGTCGCTGAATTCCAGGAACATTGACAGCGGCAGATTTTTATGGGTAAGCGAGGTCATGGTTTTCCGCAGATTGCCGCCGGACATCTGATCATACAGGCCGGCCTCAGTAGCTGTCATGCAGTAATACTGACCGTTGTGAGTGAAGTAGGCAATGGGTTCAATCAGAAGCTTGTACTCGCCGGCAATCATCCGTTCATAATCGACGCCGGCTGCCTGAGCGACCATCATGCACGCATATTCAGAACAGAAATACCGTTTGATGGCTTCGATGTTGCTCTGCCCCTTGCTGCTGACGATGGTGGGCATAGACTGTGTAGGTCTAATGCAGGAATAGGCAACGCCGGACTGAAGGGAGAGGCCGGTGCCGCCCAGATATTGCAGCTTGTTGACTTTACCAAAATGGAGAAGACTGGTTTTCTGCGTCCGGTTTGAAAAGTCCAGCGGCGAAGATACGGCAGTTCCACTGGATGCGTCAACAACAGTAATGCGAACGCCATCGTTGCCTGAGTTCCAGAAGTTGCTGCTTGTGCCCTGACCCATGCTGCCACCGCCGCCATCTATGTTTCCATTTCCGCCCGATGCAAAGGCAGAGGAGGGGAATAGACAGAAAACAAGGGTAAAGCAGCATAGGAAGGCGAGAAGTCGTTTCAAATACATCACGCTCCATTCCTTTTGAAAATAGGAAGGCCGCCACAATCCTGTGACGGCCAAGTAGTGTCATATTCAGTTGTAGTAAATCAGCCCATATTGCCGACCTGTTTGTTCAGATCCCCATCGCTGTCACCGGTGGACTGCTGTACATTGCCGGGAACAACCCAGCCAAACACTGGATCGTATACAGCTCCATTTCCGTTGCTGGAGCCGGGAACCGGGTCATTGCTGGGCGGCGTTTGCTCGGCGGGTGGGGCAGTGACCTCCGGAACTGACGGGTCAGGATTGACGGTATGCTCCTGACCAGGATCTTTGATTTCGGTCTTACCTTCCGGCACCGGAGGAGGTGTTTCTTTAGGCTTTTCGGTGTCAGTGAAGTCGATCACAACCTCATCCTCCGTTTGGGAGGTTACTTTGGGATATTCTTCTTTGGCGTCTGTGGACTGGCCGGGGGCATAAGCATCTGCTCCATTATCACCATCTGTCTGTGTGCCGCCATCTGACCAATCGCCGGTGACGCTGCTGGGTGGAGATTCATCCGGTCTAAAATCTCCGGTACGGTCGCGGCTTACGAACCAGCAGACACCCAGAATAGAGACGCAGAGGAGAGCCAGCGAGGAAACAATAAAGCCTTTGGATTGGAAAAACTTCTTCATATTTTACATACACTCCTTTTTTGCTGTTATATAAAGCCTATACGGTAGAATGTGCCGGGCTTTCAACAGTATTGTTAGAATTTTGTGTTGTGGTAGCCTGTCAGCTCCACCCGTTGGGTGATAGCCGGATAACTGTGACCGAACATCTGCACATAGAACTCCACATCACAGTAAAAGATGTACTCAACCCGTCCATCCTCTACATTGAACTCCAGGCTGATGTCGGAAACCTTGTAATCCTCCGTTGAAAGCGGAATCTTGGAGTCCAGGCCGCCTGCTACTGTAGCCTCCAGCATGTCGGTATAATCATTGCTGGAGTAAAGGGTATTTAGGTACTCTTCAAAGTTGGTTTCACGCTGGGAGCGGTAGGTGTCTGCATAAATTGTGCCGCTGAGGTTATTTAACTCCATTTTAGCGCCATTGCGGATGTTGATGCAGGTGATCCGGATGGAAGCGTACAGGAGCAGGAAGGAGATCAGCATCACGATACCTACCACAAAAAAGCAGGCGAAAAAGGTGATCTCGCCCCGTTCGTTTCGCAGCGACTGTTTCAGCCGCAGGAATATGCGTTTCATAGGTCACCTCACTTCCAGTAGTGCTCACTGACGCCGCTGCCACGGGCAACCACTGTGATGTTTACCAGGTCAAAATTCCAGAACCCACCCAGTTTGGCATCTCCCTCGATAGTAATGAAGAAGGGGGTGCCCAACTGGATGGCATTTGTCATACCGGATGGCCTGGGTGATGTGTAGGTAGCGTCAATGGAGTAGGAAATATTTTCGGCTCCTTCGATCTGAGAACTCAAAAATTCAAACAGCTCATCGGTCTCGCCGTTGACGCCGCCGGAAAGCTGGATCTGTTTGACCATCTGATCGGCGGCATGGTCAAGTTCCTGCTTGGTGGAAATGATGCTGAACAGGTCAATAATGAAGGCAAGAAGCAGGACGGCAATGAAGATAAAGACCACCGTACTGAAATAGTTGGCCTCGCCCCGTTCGTTGTTCAGCATCTTCCGGGCTTTTTGAAAGAGAATAGAAACCACCACCTTTACTTAAATTGAAAACAGCCGCTCCAAACCGGAGCGGCTGCTATGCAAAGTTTTGACTGTACCAAGTATAACAGATATGGATTTACGGCGAAAGGGCAGGACTGTGCCAATGTAGAGACAATTTTCTGCCAATTACAGCCCACCCTTAATAAAAGGAATCGCACCATAATGTCCAATCAAATAGCCTTTTTCCAGCTTGGTATCTTTACGAATAGAAAAAGCTTGGAGAGAGAACAGATCGGTAGCAGCGGTCAGTTCATCTTTTTCGGCAAACCAGATCTGATCTCTCCTCAGCACATCCAAGTCAAGAAGATTGGTATTGTGTGATGTGAAAATCAACTGGGCCCCATTTGGATTGAATTCCACGCTGTTAAAAAGTGAGACTAGATGCTTTGTCAGGAGGGGATGCAGATGAGCGTCCAGTTCGTCTACTACAAGGGGTGTTCCTTCATCCAGCACCTCTTTTACTATGCCAATCAGTTTGAAATAACTGTTGGTGCCATCAGATTCCTCTGCCATGTTCAGTGTGTAGGAAGATGTAACTGAAAATGAGAAACTGGACTTGGAGTATATCTGTTTTTTTCTCCCATTGACTGCAACAAGAAAAAGTGTTATTATGAATACATAAAATAAAGAAAAATTGAGTATTATAATAACAAGTGCAACAGAAAGGAGATCTGTATGGAAAAGATAAAGTACCGAGATTTGATCATGCAGTATCTGACTGCTCTGGAGCCAGATCAAACAATTACAACCGAACAGGTCGCACAGTATGTGGCGGAGCGACTTTTACTTGATGCGGCGATGGTAAAAAAGACAGTCAATGTAAATATGGCCCGGCTTGAAAAAGAGGGGCAGATTATGCGTCTAACCAAAGGGATTTACTGCAGGAGGGTGAAAACAGCATTTGGATATTATACTCCGGATAAAGAAACACTTTTTTGTAAGCAATTACTTCGGAAAGAAAACGAGATAATTGGATATGAAACAGGATTGTCGGCATTAAATCGCATTGGTCTTGTTTCTCAAATGCCAAGAAGGAGATGCATTGCAACCAACCTGCATACAAAACGAGTTCCGGAAGGAATGCAGATTGAGATTCGGAAACCGCCTATCGTAGTTAATTCTGACAATTTTCGGTATTTGCAAATTTTGGATGCAATCAGAGAACTGGATATGGCACCAGTAGATACTGCAAAGCCGATTGATGTGGTAAGAGCTACTGTTGAGGAATTCACATTGAAAACTGAGATGTTGATTCTGATGGCCAGAAAATATTATGGGCAAAAAACTTTGCTTCGGACCATAGACATTTTGTTGGAGGGTAGTTATGAAATTGCACGAGGATAAATTTGCTTTTTTGAATATTATCAATTTAATCCATGAGGCTAGCAGCATTAGGGCTGATATTTTGGAGAAGGACTATTATGTTACACTACTGTTGAGGGAGTTAGCAGGGAAACAGGTAACGCTGCCAGCCTATTTTAAAGGCGGAACGGCCTTGTATAAAGCACAGAAAAGTATCCGCCGGTTTTCAGAGGATATTGACTTGACGGTGTGCATCGATAATTGCAGTAACAGCCAGGCTAAGAAACGGCTGGAGATGGCAACAAAGAAATATCAGGCCCTACCACGCACATCCAGAAAGGATCTCGAAGATGATCGGAAAGGTAGTATCACAACTGTCTATGATTATACTCCGCTTGTAGGCGTTGACTCGGATGATCCGCTCCAACGGTTTGGGTATGTCAAAGTAGAAGGTACATCCTTTACCGTCAGCGAGCCTTTTACACCGCTTGAAATTGAACCGATACTTTACACTTATGCTACCGAAGAACAGCGAAATATTCTTCAGTCACAATATAATGTTGCCCCTTTCATGATTAACACAATTCGGTTAGAGAGGATTTTTGCCGACAAGATTTTTGCTGCTGAATTCTATTATGAGCGTAAGATGTATTTTGATGTGGCAAAACATCTTTACGATGTCAGCGTCATGTTTGATTTAGAGCAGATTCAGGAAATGATTCAAAATCAGCAGACATTCCTTGAGATGCTGGGGTATAAAAGACTGGAAGAGACCCGAAGAACAGGCAGTGATCTGGCGGAAAAGAAGTTTTCTGATTTTCAGTTGCTCAGAGGGTTTTCTGATAATGAGGCACTTCGTAAGGACTATCAGAATATGCAGCGCAACTATGTTTTTGCGGAAGAAGATGCATTGTCTTTTGGTTTTGTGGTAGAGCAGTGGAAGAAACTTGGAGAGGTATTGCTTGCGCTTGAGTAAGTGCAGTATGACACTGGTGTCATAAAAACTGTGGACAAAAATTAGCCAGGGGAGCAGCGGTTTATCTGCTCCTCTGGCATTGCTTTGCTTACAGGTTCTGACGGATGATCCGGGTGATAATACCTACGGCCACACCCCGCTCCATATCCAGACGGGTGACGGCAAAAGATACATCGTCCTTTTTGCCGGGCATCCGGTAGTCATAGCAGGAGTGAGCTACCGCATTGACACCGTTGGAGAGGCGCACATAGACAACGCCCTTGTGGACATCTGTGACACGACCGGCATACTTGCCCTGGATACGGCACTTCTGCAGGTTGTCCCTGTCGGTATTCTCGGAAATACTCTTGATGTCAGCCTTGATGCCCAAGTCCTCCAGACTGTTGCGCCGCACGCTGAGAATACGGACCAGAACCTCATCGCCTACGGAAAAACGCTCATGGGCGTCACCGATCCAGTCCCAGGCAAGGTCACGGGCAAGGATGGAGGTTTCAACGCCGAAAACTTCCACGCGCACAACCTTTTCAGCCACTGCAATCACACGCGCCTGGACGATGCGGCCCTCATAGACACGGTACATACCGGCAGCATCCGTATCCAGATAGAAAATCTGGCGTTTGCGCAGCATGGCCTCCTTGCGGCTGGCAACTACGCTGCGAGTTTTGGAGTCGATACCACGCACGATGAAGTCAATGTCAGCACCCAGCATGTTGCCAAGGATCTTATTTTGGCGCAGCATAAGGTCGGTATATTCCTGGCCGGAAGGGCTGCGGCCCAGATTGATCATCATTTCCTTGATAGGGATAATGACACGGAACCCCTTGTAATCCACAACTGCCACTGTCTTGCGGTTGTCCAGCTGTTCAATGCCGCCCAGCTTGCCGGTGATGATCTTGCGGGTACGGTAGGCATTATGGATCTCATGCCAGATTACATCATCTCGGTCTTCGGCAGTCTCGACATCATCCCGGTTGCGGATGGTAAGGACGGGAGCCTCGCCGCGCTGGGGGCGGGGCTGGCGCCGGGGAGGAGAGGGAATGGGTGCAGGAGCGGCAACTTCTTCCACAGCAGGAACGTCAGGCTCCACAGCAGGTTCCTCCGCAATAGAAAGGGTTTCGGCTGTATCCGCCGACACTGTTGTTTCGGTAGGAACTTCCTCTGAGACAGGTTCTTCAGGAGCAGCAGCTTCTTTCTTCTTCCGGCTGGTACGCTTGGGCTTTGGAGATGCAGGGGGTTCCTGCAAAGCGTCGGCGTTATCTTCGTAAACATCAGGCGGCTGCACATCAGAGTCTTCCGGCATATCAGTGGGAGCAGCGCTTTGATCGTCTGTTTCAGCAGGCGCATCCCCGAACATTTCCTCCTCGGTGAGTTCAGGAAGGGGATCTTCATTCATATCTTCGCCAGAGGTGTCCTGCTGGGGCTGATCCATCAGCCCCAGCAGTTCGTTCAAATCCAGACCATCGCCAGCGTCAGCAGGAAGGGATTCAGGTTGAGCGGTATCGACCAGCAGAGTTTCGCTTTCCGACATAACGGTTTCGGTAACAGGAGCGTCCTGTTCCAGAAGTTCTTTTTTCTTGGTTGCCATAGATTAAACCTCCTATGAATTTGATAGTTTTGTTTAAGACAGGATGGAATCCTTGTCTGTGGTAATAATGCCTTCCGGCGTACCGGCAGATTTGGGAGCCGGAGCCTCTTTGGGTGATTTATCTGTGGGGGATGCCGGTTTGGTGGCTTTGCGCTTTGCCGGTTTCTTTGCTGCCGGAGCCGGTTTCGGCGCGGGCTGCGGTGTTTTGGCGGCTTCTTCTTCCAAGCGGCGCCATTCCGGCACATGGGCAGATGCTTTGCAGGAACGCAGATACTTGGCTTCCGGATGTTTGGAGTAATCCATTTTGTCTACCTGCAGAACCTTCTTGCCGCGGATGATGATGAGTGCCTGATCCAGCGGGAGTCGCAGGACTTCATCAGGAGTAAGTACAGGGCGTTTTCCAACACCGGAGGTTTCACGAAACTCCGGTGTATAGTTGGAGATACGCCAGGTGCCCAGCTGTTTGGACTTACTGGATACTGCTACGGAGGCAAGCCCTGTCCTGGCAGAAATAAATTCGGCAGTAAGCTGGTCTGTACAGCCCAAAAACAACTGCGCGTCACAGTTTCCAATGATCTCCTGCCACAAATTCTGCGGGTATCTGTTCTGCAATCCTGCGAGATTTTGGAATACACAGGACATGGAGATATTCCGGGAGCGTATTACGCTGAGCCGGCGGGAGAGGTCGGGGATCGTGCCGCACGCTGTCAGTTCTTCCCCAAGGATATGGACAGGCACAGGCAGTTTGCCACCCTCGCAGTTGTGGTCTGCATATCGCACCAGTTTGATGAAGCAGAAAGATAGAAACAGCGAGGCCAGAAAATCAAAGGTACTGTCCTGGTCGCTGGTAACGAGGAAGTAGGCACAAGGCTGCTGACCCGGAAGCTCCAGATCGATCTCATTCTTAGCGGTAATTTTCTTGATCAGTTCAGACTGGAATACCTGGAGGCGGCTGCCCAGACCGATAATCACGCCGCTTCGCACTGTGTCGCTGGCCTGCTTGAACAGGCTGTAGGGTGCTTTGGCAGGATGAGTGGAAGGAAGCGCTTCGAGCAATGTGTCAAGTTGGGATTCCCCATTGAGGGTCAGCAGCCGGTAGACTTCGCCAATGTTGCGGTTTTCTTCCGCATAGCCTTGATCCACATACAGTACCAAGGCCTTGAGCAGATTCATCTCGCAGGCATCCCAGAAATGGTCGCTCTTGCCGTTGTTCGTGGTGTTCTTGATGATGACATCTACAAAAAGCTGAGCCATTAGTTCCTGTCCCTCAACTTCGGCAAGGCAACACCAGGAATCTGAGTTTTCAGGCGAAACGAGGTTGAATACCTTGACACAATAGCCCCGGCTGCGGAGAAATTCGCTTGACTTCTCGTACAATTCCGATTTGGGATCGCAGATGATCAGCGATTCTCCGGCGCCATTTTCGCCTCGGACAGTGGCCTGAAGAATACGATTCATACAAAACGAACGGGTTTTCATGGAGCCACTGGCGCCGTAGACTGCCAGATTGCCGTTGATTCTGGTATCTTCCGGTATGCAGACTGCTTTGCCATCCAGCATACCCAGTACAATACCCTTGTGCTTGCGCAGGTCGGGCACCAGATCCAGTACGCCGGACATCTCTTTGCGGGACATCCAGCCGGAGGTGCCATAAGTGCCTTTGGCGGAGTAGGAGAAATTACGGTCTTCATCATACTCGTCGGCATCACCATATCCCATGCGCATGACCATGATGAGCAGCACTGCTAACAAGCCAATGCAGATCAAAATGCCATACACGCCATAAGGCGGTCGGAGCACAGAGGAAAGGCAGAGAAGGAAGTCGGGCGAAGCGGCCAGCGGTGAAGTACCATCGCCGGGAATGCCGCCGCCCTGTTTCCAGGTTGCATAGTTACCCAAAAGCTGTGCCAGAAAGCCGCCTGCGTATAGGATTGCAAGAATGGCAAAGGGCGCTGCAATCAGGCTCACGATCAGTTTTTTCTTGTTTATGGGAACAATCTCCCCTCGAATTTTGTGAAGTCAATGGTCTGGAAGCGCACTCGGGAACCGCAGTAACTGCGAAGTACCTCTGCCTGGAAGTCAAAGCAGATCAGTGTGCCCGGGCGCTCGGATAGTTCGAGAGAGGTGTTAAAGCGTGCGATACGGGGCAGATCGCAGAAATAGCCAAACAGGACTGGTGAGCCATCTGGTGAAATGCCGTCATGCTCAATAGCCAGCCCGGGTTGCCTCGCCGTAAGACCTTGGAGCAGAATACGGTCCAGCTCCGCAGTTTTCCCAGGGTCGCACAATAGTGCCAGTGTCACCTCCCCCTGATGGTCGTTGGTAAGATAAAGAAAATGCTCATAGCTGCCATCCAGCATGAAGAAATCATGTTTGCGACCTCCGGTGCTGGTCAAAATCTGATAAGCCAGATCCATGCTGTTGCCCAGAATCAGTCCATGAACATCCTCATGGCGAAACTGTGAGGACAGGCGTTGTTGGCAGATTACACTCCAGATCAATGCTTTGACCCGCATTTCCGATTTGTAGCGCCATTTCATCAGGGCGCTACTGCTGTTGTAGGTCACGAAGATGCCGGAGGGCGCAAGGAGTATTCCGGTGGAGCGGGAACTGCGGATCTTCGTGGTGTCGATCCCCATTTCTTTCACTTCTCTGGAACTGAAAAAAGCAGGATAGACAATCATGCCACCAGCGTAACCCTCCGGCGCAAAAATTGCCGGTTTTTCATCCCGATACACACATACACCCGCATTATCCATGGTCACATAGGTTTCTGCCAGGCGGTGTAGCCGGAGTCTTCGGTCAATTTCGCATTTCAAACGGTTGGTGTCGGTATCTCCTGTCAGGTAGCTGGCAAACCTGTCCGGCCGGCTTTCCAGCAGAGTGGCTTTGGCTCGCGGCCCCAGACGGTAGCCGCGCAGTTTATCCCGGTAATAGGTACGCAGCAGCCCGTCTTTTTTCAGTGCAGTGACAACAGACTCCAGATAATATGGACTGCCGGGAAGTCTGTTAAGCTGGTCTGTGGGGAACTCGCCGGAGATGGCAGTCAGAGAGAGAAGCCTGTACGCCATCGTGTCTGGCTGTGGGAATTTCCCAAGTGATCACCTCCTTGTGGTGTGTGGCTTTTACCGAGACTGCAAGGAACTTCGGTAAAAATCCGTGGTGTAACGACAGAAAAAAGCCCCGAAATCCGGGGCGAAATACGATGTTGCGGCAGGTCGGACAAGCAATGGCTGAAAATGCTCAAAAATCCGAGATGGATTTTAGGGTGTTTTCATGCTCAGCAAGCCAGGCGGGAAACCGCTTTTTTTCCATGACACTGATTCTGGTACAGTCCTTTTCGCCCAGCGCAGCGGTGTTGTAGGCATCGCAGAGCAGGCCGGTATCGTCAGCCATGACGAAGGTGGAGAGGACATCCAGAAGCTGCTTTTCTTCCAGATTGTCGTAGTCACGGATACGCCGGGTGGGAAGGCACTGGTCATAAACCTGCGTAAAGCACACCACACAATCGCTGAAGTGGGGCATGGGATGCTCTTTGGCGTATTGCTCCAATGAGAAGTAGAACGGGTCGAGCAGAAACTCAGTGTTTTGTCTCTGCTTGCGTTTTGGGAGCAGCCCGGGCAGGGTGACCTCCAGTACACCGTCCTCATAGACAACCTCAATTCCGTGTACAATACCGGCGGATGTCAGGTAATCGCCTTTGTGGATGGTGGTGCTGGAATATATCAAATGCCGCAGCCTGCAGGCAATTTTCTCTGCCCGTAGGGCGGCGTCAGTGGATAAGACTTCATAGTTGTCCGGATAGCGCTGAATATCCGTGGTATCCATCGCGTAAAGAGCATTGCTCAAACGGGATATATCATCAAGAATGCTTCCAATCCGGTGTGAGATGATTTTTCGTTCCAATCAAGTTCCTCCTGTTTTCTTAAAGTAATGCACCTGGCCCGCTGCATCCACGGTGCAGAAACCGGAAATGTCAGGGCAGTCAATGCGGCGAATGTCTTCCGGATTATCGACCAAAATGATGCGGCGTCCACCGCTGCGGTCATCCCGAAGCGCATGGTTGATCAGGGCCTCCTGGCCGGAAGCTGCGTAGACGATTTCGTATAGTTCACCGTTTGCAAAGAAGATAAGCTTGGCCGGAAAATCACCGGGAGCATGGTATTCCACCTGCCCGATAAAATCCAAGAGTACCCAGGCAGCCCGTATCAGAGAGTTGTCTGATTTTGCTGCCCAACCAGACGGAAAGTAACCGCCTGTATCAGTTTGAAAAATACGGCCCTGCTTTTGCAGATGGGAGAGCAGGGTCTTGATGATTTCTTCTTTGTCAGGGTGAAAGCAAAGAAGCTGCTGCATATTGAGACCGGGATACATCGTGACGATCCGCAGCAGAGCCGCAGCTTCATTTCCATAGATTTCAGCCCTGGTCTTCATGGGTATCACCTCCAATGGCGTAATATAGGCGTATTCAAGACGCATTAAATAGGAAGGAAAGCCAGTCAGTGTAAGCCAAAAAGATGATCTGGCTGGCAAAACTGGTTTTTAGGCGTAATACAGACGCAAAGCAGACGCATAGCGGCGTCTGGAAGGAAAGTTGCACATGGGAATCACCTCGCTTTTCAAATTGTTATATCTGCTGTTCGGCAGATGTGGATTGTTCACGGCGTTTTCGCTCTACGATTTCACGCAGCTCGCGGCGGTCGGTAGTGATCAGATCCTTTTCCAGAGGGCTGGCTTTGAACTCCACCATAATATTGTTGTTATTGGTAGAAATCAGACCGTGACCTCTTTCAAAGTGAGTGATCTCCATTGTTTCAGCATCGGACAGGTGCAGGGCTTCCTGTACCCGCTGGGCTTCGTCGTCCTCCAGATTCAGAATGATCTTGGTCTTGGAGTTGTTGATGATGCCCTTACCAAATCTGCCGCCGTCAAGGTCAAAGAAATCGGCAAGATCCTGGCTTGCAAAAATCGAGGCGCCGCCGTAACCGCGTATGGTTTTGGCAATTTCCAAAAGAAAATCGCCGGCCAATCTTACACCAGCAGCACCGGCGCCGGATAGAAGCTGCCAACACTCATCGATGAAGATGGCTTTTTCTTCTGTACGGTCGGCTTTGGCTCTGTCCCAAACAAAGTCCAGCGCCACAAACATACCTACGGTGAGCAGGTCTCCGGTGAGGGAGGAAATATCCAAAACAGTGTACTTGTTGTCGAGCCGAACATTGGTCTGCTTATTGAAGGTGCTGGCGCTTCCGTTTACCAGACGATTTAGGATGTGGGCCATGCGCATCGTTTCCTTGGAGGTTTTCAAAATTTCGTACAGGTCACCAAGCACCGGCATCTCACGGTACTGGCCGGGCTTTGCAGGGTCTTCCAAAGAGGCATTATCATGAGTGATGCCTTTTGTGTTATAGGTACGAACAAGGGCTTCGTCCAAAAGCTGTCGTTCCTCGTGAGACATATCGGGGATCAGCAGACTGAAAAATATGTGGAGCTGCTGGATCTTTGCTGCAAGTTCAGATAACTGGATGCCTGGACCGTCCAGAAGTTCATTCACCGAGCGGTCTACCCGCCGAATCTCCATGACATTGATGCAGTGGGGACTGGCCGGTGAAATCTGGATAAAGGAGCCGCCCACATTGGAGCAGGCGCGATGGAATTCATGGCCTTTTAGGGGCGCAACAATGAAAATGGGGATATTTTTCCGCCTCATTCGCAGCGCCATCAACTGCATGGTAAAGGTTTTGCCGGCTCCGCTCGTGCCAAGGATCGACATATTGGCGTTCTTATAGACCGCAGAATTGAAGATGTCCACGATAATAAGGGAACTGTTGTACTTGTTGACACCCAGCAGGATACCGTTATCATCACACATCTCATAGGATGTAAAGGGATAACAGCTTGCCGCACCGCCTGTCAGCAGGTTGCGCTTACCCCGCTCATACAGTTTCTTTTCCATTGCCACCAATGGCAGGGCAGATAAAAACGCCTGTTCCTCCCGAAAATGGCAGGTGCAGGCGTTCATGTCTTGTGAGAGCAGGAGCTTTTTCATTTCGCTGACCTTCCATTCCAAGTCTTCCTCGTTGGAGGCAGTAATGGTAATCAGCAGATTCAAGTAGTAGAAGTCCTCGTTGTTGGCAAGGCCCTCTTTGAGAAAGTACCCGCTTCGGATAGCACCATCAATGTCATCAAAGTCGGTGTTGGTGTCGCTGGCGTCCTTGATTTTGGAACGGTTGATACGTAGCTGCTGTCCGACTTTCTGGATGATGGTTTCTTTGGGCTGACGGGAGAGGAACATATCCATATCGATCCCGTCACCGGCATTGACGATAAGACTGAGCCAGCCGGCTGGAACCTGCGTTTTGTAGCCATCAGAGGGCACCAGCAAATAAGCATAATACAGACCGTCAATGCAGATATGGTGACCATGCGTGAAGTCAATGCTTTTTGGCGCACAGAATTCGGTGGCAGGGATATGGTCGATCTCACTGTCGCGCCCTTTGGCAAGGTACTCAGCCACAACCTCCTGTGCCCGGACGGAGAGTGGCTTTACAGCACTTTCATTTCTACAGAGCAGGTTATAGAGGACATCTACGGTAAACTCATCCCAGTTTTTCGGAACGATGACCTCGTTACCGCACTGACGGAGGTAGTTGGTAGCAGTATGGACTGCACTTTGCAGGGCATTGATTGCCTCGCCTTCTTCATCAGAGCGCTTGGTGTTGCTCCACGGCTCATATTCAAAAATCAGGAAGAAACGTCGGGTAATTGCCTCACGGGAACCAATCTGCTGAACGAACTGGAGGTAGTCTTCCTGCATGAGCAGACACTGTTCATTGGTCTCCTGTTCCATCTCCTTCCGAACGGTATCCAGATGGCGGTTGATCTCTGCCCGGCGTGTCAGTACCTTGATTTGCAGCTTGATGGGGCTGATTTTCAAGTAGGATACAAAGGAATAGATGATGTTCCGCTGTTCCTGGGCACTGCGCAGCATAAAATTGATGGGTACTACCTCGACGACCTTGACATAGCGGTGGTCCTTCGTGTAGATGATGCCGTTTTCAATTTTGGAAATCGGCAGATAATCTGCTACCGGGTTAAGGCAGGCGGGCTTCGGCTCCTGAGTGCGGATAGGGCGTTTTACTTTGCGCTCCTTGGAGACCTTCTTTTTTTGCTTGGCGGCTTTCTTCTCCTTGGCAGGCTTCTGCTTTTTCACAGGACGGAGTTTTTGGCGGATTTCGTAGCTACGAACTTCATCAAACTCCGCTGGGAAACCCTCTCTGCCGGAGCACCGTGACCGCCTGGGAGCCTTATCGGGCTTGTGTGCCTTCTTTTTAATATGCTTGCCGCCATGCTCTGCCGCAGGAACCGCATCTTCTGCGCTGTTACCGCCTACAATGCGGCGGTTTCGCAGGTACTTTATGAAAATCAGCAGAAAAGAGGAAAGGCTCTCACCGGAAATTCCGATAAGCGCCACCAATGCTGCTGGCAGTGCGGTCAGGCACAAAGCGATGATACGGGCAGTCAGGCCAAGAGGAAGCAATGAAAAAACCGGCACACCAATGGCAAATGCCAGGATGCCGGCTTCAATCACATTGCGGGCTTTGAACATACCACCAAAGAAGGTGCCTGACTCGATGAAATTCGGTGGTATTATGTAGGTATCTCGGTCGATTTTATGATTCATGATTAACCTCGTTTCCGAAGCCGGGCGGGCACATCAGCCGATAATCCAGAACGGACCGCCAGCTCCAGCGCGCCGGCTGGCCTCATTTAAGATAATGGACAGATCCCAGAGCTGTTCGCTCCGTGTGTAACTGGCAGGGTCAGCCACCATGATCTTGCCGTCTTTTACGCCACGCAGGACAATGAAGTGACCGGAAGAGGTAAAGTGGCCTTCAGACATGATTGCTACTACCAGTTTACCATTAGCCAGTGCGTCTGTGATGCGCTGTGGTTCCGCAGTGGTACAGCCGGAAACCGGAAGCCCCCATTCCCCAGCGGCGGCAGGTATCAGCGCATGGTAAGAACCACTGCTTTTACACCAGTAGCCGTTGTTGTAAGACCACTCGGCCATCTCCACAGGGTCAACCATATCGTCTGTCAGAGAGGACACCACGATTGCCATAGCGGTAGGGCCGCAGCCATAACCGCCAATATTGTCCGTACCATATGCTTTACCGGCATAGCGTTCATCCAGTTGATTGTAGTAAACAACAGGTGTGATCCCGTCGGTGAAAGTAACATCGCCCAGAGCGGTGATGCTGTTTCCGGTCCACGCTTCCAGATTCTGCAGCAGACCATCGCCCAAGAACAGGCTTAGGTTGGAAGCGTAATCAGATGCAAGCTCCTTTTGGTCATCGGTAAGCTGGAATACAACATCAGAAAAATAGGACTCACCGTTGTAACGGACAGTATAGACCATCCATGTTTCGGACACCGTTGTTTCTTCCCCAGTCTCCGGATCAGTCACGGTGCTCTCACGAATCTCTTGCTTGCTGGTGTAGGAATATAGATGCTGCTTGTTTTCCCGCAGGGTGGCGGCAAGGTCATTCAGAGAAATGCTTTCAAAATCCTTGTCTTTGGCCGCACAATACTGAGAGATAAACAGGTTGGCGTTATAAATAGGACCGCCGGAATAGGCATTTTTGACCTCCATATGGTCGGCTCCCGATGCCGCAAAGTCAGCTTCGATCCGGGCAAGTACATCATCCAGTGCCTCACCCAAGATGCCGTTGAGGGTAAAGGTGATCTCGTTGGCGTTCTCAATAATCGCTGTTTCGCTATTCAAAATCGGAATTTCGGGGTCAGATGGCGAAAAGGCATTGGTCAGTCCACCGAAAATAAGACCAGGGAGCATGAGAACAAATAATACCGGCAGCATAAGCAGGGCAATGACTGCCACAATGATTTTTCCGATATGCTTCCGACCTGCCCACACTGCGCCTGCAACTGCACCGTAAGGACCGCCTGCGGCAGCGCCTTTGGCAGCGGAGGAAATAGCTTTTCCGGTTTTGATTGCGCCGCAGATGGTATGCGCTGCGGAGGCGCCGGTCTCCACAGCTTCGGAAAAACTGCTTTTTTGATCTTCTGGCATTTATATCTTGTCCTTTCTCTTCGGGGATGGAGGCAGCTTTTTGACAATGGACTCGTTGAAAGCGATAGAACCGTCAGGAGCCATATAGGGCGATTTGTCAACAGCATCCACAGCGTACTGTTTATACCATGCTGTGCCATCCACGGCATGAATGGTGGTGTACTGGCCTTCCGGGGCAACATATTGGTCTGCGTGGTACATACCAAAGGAGATGCCTTCGGGATGTTCCGCAGTCACTTCTGTGCCGGTGATGCGGCCGCCGCCAATTTCGACATTTTGGAAGGTCGGAACATTTTCAGCTCCGGATTCCAGTGCCGCATATCCCATGTAAGAGTGCAGGGCTTCGGCGGCTTTTTCACCGGAAATGGAACCCATCTGGCTGATACTGCCCGTGGCTACGCTGCCGATTACATTGTTGGCAAAATTGCCGCCCTTACTAACGGAAGAAGCGTACATATGGCCGCCGATCCCTCCGGCTGCAGCATCGCCTAAAAGACTGCCAAGACCGGAAGGCTTGGAGCCGGGAGTTGTGGTGGCTGTTTTGATGGCGCTGTTTGTGACTTTTCGGCTCACCACTCCAGCAAGACCGCCGCTGGCAAACCCTGCTCCAAAGCCGCCGCTGCCTTTACTACCGTTTGCGTTGACATTGGTGGAACTGCTGTTTCTCCCGCCGCCAAAGTGGTGACTGGAAAAGTTCTTGATGCCGCCGATGCCTCTGGCAGCGATCATAGCCTCAGCCAGCATGCTGCCGCCGGTATGTCCTACATTGACACCAAGACTGGAGAGGAAGGAATCGATTTTCTGGCCGACTTTGAGAAAGCCGATAGCACAGAGAAACCAGATAAACACATTGCCGGAAACGGCTTCTTTTCCCACAGCGTCTACCTGAGTTTGCACATCGCTTTCGGAGATAGCGGCAAAAGCCGGCTGGCAGAACAGGCAGGAGAGAATTGCGACTGTAAAGGCCGCAAACAAAAATTTTTTGAGTTTCTTCAAGGATAAGACCTCCTTACAACGAAAGCGGGTTCGCAAGGAAGGACCCCACCATGCTTGTGAACAGGCGCAGGCACCAGGCGTTCATGACCAATAGGAAAATTTGGCCGCCAAGCATCCGGCACCAGGATTTCCAGATGTTTGCTGTGGTCTGGCTGGCGCCCATAGAAAAAGCCACAGGAGCCGTGTAGACCAGTACACCGAGCAGCACATACCGTTCGGCTGCCTCGAATAGAAGTTTTAGGTAGTTCCAGGCCAGGATGAGAACCAAAATCAAGGTAATCAGCGCCACAGCCCCATTGGCACACACACCGATGATGACCAGCATCACGGAATTGAAGTCTGCAAAGCTTAATGCAGGAAGGTCGGACTCCATGATCCAGTGGTAGGGGGTGCCGCCGATGGTAAGAACAATATTGACGATCTCATCTGAAAAGAGCGTCAGCAGGATAAAAATAACGGAACGGATACTCAGCTTTACCGGGTCTTCTGCTTCCACACCTGCGCCAAGACCGAAGTTTTTGAATAACTGCCAGACCCAGTTGAGCAGGATGATCCCGATTGCCAGAGCCACGAAAACAGAGTACATAGTCTCTGCTGCGGGAAAATAACGCAGAAATACAGCCATATCACAGCCCAGCGCACCCAAAACCGATGTGGTCACCAGATCAAGACCGGCCATTACCTGTTCTGCGATCCATTCCACTATGCCGTCTAAAATGCCCATAAATGCAAGCCTCCTTTCCGGCGAGCAATCAGACGGTCAATCAGCCTGTCCATTGTCCGCCACTAAAGAGCGGCGTCACATACGCCATGATAAAGCCCAAGCCATTGAGGATAGCCCAGGTGATACAGATTCGTTTGAGCCAGGCGCGGCTTTCATCCACCGTCCGTCCGGAACGGGAGAAGTTCATGAGCAGCAAGGCTACCGAAGCAGTGACGATGGCGGCGATAGTGGAGATGGCAAGGATTTGGGTGTATACATCCTGCATGATCTCTTTGGCCTTGGTCCATACATCTGTTGCCGCATAAGCCGGCTGACAGAACATCATGGACATCATCACACACAGGAAGGCGCTGTAAGCCACTTTGGGCAGCGAAAGCCTGCGCTTGGACTGGGTATCCGGCTCCTGAAGCTGCGGAGTTTGAGGGGTTTTCGTTTTCTTCAATTTGCGATCCTCCAATTCTGAATGATTTTTTGATGCTCAATAGGGAACAGAAAAACCCACACCTGTCAAAACAAATGTGGGCTTTCAAATGGTCGGGCGGCCATCTGGGCAGCAAAAAAGCACCCTGATGAAAGGTGCCGTTACTGTCCTGTTCGGTTTTGGGTGCAAGTTTGAGCATATTCAGTTTAACACATCGGTATTTGCACTGAAAGAGCAGAACCATGCCAATTTTGTTCCCGAAATGTGCCAATTATTTGCCCGATTGTCCGGAAGGTGATTTTGTCTCTGGCAAGAACTGTTCCAGCATGTCTAAACTGTCCTTGGAGGTATAGCCCCAAAGGACGGAACTGAGGGCTTCAATAGCTTCCCGGCGTTTGCGGTAGTAGGTTCTGAAACTGATGTCACGAATGTGCGGCCGCAGGGTCTCGATGATTTCCTCAACATTTTTGAGCTGCTGGGGCGAGAGGAAGGAGTAGTACAGCAGCCAGTAATATGCCTCACCGTTTTTGTGCTTGGTACGCAGCAATTCGACTGCGGAATCCAGCAGCTTAAGCATTTTGTGGCTGCGTTCAATGCACTTGGCATGATGCTCAATGTCACTTCCGGCCAGATCGGCGCCGGCCAGATAGACTGAATCCAGAAAATCCTCGATGGAGGTGCCATACTCGATCTCAAACTTGGTGCGGACATGCTGGACAGAAAGCTCCAGACTCCACACAACATCCCGGTATTTTTTCAGCAGTTTCCAGGTATCATGGTACAGGGGATTATCAGCAACATCAGGTTCAACAAATTTTCTCATTTCAAGTTCCTCCTATTTTCGTGCTCCTCAAAGGGAGTGAGTGTAAGTTCAAAAGTGGCGATTGAAGTGTTTGTGCCGCAGAGGATGGTCAGACCAAAGTGGGCTGTGGATTTCCCTCGCGCACGCGGAATCAACTCTTCCCAGCAGTCGTCCGATAAGGGATATAACTTATAGCGGGAGAGCGGGCAAGAAAAGCAGGAAATCCCTTGCGTAGATAGGATGTCAGCCATCTTGCGGAGTATCGTTTCAATGTGCGATTTTGAAACGCTGGAAAGTGCATCCGAAACAATGATCTCATGCTCAGAGATGGAATGGCTCTCTTCGGTTTCAGCAGTTTCCGGAAGCTCCAGATGAATGTTTAAGGTCATGGCAACTTCCTCCTTGTCGATTAAAACATCGGAAATCTCAAACATGGTGGATAGGTAGTTCTGCAGGTAGATCACGCTTCCATGCCGGCCGGGAAACGACATGATAGAGATATACCCAAGACCGTCCAGCTTTTTCAGTATCCGGCATACGGTAGCGCGTGACAGCCCCCAGCGGCAGGAGAGTTCGGTATAACTGACCAACGGGTTTCCTGTACCATTGCGAAAGTAGGCTACCGGGCCGACCTCTGACCCCTGCACCTGCGTATCGTTGTAGACAGCGGATACCCACAGATCCAGAACGATGTCCATTTCAGAGCAGCGGGCAGAGCTGACCAGTTCCAGGGCAACAGAGACTGGCAGGAAGAAAAAACCGGTATCCTTTTGGCATGGGGCATTGTACTCCAGTGCGGAATTGTGGCGGGCCCAGTGGAGGATTTTATATTTTACTACATTGCCACGGCCCAGCAGTGTATAGGAAATCAAGTGCTGCTTCTGAAGGGTATCCAGCATGGACAGCGCCTGCCGATGAAAGCGGGTGCGGAACCAGCAAGACAGTTCCTTGACGGTGCACACCCATTCGCCGGGCGAGACTGTATAACTGATCCCGTCAATACGGCGATATGAGGTGCGGAAGTTTGCATAGCTGCAAAGTACAGTAAAATGAAAAAGGCCGGAGCCTCCGTTTATGCGGATGCTCCGGTCGTTGATCAGTTTGTGGATGAACTCACGATAAATCCGGCATCGTGGGTAATCTACCACTTGTTTAATTTGAAGTTGGTATTCTGGCATGACAGTCTCCTCTTTATTATGTATTATGTATTAAAGGTGGGGCAATAAAAGTAATAAAATGTTTCGATAAAATCGTTGACTTAGATTGAATTGAAGGTTATTATATAATAATGTATGCGTCTGCGGTTAAACGATCAAGCCGTTCTTTGTGTAGAGATCATGTTAGATATAGCATCCTGAGTAACGCAGCAAATTTTTGCCATTTCTATGCCAGCGATATGCCATAACAGGCGCACTACAACTTTCTACAACTTTTCTACAACTTTTGAAGCGAAAAGGATGGCACAAGAGGACACGAGACGAATGAAAAAAATTTCACGAATCGAGTATTGTGCGGGTTTTGAACCCTTACAGAGCGGCATGGAACAGGATGAAGGGAGCCGAATTTTGCTCCCGACCATGAAGACCCTGGGCGGAGCCGCATCCAAGTCCGCAGACGGTGAGACTTCAGAAGCAGCGCCCGCTGGCGACAACAACGGCTTCTTCACTCCGAACGAGAAGATCGACTTCTCTAACGTAAAGGTAGAGCCGCTGTTCGAGGAGCAGGTAGACTTCGACACCTTCAGCAAGTCTGATTTCCGTGCCGTTAAGGTAAAAGAGTGTATTGCAGTACCGAAGAGCAAGAAGCTTCTTCAGTTCACATTGGATGACGGAACAGGGACAGACCGTACAATCCTCAGCGGAATCCACGCTTACTATGAGCCGGAAGAGCTGGTTGGCAAGACCCTGATTGCGATCACCAACCTGCCGCCACGTAAGATGATGGGCATTGAGTCCTGCGGAATGCTGCTTTCAGCAGTGAATAATCTGAAGAATTCTGAGGACGAAGAACTGCATCTGCTGATGGTGGATAATCATATTCCGGCGGGAGCGAAGCTGTACTAGGAATCAATAAAATTTAGTATAGGATTGATAGAGATTAAAGGAGATTAGAGCGAGAGGGTTCTGGTCTCCTTTGTTTTTGAGAAAAAAGTTGCTCAACAGGGGGGCAAATCGACAGCCTCCGGTTGGTTTTAACCGGAGGCTGTACGAGTCCCTATTGCATCGTTATGATGCAAGGCTCTGCAGATATTCTTCCACATTCTGATACTGAATGCTATCTATCACTTGGCTTTCTCCACGATAAAGGACAAACTTTCCGGTGATCGGGCCATAACGGTGCTCCGTCTGTGCGCATTTTTCCACATCGATCAGATGGCGATACTGCTGTGGGACGGCTTCCTCGCTGTGCTTGATCTCGAAAATCCGGCAGGAACCTGCTTCCGGGTCAAACACCACCATATCAAATTCGCCCACGGGGAATTGCAGGACAAATACCTGCTTTTTGGGGTTCGACAGCTTGGTTTCCAGCAGGACGATGTCCTCCAGCATCCGACCTTTGATCTCGGTCAAAATGCGCTCCTGCGCGACGGTGCGCTCTGCCAGAGACAATGCACTGAACGTCTCATCCAGCAGCAGACTGCGGATTAGCGCATCCGCCTGCGCATAACGCAGACCTGGTTGTGCAATCACTGTGCGGCTGGACACCGTGCTGACATCCGGCAGGTGCAGCACATCAATTTTCTGTGTCAGATCCAGCAGATCCAGATACTCTTTGATCTCTGCCGCATGAACATCGTCCAGTTTTATGGTCTGTTCTGTCTTGTTGCGGATCTCCAGTAGCTTTCGCAGACTATCTGTGACAGTTGCAAGGTCAATGCGGTCAAGGATGTCTGTGGGATTTTCGCGGTCACGGCGCAAATTGCTGGCGGAAATGCCAAGATCATGAGACTTCCAATTCTGCGTCAGCACCTCCAGCGTGAAGCGGTGGTTGATATCCTCCACCACGCGGTTGATGGCACTGGTCAGTTCATTTTTATCATACAAGTCTCGCAGATGGCGGAAATGTCCCTCATACTGATAGCAGCGCAGTGAATGCTGGATGTTGCGTGCGATGGCTGTGTCCACATATTCGTCGGCACTTTCCTTGCTGGCAAATGTGGAGGTTTCGTTGTAGTGGACGCCGCCGAGGCTCATAGTGCCGCCGTAGCGGATATACTCGTCGATGCCATGGATGCCGAGGACGGATTCAAACTCCCTGTAAGGGATGAAGGTGGTGTGCAGCAGGATGCAGCGGTCATAGAGTTGCTCGTCCTCGGCAAAGAGGAAGCCCAGCGAGTCTGTGCCGGAGAGCGTGATCTTCATACCGCAGGCTGCAAACACGTCAGAGAACAGCGCTGCGCCCTCAATGAAATCTTCCATCAGCGTTACTTCATCGAGGAACACATAACGAAAACCTTGCGCTTCCAACGCTTTGAGGTCACGGTTCACATTTGCCAGCGTATCTCTTGCGGTAATCTGAATGAACGCCGCTTTCGTTAGTTCTGCGTCGCTCATCTCCGCAAAAATCTGTCGGATCATGGTAGTTTTTCCCGTCCGGCGCAGGCCGTAGAGAATAAATACCTTGTCCCGTGGCTCACTGTAGACAAAATCGTGCAGCTGCCGGAAGCACTCGCGTTTGCGATAGCCGCGGACAGGTGCCGCAAAGGAACGCAGCGCATCACCGATGCGGATGTTGGTTGTAAAGGTAGAAGTATCTACGGCTTTTGTTTGGGGAAGTTGCCTCTTCAGTGCCTTCAGCTCCTGCTCTAACGCCTTCCGCCGCTCGATCTGCGCACGGAAATCCGCCAATTCATCTGCAGAAATATACTTCTCCCGCCGCTTCTTGTTTTCCGTCCAACGATGGTAGAAGTATTCCTTCCCATTAACGGTTTTCTTCGTAATAGAACCGGCAGGCAAAGCAGAAATTTGTTGCTCCAACTCCGCTGCCCGTTCCTGCATTTCGAATAATTCCATAGTGCACCTCCTATTCATCGATAATATTCTACACAGAATTATACCCTATTATACCCGTGAAATCAAGGGTATAATAGGGCGTAATCATTTTTGACATTTGTGGTGTGGATTATGTATAGTGGGCGTGATGATCATAAACAGTTAAGTCAGACAGAAGATGCTTCGGAATATTAAAATTAAATATGGAACCGGAGATTTAAGCAGTTAGTCTATGAAAAATAGGTTGGCTGCTTTTCATGCAAAAGTACTCTGGCCTTTTTGATGTAAAATGCAAGATCCTTTTGCCCCTTATATAGAAATGAGATATAATAAAGGTAATATTTGAACACCTTAAAAGTAAAAATTACATTTATTGAAAGAGAAAAAATGATAAAGTATATTTGTAGGAAATGCAATGTAAATACAGAACGGTCAGAATGTCCGATTTGCAAGGAACGCACAGAATTAGAAAGCTCAACTATTTATTGGTGTGATGACTGTAATATCCCATTGTTTGAAGAAATCTGCCCAATTTGTGCAAAAAAAGCGCATAGAATAGGCGGCGATTTAAGACCAGTATTTCCGGAAGAACGACTTCTGCTTGAAATTATGATTGGAGAACCGTTTAAATATAAAGATGCGTCTGTCTGGAATGCTTCAGGCAACCACTATTATGCAGATGGTAAAAAAATTAAATTTACAGTTAGTCAGACAAAAAAACTAGATGCAAAAGAAATCCGTAAACAATTAACACAATTATCTTCTGAAAATTCGTATGATGTGTTTGAGGCCAATATCAAAAAATTTGTGACAGCAAACCAGAAACGTTACGATTATATTTCAAAGGAAGCAATGGAATATATTCGTACTAAGGCAGAAAATGCAGCTTTGACAGAAATGTTTGTATCTTTTAGTGGAGGTAAAGATAGTACGGTGGTTTCCGAACTTGTCATGCGAGCGTTGGGAACACAGGAAATCTTGCACTTATATGGCGATACTACATTGGAATTTCCAGAATCTAAAGAATATGTTAAGCGTTTCAGAAAGGAACATCCCAAGACGCTGGTTGATACAGCGAAAAATAAGGATAAAAATTTTGAGGAGCTTTGCGAACAACTTGGACCGCCATCCAGAGTTATGAGATGGTGCTGTACTATTTTTAAAACAGGTGCTATCCAGAGAAGAATTCAGACGTTGTTTAAAGGAAAAAAGAAAATTCTTACTTTTTATGGCATACGTAGAAGTGAGTCTAGTTCACGAAATAAATATGATCGAGAATCGGATAGCCCTAAAATTGCAACTCAAAAAACAGTTTCTCCGATCATAGACTGGACAGATTTTGATGTGTGGTTGTATCTATTGACAACGGGAATAGATTTTAACAGCGCATATCGGCTGGGGTATACAAGAGTCGGCTGCTGGTGTTGTCCAAATAACAGTGACTGGTCTGGCTTTCTGTCCCAAATATATATGCCGGAACAATATGAAAAATGGCACACATTACTGGTGGAGTTTGCAAAAAAGATTGGGAAACCAGATCCGGAAGTGTATGTAGATGAAGGAAATTGGAAGGCACGTCAGGGAGGGAATGGCCTTGAGTATTCTCAGACTTCTGTTTTGACATTTAAACCGTGTGCTCTTCAAGAAAATGCTTTAAACTTTGAATTGCAACGACCGATAAGTGAAGAACTTTATGAATTGTTCAAGCCGTTTGGATATATCAATAAGAGTCTTGGAAATGAAAGATTGGGAGAAGTTTTTGTAGTTGATCGTAACGGAAATCTTCAATTAAAGCTTCAGGGAAAACTAGGACAGACTACTTTAAAAGTTAGCATTTTGAGCAAGACCGCTGGACATAGCAAGAGCATGAAAGCAGTAGAAGATAAGGTGAAAAATCAAATTACAAAATATCAGATGTGCATGGGATGCCTGGGATGTGAAAGTGCATGTAAATATAGTGCGATTGCGATCAAAACAGACAGGTCAGGATTGGTTTCATATAAAATCAAAGATGATAAATGTGTAAGATGCGGTCATTGTATTGCGCATTATGATGGTGGATGTTATATGCGTAAGGTAATGACAATCAAGCGCTGAGTGAGGAGATTATGACAAAACGTAAGTATAAATTAAAAGGGCATGAATGTACTGTTAGCAATGAAATCAGACGAGAATATTAATTGAAAGATTTAACATAGAATAGAAATAAGAATTTTAGTAAAGTAGATATTTAACTGTTATAAGATAATAAAATCAGCTAAAGCATAGGCGGTGACAAATATGCCAGGATGGAATCTAAAAGAGGGTATTTTAACGGAATTAGAAGTTAGCGATGACGAATACTGGTCGCTATTTAATTTCGTTTTTTCAGATGCCTGTCGGAAAACAAATACATATAAGTTTGGCCTTATAAAATCTATCTGTGATCAAATATATGACGTGCATGATGACGGAGACCAGTTTTTCCTGTCTTATGAAAAGATATTTTCAAAATTTGCCGAGAATTACTGGAATCTTGTTAATAAATATAAGCTAAAACAAATGTCATACAATGGTAAGTCGGAATATTCCAAGATTGAACTGATAATCAAAGCAGCGGTGGAAAATTGTGAAATACCGGAAAATGTAGGATTCCAGGCGCTATGTGATAAGAACCGAAGTGCAATCATAAAGGAAGTTACGGCGGAGTGCAAGAAGTGTGTGGTCGGAGCTTTATATAATGATTTTGAAGGAAAGCTCTATGCGTTTAGCTTACGTGGTGATGGTATCTTTTTAAGCGAGGGCGCGTGTCGTTTCATGGCCAAGTATAAAATGGAGATTGAAAAGCTTAACTATTATGCCTGGGCGAGATTTCTGGAAAAAGTCAATGACGATGATGCGCTGATAAGAGTGTTAGAAAAACTGGATATGGCTACGCCTCAACGCAAAGATTTATCCATGTACAGGGATATTTTATACAACGAATTTCAGGAAAATACCTGCTTTTATTGCGGAAAACGGTTAAATAAAAATGTTCATGTGGATCATTTTATTCCATGGACATTTGTGAAGAATGATAATTTGTGGAATTTCGTACTGGCCTGTCCAAAATGTAATTTAAAGAAAAGCGGTAATTTAGTTGGAAGAGAATATGTAGTAAAAATAGACTCGAGGAATGCTTCGATTATGAACAGAAGCACATTGAGTTCGTCGATACGCGTTGAATTCGATGGATATTATGACGGACTGCTGGACAGAATGTGGAGTTATGCTAAGATGAGCGGAATCAGAGAACGGGAAGAGATAATGACATAGAGCTGCGGGAGAGGCTGAGTTTAGGCTGCTGTATAATCATTAAAACAGGTGATTCTACGGCAGCTTTCTTTATGTATAGATGTTTCCCAGTTAGTTTGTTGAAATGTATACTTAAAAGACAAACAAAATAATTTACAAGACTTCCAAACGGAGGTATAATACAAACACTAAGCAGAAATGTGAGGGATGCATATGGATGATGAATTTAAAGAACGTTGTTTTTCATACTATTCGGCGCTGATTCAACCTATTTATAAGCAATATAAGTTGAAAGAGGAGCCAATATATGCGATTCAAAGATATTGCTCCCTGGAGACGCTTTCGGAATATGCCATTCAACTGGCCAAAAGCGATTATATGTTAAAAGAACGTGGTGTATTGAAAAAAGACGGTTTGTTGGAGCCAGGAATTGAGACGGTAATCGAAAGAAAGAATTCAGTCCGCAATAACAGCGTTTCTGTCGGAGACGTGATCGAAATATACCGCGGAAATGAAAGAGATCTGTATTATGTGGAGCCGGTTGGCTTGAAATGCCTGGATACATTTTAAACGTTGTTTCATAGATATCAGCAAACTAGAGAGGAAGAAGAATGAATAATGCGTCTTTTGTTTTTCCGGCAGTGAAAGGCATACAAGCAAAAAGAGAATATTTTACAGCGATGGTTCCGTTGGAAATCATTCCGAAAATTTTTCAGTTTTCCGACGAAGAATTACCGGCGGAAATAAAAGCTCAGAGGGTATTGAACAAAGCGCGTATTCCGGAAATAAGGGACTATATCATCAATAATCCGGACTCGTATGTGTTTTCTTCATTAACCGTGTCGGTTGATGGGGACATGATTTTTGAGCCGATAGATGGAAATGCTATGATAGGACAGATATCCATTCCCATGAATGCAAGATTTTTGATAAACGACGGCCAACACAGGCGGGCGGCCATAGCGGAAGCGATTAAAGTAAATCCGGCGTTGAAGGATGAACACATTTCCGTGGTGTTCTATCATGATAAAGGACTGAAAGCTTCCCAGCAGATGTTTTCTGATCTGAACCGTTACGCAATCCGGCCCACAAAGTCAATTAACATATTATTTAATTCCCGGGAAGAGTCGTCCATCATTGCAAAAGAGGTTGTCAGAGAAGTGGCGGTATTTGCAGGATGGACGGAAAAAGAAAAAACCACCGTATCGAACAGGTCAAAAGCACTGTTTACATTAAGCGCTATCAGTACAGCTACCATTGAACTGTTGAAAAATATAAAATCGGATACGCCTGAAAAGACAAAATTGGCTATTGAATTTTGGAATGAAGTGGCTCTACAGATGCCGGAATGGCTTGCGGTAATGCGGCAGGAGAAAAAGTCGTCGGATGTCAGAAGCGGCAGTATCTGTTCCCTGAGTATTACGCTGGCAGCTATCGGACATGGCGGTAACAAAATCATACTCACCTACCCGCAGGAGTGGAAAAAGCAAGTCCGGAATCTGGAAAAGGTAGACTGGAAAAAGGAGAACCCCGTTTGGAACGATCTGGTTTTTGTAAATGGCAGAGTGGCCGCGAACAGATCGACCCAAAAGGCATTATCTGCTTACATAGAAAAAATAATGATGGAAGAGATTGGTGAAAACAATGGCGAATCTGACCAGAGATGATATCAGAGAAGTGATCGAAACAATAAAGGGCTTATATCTGGAAGATATGATTCCCTGGATCTGCGGATACAGTGGCGGCAAAGATTCCACGGCGGTAGTCCAGCTGGTCTGGATGGCGCTTTCGGAATTGCCGGCGGATAAACTGAAAAAGACAGTTCATGTAATCAGCACCGATACTTTAGTGGAATCTCCGGTTGTGGCGATTTGGGCTACGGAGTCTTTGAGAAAAATGAAAGAACGGGCCAAGGCGGCAGAATTGCCGATTATTCCGCACAGGCTTACACCCACTACCACGAATACATTCTGGGTAAATTTGATTGGAAGAGGGTACCCATATCCCAGAAGAGATTTTCGTTGGTGTACAGATAGATTAAAAATTGATGCTTCCAACCGATTTATCAAAGAGGTGCTGGACGCGGAGAGCGAAGCGATATTAGTATTGGGCTCCAGAAAGGCGGAGAGCGCAACGCGTAAAGCCGTTATGGAAGGATATGAGAAAAAACGCTATCGGGAGAACCTCAGTCCCAATGGCTCATTTCCGAATTCCTACGTGTTTACACCGATTGAGAACTGGCAGAATGATAATGTATGGCAGTTTTTAATGCAATACGAGAATCCCTGGGGGCACTCAAATAAAGATCTGTTGGCTATGTACAGTGGAGCTTCCGCAGACGGAGAGTGTCCGCTTGTAATTGACACGTCTACACCTTCCTGTGGAAACAGCCGTTTTGGCTGCTGGGTATGCACGATGGTAGCGGAAGACAAATCCATGGCGGCCATGATTCAAAACGATGAGGAAAAATCGTGGATGCTGCCAATGCTGGATTTCCGAAATTATATAGCGGGTGATTGGGAAACCGATCGCAGACGCCGTGATTTTAGGCGCCGCGACGGCCACCTTACCTGGTATAATGACAGACTTGTGCATGGTCCGTATACGCAGGAGACGCGGGAAGATTTTTTACGCAGATTACTTCAGGTTGAAAAACTGGTTCATGAGATCGGCCCGGACTCAATTAAAGAAGTTCCGCTGATTACCATGGAGGAATTAAAACTTATCCGTCAGATATGGCTGGATGAATTTCATGAATTTGAAGACAATTTACCCAAAATCTATGAAGAGGAAACCGGCAAACCCTATCAGGATGGAAGTATAGGAAAAAATAAATATTTTGGTGCTGCGGAGGCCAAAATCCTGAAAGAGGTATGTGACGACATGTATGGCGAAGAGGAATTGCTGCCGCAGATGTTGAAAGCCCTGCTTGACGTGGAAGCAAAAGCAGCCGCCATATCCAATAAGAGAAACGTCATCAATAACCTGGAAAAAGAGATCAAGAAAGCGTTCTATAAAAATGAAGAAGAGGCGCAGGAGATAGCTTCCGCCCGGGCGGACAGGCTTACGGAAGCCATGGAAGAGAATGACAGAGAGTTTGTAGAGTGAGGTGAGCGGAGTGTATTTTACGAAGGTTGGATTACATAATTTCGGTATCTACAAGGGTACCCACGAGATGATCCTCACGGATAAATGCGGTGAACGTAATATCACGTTGATTGGAGGACTCAATGGCCGGGGAAAGACGACTTTTCATGATGCGATCCTGATTGCTCTGTATGGAAAACAGGCGCTTAAGTATATTCAGGAAAAAGAAAGGTCATATGATAAGCTTTTAGCAGATCATATAAACATACAGGCCACAGATGAGGAAACCTATGTCTCAGTGACGCTTGTGCTTGAGGATAATACAGTCATTCGCGTGAAGAGAAGCTGGAGACTCAAAGGGAAAAAAATCGAGCAGCAGACAGAGGTTGAAAAAAACGGAAGGTTAGATAAATATCTCGGTGAAAATTGGAGTTATTATATTGAGGAAATATTGCCTTTCGGTATAGCAAGATTTTTCTTTTTTAACAACGAAAAAATTACGCAGCTGGCAGATGACAGTTCTTTTGAACAGATAAAAAGTTCCATTAAATCAGCGATTGGTGTTTCTACAATTGAAAAAACAATTGCGCACGTAGATGAGGTAATCCGGAGAAAAAAAGAGGATCTGAAAATATTTGAAACAAGTGAATTAAACCAGGAGTATCAGGCGGTTGAAAAAGAAATTGCGGACATCGATCAACGTCTGGAGGAGGCACAGCGCGAAATAAATAAACTGGAGCTACAGTGTCAGAAGCTTGCGATTCAGATTGAGACGAAGGAAAATGAATTCTGGTCTTCCGGTGGAGATTTGAGCAGAAACCGCGATTCGATTAAAGCTGAGATGAATCGAATTTCCGCTCTGGCAGAACAGATTCAGCAGGAAATTCTTCAACTTACATCCAGTGCGGCCACACCGTTAGCCCTCTGCAAAGACCTGGTTCTTCAGTCTTATAACGAGGAACAGGAGCAGTTAAAGGATGATGTGAGACGGCATACAGATACGATTGTAAATGACAGTTATCAGAGGGTTTTAAAGAGGTTAGACGCAAGCAATTTACCGTTAGATATACTGGATATTGTTAAAAAAATTATCAGCGATGAATTTATAGTTCATGTAAAAGAGGCTGTAAATGAGAATCGGATCAGTATGTCTCCGGCCAGTCTGATGCTTTATGAGAAGCTTATTTCAGAGTTTTTCCCTTCCCTGTCTCAGAGAATATCTGATTTGATAACGTCTTCGGAGGCGCAGGAAGCGGAGTATATGAGCCTTGACGCGCATCTTGATGAAGCAGACGATAAGACGCTTGCGATGCAGTTATTTGAGACATTGAAAAGCATAGAACAGGAAAAAGCAGTGGCGGATGCGGAATATCAGAAGAAACTGGATTTGGTTGAAAGTATGAAGCGTCAGAGAGAGCTTCTTGTCGGAAAGCGCATTCGTCTCATTAAGGGAATGGCGGAGAAGGAAAATGCGAATGACGACAATATGCGTATTATCCAATATGCAGCGATGTCTATCGAGACACTTACCGAGTTTAAAAAACGTCTTCAATGTGAGAAGGTGGAGCGGCTTTCTGATACGGCTACAGAATGCTTTCAGGCCCTGGTCGAAAAGGATTCGCTGGCAAAGAGAGTCGACATCAATGCGGAGACGCTGGATGTTACCATTATTGGTGTGGATGGCAGAGAAGTATTGAAAAATCAGTTATCTGCAGGAGAGCAGCAGATGTTTGCAGTAGCTATCGTATGGGCTTTGGCCCTGTCATCCGGCTACAAAGCGCCTGTTATCATTGATACGCCCATGGCCAGGCTGGATTCTTCCCATAGAGCGAATTTTGTTACAAAATATCTCCCTGCAGCGAGTTCACAGGTCCTGGTTCTTTCTACGGACGAGGAAATCTACGGCAGATACCTGGATATGGTGCGGGAAAACGTTTTGGATTATTATACGCTTCTTTACAGTGAGAAAGAGCAGTGTACCTCCATTGTGAAGGGATATTTTGAGGAGATTTGATTATGATAGTAAAACACTTTAAGCTTTCCCAGCCGGAAAAGGACAGACTCATTCGGATCAAGGCGAAAACCGGTATCCAGAATTGGAATATCATCTGCCGCTGGGCACTTTGCTGGTCCCTGGCGGAGCCCACGCCGCCCGGTGGAATAGAGCCCTTGTCAGACAGCAATGTGGAAATGGATTGGTCCACTTTTGCGGGTGAGTATTCGGAAATTTACGAGGCAATTATCCGACAGAGATGCATCAATGATGGCTTTGGGGACGATGAAAAAACACTGGCAAAGTATTTTCGGCTTCATTTAAACAGAGGTATCAATCATTATAGTGCGAAGGATGTTCTGAAAAATTGTGCAGACCTTCTGAAATCGGCTGTAGCGGAAGAGGAGGAAGTATATGGCAGTATATCTTGATTATAATGCTTCCGCTCCGGTGGATCCCAGAGTTTTGGACCGGATGGTGGAAGTTTATCGCATGCATTATGGCAATGCGGACAGCCGAACCCACATTTTCGGAACGGGGGCCAAAGAAATTGTAGCAGAATCCAGAAAAACCATTGCGGATATATTGAAGGTGGATAGTACCGACATTATTTTTACAAGCGGTTCGACGGAAAGTAATAATATGGCCATTGTAGGGCTGCTGGAATATGCGCTGGAGACTGGTCGAAACCATTTCATTACCACGGCCATAGAGCATAAATCTGTTCTGGAAGCAATGAAATATCTGCAGAGCAGAGGCTGTCAGGTGGATTTTGTGTATCCGGATGAGTCGGGGCGGGTGAAAGCAAGTCAGATTCTTGAACGGGTCAGTGAGAAAACGCTTCTGGTATCCATGATGCATGTAAACAGTGAAACAGGGATTATTCAGCCTGTGGAAGAGGTGGGAGAGGCTCTGGCCGGAACAAAAACGTATTTCCATATTGACGCTACCCAGGGGTTTGGCAAATTAAACGATACGTTGAGAAATACAAAATATAATATGCTGAGTATAACGGCACATAAATTGGGCGGGCCACAGGGAATTGGCGCACTGATTCTGAGGCGTGATCAAACATACCGACGTCCTCCGGTAAAGCCGATTCTGTTCGGAGGGCAGCAGGAGCGCGGTTTCAGGCCGGGAACAACGCCGGTTGCGCTGGCTGCGGGATTTGGGCTGGCGGCGAAGCTCTGTGATGAGGAAGCCGCAGCGCATATGAGAAAATGCGGGGAAATTAAGGAAGCGTTTCTGGCTGCGATTGCTTCTTTACATTATGTGATAAACGGCGATCCGCAGTATTGCATTCCCACGACAATTAATATCAGTTTTCCCGGGGTTGATGCGGAAGGCTATTTTGTGGCATTGAAAGAGGAATATGCTTTCTCAAACGGCTCAGCCTGCAACTCCGGAAGCCATGCTCCGAGCTATGTATTAAAGGCTATGGGGCTTGATGAGAAAAGGGTCAGCGAAGCAATCCGTATTTCCTGGGACGCAAATGTCCAGGCAGATTTTACATCTCTTGTTCAGTATGTTAATTCTGTATTATAAAATAAATGATCGGGATGATGGGAATAATTAAGGGAAATTCGGCACTACGAAGAAGGGAGAGGAAACCATCCATGTCAAATAAAAGAACCATAAATATAGATATATTCAACGACTCCATAACCTTCATAAAAGAAACCGAAAATCTAAAGAAAGCCCTCGAAAAAGCCCTCGCCAATCAAAAACTATATTGGGAAAAGGACGAAATAACGATACCGGCCAATCCAAAAAGGAACTGTAAAACGCTTGTTTCCGGAAAAAGAAGCTTTGAAGCCGCTTCCCGTTATGCAAGGGAAGGAAAAAAGGCGTGTGTACTTAATTTTGCCTCGGCGACAAATCCTGGTGGTGGGGTGACGCGTGGAAGTTCGGCACAGGAAGAGGGATTGTGCCGATGCAGTACCCTGTATCCGTGCCTGGATACCGAGGATATGTGGCGGAGGTTTTATCTTCCGCATAGGCGGGCAAAAGCTCCGCTTTATAATGATGACTGTATTTATACCCCGGGTGTGGTGGTGTTTAAAAGCGATACCGTTCATCCGGAGATGATGCAGGAAAGGGATTGGTATCAGGTAGATGTAATTACCTGCGCAGCCCCAAATCTCAGGGCAATTCCCGGTAATTCGATGAATCCATATGCTGGCGACGTGGCAGCGGATATCGGAAAAGAGCAGTTGTATGAGCTTCATTTACACAGAATGGAGCGGATTATGAAGATAGCGGCAGCCAATGGGGCAGACACATTGATTCTGGGAGCATTTGGGTGTGGAGCATTTTGCAATCCGCCGGAGATTGTGGCGGAAGCGTGGAAAACTATTCAGAGTGAGTATGAGGGTTATTTTGAGACAATTGAGTATGCTGTATTTTGCGGTAAACAGGATACTTCGAACTATGATACTTTCAGTAAAGTATTCAGCTCAAAGAAAACCTTTGATTTAACCAGATTTTCCGAAGCGCATGCAAAAAATTATCAGAAGGCCCTTGCGGAAGTAAAGGCCGGATACAAACGAACGCACTGGATGTGGTATATTTTTCCACAGATAGCAGGCTTGGGAATGAGTCCTACTTCCCAGTTTTACGCTATCGCGAATCTGGAAGAGGCGAAAGCTTATTTAAAGGATCCGGTTCTCGGAGCGCATATGCTGGAATTATGTCAGGCATTGCTGGAACTGGAAAGCCGGGACGCGGCAGCGATATTCGGCTGGCCGGATGATATGAAGTTGAAATCCTGTATGACTCTGTTTGAACAGGCAGAACCGGAACAGCCGATATTTGGGCGGATTCTGGATGAATTTTTTATGGGGGAAAGAGATCAAAAGACGATAGAGCTTTTGAAGAAAATGGAACGGTGAAATGCTCCGACTTTAATGGTCACGGGGGAATTGTCGACACAGCGTGTAGACAATCAGCCGCTTTACTTTCGTGGTCACATTATAGAACTTTATTGCAAGTAAAAGACCCTGAAGCCCGCGCCTAGTACGAAAAAGAAGCCGCAGAACAAACGGGAGTGGAATTCACAATTTCATTTTTCGGTACCCTGATATATTGCGGATAATAGTGTATAATATGCGAAATTTCGCATTTAAAACTGTATTTCTAGGCAAGATATGAGTGTTATAATAAATTATATATGTCTTTTTGACTATCTTTTTATATCTTCCTAAATGTCCGCAAAGCCTTATTTTATCGGCTCTACGGGCATTT
>CABIXM010000004.1:34580-211792 GCA_902362725.1 Clostridiaceae bacterium | reverse complement strand
AAAGGGGCTGTGAAAAAACATAACCTATAAAAAAGAAGGACCAAGGATTCATAATGAATCCAAGGTCCTCTTTTTGTGTTAAAATTAATCTGCAATGAAAAAAATAACACACACTTATTCTAACCCCAAACAGGCAGTTTTGCCAATACTAATTCAAGATTATCTGGACATTTGTGATCCGGTGCTGACATTTGATCGATTTATGGGAGAAATCGATTTGGAGAAATACCTGAAGGAAATCCCAAAACATGAGGTGGGAAGACTTCGGTATAACCCGGTTAGTATGCTGAAAACAATCCTGTTCGGATTTATGACAAATGGATATGTTTCTCTTCGTGAGCTGGAAGACAGCTGCAAAGTGAATCTAAGGTTCATGTATCTGATGGATCATGAAGTCCCATCCTATCGGACTTTTGGATATTTTATCAATGAGATACTCAGCGAGTCTATTGAGAAACTATTCTGTGATATCAATCAAAAAATTTTTGAGAAAGAACATACGGACCTGCAACATTTATATATTGACGGTTCTAAGTTTGAAGCCAACGCAAACAAGTATTCCTGGGTATGGAAGAAAGCGACTGAAAAATCCAGATACCGCCTGTTTGAGAAGATCACTTCCCTGTTTCAGGAAATTAATCTTGAGCTTCAATACACGGGGATAAAGTTCAGTATTAATACGGAATACTCGCCAGAATACCTAAAGGAAGCCGCATCGAAATACGTAGAAATCTGGCAGTTGGATGAAACAACGTTTGTCGCTGGGAAAGGACATCGAAAGTCAGTCCAGCAGCGCCATTATGAAAAACTTCAGGAATATCTGTCAAAGCTGAATGACTATGTAGAAAAGATCCAAATCTGTGGAGATGGACGCAATAGCTATTCCAAGACTGATCATTCCGCTACTTTCATGCGAATCAAAAAGGACTATCTGGGAAATGACCAGCTGCTCCCGGCGTATAATGTCCAGGTCGGTGTGGCAGATGAGTATATAGCGGTTGTTGATGTGAACCAATACCGTTCAGATATGGACTGTTTCATCCCCCTCATGAATAAGTTCCATGATATTTATGGATTCTACCCCAAATATCCGGTAGCGGATGCCGGTTACGGCTCGTATAATAACTATATTTTCTGTGAACAGAATGGGCTGGAAAAATATATGAAATTCCCAATGTTTAAGAAAGAAACCACCGACAGAAACTATCATGAAGACCCATTCCGGGCAGTTAATTTCAAGATCGACGGAGATGGAAAAATGCGATGCCCTAACGGAAAGGGATTCCATTTGCAGTACCGTAAGGAAATAAAAGGAAACGCGTATGGACGGGAAGAGGAAATCTATCAGTGCGAAGACTGCAGTGGATGTCCTTACGCGGAAAAATGTAAAAAGGGAGAGGGAAACCGTACCGTGCGTGTCAATCAGGAACTAACAAAGATGCATCAGGAAGTGATTCAAAACCTTGAGAGTATCCAAGGTGCGCTGCTTAGAATGAACCGTTCCATCCAGGCAGAAGGTACTTTTGGTATTATAAAAAATGACCGCTGGTATAAACGGATTGTGCGAAGAGGGATAAAATCTGTTCAACTTGAAGTATACCTTGTTTCACTGGGACACAATCTTTATAAATTCCACAACAAACAGATGAAAATAAAATCAGCTGCATAGATTTGAAAATCAACAAATTTATGGGGTAAGGGGGAAATGCGCTTTTAGAGACTACTTCGTTTATAATTTTTTAGTCTAAAAGAGCGTGTAAAAAATGATTTCTCATTTTTTCACACGCCCTCTCCTATTCTTTAATCAAACAGTACCACCACATAATACATGTTACCAGCTTTACAAACCGCCGCCGCCGTCTGAGTGTTCAAATCCGTCATCATAGCCATTCTATGACCACTGGAATTATAAAATCCATTATACCAGCTTGATACACTTCCGCTCGTATTTTTATGGCAAATCTCTTCCGAACAATTTCTCATACCGCTATGCGAGAAATCTGAAACAATCTCTTCCGCTCTCTCACAAGCCGTAGATGCCAGTGAATCGCTCCAAGACAATTCCGGAAGTCCAGCCTCTGCTCTCTTCTGGTTCATGTAGTCCACAAACTCCCTGGAAGTCGATGTACTCTTCTCTGTGCTTTCGCTGCTACTGTTGGAGCTTGATGAGCTGCTGGAAGAAGAACTGCTGCTTCCACCACTGGCAGCTGCCAGGTTCTTGCGCTGCATCTCCATGTAAGTGTTCAGGTCGCCTGCGTTGAGCGCTGCGTCCATCTCAGCTTCTGAATATACAACATAAAATTCAGAACCCGATGCGGATCCACCACCGCCACCACTGCTTGCCGCTGCACTGCTTCCGCCGCCGGATGTTCCGGTAGAAGCAACCGCCTTGGCTTCCGGCTTCTCCATGGCCACGTACTTGTTGGAGACGTAACCCTTCTGGCCGTCGAAGTCGAACTGATACCAGCCGTTATCTGCGGCACCCGTTACGTTGATCTCCTGGGCGAATGACAGGTTTCCGATTTTCTCATAGTCGGTGGACGGTCCCTTGCGGACGTTCACGGACTGCTTGGCGTACATGGTTCCGATTACGGAATCATCAACTGCGAAGCCGTTGACCTTCTCGAATCCCGCTCTCTTCACCGCCAGGGAATCCTCGGTGTCCCCTTCCTGGGCCTGCACCGCGGTAATCGTAAAGCTCTTACCGTTCTCGGTATCTGCCAGGGAGTCCTCCGGACCTGTTACGGTAACGACCGCCTCCGGAACCAGAAGCTCTTTCTGCTCCTCCGGGAAAGTCTCGTCCAAAGTCAGCGTATAATCTGTCTTCTCTGCGTCGCAGGCACTGTAGGTTCCATCCTCATTCGCTGCGGTAATGGATAACAGGTAGGACGCTTCCTTTACCTCTTCCGGCTCCTCAGCTACCTCTTCGGTGTCTGCTGTGTCAATCGTTTCTTCCTCTGCTTTCGTAGGTGCGGTAGTGTCGGCCTGCTGACTGCAACCAGCGAGCATAGCACATGTGACAGCTACTGCGAGAACATTCATAAGGTTTTTCTTTTTCATAAGTAAGTTCTCCTGCATTTTTCAAAGTTCTGTTTTCCCATTTTCTGGAATTATTTTGCTTACAGACGGAAGCACCCGCCCCCGATAAATTCCCGTACCAGGGAATTATCCGGGATATTGGTGCTGTCCACACCCAGAAAATAATCCAAGAATTTTAGCAGTCTCTTCGCCTCCAGATATTCCGGCGCCTCCCGGTCGATACCAAAAAGCAACGGCTCCGCGTACTGCTTCAATACCGAAAGCTCATAGATCAGCGCGGAATTGAACACCACATCCGCTTCCTCCTGATAGGGGAAGATATTCTCCTCCTCTCCTCTGCGGACAGAAGGCCACATCGAAATCGTACGGGCTGCGCTGGCTCCGCGTGTCCGCGCGTCGCGGACCATCCGGCGGATCAGTCTGCCATCCGTGGTTGGAATCCGGTTGTGCTCATCCACATTTAACTGCGTCAACGCACTGATGTAAATCTTAAATTTGCTCTCCCGGGGCAGGCTGTGGGACAGCTTGTCATTCAGACAGTGGATCCCCTCGATGACCAAAATGTCGTCCTCGCCCATAGTCAGATAGTCGCCATTATACTCCTTCTTCCCGGTTTTGAAATTGAAATACGGCAGTTCCACCGTCTTTCCCGCCAGCAGATCGCACATTTGCTGATTGAAGAGCTCGATGTCCATGGCCTCCAGGCACTCGAAATTATAGTCGCCGTTCGCGTCCCGGGGTGTCTGTTCCCGCTCTACGAAATAATTGTCCACGGAAATGGGATGGGGCTTCAGGCCCGCCGCGGAAAGCTGGATAGACAGCCTTCTGGAAAATGTGGTCTTTCCGGAAGAGGACGGTCCCGCGATCATGATAAACTTCCGGCTGTGATCCGCCGCAATCTGGCTTGCAATCTCCGCAATTTTCCGCTCCTGCAGGGCCTCCTGGGTCATAATCAACGGATGCAGGCCGCCCTGGGAGATGCAGTCATTCAGATCGCCGACCGTAGAGATACCCAGCAGATCCCCCCATTTGGCGGACTCCTTCAGCACCCGGAACACCTTGTTCTGAGGCACGAAGGGCGGCACCTTCTCCGGCTCTGACACAGTCGGGAACTGGAGCACAAAGCCCTCATCGTAAGGGTGCAGTTCAAAATACTTGAGATAACTCGTATCCGGCACCATATAGCCGTAATAATAGTCTTCAAATTCTCCGATACTGTAGATATTGACCCGGGACGCCCGGCGGTACCGGAACAGCTTCTCCTTATCGTACATCCGATGGTTGTGGAAGATGCGAAGTGCCTTGTCAGTAGCTACATTTTTCTTCTCAATGGGGGTCTTTCGTGCCACATACTCCTGCATCTGCGCCTTCACCGCCGCAAGGAAAGCGTCGTCCACCTTCACGTCGCCCTCCACTGTACAGTAATAGCCATTGCTCAAAGAATAATGAACCTGGGCGCGGGTCACATGCTCATGGCCTGCCACCCGGTAGATAGCCTTCATCAGCAGCATGGTCAGACTGCGCCGGTAGGACTGCGCTCCCACCGTGTCCGCCGTGGTGTAAAAGCTAAGCTCCGCGTCCTCATACAGCTTCTTATTCAGCTCCCGCAGACGCTTATTGGCAGATACCAGCACGATATCGTGGAGATAACTTTTCTGCATATCCGCCGCGATTTCCAGATACCTGGTTCCTTCCGGATATTCATATGTATTTCCGTTCAGACTTACTTTTACCATTTTCATATGCCGCACCTCCATATTTTTACACAGACAGTCGTTCTTTTCACCTGCAACTGCCCTGAACTATCCGCTATTCTATCTGTTATCTCTTACAGCACCTGAAACGGCTGCCTGATCGGCGCCGTATATACCGTCAGTTCCGGACAGTGCTTCTTCAAAAACTGCTCCATGTCCCCGATATAGATATGTTCTATCCCATAATGGCCTGCGTCAATGATCGCCATGCCGCAGTCCGCCATATCAATGCCGGTGTGGTGATCGATATCGCCGGTAATATACACCTCTGCGCCAAGCTTCAGTGCCTGCTTCGCGTCACTTTTTCCGGAACCCGGACAGATGGCCGCCCGCTGTACGCGCTTTTCCAGCTCGCCAAAAATCTTCACATTGGGAAGGCCAAAGCGCTCCTTCACCAGCTCCGCGCACTCCTTCACAGTCATGCTCCGGGACAGCCCGCCCACACGGCCGATGCCTTCGCCGTCCAGCACTTCCTCCAGCGCCTTTGTATCTTTCAGATCCAGCATATCCGCCGCCAGATCCGCCATTCCCATCACGTCATAATTGGTATGCATGGCATAATAGGATATATCGTTTCGGATCAGGCGAATCAGCCGCTCGCCCATGTAAGTGTCTGTGGTCACCGACTTGATGCCGCCAAAAATCATCGGATGATGGGTCAGAAGTAACTGCGCGCCACATTCCGCTGCCGCGTCCACCACCTCGTCCGTGGCGTCCAGGGCGATGTAGACTGTGTCCACCTCCCGCTCCCGGCTGCCCGCCAACAGACCCACATTGTCCCAGTCACAGGCATATTTCCGCGGATACCGCGCCTCGATTTTTTCCAGAATATCCTGACATCTCATGACTCTTATGCTCCTGTTCTTTTACTGTTCACTCTATTACGCTTTGAAGAAAAGCATCTATAAGCTTTGAATCTTATATGTGAACCTTATATTTCCAAATTTTGTAAGTCTTTCCTTTTTACAGATTTTCGATACCTTGCAGTACTTCCGTCAGCAACCTGATTTCCGCCGCCACTTCCGCCCGCCGGGCCGCGATCCGTTCCTCTCCGTTCTCCGGAAGTCCCGCCGCGATCTGCCGGTTCACTTCCAGTCTCTTTCGCAGAAAATCTGCCAGCACCTCCGGCGATTCCTGCATTTCCAGCTTTCCGAAGCGGTACTCTGCTTCCGTATAGTCCTCCGCCTCTCCCGGCACTGCCTTGAACATGGGATAATATTTCCCCTCGTCCAGCAAAATGTCTTCTTTTATGATATGCCAGCCGTGGCTGCCAAGCCACCGCCGCACGTCTCCTATCTCTGACTGGGGCTGTAGTACCAGCTCCCGGACGCCGGTAAGCGCAGGCTCTCCTTCGCTTAAGATCCGCATCATCAGGGCCCCGCCCATGCCGGCAATCAGCACCGTATCTGCTTCTCCCCGTTTCAGCTCGTGAAGTCCGTCGGAAAGCCTTGTCTCTATGTACGCCGTCAGTCCTGCCTCAGCAATATGGCTTTTTGCCCGCTCCAGGGGGCCTTTGTTGATATCCATGGCTATCGCCGAAGGGATTTTTTTCTCCCTGCAAAGACAAAGGGGAACATATCCGTGATCTGTTCCCACATCTGCCAGCCGGCTGCCCTCAGTGACCAGCTCTGCCAGTCGGTTCAGTCGTCTTGAAATATTCATTTTTCTAATCCAGGTAATCCTTGAGCTTCCGGCTGCGGCTGGGGTGACGCAGCTTCCGAAGGGCCTTCGCCTCAATCTGACGGATTCGCTCACGGGTTACATTAAATTCCTTTCCAACTTCTTCCAATGTCCGGGCCCGTCCATCATCCAGGCCGAAACGCAGGCGCAGAACCTTTTGCTCCCGGTCTGTCAGGGTGCTTAACACCTCCACCAGCTGTTCCTTCAGCAGGGTGAATGCCGCGGCGTCCGCCGGAACCGGCACATTGTCGTCCTGAATGAAGTCGCCCAGATGGCTGTCCTCCTCCTCACCGATAGGCGTCTCCAGAGAAACCGGTTCCTGGGAAATCTTCAGGATCTCACGCACACGCTCCACCGGCAGCTTCATCTCTGCCGCAATCTCCTCCGGAGTAGGTTCGCGGCCCAGCTCCTGCAGCAGCTGACGGGATACGCGGATCAGCTTGTTGATGGTCTCTACCATATGCACCGGGATACGGATGGTCCGCGCCTGATCGGCGATGGCTCTCGTGATGGCCTGACGAATCCACCAAGTGGCATAGGTACTGAATTTATATCCTTTTCGGTAATCGAACTTCTCTACCGCTTTGATAAGGCCTAAGTTTCCTTCCTGAATCAGATCCAGGAACAGCATGCCGCGGCCCACATAACGCTTCGCGATGCTGACCACCAGTCGGAGGTTTGCCTCAGCCAGACGCTTCTTGGCGTCCTCGTCGCCTTCCTCCATGCGTTTCGCCAGTTCAATCTCCTCATCGGCGCTCAGAAGGGGAACCTTACCGATCTCCTTCAGATACATCCGAACCGGGTCCTCGATGCTGACGCCGTCCGGGATAGACAGGTCTAACTGCTCCACATCCACATCGTCGTCATCCTCTGCCAGAAGCAAAGCGTCGTCGGGCTCGTCCCCGTCGCCGGTAATCCGAAGCACGTCGATATTATTGGCCTCCAGATACTCCAGGATTTTCTCCATATGATCCGGATCCAGATCAAACTCCGCAAAGAAGTCGCTGATCTCCTGGTACTCCAGAATATTCTTTTTCTTCTTGGCCATTACCAGAAGCTCTTTTAATTTCTCCTCAAACTTTGCTGCGTTCTCTTCCATGTTGTTCCATCCTTCCATAACTTGTTAGTATTTTATCCTTAATCCAGTGAAATATGCAGTTTCTGAAGCTCCCGCCGCTCCTGTATGAGCTTCTGCAGGCCCGCCATGTCCGTGGGCGCAAGCTCCTTTCCTTTGCGGTTCAACGCTTCCTGCCGGATTTTGTAAATGGTCTCCTGCAAGGCCTTCTCGGTTTCCTCTTTGGTCTCCACCTGTTTTAACCGGGCGTTAAATACGGCTGCCGCCTCCCGCTGCTCTTCTGCGTTTTCGAAACGGCTCAAGAGCCCTGCCGGGTTTAATTTTCCCTGCTGCTCCTGCTGCTCATACAGCATCTGTGCGATCTGGGCATACAGCGGCACGTTGAAGTCAGACGGGCTGATATAGCGCCGGATCACCCGGAAATAAGCTTCGTCTGAAATCATCCAGGTAAGCAAAAGCTTCTGGGACGCCGCCGTTCCCTCATCCTTCTCCTTCTTATGAGAAGAGACGTCCCGGGGACGCGGAGCCGGTGCCTGTCCGCCCAAAGTCAGGCCAAGCTGATTGACCTTCCGCCTGAGAGCCTCATAGCCAATGCCATATCTGGCGGCGATGGCTTCAATATAATTATTGCGCTCGATTTCGTCGGAAAAGCCCAAAAGCTTCTTCGATGTCTCGTCAAAAAAGGCCGTCTTCTGAGCCGGATCCTTTAAGTTATACTGCCGCTCCAGCACTTCCACCTCGAAAAGGAAGCTGCTCTGAGCCTCGTCGATACGCTGCTGAAAGGCCTCCTGGCCCATATTTTTGATAAACTCATCAGGGTCCTTATAAGGCTTCATATTGATGACCCGCATGGTCAACCCCGCTTCTTTCAGAATCGGGATCGCCCGGAGAGCCGCCTTGGTCCCGGCCTCGTCACTATCGTAGGTCACCAGCACCTCGTCGGCGTAGCGCTTCATAAGAATCGCCTGCTGGGCTGTCAGGGCCGTGCCAAGAGACGCCACCGCCTGGCTGAAGCCTGCCTGATGGAGGGCAATCACGTCCATATAGCCCTCGCAGATAATCAAATTCCCTTTCCGGGAGCTGCGGGCGAAATTCAGCCCGTACAGGTTCCGGCTCTTGTCGAAAATCTTCGTCTCCGGCGAGTTCAGGTACTTGGGCTTCGCGTCGCCCATGACCCGGCCTCCGAAGCCGATGACCCGGTGATTGGCGTCCATAATCGGGAACATAACCCGGTTCCAGAACTTATCGTAGACGCCGCTGCGCTCGTCCATGCTGAACAGACCTGACTCTTTCAGAAGGGCGTCCGAATAGCCCTCATGCTTCAGGTACTGATACAGCTCCTTCGTCTGCTGTCCCGAATAACCCAGTCCAAATTTCTGGATGGTCTCATCGGTGAGCGCTCGGTTTTTCAGATATTCATACCCCACGCGGCCCTTGGGCTGCCGGAGCTGATAGTAATAATACTTCGCCGCTTTTTTCTGAATCTCCAGAAGCCGGCTCTTCAAGTCCGCCTGGCGTCTGGCCTCCTCGGAGTATTCCACCTCCGGCAAATCCACGCCGCTTCGGTCGGCCAGTACCTTCACCGCCTCCGGGAAGGTATAATTTTCATATTCCATTAAAAAGGTAAAGACATTGCCGCCCGCGCCACAGCCGAAGCAATAATACATCTGCTTGCCCGGCGACACCGAAAAGGACGGAGACTTCTCACTGTGGAAGGGACAGAGCCCGAAATAGCTGGAACCCTTCCGCTGAAGCCGCACGTACCCGGAAATCACATCCACGATGTCATTTCGCGAGCGTACCTCCTCGATCAATTCTTCTGCATAATACATCTATTCTGCCACCTATGCGTTCCATGCCTTTGGAACAAAGTATTCTTCAAACTTGTAAATCGCATACTGGTCCGTCATACCGGATATGTAATCACACACCACGATCTCCAGGGGATCCCGGCCGCTGGCCAGCATGGCTTTAAACTCATCCGAAAGCTCTTCCGGATGCTCCATATAATAGGAAAACAGACCCTCCAGCATATTCCGGGCCTTAACCTCCTCGCCCTTGGCGATGGGATTCGTGTACACATTGCTGAACATGAAGCTGCGGAGCGCATGCATGGCTCCCTCCACCTCCGCCGACATACAGATATCCGGCTTTCCCATACTCTGGGAAATGACGTCGTGTACCAGGGTATTCAACCGTTCTCTCGTCGTACTGCCCAGGATATCCCGATATTCCTTCGGAATATCCATCTCTTCCAGGATTCCGGCCCGGATGGCGTCGTCGATATCGTGATTGATATAGGCGATTTTATCGGAGAAGCGCACCAGCTTTCCCTCCAGCGTAGACGGGTGCCCGCTGGTCCGGTGGTTCCGGATGCCGTCCCGTACCTCCCAGGTCAGATTCAGGCCCTTGCCGCTCTTCTCCAGCTTCTCCACCACCCGGACACTTTGTTCATAATGGGTGAAGCCCGTACTGCAGAGGTCGTTTAAAACCCGCTCGCCCGCATGTCCGAAAGGCGTATGTCCCAGATCATGGCCAAGGGCGATGGCTTCGGTCAGATCCTCGTTGAGGCGTAAGGCCTTTGCCATGGTTCTGGCTATCTGGGAGACCTCCAGGGTGTGGGTCAGGCGGGTGCGATAGTGGTCGCCCCGGGGCGTCAGAAAGACCTGCGTCTTATGCTTCAGACGCCGGAAAGACTTGCAGTGCAGAATCCGGTCCCGATCCCTCTGATAGACCGGTCGGATATCGCAGGGCGACTCATATCGATCCCGCCCCCTGGAATTTCTGCTCAGAGAAGCATAAGGACTTAAATAATCGCTTTCCCACTGTTCCGTACTTTCCCGTATGGTCATATATCCACCTCTTTATGATGCGATACTGAATGGTTATCAATTTTCCTCTACTTATAATATTCTGCGCCGGTTTCCGATTTCCTTTTTTATTTTCCAGACGTATTTTCCTGCTTTTGAAGCCGGAGAACCTCTTCGTCCGAAATATAATGCCCGTCGCCCACCAGCTGCCAGGGCCGGGGCGGGATCTTCGGGTATTCCTTCTTGCCCACTATATGCGCGCGCATGTAGGCGAACAGCGCTTCCTCACCCTGCCCGTCCAGGATATGTAAGAGATGCTCCAGGAGCGCCCTGGTCTCATCGTGGATCATGTAAGAATCCTTACCCTTTTCGTAATACTCCAATGGCTCATGCTGGTCATAATGACCCTTATTGTAGATCTTGGACGCGGCCATCCGATCCATCATCATCTCGGCCACGTAGCGGTTGGGCATCTTCATGCCGGTCATGCCCTTCACCGGACCCAAGCTGTAGTCGATCCAGTATTCATAATGGTGCTTATTCCTGCCCTTGTGGTGCAGCCAGGCCGCCGAATAGCCCTTTTCCTCCCGCTCCGCGTTGTTGGGGCTCCGGTAGCCCTGATAGTATTTGCAGCCCGGAATAAATTCCGTGGGCGTATATTTGGACATGTCGTGCAGCAGTCCCTGTCGGTACAGCCCAATCTTAAAGCAATGCCGCATGACCATGATTTTATGTTCCGTGATAGTGCAAAAATGTTTCCAAGCCTTCATTCTGCCTCTGCTCCTGCCTGTTTTGTCTGCTCCTTCGCTTCTTCCGGTCTCTTTGCCACCATTTTCCGGTTCCCCTTAGACCGTCCCCGCAGCACCAGAATGGTCCGCTCCGGGACGGTCACGGTGCGCTGATCCGGAAGCACTTCTTCGCTGCCATCCGCGCAGATTCCATCCGTACCTTCTGCTCCGGTATCCAGGGCAACAGTCCAGACCTGTCCGCCCGGCAGCTTCGGCAATGCGAATTCGTGGGGAATCCAGTGCATATTGTACGCTGCGTAGAAGGAATCGTCGCTCTCGTTTCCTTCGGAATTAGCCGCCACATATTCCCCCGCATAGAGGATGCCGACGCTCCTGCTGTAATTTTCAAAATCTCCCAGCCAGGCCCGTTTCCCATGATAGGACACGTCGGGATGGCCGCAGGACAGGTAATCCGTCTGCCGAAGCTCCGCCGCCTGATGAAAGACCGGATGCTTTTTCCGAAAAGCAATCAACTGCCGCACATACTCTTCCAGATATTCCCAGGTCTTGCCCGGCTTCCATTTGATCCAGGAAAGCTCATTATCCTGACAGTAAACGTTATTGTTGCCGGACTGGCTGTTGCCGCGCTCGTCGCCGCCGTACAGCACCGGCACGCCCTGGCCCAGATACAGCATAACCAAAGCGTTGCGAAGCTGTCTGGAACGAAGCTCCAGGGTCTTTTTCTTACGGCTTTGGCCCTCCTCGCCGCAGTTCCAGCTATAGTTGTAATCGGTGCCGTCCCGGTTATCCTCGCCGTTGGCCTCGTTATGCTTCTCGTCATAGGACACCGCGTCCATCAGGGTAAATCCGTTGTGCCCGGCCAGATAGTTCATGACTGCGTGGCGCTCCGGGTTCTTCCGTTCTCTCCAGATAAAGGCCGGAATCATGCCCTCGTCGCCCTTCAGGAAACGACGGATATCCATCAGAAAACCATCGTTATATTCCGCCAGATTGCGGAAGGCGGGTACGGTGCGGCCATCGTAGATTTCGTCCAGTCCAAAGCCCTCGGACATGATTTTCGTATGGCTGAAAAGCGGTTCCTGGGCCAGAGCCTCCACCGGCGTGTGATCCCGGTTTACGTGAACGCCGTCGATGTGATAGTTCAGGACCCAGTAGCGGATGCAGTCCAGCACCCGGGCCGTCTGTATCCCTTTTGGGAAATAGAATTCCAGCACCAGCTCGATGCCGTTTTTATGAAGCTCCTTTACCAGGGTTTTCAACTCGCGCACCGGATCCTTGGAGGACGCATAGGAGGCCTTCGGAGCAAAATAGTAGCTGTCGGCGTAGCCCCAGTAATTCATCAGGGGTTCGTCGGCTTTTCCACCTCTCCGGATGGGCGGGCGCTTTTCATCCCAGGCTTCCACTTCCGCGAATTCGTAGACAGGCATCAGCTCCAGCTGATTGATTCCCAGTGCCTTCAGATAGGGGATCTTTTCCTGTACACCGGCGAAGGTGCCTTTTGCACGGACGCCGGAGGTGGAGTGCCTGGTGAAACCGCGTACATGGGTCGCATAGGCAATCACGTCTGTATAGGGGATCTGCAAGGGTTCGTCGCCCTCCCAGTCAAAGTCATCGGATATGATACAACCGCGCAAAACGCCCTCTCCGGCAGATGCTTGTCCCCAGGTTTCCCGGCCGGCAATGCGGCGGGCGTAAGGGTCTGTCACAATGGCGCCTGCGATGCGGTAGTTGTATTCGTATTTTTCGTTCGGAAGATTTTCGATCTCGACGGAACGCAGATCGCCGTAGCGGGTGCTGTGTTCCATGGGGATTTCGATTTCAGCTTCTTTTTTTCCTTTTTTATATAAGAGCAGCGCGCAGTCCTTTTCGGCAGGAACGGCGACAGTAAAGCTTATCCACGCACCCTGGCGTTCGATGCCGGGGCGATGATAGGCTCCTTTTTTTATGGGATATCGGAATGAGGGATCCGGGGTTTTCATGGGCGTGGAGCCTCCCTTTTTGTCTGATTTTGGGGTTTTTGAAAAAATCACGAAACTTAGCCAATTATGATCATTATACCAGATTTTTTTTAAACAGTGAAGAGGAAAAGTAATACCCCGCCTTTCCCGGTCGGGAGGATGGCGGGGTATCGTCAGGTTCTACTCTTTGGGTTCTTCTTTTTTGTGGAAAATCGGTTTCTTCCATACTATTTTCCGCACGATTTTTATAATGACGAAGGCCGCCGCTGCGAGAATCGCAATGTAGGGCAGGGAGGCCAGGAACCAGATAGCGAAGCTGCGTAAGCCCTGTCCGATGTGATAGAGGTTGTCGGCCAGGCGGGTTTTTAACTCGCTTGCGAAGCTTTGTTTTTCCGGGGCGCTTTCGCGGTCTACTTCGTAGAGGCTGATGTTGACAGTGCTGTAGGAGACCTGGTTGTCGTAGGTGCGTAGGGTGGATTCGTATCGCTGCAGTTCGTAGCGGATTTCGGACAGACGGGTTTCAATTTTGATGATGTCATCCATGTTTTCGGCCTGTTCCATGAGAGTGAGCAGACGCTCCTGTTCGGTCTCCAGGGCTTGTTTGTGGCTTTCGGTGTCTACGTACTGCAGAGTGATGTCATCGACGCTTTCGCTTTTGCTGGTGACGTTGCCAAGGCCGCTGACGGTGGTGATGAAGGTGTCCAGCTTATCGGCGGGGATGCGTAAGGTCAGCCAGGCAGAGCGGTTTCCTCTTCCGTAGTAGCTGGTTCCGTTTACCTCAGAGGTTTCCGTGTATCCGCCGGTCTCGGTAACTTTGGCCTGGATACCGGAAAGTACTGTCTCAAATTCTCTGGTCTCCATGTTCAGAGTGACGGTTTTGATCAGCTTCTGGCTGGTGTTCGTCGGTATCTCGATGCCGGATTCGGCGGTGACTGCGCCGTCTTCCGCCACGTCGTCCCAGGCTTCATTTTCATATGCGCCGGCTTCTTCGGTTACGCTGGCAGCACTCATGGTATCTTTGGATGCTCCGCCGCAGCCTGCCGCCAGTGCGCCTGCCATCAGGATAGCCATGATCCATGCTCTCTTTTTCATTTATTTACCTCCAATTCTTCTTCCAATCCCTGTTCTACGCTCTCGAATCGGAATCCGGCACTGAAGGGTACGCCGTCCACGTAGGTGATAATCCGGTAGGCGTCCGCGTCATAGTCCAGGTCGTAGGCTGTGAGTTCCAGCTCTTCATCCTGGGCCATGCCGGGCTCCAGCACCACCGTGGTATCCTGCCCGACGGGCTCGGTCTTTCTGGGTATCACATACCAGGCTCCTCCGCTTTGTACCTGTAATTCCATATTGGCGTTATAGGAAATGGGCGTCTCACTGATGTTACCGATTGTGATTTTTACCAGTTTCGCTTCTCTTGCAATCACGGGGCTGGACACCAGGGTCTTCACGCTCTCGGTCTCGCCGGTTACACTCTGCTCCTGGGCCAGATAGATGTCGCGGCCTGCGAAGGTGATTTTCTCCGGTGCTTCTTCTTTCTCTTCTGCAGATGCGGCAGCGGTGGTGTCTTCGGCGCTTTCGCTCGTGTCTTCCACGTCTTCGAACACAGCCTCCTCCGTGCTGTCCTGCGCGGCCGACGCCGTCTCCGGAGCTGCTGTGTCAGCGCTCCCGCTCTTCTTTCCGCTCGTCAGAAATAAGCCCGTGCAGACGCCGCCCACCACCAGCACCGCCAGGATACAAGCCGCAATCTTATTGAAGCTGTAGACAAATTCCCGGCTGGTGATGGTGCTTTTCTCCCGCTTCGGCCTGCCGCCCGCATCCAGAAGCTCCTGCATGCTCTCCTGAAATTCTTCAGAATACCGATGCATCCGGGCGATTTCCCGCTCAGAGGGGATAAAGCTCAGCTGCTCCTCCATACATTCGTCGGCGGCCTCCGCAAGCAGTTCCTTTTCCAGTTCTTCCCGTTTCTTATCGTCCCGCACTGCCTGCCACCTCCTTTGTCAGCATGTTCTGAAGCTTTTTCCGCGCCCGGAAGTACCGCACGTTGACGGTTTTGGAAGAGATTCCCAGTAAATCGCCGATTTCCCGGTCCGAAAGCCCGTGTACATATTTGTATTCGAAAATCACGCGGTAGTTCTCCTCCAGCTCCAATACGCAGGCTACGATGGCGTTATAATTTTCTCTGGTTATGTACTGGCTTAAGGCGTCCGGCTGACCGGCGGGAATGTCGTACTCCAACTCTTCCACGGACAGGTCTCCCTTTTGTTTTCGCAGAATGTCGATGGCCTTGCTTTTCACAATCGTCATCAGAAACTTTCGGGTTTTGGAACTCTCGACAACTTCAATCTTGTCCAAATGTCTGGTCAGCGCCAGAAAGGTCTCCTGTACGGCGTCCTCCGCCAGATGATCGTCGCCCAGCATCTGGTTGGCCACATACCAGCAGAAATGCTGATACTGCTCGTAGACCTCTGTAAATTTTTCTTTCTCGTCCTGGGTGTCCAGTATGGACAGATACATCAGCATGCGCGTTCCTCCCGTAATGATTCAGCACCTTCATCCCTTCATCATTACGGGATTCGCAGATTCGATGAAGTATACTGAATACGTTGTTACATCTACTATAACGCATTTTGTTTGCTATTTACTACAAAAAATACTTAATTTTTTATGAACCGTATGAAAACTTTTTTCGAAACCGCGGACGGATTTCAGGCCGGGTTTTGACAGAAAAGAAAAAACCGACATATGAATGCCGGCTTTTTCTTTCTATACTATCCGTTTCTCTTCTATTATGACTCGGTGCTGTAGTTCGGAGCCTCTTTGGTGATATGGATATCATGGGGATGGCTCTCCTTCAGGGACGCCGCGGTAATCTTAATGAAGCGGCCTCTCTGCTTCAGCTCTTCGATGGTCGGTGTTCCGCAGAGTCCCATACCGGAACGAAGTCCGCCCAGCATCTGGAAAATGGTATCCTCTACGCTTCCCTTGTATGCCACACGGCCCTCTACGCCTTCGGGAACCAGCTTCTTTGCTCCCTCCTGGAAATAGCGATCCTTGCTGCCGTTCTCCATCGCTGAGATAGAACCCATGCCGCGGTATACTTTATATTTTCTTCCCTGGAACAGCTCGAACTCGCCCGGCGCTTCGTCACAGCCTGCGAACATACTTCCCATCATGCAGACATTTGCACCTGCGGCAATGGCCTTGGTGATATCTCCGGAGTACTTGATACCGCCGTCAGCGATAACCGGGATGCCGTATTCCTTCGCTACCTCATAGCAGTCCATAATCGCACTGATCTGCGGTACGCCGATACCGGATACCACACGGGTGGTACAGATGGAACCCGGTCCGATGCCGACCTTGACTGCGTCCGCGCCTGCCTCAATCAGGTCTCTTGCTGCTTCGCCGGTAGCGATATTGCCAGCGATCAGCGGCAGTTCCGGATATGCTTCCTTGATCATCTTCAGACAACGGATAACGTTTGCAGAATGTCCATGGGAAGAATCCAGCACAATCACATCTACCTGCGCCTTTACCAGGGCGTCCACACGCTCCAGCGCATTGCTGGTGATGCCGACACCTGCGCCGCAGAGCAGTCTGCCCTTCGCGTCCTTCGCAGAATTGGGGTACTTGATCTGTTTTTCAATATCTTTGATAGTGATTAAGCCCTTCAGATTGAAGTCGTCGTCTACGATAGGCAGCTTCTCTTTTCTTGCCTTGGCGAGGATCGCCTTTGCCTCCTCCAGCGTAATGCCTTCCTTCGCGGTAACCAGTCCCTCGGAGGTCATGGACTCTTTGATTTTCTTGGAAAAATCTGTCTCGAACTTCAGATCGCGGTTGGTGATAATACCCACCAGCTTCCGGCCCTCGGTAATCGGTACGCCGGAGATGCGGAACTTCGCCATCAGCTCATTGGCGTCCGCCAGGGTGTGCTCCGGGGATAAATAAAACGGGTCGGTGATAACGCCGTTCTCAGAACGCTTTACCTTGTCGACTTCCTCTGCCTGCTTTTCGATGGACATATTCTTGTGGATAATTCCGATACCACCCTGTCTTGCCATGGCGATGGCCATGCGATGCTCGGTAACGGTGTCCATGCTGGCACTCATCATCGGGATGTTCAGCTTGATGGTCTTTGTCAGATGCGTCGTCAGATCCACCTGATTCGGAATCACCTCGGAATAGGACGGTACCAAAAGTACGTCGTCAAAGGTAATGCTCTCTCCAATAATCTTACCCATTTTATTCTCTCCTCTCAAGTCATTATTCTGATATTCTTTTGTGTCCGTGTAAGACGGTTATTAATAACTTATCTTAACGAAAAGATTCTGAATTGTCAATACATGTTCGCCGAAAAAAAACACAAAAAAGGCCGCGCAAAAACGGCTTTTTTTGATTCATAATATTTTTTAATTACTGTTCTTTTGTGTCTCCGATAAATTGCACACGTTCCGAACATTTGTCTTTCTATCGCGGTCATTCTATCATTTTCTCAGAACAGAATGGTCAATGCCACACAGCCGGCCAGGAAGATCCAGTCCCGCAACCGGACCCGCACTTCCAGATATTCCGTCCGCTCTTCTTCGCCGGAAAAGCCTTTCGATTCCATAGCGATAGCCAACTCCTCCGACCAGCGGACTGATTTTACCAGCAAGGGCTTCAAAAGCGCCGGAGATACGGGAAACACAGAGATTCCCCTGGCCCGGAAGGCCGCTCTGGTTCGCTTGTACTCCTGTACCGCCTGTGGAAAGATTCCCCAGGCTGCCAGAAGGCCGTAGGCCCAGACCTGCGGCAGGCGGAACTGCTTCTCAAAGGATTTCACCATCAAAATCCGGTCTGTCGTCAGGGTAAACAGGAACCCTACGCCTGCATAGGCCAATACCCGGCTGGCCTGGGCAATCCCATTCCATACCTTGGAATCACTGACGATAAAATCCGCTGCTGCCACCGGCATAGAAGCATCCGCAGAAAATCGGTAGCCAGTAAAAAACATTCCAACCGCAGCCAGCAGAATCGGAACCAGCAGAATTCCCAGCGTCTTTAACTTTACCCTGGAACACAGCAAAGCTGCCATACACAGGAAAAAGACAGCCAGATTCAGCGCCGGCTCATACCGGAACGCCAGTACGAAGGTCACACCCAGCAGTGTCACAAATTTTATAGCCGGATTCAGTGTACGCATAAGCTTCCTCCCTTCAGTTCCAGGATCTCGTCTGCGTAATCCTGCGCCAACTGTCGATCATGAGTGGAAAAAATCAGCGCCACTCCATGCTCTCTTGCCTGTCTGCAGAGAGAATCCATAATCGCCGCCGTATTATTCCGATCCTGAGCATAGGTCGGCTCATCGCAGACCAGCACCTTACAGGGATAAGCCATCAGAGCTGCCACGCCCAGGCGTCGCTGCTGTCCCTGGCTCAGCATATAGGGAGAAATATCCCGGTAGCGCCAGAGCCGGATGCCCCGCAGGATTTCCTCGGTTTTTTCTTCCGCGTCCTCCCGCTTTTTCAGTCCCACCAGAATCTCTTCCCTTACCGTATCGCTCACAAACTGATCCTGGGGATTCTGTGTGACAAATCCAATTTTTCCCAAATCTTTTTTTCGAAGCTTTCGGAGATCCCGGCCCTGAAGCAGCGCCTGCCCCTGATAGGAATAAAGACCGGATAAAGCTCCGAACAGGCTGCTCTTCCCGCAGCCGCTTTCTCCCAGGACTGCGTAAATACAGCCGGAGCGGAATGAGCCGTTCACATTCCGGAAAATAACGTTGTTCTGATGACGAAGCGTCAGATTCTTTAATTCCAGCACCACATCTCCCGGATCTGCCTTTGGAAGCTTTGGCTCATAGGCTTCTCCCGGCACGATAACGCCAAGCTCCTTCAAAAGCTCCGGATCCAGTGTATTTGCATCCATCACTTCCGGACGCAGAACGCCATTTTCCATGACCCGTACCTGATCTGCGATACCCAGCCAGTTCTCCAGCCGGTGATCCACCGCCAGAATTCCTATTCCCCGGGTCCGGTTCAGTTCCTTTAATTTTCCCGCAATCATACGGGCAGAAGCGTCGTCAATATTGGCAAACGGCTCGTCCAGCAAAAGCCATTTCGGCGCCAGCAGGGTCAGGCAGGCCAGCATCACCTTCTGTCTCTCTCCGCCGGACAGACTGTGCAGGGTCCGTTCTTTCAAATGGGAGATTTCACAAAATGCCAGAGCCTTCTCCACCTGCTCCATCATAGCTTCCCGCGGCGTACAGATATTTTCCAGGCAGAACAGGAGCTCATGCTCCACCGTATCCATACAGAACTGCAGCTCCGGGTTCTGGAACATCATGCCCACCAGGGTACACCGTTTCTTCGGCGTCAGGCTGTCCGGTCGAACGCCCTCCACCTCCAGCGTTCCGGAGCGCAGCACTCCGGCGCTGTGCGGGTAGATTCCCGCCGCCAGATACAAAAGGGTAGACTTTCCGCACCCGGAAGCGCCGGTGAGAATGGTAATCTCACCGGCGTCAAACTCCGCAGATAAATCCGAAAGGATATCCTTTCGATCTTCAAAATAGGTAAATTTTAAATGCTCGATTCTGATACTCATGCTTCAAAATACTCATTGGTGAATTCCCGCTCGGTTCTTCCGGAAATTACGCCGCACTCTACAAGGAAATCTGCCATCCGGTTCCATCTCTGGGCGTCAATTCTTCCCCAACGTCCTTCCTTGTCCAGAAGAATCGGTGCCAGATGCTTCTGACTGCGGATCAGCAGAGACTCTGTTGCGTCTGCCGGCAGCATATCGCGTACCTCCATCACGGTCTCTTCCGGATGCGCAGCTACCTCACGGTAAGCCCGATCTACAACCTTCAGGAAGCGGCGGACTGCATCCGGTCTGTCGCGCAGGACTTCCTCGGAAGCTGCCATGGCCGGTGCGCAGAAATCAAAGATAGGATCCACATCTCCCAGATTGAAATAATTGATTTCCTTGCCAGCCTCCAGCAATACCTGATTTTCCCAGTTTTCATAAACCCAGGTGGCGTCTGCTACATCTCCCAGAGTCGCTACGATATCTCCCACATCCAGATTTACCAGGTTAATCTTATCATAATCACCACCGTCTGCCTCTACCACGCGGCGAATCGTTGCATGGAACCAGGCCGGAGTCCAATGGGTCAGACGTTTTCCCTCCAGCTCTCTGGGGCGGGTAATCCCTGCTTCCTTCAGAGACACAATACCAGAATCACACTTCTGGGTCATAACCGCGATACCGGTCAGATTGATTCCCCGCTCCCGGCATTCCAACATGGCAATCTCCGGGCCGCAGACGAAATCGCCTCCGTGAAGCTCCATCTCTCCGTGTACCTCACCGAAGATCTCCACATCCAGATTGGCCTCCTGAAACCAGCCTCTCTTCTGAGCCAGCAGATAACCCGTATGGTTCGTATTCGGGAACCAGTCCAGAACAAGCTTTAACTTATCCATTTTAATCCTCCTCGTCATATACCTTGCCAATCTTAGCCTTCGCGCCGATGGCATAGCTCTTTACTACACCGGTCTTTGCCAGTCCGTCGCCTGCCAGCTTACAGATCACGCCGGAGAATACAATGGCGCTCACGAAGCGTACAGCCAGCTGGGCAATCAGAAGTCCCGGAGCCAGTGCAATATAGTTCAGATAATACAGCTCATAACAGAAAATAAAGCTTGCGGAAAATACGCTTGCCAGGGACATGCTTGCCAGATCCCATTTCTTATAGCGGAATAAAGCGAAAGCAAGCTCTGCGCCCGCACCCTGAATCATTCCGGTCAGAACTACGGTTACACCGCCGGAATTGCCCATCAGAAGCTCTACCGCAGAAGCCAGCACCTCTGTTACCAGTGCTACGCCGGGCTTCCGGATAATGTAGGCTGCCAGCGTAGCCGCCATAAACCATACACCGTAGATAATCTCAAAGGAAAAATTGGAAAATCCTGTAGGCGCAAGTACGGTGGAAAGTACGACTCCTCCGTCAAAAACCGCCAGATATACGGCCGAAAATACGACTCCAAGAATCGCCATCATAATGATGTCCTTTAATTCCCATTTTTTTGTTGTCATGTTACTTTTCCTCCTGAAAGTATGTTTTTTCACTGAACCTTTAGAAGTCTGGGCAAATAAAATAGAATCCTGCTCTGCAGGATTCTCCGGGCGCTCGTTTGCTCAATTATTACAAATACACTCCCTACAATGGCATTATCCAACAGGTTCATCGGGTCATGAACAGTTCCAGTCCAAATCTCAGCCAGCTTCTGCCAGCACCCCATTGCTTGTTGTTCAGTTTCCCATAAAGTATAGCATGGACCAGGGAAAATTGCAAGGAGTTCTTAGCCCGGATCCAGCGTCCCGGTTCGAACCTTCCGCTTCAAAGCAAATACCCCGCGGCAGGTTAAATCCTGCCGCGGGGCGCCTGTTTTTCTTCCTTGGACTTATATTCGAAAACCACTTACGTGGTTTTCTCATTAACACATCAGGTGAAACCAAATGCCCAGCTATGCCGGTCGCTTGGTTTCCTGCTGATGTGTTACATCATTCCGCCCATGCCGCCGCCTGCGGGCATTGCGGGTGTTTCTTCCTTAATGTTTGCTACACAGCTCTCTGTGGTAAGGAACGTAGATGCTACGCTGGTTGCGTTCTGCAGAGCGCTTCTTGTTACCTTTGCGGGGTCAAGAATACCTGCGTCTACCATGTTCACATACTCTTCATTCAGTGCGTCAAAACCGACTCCCGGATCGCTCTCTCTTACCTTGTTGATGATAACTGCGCCTTCCAGCCCTGCATTTGCAGAGATATGGAACAGGGGAGCCTCCAGTGCCTTCAGGATAACCTTTACACCGGTCTTCTCATCGCCTTCTGTAGTATCAAGCAGCTTCGCTACCTGCTTGGTTGCGTGGATATACGCGGATCCGCCGCCTGCGATGATACCTTCCTCTACAGCCGCCTTGGTAGCTGACAGAGCATCCTCCATACGAAGCTTTGCTTCCTTCATCTCTGTCTCAGTTGCAGCGCCTACACGGATAACTGCTACGCCGCCTGCCAGCTTTGCAAGTCTCTCCTGCAGCTTCTCGCGGTCGAAATCAGACTTGGTCTCTTCGATCTGCGCGCGAATCTGAGCGATACGCTGCTGGATATCTTCCTTGGAGCCTGCGCCCTCTGCGATGATGGTGTTCTCTTTCTGAATCTTTACAGACTTTGCAGTACCCAAATCTTCAAGCTTCGCATCCTTCAGCTCGCGTCCCAGCTCCTCGGAGATGACGTTTGCGCCTGTCAGGATTGCGATATCACGCAGCATCTCTTTTCTTCTGTCGCCATAGCCCGGTGCCTTTACACCAACTACCGTGAAAGTTCCACGCAGCTTGTTCATAACCAGAGTAGTCAGAGCCTCGCCCTCGATATCCTCTGCGATAATCAGAAGCTTTCTGCCGCACTGTACGATCTGCTCCAGCAGCGGAAGAATCTCCTGGGTTGTGGAAATCTTCTTATCTGTAATCAGGATATACGGATTATCCAGATTTGCTTCCATCTTCTCCATGTCTGTTGCCATGTAAGCGGAAATATATCCTCTGTCGAACTGCATACCTTCTACCAGATCCAGCTCGGTCTTCATGGTCTTGGACTCCTCAATAGTGATAACGCCGTCGTTGGTAACCTTCTCCATAGCGTCTGCTACCATGTTGCCAACTTCCTCATTTCCGGAAGAAACAGCTGCTACTCTTGCGATCTGATGCTTTCCGGTTACCGGGCTGCTCATCTCCTTAATAGCCTCTACTGCGGCGTCTGTCGCCTTCTTCATACCCTTTCTCAAAACGATCGGGTTCGCTCCTGCTGCCAGGTTCTTCATACCTTCATGAATCATAGCCTGTGCCAGAACAGTTGCTGTAGTGGTGCCGTCACCAGCTACATCATTGGTCTTGGTCGCTACTTCTCTTACCAGCTGGGCACCCATGTTCTCAAACGGATCCTCAAGCTCGATCTCTTTTGCAATGGTAACACCATCGTTGGTAATCAGGGGCGCGCCATACTGCTTATCCAATACTACGTTTCTTCCCTTCGGTCCGATGGTTACTCTTACGGTATTTGCAAGCTTATCTACACCGGCTTCCAGTGCTTTTCTGGCGTCTACGCCATATTTGATTTCCTTAGCCATTTTTAATTCCTCCAGTTTCTTTTTTCAGATTTTTATATCATTATTCGGCCATATCCTGACGGATATGCACGCTCCGCTCAGGATGCCATTCGGCAAAGAATAATATCGAAAGATATTATTCTACAATTGCAAGGATGTCATTCTGCTTTACAATCATGTATTCCTCATCGCCAAGCTTTACTTCATTTCCGGCATACTTGGAATAGATAACTTTATCGCCAACCTTTACGTGCATGGTAATCTCTTTTCCGTCTACCATTCCGCCAGGTCCTACTGCTACAACCTCAGCCTGCTGCGGCTTCTCCTGGGACTTGCTTGCCAGAATAATTCCGGATGCGGTAGTCTCCTCTGCTTCAAACTGCTTCAGTACAACTCTGTCTCCCAACGGTACTAATTTCATTTCTATTCCTCCTTGGATCTTGTTCTTATCCTTTTTATTATTAGCACTCACTCACTACGAGTGCTAACTTACGGTTATTATATTAATGCTTTCCTCAAAATTTGTCAACCGCTTTTTTGGATTTTATGGTTTTTTTAGAAAAGGAAAAACCCCGCCATTCGACAGGGTTTTCCTTTTCTCCTATTTATACTTCTTCCAGTTTCTTTAATACATTTTCAACTGTCAGTCCGTATTTTTCTTTTACCGCCTTCAGCGATCCGGATTCTGTAAATACGTCTTCTACTCCTACTCTCGCCAATGGCGCATGTTTCGGCATGTCGCAAATAGTCTCTGCAACCAAGCCTCCCAGGCCACCTATAATGGAATGATTTTCGATGGTTACAATTTTTTCAACTTTCTCAGCTACTGCGCGAATCAATTCTCTGTCAACAGGCTTTACAGAAAAAATGTTAATCAGCTTTCCCTTTTTTCCTTTTTCCCTATAGGCTTCGAAACTCCGCATTGCCAAATCCGTAGTGGAACCCTCATAAATCATCGCAAAATCATTACCCTCATCTTCCAGCACAACTGCCTTTCCCATTTTCATCTGCTGTTTTACCGGAAGGTTGGGAACGCTGTCTCTGGCACATCGGATATACACAGGCCCGTTATATGCAAGAGCTATTTTTACCGCTTCTCTGAGTTCGTCCGGATTTGACGGAACCAGTACCTTCAGATTCGGCAGAACTCTCATCAACGCCAAATCCTCGTCCGCATGATGCGTCGCTCCGTCATAACTGCCGTCCATACCCGGATGCGTAGCAATCAGTTTTACATTGGCATTTGCATAGCAAATCTGTCTCAACTGTGTCCAGCAGGTTCCTGATACGAAAATTGCGAAATTTACGTAAAACGGGATTTTGCCTTCCGCCGCCATTCCTGCCGCTGCCGACATTGCGTTCTGCTCCGCGATACCAAGTTCGTAAAACCGTTCCGGAAAAGCCTCCTGAAATCGGTTGGTAGTCGTGGATTTGGCCAGATCACTGTCAATGACACAGATATCCGGATTTTTTTCTCCGTACTCCACCAGAACCTTTCCGACGAGTTCTCTCAGCGTAATCATATCATACTGCATGCGCCAGTTCCTCCTCTTTTTTCGTCAGATCCTTCATCGCAACCTCGTACTCTTCGTCACTCAGGCCGCTGGAATGCCATTTGGGTACATTTTCCATAAAGCTGACACCCTTTCCCTTTACTGTGTTCGCAACGATAAACGTCGGTTTTCCCTTTGTCTCTTTTGCTTCTGACAGCGCACCCAGAATCTGCTCCATATTATGTCCATCGATCTCAATCACATGATATCCAAAGCTGGATAATTTTTCCTTCAAGGGCTCTAGATTGAGAATCTCATTGGTGGGATGACCGGAAGACAGTTTGTTATAATCTACAATATAGACCAGGTTGTCCAGCTTATAATGAGCCGCAGCCATCAACGCCTCCCAGATCTGCCCCTCCTGCATTTCTCCATCTCCAGCTATCGCATACACTCTGTGCGTATCACCAGTCTGTTTTTTCATCAATGCCATACCCAGCGCCATGGAAAAGCCCTGTCCCAAAAGCCCTGTAGTACCGTCCGTTTCCGGAATATCTCTTGTGAAAGGATGACCCTGCAGTCTGGAATTAATCTGCCGGAAAGTAGGAAACCATGCTGGATCAATGATACCCTTTTCTGACAGTTCTGCATAAATTGCCGGTACAGCATGTCCTTTGGAAAGCACTACCCGTGTTCTTTCCTTTTCCCTGAAATCAACCTCATTTTCATAGATGGCTGTCAGAATATCAATTACAGAAAGGGCTCCTCCAACATGTCCCACTCCGGCGCGATATACCATTTCCACGATATGTTTTCGATTCTGATTTGCAAGCTTTTCCAACTGCTTTGCGTCTTTCATGTCTCTTATACCCTCCGATAGCTTTTACCATTTACCTAATGCTTTTCCGATGAAATTGAAAATAATTCCAATCAGATTGAAGTCAGTCTCCGGGAAACTTGTTCCGGAAAGTCCCACGCTCTGCATAATCGGATAAATAATAGCTGGTCCTACAGAAATCAAAATACCAGTAATAAATGCTCCCAGAACGCAACCCTTCCAACCGCCGCGCGCATTTCCGAATACACCGGCTGTAGCGCCGATAAAGAAAAACGGAATTGCCACCGGAATCATAACAGTTGTTTTCATAGCCGCCATTACAAACATACAAATCAGTCCTGCCACATATGCAGAGATAAATCCGAGTACTGTCGCAGTCGGTGCATACGGGAATACAACCGGGCAGTCCAGAGCCGGTTTTGCACCCGGGATAAACTTCTCTGTAATTCCTACAAATGCCGGAACAATTTCACCCAGGAACAATCTTACACCGGTAATGATTACATACAAACCACCGGTAAAGGTCAGGGTCTGCATCAGCGGCCATACCAGCCAGTGGGTTCCGCCTGCCAGAGTCTCAACTGCCGCTTTTCCCGCTACAATTGCAGCGATATAATAAATAATTCCAATAGACAGTGATACGGATACGATATAATCCTTAAACATGGAAAGCCAGCCGGGAAGATTGATATTCTCTGTGCTGTCCTTCGGATCTCCTACCTTACTTCCCAGCCAGCCTGAAAAAGCATACGCCAGGGTGCAGTAATGACCAATTGCAATCTCGTCGCTTCCCGTTACTGCGTTCATAGATTTCTGCGCAATCGCCGGGTACAGTGCCGCCGCAAAGCCATGGATAACCGAACCTACCAGAATTGCAGCCACGTCGGATAAACCAAGCGCTTTCAGAAGAACAGCCAACAATGCGGACAGAAACAGACTGTGACCTCCGGTCAGGAAGATATACTTAAACTTCGTAAATCTTGCAATAATCAGGTTACATATAAATCCGCCAACCATAATCAGAGCAATAACCATTGGAAACAGCGTCTGGGCTTGCGCTGTAATCGCCTCAGAAATCGGAGTTACACCCTCCAGCCCGAAAGCCGTTACAAACAGTGACTGGAATCCATTCAGTGCCCCCTGCGCCGCAGAAGATCCGATACCAAAAATTAAAAATCCTACAATTGTCTTAATGGTTCCGGCGATAACCTTTTCCGCTGGTTTTCTCTGAATCAGAAGGCCTGCCAGAGCCAGAAGGCCTATCAGCAATGATGCTTCTCCTAAAATGTCATAAACTACAAACTGTAATACTGCCATTTTTAATCCCCCTTTTTCTTCTGTTATTCAGTCTGTGCAAAATATTTGTCAAGTTCCTGCTGCAGATATTCCGTATCCATAATGTCTTTTACACCGATTACATAAGCCGGAGAATTTTTAAATTCATCAATCAAATCCTCCATTGTAATGATCAGGTCTACATTCTGCTGTCCGGCAAAACCGCTGAATGCGTCATGGGTCACATCCATCGGATATCCTTTCTTATCAATCAGCTTTTCCACCTTGATTTTCAGCATCATAGAACTTCCCATTCCGGTTCTGCACATAATCAGGCATTTTTTTCTGCGTGTCATAGTTGTTCCCTCCCTTCTTCCTTATCTGCTGCTTTCATGAGTTACAATATATGAAATAACGTCGGCAGGCTTCTTCGCCTCCTCCAATACAGCCACAAATTCTTTTTGTTCCAAAAATTCCGCCAAATCCTGAAGCGCTCCCAGATGCGACTCCGCATCTGTAGTTGCCAGCATAAAAATGTATTTTACGGGATCATTTGATTTGTTTCCAAAATTTACCGGAGTCTTCAATCTTACAAACGACATGGATGTTCTGATAACCCCGATTTTGTTTGTTGCATGCGGAAGAGCTACGCCCTTTGTAATCACGATATAAGGCCCTACCTCATTGACGTTATCTATCACTGCTTTTATGTATTCTTCTGTGATATCTCCTTTTTCTACCAGGAGTTTCCCAGATTCCCAAATACACGCCTGCCAGTCCTGACACTCTGCATCCAATCGCATGCTTTGTTCTTCCAATAATTCACTTAACATATACTGCTTCCCCTCTTTCTTTTTTCTTTCTTCCAATGGAAAATTTTTCAGCATCTGTTTCAGGTCATCCTCCTGATCGCGTCCTGCATAATTTTGAAGCAGATGCCCCAACCACTTCGCTGTATCGCTCCACTGGGCATAATTTTCCAGCGGCTTTTGTATATCAAATCCCAAATCCAGAAGTCTTTTGCCTATTCGGGCTATATCTTCTCTTTTAAGAACAGGACTTACCTGTACACTGTTGTACTCCTCCCTCAATGGAATAGTTGTAACAATCAAATCCACCTCTGTTTTTTTCAGAAACTGTTTTAATTGATGTTCTGCAACCGCACCTTTGATATTCAGACAAAATTTTTTTTGAAGCCCGGTTGCAACCAGTTCTGACGTTCCTATCCCGGTAGCACAGACTACCACCACATCGGCCAGCCTGCTTCTGTTCTGTTCTTTCCGATACATGGCTGTGGCAAAATGAAGCAGGATATACGCTATCTCATCATCACTGTCCACGATCATACCAGAGTCCATATCATTTCGGACTACACTGCAGATTTCCCTGTACAACTGTGGATAACTGCAAATCAATTCCTCCTTCAGTGGATTTTCCAGAAGCATACCGGATTTTTTCTGTATATACATACGTTCAAATGTTGAAGAAGACTTTCGTATAACTTCTCATCCTCTGAAAAATCACAGCCTATTCTCCTTCCCACAAGTGAAATCATACGGATGCAATAGTACTCCAGTGAAATATCGCCACTGCTTCTTTCTTTTATGGCAGCACTGGACTTTGCTCCAATATGAAGCGCCACATAATGGACTTCTGTATCAGGAAGCTCTATTTTAAAATTTTGATTGAGCCTTCCGATAATCCGCCAGGCCATCCGGTACTGAATGCTTTCCATATCTGCCCCAAATTTTTCAAACCTTTCTTCATAGCACCCTCCGCTGCGGAAACGTTCGATCGACAGTGCTATATGAAGTACCAGTGCCTCGTAAGCCACATCTGCAAGATATGTGGAAAATTCTTCTTCCGCCTCAGCCACTATCTGACGGATTTCCTCCAAATCCTCTTCCATGAACCATTGTCTGTAAACATCTGTGGCCTGATATTCATTTCCATGTTTTATCTGATTTAAATCCCGGATAATTTTAGCCAGGCTACTTCTTCGCTCCGCCTCATCCGCTTTTATACAAAGGCCTTTTCCTCTATCTCCCGCAAAAGAAATGTCGTTTTTTTCACAGTACTCTTTTATGGCCACAATATCCTTATTTACTGTAGCTCTGCTCACACAATACTTATCTGCCAGCTCCTGAATGGTGTTATATCCCTCCTGCCAGCACAAATCAAACAGCATCAGTAGCATACGTTCCTCTGCGCTTATCCGATCTGTATAGAAATCCCGGATATTCAAATCCGCTGTCGGAATTTGATTTTCGCCAATTGGCATAGACGCTACTTTATTTGTCACTTCAATGCAGGCTTTTCCCGTTTTTTGCTGCAGGTATTCGTTCAGTATCTGGATATCATAACGTACCGTACGCAGATGAATTGAAAACAATTCTGCTATTTTTTCCATATCCATGTTGCCGTCTTCTGACAACATTTTCAGTTCGTATTTTTGTCTAATATTCATATCTCATCCCTGTCCTTATTATCGCTTCTCCCTGGTCTTTTATCAAGTTCAACAATTTTCACTCCTATTTGGCCTGTAATTATACTATCTTTGCGCAAAAGCAAAAAACCATTTTACTATGCTTTCACATAATAAAATGGTTTTTATCCTTTCTCTTTTAACTTACCATCTAAGACTCTTTCTTCAGCTTCGCCAATTCATCGAACACCACGTCGTTCACGACCTTAATGTAGGTTCCCTTCATTCCGGAGGAACGGGATTCGATGACGCCTGCGCTCTCGAATTTGCGGAGGGCATTGACGATGACGGAGCGGGTGATGCCTACGCTGTCGGCGATACGGCTGGCTACCAGGATGCCCTCGTTTCCCTTCAGCTCGTCGAAGATATGGGTGATGGCTTCCAGCTCGGAGAAGGACAGTGTGCTGATGGCGGATTTCACGATCTGAACCTTCCGCTTTTCTTCCTCATTCTCCTCATTGACGGAACGCATCATTTCCAGGCCCACAACGGTAGTGCCATACTCGCTCAAGATAATATCGTCGATATCATACTGCTCTTTATATTTGTACAGGAACAGGGTTCCCAGACGCTCGCCGGCGATGTCAATCGGAGTGATGATAGCCTGATAGTCGCGGACGTTCTCAGACTCAAAGCCCAGGGTCTGCAGGTTTACATTTTCCTTGGTGGACAGGATGCCCAGGAGACGCTCATTCAACGCTTCGTCAATATGTGCACCAACCTCGTCCACGATAAGCTCTTTGATCTCCTCCACGCCCTCGCAGTGGCTGATACCCAGTACCTTGCCCTTCTTACTGATGACCAGAATGTTGGAATTCAGGATCTCTGTCAGTACTTCACAGATATCGTTGAATACCACTTTGCTGGAATTGTTGTTATGCAGCAGCTTATTGATTTTTCTTGTTTTATCCAATAATTGTACGCTCACTCTGTTCCCTCCATTGTATTTTCTTTCTGAAAGCGTGATTTCAAAAATGTGATTTCTCTCTTTTTCACTTTATTTTTATAACAACTCGGAATTTATATGAATTTTATCACAATTCTACCCGTTTTTCAAGCTATTTTTTCTAAATTTTCTGACTACTCAGCACTATTTGTACAGGCAATCATTACTCGTCTTTCTTCTTCGGCATCACATGACCGCAGGTCTCATTGGCGCAGACCAGCTTGTTGCCCTTTTCTACCATATAGCTGCCGCAGACCGGGCACTTCTCCTTCGAGGGCTTCTGCCAGGACATGAAATCGCACTCCGGATTGTTCTCGCAACCGTAGTATTTTCTTCCCTTTTTGGTTCTGCGCAGCACCACATCCTTTCCGCACTTGGGACAGGGTACTCCGATTTTTTCCAGATAAGGCTTGGTATTGCGGCATTCCGGAAAGCCCGGGCAGGCCAGGAAGCGTCCATGGGGACCATATTTGATCACCATATGGCGTCCGCATTCCTCGCAGACCACGTCCGTCACCTCGTCCTCAATCTTTACTTCCTTCAGTTCCTTTTCCGCAGCCTCCACGGCTTTTTCCAGATCCGGGTAGAAGTTCTCCACGACCGTCTTCCAGTTGACAGTTCCCTCTTCTACACAGTCCAGAAGTCCTTCCATATTTGCGGTAAAATCTGTCTCCACAATGCTGGGGAAGGCCTGCTTCATCATATTGTTGACTACCTCGCCAAGCTCGGTCAGATACAGGTTTTTATTCTCCTTGGACACATAGCGGCGGGCGATGATCGTCGTAATGGTGGGCGCATAGGTACTGGGGCGTCCGATACCCAGCTCCTCCAGCGTCTTCACCAGCGCAGCCTCGGTATAATGGGCCGGCGGCTGGGTAAAATGCTGTTTGCTCTCAAATTCCTTCAAGGACAGCTTCGTTTCCTTGCTCAGCCCCTTCAGCAGACGGCTGTCCCCTTCCTTTTCCTCGTCCTGTACATAGACGGACATAAAGCCGTCGAAGGTAACCCGGGACGCAGACATAGTGAAACGGTACTTTCCTCCGTCCACCTTTACCGAAGAGGTCTCATAGACTGCGTCTGCCATCTGGCTGGCCGCGAAACGCTTCCAAATCAGCTGATACAGACGGAACTGCTCCCGGGTCAGGGAATCCTTGACCGTCGCCGGAGTCCGGGACAGGTCCGTGGGACGGATGGCCTCATGGGCATCCTGAATCTTTTTGCCGCTGGTTTTCGTGTTGTGTCCGGCAGACACATACGTTTCTCCATAATTGGAAGAGATATAATCGCGGGCTGCCTTTGCCGCCTCCTCGGACACTCGGGTGGAATCGGTACGCAGATAGGAAATCAGGGCTACGGTACCGCTGCCCTTGATATCCACGCCTTCATAAAGCTGCTGCGCCACGCTCATGGTCTTCTGGGTGGAGAAATTCAGCGTCTTGGAAGCCTCCTGCTGCAGGGTACTGGTGGTAAACGGAAGCGGCGCCTTCTTTACGCGCTCCCCGATCTTTACCTCGCTGACCTCATAGGAAACTCCGTCCAGTTCTTTCAGGATCTGATCCATCTCCTCTTTGGAGCGGATTGTCATTTTTCCTTCCTTCGTTCCATAGAAATGCGCCTGCAGCGGCTTTTTCCCGCCATCTGTCAGAAAATCCGCGTCCAGCGTCCAGTATTCCTCCGGTACAAACGCGTTAATCTCCTCTTCCCGATCCGCAATCAGCCGGAGCGCTACAGACTGAACACGGCCTGCGCTTAAGCCCCGCTTTACCTTCGCCCAGAGAATCGGGCTGATTCGATAACCCACCATACGATCGAGCATCCGGCGGGCCTGCTGGGCGTTCACCAGATCCATATCGATCTCCCGGGCATTTTTCAGGGATTCCTTCACCGCGCTCTTAGTGATCTCGTTAAAGGTAATCCGGTACATTTTCTTTGGGTCCAGCTTCAGCGCCTGGGACAGATGCCAGGAAATCGCTTCTCCCTCCCGGTCAGGGTCGGTTGCCAGATAGACTTTATCTGCTTTCTTCGCTTCTTTGCGCAGCTTAGCAAGAATATCACCCTTGCCGCGAATGGTAATGTATTTGGGTTCGTAGTCGTGCTCCGCGTCAAAGCCCAGCTGACTCTTGGGCAAATCACGCACATGACCCTGGGACGCCAGCACCTCATAATTGGAGCCCAGGAATTTTTTGATGGTCTTCACCTTTGCCGGAGACTCTACGATAACCAGATTCTTTGCCATAATACTTACTCTCTTTCTTTGATATCCGCTGTCTGCTGCAAATGCCCCTAAGAAAGCGTATAATAATTTTTATATACTTCTTTTGCATAGCCTTTCATTTGCAGTTTTGCCATAATGCTTAAGACTTCGCCCGGCGGCATTCCTGTCTCTCCACAGATCTCCGCCAGGTTTTTGGCCTGCAAGCGTAAACAACTATACACCAAATTTTCTGACCTTTCAAGCATAATTTTATTTTTTTGCGTTTTTTCCCAGTTAAATTCCGGTAAAATATGGAGAACTTCTAACAACTGCTCTGGAGAAATGGCAATTCCCGCGCCCTGTCTTATGAGGTTATTGCAGCCCGCGCTTAAAGCTTCTCCCAGAGGTCCGGGTGCCGCGTACACCTCGCGCCCCTGCTCCAGACCGTAATCCGCTGTGATGAGGGAGCCGCTTTTCACTCTTGCTTCTATAATAAGTACCAGATCCGACATGCCGCTCAAGATCCGGTTTCGCAACGGGAAATAGTGTTTCAGAGGACGCACGCCCGGTGGGCTCTCCGAGATAATCCCGCCCCGCCGTTCCAGCTCCATATAGATATCCCGGTTGGATTCCGGGTAACACATGTCCGCACCGCCCGCCAGCACCGCAAAGGTGGCTCCGCCCTTTTTCAGGGCTCCTCTATGGCTGCAGGCGTCAATTCCCCGGGCCATGCCGCTTATAATCTGTACTCCGGCCGCCGCAAGCTCTCCGCCAAACCATTCGGAAAGATGGCGGCCATATGCGGTGCAGTCACGGGCTCCCACGATGGCCACTGCAGGCTTCTCCTCCTCCGGGAGGCTTCCCCGGACAAAGAGGCCGCAGGGCGCGTCCGGAATCCCAAGAAGTCGTTTCGGATAGGCCGGATCCACCAGGCTTACAAAAGTGAGTTCCAGACGTTTCAGACGCTCCGCCTCCCGCTCAAACTTCCAATTTTTCCGATTTTTTGCAAGAATCGTCAGCTTTTCCTGATTAGATGGGAAGCTCTCCGACAGCTCCTTTTCACTGCACCGAAAGACCTGTTCTGGGGTTCCATATTTTCCCAGCAGCTTGTGCTCCAGCCTGGGATCGTAGAAGAGGCTGCTGCAAAACCACTGCCAGTAATCTCTTTCCGTCATATGTTACGCCCCTTTCATCCACAGGTTCCGATCCGGCGGCCGATATCCCAGCGCCTCCAGAATGTGCCCTTCTTCTATCTTCTCTTTTCCTTCCAGATCCGCAATGGTTCTGGCCACCCGGACAATCCTATGATATGCCCGGGCGCTTAAATTTAATGCATCAAAAGCGTCGCCCAGCAACACTTTTTCCTTTTTCCCCAGACCGCAGTATGTTTCCGTATCGCCTGCGCCAAGCTGGGCGTTAAACCGGACCTTCAATCCCCGGTAGCGCTCTTTTTGCAGCTCATGGGCCCGCTCCACCCGCGCGCGGATCTCAGCCGTGGATTCTCCTTCCTTTTGCTCCTGCAGATCCTCATAGCTCACCGGCGACACATTGACGCAAATATCTATGCGATCCAGCAACGGCTGGGACAGCTTGCCAAGATACCGGACCACGTCCTGTTGGGCGCATTTACAGCGGTTCCGATCGGGATAATAACCGCAGGAACAGGGATTCATGGCCGCCACCAGCATGAAATCCGCCGGAAAGGTGTAGGTGCCCGCCGTCCGACTGATACAGATCCGCTTCTCCTCCAGAGGCTGACGCAATATCTCCAGGGCTGTCCGGCGAAATTCCGGTAACTCATCTAAGAACAAAATTCCTTTGGAACTAAGGGACACTTCCCCGGGGCCCGGCACCCGGCCGCCTCCGGCCAGAGCTTCCGCCGTGGTCGTATGATGGGGCGATCGGAAAGGACGCCGTAAAAGCAGAGACTCCCGCTCCGGCAGCAATCCCGCAATACTGTATATTTTTGTAATCTCCAGACTTTCTTCCAGAGATAAATGAGGCAGGATCCCCGGGATGCGTCTGGCTATCATGGTTTTACCTGAGCCGGGCGGGCCGATCATGAGGAAATTGTGCATGCCTGCGGCCGCAATCTCCGCCGCCCGTTTCACCCCGGCCTGGCCGTGAATCTGGGCAAAATCCTCCTGACTCACGTTCCGTTCCCCCTGACCGGTAAATAACGCCTCCACATCTACCACGGTCTTTTCCGCCTGCTCCGGATGCTGTAGAATCTTTATCAGCTCTTCCAGTTTCGACACACCCACGACCTCGATATCCTGAAACACTGCGCCCTCCCTGGCATTTACCGCCGGTACAATACAGCGATGAAGCCCCAATGCCTTTGCCGTTTCCACCAATGCCAGTACGCCGGATACGCCCAACACCTGACCACTCAGGCTCAGCTCACCCACAATCATCAGACCTTCCAGATTTTTCGCCGGAATCTTCTCCATGGAACCCAGAACCGCTGCCGCCACTGCCAAATCAAATCTGGATCCTTCTTTTCGGATGCTGGCCGGAGCAAGATTCACAGTAATGCGCTTGGGTGGCAGCGGATATCCCGTATTACGGAGGGCTGTCCGTACCCGGTCTGCAGCCTCCCGCACCTCGGAGGACAGATAACCCACCATCAGAAAGACCGGCATACCTTCGCTCACATCCGCCTCCACCCGAACCGGATAGCCTTCTACGCCGCCGATGGCCGCCGATAATACCTTACAAAACAAATCGTTTCCTCTCCCATCTTTTTCTCTATTCTCTTTTTCTTCTGTAAAAATGGAAAATCCGGAGAAACCCGGAATGATCTGACCTAAAGCATACCGCATTTTCGCGGAAAAATCCGCTGTTTTATACTTTTTTTAGTTTTTTCAGCAAAGTATACAACGAGTAAAATACGCTTTCGCGAATTTTGCTCGCGTAAAAGTACGGCCGCGCCACAGCGCAGCCGTCTTTCTCTGTCTTTATTCGTATACGGTCGTGGCAATTTTGCCTCCGGCGCAGTCAAAGAAAACTGCATCGGAATACGCGTAATTGTCCATGGCGTCCCGCATTTCATAAACCATCGAATAGGAGCCGTCCGGCAGTTCGATTTCCCCGAAGGAGGTATCGGCTGTCACTGTAAAGGTATCGACAGTATAAGCCTCAAATTCATCGTCGCCGCTGGCTGTAGCCATATACCAGATGGTCGTCAGCTCATCGCCTTCTTCCAACAGGCGCAGCTCCTTGTCCGCCATACCATTGTCATCGATGCCCTGGCGCGCGCCCAGGATACTCCACTCTTCTGTGTTAAAATCATAGGCTACCTGCAAATTATAGGCTTCGCCATTTAACAGAACCGGTACTGCGTACAGGTTGTAATCCTCACTCTCGTAACTCAGTTCCATGTAAGCCAGGTTGCCGTCGATGCTTCCCCAGACGCCCCGGAAATTGTCATAGAAGATACCGTTGTCCCAGTCTGCTTCCATGTCGTTGTCGGTACCCAGAAGCAGCATCACATCATTTTCCTCATCCACATAGTAGAGAGAGAAGCCGATACCTGCCAGGATATCGTCAGCCTCCGGCCCCAGGGTCAGGTAGGATACGCCGTCCCCGTTCACATCCAGAGCCTTGCCGTCCCAGTCTGTGCTCAGCAGGTTCTCCACCTTCGGAAGCTCTGTGAAATCCATATCCGCGATGTATTCCATACCAGAGTCATCCAACTCGCCAGTCAGCTCATAGGCATAGAAATACTTAAAGGCAAGGCCTGCGCCAATGCCCGCGTAGCCGTTGAAATCATCCACGTCGCCATTGTAGGAATAATAGCAGGACAGACCGGTCGCCTCACTCCGGTACGGACCGCCCACCCGGTAGAGCACGCAATCATCCAGGGCGTCCAGCACACTCTGAGCAGATCCCAGCATATCGGCGCTCTGACGGGCCATATGGCCCAGATCCACCATGTTCGTGTATCCCTGCTCCTTCGTATTCCCGCCATAGTTCTCACTCTGTACAGCTGCCCGGGCAAACTGGGAGAAAAAGCCCGGATCGGTGCAGGCTGCAGACAGAGCCTCCGCGCCGAAGGTCTCATAAGCATCCAGAAGCGGTCCCACCCTGGTCAAATCAGTCAGGGACAATGTCGTGTTATCCTGGGTGCCAACCTCTTCACAGCCTGCATAGTAGGCGTCACAGATAATCTTACCCAGCTCCTCGCCATCCATATCAGGATTCTCTGCCAGAGCGCCCACCCACTGGGAATAATACCAGCCATTGGCCGGTTCTGTCTCCTCGGAAGCCACCAGATAATGAGCAAGGTCTGAGAAAGCATTGGCCACGTCCACGGTCGCCATCAGGCAGGTGTCAAAGCCGATCAGCTCCAGGGGCGGATTTTCCTCGGAGGGATCCCAGATACTGGAAAATGCCGCGTACATCTCATCCAGAGTCAGCGAATCGTAACCGTATATTTCATCAAAGGATGCTCCCGATACAGAGCCGCCACCGTGATTCCAGAATACCACCGCGGTCTTTTCCGCCGGATAATTGCTCCTCGCAAAGCTCAGGAAATCAGCCAGCGTTTCTGCCTCTCCCATGCTGGCCGAAGGCTGCTCATCCACCAGATTCAGGCCTTCGCTGTTATAGACCCAGCGCTGCAGCTTGGACGCGTCTACCACGTCGTTCTGCCACTCGTTCGCGCCGCCGGTCTCAATGACCACATTTACATTTTCCGGAAGTTCTACTTCCATAAGCTCCGCCAGATCACCGGTGGCAAAGCCGCCGCCCGACTCCAGATCGCTTCCACACAAATACCAGTAGACGGACCAGGTCCCCTCTTCCCCGGAAGCCGCGCTCGCCGTTTGCGTTTGTTCCTCCCCGGTATCATCTCCACAGGCACACAGAGACAACGTCAGAGCGCAGGATAAAAATAACGCTATCCATTTTTTTCTCATACCCATTCCTCCTTCGCGGCCGGATTCATCATTTTCATCAGTTTTTTAGCCAGCGTGTGAAGCTTTTTCTCTTTCTTCTCATATTTTTCCAGATATTCTTCCACGCTGGGCTGATCCCGGTCAAAGGACGGGCCATCCACCTTCCAGTTCACTTTTCCCCAGTAGGGATGCTGGAAGCTGATAGTAATTTTAAAATTAGAGACCGGGCCCTTGGCGTCGAAAGTGGGAGCGTCCAGTGTGGTCAGACGCCGCGGTTCATTGCCAATGACCGTGGGCATGGGACTGCCGCTGCGGGTACGCTGACGCTCCGCCGCATCCTGCCGCTGCAGCATCCACTGGAATTCCTGCCGCTGCAGCAGGAACTGCTCGATCAATTTCGACATGGAACGGGCTCTCTCCGGCGCGTCGCTTTCATGACATTTCAGATTTTCCTTTCCGCTGGCGTAGATCGTCGTGCTGTCTTCCTTAATGGTAAAGGATTTAATCGCAGACGCTTCGAACACCAGCGCCCGCTCGTCATCTCTCAGGCGCAGCAGCCTGTGATCGGTATCGAGAAGCAGGCTTCCGCCGCCGAAACCGAAATCGTAACGCCAGGTCTCGGTAAAGGTGTCCCGCAGGGTCTGATTGTTGTCATAAAAGGTCAGGTACTCCCGGAACCGTGCCAGGTTCATCTCATTCACTGCGCCGTCCGGCAGATCGATTTTCCTGTCACATTCCTTGCAGATAGGCATGTCCTCGATCTTTGTGGGCAGCAGACGCGGGGTCGGATTGCCACAGATTGGACATACTTTTTTATGATTGCTGAATAATCCCATAGATTTCCTCCTGTTATCCCATTTCCAGATAGGCTTTTTTATGAAAATGCAGCAGTCGGGCCGCCACATTTACCGAAAACAGCCGTATGGTTCCGTTATATTTCGATACAGTGTCATTGTAGATCAGTCCGCTGGTATGCAGCATTTTTTCGTAGCTCTCCGCGGCATTCAGATATTTACGATAACCCGGTTCTTCCTGTACCTTCGGATATTGCTCCGCGATCGCCTGCAGTACCTGCCGGATCTCCGAAAGCAGTCGTTCCTGTCCGGCCGCCTGAGCCGGATCGCTCTCCGCCGTAACCATGCCACGCTCTGCCCGAAGCCGGTCAGCCTTTTCCCCCATAGCCGCATCATAGGCTTCCGTCAGTTCAAGAAGAGCTAACGTCGCGTCATACCAGGACGAAAGCTGTACTCCAATCTGGCTCATGGCATTTTTTATATTCTCGTCCAGCACGACTAGTCTTCGCTGCACGGAAATCAGCCAGACAGCAAGTAAAATGGCCAGCAATGCCACAATAATTCCTATTTCCATACATTTCATTACCTTTCCTGTCGAACCTGTTCCAGACAGCCCTTACAGATACAGTGTTTCTGAATTTAAAAGCAGCGGATGCGGACTAAGCCGCATCCGCTGTCCGGATTCAGATTTTTATTTACTGCATGAAATACAGTCCGTTGTAACCGGTTGTATCAGACAAAGCAATCATTACGACGCTGCCGTCATCCTGCTGCGCAAATGCGCAATAATATCTAAGTTCACTGCCATTGTTATCAAAGTATACGCCGTATCCGGTGCTGTCAGCCTCGTAGGTGCCGTCCATTTCTCCGCCACCCTGTACCATCTTGGCTGTGCCGTCTGCATTAAACACAAATTCCAGTTTTCCGCCATACTGCTCCAGTGACGCCGCAATCTCCTCATCAGTCAGCTCTTCGCCGTCCACGCAGCCGCCCGTGAAGCTCCAGGTAGTATCTGCCACATCGACCGGCTCAGTCATCATATCGATACTCCAGAGAGGACCGTCGTCGCCTTCCGCGAATTCTGTATCCTCTGCTGTCTCATCCGTTGCTTCCTCGACATCCTCAGTATCTTCCTCGGTGTCTGCGGCCTCCTCGGTAGCTGTTGTATCAGCCTCTGCTGCGTCGTCAGATCCTCCGCAGGCTGCCAGGGACAGAACTAACATGGTACCTAAAATCAGTGCTAATACTCTCTTCTTCATAACAATTTCTCCTTTTCCCGTTTTTTCTGCGGCTCTGCCGCTTTCTGATTTCAGTGTACCTGATTTGACAAAAAAAAGAGCGATTCGACATGAATCGCCCTGAATCTGCTTTCAATCTTCCTTTTTAAATCACTACCTGCTGACGGTCAAACAGATATTCCAGATAGTGGTTCTTGATATCCGAATATTTACCATGGGGAATGGGAATTTCTTCCTGATTCTGCATCACAATACTCTTGAACGAAAGGTTCCCAATATAATCCATATTGATGAGATAGGAACGGTGCGGACGCAGAAAATTTCCATAGGCGCCCAGCTGTCCGGCCAGTTCATCCAGCCGCCCCTGGCTCTCCAGCGTCTGACCATCCTTCATATAGAAGAGAAGGGTTCGGCCTCTGACCTCGCAGTAAACCAGTTTTTCCAGATCAATCCTTGTAATTCCGGTCTTACAACGCATAATCAGACTCTTCTGCTCCGCTTTTTTACACTCGGAAATGACCGAATCCATCAAACGGTAGAAACTCTCCTTCCAGATGGGCTTCAGTTGATAAAAGTATGCGCCCACCGTATAGGATTCCACCGCATACTCCGCCGAAGAGGTCAGAAAAATAATTTTCACCGCCGTATCAATCTCCCGGATTTCCCTGGCCGCGTCCATGCCGCTCTGGCCGGGCATCAGAACATCCAGAAACAGGATGTCGAAATGCATACCTTTCTCCAGCTCCGCCAGAAGCTCCAGGGGACTCTGAAAGGCCGCATACTCTATCTCTCTGTTATTCTCCACGCGATACTGATCTACCAGAATCTGCAGTTCCTTCAACACGGACAGATCGTCGTCACAAAAACCTATTTTCACCATATCCGGCTTTTCTCCCCTCTTTTGTGTATCCGGCATTTGTCGCTTCTATTATAAGCGGACTGCTCTGGCAGATCAAGTTATTCCTGCGGAAAATATTCCCGCAGCTTCAGCAGGGCGTTTTTCTCGATCCGGCTGATGTAGGACCGTGAGATTCCAAGCTTCGCCGCGATCTCACGCTGGGTGTACTCCTTTCCATGATAGAGGCCGTAGCGCATCACCAGCACAGTCCGTTCGCGCTCGGTCAGGATCTCCGAAAGCAGCCCATAAAGCTTCCGGCTGTCCTCCTTGAGACAGACCCTGGAAAACGCGTCCCGTTCCCCGCTCTCCATGATGTCTAAAAGATGAATTTCATTGCCCTCTTTGTCCGTGCCGATGGGATCATAATAGGAAGTTTCCCGGGCGGTTTTCTTTTTGGAGCGGAAGTACATCAGGAGTTCATTCTCCACACACCGTGCTGCATAGGTTGCAAGCCTTGACCCCTTCCCGCTGTCGAAGGTCGTCACAGCCTTGATAAGCCCGATGGTCCCGATGGATATCAAATCCTCCGTCTCTTCCCCTGTGCCCTGGTATTTTTTTACAATATGCGCCACCAGACGGAGATTGCGCTCCACCAGAATATCGCGCGCCTGCCCATCGCCCTCTTTCAGCCTCTGCAAGTAATACTGCTCCTCTTCTGCCTCTAATGGTTGCGGAAACGTCTTCAAAAAAGGCACCTCGCGGGCGGATTTATCTTATCTTATGATAAATCCGACCGTGAAGTGCCTTTCCCAGTTGATTTGGGCCAGTACGATTTATTTTCTTTGATAAATTAGCCTCATCAAGGTTATTCCACTTTTCTATCTTCCATTCTGTATCATCCGTAAAAGTTTTTCAAAAGACTTGGTAAAGCGTATATCATCATCTTCTGTACGCTTTCTCGGTCCTTTCAGATGATTCTTATGAGAACTTCGTCTTGCCTTCTTATTCAGGTGCCGCTCCATAAGCAACTGGTCGATATTTTCGTTCGTATACCACTTACCGGATTGGTGAATAGCATACGCACCTTTTCCAAGAGCCATAGCAGCTACCCCATAGTCCTGCGATACTACAACATCACCTTTATGGCAAATGCTAATCAACTTATAATCTACGGCATCTGCTCCTGCTCCGACAACAATTACTTCGCTATAATCAGAAGTCAGCACATGGTTCGTATCACACAGCAATGTGGTTGATATGTTGTATTTCTCTGCTATTTTCTCTACAATACCTACTACCGGACACGCATCTGCATCCACAAATATCTGCATCCCTTGCCCTCAATTCTGTCATTCTTTGTAATTCACAGGTGTTCGAACCTCAATCAGGTTTCCCGATGGATCATAAAATCTTACAAGCTTCTGTCCGCCCTCCAGCTCCATCAATTCTGTAACATAAGTTACAACCTCTCGGCCAGTCTCCAGTTTCTTTATGATACCCTCTATATCATGATCTACAAAATAAAGTTCTGTCCTGTTGTTATATGGTACGGTATGTATTTTTGTACTGTCGTACCATACATCCGCATCCTGCAATACCAGTCCCTCTGACATAATTACATTGCCTTCCAGTCTTGTAACCACACGCAGTCCAAACAGTTCCTCATAAAATTTTATAGACTCTTCGATATCGTCCACAATAATCAAAACATTTTTCAAACTCATGAATTATGCCCTTTCCACTTTTTGAAGCTGCGTCGTAATGACAGCTGTGAAGTACTCCTACCATACCTATAGATTCATTCGAACCTTTTCAAGCAACAATACATCTGCCGGAAGCCTCTTTCTCCATTATTTTTCTTCAATCCCCTGCTACTAGTATATTCTTTTCCCCGCTCACTTTCAAATGTTTTTATCATAACAAACCTTTTTGATTCGGTATCTTCTCCGGAAAAAGTAAGAGGCTGCCGCTCAATCATCTGTTTTTGATGATTTTGCGACAGCCCCTTACTTTTTCTTATGCAACATTCAGTTTTGAAACCCGATCGATATATTCTTTCATATCCTCTATATATTCATATGGTGCATACTCTGGATAAATATCCGGTGAATCCAGTACTACTATCTGCACCCCTTCTGCCCGAATCGCTTCCAATGTTCCCGGCAGACATCTTGCCTCATTCGGTGTTTTGCAACTGTAGGCTATGCAACCCTGCTTGTCAAAAATCTTTGCAATTACATAGATTTTTTTATCTCCCATTCTGCTCACCTCTCAATTTTTTCAACTGTTCTACAAACTCCTCTTCATTCTGTATCATACCTGCCTTATAACTCTGATACATCATTCTTCCAATTTCAGCGGTATCATACTTATAGATGTACCGATGGCTCCATACATTAAACTTGAAATCATCACCGCACCAAAGCTGTATCTCTATCGGATAGGCCAGATTATCTCTTTGATAATATAAATGTATTGCCCGATATCCATCGTCTACCTTTTTCCCTTTTCTCAAATCTACCACTCTAAAATATTCTGGAAAGCTCAGCGGATATTCATCCATGCGTAATCGAAACCCTAACACATCATTGAAGCACTGTTTAAATCCACCGTGATTTCTTAAGGTTTTTTCATACTTTCTGTAAATAGAATCGTCGCTTTTAAAACGAGATCCAATCAAATTTTCCTGAATCAGAATATCCACATAGTTTGCTCTATATTTTCCAATATCCTGAATTATTTTTTCCAGAGGTGTCTGGCTTAGTGAAATCTGTTTTAAGCTTTGTCCCAAAGTGGACGTATAGGATAACTCGTCCAAAATTTCTTTTGAAATAACCTGTTCCATTTTCACCTCTCCAAACTTCATTCACTTTATTATACTACATTTTCATTTATAATCCTAACAACATTTTTAAGATATTTCAATGCTTTCTTTAAAATACCTCTCCCATGATCCCCTCTTTACCCGTATCGTTTCGTTTTCCCACCCTCTGAGCGTTCTCGGATCAATTCCAAGCTGTCTCGCAAACGGTTTCTTCTGAAGTCCCAGCCTTTCCCGATACTCTCTTATCAACCTTCCCTGCCCCGTATACAGGAATTGAGTATATTCGTCCAGCAAATCCTCCACCGGAATCTGATATAGCCCAGCCAGCATAGCTGCCCGTTACCCACAGGTACATCTTTTGCCACCTGAAACGCGTTTATGATAGGATAACATTCTCCACACACCGTGCCGCGTAGGTTGCAAGCCTTGACCCCTTCCCGCTGTCGAAGGTCGTCACAGCTTTGATAAGCCCAATGGTCCCGATGGATATCAAATCCTCCGTTTCCTCCCCTGTTCCCTGGTATTTTTTTACAATATGCGCCACCAGGCGGAGATTGCGCTCCACCAGAATATCGCGCGCCTGCCCATCGCCCTCTTTCAGCCTCTGCAAGTAATACTGCTCCTCTTCTGCCTCTAATGGTTGCGGAAACGTCTTCAAAAAAGGCACCTCACGGGCGGATTTATCTTATCTTATGATAAATCCGGCTGTGAAGTGCCTTTCCCAGTTCCTTATACCACTAATTATTTCCTTTGGCTTTTGTCTATTAAAAGATTAGTACAAGTTGCCGCTGCAATATAGATTACTAAAATAATAACCTCTAACACCAAGGTATTGTATGGGCGAGGATAGAAGCTTACCGCAACGCTTACGATAAATCTAATTAGGAAATAAAGACCCAACCATGCAGAAATTTTATAGAATTTTCTGCGAAAGTTTTTCGTTTTTTCTGTTGCGCTGGATACTTTCTTCTGATACGTATATTCAAACCCGCCAATGGCTGCAACAAACGGCAGGAAACTTAGAAATGCAAAAAACACATTTTGAAGAATGAACGTTGTCATAAACTGCATCAAAAGTATCATCACTTCAAGTGTCACCAGATAGATCATAATCTGACCAAGATTATCGTTTTGAACTTCTTTTACTTTTGGCAAATCATTGTCACTTTGGTAATCCTCGTTCAGTAAGTAATCTGTTGTAACACCAAACAGCTTGCTGAGTTGAAGAATGTTATTTGCATCAGGCATCGCAGTCCCTGACTCCCAACGAGAAATAGCTTGCCTTGAAACATCCAGCTTTTCAGCCAAATCTTCCTGCGACATCCCATTAGATTTCTTTAATCCGATAATTTTATCTGATAGCTTCATTTAAAAACCTCCTTTGCTTCTATGGTTTCATTGTAGATAACACTACCAAGAAACTCCACCACATCAGCTTTACATATCCGCAACAAGAGTTTACATTGTATTATTTTTCAAGAATTTGCGGGTCAAGAAGGAAATCATAGATATTCACGGTCAAAATACCATAGTTATCATAGTACGGCTGTACAATATCTTTTGTAATAACAATCTTCTTGAAAGAATCGTCTATCTTTCTAAACGGTCTGATTTCCTGAGTACGTTTCGCTTCATCAGGTAATGAATAAGCTGATTGGATATAATATCTGGAAGAACCGAGATTGCATACAAAATCAACTTCCAGCTGTTTACGAGTTACCTTTCCTTCCTGGTCTTTCTCCGCAATGGTAACAACGCCAACATCCACGCTGTATCCACGCATACGTAATTCATTATAAATCACATTCTCCATGGAATGTGTCTGCTCAAACTGACGGAAGTTAATCCTTGCATTGCGAAGCCCAAGATCAGAGAAATAGTATTTCTTTGGAGTTTCAATATATGCCTTACCCTTGATGTCATATCTCTGCGCTAATTCAATAAGGAAAGAATCCTCAAAACAATCCAGATATTTCTTGATCGTTTTCGAAGTGATTTTGGACTTTTTTACAGTCTTAAAGGTATTTTTCAACTTCTCAGGATTGGTCAGAGAACCAATGGCAGAGGAAAGGATATTCAGCAGGTCTTCCAGTTCTCCAATATTTTTAATACGGTTACGTTTGAAAATATCCCGAATATAAATTTCGCTAAACAGGTTTTGCAATGCTGTCGCCTTATCGCCGGTACCTTCACGAAGAACAACCAGTGGGATTCCTCCGTAAAGCATATATTCAGACAATCCCATATACTTGTCACCTTTGTAAACAGACATAAATTCCGAAAAACTCAGTGGATACATATGGACTTCATCTCCACGTCCGGCAAACTCCGTAACAATATCTTTGGACAGGAATTTTGCATTACTTCCGGTTACGAATACATCCATATTATCTTTACGCAGATAACCATTCAATACAGATTCAAAGCAATCCATCAGCTGAACTTCATCCAAAAGCAGATAATACATTCCATCCGTGGTAACTTGGGAACGGATATATGCCATAAATTTCTCCGGATCAACTCCACGTTTTTCTTTTTCAATCTTGATAAGACTTTCGCCAATCAAATACAAGTCATCTGCGGAGTCAAAAGCAAAACGAATAATATGGTCAGCAGGGACACCTGACTCTAACAAGTGATTATAGAATATATTATTCAGCAGATAGGACTTTCCGCATCTGCGAATACCTGTAATCACCTTAATCAAACCATTATTCTTTCTTCTAATCAATTTATCTAAGTAAAAATCTCTACGAATCTCCATACGATAACCTCCTCGGGAAAGATTTTTGCAACCTAATACATTTTTCTGTTCTACATTACCATATCATAGCCTTCAAATCAATATGTATAGCCGGTTTCAGGAAAGATTTTTGCAACCTGATACATTTTTCTGTTCTAAAACATATTATATGCTTCAATCAGGATATTATCCCTGTATTCGCTCATTGTTTTATTCTGTTTTTACAAAGGAAAAGCAGCCACAATGGGGTCATCCAAATCAACCCCTGGTGGCTTATTGAGAACAACCAAAAAGTCATTACATTATTCTTTCTATCCTGTACACTGAAGGTGTAACCAATACCTCAGAGAAAGGACCAAGAATGAAAGATTTAACTTGTAATGACTCTGTGAAGTTGCAGCAGGGAGATAACTTTTTAAATAAATTTGTGCAAAAAGCACAAAAGTAACGATGCTATTCGGATTTTTCGTATATTGACTTAAATGAAAGAAATATCTAAAATTTAAGTAACAAAAAAACAGGGAGGAAAATGATGATGAAAAAGTGAAGGCATATCTGCTGTCTGTTAATCCGCAGGCAGATGTAACAGTGTATCCTTTACATGCTCCGAAAGGAAAAACTGATATGATACGGATTAAGATTCCGGGAACAAGAGGAAAGAGTAAAGGAATGGATGCGCCGACAATCGGACTTCTCGGTCGCTTGGGAGGACTCGGTGCCCGCCCTGAAGTAACCGGTTTTGTTTCTGACGGAGACGGGGCACTGGCTGCACTTTCTGCGGCGGCAAAACTTCTGGATATGCAGAAGAACGGAGATTATCTGGAAGGAGATGTGATTATTTCCACTCATATCTGTCCCGATGCGCCTACAAGACCTCATGAACCGGTTCCGTTTATGGATTCGCCGGTGGAAATGGCACAAGTGAATGCAGAAGAAGTGTCTGACGAGTTGGATGCGATTGTATCGGTGGATACTACAAAAGGAAATCGAATTATCAATCATCGCGGTATCGCAGTTTCAAATTGTAACAGAACGCGCTGTTGCAGGGTGTGCAACAGGAACCACACAGTTTGCTGATGTGGAGGCTGCCGCAAGATTTCTTGTGGAAACGGCAAAAGACTTCGGAAGAGGTGTGTGCAGTTTTTATGACAAGGAAGATTATGCAGAACTTTTGCGCCGTTATGGCAGCTTAGCACATTTGCAGACAACAGGATGCAAAAATTAATTTAGGAAGGAACAAGAAATGAAAGAGAAGCAAAAGAAACCTTTTAAAATCCCGCATACTTATGTTATTCTGGGTATTATTATTGTAATTATGGCAGTCCTGACCTGGATTGTTCCTGCAGGTGAATTTGACAGAGTTGTAGATGAGGCATCAGGAAGAACACTGGTTGTACCGGGATCCTATCACGAAGTGGAGGGAAATCCGGTGGGACTGTTCAGACTTCTGACCCTTGTACAGGAGGCAATGATTGACTCCTCCGGTATTATTTTCTTTATTTTCTTCGCATATGCTTTTGTGTATATGCAGATGAAATGCGGAGCGTTTGATGCTGCTGTCGGTGCGATGCTGAGAAAACTGCACGAACATAAAATGTTTATTATTCCGCTGTTTATGTTGATTTTTGGGCTTTGCGGCTCCACTTTCGGTATGACCGAAGAAACTTTCGGATTTATCCCGGTATTTATGGGAATTGCCGTGGCATTACGATATGATGCTCTGGTTGGCGGGGCTATGGTATATGTCGGTGTTATTACAGGTTTTGCATCTGCGACAGTTAATCCATTTACAATAGGCGTAGCTCATACCATTGCGGAACTTCCGATGTTTTCAGGACTTTGGTTCAGATGTATCGTATTTGCAGTATTTATGTGTGTATCCATGTGGTATGTGATGCGTTATGCGAAAAAGGTGCAGAAAGAGCCGAGACTGAGTATTGTAAAAGATGTGGAACTCAGTGCAGAAGGTTTATCCGAAGAAGAACTGATGAAAACCGAGTTCACAGTTAAACATAAAATCAGCATGCTGCTGTTTTTGATCACTGTAATTTTAATTATGTTCGGTGCAATCAAGCTGGGCTGGTACATCAATGAAATTGCCGGTCTTTTCCTCGGTATGATGATACTGGTCGGACTGATTCAGGGATATAATTTCAGTGAAATTGCGCAGATTTTTATTGAAGCCTGCCGTGATATCATGTTCGGTGCGCTGGTATGCGGTGTTGCGAAAACCATTCTTCTGGTAATGCAGGACGGTATGATTATAGATACCTTTACCAATGCTATTGTAGGCATTGCGGATACCAACAACAAGTATCTGTCTGCCTTTATGATGCTGATTACGCAAAATCTGCTGAACTTCTTCATTCCGTCCGGAAGCGGACAGGCTGTAACCAGTATGCCTATTATGGTTCCGATTGCAGATATGGTAGAGCTTCCGAGACAGGTTGCAGTTCTTGCTTATCAGTTCGGAGACGGCTTCTCCAATATGATTTGGCCGACTTCTGTTGCAACATGGTGCGGTATGATGAAACTGCCGATGGACAAATGGTATAAATTTGTACTGCCGCTGGGCGGAATCCTTTTGGCGTTGGAGACTGTATTTATTATGATTGCTACAGCAATCAACTACGGTCCGTTCTAAACAAGGAGAAAAGTTATGAATTGTGTTGATGACAAATTAAAAGAAGAGCTTTTGGAGCTGAGCCGATATATTTATGACAACCCGGAGCTTGGATATGAGGAGTACAAGGCTTCTGCGGCGCATGCGGCACTTTTGGAAAAGCATGGATTTCAAGTGCAGCGCGGTTATTTGGGTATTGAAACAGGCTTTCGCGCAGAATATGTAAAGGGCGAGGGTGCTACAGTTGCGTATCTGTCGGAGTATGATGCGCTTCCGCAGGTAGGACACGGCTGCGGTCATAACATTATGGGAACTCTTTCCACAGGAGCGGCAATTCATCTGAAGGAGCATATGGGAGATTCCCATGGCCGGATTGTTGTAATCGGCACACCTGCGGAAGAAACTGACGGTGCAAAAGTGAAATATTCTAAAGACGGTGCTTTCGATGATGTGGACGTAGCACTGATTTCTCATCCTTTCTGTGCAAATGTAAAGAGCGGCATCTCTTTTGCACTGAAAGCACTCCGTTTTGAGTTTTTCGGAAGGGCTGCTCATGCGGCGGCTGCACCGGAAAAGGGAATCAATGCTTTGGATGCGTGTATCTCAACCTTTGTGAATATAGGTCTTCTGAGGCAGCAGATTGTGCCGACTGCAAGAATTCACGGAATTATAAAGGACGGAGGCACTGCCGCAAATACGATTCCGGAATACGCATGTGCAGAATTCTATGTGCGCGCGACAAGTAAATCTTATCTGGAAAATCTGGCGGAGAGAGTCTGCGCCTGCGCAAGGTCCGGTGCCGAAGCTTCCGGAGCAGAGCTTAAAATTACTGAGTTTGAAACAGGAAATGACAATCTGCTGACAAACCGGGCGCTACAGGAGTGTCTGTGCAGAAATCTTGCAAAAGTAGGCATTACAGATATCGAAGAGGCGGGAGAAGCCAATGGTTCTACCGATGTAGGAAATGTGAGCCATGTCTGCCCGACTATTCATCCTTCCTGGAACATTATGGCGCCGGGTGAAGTGTATTCTACTCATACGGTGGAATTCAGAGAAGCGACACTGCGGCAGCCGGCAAAGGACGCACTGATGGTAAATGTCTGTGCGATGGCTATGGCAGGAAAGGAAATCCTGGATGATCCGGAACTTCTTGCAGAAATCAAAAGAGAATTTGCAGAAGCAGTTGCAAACGACTGATACAGAAGAGATTTTGTATTAAAATCCATATAAACCTAAAAGAGGGTATCGCAAAACCACCAGATTAGATGATTTTGAGCGATATCCTCTCTTCTATTTTCTTTTCTGAGTCGGGTTTGTCAAGTAAAATGTGTAAGTTTTAGAAAAATATTTTGGGGGAAGGAAACCTCCCCGTTCCTATACTAGAATACTTTTAGCGTTAATTCATTATCTAGAAGCTATCACATGCCAAAAGCTCATCCTCAATAGACGAGAATACTTTCTTTCCTGCTTTGTGATTATTGGATACAAATTCTGGTCTATATATATTGTTTGAAACAACAGAACCGTCGATATATGCTGTTTCAAATCCTAATCGTACTTCATCAATTTTCCCCATATCTCTTTCTCCATTATTTTTCTTCAATCCCCTGCTACTAGTATATTCTTTTCTCCACTCACTTTCAAAGGTTTTTATCATAACAACCCTTTTTGATTCGGTATCTTCTTCGGAAAAAGTAAGGGAACAGGCCAGATAGACTTGTTCCCTTACTTTTTATGCAACATTCAGTTTTAAAAACAGGGCAATAGGTACCTTGCTACCGTTTTTCTATGCTTCTTTCCGTCTCAGAATATCGCAGGCGTCCGCTTTGCCGCTTAACTTCACGCGCAGCTTCTGCTGGGGATGGGGCGCGCTCTCCATGGCTTCGCCTTCTTCATTCAGGATAGCTTCTACCCTGACAGCCAGATTTTCTCCATCCGGCTTCATGATCTCAATCATTTCTCCTACAGAAAACTTATTCCGCTGCTCCAGATGGATATAATTTTCCGCATCCACGTCTCCAACAATTCCCAGATAGGTGTAGCCCTTCTGATACGTATTGTTATCATAAATCTGGGAACTCTCGTCTGGCTTTCCGTAGAAAAATCCGGTGGTAAATTCCCGATACGTGCAGGCTGCAATCTGCTCCTTATACCAGGGCATATGTTCCTCGTAAAGCTCCCGGGACTTCAGACAGTCGTCGATGGCCTTCCGGTAGGTTCTGGCCACTGTCGCCACGTAGAGCGCTGTCTTCATGCGGCCCTCAATCTTAAAGCTGTCAATGCCTGATTCCAGAAGCTCCGGAATATGCTCAATCATGCAGAGATCCTTGGAATTAAAGATATAGGTGCCCCGCTCATTTTCATACACCGGCAGATACTCGCCGGGACGGCTCTCCTCCATAACCGCGTACTTCCAGCGGCAGGGATGGGTACAGGCGCCCTGGTTCGCGTCGCGACCGGTAAAATAATTGCTCAGAAGGCAGCGCCCCGAATAAGAGATACACATGGCTCCGTGTACAAAAGTCTCAATTTCCAGATCCTCCGGGATATGCGCCCGCAGCTCCCGAAGCTCTTCCATGGAAAGCTCTCGGGCGGAAACCACCCGTTTTGCCCCCTGCTGATACCAGAACTGATAGGTCAGGTAGTTGGTATTATTGGCCTGGGTACTGATATGACGCTCTATCTCCGGACAAATCTCCTTCGCCAGCATAAAGACGCCCGGATCCGCGATGATCAGCGCATCCGGCTTAATCTCTTTTAATTCTTCAAAATAAGCCCGCACGCCTTCCAGATCCCGGTTATGAGCCAGAATATTCGCTGTTACATAAACCTTTACTCCATGGGCATGGGCGAAGGCAATCCCCTCTTTCATGTCTTCCATGGAGAAATTTTTAGCCTTGGCGCGAAGACCAAAGGCCTCGCCGCCGATGTATACCGCGTCTGCGCCAAAGACCACCGCGGTCTTTAAGACCTCCAGACTGCTGGCCGGAATCAGAAGCTCCGGTTTTCTTACTGTTTCACTCATAACTGCTCCTTTTTTACGCTTAAGGTCACGCCGTCGCCCAGCGGCAGCACCGATGTGGTCAGATCCGGGTGATGGGTCAGCGTATACAGATACTCCCGCATACGGCTGTGAATGGTTCGGTCGCGGCGTTCCACGGCAAACCGGGATTCGATGATATCGCCGTCCTGCAGTACATTATCGGACAGAAGGATTCCTCCCGGTGCCAGAAGCCGGAATACCTCCGGCAGGAAGTGAATATACTGGCCCTTGGCTGCATCCATGAAAATAAAATCATAGGTTCCTGTCAGCCCCTTCAAAATATCCGCAGCATCCCCCTCCAGCAGGGTAATCTGATCCTGGCATCCCGCCCTGCGGAAATTCTCCTTTGCAATGGGAATCCGTTTTTCGTATTTTTCAATGGTGGTGAGCCGTGTATCCGCCGGACTGTACTCTGCCATCAGAAGCGCAGAAAAGCCTATGGCCGTTCCTACTTCCAGGATAGACTTTGGCTTCGCCGCCGCCAGCAGCGTCTTCAAAAAGCTCTGCGTCTCCCGTCGTATGATCGGCACATAGGTTTCCAAGGCTTCTTTCTCTATTTGATTTAAAAGCTCTGTATTGCCCATATCAAGGGAATTGATATAGGCTGTCGTTCTCTCTCCTGCTATCACTTACGATTCTTCCTCTTGTCCCCAGTTAAATTCCACATCCTCCCCGGACAGCACCGCCATCAGCTGACGTGGTCGCATGGCCGTGGACAGTGTGTAGGTACCGGGTTTCATAGTCTTGGAATATTTGGAGCAGAGGACCTGGATGTAGAAAAGCTTCCAATCCTCCACCAGTCCTTTTTTCTCCAGCAGCTTTGCAATCTCTGTCTTGGACGTGCCTTCGGGCACGGTCACCTGAATGGTCCTTCCCGGCATCGGGTCTACAGCTTCTTCCTGAAATACGGAATGTCCGTAGGAAAACGCCATGCTGCCCAGTCGGAAAATGCCCAGCGCAATCACTGCAATGACTACAATTTTCAACGTGATCGATAAAACTGTCAAAGCTGCCTTTTTTGTATTCATTCCGGTTCCTCTTTTACGTATTTATACTTCCATAATAATCGGCAGAATCATAGGACTCCGCTTGGTCTTCTTCCAGATCAGATCGTTCAGGGCATCTTTTGTCACATTCTTCAGCTTGCCCCAGTCGGTGATTCCTCTGTCCAGGCAGTCGTTCACGGCGTCATTTACCACGTTTCTCGCCTCTTCCATCAGATCCTCGGACTCACGCACATAGACGAAGCCACGGGATACGATGTCGGGACCTGCCAGAATCTGATTGCTGTGTTTCTCCAGCGTCATAACTACGATCACAATGCCGTCTTCCGCCAGATGCTGACGGTCACGCAGCACGATATTGCCCACATCGCCGACGCCCAGGCCATCTACCAGAATGGCTCCGGTATGGACATGATCGACGATCTTCGCGCTGTCCCCACCCAGCTCCAGCACATCGCCGGAAGTCATGATAAAGATATTTTCCTTCGGAATACCCAGGCTCAGTGCCACATCCGCCTGTGCCTTCAGGTGACGATATTCGCCATGGACCGGAATCGCATATTTCGGACGCACCAGGGAATAAATCAGCTTAATCTCCTCCTGGCAGGCGTGACCGGATACATGCGCATCCTGGAAAATGACGTTGGCTCCCTTCATGGACAGCTCGTTGATGACACGGGAAACTGCCTTCTCATTGCCCGGGATCGCCTTGGAACTGAATACCACAGTATCGCCCGGTTTAATCTGGACTTTTTTATGAATATTGGCCGCGATACGGGACAGAGCCGCCATGGACTCACCCTGGCTTCCGGTGGTGATCAGAACTACCTGATCGTCCGGATAATTCTTCATCTGCTCAATGTCAATCAGGGTCTTATCCGGGATGCTTAAGTAGCCCAGCTCAGACGCCGTGGAAATGACGTTGACCATACTGCGGCCCTCGATAACAACCTTACGGCCATACTTGTAAGCGGAATTGATAATCTGCTGTACACGATCCACGTTGGACGCAAAGGTCGCGATAATGATACGGGAATCTTTATGGTCGGACATAATCCCGTCAAACACCTTACCCACGGTACGCTCAGACATGGTGAAGCCCGGCCGCTCCGCATTGGTGCTGTCGCACATCAGGGCCAGTACGCCCTTTTTACCGATCTCGCCGAAACGCTGCAGATCAATAGCATCGCCGAATACCGGCGTATAATCCACCTTGAAGTCTCCGGTATGCACCACGATACCAGCCGGAGAATAGATCGCCAGAGCAGACGCATCCACGATACTATGGTTCGTCTTGATAAACTCGATCCGGAATGCTCCCAGATTGATGGACTGGCCGTGCTGAATCACCTTGCGCTTCACATGGTTCAGCATGTTGTGCTCTTTGAGCTTATGCTCGATCAGACCGATGGTCAGCTTCGTGGCATAGATCGGCACATTGATTTCCTTCAGAACATAGGGCAGTGCGCCGATGTGATCCTCATGTCCATGGGTGATCACAAAGCCCTTTACCTTGTCGATGTTCTCTTTCAGATAGCTCACATCCGGGATGACCAGGTCGATCCCCAGCATGTCATCCTCCGGAAATGACAGTCCGCAGTCCACAACAATAATACTGTCTTCAAACTCAAAGGCAGTAATGTTCATTCCGATCTGCTCCAGTCCGCCGAGGGGAATGATCCGCAATTTTGAATTGTTAAGATTTCTCAAACTCTTTCCTCCTGTAATCTGTTATTTGTTTCCTTTTCCAAACAGTCTTTACAGTATCCGTAGAGTTTCACCTCATGATCGATCACCTGAAATCCAAGCGCTTCTCTGACCCCCGACTCAAGCGCTTCCAGCATATCATCCTGAAACGCGGACACCTTTCCGCATCTCATACATATTAAATGATGGTACCTGTGATGTTCCTTCTCCTCGATGCTTCCAATCTCATAACGAATAAAGCCGTCATCCAGATTGATCCGATCAATCAGTTCCAGCTCTAACAATAACTGAACTGTTCTATAAACAGTAGCCAATCCGATATCCGGATTTTCTACTTTTACTCGTTCGTAAATCTCTTCCGCCGTCAGATGCTGCTCCGGATTCTCCGCCAGCACCTCCAGCACCACCAGACGCTGTCTGGTCATTTTAAATCCCTTTTCTTTTAATAAACTCTTAAATCTGTCTCTGTCAACTGCCATAGAAATCACCTTTCCCTGTGAAGCCTGCTTTACAAGGTGAGATCCACATCCTCCAAAAGCTGTTCGAAAATGCCCATGACACTTTCAAGCTCTCCATCGTCCTCTACGATTTCATAAAGAGCCTCGCTGTCTCCGTCAGCGGATAAATCCTTTAAAATCAGCGCCTCTCCGTCGTCCTCCTGCGAATCGGTCACCAGAATATAATCCACGCCGTTCAGCCGCGTCTCCTCCAGCACGTAAAAGTCCACCGTCTCTCCTGTCTCTTTATGGGTAAATGAAATCTTTTCCATGTAAGTTACTCCTCATCTTCCGCCTGCGCAGCCGCAGCGGTCTCAGAAACCTTTAAGCTATCCAGATAGCCCTGTAAAATCAGCGCTGCAGCCATGGAATCCACGAATTCTCCGCGATTCTCCCGACGCACGCCGCCCTCCATCATGGCACGGTTGGCCGCCACGGTCGTGAGACGTTCGTCCCACATCACAACGGGCAGGCCCGTTCTCTTTTCCAGCATTTCTTTGAATGCAAGAGACTTCTCGGCCCGCTCACCCAGAGTATTATTCATGTTTTTGGGGAGTCCCAGCACGAAGCTCTCAGCCTGGTACTCCTTCGCCAGTTCTTCTATGCGGGCCAGGGTCTGCCGGAGCTTGTTCTCGGATTTTCTCCGCACAATCTCCACCGGCTGGGCGGTGATACCCAGCGGATCGCTGACTGCGACGCCCACCGTCTTGGAACCAAAGTCCAGTCCCAGAATTCTCATATACGACTCCTGTGTCTTGTTATTTTCTTTCCGCTCCTACAGCTTCGCTTCGATATATACCTTCAGAAGTTCTTCCACCAGCTCGTCGCGCTCCACCTTCATAATAAGGCTGCGGGCGTTGTTATGACTGGTGATATAGGTCGGATCTCCGGACATAATATAACCCACGATCTGATTGACCGGATTATATCCTTTTTCTGTCATCGCCTGATAAACCTGGTTCAGAATATCTCCCACCCGGTTCTCAGACTCCGGCAATACTTTGAAATTCTGTGTGCTATCCATTTTACTCATATTTTTTCACGCTCCTGACACCACTACCAACTATTGTACTCTATCTTTTGTAAAAATACAAGTCCTAGATCCGATTTAACGGCTTCGCAGCGCACAGACGTTCTTCTATAGTATCCCCAATCACTGCCGGAATAATCTGGTTCGTCAGATCTTTCTCGGAAATGATAGCCGCGCGGATGTATTCTTTGGTGTGGCCCACCTGGTATTCCACGCCATTTACGGTGATTTTCTCCTCGATCAGGATCTCCACCGGCTGGCCCTTCAGCTCCTCCATATACTGCCTGGAATGCTCTGCGTCCAGGTCCAGCAGCACATGGCTGCGCTCAGTCTTCATCTGCTCGGGAATCTGGTTTTCCATGACAGCGGCACGGGTTCCTTTTCTTCTGGAATATTTGAAAATATGGGTCTCAAATAAATGAATCCGCTTCAGGAATTCCACCGTTTCCGCAAATTCCTCTTCTGTCTCGCCAGGGAATCCCACGATGACGTCCGTGGTCAGGGCCGGATGGGCGAATTTTTCCCGGAGAAGATCGCAGCTCTTTGCATATTCTTCCGCGGTATAGCGACGATTCATCCGCTTCAGGGTGGCGTCGCAGCCGCTCTGCAGGGACAGGTGGAAATGAGGACAGAACTTCGGCATCTTTGCCAGCATTTCCGCGAATTCTTCTGTGATAATCCGGGGCTCCAGGGAGCCCAGACGGATGCGATCAATGCCGTCTATCTCATTTACCGCCTGAATCAAAGTCAGAAGATTCTCTCCTTCCAGATCCACGCCGTAGGAGCTTAAGTGAATGCCGGTCAGAACCACCTCCCGGTAGCCTGCAGCCGCCAGCTCCCGGATTTCCGCGCAGACGTCAGCGCTCTCCCGGCTGCGGACCCGTCCTCTGGCATAGGGAATTACACAGTAGCTGCAGAACTGATTACAGCCATCCTGTACCTTCACATAAGCTCTGGTATGCTCTGCGGTTTTCGTGACCGTCATATTTTCATATTCCTTTGTGTGGTTGATATCAATAACCGTTTCCTCGTCCACGCCCTCTTCGTAAGCTTTCAGAATCGCCAGCAAATCTTTTTTCCTGTTATTTCCAATCAGTAAATCTACCGCAGCATCCTCACGCAGCTCAGCCTCTGCTGTCTGTACATAGCAGCCCACCGCTACCACCAGGGCCTCCGGATTCTGCTTTTTCGCCCGGTGCAGCATCTGCCGGGATTTTCGATCCGCAATGTTGGTCACCGAGCAGGTATTGACAATGTAGATATCCGCCTTGTCCTCGAAGGGCACAATCTCGTACCCTGCCTGTTCCAGAAGCTGCTGCATGCCTTCTGTCTCATATGCGTTTACCTTACAGCCCAAATTATGGAGTGCTACTTTTTCCATTTTCAAACCTCTTTCCAAAATTATGTGATTTCCCATTGACTTTTATTACCCCCGGTATTAAGATCGAAACTATAGAAGTTATTATCAGGAGGGTATTGTCATGAAAACAGTCAAAATTTGTCTGAATTCTATCGAGAAAGTGAAATCCTTTGTAAATGATATTACAAAGTTCGACGTAGATTTCGATCTGGTTTCCGGACGCTATGTCATTGACGCTAAATCCATCATGGGTATCTTTAGCCTAGATTTGTCCAAGCCGATCGACCTGAGCATCCATGCGGACGAGGAACTGGATTCTATTCTGAACATTCTGAAGCCGTATCTCATCGAAGAATAATTTCACTGCATAAAAATCAGCCCGGCGACGCCGGGCTGATTCTTTTTACTTCCCTTTTCGCAACTTCTTTCAGTATACAGAGTTGCGGAGGATTTTTCAAGGTCTATTCTTCTTTCCTTACTTTCCGCAGTATTTCCTCCGCCGACGCCCCGTAAAGCTTCGCAATGGCGATGAGATTCGCGGTGCTGGGATCGGACGCGCCCGTTTCCCTTAATTAAAGATATTGTTTGGTAAAAAAGAAAGGTCAGTCGATTTTGCCGATGAAGCGGTAGTAGATTTCTACTTCCTGCTCACGGCTTCCGTCCTCGCCCTTGACAGCTTCGTGGACGGTTATTTTTTCAATTAGAGTGTTCAGAAGTTCGGCGGTCAGCTCCACAGGGTTGACATACTGTTTCATCAGGGCAATCCACTTTTCAGCGTCCGCTGCGGTCTGTACGGCGGCTTCCATCGTTTCGTGAAGCTGCCTTATTTTTGTTTCAAGCTCCCTTTGCTCGTTCTGGTACTTCTCGGACAGCATATTGAAGTTATACTCGGTTATGCGTCCGGCAGACCAGTCCTCATACATTTTAGCAAACAGCCCGTCAACCTCGGCTTTACGCTTTTCCGCCTTTTTCAGCTCCGCAGCCTGCTTTTTCTTCGCAGAGTTTCTTTCTCTGTCGCTGGCATTGAGCAGCCGTTTCAGCAGCTTGTCCTCGTCTTTCTGTGCCAGCATAGACCAGTATTGCAGTCTTGCAAGCACATAGGCATACAGCACATCATAGCGGATATAGTGCATGGAACACTGGCGTAATCCCTGTCCGTACTTACTGCAATGGTAGTGTGCATAGGGATTTTTGTTCTGGCTGTTTACACCATAAGCCAATGACCATCCGCAGTCCGCACATTTTACCAGCCCGGAAAATATCTGCGTTGTGCCATTCTTCTGTCGTCTGCGTCTGCTTGCAATCAGCTCCTGAACTTTTTGGAACACTTCTTCGGAAATGATGGCTTCGTGGGTATTTTCCACACGATACCATTCTTCCTGCGGCTTCCGCACCTTTTTCTTGTTCTTGAATGAAATGTTGCTTTGCTTGTTGTGAACGCTGTGACCGATGTAGGTTTCCTCTTTCAAAATGCTCTTGACCTGTGCAATCGTCCACGCATAGGCTTTTTCTGGAGGCGCACCGGCGTAGATATTGGCGAAAGTCCCGTATCTTTCATAGTTCAGCCAGCCGGGGGTAGGTACTTTCTCCTCCACCAGAATCCGTGTAATGCTGGCGGCTCCCCTCCCGTGTACGGCAAGATCAAAAATCTTCTCTACAATCCAGCGTGTTTCCGGGTCGATCAGAAGATGACCTTTTTTGTCCGGGTCTTTTACATAGCCCAGCGGTGCATAGGCTCCATAGTGTGCGCCATTGGCAAATCTTGTGTGCATGGCAGCCTTGACCTTTTTGCTGGTCTGTCGGGCGTGCATTTCATTCAGGATGTTTAAGAACGGGGCAAGCTCGCTTTCTCCGTTGATGGTGTCCACATTATCATTGATGGCAATGTAGCGTACTCCCTTGCTGGGGAAATAGATTTCCGTGTACTGACCGGTCAGGATATAGTTTCTTCCCAGACGGGATAAGTCCTTTGTGACAACGCAGTTGATTTTCCCGTCCTCGATGTCATCAATCATCCTTTGGAAGCTTGGACGCTCGAAATTTGTCCCGCTCCATCCGTCGTCAATGTACTCGTCTACAACGGTCAGCCCATGCTCTGCGGCATACTGCCTAAGCATCATGCGCTGGGTCTGGATACTGCCGCTTTCCCCCTGTAATTCATCGTCACGGCTCAATCTCAAATATAGTGCAGTGTTATAAATCGTTGTATTGTATGGTTGTTTCACGGTTAAAAATCCTCCTTCTAAAAGAAACAACCCACGCTTATACAATACTCGCTGGTACAAGTATATCATAAGCGTGGGCTGATTGACAGTCGTTATTCCGTATTTTTTCAGGAAGCGGCGGCAGCGTGCTGGATCACATCTTCCAGCAGACTGTCAAGCGGCTTCCCATCCTGTGCGAAATGCTCCGATACCTTGATACGGACTTTCCCCATGACAAAATACTGGGTGCCGTCTTTTTCGGTAAGCAGGGTGCCGCTGTTTTTGTTATTGCTCTCGTTTTTGCTTTTTGCCATAGGCAGTTACCTCCATAAATGAAATATGCCCGACAAGGGAATGTCAGGCAGGTTTACAGCCGCAGACTGTCTTCATGTCAACCAAACCGTGTCAACCGGCAGAAAAGACTTTGAAAACAATCCACAGGCGCTCTATTATTACTTTTTACTTTTTCTTTGATTTCTTGGTTGACATGGTTGACAAAGGAGAGAAATGCCCCAAATATCAGGCTTTTCCCCGTCAACCGGCTGTCAACCGAAGCGTCAACCAAACTGTTAACCGGTGGCTTTTCAGAATGGTAGTTCCATTTGCCGGGCTTCTTCTTCCGTGATTTCCTGAAAACCGTCCCCCTCCGGCGGGTCTTGGTTGACACGCTCCCAGCCTTTTTGAGAACCGTATTTCTTATACCGCTTCGGGCTTTTGTAGGCTGCCCAGCCCTGTATAATGCCGCCCGCAATGCCGGTATTCATAATCTCGCAGATTGCCCGTGTCTCCCAGTCTGCCGGGGAATTTAAGTTCCCCAGCGCTTCCTCATAAAGCTGCTTGGAGCATACCCTGTCACCGGTGTAGTCCTCCAAATAGGCGTAGATCATGCCAGCCTGTGTGTCCTCCTGCATGAAGTCCTGCTGATGGGCGTTCAGGTATCGGTTCATTTCTATGCTGAATGACAGCTTATACTTCCCACTGCGATAAATCGTCATGGCTTCCGCCCACATCTGTTCGATATACGCCCTCGCCGCCGCTTCATCGTCCAGTATGTGAACCTCCGCCCGTTCCGGGTACACCGTCACGGGGAGAAAGCGCCGGTTGCCGGTGCGGTCACGGGGTAAAAAGTCCTGCCGGTTGGTCGTCCCTCCGAATACACATTGCCGCAGCCGGTCTGCCGGGTGTGTCTCATACGGCACTTTGTAGGTTTCTTTCTGGCGGCTTAAGAATGACTTGATTTCCTCAATACTCTTGGCGTTGGCTGTGGCAATCATCTCCGACATCTCGATAATCCAATGCCCTTGCAGCTTGCGGTACACATTTTCATCGTCCAGCTTCTTCAAATCGTCTGAAAACCATTCGTCCCTACCTGCCAGCAGCCGGAAAAAGGTAGATTTCCCGGCTCCCTGACCACCAACCAGACAGAGCATGACCTCAAACTTGCTCCCCGGTCTGAATACCCGCCGGATGGCTCCTATCAGGAACAGTTTCAAGGCTTCATAGGTGTATTCGTCCGTATCGGCTCCCAGAAAGTGATGCAGGGCGTAACGGATGCGCTCTGTGCCGTCCCATTGCAGGCTGTTCAGGTAATCCCTGACCGGATGGTAGCGGTTTTCATTGGCAACAATCTTGATGGCGCTCTGCACCTTTTTCTCGCTGGTAAGCCCGTAATTTTCTTCCAGATACAAAAGCAGGTAGTTCATGTCCATGTCGGTCAGCGTGGTACTGGTGCGCTCCCAGCCCAGCGGCTTCACAATGTCAATCTGCTCCGTCAAAAGGTTCAGGCGCAGCGCCCCACGAAACAGCGGGTCACGCTGGAACACCGTCAGGCAGTTTCGGATGCTGTTCTTCACGCCGCCTTTCTGCGTCCCCTCTAATGTCTCCCGGATTTCTGCTGGTGTCTGCGCCGGTTCCATTGTGTCCATCGTCTTTTTGACCGCTTCCTGCGTTTCCAGCGGCAATCTCTGAAATTCGCTGTTCAAGCCGCAGCACCTCCTTTCCCTGTGCGGCGATCAACGCCGCTTTTTCTTCTATTTCTCCGTATAACAAAATATCCAAAAGGTATTCTGTGTAGCTTATCCTCTGCAACGCTTCCACAAAAAGAGGATGCCAGATGGCATCCTGCGGCTGTGGGGCGTATGCTGTTTTCCAATGCTCCAACAGGCGCAGATAATCGCATAGCACCCGGAAACAATACCGTTCCGTTTCCTGAAATCTCTGCTCCGCTGATTTTTGTCGGGGCTGTGACCTGTTGTGACGCTTCCTATCTGGCGGCGCATTGCCGGATTTCTCATAGGAAACGCCGAAGTCCTCCGCAAGCCTGACCGCAGCTTCCCGTTTCCCCAATCCATGCAGCAAAGCGGAAAAGTCGATCACATCCCCGGAAGCCCCGCAGCCGAAGCAGTAAAAGCGGCTGTCCACTTTCATGCTGGGCGTGCGGTCATTGTGGAATGGACAGCAGACCATGCCGTTTCTCCCCACCCGGATTCCATAGAATGAAGCAGCCTGCCGGGTGGTAACAGACTGTTTCACCGCTTCAAATACATTCAAATGCTCCCTCCATAAAAATGCCGGCAGCGGTAAAGCTGCCGATTATATCATAATTCCATCTCGTGTTTCTTTCTCTGTACTTCCTGTGGCTGCTCCCTCCGGCGCAGTGCGGTATCTACGGCGTTCTGCACCTGCCGCAGCCGTATGACTTCCTCCCGGAGCGGCTTGTGCTGCGGAGACAGTTCGGCATACTCTGTTTTTAACTGTGCGTATTCCTGTTTCCATGCTTTCAGGGCAATGGGTTTTCCGTCCAGTTTTTCTTTCAGAATACGGCGGGCGGCATAAAACAGCCGTAACTCCGCATCGTGGGATGTTTCAAATTTCTCCCTCTGTTTCTTAAACTTGATATTGTTCAATTCCGTATGAATAGGTTTTAGCCGCTGGTAATTCTCGCCCTCCCGTATCAATTCCTGCAATTCCTTTATCCGGGCAGATTTCTTTTTCATGGAGCCGCTTAATGCTTCAAATTCTTCACTGACAGAGGAAAGACGCTCCTGCAAATCCTCTAATGTGAGCAGCTTGTTTTCCGTCAGATAATTGACGGCTTCGGCAAACTGCTTTAAGTTTCCGGTTCTGGCTTTATTGCTCCATGCCCCTGCGTTGCGCTGGTTGTAATAAGCGATCAGCAGGTCGGCAAGGCTCGGTGTCTGGGGTTTGGAAAGTTCTTCTTTTACCTCTGCCATCCAGACAAACAGGGCTTTGATCTTCTTCCTCACATCCTGTATAAGCCGGTTGGTGGCTTTAATCCAGCGGTTCAGTTCCCCTTTCTCGGTGCGGATGCCCTTTGCTTCCATCTGCCGGACATTAGCTCCCTCGTGGACAGTAGGTATCAGGTCAAGCCCCTGCCGCACATAGGAACGGTGGTCGATACGCACATCCAGCCCTTTTTCCTCAAATTTTGTATTAACGGCTGCCGCCCACTGCTCCCGCCAGTGTTCCAGCGTTTCCGGCTCATGCCAGTCTGTTGTATGGACAGCGTTAAACATATAATCGCCGTTTTTATCCCGGATTCGGTTTCCATCTTCATCAAGAAGATATTCCCGCCGCTGTTTTTGTCCCCATGTGCCATCCGGGTTCAAAGGGCGCATGGTTGTCATCACATGGAAATGCGGGTTAGGGATGCCGCCGTCCTCTTTCTCCGGGTTGTGAAAAGCAAGATCGGCAATCATGCCTTTTGCCACAAACTGCTCCTGCACGAACTTCCTTGCCAGCTCCATGTTTTCTTCCAGCGTCAATTCATTCTGCATGGCAATATCAAAGGAATAGGCAAGCTGTGCTTTTGGATGTTTCTCGCAGCTCTCCACAGCATTCCAGAGGGTCGCCCGGTCAAGATATATTTCCGGCGCATGGGGCGGCAGCATGATTTCCGAAGCAATCACGCCGCCCTTTTTGGTGTAATCGCTGACTTCTCCATAGTAGCTGCTGTAAAGACGCTCCCCGGATCGGTAGGCTGCGCTTGCAATGGCGCTCTGACCGGCGCTACGCTTTATCTGTGCGATTGAAAAATGATAAAGTGCTATCCTTAGTCACCGCCTTTCTCCTGCCCGGAAATACGGGCGTGGTTCTCAGTGGCAGACCGGATGAAATGCTCCGCCTGCGGCAGATTCAAAATGTTTTCCATGAGGGAATAAAATTCCGCTTCGGATAGCTCCTTTGTCTGTGGCGCAATGCTCTCAACGGCTGCCCCACGGGTAATTAGCCGGTGCGTCCTCTGTTTCCGGGAACCGCTTTCCAGATACGCCTGCCGGTTTTTCAAACGCTGCATTTTCCGTTTTTCCCGTTCCAGCAGGACAGTGGTTTTTTCATATTCCTGCTTCAACTGTTCCAAAGATTTTTCCATGTTCTCACATCCTTTGCTGATAAGATAAAGAAAGACCATCCGCAGACAGTCCGTGTGTCAGTGCTTCTATAAAACCCGATGAAAAGGGAAAACCGCAAAGCGGATTTCTCTTTGCGGCGGGTACACAGGGGATAGCCGCTTTAGCGGCGCAAGGGGGTGTAGCCACCTTGTCGGAGCAAAGCGAACGCAGACCTCGGATTGCTGATTTTATCAGCGGCAGAGGTAAGCTCCGCAGGACGCACGATACATGGTCTTTAGACTATGTATAGAAGTGCGCCCTTAGTTCCTAAGGGATTTTGCCGTTTCCGGCAGTTTTGTCCTTTTTCTTGGAACGCTTGGAAAGATACTTCGGGCAGTCAACCACAACCGCCCGGAAGCTCTGTTTACATTCGTGCTGGCATTTCCGGCACAGTTCGTTGTAAGTGATACGGCTGCGGTCATTTAAGAAGAAAGACCATTCCAGCCGCCGCTTGTTGCTCATTCTTGCCATAACCGGCTCCTTTCTCCATTTCTACCTGATGTACACAGATAGGCTGTTTTGGTGTAGCGTTTCGGTATCATTTTTAAGTTTTTTTCCCTCTGTATGCTCCTTTGGAAAGTGCGGCAGTATTGCAGTCAGGGAATGATACCTCACGCTTATTTGTCGCTTCTCGGTACGGTTTCGGAGCCTTTTGCCATCCATTCAAAGAAAGCAATTTTGCTGACCTTGATAAGCCTACCCCTGCGGAACGCCGGAAAGCCGGGTGTGTGTACTAGCTCATAGGCGCTCGCTCTTGAAATTCCCATAATCCGCTGAATGTCCGCTACATCCAGAACCAGCGGTAAATCCTCATAGCTGTTCAATCTCTTTTTATCGTTCATTCTGTTCCTCCCATAAATCAAATAGGTTAAAATGCTTCCTGTTGCCGTTCTCCCCAAAATCCGTTTTCCTGCCCCATTCCTGCGGTGTTTCCCTGCATTGGTGCGCCGGATGCGTCACTTCTCCTGCCGGTCATATCCCTTTTGGACGGTCATTCACTTGTCAAGGTACTGTGTGGCACGAAATTACCAACTGCAATCATCATAGCGGACTATCCTTGACAAAACAATGCTTCTGCGATACCATGAGTGTAACGGATATAACTAAATTATATAATTACCATAGACAAAGGCAGGGGATAGGGATGGAGAATCAGTTTATACGGCATGAGCCATGTTTTGAGAGGATTTTGTTTGTCCTGACGCTGGACAGGAAGAAAATGAAAGAGCGGATTTTGATTGGGGAAGAACAGCAGATCCGCTTCCGGCTGAACGGGAGCCAAAACGCAGAGGTGCTTTGTGATATGACACGCCCGCTGGGAACTTTTTTGATAAACTTTGAGCGTGACACGGACAGAGACTGGAACTTATACGGGCTTTCTCCGCTGCGGCAAGCCCTCCACTCCAACCGATGGAAACAGCCGGAGCTGGAACAGGCGGCAAGCGAATTTCTCTGGGGAAAATATCTTAGCAATGACCCTCTGAAAATGTATGTGGCGTTCCGTATCTGGAACAGCTATCTGCTTGCCAGAGAACCCCGTGACCGTAACACTGCCTGTGACCGCTTCATGGATAAAATGAGCAGACTGACCGGGGTATTCCAAAACGAATCCATGAGCTTTGACAGGGAGACAGGAAAACCGAAACATTTTCAAGCTGGCAGCCTTTATTTCAAAGGCGCACCATCAGAAGATACCCGACTTGACCTCTGGTTTCCGGACAACCGGCGCACAGAAGAATGTGTGTCTGCCTATGCGTCCCTCTACCCGTTGATTACCTATTATCTGAACCGGCTGAATGACTGGGGGCTTTGCTTCCGGCAGTGCAAGGTCTGTGGGAAATATTTTCTGGCAAAGAGCCAGCGGTATGAACTGTGCAGCGACAAGTGCCGAAAAGCACAGGCGCTTCAAAACAAGCGGGAATTTGACGAAAGGGCAAGAGAAAATAACTATGACCTGCTTTATAAAAATGAATGCCAGAACTGGCGCAACAAAATAAACCGGGTAAAAAATACCGCAGGCTTTCCGGCTGACCGTCTGGAAAAAATACAGGCTGCCTTTTCCGACTTTAAGAAAGAAGCCTTGCAGAGAAAAAAGGCTGTAAAAACAGGAACAGCCAGCCCGAAAGAATTTACGGACTGGCTGTATCAGCAGAGTAATGTAATTGTGGAGCTGACGGATTATTAAAACTTAGCCTATCGTTCTAATGCGCTCTATAATTGAGTGCTGTTGCAAAGATTTCTTTTGATATACTGATACTACATGATAGACCATCACAACCGCAGCAAAGTATAAAAGCACAAAAAGAACTGGGAAGTGATATTCAAAGTATGAAAGTCCGGGAATTTTTGATATTTGGGTACAAAGCAGCAATCCGATTGGTATGCCTAAAATGCAGCTTCCTATAAAACTTCCAACCAGATAGATGAAACTTTCCGACTGCTGTACTTTTCGCAACTGCAATTTTGTCATACCTGTAGCTTCCAGTAGTGCATAGTCGTGTCTTCTGGCAATGGCATTTGTAATGCTGGTATTCAGCATATTTATAAATGAAAACAGACTAATAAGCACCACCAAAACTGTAATGATGACTTTCGCATTATGGAAGTAATCTTCCAATGCCATAACATCATCAGCCAAAACAGACACATCAACTCTGTCGTCATCTATAAAAATTTCTTTGATTATCTCTGTTGCTACGTCTTTTCCGTTATCATCCAAACAAATATACCATGCAAGCGTACAATTCATTTCTGACAGTGATTTCATATTTTCACCACTTGTATAAATAACAAGCCCAGTATCGCTGTTTTCTACAAATCCGCTTACAACTAACTCCACTTCTTTTTGACCATATCCTGTATCTATGATATACGGCAGATAATCTCCAACTTGAAGCTGCATATTCAGTTTCTGATAATAAGGAGACTGTCTATTGATAGCAACAGGAATTGCTCCATTCTGTAATTCATGACTTGGTTGCATACCCTCAACAATTTCATTTTTAAATGTTTCTGGATTTACAGCATTTTCAATGGACAGTTCAAATTTTTCCCCCTCTGAATTTGTCAGAATGCCGTCCAGCATATACAATTCATAAACATCTTTTACACCTGAAATGTTATACAATTTTTGCTTTTTTTCTTCTGTAAATGGTGTAGATTTCATTAAATCATAGGTGGATTCTTCATCAGCCGTTGAATTTAGTAGTACAAATACATCACTATTTCCCTGGTAAGGTTGTGACGCAAGTCTTTCGGGATTTATCGCATTCAATATTGAAAAAACACCGAACATTAAAATCCCACTCATAATGAGAGATAAAAATGTATAGGCAGCTTTCTTTCTATTGGCTCTACAATACATCCACCCGATTCTTATAGGCGTAAGTTTACGCTTTGCCCCAACACTTCTAAAATAGTTTGTTGCCTGTGTATGTTGTGCTTCTATTGGTGATGTAGATGCAGCCATTTTCGCTGGTGCTTGAAAAGCCAAAGCTGTGATAATCCAAATAAATATGCCGGAGATTACCGCACATACAATGCTTGGTATCCAGTAAAAATGAAGTGGTAAAACTATGTTTACCAGAAAACCGATGACTGTTCCCAACACAATGCAAGGTTTTGCTATTTTGTCACGTTCTTTCTTGACCACTGATTTAATTTGCTGGTATGTTGCGCCGATTGCCCGTAATTGTGCAAATTCATGTACTCGTTGCAGTACAGATACATAAAGAATATTTTTGACAGCCAGCCCTGCCGTACAAAGAAGTACAATAACAATTCCTAAAACAGTTCCTACTGCTTCAGTTGTATTATTTACATGGGCGATCTGCTGCGTACTAAGCGTTGCATTGCACAAAAGAATACCAGAAAAGCTCAACAGAAATGCCGCAATCAAGATGATAACTCTGATTAGAAATGTCCTATTCTTTTCAGAGAATACACTCTTTTCAGCAATCCTTTTCTCTATTCTCTCTGTATCATTTTCAAAAGGATAATTCATAATTCCCACCTCCTTTAACCTACAATTTTGCCATCCTCAATCCGCACAATGCGGTCTGCGAGCTGGGCAATCTCGTTATTGTGAGTAATCATTACAATGGTCTGATTAAATTCTCCGCTGGTACGTTTCAAAAGCCCTAACACATCTGCACTGGTCTTGCTGTCGAGATTTCCAGTCGGTTCGTCAGCAAGGACAATCGCCGGCTTTGTAATTAAAGCTCGTGCAATCGCTACACGCTGCTGTTGACCGCCTGAAAGATTGTTTGGCATATTTTCCAGCTTATCTTCTAAAGCCAGCATATACACAACTTCGTCCATAAATTTCTTATCTACGGTATCACCATCCAATTCCACAGGCAGGGCGATGTTTTCATATACATTCAAAATCGGAACCAGATTGTAGTTTTGGAAAATAAACCCTATGTTACGACGGCGGAAAATTGTCAATTCATCATCATTCTTTTTCGCAAGTTCTTCCCCCCGTACAATCACGCTGCCGGAAGTGGGGGTATCAAGTCCTCCCATCATGTGGAGTAACGTAGACTTGCCGCTGCCGGAAGTTCCAACTACGGCAACAAATTCTCCCTGTTCCACAGTAAAATTTACACCATCAAGGGCACGAGTGATGTTTGGTTCTGTGCCGTAATACTTCTTTAAGTCGATTGTTTGTAAAATGCTCATATTCAAATGCTCCTTTCAAGGCTTTCTACCTGTTGATGAAGTCATTGTAAACCACAAATGTTACACAAATGTCCGAGGTAGGAAAAATTTTTATCGAAAATCGAGATGAAATGTTACAACGCTCGGACATTTCAAAAAAAGTGGCTGTATCTTACCTTACAGGAAGCATAATAGAAAATTCTGAGCCTTGCCCCAGCTCTGAAACGACCTTGATATAGCCCCCTTGCCTTGTTACAATCTCACGAGCCAAATACAAACCTATTCCCACACCCTGTTGATCGTGTACTTCTTCCTCACGATAGAAGCGCCGAAAGATGGCAGCCTGATTGCTTTCTGAAATGCCCCTGCCGGTGTCGGTCACTTTGACCTCTACGTACATTTCCCACTGAACCACTGATACAGAAATCTTTCCACCTGACGGAGTGTATTTTACTGCATTGTCCAGCAGATTGAAAAGGGCTTCGCTTGTCCACTTGCTGTCATGGGAGATTATCAAATTTTCCGGGCAATCCACGGATACAGCAATTTCTTTTTTCTCTGCGGCATATACAATACTGCTCATAGCTTGTGCAAGCGTATGGAATAAGCTGCTGTCTTTCTTTTCTAATCGTATTGCTCCGGTTTCTAACCGGGATGTTTTAACCAGTGCTTGGAACAGAAAATCCAGTTTATCAGTCTGACTGCGTATGCCTTGCAAAAAGTCCATCCGTTCTTCTTCTGAAACAGGCTTTGTTAAAAGTGTGTCCGTTACCATTTGCAAATTGCTGACAGGCGTTTTGACTTGATGCGAAATATCAGAAATCAGCATTTGAAGCTCCTGTCGTTCCATGTCTACCTTGTGCCGATTTTCCTGCATAATCTCATACAACCGGATTAAGCGGTGGTTGATACGGGCAAAAAGAGTTTCACTATCATTTGACTTTTGTAATTCCTCGTTTCCATCAATCATGTTGTCCAGCGTCCGGCACAAATTAGAAGTAAAATGAGAAAGGCGTTTTCCAAAAGACAGCACCAATAGCCAAATCCAGAAAAATGCACAGAGTGTCAATGTTCCACCTGCTATGAAAATTCGTATATCCTGCATTATACCGCCGAGAATACCGGTAATTACCAGCATAGAGAAAACCATGCCAGCACTAATCAGTCTACAAATTTTCTTAGCAGAAAGGTTATTCAGTTTCATTTCTTTTCGCCTCCTGTCCATTGATACCCCATACCGTAAACCGTTTTGATATATGTGTCGCCATCCGCTTCAATCTTACTGCGAATGCGGCTGATAGAAGTAGTAAGGGTATGTTCATCTACATATTTTTCATCAATGTCCCACAGCCTTTCCAAAAGTTGTTGGCGGGTAAGTACCTGCTTCGGATTTTTAAGAAATAGGTTCAGCATTTTATATTCCATCGCAGAAAGCGCTAATGGTTTCCCGTTCAAACTTGCAAATTGTTCCGAAAAATCCAGAAACAGGCTACCATCCTCGTAAATATCCTTAGCTGGTTTGTGATGTTCCAACATAGCGAACATGGCTTTGATCTTTCGCTGCAAAGCACTAATCGAAAAAGGTTTCGTGATATAATCCACTGCACCAGCTTCATATCCTCGTATCTGATCGCTTTCCTGATCGTTGGCAGTTAGAAATATAACTACTGTATCAGGATGCTCTGGCTTGATAAGACGGCATAGGTCATAACCATTTCCGTCTGGTAAATTTATATCCAGCAATACCAAATCAAAAATGTTTGTTTTTAATGATTCAGCGGCTGTCCTTGCATTCAGAACAGAAGTTATTGTGTAACCGTCCAATTCCAAATTATAAGTAAGCGTTTTATTCAAAAGATTATCGTCTTCGACAATTAAAATCTGCTTCATATTGTCACTTCCTTTTCTTTTTGCAGATAGTATAACAGGCAAATGTCCGAGAATTGTTACAAGGACAAATATATTTATTATTTTACAGCTTTTTTCTGTGTACTGCAATTTTATATAAAGAAAGGACAGCAGTGTCAAATTGCTGTCCTTACGGCTTATTATAGCTGGTAGTGTATAAGCGTGGGTTCATCATATTTGGTGTGGTATCTTTAACTATGGGAAACTCCGCTCTCCCATTTGGAGACGGCCTGGCGGCTGACGCCCAGGGCCTCGGCTACGAATTCCTGCGTCATTTTGCACGCAGCCCGATGGGCTTTCAGGATCTCGCCCAGAGTACGGGCAGTCTCTGCCTTTTCTTTGCGAACGGGCTCTGCTTTCAGGTATTTCCGCAGGGCTTTTACCAGCAGGACAAAAAGGTAAATCAGTCCACCGACGATCAGCGCGAAAATGAACAGATTGATGAAAGTGACAATAGTTCCGATCAGCATAAGATAGAATCCTCCTGTTCTGTCTTTGATGCGGGAATCATAGCAAACGCGGGTGGTTGCTTCCACCAACTATCGCGCAACCGGCAATCTTTTTACGGTTTCTTCAAACTCGTAAAACAAATCAATATAGGTTTCCACTATCGTACTACAATGTTCCTTCACAATTTCGCAGTCATAATCATGCATCAGCTCATTTCTCACCTTCAGCATTTCCATCCAGGCGTCATCAGAAATCAGATTCGCCTTGAAAGCCTCCCGAAGCACCTCTCGCGGCGATCCTGCCACAAAACCGGTAATCGCATAGTGTTGCACCAGGATATCCTTCATAACCTTCCATGCCAAATCAAAGGTAATACTGAATTTGGCGCTGGTACCGCTTAAAACAAAGGAATCGGAAAGATCCCTCTGTTTTGCCTCCGCCAGCGCATCCAGTGAGTTACAAAATGATGTGAACCGTCTTTTAAATTTCTCGTCCATATTGCCTGATATCCTCCAATAACAACTGATTTTTACAGGTATCCAGATTCAACAGGTCCACACTGTAAAGAGTTGGAAGCTCCTCTATTTTTTCTGCCAACAGTTCAAATTTTTCCACTCCTGTCACGGCAATGTCAATGTCGCTTCTCTCCCGTTCCGTATGCTTTGCCCTGGATCCATATAAAATCACTCTTTGGGCATGAAAGCTTCTGCAAAGCTTTGCTGCTTCCTGTATTACTTCTTCTGCGGTCATCTGCGACACCCTCTTTCTGTCATTGCCACTTTTAGCCGTGCAGCCCGTTAGTCTGGCGGATCATATCCTCCACCACAATATCGAAAATTTCTCCTATGGAATTGCAGTATTCCAGAATTTTCCAGGGCTCATTGGTATGGAAATGAATCTTCACCAGATCCTCGTCTCCCGCCGCAATCAGGCTGTTGCCCTCAAAATGCTCGGTGATGTAATCGGAAATTTCATCCTCGTCCAGGTCCTGATCCCTGCGCTCAATCAGAAGCTGGGTATCATAACGGTATGCGAACTGATCGTCTTCAGCGTCAATTGAATTTACTCCCATGTGATTAATCTCCTTTGTTTTCCTGATAATAATCAATATTGTCCCAGCCGGCTCGTATGGTTTCTTTATACCCTTTAACCTACCACAATCAGTTCCGCCGTCTCGATGGCCTTATCCACCATCTCATCGATCTGCTCCATCAGCTTCTGTTCGGAGCGCTTGATCACATTGATGTTCGGCTTGGTCACCGGATGCTTGGCAACAAATATCGTACAGCAGTCCTCAAAGGGCTGAATCGACGTCTCATAAGTATCAATCTGCTTGGAAATCGTTACGATATCTTCCTTATCGTACGCAATCAGCGGACGGAATACCGGCATAGTGCAGACCTCGTTGGTAGCTGCCAGGCTGTGTACGGTCTGGCTGGCTACCTGGCCGATACTCTCGCCGGTAATCAGGCCGAGAGACCCTGTCTTCTCCGCGATCCGCTCTGCGATCCGCATCATATAACGGCGCATGATAATCGTCAGTTCGTCGTGAGGACATTTCTCATAGATATATAACTGAATCTCCGTAAAGTTTACCACATACAGGTAAATGGGGCCGGTATAACGGGCCACCTTCGCCGCCAGATCTACCACCTTCTGCTTTGCGCGCTCGCTGGTGTAGGGCGGCGCATGGAAATATACCGCGTCAATCTTGACGCCGCGCTTAGCTACCATGTAGCCTGCCACCGGGCTGTCAATACCACCGGATAAAAGCAGCATGGATTTTCCGTTGGTGCCGATGGGCATACCGCCCGGACCCGGGATAATGTCAGAGTACAGATAAATATGCTCCCGCACTTCCACATGAATCATCAGCTCCGGCTCATGCACATCTACGCGCATACCCGGAAACGCATCCAGAATCCGGCCTCCCAGCTCCGCGTTCATCTCCATGGAAGCCTTCGGATAAGTCTTGCGGGCGCGGCGGGCCTGTACTTTAAAGGTTTTCTCACAATTCTCGCCGTAGCGGGCCTTTAAGTAAGCCACCACATCGTCGCCCAGCTTCTCAAAGCCTTCGTCCTCCAGAATCACCACCGGGCAGATGCCCACGATACCGAATACCCGGCGCATGGCTGCCACCGCGTCGTCGTAATCGTACTCGCCCTCGGTGTGGACATAGATACGTCCCTGATCCTTGGTTACTTTAAACGTGCCCTCCACATGCTTCAGGGCATGGCGGATCTGCGCTACCAGCGCGTCCTCAAAGAGATACCGGTTCTTTCCCTTGATCCCGATTTCTCCGTATTTAATCAAAAATGCGTGAAAAAACATGTTGTTCCCCTTTCTATCTTCTCGTAAACCGGCGCAGCATCGGAAGTAGGGCCCGAAGCGCCTCCAGTGTGTAATCCAGCTCCTCTTTTGTCGTAAATTCACTGAAGCTGAACCGGATGGTGGAGTCCAGAAGCTCCTTCTTTACGTGAATGGCCTTCAATGTCTCACTGACCGCCGGGTGATTGGAAGCGCAGGCAGATCCGGAGGACACGTAAATGCCCTTATCCTCCAGAGAATGAAGCAGCACCTCGCTTCGTACTCCCGCAAAGCTGACGCTGACAATATGGGGCGCGCCCTCTCTGCCCTCCGGTCCGTTTACAATGGTTCCCTCTATCTTTTCGATCTCTTCGACAAAGTATTCCCGGAGCCCATACAGCCGCTCCATCTTCTCGTTGAAATCTGTATAAATCTCTTTTACGGCCTCGCCCAGCCCTGCGATACCCGGCACATTTTCCGTACCGGAGCGTAAGTCTCTCTGCTGGCCGCCTCCGAAAAGAATCGGATGAATCTTCACATGCTCGTCTACATACAGAATTCCCATGCCCTTGGGCCCATGAATCTTATGACCGCTGACACTCAGCATGTCAATACCCAGCTTTTTCGGCAGAATCCGGAACTTTCCGTAGCCCTGCACCGCATCCACATGGAACAAAACGGGTTTCTCCCGGTTTTTCAGAAGCCTTCCTATCTCCTCGATGGGCTGTACCGCGCCAATCTCATTGTTCACATACATGACAGACACCAGAATGGTCTCGTCCGTCAGCGCCTCTTCCAGATCCGCGATCTGCACCCGTCCCTGTCCGTCTACCGGCAGGTAGGTTACCTGAAAGCCCTGCTTTTCCAGCTCCTTCATGGTATTCAAAATAGCCGGGTGCTCAATCCGGGTGGTAATCAGGTGCTTTCCTGCCCGCTGATTGGCATGGGCCGCGCCCATGAGCGCCAGGTTATCGCTCTCTGTCCCGCCGGAGGTAAAATAGATCTCCTTGGGCTCCACCTTCAGATTCTTCGCAATGATTTCTTTCGCCTCACGGACGTATTTCTCCGCGTCCATACCCTTCTGATGTAAGGAGGACGGGTTGCCGTAGTCCTCGGTCAGAACCTTGTACATCAGCTTCGCTGCCTCCGGGAAGCAGCGGGTGGTGGCTGAATTATCTAAATAAACTTCCATGATATTCCTCTTTTTTATTTTCTATATTCATAGCTTTTATCTCAAACGCATCATACATATCTTTAGCTCTGTAAAGATTATCCTCTAACCCAGCTATATAAATCCTCCTACAAGATAACAACTATGAACTTATATTTCTATTCTTCCAGCAGGTAACTCAGCATGGCCATCACCGCCAGCCCTGCCGTCTCAGTCCGCAGAATTCGCTTTCCCAGCGTAATAGCCTTCGCTCCTGCTGCCACTGCTTCCTCTACTTCGCTTTCTTCAAAGCCGCCCTCCGGGCCGATGAAAATACCTACGGACTGGCCGGGTCTGATTTCACCCATAACCCGCCTGGTTTCGGCCATATGCTCAGCCCGCTCATAAGGGATCAGAAGCACATCCAGCTTCTTTGCCTCCTCCAGGGCCTTCCCAAAGGACATGACGCCGCTGACCTCGGGGATCACACCACGGCCGGACTGCTTGGCCGCGCTCTCCGAGATGGTATTCCAGCGCTTCAGCCGTGTCTGCTCCTTTTTTGCGTCCAGCTTCACCACAGCACGCTTCGTGGATACCGGAACAATCCGGTCCACTCCCAGCTCCACGCATTTCTGGACGATGAGATCCATCTTATCGCTTTTCGGCAGCCCCTGAAACAGGGTAATGGCCGAGGCAAGCTCCGCATTGCCGTCAAGCTTCCAGAGAATCTGGGCGCGCACCTCATTTTCACCAAGATCGGTAAGCTTACAGCGGTACTCTGCGCCTTGGCCGTCAGCGATCAGCACTTCCTCGTCTGCCCGCATACGAAGGACATTCCGGATATGGTTCACATCTGCTCCAGTGATTACGATTTCCTTTTCCCCGATCTGACCGGGTTCCGCAAAAAAACGATGCATCCTACTGCTCCTTACGGGCCGTTACGCTGACCCACTCGCCCTGATGGGTGACCTCCAGTACGGTCAGGCCACATTTCTTCACGGTCTCCACCACCAGGTCTTCCTTATCGTCAATGATACCGGATGTAATATAGACGCCGCCCGGCTTCAGCTGGGACAGAATCACCGGCGTCAACGGCACCAGCACCTCCGCCAGAATGTTCGCCACTACGATATCATAGCATCCATAGCCAACCCGTTCCTGAATCTCTTTCTCTGTGATAATATTGCCAATCATCATTTCAAAGGAAGCCGGGTCGATGCCATTCACTTCCATATTTTCCCTTACAGCCTCTACCGCGCAGGGATCCAGATCGGTTCCTACCGCGTGCTTCGCTCCCAGCTTCAGACTGATGATGGACAGGATACCGCTGCCGGTTCCCACGTCCAGAAGCTCCGTCTCCGGCGTCAGAAACTTGCGAAGCTGGCGGATACACAGCTGTGTCGTCTCATGCATACCGGTTCCGAAGGCGGTTCCCGGATCAATCTGAATCAGAAGCTTTTCCCGATCCTCCGGCTTCACCTCTTCCCAGGAGGGCTTGATCAGGATATCGTCCACGTAAAACTGATGGAAGAACTCCTTCCAGTTGTTGATCCAGTCCTTATCCTCGGTTTCAGAGGCCTGAATCGTAGCTTCTCCGATCTCCACGCCCCAGCCCGCGATTTCCTTTAAACCCTCGCGCACCCGCTCCAGCATTTCCTCCTGATCCGCATCCGGCTCCAGATAAAAGCTGATATAGGCCACGCCGTCGTCCGCCGGTCCCTCCGGCAGAATGTCCACAAACATCTGCTCCTTTTCTCTCTGGGACAGGGGAACCTTGTCCTCGATCTCGATTCCCTCGATGCCCACATCCTGCATCATACTGCTGATGAGATCCTCTGCCTCCGTCCGGGTCTTCAATGTGTATTTATTCCATTTCATAAAATGCACCTCTCATATCTTTTAGGTCACAACAAAACAGGCACTCGTCCGACAAGTGCCCACACTCTATACTAGGATAGCATAAAAAAAGCGCTCCGACAAGTACTGCCGAAGCGTTTTCCCGCCATTTCTAAGATATTTCTCAGATAAATCTGATTTTACGCAAACACGACACCTACCAGCATTCCGTAAATGGGAATCGTCACCATGGACACCAGTGTGGTGAACACCACCAGACCGCTGGCAAAGCCATAGTCGCAGTCATGCTGGGAGGCCAGAAGCGCCGTAGTATTGGCCACCGGCATGGAGACCAGAACTGTGATGACCTCCGCCACCAGAGGCTCCAGATGGAGCAGGTAGCAGACGCCCAGCACGATAAGGGGCTGGATACCCAGACGAAGTACCGTGATAACACCCAGATCCCTACAGAAGATCCGACGCATGTCGGTCTCTCCCATGATAAAACCAATGGTCAGCATGGTCATAGGTGTCAGGCACTGATTAAAGCCGTAAATGGTATTATGCAGGAAATCCGGCAGCTTCGCCTGGGGGAAAAACATCCATACCACACCGATGATGGTCGCCAGTACGCAGGGATGCGTAATCGTTCTCTTCAAGGTTTTCGAAAAACTGCCCACACCCTCCTGAAAACATTCTAACCCTACGCTCCACATGAATATCCGCACCGGAAGTAGGAACACGGAAGCGTATACCAGTCCTGGCGCGCCGTACAGGCCCTCGATGACCGGATTGCCCAGATAACCGCAGTTGGCAAACTGGAAGGCGTAGCGCATAATACCGCGGCGGCTGTTGTCCATGTTTTTCCATAAAAATTTACTTAAGATATACCAGGTCAGCTGAATCAGGGCTGACATGATAATGACTACGATCATAGAGCGAAAAGCCGAAGTGTCCGACTTGGAAAAGGCGTAGAGAATATTGCAGGGGAGAATCAGGTTGACCAATAGATTGGTCAGGCTCTTGCGTCCCTCCGATGTGACGATTCCCTTTCTTCTGATAAAGACGCCCACAAGGAGCATCGTAAACATCATGCCCTGCATGGTCAGCAGGCTTTTCATATCTACCATTATGTTTTCCTCTTTTGCTGTCTGATTTTTATATATATATCTTTCTTTTTCCCGCTTTAAAAATGATGCAATTGATTCTTCTGAAGCTCCAGAATTGCCGCCGGGATCCGCGCAGTCAGATCTGAGGGCAGCATACCGTACTCGCCAAGTTCTGTCCGGGCCAGATCTCCGGCCAGGCCGTGAAGATAAACAGCCAGGGCTGTCATACGTCCGGTTTCTTTCAAAAATGAGCTTTCTTTCTGTGCCTGTTCTATTGCCTCTGTCCGTATAGAATTACCTGTGTACTTTCCGTCATTTTTGTGCGCAGCCACCAGTTGTCCCAGCAGCCCCAGAATCATGCCGCCCAGCACGTCCCCGCTGCCTCCCTTGGCCATCCCGTTATTCCCGGTAGGATTCACATAACAGCTTCCGTCCGGCAATGCGGTCACGGTTCCCGGCCCCTTCAGTACCAGGATACAGCCGTATTCCTTTGCAAAATCCAGCGCCGCCGTTTCCCGGCCAGCCGCCAGTTCACCGCCCAGATAGTGAAATTCTCCCTCATGGGGCGTCAGAATCGTAAGCAATCCTTTTTCCGCCCGCTTCCGCAGTACATCCTTTCGATCCTTAATGGCATACAGCCCGTCCGCGTCCAGAATCAGCGGCGTCTCTGTTTCTTCCAGAATTTTACTTATCAACTTTGGCAACTCCTGGGAGCGTCCCAGTCCCGGCCCCAGAAGCCCGGCGTCGCAGCTGTTCAACCGCTCCAGAATCGGGAAAAAAGCGTCCTTGGAAATCTTCCCGCGGGCTGCAGGCAGCGGCGACGGCATCACTTCCAGACAGTGCCCCGCCACGATAGGGTATACCGGTTCGGGCACCCCCAAGAACACCAACCCGCTTCCACTGCGGGCTGCGCCATAAGCTGCCAGTACCGGAGCGCCTGTAAAGCCTACACTTCCGCCCGTGATACTGACCCGTCCAAAATCACCCTTGTGACCGTCCGGGTTCCGTACCGGAAGAAGCTTTGCTGCCAGTTCCTTTGTAAAAATCTGCTTTTCCATACGCCCACCGCCTTTTTCCGAAAAAATCTGTATCCATTGTAGCACAAACTTTCCGGACTGTGAACCTCTGTGTACTTTTCCTTCTGTTTAACCGCCTCGAATCGCATACGATTAAGCTTCCTTCGTGTCCTGTTTCCTAAGCTCCTCGAATTCGAGGAGTAAATTGAGATTATGGACTTTTCCCACAGCTGCAAAAAGGACTCTCCTTCCCGGAAAGTCCTTTCTACTATTTTATCACTCTATTCTCACTTAAATCGTTGCAATATCAATGAGGCTTAAGGTCTTCACGTCCGTATTCTCCAGACTGGTTACCAGAGCCTTGGCGGTATCGATCGCTGTCAGCACATTAACACCTGTCTCAATGGCATTCCTACGGATGACAAAGCCGTCGTGGCTGTGATCTACACCCTGGGAGGGCGTGTCGATAACCAGGTCGATCTTGTGGCCCAGAATCAGATCCAGAATATTGGGGGACTCCTGCTCCAGCTTTCTGGTCAGGCGCACGGAGACGTCTGCCTCCATGAGTGCTCTTGCGGTGCCCTTGGTGGCATAGATACAGTAGCCCAGCGCCTCAAAACGCTTCGCAATCTCCACTGCTTCTTCCTTATCCTCGTCCCGGACAGTCATAATCATATTTTTATGCTTGGGCAGACGGATGCCTGCGCCCAGGAAGGCCTTGTAAAGGGCCTCGTTGAAGGTTTTGGCAATACCCAGACACTCACCGGTGGATTTCATCTCCGGTCCCAGGCTGATGTCCGCGCCGCGGATCTTCTCAAAGGAGAATACCGGCATCTTCACCGCATAATAATCTGCCTCCGGCTGAAGGCCCGGCTGATAGCCCAGATCCTTGATCTTGTAACCCAAGATGACCTTGGTAGCCAGCGGCACAATCGGAATACCGGTCACCTTGCTGATATAGGGAACCGTACGGCTGGAACGGGGATTTACCTCGATCACGTATACCTCGTCGCCTACCGCGATAAACTGAATGTTAATCAGACCGATCACATGCAGGGACCGTGCCAGGCGCTTCGTGTATTCCTCGATGGTAGCCTTCACCTTATCGCTGATGCTCTTGGCCGGATAGACTGAGATACTGTCTCCGGAATGGATACCCGCGCGCTCGATATGCTCCATGATACCCGGAATCAGGATATCCTCGCCGTCGCACACGGCATCAACCTCGATCTCCTTGCCCTGCAGGTACTTATCTACCAGAATGGGATGCTCCTGGGCAATCCGGTTGATGATACCGATAAATTCCTCCACGTCCTTATCGTTGATGGCAATCTGCATACCCTGGCCGCCCAGCACGTAGGAGGGACGCACCAGAACCGGATAGCCCAGCTCGTTTGCTGCCTTCTTTGCCTCCTCGGCGGTAAATACCGTATGTCCCTTGGGTCTCGGAATCTGACACTGCTCCAGAATCTCGTCGAAGAGCTCCCGGTCCTCTGCCGCGTCCACGTTCTCCGCAGAGGTTCCCAGGATGGGCACGCCCATCTTCATCAGGGCCTCGGTCAGCTTGATGGCAGTCTGTCCGCCGAACTGTACCACAGCTCCATCCGGCTTCTCCAGACGCACGATGCTCTCCACATCCTCCGGGGTCAGCGGCTCGAAATACAGCTTATCCGCAATATCGAAGTCGGTACTTACCGTCTCCGGGTTATTGTTGATGATGATGGTCTCATAGCCCTCTTTCGCAAAGGCCCAGGTACAGTGTACAGAGCAGAAGTCGAACTCGATACCCTGTCCGATCCGGATGGGGCCGCTGCCCAGAACCAGTACCTTCTTACGGTCTTTTGTTTCTACGACTTCATTTTCACTGCCAAATACAGAGTAGTAATAGGGTGTGCTTGCCTCGAACTCTGCCGCACAGGTATCTACCATTTTGTACGCAGCGGTGATGCCGTTGGCGTAACGGAGCTCTTTAATCTCCTCCTCCGTCTTGCCGGTCAGGCGGGCAATGACATTGTCCGGGAACTCGATCCGTTTCGCTTCTTTTAAGAGCTCCGGCGTCAGGGGCTCACTCTTCAGCGCCTGCTCCATTTCCACCAGAATCGCAATTTTATCAATGAACCAGAGATCAATCTGGGTAATGGCATGAATCTCCTCATAGGAAATGCCCTTGCGGATGGCTTCCGCAATCAGCCAGATACGGCGGTCGTCCACCACATGAAGCTGATCCAGGATTTCCTCTCTGGAAAGATTTGTAAAATCATAGGACATCAGGCTGTCCACGTGCTGCTCCAAAGAACGGATGGCCTTCATCAGTGCGCCCTCGAAGTTGTTACAGATGGCCATAACCTCGCCGGTGGCCTTCATCTGTGTGGTCAGGGTACGTTTTGCGCTGATAAATTTATCAAAGGGCAGACGGGGCATCTTCACGACACAGTAGTCCAGCATAGGCTCAAAGCTGGCCTTGGTCTGTCCGGTAATGGCGTTGGGAATCTCGTCCAGGGTATAACCCAGGGCAATCTTAGCCGCTACCTTGGCAATGGGGTAGCCCGTAGCCTTGGAAGCCAGCGCAGAGGAACGGCTCACTCGGGGATTTACCTCGATGACGCAGTATTCGAAGCTCTCCGGATGCAGGGCATACTGAACGTTGCAGCCGCCAGTGATGTTCAGCTCGCTAATGATATTCAGGGCAGAGGTACGCAGCATCTGGTACTCCTTGTCGCCCAGGGTCTGGGAAGGAGCTACAACGATGCTGTCGCCGGTGTGTACGCCTACCGGGTCGATATTTTCCATGTTACATACGGTGATGCAGTTGCCGGCGCCGTCCCGCATAACCTCATACTCGATCTCTTTCCAGCCTGCAATGCAGCGCTCCACCAGAACCTCGCCCACACGGGAAAGCCGGAGACCGTTGGCCAGAATCTCCTCCAGCTCCACCTGGTTGTGGGCGATTCCGCCGCCGCTGCCACCCAGGGTGTAAGCCGGACGAAGAACCACCGGGTAACCGATTTTATTGGCAAAGGCAATACCTGCCTCTACGTCCTTTACTACCTCGGAAGCCGCCACGGGCTCGCCGATTTTCTCCATGGTGCTCTTGAACTCCAGACGGTCCTCGGCCTTCTTGATGGTCTCGGAAGTAGTTCCGATGAGACGTACGTTATGCTCCTTTAAGAAGCCACGCTCCTCCAGCTCCATGGCCAGATTCAGTCCCGCCTGGCCGCCCAGAGTCGGCAGGACGCTGTCGGGCTGTTCCTTCAAAATCAGCTGCTCTACCACCTCTACGGTCAGCGGCTCGATGTATACGCGATCTGCGATATCCTTATCGGTCATGATGGTAGCCGGGTTGGAATTTAAGAGGACAACCTCGATGCCCTCCTCCTTCAGGGAACGGCAGGCCTGGGTGCCCGCATAGTCGAACTCGGCTGCCTGGCCGATGATGATCGGGCCGGAGCCGATGACAAGTACTTTTTTGATAGACGGATTCTTAGGCATTTTTCTTCACCTCCATCATGCGAATAAACCGGTCAAACAGGTAGCTGGAATCCTGGGGACCCGGGCATGCCTCCGGATGGAACTGTACGGTAAAAATGTTCTTACCGGTGTATTTCAGACCCTCGTTGGTTTTGTCATTGACATTTTCAAAGGCCGCTGTCGCTACAGCCGGGTTCAAGCTGTTCACATCTACGGCATAGCCGTGGTTCTGGGAGGAAATATAGACTCTTCCGGTCTCCAGATCCTTTACCGGGTGATTGCCGCCTCTGTGGCCGTATTTCAGCTTGTAGGTGTCTGCGCCGGTGGCCAGGGCCATCAGCTGATGTCCCAGACAGATGGCAAAAATCGGAATGTCGCTTTCATAGAGCTTCCGCACCTCGTCGATGATGGGACCACAGTCCTTGGGGTCTCCGGGGCCGTTGGAAAGCATGATGCCGTCCGGATTGGACGCGATGATTTCCTCTGCCTTGGTTCCCGCCGGGTAAATCGTAACCTCGCAGCCTCTCTCATGGAGGGAACGGGCGATGTTGCGCTTTGCGCCAAGGTCCAGGAGCGCTACCTTGTAGCCGTCATTTTTCATCACAGACTTTTCCTTGCAGGTAACCTTTTCGACCACCTTACCGGTACGGTATGCCTTTAAACGGGGCAGTACCTCGTCCAGGTTTTCATATTCTTTTGTGGTAATCATACCGTTCATGGTGCCACTCTCACGCAAAATCTTGGTCAGCGCACGGGTATCAATACCTGCGATTCCGGGAATATCATATTTTTTCAGGAAATTCTGAATGGTATCTGTACTTCTGAAATTGCTAGGAAGGCGAGAAAGCTCCCGAACAATATATCCATCCGGCCAGGGACGTCCGGACTCCATATCCTCATAACATATTCCATAATTACCAATCAACGGATAAGTCATTACCACTGCCTGTCCCGCGTAGGAGGGGTCGGTCAGCACTTCCAGATAACCGGTCATTGATGTATTGAACACGATCTCACTTACGACCTCGCGCTCTGAACCGATGCTGGTGCCTGTAAACACATGTCCGTCTTCCAATATCAGAAAAGCTTTCATTCGTCCACCTGTTCCTTTCAAAATTATAGTCTCTTTGTATATACTTTCTCAAAAAAAAAAGACATACCATGCCCACTCGCATTTCCAGTCTTTTTTCCTCAAATTGAAGTTATTATACTATAACTCTTTTTGATGTTCAAGAGTTTTTTTCTATTTTTTTCTGCCGTTCCAAAAGCCGTCGCTCCACGGTTGGAAACCGCTGCAGATCTGTGTGTGGAATGGCCTGGGCCGCCCGCATGATCTCCAGGAACTCCTCCACCGCGCCAAACTGGACGTACTGCATCCGTTCGATGTTCTCCTCTGCTTTCTCCCTAAGGCCGCGATCCAGCAGCAGCTTCCGCGCGCCCTGCAGGGACGTATTTCCCGGGGAAATGATTTTGTCCCGGTCGATATCCGGGTACATGCCGATGGTCACCGCCGACTCCTTATCAATGTGAGTGCCGAAAGCTCCGGCCACATAGAAGCGTCCCACATCCTCCATGGTGAGGCCGATAAGGTTCATCATGTATTCCACCATGGTCATGGCTGCGGCCTTAGTGCGGATGAACTCGTCGATATCGCTCTGATAGAAGCAGAGCCCCGGCGCGTACTCAATGGCGTACTCCACATCATTTTCGGAGGCCGCGTCTACTTTCTGACACTTTCGGAGACCTGGAATCCGGAACTGCTTCCCGCCGTCTTCCTTTTCCATCTGATTTTCCGCTACCTGAAATCTCCCCCGCAGATCAATCCAGCCATTCAGATAAAGCTCTGCCAGCAGATCCACGATACCGGAGCCGCAGATGCCCTTCGCCTCCGTCTCACCAATCACATGAACCTTCAATCGCCCATGCTCTGTGATCACCCTGTCTACCGCGCCGTTCTCCGCCCGCATACCCGTGCGTACCGAACCGCCCTCCAGGGCCGGTCCTGCCGCACCTGCGCCAGCCAGCAGGAATTCCTGATTGCCTACCACCAGTTCTCCGTTGGTTCCCACGTCCAGAAAGACACTGATCTCCTCCCGGTCGGGAATCCCAGTGGCCAGCATACCGCTGATGATATCCCCGCCCAGGTAATTCTCCATGGCCGGACAAAGGTATACAAAGCCCTGTACCGGAATTCCAAGCTCCGCTCCCCGGCACACCTCCGGCTCCAGGGTCTGAACCGCGTAGGGCGACTGAAAAACCCCGAAGGCATCCAGCCCCAGCAGGAAATGCATCATGGTCGTATTGCCTGCCACAGTCAGGATGTTGCACTGCCGCGCGTCCACGCCGGTCTTTTCCAAAAGCTTCTCTATCAGCATCCGAAAGCCCCTCGCCGTAACTTCCTGAAGCTCGCGCCGCCGCTCCGGGTGATCCTTGGTATAGAAGATACGGGTCAGAATATCGTCCCCGTAGGCGATCTGTGGATTGAATACACTTTCCGAGGCAAACGTCTCTCCGGTATTCAAATCCACCAGTTCCATTACAATCGTGGTGCTGCCCAGATCCGCGCAGAGGCCATAATGCTGCGCCGTTGTGTCTCCTGGCTCCAGCGCCAGCAGCTCCCAGATGCGTCCGTCAAAGCCAAGCGATGCCGTCACCTGCCAGTCTGCCTGCTCACAGATCGCCAGACATTCCGACAGCACCAACGGACGAATCCGGATATCTGCCTCTTTGTCCGTATAGAAAGAACCACAGTCCCTGAGAGCAGCCAAAAGCCGCTTTTGCATGGATCTGTGGTCCTCCTCACAGGGACGGGGCAATTTTAAATATACTTTTCTGCTCCATTCCTTCATATTCTAACTAGTTATCCAGCAGCTTGTCCTGGCCGTTCCAGCTGTACAGCTTACGGATTTCCTTTCCAACCTTCTCTGACGGATGCTCAGCAGCCAGCTTTCTCATAGCCTTGAAGTGAGCCTGTCCACCTGCCGGAGACATGTCAAGCAGGAAGTCCTTTGCGAAGGTACCGTCCTGGATATCCTTCAGGATCTTCTTCATGGTCTTCTTAGTCTCCTCTGTGATAAGCTTCGGTCCGGTGATGTAATCGCCGTACTCTGCAGTATTGGAGATAGAATAACGCATTCCTTCAAAGCCGGACTGGTAAATCAGGTCTACGATGAGCTTCATCTCATGGATACACTCGAAGTAAGCATTTCTCGGATCATAGCCAGCCTCAACCAGAGTCTCGAAACCAGCCTGCATCAGAGCGCATACGCCGCCGCACAGAACTGCCTGCTCACCGAACAGGTCTGTCTCTGTCTCGGTTCTGAATGTGGTCTCCAGGATACCGGCTCTTGCTCCGCCGATAGCCAGGCCGTATGCCAGTGCATACTCCAGAGCCTTGCCAGTCGCATCCTGCTCTACCGCTACCAGACAGGGCGTTCCCTTGCCGGCCTGATACTCGCTTCTTACGGTGTGGCCCGGCGCCTTCGGAGCGATCATGGTAACGTCTACATTCTTCGGCGGTACGATCTGATTAAAGTGGATGTTGAAGCCATGGGAGAACATCAGCATATTGCCCTCTTCCAGGTTCGGCTCGATATCCTTCTTGTACATAGCTGCCTGCAGCTCGTCATTGATCAGAATCATAATGATGTCTGCGCGCTTTGCAGCCTCTGCTGCTGTATAAACCTCAAATCCCTGCTCCTCTGCTCTCTTCCAGGATTTGCTTCCCTCATAAAGGCCGATAATGACATGGCATCCGGACTCCTTTGCGTTCAGTGCCTGTGCGTGTCCCTGGCTGCCGTATCCGATCACTGCGATGGTCTTTCCATCCAGCAGAGACAGATTGCAGTCTTCCTGATAATAGATCTTTGCCATTTTTTCATTCCTCCGTTTTATTTTGTGTAATAAATTTATGCTTGAGGCGGCGGCATCCGGCCCGCAGCCGGTAATGGGTCACCTAAAGTATCGTAAATAAAATTAGCTGAAATCGTAGTCCATAAGCCGACCGTCCTCATCGTACATCTTCACATCGAAGGTGCCCCGGGACAGACCGGTGATACCGGTTCTCGCCAGCTCCAGAATCTCATACCCGCTTAACAGGTCGATAAAGGCGTCCACCTTGGACTGATTGCCGGTCAGTTCGATGACCAGGGATTCCTTGGCCACATCCACGATCTTCGCGCGGAAAATATTGGCCACTGCGATGAGGGACTGGCGGTTCTCCTCACTGACCTTCAGCTTAATCATAATCAGCTCGCGGCAGATAGAAGTTTCGGGCTCCAGGCGCTTGATATCAATCACGTCTACCAGCTTATTCAACTGGTTCTCAATCTGCTGCATAATAATCTCGTCGCCCTTGGCTACTACGGTAGCACGGGAATAACGGGGATCGGCGGTTACGCCAACCGTCAGACTGTCGATATTATAACCACGGCGGCTGAACAGGCCTGCGATGCGGCTTAACACACCGGAGGTATTATCGACCAGAATAGAAAATACAACTCGTTTCATAGCTTTCCCTTCCCTTTTAAGTGTTCGCTGCGCGGACAGTTGTCCCGTCCGCGCAGGCAAATCTTTCTCTTGATTCTACCAAGTTCGACACCCGTTGTCAACCATTTCAACAGGGAATCTTCGCTTTCTGCTTTGTCTAGTTGGTCAGCATCATCCGGTCGTTGGCAAACTCACCGCCGCTGACCTCTTCGAATTTGGTCAGCAGGTCGGATACCTTCAGATTTTTCTTCTCCTCGCCCGCCACATCGTAGATGACATGGCCCTCGTACATCATGATCAGACGATTACCATGGGCGATAGCATCCTTCATATTGTGGGTGATCATCAGGGTAGTCAGGTGATCCTCGCCGACGATGCGGTCAGTGGCATCCAGTACCTTGGCCGCGGTCTTCGGATCCAGAGCTGCGGTATGCTCGTCCAGGAGCAGAAGCCGCGGCTTCTTTAGGGTCGCCATCAGAAGGGTCAGCGCCTGTCTCTGTCCGCCGGACAGAAGGCCGACCTTGCTGGTCAGACGATCCTCCAGGCCCAGTCCCAAGGCTGACAGGCGTTCCTTATAATACTCCCGCTCCTTCTGGGTAATGCCCGGCTTCAGAAAGCGCATCGCGCCTCTTCTGGCAGCCAGCGCCATATTTTCCTCAATCTGCATACCGGCTGCGGTTCCGGTCATGGGATCCTGGAACACGCGTCCAAGATATGCCGCGCGCTTGTGCTCCGGAAGCTTTGTCACGTCCACATTGTCAATAAAGATTTTTCCCTCGTCCACGGGCCACACGCCTGCCACCGCGTTCAGCATGGTGGATTTTCCCGCTCCGTTACCGCCGATGACCGTAACGAAATCTCCCTCGTTCAGATGAAGATTCAGTCCGGACAGAGCCGTCTTTTCATTTACGGTTCCTGCGTTGAAGGTCTTCCATACATTTTCTACTCTAAGCATTTGCCGCACCTCCCTTTTTTACCGGTTTTGCAAAATATTTGCCCTTCAGGTACGGGATAGCCAGGAATACGGCCACTACCAGGGCGGAGATCAGCTTCATGTCGTTGGCGTTCAGGCCTGCCATGATAACCAGCTGATATACAATCCAGTAAATGATAGCGCCAAGCACTACCGTAAAGAGCTTAAAGCCGAAGTTCCGGCTGATTTTTCCGAAGATAACGTTTCCGATGATAACGGCTGCCAGTCCGATAACGATGGCGCCACGGCCTGCGTTGACGTCGGCGAAGCCGTTGTACTGGGCATACAGGCCGCTGGACAGAGCCACGATACCGTTGGAAATCATCAGACCAAGGATCTTGCTGGTATCGGTATTGATACCCTGGGCTCTGGACATATGCTCATTATTGCCGGTCGCCCGGATGGAGCAGCCCAGCTCTGTTCCGAAGAACCAGTACAGAATTCCGATAATGAAAAGGACAAACACGCCCGCCACAAAATTGGTATTCTGATAGAAGGGAACACCCTTTACCCAGCGAAGGGAAACAATCTGGTCATACTTTCCGAAAGCCAGGGCCTGGTTTGCCTTTTCCCCCATGATACGGAGATTGATCGAGTAGAGTCCCAGCTGGGTCAAGATTCCTGCCAGAATCGCCGGAATTCCCATGGCTGTATGGAATAAACCGGTCACCAGACCTGCCAGCATACCTGCCAGGAACGCCACAAACAGGGACATCCATACGGAATGGCCGCTCTGCATCATCATAATACAGACCGCGCCTCCGGTAGCCATGGTTCCGTCTACCGTCAGATCCGCCAAATCCAACACCTTATAGGTGATGTACACACCAATTGCCATAATACCCCAGATCAGACCCTGCGCGCAGGGACCGGGCAATGCATTCAAAAACTTTAAAACATCCACTTTTCTATCCTCCTGCCTTGTAATCACGCAAAAAATGCGTAAAGCTTTCAATATTATAGCAAAAAGCAGGTAAAAAGGGAAGTCCTTTTTACCCGCCTCAACACATTCTTTTTTAAATTCATGCGAAATGTACTGTTCCAGCTTACTCTGCTGTCTCAATTGCTACATAGTCATCCGGAATGGTTGCGCCCATAGCCTCTGCCAGCTCCGGATTGTATTTCTTTGTGAACTCCGGTGCATACTCGATGGGCATCTCAGATACGTTTGCCTCGCCGGTCAGAATCTTCACTGCCATCTTACCGGTTGCTACGCCCAGATCGTAGTAGCTGATGGAAAGAGTTGCCACGCCGCAGCCTGCGCAGATGCCTTCCTCACCGGCGATAATCGGAACACCGGCCGGCTCGCAGATATTGCGGACAATTTCTGTATTGGACGCTACGGTATTATCAGTCGGCAGATATATGACATCGCTTTCATTTGCAGCAGTTGTAGCTACGGAAGCCAGATCGTTGGAATCAGAGAAGGAATACTGCTTGCAGGTATAGCCAAGCTTCTCCAGGGCTGCCTGTACGGTGTCTACCTGGTACTGGGAGTTTGCCTCAGCGGAGCAGTACAGAAGTCCTACATTCTTTGCATCCGGGAACAGCTCCTGCAGCATAGCTGCCTGCTGATCCAGCGGCGCCAGGTCGGAAGTACCGGATACGTTGGTTCCTACCAGGCCGTCAAAATTGTCGATATCAAGCGCTACGCCATACTCTGTAACAGCGGTTCCCAGTACCGGAATGGTATCGGTTCCCTGTGCTGCCGCCTGCAGGGCCGGTGTGGCGTTTGCCAGAATCAGATCCACATTATCGGATACAAACTGATTGATGATCGTCGCGCAAGTAGCGGAATCTCCGGACGCATTCTGCTCCTCAAAGGTTACGTTATCCTTTCCAAGTCCTTCTTCCACTGCATCCTTAAAGCCCTGGGTCGCTGCATCCAGCGCCTCATGCTGTACCAGCTGACAAATACCTATGGTGTAGGTCTGTCCGTCTGTGGAAGCCGCGTCTGCGGTATCGGCTGTCTCTGTGGTTTCTTCTGCTGCCGCGGTATCTGTGGTTGTGGTATCAGCCTTACTTCCTCCGCAGGCCGCCAGTGACAGGGTCATGGTTCCTGCCAGTGCTAATGCGAGTAACTTTTTCATAGTAAATCCTCCTGTATATCCTCCATTTTGCGGCGCTAATGCTTTGACGCCACGATGCTTTGACGTATTAAAGTGCCGCATTACTTTTTACATTGTATACCGCGAGGTGCTGTTTGTCAATGCTTAATTTGGGAAAATATATGGTGGAAAGACCGAAAGGCTATGGGCTCTGGAGAGAAACAGAAAGCCCTCGGAGACACGCAGATTTTCCTACTCGTCCCTACGGAAAATCAGCTAACGTCCCCCCGAGGGCTTTCTGTTTCTCTCCGGAGATCTACGTTTTGGATTGTTCGTCCGTTATTCGATTGTCATATCAAAACTGATTCTCTCTCCGCTTACATCCCCCGGATAATAATCCACCGTGAAGCTCTTCACGCCGTCCAGGATCTGCACTACCATCTGGTAGGTGCCGGTACGGCCTGCGGGGAGGTAGGTGTAATCGTAGTCTTCAAACAGGTACCGGGGCTGGCTCTCTTCCTCTTCGGTATGCCACCAGTCCAGCACATCGTTGTAATTGCCGTTGTCCTCGTTAAAATAGATACCGTAGTAGTTGTCCATGTAGCGGGTCTCATCGCCCTCGTTGGTGACCTGGAAATCCAGCCGGTAGAAGGTATATCCCTCCTCTGCCTGCGCGCCTTCATAGGTGGCTCCCAGGCACTCGCTGCCTACGGGCTCCAGGGTGCAGTAGGAGCCGCTGGTATCTGCGGTCATCATGCCGGGAACACTCCCTCTGAGCCAAAGCTTAAAAGTGACTGCCAGGAAAATAATTCCGAAGACCAGAAAGATACCGCCGACAATCCGAAATATCAGTGTATTTTTCTCCGTTGTCCTAGATTCCATCCCCGGCACCTCCTTCCTGCGCTTCAAAGTCTTCCGGACCGGGTACCGCAACGGACAGGTTACCATTCTCGTCGACAGAAATTTCCTCCGATGACTGTCCTTCTACTTCCGTCCCGTCAATGAAAATTTCCTCCTGCAGCAAACCTTCCGCTTCCGCCTCATCTGCGGCCTGCTCCAGCTCCGCGGCCTCGTCCTCGGTCAGGTTCTCGATGGGCAGTTCGATCCGATGGGTGCGGATCAGCTTCCCGCCATCCCAATCGGTGCAGTCGTACTCATCCAGCCACAGCACCGCTGTGTCCGCGTCTGCGTCCACCAGGAAACCGTACCAGCCGTCGCAGTATGCTTCCCCTTTGAAGGAACTGTCATCCAGCGCCGGGTACACGCCCAGAATCTGCGCGTAGGGCTCAAAATAATAGCTGGAAATGGGTTCCCGGTAATGGCCTTCTGTCTCCAGATAGATGCCATAAAGCCCGTTGTAATCCTCGTACTGGCCGTCGCTCTCGCCCTGTACATGAACCGCCACCAGCTTTTTTCCCTCTTCCATGGTTGGGAAGATACTCGAATCTGCCACCTCCCGGCACTCCAGTACCTGCAGCGTCATTTTCTCCTGGAAGATAAAAGAAGCACCCGCCTCATGTTTCACGATTTCCAGACCGCTTCCATTCTCCGGATCAGTCACAAATACGCTTACCATGGGATTGACTGTCGTATAGATTATGGTTCCAATCAGCAGGAACACGCTGAGCACAAAGAACAGGATGCAGAATACAAAGAAGCCCACGCCCTTTTTCTTCGCCGTCTCTCCTTCAAAGTCCGTATAGGTATAGCCGTCCTCCTGATAAGTAAAGCTTCCATCCCGTTCTTCGCCTGGATGGGCGCTGAAGGTTCGGTGGCTTCTATGACAGTCCTCATCGGAGCTGTCGCCAAAGCGGTCGTGCACGGCCTCATGCTGTTCCTCAGCAGTCTCCTGCCGGTTAAAGCAGCCGCATTTGGGACAGATGCCGTAATATTTCTCGTAGTCAAATTTCTTATTGCAGTTGTAACAGCGCACAGGCGGCCCTCCCTCCTACTCCCAGGGGAGTTGTGAATTTTCGATTTTTTTATCGCGAAGCATCAGCTCGGTCACGGCCTCCTTCGGGGACTTGTCCTCAAAGAGTACCTTGTTGACCTGTTCGATAATCGGGATTTCGATGTTGTATTTCCGGGCAAGAGCCACGGCTGCCTTGGCGGAATAGACGCCCTCGACCACCATTTTCACCTCGTCCATGGCCTCCCGCATGGTGCGGCCCTGGCCCATCAGATAACCGGCCTTGCGGTTCCGGCTGTGTACGGAGGCACAGGTTACAATCAAATCGCCGATACCGGACAGGCCGTTGAAGGTCTCCTGGCGGCCGCCCATGGCGGTGCCGATGCGGCTCATCTCCGCGATTCCCCGGGTAATCAGAGCGGCCTTGGTATTGTCGCCGTAGCCCAGGCCGTCGGCGATGCCTGCCGCCAGCGCGATGACATTTTTCAGGGCACCGCCCAGCTCGATGCCGAGCATGTCCGGGCTTGTGTATACACGAAAGACCTGATTCATAAAGAGGTTCTGGATGTGCTCTGCTGTCTCACGGTCGTGGGCGCCCGCCACTACCGTCGTCGGTAGGCCGCGGCTAACCTCCTCCGCATGGCTGGGTCCCGACAGCACTGCTGCCCGGCAGTTCGGAATTTCATCCTCTATAACCTCGGTCATAATCTTCAGGGTGCTCTCTTCGATGCCCTTGGAGACGCACACGATCAGCTGACCATCCGCCACATAGGGAGCCATATTGTGGGCCGTGCTGCGGATGCAGGCGGACGGAACCGCCAGTACCAGCATGTCCTTCTCCTTCATCGCCGCTTCCAGATCATTGGTAATCGCAATCGTCTCCGGGATTTTCACGCCCGGCAGCTTTCCGATCAGTTCCCTGTTCTCTGAAAGACTCTCCACAGAGGTCTTTGAATGGGACCAGAGGACGACCTCATGCCCGTTATTGTGGAGTACCAGCGCAAGGGCCGTTCCCCAGCTTCCTGCTCCAATCACACCTGTTTTCGCCATAGTATCTCTCCTTATTTCGCCTTCTGCCCGAGCTTGCTCTCGGTGCCGTTCAACAGTCTTCCAATGTTCTTCCGGTGGCGGTAAATCGCCATCAGGCATAAGAAAATCGTAATCGCGTAAAGCTCATAGAGATGCCCCTGGGACAATCCCCAATGTCCCTGCCGGCCAAACAGAATCGTTCCCACCGGCAGCCAGATGCTGACCAGAATGGATCCCAGGGATACGTAACGGGTCGCGCCTACGGCACCTCCAAATAATACAATGGCCACCAGAGTCATAACCGGATCCAGGGACAGGTACAGACCTGCGGTAGCCGCAATGCCCTTTCCGCCCTTAAACTTCAGATAAAAGGGAAAGTTATGTCCCAAAATCACACCCAGGGCTGCGTACATTCCCAGAAGCACGCCCATATTTTCATCCGGATAACGGCCCGCAAACAGGGCTCGTACCAGAAGCACCGCAAAGACACACTTAAAGCAGTCTCCCAGCAGGGTAATAAGGCCTGCCTTCCAGCCAAGCGTCCGGAGCGCGTTGGTAGCGCCCGCGTTGCCGCTTCCATGCTGGCGGATATCCGTACCTTTTAATTCTCCATAGATATAACCGGTCTGAAACAAACCGAACACATAGCCGATGGCCACACATGCCAGACGTATCACTGCTGATCACCCTTTCTTTCCCGAATCAGGAACCGGAGCGCGGTTCCCTTGAAGCCGAAAGCATCCCGGATCTTATTTTCCAGATATCTGGTATAAGAAAAATGCATCAGCTCCTTGTCATTTACAAAAATGACGAAGGTGGGCGGCTTCACTGCCACCTGTGTAATATAGAAAAGCTTCAGGCGCTTTCCCTTGTCTGAGGGCGGCTGCTGCAGAGCCACAGCTTCGGTCATGATCTCGTTCAGCACGCCGGTGGCTACGCGCAGGTTCTGGTTCTGGATGACCATGTCGATGAGCTCAAAGAGCTTCGGCAGACGCTGACCGGTCACAGCGGAAATGAACGTAATCTCCGCGTAAGGCATATAAGACAGAATATTCCGGATCTTGTTGGTATATTCATAGACAGTCTTGTCATTTTTCTCGATGGCGTCCCATTTATTGACCGCAATGATGATGCCCTTGCCGCGCTCATGGGCGATACCGGCGATCTTCGCGTCCTGCTCGGTGACGCCCTCTTTCGCGTCGATGACCAGAATGACCACGTCGGCCCGCTCCACTGCCGTCACGGTACGGATAATGCTGTAGCGCTCCAGCTCCTCTTTGATCTTGTTCTTGCGGCGCAGTCCTGCCGTGTCAATGAAAATGTAGTCCTTACCGTTCCGGCGTACCTCGGTGTCGATGGCGTCCCGGGTGGTGCCTGCGATATTGGACACGATGACGCGGTTTTCGCCGATCAACTTATTGATAATGGAGGATTTTCCCACGTTCGGTTTGCCCACGATGGCGATGCGGGGACGGTCGTCCTCCTCAATCTCACCGGTCTGCTCCGGGAAATGCTTCACGACCTCGTCCAGCAGATCGCCGATACCCAGACGAGAAGCTGCGGAAATCGGCACCGGATCGCCGATACCCAGGTTATAAAACTCGTAGGTATCCGCCATAAACTTCTGGAAGCTGTCTACCTTATTGATAGCCAGCACAATGGGCTTTCTGGAACGGCGCAGCATGTCCGCCACCTTGGAATCCGCGTCCACCAGGCCCTGACGCACATCCGCCAGGAAGATGATTACGTCCGCGGTATCAATGGCAATCTGGGCCTGTTCCCGCATCTGGGACAGGATGACGTCGCTGCTGTCCGGCTCGATGCCACCGGTGTCTATCAGGGTAAAAGCGTGATCCAGCCACGTCACATCCGCGTAAATACGGTCTCTCGTTACTCCGGGCGTGTCCTTTACAATGGAAATATTCTCTCCCGCAAGCGCGTTAAACAGGGTGGATTTTCCCACGTTCGGGCGTCCGACAATCGCTACTATCGGTTTACTCATTCTCTAATTTCTCCTATTCTTCTTGATACTATATCTTAATTCTCAGATCGGCCAAGTACGGCATCTAGAAAAGATTTTCCGTCTGATTTTACAATAGTTATGGGCACTTGTAAAGCCCTGGACAGTTCTTCCACAGTCACATCGTCCAGGAAGACCCGCTCGCCGCTCTTCAGCATATGTTCAGTCAGCAGAAGCTCCTCGCCCAGGTTCAGATCAGCTAACTGCTTTTTCAGATCCTGTCCGGTCAGAAGTCCGGCCACGGTAATCTTGCCGCCGAAAAATTCATTCTTCACAGCTTTTACCTGCAGATCCAGCTTCGGGAACTTCTCTTTCACCTCTTTGCCAAGTCCGGTCAGAATCGGCGCTGCCAGCTCACCTGTAGCAATGGTGACATGGCGCTTTCTGTCATCTCCCGGAAGAGCCGCCAGTTGTTCATGTACCTCTTCCCGGAGAAGCCTTATCATACCAACGCCATTTTCCAACTGCAGATAACCGTCATAGCTGTCCTCCGCCGGTATCTCCTCTTCCGCCAGCAGATACCACTCGTCGCCTGCGTGGATGAAGTGATTGCCGTATTCTTTGTAAAGGCGCTCCTGCCAGCTGTGAATCAGGGCCAACACTGCGCACGCGTCCTCCTTCGTAAAGGGCGTCAGCGGATAGAGGCCATCCCGATAGCGGGTCAAGCCCACCGGAACCACCGATACACTCTGCAGATAGGGCAGGTATTTTACCAGCTGTTCAATGCTGTATTCCAGTTCTTTTCCATCGTTCACGCCCTTGCAGAGCACGATCTGGCCGTTCATGATGATGCCCGCCTCATAGAAGCGGTCCACCTTCTTCAGAGCTTCCCCGGCGAAGCGGTTATGGAGCATCTGACAGCGCAGCTCCGGGTGCATGGCCTGGAAGGAGATATTAATGGGCTCCATGCGATAAGTGATGATCCGCTGCACGTCCGCGTCACTCATATTCGTCAGAGTCACGTAATTGCCCTGTAAAAAGGACAGACGGGAATCGTCATCCTTGAAATACAGCGTGTCCCGCATGCCCTTCGGCAATTGATCGATAAAACAGAAGATACATTTATTGCTGCAGGAACGGTAATCATCCATCATGCCGTTCTCGAATTCAATGCCCAGATCGTCCTCGTATTCCTTCTCGATCTCCAGCTCCCATTCTTCTCCGCTTGGCTTCCGGACCAGAATCTCCAGATATTCCTCGTTAATCAGATAATGATAATCAAAGACGTCTTTTACCGGCTGGCCGTTCACCGACACCAGCACGTCTCCCGGTTCCAGCTCCAGTTCCTCGGCGATACTGCCCGGTTCTATAGTCTTGATCACGTGTTCTTTTACTTTTTTCATAAATACTCCTTTTTCTCCTTCATCATCATACATTATTTGAAAATAAAAAGCAATCTGTCTTGACGATCTGTATCGGAAAATGGTATAAATTTATATATAGTGTGTTTTTCACTGCATATCTAAAAATGTCATATTATTCGGAGGACAGTCATGTCAGATACAAATCAGTTTGATAATATTTTACCTATCGCGCCGCTGAAAATCGCCGCCCTGGAAAGCAGTATGTATTTCGCTAAAAAGGTGGACAACTATCTGGTGGATTTCCGTAAGACCGCCAATATGCAGCACCGCGATAATGTCTATTTTCAGGAGTATGCCCAGGATTCCTACCTGATCGACTGCTCCTGTCCCCGTTTTGGAACCGGTGAAGCGAAAGGCCGTCTCGGCGAATCCGTCCGTGGAAGCGACCTCTTCGTCATCGTGGACGTGTGCAACTACAGCATTACCTACAATGTCTGCGGCCATGAGAATCATATGTCCCCGGACGATCACTATCAGGATCTGAAGCGTATCATTTCTGCTGCCACCGGTAAGGCGCACCGCATCAATGTGGTAATTCCGTTCCTCTATGAGGGCCGTCAGCACCGCCGCACCAGCCGCGAATCCCTGGACTGCGCGCTGGCTCTGCAGGAACTTCAGAATATGGGTGTGACCAATATCATTACCTTCGACGCCCATGACCCCCGTGTCCAGAACGCGACGCCGCTGAATGGCTTCGATAACTTCCAGCCGCCCTATCAGTTTATGAAGGCGCTGCTCCGCACCGAGCCGGATCTCCAGGTAGATAACGACCACCTGATGATCATTGCCCCCGATGAGGGTGCCATGGAGCGTGCGGTATACTTCTCCAACGTACTGGGAATTGACCTGGGTATGTTCTATAAGAGAAGAGATTACTCCACCATCATCAATGGCAAGAACCCAATTGTAGCCCACGAGTTCCTGGGAACCTCCCTGACCGGCAAGGACGTCATCATCATTGACGACATGATTTCCTCCGGCGGAAGTATGCTGGATGTGGCCAAGCAGATGAAGGAGAGGGGAGCCCGCAACGTCTATGTATGCTGCACTTTCGGCCTGTTCACCGATGGCTTCAAGAAGTTCGACGAGTACTACGAGAAGGGCTACATCAAGCGTATCGTCACCACAAACCTGAACTACCGCTCTCCGGAGCTTCTTGAGAAGCCCTACTACACCGAAGCGGATATGACCAAGTTCCTGGCTACCATTATCGATACCATGAATCATGACACTCCTATCGGAAAGATCAACAACCCGACGGAGAAGATCCGGAAGCTCTTAGAGAAGCGGCAGAACGGTGAGTTTGGGAAATAAATCCGGAATCCGATAAAATGCTCTGATAAAACAGGGGCGGATGTAAGGTCATCGAAAGGATGGCGTTACATCTGCCCCGTTTTTATACATGCATCAACCTTGCTGTGTCGCGTTATTTAAAAAAGAATGTGCCATTGGCACATTCTCCGCCTGCGGCGGGTCGCGTAAGCGACATACTACATCTCCGCCGCAGTGCGATAATATTTTTTATGTAACAGGGGATTCCATAAGAATTTCCTGTTACATGAAAATAACAGACACTGTCTGTTGTTTTATATAAATGACAGCTTTATTTCAACATCAGGAACGCGCCCAGATTGCCCCGCCTTCCGTGGCTCGCCCGGTGGCTGAACAGCAGGGTGGGATTACAGCAGGTACAGAGATCCGTAACTGCCATATGCTCTCTTCGGATACCTGCCTCCGCAAAAATCCACTCATTGGCTTTCCAGAGGTTTAACTGGTATTTGCCGTCTGCTTTTTCGTAAAACAGCTCCGGCCAGGATTCTTCGGAAAAGGCCTGCCGGAATTCATCTATCACATCGACGCTGACCTCATAGCAGTCCTGACAGATGGAGGGGCCGATGACCACCCGGATATCCGCCGGGTCGCTTCCGTAGGTTTCTTCCATCCGTTCCACGGTTTTCTTTCCTATCTTTCCTACGGTTCCCCGCCAGCCGGAATGGGACAGACCGATGGCTCGCTTTACCGGATCCACAAAATACAGCGGGACACAGTCCGCGTAAAAGGTAGCCAGCGTCAGGCCCGGCACATTGGTAATCATGCCGTCCACGTTCTGATAATCCTTGGGTCTGGCAAAACCCTTTCCCCGGTCGTCTTCCGTCATCACCCGTACGTTCGTGGTATGGGTCTGATCGGAGCAGACCAGGCTTTCGCAGTCAAAGCCTATGGCCTCCCCCAGCCTCCGGTAATTTTCCCGCACCGCCTCTTCCCGATCTCCTCTGGTGAAGCTCACATTCATACTGCTACAGTCTCCCTCGCTCACACCGCCCAGCCGGGTGGAAAAGCCCTGGGTGACGATTCCGGTTTCTTCCAGCAGCGGAAAGCTTAAGAAAGGCACCCCTGCACGCTCCACAAGTCTTGTGGTTACTCTGCCTTTTACTTTTTTCCAGTTCTGTTCCATGGGACTTCCCTCCTTTGTTTAATAAAAGCAATACGGAAACGCGTTCCGAATCACCCGGATCTTGCGTCCCCGAATCGCCACCACATCAAAGCGGCAGCTCTGATTGTCCGGGATCCGCCGCAGCATCCGGTAATAATCTGCCGTCTTGCAAATCTTCTGTTGCTTCCGGTAATCCACTGCCTCCGCCGGATCCCCGTACGCTCCGGTCTTCCGGTATTTTACCTCAATAAATACAAGGACGCTGCCGTCCCGGGCGATCAGATCGATCTCGCCCAGACGGCAGCGAAAATTCCGTTCCACTATCCGATAGCCTCTGCCTTCCAGGAATTCAGCGGCCAAAGCTTCCTCTTCTGTGCCGATTTGACGGCGGTTCTGCATAGAAGCCCTCCTAAAGAATGTTTTTTATAAAGGTCCGGCGATGAATCGGCGTCGGCCCCAGCTCCTTCAAGGCCGCGATATGCTGGGCCGATCCGTAGCCTTTATTGGAGGCAAAGCTGTAGCCCGGATAAATCTCCTCATACTCCACCATCATATGATCCCTGGTTACCTTGGCAATGATACTGGCCGCCGCGATGGACACGCTCTTGGCGTCGCCCTTGATGATGGGCACCTGGGGAATCTCCACCAACGGAATCGTTACGGCGTCATTTAACAGGACGGAAGGCTGTACCTTTAGATTAGAAATCGCCATCCGCATAGCCTCATAGGTGGCCTGCAGGATATTGATCTCGTCAATGCGGGCCGGGCTGATAACGCCGATTCCCGTGGCCACGGCCTTTTCCATAATCTCGTCGTACAGAAGCTCTCTCTTTTTCTCCGACAGCTTCTTGGAATCGTTGAGATACAGAATCTCACAGTCTGTCGGCAGAATCACCGCTCCAGCCACCACCGGACCGGCCAGCGGGCCTCTTCCCACCTCGTCGATACCACAGACAGCCCCATAGCCCTCATACTGGTGCTCAAAGGAACGCATAGCCTCCAGACGCTCACGCTCCTTCTGTAATTTTTCCAGCTTCCGCTGCTCGCGCTCCAGGCGCAGCTGCTCTGTCTTTGTCATATTCCACTCCTACTGATGCTTCAGAATTCCAAAAGAATTCAGCGGCCAGATTCGCAGCCATGCCCGTCCGATGATCTCCTTCCGGTGAATCAGCGCCACGCTTGGGTCACGGCTGTCTGAGCTGTAATTCCGGTTATCACCCAGCACAAAGTACTCGTCGTCCCCCAGGGTAATGGGCTCCGCCGCCAGGCCTGCATCCTGCATGACTTCACGGCCATAGGACTCCTCGAGCAACTCGCCATTGATATAGATCTCTCCATCCACGATCTGCACGGTCTCACCCGGCAGTCCGATGATTCGCTTGATATAGTAGGTATTATCCTTATATCGGAACGGGAATACGATGATATCAAACCGCTCCGGATCGTGGAACCGGTATGTAAGCTTATCCACAATGAGCTGATCCCCGTCGTCCAGGGTATTCTCCATGGACTCGCCGCTCACATGGGTCCGCTGTCCCACAAAGGTAATAATCAGGAAGGTGATCGCCAGAACAATGCCCACATAGACCAGCATTCCCAGGAGCTCCCGCATGACGTTCGGCTTCTCTTCTTCGATTTCTTCCTGTCTGTCTTTCCTTGCCATTTATCTGTCCTCCTGCTTATTCCGGCAGTTCCAGGGTAATACGTCCCAGCTTTCCGCTCCGGAAATCCTCCAAAAGAATCGCTGCCGCCTTAGTCAGATCCGGTTCGCCGCCCTTCTGCAGACAGCCCCGCCGTTTCGCGATCTCGCCCAGAAGCTCTACCTCACCCAGGGTCTCGTCCGCGCCGTATCGCTCACCTATGGTGCCGCTGTAGCGGGCCTTCAAAAGCTTCAGAAGCTCCAGAGACAGCTCCTCGGTATTCAGAACTTCTTCTTTAATCGATCCAATCATGGCCAGCTTGATACCCACTTCCTGATCCTCAAACTTGGGCCACAGGATACCCGGGGTATCTAAGAGTTCCACCTGCTTATTCAGGCGCACCCACTGGGCGCCCTTGGTGACGCCGGGCTTATTGCCAGTCTTGGTGCAGGCCTTGCCCGCAAAGCTGTTGATAAAGGTGGATTTTCCCACGTTGGGGATACCTGCCACCATGGCCCGGACCGGCCGGTTCAGAATTCCTCTTCGCCGGTCACGCTCGATTTTTTCTTTGCAGGCTTCCTGTACGGCTGCGTTTACGCTTTTAAAGCCTGCGCCGCTGCGGGAATTCAGCTTTACGACCTGAAAGCCCTTTGCCCTGAAATAAGCGCTCCATGCCTCGTTGGCTGCCTCGTCTGCCAGATCCGACTTGTTCAGAAGCAGCAGTCTCGCCTTATTACGTCCCAGATCGTCGATGTCCGGGTTCCGGCTGCTTAAAGGCACCCGGGCGTCCACCAGCTCGATGACCAGATCCACCAGCTTGATATTTTCCTGCATCATTCTCCGGGCCTTGGTCATATGTCCCGGATACCACTGTATATTCATATAGTATTCTCCATTTGAAAATCAAATAAAATCTATTTCAGCCGCCCGAAACGCTCTCCGGGCGTCACTACAAACCAGGCCTGGCCCAGTATATCTTCCTTCTTCACATTGCCGATATTGGCGCTTCGGCTGTCCTCGCTGTTGTTGCGGTTGTCGCCCAGAACAAAATACTCGTCTGCCCCCAGTTTCACACCATCTTCTGCAAGACCCGCATCCTGCATACTCGCTGTCTGCACGGTCTCATTCAGCAGCTCGCCGTTCACAAAGACTCGCCCACTCTTGATGGTAATAGTGTCTCCAGGCTTTCCTACCACCCGCTTGATGTGGTAATGGGCGTTCTGATTGCCATTGGGCTTAAATACAATCAAATCTCCGTAAGACGGCGACTTGATCTCATAGACCAGGCGGTTGATCAACACCCGGTCGCCGCTTTTCAGGGTCGGCTCCATGGACTCGCCCACATTGCTTAAGGTGTAGCCGAAGAACCAGACCACCATACAGCCCACCACAAAGGCAAGAATCACCTCGCCTATCCAGAAAGCCGCGCCCTGCAGAGCCGTCAGATTCAGCTTCTTTTTTCTCCGCCGGAAATTCAGTCCTCTTCTTCGCATCGTTATACCTCCCGTACCTTTTCATGGGATTCTGCCGAATAGCCTTTCACATAGCGATGGGCTACATGAAAGAAAAAGGGAGAATATACATTCTCCCTCTTATCTTTACAACCTTCGTGATTATTTTACAAGCTCTTTAACCTTTGCGCGCTTTCCTACACGTCCTCTTAAGTAGTTCAGTTTCGCACGTCTTACCTTACCATGACGGATAACCTCAACCTTCTCTACGTTCGGGGAATGCAGCGGCCATGTCTTCTCAACGCCTACGCCGTTGGAATTCTTTCTTACAGTAAAGGTAGCGCGAGCTCCGCCGCCCTGCTTCTTCAGTACGATACCCTCGAATACCTGAATACGCTCACGGTTTCCCTCTTTAATCTTGCCGTATACCTTTACGGTATCTCCTACCTTAAACTCCGGTACTTCAGCCTTCAGCTGCTCAGCTTCAATGTTCTTAATAATCTCGTTCATTTCGTTGTCTCCTCCTTGTTTTCTGGATGTTCTTACCGCCAGTACGAAGGACCCGAAACCGCACCGGAGGCCGGCGCGTATCTGTCTCGCTTCTCTCTCGAATTTATCAAAAGATGCCCTTTCCAACTGCTGCAGCAGCGGACCATCTGCTTTTTATCACAACGTGGTTAATTTTATCATAAGCCTTACGAAAATGCAAGGCTTATTTTCTATAAAGTTTCTTAATTTTACGCATGAATACCCCGGTTCTCGTCGCCGGACTCATTCACGCCGAACTCATAATCATTGCCCGGCAGAATCATGTTCAGCAGGATGCCTGCGATGGCTGCGATAGCCAGTGCAGTCAGGGTAATCGGGGTGCCGCCTACCGTGAAGGTGATGCCGCTGCTGAAGCCCAGTCCGCATACAAAGATAACGCCTGCGATAATCAGGTTTCTGGACTTGGTCAAATCTACCTTGTTCTCTACCACATTCCGCACACCGATAGCGGAAATCATACCGTACAGCATAAAGCTGACGCCGCCGATGATAGCGGAAGGCATGGTACTGATGATAGCAGAAACCTTCGGAATAAAGCTTACGATAATGGCAAAGATCGCCGCAATACGGATGACGCGCGGGTCGTGTACCCGGCTCAGCTCCAGTACGCCGGTGTTCTCGCCGTAAGTGGTGTTCGCAGGTCCGCCCAGGAAACCAGCCATGGCGGTAGCCAGACCGTCGCCCATCAGGGTTCTGTGAAGACCCGGATCTGCGATGAAGTTCTCTTCTACGGTAGCGGAAATCGCGGACATATCGCCCACGTGCTCCATCATGGTAGCGATGGCGATGGGCGCCATAACCAGAATGGCGGTTACATCAAATTTGCAGATCTGAAGAGGTGGAACTCCTACCCAGCCGGAAGTAGCGATGGCTGAGAAGTTCAGGATCGCAGATCCGTCCGGGTTTGTCATGCCTGCCATGGTCATCAGAAGAGCGACCACATAGGAAATCATAACGCCCATCAGGATGGGGATAATCTTGAACATTCCCTTGCCCCAGATATTGAATACGATGATGACAGCCAGAGCAACCAGTGCCAGGAACCAGTTGGTGGAAGCGTTGTTGATGGCGGATCCTGCCAGGCTCAGTCCGATACAGATGATAACCGGTCCGGTCACAACCGGCGGGAGGAAACGCATCACGCGCTTTACGCCTACCAGGCGGATAATAAGAGCCAGAACCAGATACAGAAGACCTGCCACTACGACACCACCGCAGGCATAAGCCGCTTTCTCATTGGCTCCCATAGCAGCGTACATACCGGTGTCCAGATGCGCCACGGTAGAAAATCCGCTTAAGAAAGCAAAGGAAGATCCCAGGAATGCCGGCACCTTAAACTTGGTGCAGACATGGAACAGCAGGGTTCCGAAGCCCGCGCAGAACAGTGTTACAGCTACGGTCAGTCCTCTTGTCGGTCCCTCTCCGCAGGCATCCACGAAATAGCTGTTGACCAGAATCGGAACCAGAATCGTAGCTCCGAACATGGCGAACATGTGCTGCAGACCCAGAATCAGCATCTTGGGTATACCCAGTTTCCTGGCATCACGAATTACTCCATTTGATTCATTCATAACGTTCTCCTTCGTTCAAAAATAGTTTTATAGTTGCTTAATCTTATTTATTATAGTGACATTTGTCCTCTATTACAAGAATTTTTTCACCGAACCGCTGAATTTTTCGTCTCCCGGGTAATATAGAAAAAAGTCAGCACAAAAATAATCCCTTTTGCAATGGATGTGGATGAGAACGCCCACCAGATGCCGGTCAGGCCCATGCGTCCGCCCAAAAGAATGGCCAGCGGAATCCGGGCGCTGGTGAAGGTGATGCTGATGACACTGCACAGGCGGGTCCGTCCGAGGCCCGATAAAGCGCCCACTGTCATCAGCTCTTCGCACATGAAGCCCTCGCAGAAGCCGATGATAATCAGATAGCCCACCGCAATGGCGATGGCTTCCGGCTCATAGAAAAAGATTTTCGCGATAGGCTCCGGCAGCAGCACAAAAATCAGGGTAATCAGGGCACCCCAGACTCCCACGGTCCAGAGGGAAGCCCGGTAGCCCTTTCTCACCCGATCCATTTTGTCTGCGCCGTAATTCTGCCCGATGAAGGCATTCAGGGCCGCCCCGAAGCCGTCCGCTGTGTTCCAGGAGACGGATTCTATCTGGCCGCCCACCCGCTGTACTGCCACGGCAGCAGCACCGAAGGCCGATACCATCCGGGTCAGCACCATGGAAATGGCACAGTAGGCCATACCCTGCAGGGCCGTGGGAATTCCGATTTTGCAGATGCCGCTCACATATTCCACCTGGGGCTTTGCGAACAACCGCATGCCCTTCAATACATTTCCGTTCTGTCGCAGCACCACGCCCAGAATCATGATTCCCATGACGATAAACTGCGCGGTTACCGTGGCAATGGCCGCTCCCACCGCGCCCAGCTTCGGGAACGGACCCGGACCCAGAATCAGCACCGGATCGAGGATCATATTCGTCACCAGACCGATGAAATTCGCCACAAAGGGGGTCTTCGAATCACCCTGGGCCGTATAGAGGCCGGTCAGGGTCAGCGTCAGAAATGAAAATACCAACAGGCCGCAGGCTACCAGCGTATAAGAGAAGGCCGCCTCCAGGGCCTCCGGATCCGTCAGTTTGAAAAAATCCACCAGCGGATGCAGAAAAATTACGCAGATCGCCGAAAAAGCCAGTCCCAGAACCGTCGCCAGTTGCACCGCTGTCTGGGCATAGCCCCGGGCCGCCTCCCGGTCTCCCCGTCCGATACACTGAGCCACCTGTACCTGACCGCCCATGCGGGCCATGGACGCCAGCCCCTGGGACAGCCAGATATACATGCCGCCCACGCCGACACCGGCCACCGCCTTGGAGCCCAGCCGTCCGATCCAGGCCATATCCGTAATATTATACAAAGTCCCAAGGAAAGATGAAGCCATGATGGGAATCGCAAGCTTCGTCAATGTTTTCAAAATGGGACCCTTCGTCAAATTTCCTTCCAATGCCTCTTCCCTTTTCTCTCTTGTTACGGCAGAGCGCGCAAAATCGCCATACCCTCTGCCAGATCGCCGATTTTCCGATAATAATTCACATCCGGCTCCAGATCCCGGAAGCCCGGCTGTGGGACATAGACAGTCCGAAGTCCGGCCGCCCGGGCTGCCTTTACGCCGCTGAGCGAATCCTCAAAGGCGATAACCTCGGAAGGCTTTAAGCCCCCTCGCTTCATGGCCAGCCGATACAGATCCGGCGCCGGTTTTCCTGCCTGTACTTCATTTCCAAAAGCTGTACAGTCCAGCATCTCATAGATTCCGTGAAAACGCAGCATTTTCTCCGCCCGTTCCCGCACGGAACCGCTGGCCACACCTACTGTCATACCCTTTTCTTTCGCCAGTGTCACGATTTCCTTTGCGTAAGGCATCAGGGGCATACGGCCATCCTCCAGCGCCCCGGCCAGATATCCGTCGCGAATCGCGCGCAGCTCCGATGTAAGACGCGCTTCTCCGGTCACGCTCTCAATCGCACGATCCAGATCCTTTCCGCCGATGCCGTTCCAACTGTCCAGTGTCTCATCCGAAATGGGAATCCCCATCTTATGAAAGGCCATCTTCCAGCACTGGGCATAAAGACGCTCGGAATCAATTAGACAACCGTCCATGTCAAAGATGACGCCCTTGAAACGGCGTTTTCTCTTATTTTTCTCCTGCATTTCCTTTTGCTGCTCCCGGTAGGTCTCGTAGAGATCCGGCCGCCGCTCTTTCGTTCGCATGATGGACAGCTCCCGCCGCCAGCCTTCAATATTCGTATGGTTACCGGACAGCAGTACCGGCGGCACTTCTTTTCCGTGCCACACCTCCGGACGGCTGTACTGGGGATATTCCAGAAGTCCGTCCTGAAAGCTTTCAAACTCCGCGGACACTTCATTATTCAGAACCCCCGGCACCAGCCGGGAAATGGCGTCAATCATGACCATAGCTGGGAATTCCCCTCCGGTCAGCACGTAATCCCCGATGGACACGTAATCCGTCACGACCTCCGTCAGCACCCGCTCGTCGATCCCCTCGTAATGGCCGCAAAGGAAAATCACATGCTCCTCCTTTGCCAGCTCCTCCGCCATGCCCTGATGGAAGGTGGTCCCCTGGGGCGTCACATAGATGGTCCGGGCCTTTTTCCCGATTTTCTCCGTCACCGAAGCCCAGGCCCGATACACCGGCTCCGCCTGCATGACCATGCCCGCGCCGCCGCCATAGGGGTAATCGTCCACTTTATTGTGCTTATTGTCTGCAAAGTCGCGAATGTTTACCGCATTCAGACCAATGACGCCCTGCTCAATGGCCCGGCCTGTAATACTGGTTTTCAGGCCATTTTCAATCATTTCCGGAAATAAGGTCAGTACATGATATTGGTTCATCACAGAAGGCCCTCCGGAATCCGCACAACCATCCTTGCGTTCTCCACGTCCACCGTAAGAATACAGGAGGGAATGGCCGGAAGCAGGATTTCCTTTCCTTCTTCGGTCTCCACCACATAGACGTCGTTGGCGCCGGTCTGCAGCACATCTGTCAGCGTGCCCAGACGCTTCTCCTCCTCATCGTATACGTCCATATCAATCAGATCCACGATGAAGTTTTCATTCTCCGCAAGCGGGACCGCCTGCTCTCTATCGATCAAGAGATCTTTTCCTCTGTATTTTTCTACCTCGTTGATATCCTGGAATTCCTTAAATTTCAGAATCACCTGATTCTTAAAAAACTTTACACCGGCAACCTGAAGCTCCTTATACTCTTTTCCCGTATCCAGATATATCTTTTTCAGCTTCCGGAAACGCTCCGGATCATCAGTGGTGGGAAATACCTTTACCTCGCCCTTCAGGCCGTGTGTGGATGCGATGACGCCTACACGCAGATACTGTTCCATTGTGTTTCCTCCCTTTTCACTCATTGATAATAGAATCCTGCCTTGCAGGATTCTCCGCCTTTTATACAATAGGAACTATTGTATAAAAGAACAGCGGGTGTCTCCACCCGCCGTCTGTGCGGAATTCTACTGAAGAATCTCCACAACTACTTTTTTCTCTTCCTTAGATGACGCTGCCTTGACAACGCTGCGAATGGCCTTGGCAATTCGGCCCTGTTTGCCGATTACCTTACCCATATCAGAAGGCGCTACGCGGAGCTCGACCAGAATGGTTTTCTCATTCTCTGTCTCCGTAACGACAACCTCATCCGGATGCTCCACCAGTGATTTTGCAATCACTTCTACTAATTCTTTCATCAGATACCTCGATTGTTTCCTCAGCAGCTAGTGCTTCGGGCTGTACTGAATCATTACGATTATTTCTCTACGCCTGCTGCCTTCAGGATCTTGCCTACCATCTCAGTCGGCTGAGCGCCGTTTGCAAGCCACTTCTTAGCTGCCTCAACGTCTACCTTGAAAGTACTCGGATCTGTGCTCGGATCGTAAGTTCCGATCTCCTCGATAAAACGACCGTCTCTCGGGGATCTGGAATCTGCTACGATAATTCTATAGAAAGGAGCTTTCTTCTGACCCATTCTTCTTAATCTAATCTTTACTGCCATTTGTTTCACCTCCGCATTTTCTGCTGTTAATATAGTATTTTTATTTATTTAAAAAGGAAAACGCATACGTCCCTTTTTACCACGTTTGCCGCCCATTCCCATCATGCCGGGCATCTGCTTCATCATCTTACGCATCTGCTCGAACTGCTTCACCAGGCGGTTGACCTCCGCAATGTCCACACCGGCGCCTCTGGCGATACGGTGCTTTCTTGAGGGGTTCAGAATCTCGGGATTGGACCGCTCCTTCGGCGTCATCGAAAGAATAATCGCCTCAGTGCGCGCCATCTTCTTCTCGTCGATGGCATTTTCAATGTCCTTCATCTGGCTTCCCAGACCCGGCATCATAGCCAGCACACTGGAAAGGCCTCCCATTTTTTTCATCTGGTTCATACTCTCCAGATAATCGTCAAAGCCAAACTGCGCTTTCTTCAGCTTCTGCGTCATGGCCTTGGCTTTTTCCTCGTCTACGGTCTCCTGTGCCTTCTCAATCAGGGTCAGCACATCGCCCATTCCGAGGATACGGGACGCCATACGGTCCGGATAAAACTGCTCCAGATCCGACAGCTTCTCGCCCATACCTATATATAAAATCGGCTTTCCGGTCACTGCCTTGACAGACAGGGCCGCTCCGCCTCTGGTATCGCCATCCAGCTTCGTTAAAATCACGCCGTCGATGCCAATCTTATCGTTGAACACGGTCGCCACATTCACAGCGTCCTGTCCGGTCATGGCGTCTACAGTCAGAAGAGCCTGATCCACATGCAGATTTTCTTTGATCTGCTGCAGCTCCTCCATCATGTCCTCGTCCACATGCAGTCGGCCTGCCGTATCGAGAATGACCACGTTAAAGTTGTTTTTCCTGGCGTACTCATAAGCGCCCTTGGCGATATTTACCGGCTTCTGATTCTCGCCCATGGTAAATACCTCGACACCCTGCTTCTCGCCGTTGACCTGCAGCTGCTTGATCGCTGCCGGTCGGTAAACGTCGCAGGCTACCAGCAATACCTTACGGCCCTTGCTCTTCAGCTTTCCTGCCAGCTTGGCCGCCGTGGTGGTCTTACCGGCTCCCTGAAGACCCATCATCATGAGGACGGTCACATCACTGGGGTTCTTCAGCTTCAGCTCCGTGGTCTCGCTGCCCATCAGAGAAATCAGTTCCTCGTGGACAATCTTCACCACCTGCTGTCCCGGCGTCAGGCTGTTCATCACATCCGCGCCGATGGCGCGCTCCTCTACGGACTTGATAAACTGCTTTACGACCTTAAAGCTTACGTCTGCTTCCAGAAGAGCCATCTTGACTTCCTTTAAGGATGCTTTTACATCCGCCTCGGAAAGACGTCCCTTGCCCCGCAGGTTCTTAAATACATTCTGTAATTTATCAGATAAACTTTCAAATGCCATCTATAAATTCTCCAATATCCCGTTTAGCTGCCGTACAAGAGCTTCCTTGTCCGGTTCTTCGGTCTCCCTTAAGGACTTTTCCATCTCTTCGATCTGCTCTTTGATGGTTACAAACTTCTCAACCAGGTGAAGCTTCGACTCGTATTCCTGCAGAATCTTATTGCACCGCTTAATCAGATCATGCACGCCCTGACGGCTGATACCCTTTTCTTCTGCCACCTCGCTGAAGGAATAATCGTTCAGCACCACGTCCTCGTAAATCTGCTTCTGATGATCCGTCAGCAGTTCTCCGTAAAAATCATACAGCAGCGTCTGCTCCAGAATTTTATCCATACTTCTCACCTGCCTGACTTATCATACACAATCGGAGCCTTATTGTCAAGTATTTTTTCTTGACAAAATCTTTAAAAAATTATCACACTGCGGCGGAATGGAATCATGTCGCTAAGGCAACCGCGCCTCGGCGCGAGAATGTGCCAATGGCACATTCTTTTTTATCCCAGAATGCCCAGGTGCTCCAGCAGAATCTTCAGGCCGATACAGATGAGAATCACGCCGCCCGCGAATTCAGCTCTGGATTTGTACTTCATACCGAAGAGATTGCCGATACGAATACCGATGGCGGAAATCACAAAAGTTGTTACACCGATAAATGTTACGGAAGGAATCAGCGCCACATTTAAAAAGGCCAGGGTGATTCCCACGGCCAGGGCGTCAATACTGGTGGCTACCGCCAGCATCAGCATGGTTTTGAATGCAAACGGATTCTCTTCCTTCGGACAGACCTCCGCGTCCTCTTCTTTTCCCTGGGCCTCCCGAATCATATTGACACCGATGATGAGAATCAACACAAAGGCAATCCAGTGATCGACGCTGGTGATGTAATCCTTAAACTGACTGCCCAGCAGATAGCCCAGAAGCGGCATCAGCGCCTGGAAGCCGCCGAACCAGACGCCTGCGATACAGCATTCCCCGGCGCCTGCCCGGGGAACGCTTAAGCCCTTACAGACCGATACGGCGAAGGCGTCCATGGACAGGCCTACCGCAAGGATAAGAAGTTCCAGTAATCCCATAGTTACCCCTGCTTTTTACAGATTGATCTTTACAAGACGCGGTCTGAATCCTGCCTCGTCCAGCTTCTTAACGATGCGGTTCTTGTGCTCGGTGCCGAAGGCTTCGATGGTAATACGAAGCTCCACGCCCTCGTTTCGGTTGGTACCGATGAACTGATTGTGATCCAGTTTGACGATATTGCCGTTCTCGTCGGCGATGACCTGGGAGATCTTGACCATCTCTCCGGGCTTGTCCGGAAGCATGGTGGATACGGTGAAAATCCGATCTCTCTGGATCAGGCCGAACTGTACCATGGAGGACATGGTAATGATATCCATGTTGCCGCCGCTTAAAATGGAGACAATCTTCTTGCCCTTTACGTTCAGATGGTTCAGGGCCGCTACGGTCAGAAGACCGGAGTTCTCCACTACCATCTTGTGATTCTCCACGATATCCAGGAACGCGCCAATGAGCTCGTCGTCGGTGACAGTGATGATATCATCCAGATTCTTCTGGATATACGGGAAGATCTTGGTTCCCGGCGTCTTAACCGCAGTACCGTCGGCAATGGTGCTGACCGTCGGAAGTGTGGTCACCTTTTTATTCTTCAGGGATTCCTGCATGCAGTTCGCTCCTGCGGGCTCCACGCCAATAACCTTAATATTGGGGTTCAACAGCTTCACCAGGGTGGAGACGCCGGTGGAAAGTCCGCCTCCTCCGATAGGCACCAGAATGTAGTCTACCAGCGGAAGCTCCTTCACAATCTCCATGGCGATGGTTCCCTGGCCAGTGGCTACCGCCAGATCGTCGAAGGGATGGATAAAGGTATAGCCGTGCTCCTCGGCCAGCTTATAGGCATACTCACACGCCTCATCATATACGTCTCCGTACAGCACAACCTCCGCGCCATAACTCTTGGTGCGCTCCACCTTCATCAGCGGTGTGGTGGTTGGCATAACGATCACTGCTTTCACGCCGTAAGCCTTTGCCGCATAAGCCACGCCCTGGGCGTGATTTCCGGCGGACGCGGTAATCAGTCCCTTGGCACGCTCCTCGTCGCTTAAGGTACTGATCTTGTAGTAAGCACCGCGAATCTTGTAGGCGCCGGTTACCTGCATGTTCTCAGGCTTCAGGTATACCTTGTTCCCGGTCTTTTCGCTGAAATATGGGCTGTATAACAGTTTGGTCTCAATCGCTACTTTTTTTACCACCTCTGAGGCTTCTTCAAATTTTTCCAGTGTAAGCATGTTTTTCTCCTCTTATATTATGTATTTACAAATTTTGTCAGTCATTACTTTCCTGATGGAACAGGGCATTCACAAATTCATCCGCGTCGAACTTCTGCAGATCTTCGATGCTCTCACCCACGCCGATGTATTTCACCGGGATACCAAGCTCGGACTGGATTGCCACCGCAATACCACCCTTGGCTGTGCCGTCCAGCTTTGTAAGAATGATGCCGGTGATGTCGCAGACCTCCTTGAACTGGCGGGCCTGCTCCAGGGCGTTCTGTCCGGTGGTGCCGTCCAGGACGACCAGGGTCTCACGGAAGGCGTCCGGGTACTCCCGGTCGATAATCCGGTTGATTTTCCGAAGCTCCTCCATCAGATTTTTCTTATTATGAAGGCGTCCTGCCGTATCGCAGAGCAATACGTCCGCATGTCTTGCTTTTGCCGCGCAGACCGCGTCGTAGACTACGGAAGCCGGATCCGCGCCCTCGCTGCCGCCGATGATCTCCACGCCGGCCCGGTTCGCCCACTCGGTGAGCTGCTCGCCTGCTGCTGCGCGGAAGGTATCTGCCGCCGCCAGAATGACCTTTTTGCCCTGATCTTTGAGCTTGCCTGCAAGCTTGCCCACGGATGTGGTTTTGCCCACGCCGTTGACGCCGATGACCAGCACCACGGACTTCTCCTGCTCGAAACGGTAAGCCACCTCGCCCACCCGCATCTGCTCCCGGATGCTGTTGATCAGAAGCTCCTTGCACTGGGAGGGATCCTTGATGTGCTGCTCCTTTACCTTCTGCTTCAAATCTTCCAGAATGGCGTTGGTGGCGTTGATGCCGATGTCGCCCATAATCAGGATCTCCTCGATTTCCTCATAGAAATCGTCGTCAATCGCGGAATACCCGCTGAAAATACTGTCAATACCGGCCGCGATGTTCGCTCTGGTCTTGGCAAGACCGGAGACCAGCCGGCTGAAAAAACCTTTTTTCTCCTCAGACATTTCATTTCCCCCTGAATTTAACTATTCATCTAATTCCTCTTCAATCAGGTTTACGGAAACCAGGGTGGAGACGCCCTTCTCCTGCATGGTGATACCATACAGACGATCTGCGGACTCCATGGTTCCCTTCCTATGTGTAATAATAATAAACTGTGTATTCTTTGTCAACTTATGAAGATATTTTGCGAAGCGATTTACGTTGGAATCATCCAGAGCCGCCTCAATCTCGTCCAGCAGACAGAAGGGCGAGGGCTTCAGGTTCTGAATGGCGAACAGCAGGGAGATGGCTGTCAGAGCCTTCTCGCCACCGGAAAGCTGCATCATGTTCTGCAGCTTCTTACCGGGCGGCTGGGCGATAATCCGCACGCCTGCCTCCAGCATATCCGCATCCGGATCCAGTTCCAGGGTTCCCTTTCCGCCGCCGAACAGTTCCTTGAAGGCCTTATCAAACTCCACCCGAATCCGGGCGAACTGCTCCTCGAACTGGCGGCGCATGCCCGTATCCAGCTCTTCGATGATGCCCATCAGGGTCTCCTCAGCCTTCACCAGGTCATTCCGCTGGGTGTTCATAAATTCATACCGCTCCGAGATATTTTTATAATCCTCGATGGCGTTCACATTGACGTCGCCCAGCTTCCGGATCTCATCCTTCAGCACGCTGGTCTGCTTCTTCAATGCCGCCAGATCCGTGTATTCTTCCTTTTTCATGGGAAGGGCTGTATTATAAGTCAGCTCGTATTCCTCCCACATGTAGTCCGTCAGGGAATCCGCAGTTTCTTCCAGTTTTTCCCTCTGACTGTTCAGGCGGAAGACTTCTTTATCCAGGTGGGTCTGCTTCTCAGACAGCTCCTCCCGCCTGGTGAAGAAGTCCTTCTGGCCGGTCAGCAGGGCCTCCCGCCTGCCGCCAAGCTCCGCAGTCTCGCTGCTTAAGCGCTCACTCTCCGCAATCATCGCTTCGATCTGCTTTTGCAATGCACCGATGCCCTCTTTCTTGGCCTCGATGTCCGCGTCGCCCTTCTGCATGCTTTCCTGAATCTCCTGCTCCTCCGCATGGAGACGAGTCAGTTCCCGCTCGATCCGGGCTGCGTTCTCATCCACGAAGCCTGCTTTCTGGGTCAGAGCCGCCAGGTTCAGGTGCGCCCTTTCATTCTCACTGATTCCCGCGGACTCCTTCTGCTTCAGTTCCGTCAAAGCGATCTGGGCTGCCTCAATTCTGGCCTCATTCTGCTTTTCCTGCTCCTCAGATTCCCGAATCTCCCGGAAAATGGCTTCCCGGCTGTCCCGGATGTCCGCAAACTGCTTCTCGATTTCTGAGAGTTCCTTTCGAAGCCCGGAATAGCCCTCGATAATCTCATCCAGTCTTGCTTTCGCCTGATCGGAATTCATTTTCGCCGTATTCTGATTCAGATACAACTGCTGCAGCTCTGCGTTCAGACTTTCTGCCTCCGTCCGGCGCGCCCGGCGCTGCTCCCGCAGGGCTTCGATCCGAAGACGGGCCTCTCTGATATCCGCTTCCAGCTTCTGTACGTTCTCTTCCAGCTCCGTCAGCTCCCGCTTTCGGCCAAGCAGGTTGCTGGAATTGCGGAAGGCTCCGCCGGTCATGGAACCTCCGGGGCTTAAAGACTCGCCCTCCAGGGTAACGATAAAGATGGAATGGTTGTATTTGCGGGCAATGCGGATGGCATCGTCGATATGCTCCGCCACCAGCACCCGGCCCAGCAGATGCTGTACCACCCGGTCATATTTTTTATCCGCCCGTACCAGAGTACTTGCAAGGCCGATGGCTCCCTTTTCCTTCAGGGCCTCCGGCTTCGCAAAGCCGCCTCTTCCGCCCACGCTGGTCAGGGGCAGGAAGGTGGCCCGGCCGAAACGGTTCTTTTTCAGATATTCGATGAGCCGCTTGGCAGTCTCCTCATTTTCTGTGACGATGTTCTGGATGCTGCCGCCCAGAGCCGTCTCGACGGCGGTCTCATAACGCTGATCCACCTTGATAAGATCTGCGACTACGCCCTCGATACCTGGGACGTTCTTTTTCTGCTCCATGATCTTCCGGATGCTGTTGCCATAGCCGTCGTAGCGCTCGGCCATGTTCCGCAAAGATTCCAGACGGGAGGATTCCCGGTGGAAGGCGCTCTGGCCAATCTCCAGCTCCTCATTCTTTTTCCCCAGCTCCCGGCGCAGGCTCTCGGCCTCGGCCTCTTTCTCCCGCTGGATTTCAGACAGCTCAATAATCCGGCCGGAAACCTCTTCCAGTTCCTTTCGGTATCCCTCGTACTGTCCCCGCTGCTCTTCCTCACTACTTTTCGCCAGCAGCAGCTTCTGATTCAGCTCGGTTCTCCGAATCTGGGCCTGCTCCTGCATGGCATCGTAGCGCTGCAGACGGCCCTTCGTGGAAGCCCGCTCATTTAACAGGCTGATGATACTGTTCTTGCTGGTCTCCGCGGCTGTATTCTCCGCCTCGATCCGGGCCCGCAGTTCCTGCAGACGCGCGTCCGCCTCGGTGGAGACTGCCGTCGCGGCCTCCAGCTGCTTCGCAAGCTCCGCCTGCTCTGCCGCCAGTTTTTCTCTGGCTTCCTGACGCTCTTTCATATCCGCCGCGATATTTTTCAGACGGCCTTCCAGCTGCTCGCCGCCCTGCTGCACTGAATGAATCTGCTCCTTCAGAACTTCAATCTGACCCTCCAGCTGCTGGCGGCCAAGGCCTGCCCTGGAAGCAGCCTCCTTCGTCTCATCCAGGCGTCGGTTCAGTTCCTCTAACTCTTCTTCGATGCGGGCATGCTCTTTTTTGATCTTCTCATACTGTTCGGTGGTCTCTTTCAGCTCCCGATCCGCGTCGCCGATCTTTGTCTCAAGCTCTGTAATAGCCCTCTGGACACGCCCGGTCTCCAGAAGAAACATATTCACATCGTAAAGCTTTAATGCTTCTTTTTTCTTCAGATATTCCCGGGCCACCGCGGACTGCTTCTCCAGGGGCCCCAGCTGCTTTTCAAGCTCCGCCAGGATGTCGTTGATACGGACGATGTTCTGCTTCTCGTCCTCCAGCTTCTTCTGGGCTGTGTTCTTCCGACGCTTGAATTTCACGATGCCGGTGGCCTCGTCGAAGAGCTCCCTGGACTCCTCGGGCTTACTGCTTAAAATTCGGTCGATCTGACCCTGTCCGATAATGGAATAGCCCTCTTTACCGATACCGGTATCGTAAAACAGCTCGTTAATGTCTTTCAGGCGGCAGGCCGCGCCGTTGATCAGGTACTCGCTCTCGCCGGAGCGGTAAAGCCGTCTCGATACGGTCACCTCTTCGTAGTCGATGGACAGCTGATGGTCTGAATTGTCCAGCGTAATGGCCACATAGGCGTAGCTTAAGGGCCGCCGGTTCTCCGTTCCCGCGAAAATGACGTCCTGCATGGTACCGCCTCGCAGCTGCTTCACACGCTGTTCGCCCAGGACCCAGCGCACTGCGTCCGCCACGTTGCTCTTACCGCTGCCGTTGGGGCCCACAATGCCGGTAATGCCGTTGTGAAAATCAAATACGATTTTATTTGCGAAGGACTTAAAGCCCTGTACTTCTATACTTTTTAAATACATTCCTTACCCCGTTATCCGCGGACTTTTCTGGCCAGAAGTGCCCGGTACGCCGCTTCCTGCTCAGCCGCCTTCTTGGTCCGGCCGCTGCCGCTTCCAAGCACCTTCTCACCCAATACCACATTTACCGTAAACCGCTTATTGTGATCCGGTCCCTCTTCCTTCACCAGTTCATAGTGGATCGGTTCCTCGGTCTCACTCTGAATCTGCTCCTGAAGGATAGTCTTGCTATCATAAAAGAGTTTTTTGTGCTCGATATCATTTAAGATAAAATGATGTACGAATTCTTTTGCATTAGCAAAACCACCGTCCAGATAAATGGCTCCCAGCAATGCCTCCATGGCGTCTGAGGTGATGGAATCCCGGTCTCTTCCTCCAGTCAGTTCTTCGCCCTTGCCAAGCATTAGCCATTCGCCCAAGCCCAGATCACGCGCGCACAGCGCCAGGGTCTGCTCGCAGACGATACTGGCCCGGGTACGGGTGGCCTCGCCCTCTGGCATGGTCGGATAATTCTGATACAGATATTCGCTGGTGGCAAGCTCCAGCACCGCGTCCCCTAAGAACTCCAGGCGCTCGTTGTTCATGAGCTTGTCCCAGTGGCGCTCGTTGGCGTAGGAGCTGTGGCACAGGGCGTGTTCCAAAAGCCTCCGGTCGTGAAAATGGTAACCCAGTTTGTTTTCTAATTCTTCCAGCTTCATTTGTTCTCCTCACAAAAGTGTTACTGCCCACTTCGTTCACAGCAACACAAAAATGTCTCAGAAAAGCCGCGGCCTTTCTGAGACAAGTTTTATAATCTTCTTAGTCCTTCTTCAGATTGCGAATGGCTTCCACCGCGTCACCGACGGATACGATTTTCTCTGCCTCTTCCTGGGCGATCTCAATGTCGAATTCCTCCTCGATTCCCATGATAATCTGAAATACATCCAGAGAATCTGCTCCCAGATCGTCCACGAATGTGGTGTCCATGGTGATCTCATCCTCGTCCACGTTCAGGACATCCGCGATAATTTCTTTCAGTTTTTCAAATTCCATTGTTTCATCCTTCCTCTCTTACAATATTCTCTTTGATCTTATCATTAATCCGCTGCTCTTTAAATGTTACGCACTGGATAATAGAGTTCTTGACTTCTTTCGCCTTAGAGCTTCCGTGGGTCTTGACTACCAGTCCCCGAAGGCCCAGAAGCGGCGCTCCGCCGTATTCGGTAGCATCAAAGGACTTCAACGTCTCCTTCAGCGCCGGCTTCACCAGAAGCGCGCCGATTTTGCTTCTGAGGGTGCTCATCATACCGGCCTTGATCTTGCTGACCAGCACGGCTCCCACGCCTTCATAAAGCTTCAGGATCACATTTCCCACAAAGGCCTCACAGACGATGACATCCGCCTGTCCGTGGGGGATATCTCTCGCCTCAATGTTGCCCACGAAATTGATACCGTCGCACTCTTTCAAAAGCGGGTAGGTCTCTTTTACCAGGGCATTGCCCTTCTCCTCCTCGGCTCCGATATTGACGATGGCTACGCGGGGATTCCTGACGCCCATGACATGCTCCATGTAGATGGAACCCATCTTCGCAAACTGTACCAGATGAGATGGTCTGGCATCCACATTGGCTCCGCAGTCTATCAACAGGGATACGCCCTTCTCTGTGGGAATCAGCGGTGCCAGAGGCGGTCTCTCCACGCCCTTGATCCGTCCCACCAGAAGCTGTCCTCCTGCCAGTACGGCTCCTGAGCTGCCTGCCGATACGAAAGCGTCCGCCTTTTCCTCTTTTACCAGCTTCAGTCCGACTACAATGGAAGAATCCTTCTTCGTTCGAATCGCAGCCACCGGCGGCTCTGCCGTCTCGATCACTTCTGTCGCATTCACAATCTCTACCTGCTGCTCTCTATAGGAATAATCTTTCAGCTTCTCCCGAATCAGCTCTTCTTTTCCCACGAGCAGAACCTGAATGTCCTCCCGCAGCGCTACGGCTTCCATGGCACCCTTGATAATCTCGTCCGGCGCATTGTCGCCACCCATTGCGTCCACCGCAACTCTGATCATATCCTGCATGAATCTTTCCTCCTGATCTTCAGATCTATGTATACAGATCCTTTATCATAATACTAAATATCAAATGAGAAATCAACAGTTTCTTTTGGGTTTGATTTTTTCACTAATCCATGTATAATTACAATAAATGCAACGATTTTGACAATATATTTTACACAATTTCAGGAATTCAGGGGAACCTTTATGAAGAAAAAAATTTTAGGAAACACAGACATCCGGGTCTCTGTCGCGGGCTTCGGGGTGCTTCCCATGGGTCCAAGTCAGCTGGCTCTGCCTGTGGAACAGGGAGCTGGGGTGATCCGCTACGCCCTGGAGCATGGGTTCAATTTTCTGGATACGGCACAGTATTACCGAACCTATCCGTATATCAAAAGGGCGCTGGAACATGGGGGCTTTGACGACGTAGTCATTTCCTCCAAATCCCTCTGCACTGATTATGATGGAATGATGGATGCAGTGCTGGAAGCGCAGGAAGAACTGGGGCGCGACGTCATTGATATTTTTCTCATGCATGAGGTACGTTCGGGGCAATTAGAAGAACGATCCGGAGCATGGAATGCCCTCATAGACGCCCGGGCAAAGGGGCTGGTGCGGGCCATCGGACTTTCTACCCATCACATTGATGTCACAGAAGCCGCCGCTTCCATGCCGGAACTGGACGTGGTCTTTCCGCTGATCAATTACGCGGGGCTGGGAATTCGAAAGGGCGACGCTTTCGGTTCCAAAGAGGAAATGCTCGAGGCCATCCGCCGCTGCCACCGGGCTGGAAAAGGCGTCTTTTCCATGAAGGCCTTCGGCGGCGGAAGTCTCACGTCCCATTATCAGGAAGCTCTTGACTATGTATTCTCCAAAGAGGAGATCGATTCGGTCATGATCGGCTTTGGAAAAAATGCGGAGGTGGACGATCTCGTCGCCTATCTCGACGGCTCCATGCCGAAGACCTACAACCCGGACGTCTCCAAAAAGAAGGTCTACATTAACCAGGAGGACTGTGAGGGCTGCGGCTCCTGCAAAGCCGCCTGTCCCGCCGGGGCCATCTTCTACAACGACAATGGCCTGGCGGAAGTCGACCACGACAAATGCCTGACCTGTGGCTACTGCAGCCCGGTGTGTCCGGTGCGGGCTGTGATTATGTATTAGATTGCAAAATAAGGTATCGCGGATACATCTTCCTCTCGGATATGCACGATACCTTATTTATTCTTGCCTAATAAAAAATCCGCAACCCCTCATCTAAAAGGATTGCGGAATGGACCTGAGGGGAATCGAACCCCTGTCCGAAAGCCTGTTCCCTGTTCTTCTACTATCGTAGTCAGTTCTTTGACATTCCCTCCGTCAGCCGGGAACTAACACCCTGCGGACTTCAGTAGCTTCATGATACGCCCATGCGCGCAAAGCTTAACGCATGTCGTTTCCCACATAATCGATGCCGGATTCTTAAAGTGCGGGTGCTCTAAGGCCGACAGCTGCCATTAGGCAGCGTATGCTAAATTATCTTCAGCGTTTATTTTTAATTTCGCGATTTGACGCATCGCCTGCGGATAGCTTCACCAGCTGCGAGACCCCCGTCGAAACCAGTACAAGCCCTGGTTGAAGCTGCCTGAAACGCTGTGAACGGCAGCTGTTTTGCCCACTTCGGGTAATCTGTGTTCCCAGTATAGCCCGAAACCTCTGAAAAATCAAGTCTTTTTTTATTCCACCAGAATCGCATTGGGATAAATCCGCTCCATCCGCTCATCCGGGAAATGGGTATCCAGCCACCCGTCCGCCGCCGTCTCAATGCCTTCACCTGTCTGCCGCACTGTATAGCGGTTCAGGGCCAGTCCCGACAGGCAGATATCAAAAATCATAAACACCAGCAAAATCCAGGTCATCCAGGTTCCGAATTTCTTCGGAATCTTTTCGATCCAGCCGGAAAACCGCGGATACAGCACCTTCATCCAGACTACTGCAGCGATGCCCCAGAAGAAACAATACAGGAGGTTAATTCTGCCGCCCAGATTGAACGGAATCTTACTATAATCCCAGAACACCGTACCGAATATCAGCTCCGTAAAGACGCTGCAGATGTACTCGTAAGCGCCGCCCAGTACCGTACCAAAGCAGAAAATAAAGCTGTCACTCCGATCCTTATACCGGTACAGCACCGCTGTCAGAAGCGCGCAGCCCAGCCCCCAGACGATACTGAAGGGCCCATACACCACACTACTGCGGCTCATGAGCTTTCCGGCGGTCACATAGCAGAAAATGGTCTCCGTGATATCACCCAGGAAGGCACCCAGTAAAAACAGGCATACCAGTTTATAAAAACAGCAGCCCACCGCAAAAACGCCGGCCCGGCTCCGGGCCTCGTCAGCTTCCTGCTCCTGCTCCCGTCTGGCCCGCAGAAGCTCCTCCGACGCCAGTCTCGGGTACGCCCGCTCCATACGTCGAATCACAAAGGCCGTCAGTCTGCCGCCCATCTCGTCGGATGTTTTCTGGAGATTCTCTGCTACACCATAGAGCAGGGAGGCCTTTCTCACGCTGGATTTCACCTTCAAAATTCCCACCAGCGTGCCGACAAAATCCAAAATGAAAATGATACCAATCACAAGCAGAATAATTTTTCCAACCCCATGGGGCAAAAGCTTCAGCACATCCCGCAAAAACGGATTCACAAAACGGATACAGAGTACGCCAAGCAGGCCCCAAACCACCGACCAGGGCAGGCTCACGTAGCCGCTGAACTGGAACCGTTTCCGGGAGAAATCCCACCATTTCCGATGGAAAATCCGCTCCAGCACGAAGCCAGTCGTATACGTCACCACAAAGGAAAGAATCGTGCCGCCCACGAACAGGAAAAATAGGTTGTCATGAAGCTCCGTCAGGAAAACAGCGAAGGCCAGGCCGCCAAAGCCGTAGGCCGGACACCAGGGGCCATAGAGAAAACCCACGTCCACAAATTTCTTCTGCCGCACCGCCGCTCCGGCCGTACCAATCATCCAGCCCGCAAAGGCATATGCAAAAAAGAGCCACAAAAGCTCATATCCTGTCCATTCCATCTTATTGATTCCTCTTTCTCGTCTTCAAAATATGAACCCTATTATATCCGTTTCCGTAAATCTGTACAAGTCTTTTCTCTATACTTCTCTCTTTACTTCTCTGCTGGAAACTGCTACAATATTATCTGTTTCGAAAGAGAGAGGAGCATAGAATTTTATGAATGATAATAAAGCGCAGGCCTTTCGCTTCGGCATGCGGGACGGCATTCCCATTGGCCTCGGTTATCTGGCTGTGGCATTTTCTCTGGGTATCACTGCGCGGAACGCCGGTCTCAATGCCTTCCAGGGATTTTTAATCAGCATTTTGAATAATGCGTCTGCGGGCGAATACGCCGGCATCACAGTCATCGCCGCCAATGCCGCCTACGCGGAAATCGCCATTGTTACTTTAATCACCAACGCCCGCTATCTTCTGATGAGCTGTGCCATGAGCCAGCGGCTGGAGCCCGGACTTTCTCTGGGGCACCGGCTTTTGATGGGCTTCGATATTACGGATGAGCTTTTCGGTATCGCCATTGCCCGTCCCGGGTACCTGAATCCTTATTATACCTACGGCGCCATGCTCATGGCCATGCCCGGCTGGTCCATCGGTACATCCCTTGGCATCATCGCGGGCAATATCTTACCGGAACGCGTGGTCAGCGCCTTAAGCGTGGCTCTCTTCGGTATGTTCCTGGCCGTGATCATTCCGCCCGCCCGGAAAAATAAGGTAGTTGCCGGACTGGTGGCCCTGTCCTTTGTGGCCAGCTTCGCCTGCTCTGTGCTGCCTCTGGTCAGCACCCTGTCGGACGGCACCCGGACCATCATCCTGACGGTCGTGATTTCCGCCGGAGCCGCGATTCTGTTCCCGGTTTCCAAAGAGAATGAATTCAAATCCACTGCTGAGAAAGGAGCTTCGAACCCATGACCCACAATATTTACATCTACATCCTGATCATGGCCGCCGTATCCTACGCCATCCGTGTGTTGCCGCTGACCCTGATTCGAAAGCCGCTGGAAAATCAGTTCCTCCAGTCCTTTCTCTACTATGTGCCCTACGTAACTTTGGCCGTCATGACCTTTCCGGCCATCATCCACGCCACTCAGTCTCCCATTGCAGGAGCGCTGGCCCTCATCATCGGCATTGCAGCTGCCTGGATGGGCGCGGGACTGCTGCCCGTAGCAGTCGTCTGCTGCGCAGTAGTTTTTGTGGCCGAATTCTTTTTGGGTTAAAAATGTGCAGGACGGTTCCAACCGTCCTGCACACTCTATCACATTATCTTCTCTTTTTCCCTTAAATCTTATCCCGACACTTACTCGATGGTAATTCCGGCCTTCTCCAGAATCTTCGGCACATTCTTCTCAGCACCGATGGCCATGATATGTACGCCGTCGCAGATGCCCTCGTCCTTGATCTTCGCGATCATCTCGGCAGCCATCTCGATACCCAGCTGTGTGGGCAGTCCCTTAACACCCTTTTCCTTGCCCTCTGCTGCCGCAGCGGAGAGACGGTCGATCATATCCTGGGGTACTGCGATACCCGGTACATTCTCGTTCATATATTTCGCCATACCAGCCGCCTTCAGCGGGATGATACCAGCCATGATGTGAGTATGGATGTTCGCCTTGTCCACCTCGTCCATGAAACGCTTCAGGCCTTCGATATCAAAGATACCCTGGGTCTGGATGTACTGTGCGCCTGCGTCTACCTTCTGGCGCAGCTTGTTAATCTGCAACGGAAGCGGATCGTAAACCGGAGTTACCGCAGCTCCCTTGTAAAAGGTGGGCGCATTATCCAGATCATTACCGCCACAGTCTTTGCCGGTAGCTTCCATATAAGTCAGCATATGCAGGATACCTACGGAATCCAGATCGTAGACGGGCTTGGACTCCTTGCAATCGCCTACAGTCGGATGGTCTCCGGTCAGAGCCAACATGGTGTCGATGCCAAAGGCTGCTGCGGAGAGCATATCGCCCATGATCCCCATACGGCTTCTGTCACGTCCTGTGACCTGCACAATGGGCTCCAGTCCCGCTTCCTTCAGCTTAATGCAAAGGCCTAAAGAAGAAGCCTTCAGACAGGCAGACTGCATATCGGTTACATTCACGCCGTGAACCTTGCCCTTCAGAAGCTCTGCTACCGCAAGCTGCTCTGTAAAATCATATCCCTTCGGGGGAGCCATCTCAACGGTTACACCAAATTTACCGCCTTCCAGCGCTTTCTCTAACATTCCCATTATTTATTCCCCCTGATATTAATTGTTCTCGGATAAGATACCTTCGCGTATCCCTTGTCCGGTCTTCTCTTTGTCAGGAGATCCAGTCTTCCCAGAGACTCCAGACGCTTGTAAATCATAATCCATGCACAGTCGTTGTCCGGATTCACCTCGCACTTGCCGTTCTTCTGACCGCCGCAGGGGCCGTTTACCAGAGACTTTGCACAACGGGAAATAGGGCAGATACCGCCGGTGGTTCCCAGCACACAGTCTCCGCACAGATGACAGGCTTCCTCGAAGAGACCGAAACGGACAGCCTCACCCAGGAACATGGTATTGTTGGACGGGTAAACCGGTGCGGACGGGCTGTGGGCTGCCGCCACCTGCACGCCGTCACCGCAGGACATACAGACAACCGCGTCCGGTCCTGCCGCGTTCAGCTTCTTCATAGCGGTCTTTACACCCATATTCATACAGCAGTAATCTGCCATATTGGTGGCTACTACGGTCTTTCCTTTAGACTCCAGATATGCTTTCAGTTCTGCTACTTCCTTCTCGCCGCCTGTGGCACATGCCGTTGCGCAGCTTCCGCAGCCCAGAATCGCAATTTTCTGCGCGTCTCCGAGCATTGCCATCAATTCATCGATGGGCTTTTTCTGTGTGATAATCATGATATCCTCTCCTTAAAATTTCGGGTGTTTGTCAACGGGAGGCTTTCCTTTTTGAAAGCCACTTCTGCCCGAAGAACCTAGTTCTATTTTATCTACATTTCACATAAAAATCAACCCGTAATTTTCTTTTTTTAACAGAAAATATCATTTTTATAACAGTGTTCTTTTCAATTTATAACATTTTATAACATTTTCATTCTTTACCGGCTTTGACAGACCTGCAAATTCCGATTATGACTTTTCTCTCTATTTCTCGCCTTTTTCTTCTTTCTCCTGTTGAAATTCCGTAATCGCCTCCAGAAATTGCTTCCCGTACTTTTTCAGCTTATTTTCTCCCACGCCGGAGACCTCCAGAAATTCCTCCTCCGTAGCAGGTAGCTTCACGCACATGTCGATCAGAGTCTTATCGCTGAATACGATATAGGGCGGCACACTGTTTTCCCGGGCGATTTCCATACGAAGCTTCCGCAAAACCTCAAACAGCTCGCTTCCGGTGCTGGTCTGGCCATCCGTGTTCTTACTTCTGGCCGCCTTCTTCTTTTTCTCCGGCTCCTTCGCCTTCCAGGTCCGTAAAATGACACGGGTGTCCTCCTCCATCAGCGGCGTGGTATCACCCAGCTTCAGAACGCTGTACTGCTCCTCGGTCTGATGTAGATACCCCTCGCTTACCATCTGACTAATCAGAGCGCGCAGATCGGCCTCGTTTTTCTCCTTCAGACTTCCGTAGGACTCATAATCCACAGTTCCCAGCTCCCGCAGTCTCGCACGGTTGGCTCCCATCAGGGTGCCGATGACACTCTGAATTCCATAGCGTCCGCGGGTCTCCGTCACGCAACGCACCACCTGCTTCGCTTCCTCCGTCATGTCCACTTCCGTGTATTCCCGGTGGCAGTTGCCGCAGTTTTCACAGGGGCCTTCCATCTCCTCTCCAAAATACTGTAAAATATAATTTCGCAGACATTCCGTGCTTCGACAATACTGCTCCATGGTCTGAAGCCGTCTCGTATCCCGCTGGCGAATCAGTCTGGCTTCCTCTCCAGTCAATTCAGAGAAGTCTTTCTGCTCCAGCAAAAATCGATTGATCATCATGTCCTGAGGGGAAAATAAAAGAATACACCGGGCCGGTTCGCCGTCTCTTCCGGCGCGCCCTGCCTCCTGATAATAATTTTCCATGCTCTGAGGCATGTTGTAGTGAATCACATAACGAACGTTTGACTTGTCGATGCCCATACCAAAGGCGTTGGTGGCAATGATGACCGGAGAGCGGTCGTAGATAAAATCCTCCTGATTTTTCTTCCGTTCGACGCCTCCGAGACCCGCGTGATAGCGCGTCACCGCCACGCTCCGCTTGAATAATTCTTCGTAGAGCTTGTCCACATTTTTCCGGGTCGCGCAGTAAATGATGCCGCTGTCCGCCGGATGCTTTTCTATGTAATCCAAGATAAAATCGTCCTTTTTCCGGATATGCTCCACACTGTAATAGAGGTTTTCCCGGTCAAAGCCGGTCACGACAACCTTCGGATTTGCCAGTTGCAACGATCGCAGGATATCCGTCTTCACCGTCTCGGTGGCTGTCGCCGTAAAAGCACTGACGATGGGCCGCCGTTTAAGCCTCCGAATGAAGTCTACGATTTTCGTGTAGCTTGGCCGGAAATCCTGTCCCCACTGGGAGATACAGTGAGCCTCGTCCACGGTCACCATGGAAATCTCTGTATGAGCCGCAAAGTCCTGAAATTCCCAGCTTTCCAACCGCTCCGGTGCCACGTAGATAATCTTATATACACCCTGGGACGCCAGCGAAAGGGCCTTTCGAATCTGCCCTTCTGTCAGAGCCGAATTGATAAACGCCGCATGAATCCCGGCGTCATTCAGGGCCTTCACCTGATCCTGCATCAGCGAAATCAGCGGCGACACCACCAGCGTAATCCCCGGCAGCATCAGCGCCGGCACTTGATAACACACCGACTTTCCCGCTCCCGTCGGCATAATCGCCAGCGCATCCCGGCCCCTCAAGATCGCCTCAATAATCTCCTCCTGCCCCCGCCTAAAGGTGTCGTAGCCGAAATAGGTTTTTAAGACTTCGGTTGGTTTCATGTTTTCTCCCTTTCCGTCATATTGTTCTGCTATTTGCGCTCAAAATGGCAGAGGAGTAACCCCCGCCATTTTTTCTGTCAGTGTTCTACTATGGGAAATCCGGAATCTTCGATTTCCAAACTATCGCCTTTCTTCAGTAATTCCACCAGCCCATACTGATTTCCAACATTCGTAACATCAATGATATGTACACATTTTTTCATCCAAGGCATTTTTTCATTTATCAGATCCATCAAATCATAAATTTCTGAACTATCCATTTTATGATTTGACAAATACCCCGATCCCTGTCTGTGCGAGAATCCCTGCTGTCCGAAAAATTTTCGCAAATCTTCATACGCATGATGATAATCTGTTCCCGGATAATGTTCCTTCAATTGATGTGTATCCAAATCAAAATTCAGAGCCTTAAAATATTTTCTTTCCAATATCTTACGCTCTCATAGCCATTTTTTCTCTGTAGTGTTTCAAAAAGTCTTCTTCATCAAAATCATTTGGATCATCCAGAAAGTCGTCACTCTCATAAAACACCCATTCCAGCGCATTGTCCATGAACCAGGTTTGACGTTTTAATCCATTGGTGATAATCCCAAAATACGCAAAATCATTCTCATTCCCACTATCCCGGTAAACTCTTGCGCCTGAGGCATCTTCCATACGAACCAATCCGTATTTGGCAAATAAATTATCCAGTGTCCGGTAAACCGACTCCAGCTTATAGGTTTTCTCTTCCGTAATCTTCTTTTCATCCATCCGAATCAACATCTTCAGCATCAGAAAACCTCCAATCCAGTGATTTTTAATAAAGGTTCTTCACCTTAAATTCCTTCTCCGCCTCGCGACGCTGATCCTTTTTAGCGATGTCCTGTCGTTTGTCGTAGAGTTTTTTACCACGGGCCAGACCCACCTCGACTTTGACCAGGCTGCCTTTTAAATAGACCTTTAAGGGTACCATGGTGTAGCCTTTTTCGGCCATCTTGGACGCGATCTTCCGGATCTCGTATTTGTGCATCAGAAGCTTTCGGGGGCGTAAGGGATCTTTGTTGAAGATATTGCCCTTCTCATAGGGGCTGATGTGCATGCCGTAGACCCAGACCTCTTCCTTTTCTACTTTAACGAAGGCCTCCTTGACGCTGCATTTTCCCATGCGGACAGACTTCACCTCGGTTCCGGCCAGGGCGATGCCGGTCTCGTAGGTCTCGTCGATGAAATAATCGTGATATGCCTTCTTGTTATTGGCCACTAACTTGTAATTATCCTTCCCCATATCGTTCTCCTCATTTATCTGTTTCGTACCTCCCGTTCTGTCTGTCACATCAGACCGGTTATACGCCTGTTCTTCCGTATTTAAACCCATCCAGGCAGCCTGAAGCACTTGCGACTGCCGTGCGTAAGGAAGCGGTTCGTTACATCAGTTCATAATCAATCGTTCTGCACAGCCGCTCCGTCCCTTTCACCCGGATGCGTACCCGCTCGCCGATGCGCCAGACCTTTCCGGTCCGTGTACCCCGAAGCTCGCTTCCGGCCTCATCGTATTCATAGAAATCGTCGGTCAGGGAATTCACATGTACCAGACCCTCCACCGTGTTGTTCAGTTCCACGTACAGACCGTAGGCCGTTACACCGGAAATGACGCCATCGAACTGTTCGCCGATATGCTGTTCCATATATTCCACCTTCTTCAGCTTCACGGTCTCCCGCTCCGCCTCCTCGGCCCGCCGCTCCAGCTCGCTGGAACGTTTGGCCACCTCCGGCAGAATGGCCTCATAATGCACCACTCGCTCTCCGTTCAGCCGTCCCCGCAGGTTTTCCTTGATAATCCGGTGAATCTGCAGATCCGGATACCGCCGGATAGGGGAGGTAAAATGGCAGTAATGGGTAGCAGCCAGTCCGAAATGCCCGGTACAGTCAGTGGCATACTTGGCCTGCTTCATGGATCGCAGAGTCAGTCGGCTGATCATGGCCTCCTCCGGCGTTCCCGCAATCTTATCCAGCAGCTTCTGCACCTCGCCCGGGTGAATCTCATCTCCCGCTGTATGGAGGCTGTAGCCAAAGTTTCGGATAAAGGTGCCCAGGCGGCTCATTTTCTCGCTGTCCGGCTTTTCATGAATCCGGTACACAAAAGGCTGGGCCTGCCAGTAATAGTCCTCGGCCACGGTCTCATTGGCAGCCAACATAAAGTCCTCAATGAGTCTCGTGGCTGCATTCCGCTCGTAAGGCCTGATGTCAATGGGATACCCCTTCTCATCCAGAATCACTTTGGTCTCCGGGAAGTCAAAATCAATGGATCCCCGCTTCCTTCTCCGCTTCCGGAGAAGAGCCGACACCTCCGCCATCTCTTTCAGCATGGGAACCAGCTCCGGATAGAGGGCCGTTTCCTCCGGATCGTCGTCCAACACCTTCTGCACGCCCGTATAGCTGAGCCTGCGGTTCACGCAGATCACAGTCTCCGCGATGGTATGACTGATAATCTTTCCCTTGCTGTCAATGGTCATAATGCAACTCAGGGCCAGCCGGTCTTCCCCTGCATTCAGAGAGCAGATACCGTTGGAAAGAGTACGCGGCAGCATGGGAACTACCCGGTCCGCCAGATAGACGCTGGTTCCCCGATCCAGGGCCTCATGATCGAGGGCGCTGTTCTCCTGCACATAATTGGTCACGTCTGCGATATGCACGCCCAGCACATAATTTTCACCATCTCTTCGCAGAGAAACCGCGTCATCCAGATCCTTCGCGTCCTCGCCGTCGATAGTCACGCAGACCTCGTCCCGCAGATCCAGCCGTCCGGCCCGATCGGCCTCGGACACCGGCTTCGCTACCCGCTCCGCCTGGTTCAGCACCCTCTCCGGAAATTCCGTAGGAATACCGTACGACAGCATAATCGCCAGCACCTCCGTGGCCGGATCGTCCGCTTCGCCCAGAATCCGGGTAATCCTGCCCTCGGGATTTTTCCGTCCCCTGCCATAATCGATAATCTCCGCAACCACCTTCTGTCCGCTGACCGCAGGCCCGATTTTCTCCAAAGGAATAAAAATGTCGTGATTGATGCGCTGATTATCCGGTACTACGAAGCCGAAATTCTTGCTGCGCTCGAAGGTTCCGATAACTTCGGTCAGGCCATGGGACAGAATCTTCGTAATCACGCCCTCGGGCCGCTTGCCTGCATGGCCCTTGATGACCACTTCGACCATATCGCCCAGAAATGCATCCCCGGCGTCATTTTCCCCGATGAAGATATCCTGCTCTTCGCCTTCTACGGACACGAAGCCAAAGCCTTTGGCATGACTTGTATACACGCCGACGACCTTCTTAATCTCTGCTTTTCCGTAGCGTCCCCGTTTGGACAGCGAGATTTTCCCTTCGGAGAGAAGTTCATCCAGAACCCGGTTCAGCTCCTCCCGGTCTTTCTTCTCCACCTGCAGAATAATCGCCAGCTCCTTCTGCTTCATGGGCACATAGCGCGGATCATTGATAAAATCATATATAATTTTCTTTCGCTCTTCAAATGTCTTGTCTGCCATAGTTCCTCCGGCTTCTGCCTGAAAACACAAAGCACCCTCGGTTTTCATCCCGGGAGTGCTTTATCTGTCGTAAAATCTGTCATAGACAGGCTATTACATTAAAAAATATTCAAATTCAGTACCAGTGCCAGCACGATAAAGGCAATCGCCAGAATCTTGGTTGCAAGTACAATCTTGCCCTCTGCGGAACGGCTCTTATTCTGCTCCCAGAAAGAATTGCCGCCTGCGATGGCTCCCAGGCCGTTGGACTTGCCTTCCTGCATCAGTACCACTACAGTCAGTGCGATGCATACCAGTACAAACAGAACCATTAAAATTGCTCGGATAACTCCCATGCTTAAACCTCCTTAACCAGCAGAGACTTGCCGGTCATCTCAGCAGGCTGCTCCATTCCCATCAGCTCGATGAGTGTCGGAATGATATCTGCCAGGCAGCCATTCTCTCTTAATTTATAAACCGGATCTGCATTTACCAGAATGAACGGAACCGGATTGGTCGTATGCGCTGTCCAGGGTTCGCCTGTCTTATAGTCAATCATCATCTCGGCATTGCCGTGGTCTGCGCAGATAAACATCTGACCGTCGACCTCTTTCAGTGCCTCCACGGCGCGTCCCACGCAGCCGTCTACGGTCTCGATTGCCTGTACAGCCGCCGGAATTACGCCGGTGTGGCCTACCATATCCGGGTTCGCGAAGTTGATGATAATCACGTCGTACTTATCAGACTTGATGGCCTCTACCAGCTTGTCGCAGACTGCCGGAGCGCTCATCTCGGGCTGCAGGTCATAGGTCGCTACCTTCGGAGACTTCACAAGGATACGATCCTCGCCCTTATTCGGCTCCTCGACACCGCCGTTGAAGAAGAAAGTCACATGGGCGTACTTCTCTGTCTCGGCGATACGAACCTGTGTCATATCGTGAGCTGCCAAATACTCGCCAAAGGTATTGTGAAGCTCCACCTTGTGGAAAGCTACCAACTTGTTCGGAATCGTCGCGTCATATTCGGTAAAGCATACGTAGGTCAGATCCAGACGCTTCTCACGGGGGAAGCCATCGAATTCATCACAGCAGAATGCTCTGGAAATCTCTCTCGCGCGGTCCGGACGGAAGTTGAAGAAGATCACGGAATCGCCGTCCTGAATGGTAGCCACCGGCTTGCCATCCTTCTTTACCACGGCCGGAAGCACGAACTCATCATTCACACCCTCTGCGTAGGAAGCCGCGATCGCGCTGACGCCGTCAGCCGCCTCGTTGCCCTCGCCCCTGGTCAGAGCCAGATAAGCCTTCTCCACGCGATCCCAGCGGTTGTCACGGTCCATGGCGTAGTAACGTCCCATAACGGAAGCCACCTCGCCGACGCCGATCTCCTGCATCTTGTCTGTCAGTTCCTGTACAAAATCCTTACCTGATGTGGGCGGTGTGTCACGGCCGTCCAGGAAGCAGTGTACGTAAACTTTCTCAAGACCGTGGCGCTTTGCCAGCTCCAGCAGTCCGTAAATATGGGTATTGTGGCTGTGTACGCCGCCGTCGGATACCAGTCCGAACAGGTGCAGCGCGGAATTCTTCGCTTTCGCGTTCTCCACAGCCTTCACCAGCGCTTCATTTTCAAAGAAGTCTCCATCCTGGATCTCCTTTGTGATACGGGTCAGCTCCTGATATACGATGCGTCCCGCACCCATGTTCATATGGCCAACCTCAGAGTTACCCATCTGTCCGTCCGGAAGTCCTACTGCCAGTCCGCTGGCGTTGCCCTTTACAAAGGGGTAGTCCTTCATCAGGCCGTCCATCACCGGAATCTTCGCCATGGCGATGGCATTGCCCTCCGGATTCTCATTGAGGCCATAGCCGTCAAGAATCATCAATACTGTCGGTTTCTTACTCATTGCTCTTCTCCACCTCTGCGATAGCTGCTTTTTTCATCGGGATTCTGCAGTTGCGGTTGCTGCCGAACTCTACGATCACGTCATCCTCTGTAATATCGATAAGAACGCCGTAAAATCCGCTGGTGGTTACGACTACATCGCCTACTTCCATGGTTGCAAGCATGGCGTTCAGACGCTTCTGCTCTTTCTTCTGCGGACGGATAGCCGCGAAGTACATAAATGCTCCGATTACTACTACATAAAGAATGATGGTTCCCCATCCCATTGCTGCATTGCCTGTTGCAAGTAAATTCATGTTCATTCCTCCTGATCAATCACTGCGTCCGGGCAGATCCTCTCCCTGCCTCTGCGCACTTCTATTATACTAGCATACTTCCCGATCTCCGGTCAAGTACTCTGACCTGATTTTATACTTATTTTATACCTGCCCGTTCATCATGCCATCCAGCTTCCGCTTCTTGTACGCCTGATACTCGCCCCTGTCGATGGCATCACGAATCTCGGTCATCATGGTATTGTAGAAATACAGATTATGAAGGACGCACAGACGCATGCCCAGCATCTCCTTCGCCTTCAGGAGATGGCGGATATAGGCCCTGCTGTAGCGGCGGCAGGCCGGACACTGGCAGCCCTCCTCGATGGGCCGGTCGTCCAGCTCGTACTTGGCGTTGAACAGATTGATTTTTCCCAGATTCGTGTACAGATGGCCGTGGCGTCCATTCCGACTTGGGTATACGCAGTCGAAGAAGTCCACGCCCCTGTCTACCGCCTCCAGGATATTAGCCGGCGTTCCCACGCCCATCAGGTACGTGGGCTTGTCCTCGGGAAGATACGGCGTCACCGCTTCGATGATCCGGTACATATCCTCATGAGTCTCTCCCACGGCCAGGCCGCCGATGGCGTAGCCGTCCAGATCCATCTGGGAAATCTCCTTGGCGTGCTCGATCCGGATATCCTCATAAATCGCTCCCTGGTTGATTCCAAACAGCAGCTGGTTCTGGTTGATGGTGTCCGGAAGGCTGTTCAGCCGCTGCATTTCCGCCTTACAGCGGGCAAGCCAGCGGGTCGTGCGGGCTACGGATTTCTCCACATAATCCCGCTCTGCCAGGGCCGGCGCGCACTCGTCGAAGGCCATGGCAATAGTGGAGGCCAGATTAGACTGAATCTGCATACTCTCCTCCGGTCCCATAAAAATCTTCCGTCCGTCAATATGGGAGTTAAAATATACGCCCTCTTCCTTTATTTTGCGTAAGGAGGACAGGGAAAATACCTGGAATCCGCCGGAATCTGTCAGAATCGGCTTGTCCCAGGACATAAACTTGTGCAGGCCGCCCAGCTTCTTCACCACCTGGTCGCCGGGACGCACGTGCAAGTGATAGGTGTTGGAAAGCTCAATCTGGGTTCCGATCTGCTCCAGATCGGAGGTGGCTACCGCGCCCTTAATGGCCGCCACGGTTCCCACGTTCATGAACACCGGCGTCTGCACCGTACCGTGTACGGTTGTAAATTCGGCACGCTTGGCGCGGCCGTCTTTCTTCAATATTTTATACATACTTATTTCAAACCTCCGTAATTATCCAGTTTCTTCCTGATTCCGTTCACAGATTCATGAAAATTTTGTCTCATCTTATCGTCCCCAAACCTTTCGTACCTGATCCATCCTTGCGCTCATGCCTTCAAAAAGCGCGTCCACCAGGGTCAGGGCTGTCATGGCCTCTACTACCACCACGGCCCGGGGCACAATCACCGGATCGTGACGGCCGTGGATGCTGATCTCGATATTTTCACCCTTCTTATTGACGGTATGCTGGGTCGCCGCCACCGAAGGCGTCGGCTTCACTGCCGCCCGGAAAATGATGGGGCTTCCGTCGCTGATACCGCCAAGGACGCCGCCTGCATGGTTGGTCTCCTTCTCCACGCCATTTCCATGGTTCACAAAGGCGTCATTGTTCTCAGTCCCCCGCGCCCGGGCCGCCTGAAAGCCGTCGCCCATCTCAAAGCCCTTCACGGCTCCGATGGACAGAACCGCCTTCGCCAGGTTCGCGTCCAGCTTGTCAAAGCAGGGCTCGCCCACGCCTGCAGGCATACCGGTCACCACACACTCGATGACGCCGCCCACGGAATCCTGCTCTTCCATGCACTGCCTGGTATAGACCGCAGCCTCCGCAGCAGCCTTGGCGTCCGGCATATAAAAGGCATTGTTTGGAATCTCCGCCGCGTCAAAGCGCTCCGGTGTAATCTCCACCGGGCCGATGGAATGGGTATAGGCGCAAATTTGAATTCCAATTTCTTCCAGTATTTTTACCGCCACCGCGCCTGCCGCCACGCGGCCGATGGTTTCCCGTCCGGAGGAGCGGCCGCCGCCCCGGTAATCCCGGAAGCCATATTTCATATCAAAGGTATAATCCGCATGTCCCGGACGATAGTAAGAAGCGATCTCGCTGTAATCCTGCGAGCGCTGAGACGTATTGGCCACCAGAATGGAAATGGGGGTTCCGGTAGTCTTCCCCTCGAAGACGCCGGACAGGATCTCCGCCTGATCCCCTTCCTTTCTGCTGGTGGTATACTGAGACTGGCCCGGCTTTCTCCGGTCCAGATATCGCTGAATGTCTGCTTCACATAAAGGAAGTCCCGCCGGGCAGCCGTCGATGACGACCCCGAGTCCTTTTCCATGGGATTCTCCCCAGGTGGAGACAGAAAAATGCTTTCCAAAGCATGAACCTGCCATGTATTCTCCTCTTTTCTTATGAAAGAATCCTGCTTTGCAGGATTCTCCGCCTGCGGCGGGCCGCTTAAAAACGGCCCACTACCTCTCCGCCGCAACGCGATGAATTTCACGGTCAACGAGCCAGAGTCCATGCTTGCGCGAAAACTTGGCAACTGCCGCGAAAACTTGGGAAACTCGTTTTTCGAGTTTCCCAAGTTCCGATAGTCTTTTCTATCATACAGAAAAATCATTCATTCGTCAACCGCTTACTCGGTCTGCGCCGCCGGTGTAATCACGATATTTTCTCCGGAGATCCCGGTTTTCCGCTTCACGATGTCCTCGATCTGGGCCCGTCCCGCATCGTCCACATTTTCCATATTGACCACCACATCGGCCTGGCCGTCGGTGATACTGACCACCACGTCTTCAAAGCCCTTGGCCGCCAGCAGAATTTCTGCCGCCGCTTCCTTCTCGGCGATGTCCGTCAGCTCTACCATGCTGTCCACCGCCTCCTGCTTCTGGGTCTCGGAGATATTGGTGTTGTTGATGACCTCCAGAAGGGTCTCTTTATTTCTGGAGCGGAGCTGCTCTCTTGTGAGCTTTGCCTCCGCCGCAAAACCGGTACCTGCGGAAGAACTGGCCAGCACGGCCTCGCCGGGTTCTTCCCCATCCTCCACTTCCGCCGTCTCTTCCCCATCAGAGTCAAGGCTTGCAATATCGCCGTCCTCGAACTGCAGCTCCTCCAGGCCAGTCTGGGCGTAGAGATCCTCCGCGGAGATATCCTCTGCGGCGGAGGCCTCCTCCGTGGCCGCGTCGCCTCCGGTCTGCACCTTCGCGCTGTCCAGCTTGCTGCCGGAATAGTTCAAGTATCCGGCCACTGCGATCATGATAGCCAGTGCGGTGATGATCATCTGGTTCTTTTTAAATATGTTTTTCACTTTGCACCCTCCAACTTCATTATTTTTACTTTATGCGCCGCGATGGGAAATAATGCCTGCACGGCCTCCAGAAGCTCCTGCTTCACCACGGCGCTGCCGCCGCCCTCGGCCAGTACCAAAATGCCCTCGATATTCGGCTCCAGCTCCTTAACTACATAGGGGCTTTTGCCGCCGTTTCCGTCCTCATAATAGACCGTCTCCTCGCCCCAATCCTGCTCGTCAGTGGTGCGGCTGCCGCCGTTTGCGTCCGTCTCCTCCACGTTTTTGCGGCTCTCCGGCGTATCCTTTTCCACGATCCGCTCCCCCCGGGATTCCAGGGTCACCATGACCTCCACCCGGCCTGCGCCCGCCACCCGGCTTAGAATGGCGGACAGACGCTTTTCTAACTGCTCTTCGTAGCTCAGCCCGGCCGCTTCTATATCGTCTGTTGCCGCCTCCACCCCGGAAATGGTTTCACTCTCCCCGCCCGCTGTCGTCTTTCCCGGCGTAGTCGGGATCGCAATCACCACCAACAGCACGCCAAAGAGCAGGAGCACCACCAGCTGTTCCTTTTTTGGTTTCTTAAGCTTACTCATCCAGTCCGATTTCCACTTTGATGTCTGGGATTCCATCCGGCTCCTCCTCTCCGTCTGCGGGATTTTCCATACCGTCTCCGGTCAGCTCCTGTTCCCTCTGTTCGATCTCCCGCTCGTAGGCCTGTTCCAGCTCCTCCTGCCGCCGCACAAAGTCCTGAAGCTCCGCGTCGCAGGTCTGCTCCGCGTAAATCCCGTCCAGGGTATCGGACAGACCCGCCGCCGACAAAAGGGGCGAAAGCACCACCAGCATCAGCACAATTCCCATAAAAAAACGGACATATTTTTTCTGGCTCTCCTCCGGCAGCAGATGGAGCACCACCGTCATCAGAATCGTGTAAAACGCGATATCGCGGATCCAGCCATATAAAAATGCCTTCATAACTGCTTCTCCATGCCTCCCTACAGCCGCACCGATACAGTTACCACCACAATAGTCAGCACAAAGAGCACCGTCACCGTAAAAACTGCCTGAAATAAGAGCCTTACGCCCTCGCCTGCCCCGGCCACGCAGCCTACGAAGCGCTTGTCGCAGACCGGCTGAATCAGGGCTGCAGTTCCCTTTAAGAGCAGGAACAGGACGCCCAGCTTCACCAGGGGGCCCAGACAAATCAGAGCCAGAACCAGCACAGCAGCCGCGCCCACACCGTTTTTCAAAAGGACAGCGGAGCCCAGCAGCAGATCGGTGACTCCGCCTGCCACATTTCCGATGCCTGGCAGTACTCGGAGCGCCCGGGTGAAGGCCGTGTTCTTCAGCGCATCCAGGGCAGGAGTAATCATGCCCTGAATCGCGTTAAAACCCACCACCGCCGCCAGCAGGGTTTTCAGAAGCCAGCCCACGCCTTTTCCCGTAAGCTCGGTCATCTGGGACAGGTACTCCTCCTTCGTCAGATGATTGACGAACACCAGCATCATGTACAGGTTCAGCACAGGCAGCAGCACCTCCCCGATGAGCGTATCCAACAGGTAAATAAGGCCGAGCATAAACTGATAGAATACCAGCGCCGTCGTGCTGCCCGCCGACAGGGTCACAGCCAGACACCAGGCCGGAAGCAAAGCTTTCATGAAGCTCTGAACCGAAGACAGCACCTGTCCGGCCAGCTCCGCCGCCCCGGTAAAAATCTGAAGCAGCAGCAAAAACAGTAACAGATAGGTCATTTCAAAGCTGATTTCTCCTATCTGGTCATTTTTAAACAGATTGGTGAAATTTGTAAGCAACGCCGCCGCAATGCCCAGCACCAGTATTGAGATAAAAATCTGTTTTTCCTGGGCGAAGCTCCTGCCCGCCTCACTAAGGGCCATCCTTAGAAAGCTCTCCATCGTAAAGGGCTGCTCCCCGGACAGCAAGGCCAGCACGGTGTCCTGAAAGGAAAAGCTCTGATTCAGGATCTCATCCATGGCGGCCTGAAGCTCGGAGAAATCCAGCTGTTCCACTGCAAACGCGTCCATGGTCACCCTCCCAGAAAGTTCTGCACGGTCTGAAGCAGTGCGCTCACGATGGGCATGCTGACCGCCAGAATCGACAGTTTGGCGAAGACGCCTATCTGTCCGGCCACCGCAGAGCAGCCCGCGTCCCGGCAGATGTCGGCAGCGAATTCCGAGATGTAGGTGATGCCAATGATTTTCAGCAGCACCTGGATGTAGGCACTCTGGACGGAAATGGCATCCTGGATCAGACGGATATTTTCTACCACCAGGCTCAGGCGGCCTGCCGCCAGCAAAAGCAGCAGAAGCCCCGTGCCGACACTGATGCAGACCGCGTATTCCGGTTTGGTCTGCTTTAAAAATAAAGCCAGAAAGACTCCGGTGATTCCAATCATCACTGCCTGAATCATCCCATTTCCCCCTCTCACTGAAATCTAAAGCGCAAATAGCTGTTTCATGGTGTCAAACAGTTCAAAGATGTAGGGCAAAATCCAGAACAGTACCAGCACCAGGCCCGCCAGGCTGGTGAGAAAGGCCTGCTCCTCCCGGCCACTGTGCTTCAACACCTGGCAGATGACGGATACCAGAATCCCCACTGCCGCGATTTTAAAGATGAGGTTTACACTCATAGTTCCTCCGTTCTCCGTCAAAGTAACAGGATGACCAGAAAGACGCCGCCCGCGATCCCAAGGCTCTGGTACAGCCGTTGGCGGCTGCCCATCTGCTCCTGTGCCTCCGCAAGGCTCTGCTCCAGCTGCTCCAGATAGAGGCGGATGGCCGCCAGCTGCATTTCCGTGTCCAGATAGCCCAGCACCTCGCCCAAAGTCTCCAGCTGCTCCAGGTCTGTCCGCGTCAGATGCAGCTTTTTGATATACTTCTGCTCTTCTGCCTTCCAGATCTCGCTTAAGGTCCGGCCATCTGCTTTTTTAAGCTCGTCGGCGATCCCGGACAGGAAGAGACCGAAGGGCGCGGGCAGACGCACGGATACGTGGGTAAAGGCCTCCGGCAAGGGCAGATGGGCGTAGCGAATCTCTCCCTGCAGCATATACATCATTTGCTTTATAACGCGCAGCTCCCGGACCCGCCGTTTCAAATCGCCGCTGTAGCTTGCGCCGATACCTGCCGCGGAGCACAGGATCAGACAGGCTCCTGCCAGTTTGAGCACAGTATCTTCCCCTTTCTGTCACGGATTTCCCGCACGGTTCCGGGGCCCCGTCTGGCATCCAGAATGATGTAGCGGTCGAAGATTTCCTTCTGCATCAGATTGGAAAATAATGGTTTTTGCTGAATATCGCTGAGGCTGCTTCCGTGAACCGTGGCCAGAATACGGCAGCCGCAGTAAATGGCATTTTCCATGGCTTCCATGTCGGCCCTGCAGCCTATCTCGTCCACAGCGATGACTTCCGGGGACATGGAGCGCACCAGCATCATCATACCCTCTGCCTTGGGACAGCCGTCCAGGATATCGGTGCGCTTTCCCAGGTCGCAGCCATGGACGCCCAAGCTACAGCCGCCAAGCTCGCTGCGTTCGTCCACCACGCCTGCGCGCATGCCCCGGTATCCGATTCCGCCATCTGATATCTGGCGGATCAGGTCCCGGAGCAGGGTGGTTTTGCCGCAGCGGGGCGGGGAAATCAGTAAGGTATGATACAGTCCCTCCGGGCCATAGAGCCAGGGGAGGATCCTGTCGGCGCAGCCTTTGATTTCGTGAGTGACGCGGAGGTTCAGGCTGGTGACGTAGCGGATGGTTTTGACTGTGCCGTTTTCCAGGATTACTTTTCCGGCGATGCCCAGGCGGTGACCGCCGGGCAGGGTCAGATACCCCTGGCGGAGTTCGTCTTCGTAGGCGTACAGGGAGTATTTGCCGGCGAATTCCAGAGTTTCGCGGACTTCCTGTTCGGTTATTTTTTTCGCTCGATGGCTTTCCAGGGTTTCGCGGCCTTCTTCGGTCAGGAAGAGTTCGCGGCCCCGGTACCAGAGGGTCAGGGGGCGGGCGATACCCAGGCGGATTTCCTGGAGGGCTTCGAGCTGTAGATGTGCCTTTTTTATGGTTTCTCTTACTGGCAAGGCCAGGATTTTTTCGAGTTCTTCGATTTGGTTGTGCATGTCCTCTCACCTCTTTAGGACAATATATGTAGGGGCAGGCCAAAAAAAGAACCGGCAGTTTGCTTTCGCCCCTGCCGGTTCTCTGATATACATCTGTGTAGTTTTTATTTCATCTGCTCGGCTGCCACCTCAGCTGCCTTTGCAATGGCCTCGTCGATGCCAGCCGGATTCTTGCCGCCGGCCTGTGCCATGCCGGGACGTCCGCCGCCGCCACCGCCTACAAGACCTGCGATAGCCTTAATCAGGTTGCCTGCGTGAGCGCCCTTCTTCTGCGCGCCGTCGGTTGCGGTAGCCATCAGGCTGACCTTGCCGTCTGTGGCGCTGGCCAGTACGACCACGCCCTCACCCAGCTTTTCCTTCAGCTGATCGCCCAGATCCCGGAGACCGTTCATATCTACGCCCTCCAGCTTGGCTGCCAGTACCTTGACGCCGTTTATGTCTTTCACCTGATCCATCACGTCGCCCAGGGCATCCTTCGCCGCTTTGCTCTTCAGAGCCTCGTTCTCGCTGTGCAGCTCTTTGATCTCTGCCAGCAGATGCTCAATCTTTTCATTTAAGTTTGCCGGAGTAGTCTTGGCTGTCTTAGCTGCCTCCTGAAGCTGCTCCTCCACATTCTTATAATAAGCAAATACGCCGTCTCCAGTCAGCGCCTCAATACGGCGCACGCCTGCCGCGATACCTGCCTCGGATACAATCTTGAATACCATGATCTGAGAGGTGTTCGCCACATGGGTACCGCCGCAAAGCTCCTTGGAGAAGTCACCCATAGATACCACGCGTACCTTCTCTTCGTACTTCTCGCCGAACAAAGCCATCGCTCCGGTCTTCTTCGCTTCCTCGATATCCATAACGTCCGTCACAACCGGAAGCGCTGCCTGGATTTCCTGATTTACCAGCGCCTCTACCTTCTCGATCTCCTCCGGTGTCATAGCCTCAAAATGAGAGAAGTCAAAGCGGAGACGATCCGGTGTAACCAGAGAGCCCTTCTGCTCTACATGGCTGCCCAGCACCGTCTTCAGCGCCTTCTGCAGCAGATGGGTCGCGCTATGGTTCTTGCAGGTGTCTGCGTGCTTCTTCGCTGCCACCTCCAGGGTTACCTTATCGGATACCTTGAACATACCCTTGGTCACACGTCCCACATGGCCAATCTTGCCGCCGCGGAGCTTGATGGTATCCTGTACCTCGAACTCGCCGTTCCCGGAACGGATCACGCCGGTATCACCCTGCTGACCGCCCATGGTAGCGTAGAACGGGGTCTCCTTTACGAAAATGGTTCCGCTCTGGCCGTCGGTCAGCGCCTCGGTCAGCTCGCTGTCGGTGGTCAGTACGGTAATCTCGGACTCTGCGGTCAGGCTGTCATAGCCTACAAAGGCAGAAGTCACCTTCGGATCGATCTGATCGTACACGGTAGCGTCTGCGCCCATGTAGTTGGTCACTGCGCGGGCCTCTCTTGCCTTGACACGCTGCTCCTCCATGGCTGCCTGGAAGCCCTTCTCGTCTACGGAAAGTCCCTTTTCCTCCAGGATCTCCTTGGTCAGGTCTACCGGGAAGCCATAGGTATCATACAGCTTGAAGGTATTCTCACCGGAAAGCACCTTCTCGCCCTTTGCTTCCATCTCTGCTTCCATCTCTGCCAGAATGCTTAAGCCCTGGTCGATGGTCTTATTGAATTTCTCTTCCTCCTGGTCGAGAACCTTGAAGATAAACTCTCTCTTCTCGTCCAGCTCCGGATAGCCGTCCTTGGAGCCCTCGATGACGGTCTCGCTAAGCTTGGCCAGGAACTTACCCTCGATGCCAAGGAGACGTCCGTGACGCGCTGCCCGGCGGATCAGACGGCGCAGTACATAGCCACGGCCCTCATTGGTGGGCATGATGCCGTCGGAAATCATGAAGGTGGCGGAACGGATATGGTCGGTAATCAGACGGATCGATACGTCCTTCTGTTCGTCCTTCTTGTATTCGGTGTGAGCCAGCTCGCAAACCTTGTCCCGGAGCGCTCTTACGGTGTCCACGTCAAAGATGGAATCCACGTCCTGCACCACGCTTGCCAGACGCTCCAGACCCATACCGGTATCAATGTTCTTCTGCTTCAGCTCGGTATAGTTGTTGTGGCCGTCGTTGTCAAACTGGGTAAATACGTTGTTCCAGATCTCCATGTAGCGGTCGCAGTCGCAGCCTACGGTACAGCCCGGCTTGCCGCAGCCATACTTCTCGCCTCTGTCATAATATACTTCGGAACAGGGACCGCAGGGGCCTGCGCCGTGCTCCCAGAAGTTATCCTCCTTGCCGAAGCGGAAGATCCGCTCTGCCGGAATCCCGATTTCCTTATTCCAGATGTTGAACGCCTCGTCGTCCTCCAGGTAAACGGACGGATACAGACGATCCTTGTCCAGTCCCACCACCTCGGTCAGGAACTCCCAGGTCCAGTGAATCGCTTCGTCCTTGAAGTAATCGCCGAAGGAGAAGTTGCCCAGCATCTCAAAGAAGGTGCCGTGACGGGCGGTCTTTCCTACATTTTCAATATCGCCTGTACGGATACATTTCTGACAGGTGGTCACTCTGCGGCGGGGCGGAATCTCCGCGCCGGTGAAATATGGCTTCAGCGGAGCCATACCAGAGTTAATCAGCAGAAGACTGTTATCGTTATGAGGTACAAGAGAAAAGCTCTTCATTGCCAGATGTCCCTTGCTCTCAAAAAATTCCAAGAACATTCTTCGAAGTTCATTTACGCCATACTGTTTCATTTGTTCCCTCCTAAGCCCATATCTCGTTACACAGGCTCTCTCTATTCTAAAATCTTTTTTATTATAAATTCTGGAATAGGGTTTGTCAATTACCACTGCTTCATTTCCCGAATCAGCTCTGCCTCATAATCCCCCAGAACCTCCTCCTGGCGGCCGCCGTGGTAGAGGTTGGTCTCTGCGCCGCGCTCTCTGTTTTCCTCAAACTCCCAAATGTGATAGGGAACGCCGCGGTAGGAGAAGTCAATGCTGCCAAGCCCGTCCTCCTCCGTATATTCATATTCCCAGCCCTTTTCCTCCAGAAAGGCGCGGACGCGGGAAAGATACTGTCTTTCTTCCATATTAATCAGCCTTTACCTTGTGGTATGCCTTCTTGCCCTTGCGAAGCACCAGCGCTCCGTCGGCGTCCATATCATTGGTGGTAAATTTCTGGTACACATCTGTTACCTTTACATCATTGACCGTCACGCCGCCCTGCTGTACCAGACGTCTCGCCTCGGAACGGGTGGGAGCCAGCTTTGTCTCCACCAGAAGAGTCAGGATATCCTTGCCCTCGTCCAGGTCGGCCTTCGCATAGGTTGTGGTGGGCATATCGTCGGTCTTGCCGCCGTTGGCGAACAGGGCTCTTGCAGCCTCCTGCGCCTTCTTAGCTTCTTCCTCGCCGTGTACAATCTTAGTGATCTCGTATGCCAGAACCTCTTTTGCGTGATTGATTTCCGCGCCCTCCAGAGTTCCCAGGCGACGAACCTCGTCCATGGGCAGGAAGGTCAGAAGTCCCAGACACTCCTCTACCTTCACATCTTCGATGTTTCTCCAGTACTGGTAAAACTCGTAGGGAGAGGTTTTCTCCGGATCAAGCCACACGGCGCCCTTCATGGTCTTGCCCATCTTGATGCCCTCGCTGGTGGTCAGAAGCTTGAAGGTCAGACCGTATGCCGGCTTATTCTCTTTTCTGCGGATCAGCTCTACGCCGCCGATGATATTGGACCACTGGTCATTGCCGCCCAGCTCCATCTGGCAGCCGTACATCTGGTTCAGCTTCAGGAAATCGTAGGACTGCATGATCATGTAGTTAAACTCAAAGAAGGTCAGTCCCTTTTCCATTCTCTGCTTGTAGCACTCCGCGTTCAGCATCCGGTTTACAGAGAAATGAGCTCCTACCTCGCGCAGGAAATCCACATAATTCAGATCCAGCAGCCAGTCCGCGTTATTGGCCAGAATCGCGTTGTCGTTGTCAAAGTTGATGAAACGGGACAGCTGATTCTTGAAACATTCTGCATTGTGCTGGATGGTTTCCTTTGTCATAATCTTACGCATATCGGACTTACCGGAGGGGTCTCCCACCATGGTAGTTCCGCCGCCTAAAAGGGCGATGGGACGATGTCCTGCCCGCTGCATATGCATCATAGCCATGATGGTCAGGAAATGTCCTGCGGTCAGGCTGTCTGCAGTGGCGTCAAAGCCGATGTAAAAGGTTACTTTTTCCTTGCCGAGGAGCTCTCTTACCTCCTCCGGATGGGTACACTGCTCGATGAAGCCGCGCTCCATGAGTACGTCATAAATGTTTTCTGCCATTGTTCTCTTCCTCCTAATCTTAAAGTTACTCCACTGTGCAGGCCCTGGCTTTTTTCAAAGCCAGGGCTCACGGGCTTCGCCCTATGTTCGAGTCTCCATCCACATTTCCCATGCAAGCATGAAAAATGTTCCTGTAGACTCAAACGCACAGCTCATTGCTTACGTGCAAAAGAAACCCCCGTCCCGTAAAAGGACGAGGGCTACGCTCGTGTTACCACCTTTTTTCATAAACAGCTCGCGCTGCTTACCTCTTCAAGTGCCAGCTATCGACACTCTAGCACGCTAACGGGTGCGGGATTCCGTCACAGCCTACTTCCTGCCCCGGAAAACTGCTTCCGGAAATGGGTTCGGTGCGAAGCTCGGGGATGTATTCAAAATCAGGAGATACGCGCGCCTCTCATCGCCCGGCTGCTTTCTGTCCGCTCCCTCCGACTTCTACTTGTTCCCGTCAAAGCCTTTTGGTTTATGTGTAAATCTGCGTTTATTATAGGCAGGGGAAACTGGTTTTGTCAAGCCCTTTTTCCGCTTTTTATCCAGCCCGGCAGATAATAGATCTGCCGTTTTCCCGTGGCCGTATTTGTGGTAATCTGCGCCTCGATGCCAAAGTACTCCCGGATATTTTCTTTTGTGAGCACCTCTTCCGGCGTACCGTAATCCACAATCTTCCCCTGATACATGAAAATAATCCGATCGCAGTACAGGGCCGCCAGATTCAGGTCATGAATGGACGAAAATACCGTCACGTCCTGCCCCTTTAAAATATCCATAATCTGATACTGATAGCTCACATCCAGATGGTTCGTGGGCTCATCCAGCACAATAAAGGCACTCTCCTGCATCAGCACCCGGGCCAGCAGCACACGCTGCTTCTCGCCGCCGGAGAGGCTTAAGTAGGAGCGGTGCTCGTAGCCGGACAGTCCCACTTCCTTCAGGCATTTTTCACAGAGCTTCTTGTCCTCCGCCGAATCCCCCTGCAGGAATTTTTTCTTGGCGTACCGGCCGAACATGACCATATCCCGCACCTCAAAATCAAACTCCACATGATTTTCCTGGGCCATGACTGCCATTTCCCCGGCCATTTTTTTGAAGGAAAAATCCAGCACATCCTTTTCATTCAGAAAAACGGTACCCCGGCCCGGCTTGTAGGTCCGGTAGATATTTTTGAGAAGCGTAGATTTGCCGCAGCCATTTGGACCAACCAGGCCCACAAACTCGCCATCCTGCACTTCCAGGCAGATTTGTTCCAGAATGCTTTTTCCGTCTATCTGATAATCCAGATTTTTTACCTGTAAACTCATACTCTGCCTCCTCTACTTTTTTCCCATATTGCCCCGACGAATCAGATACAGGAAGAAGGGCGCGCCGAAAAAGGCCGCCACCACGCCGATGGGCAATTCAGACGGAGCAATGATGGTGCGTGAAATCAGATCGGTAAGCATTGTAAAAAGACCGCCTCCCAGAATTGCCATGGGGATCAGCCGTCTGTGTCCGGATCCCACAAAGCTTCGCATAATATGGGGTACAACCAGTCCCACAAAGCCGATCACGCCGCTGACCGATACCACAACGCCAGTCAGAATCGTGGAAGCCGCGATGATAACCAACTTCATTTTCCGCGTATCCACGCCCAGCGTCTCCGCCACATCGTCGCCCAGAAGCAATACGTCCAGCTCCTTCGCGAACAGGAAAATGACCACGATTACCACAACGCCAACCACCACCACATATCTCAGCTTGCTCCAGGTCGCTCCGCTTAAAGATCCTACCATCCAATAGAGCGCCATCTTCGTCTTATCCGATCCCGTATTGATTCCGTATACCATCAGATTGGTAAAGGCTGAGAACAGGGCCGAAGTCGCGATACCCGCCAGCACCAGCTGCGTCGAGGTAATCCGGCCATGTATGGAGGCGATACTTAAAGACAGACAAATGGAGACAGCCGCTCCCATGGTAGCGCCAAAGATAACGGAATACCCGCCCATGAAGCTGAACCAGCCAAGCAAGATGGCACAGACTGCTCCGGCGGAAGCGCCGGAAGAGATGCCAAGTACATAGGGATCCGCCAGGGGATTTTTCGTCAGCGCCTGCATCAGGACGCCGCACAGCGCCAGTCCCGCGCCTACGATAAAGGCCATCAGCACGCGGGGAAACCGGATATTCCAGATGATATTTTCCGTCTTGCCCTCCCAGGCAATTCGAAAGATATCCTTCCCAAAGATTTTATTTACCAGAATTTTTCCAATATCGCCTGCTGAGACGTTCACTGCGCCGATGGTTACCGATATGGTCAATACCGTGGCAATCAGCAGCAATACCAGCAGCAGCGTCACAAGGAAGCGGCCTTTGCCCGATTTTACTGTTCCTTTCATAGATTCCTCCTTCGAGAACACAAATAGAATGAGCAAGAAAAACGGGGAGCTTTCACTCCCCTGTCTTTCCCCCTGTTAGAATTTGTCCGGATACAGCTGCTCTGCAATGGTCTTCACTGCATTGGCGCTTCCTGCGCTTCCCTGCATATCGCTGCAGCATACGGAGTAAATTCTGCCTTCCTTTACGGCGCGCAGATCCTTGGTGAATTCATTGGTCTCCAGGAACTCCCGCTTCTCAGCCACATCGTCTCCGGTATACTCCAGAATCAGAATCACGTCCGGATCACGCTCTACTACTTCCTCCCAGGAGGGCTTTGCCCAGCCTGCTTCGATATCATCGAAGATGGAGATACCGCCGGCCTTCTTGATGATGTCGCCCGGCATACCCTGGCAAGCGGTAAACGGTACATCCTCTCCGGAATCGTAAGCAAATACTTTTACCGGATTCTCATAAGCCTCGTCGCCCAGAGCATCCTGTACCTCCTGAAGAGTATCTTTCATAGCCTGTACCTTCTCGGCTGCCAGTTCCTGCACCTTGAAGATATTTCCCAGAGTTTCATAATCCTTATAGAGATCCTCGAAGGTTGCACTGTCTGTGCATACATACGGGAAGTACATCGTGATACCGTTTTCCTCGCAGAAATCCTTGTTGAAGTTTTTATCTGAGAATGTGGAATCCCATCCCATCAGAAAATCACAGCCGGTTGCCAGCAATTCTTCTTTGGACAGGTTGGTCAGGCCCTCGCCCGGATTCATCAGCTGAGGAACCTCATCCCGGGCCGGATAATCGGAAGCTGTGCTCCAGCAGAAGCCCTTGGTATAACCTACCATCTGGTCCTGCAGTCCCAGATCAAAGAAAAAGTCTGCCATCTGGTCGCCGGAAGCTACCACAGCGGAGGGCATTTTGGTGATGGTGTACTCTACGTTCTCGCCCAGTCCGGAACGCTCCAGGTTCAGGGTAATGCTGACCGGCTCATAATCGCTGTCTGCATCGACCGTCTCATCAGCTGCGTCGGTACTTTCTGCATCCTCTTTAGTCTCCTCCGCAGTGGTGGTTGTGGTATCCGCAGTCTTGGAACCACAGCCTGCCAGCATACCAGCCACAAGGCAGGTACTTAACAATACGCTTACTACTCTCTTCTTCATGTTCTTTCTCCTCTGTTGTATAAAATGATTCGTCCATAAAAAAAGCACCACCCAATCACTTTTGATCAGATGATGCACCCGTATTCGGCATCCAGACGCACTGCGCCCTTTATCTTTCGCAAATGTCATGGACCGTGACAGCAAAAGCAGAATAAGCAGGTCTTCTGACTTACGCTGGCCTTTTTTGTCTTCCTTCTTCCCGTCCCGTACCGTTTCCTGTACCTTACGGACAGTGAAGGAAAACGGCCCTGAAACTTCGCGCTTACAGCGGCGGCACCGCACAGGATTTACACCTGTTTTCCTTTTCACCGGCCCAACATTTCTGTTAGCCGACACTCACTCCGTTAGGTATATTACATATTTTCCGTTTTCTTGTCAAGCATCAAATATTGTTAATCCATGCCAGTTTCTTCCATTTCTCCACAGTACGATAAAACAAAAAGCTCCTGGATAACCAGAAGCTTTTCAGCAGTCGATAGGGGAATCGAACCCCTGTTTTCGCCGTGAGAGGGCGACGTCTTAACCGCTTGACCAATCGACCATTTTCTTATTCTTTTGCGCCGCTCGCTTGCGACTTGTTTAGTATATAATAAGACAAGGGGAAATGCAAGTGTTTTTTCCAAAAAAATTAAATTCTTTATATTGCGTATATTTTTTATATTTTTCTGATAATTCATTCACTTCTAACATACCAAAAAGAACCGCTCTTTTCCTGACTGTCAGAGCTTTCACTTTTCCTTATCCAAAGCCCTGTCAGCATGTTCTCTTCTACTCTGGTACCCTCCCCCCTTCATCTATCGCTATCCCGCCAAAGCACAGCCCCTGCAGCCTGTCATAAAAGCCAGCCCGTTCGCCGCTGTTCATCAGCCCCATCTGATTGGCCGTGCTGACGCATGGAATCACCCGGACATCCACGCCGCTGTCGGTCAGAGTCAGCTCCGCCATCATGGTCTCGTAAGCCCGGTTCGCAAAAATGAAATTACCCAGGCTGTAGAATATGGGCTTTCCATGATAATACTCGATGCCCTGCAGCACATGGGGATGGGCGCCGATGACCGCGTCGGCTCCGGCGTCAATGTACTGGCGGGCCAGGGTTTTCTGATAATCCTCCGGCTCTGTGTTGCGCTCAACGCCCCAATGGACATAGACTACCACATAATCGCAGGTCTCCTTCGCAGCCTGAATCTCCTCCAGAAGCTTCGTCGGATCGTAGGTGGTAAAGAGACCGGAATTGCTCCGAGACGCAGTCCAGGAATGATCCGGAATCACCCGGGTGGCCCCGAGAAAGCCGATGGTCCACCCTCCTGCCTCGATGGTTTTCAGGGAGCTGGCCTCCTCCAGGTTCAGTCCGGCCCCCACATGGAGAATCCCTGCGCCATCCAATGCAGACAAAGTCTCCCTAAGCGGTTCTCTTCCAAAATCCAACATATGATTATTAGCCAGAGTCACGATGTCCGCGCCCAGCTCCGGCAGTACCGATACGTATTTCGGATCCACCCGGAAGGTATATTCCTTATCTTCCACAGCCTCGCCTGTGGTGCCGAAGGGGAATTCCTGGTTCAGCATGAAAATGTCCGCGCCGCGGGTCACATCCAATAATTCCGGGGCAGCTGCGGCAGAAATGCCGTTCCGGTCGTATTTTTCCTGTAAGATATCCGTCAGGAACAGATCGCCTGCAAACAAAAGAGTAACATCCTCCTTCGGCTCCTGCGCATCCGGCTTCGCTGATTCTGTTTCCGAATCAATGGAAGTATCCGGCACATCGCTCTCCGGTGTATTTTCTCCCACGCCGTTATCCTGCACCTTCGGCTGCACCACCGTGACCGTCGGCACCTCCACCGACAGCTTCCCTTCGTTCTCCCCATCCGTATTTTCCGGGGAATCCTGCCCGGCCTCAGCCACGGCTTCCGCGCTTTTTCCAGGCAAAGGAAAGCCTTCCGCCGCCCATAGCGCTCCGCCTACCAGAAGCGCCATAAGAACCGCCAGAATGCTGACTGCGATGCATTTTACCATTTCCCTGAAAAAGCCTGTCATCCGTCCTGTCCCTTCGCCTTTTGTTAGTTCTTATTGTACCCGTTCCCAAAGAAAAAGGCAACAGCCCTCCGGGAGGAAGGGCCGCTGCCAATTCTTAAGATTTTATGATCTCTTATTTCATTTCTTTTTATCCAGCGGAGTACTGTATCCAATATAGTGATTCTGATACAGAATCTGGAAAAACCTTGTAAGACGCGGAAGAAGCGGTTCCGCCTTTTCCCCATAGCGTTCTTTTACCAGAAAGCTGATATCATAGATGGTCCGCTGTCCATCCATCTGCTGCCATACAAAGCTGCCGTACTCGTCCAGGCTGATATAGCTTACTTTGGGCCGCTTGAAAAGCTTCTGTGCCAGCCGGTTATAGAAGCCCTTATTCTGTACTTCTATCTCCACCTGCTTCTTTTCATTCAGCTTCCAGTTGTAGCCCGGCGCGCAGACCGGCACATAATCCAGATAATTTTTCTTTTTCTTCATTTATTTCTTCTTTCTACCAATGGTAACCTTGAACAGGGTCGCAGTCAGCAGCGCAAAGAATACCAGACCGCCAATGTTGCTGTTGATCGGAGTACCGGATACAATGGTACCCAGGAACTCACCCAGGGAGCCGTCTGCCATCGGAATGATAGCAAAAACTGCCAGCAGAATACCAATCAGACCCTCGCCTGCGATCAGACCGGAGCAGTACAGCACGCCGTTGTCGATCATGTCCTTCTTTGCCTTCTCGTCCATGTTCTTACGCTTCTCAAGGAAGAGACGAACCAGACCACCGATCATCATCGGGGTGCTCAGGTGAATCGGCAGATACAGACCTACCGCGAAGGGAAGTACCGGAATGCCAAGAACCTCAACCACGATACCGATGAACGCACCTGCGAATACCAGATTCCAGGGCAGGTTGCCGCCCATAACGCCTTCAACGATCATCTTCATCAGAGTTGCCTGCGGAGCCGGAAGCTCTGTGGAACCGTAGCCCCATGCCGCGTTCAGCAGGTACAGAATACCGCCGATGGCAATGGCAGACGCGATAACACCAATCAGCTCACCAATCTGCTGACGCCAGGGTGTCGCTCCTACGATGTATCCGGTCTTCAGGTCCTGAGAAGTATCGCCTGCAATCGCTGCTGTGATACAGATTACGGAGCCAATCGCAATGGCTGCTGTCATACCAGCCTGTCCAACCTGGCCGATAGCCTTCAGAATCATAGCTGTTATAAGCAGGGTAGCAATGGTCATACCAGATACCGGGTTGTTGCTGCTTCCGATCAGACCTACCATACGGGAGGATACGGTTGCAAAGAAGAAACCGAAGATGACGATCAGGAACGCGCTGAACAGATTTACCGGTACAATCGGTACCAGCCAGATAATCAGGGCAAGCGCTACGATACCGATAACGATGAACTTCATGGAAAGGTCCTTATCGGTACGCAGGTCGCTGCCGGTATTGCCCTTGCCATAGCCCTTCATAGCGTCGCGGAAAGTGCGAACGATCAGCGGCAGGGACTTGATCAGGCTGATCACACCGCCTGCTGCTACGGCACCTGCGCCGATATACTTGATATAGTTGCTCCAGATAGCAAAGGAACCGCCCGCTGCGTACAGCTCAGCAACGCTTACCTCTGCCGGGAACAGGGTTACATTCTGACCGAACAGAACGATCAGCGGCATCAGTACGAACCAGCCCAGTACACCACCTGCGAACAGGTAGGAGGAAATCTTGGTGCCGCAGATATAACCTACGCCAAGCAGCGCCGGAAGTACATCGATACCGAAACCGGATCCTTTATAAGCCGGAATCTCATAATGAACCTCGCTGGGGAACAGCTTCAGTCCATCTGCTACAAATTTGTACAGAGCCGCGAGACCCAGACCCTTAAATACGATACCGGCCTTGTCTCCGCCTTCCTCGCCTGCCAGAAGAACCTCGGCGCAGGCCTGTCCTTCCGGATACGGCAGTGTACCGTGCTCCTGCACGATCAGGGCCTTACGCAGCGGAACCATGAACAGTACGCCCAGGCAGCCGCCAATCGCAGCGATAATCGCGATCTCAGGCAGAGACGGCGCGCTGGTCCCCCACTCGCTGGCCCACAGGAACAGGGCCGGCATGGTGAAGATAGCGCCTGCCGCTACAGACTCACCGGCAGAACCGATGGTCTGTACCATATTGTTTTCAAGAACAGAATCCTTCTTCAGGATGACACGGATGACACCCATGGAAATAACCGCTGCCGGGATAGATGCGGAAACAGTCATACCAACTCGAAGTCCCAGGTATGCGTTTGCGCCGCCGAACAGAACAGCCAGCAGAACACCGAGGATGACCGAGGTCGCCGTAAACTCCGGAAGAGACTTCTCAGCCGGAATATAAGGCTTAAACTTGTTATCACTCATAATTACTCTCCTTTTCTTCTCTTTCCGGCCTGTATCTCCCGCCAGTACCGGAAAGGCAGTGATTTTGCTATTTTAGCACATCAGAGCAGAGTTCCGCAATCCTTTCTTTACATTTTCTTAAGATTTCCACCTTTTCCAGTAAGAAATTACCCTTATTTTTCTCAATTTCTCCACAAAATCTATTTTCTGTCCGACACATCAGTTTTAAACGCGCCACATCTTTCCAGACAGAATTTTTAAATATTTTTCATTTTCTTTTTGCGGCACTCCCAGAATTTGCATGGCTTCTTCCGCAGGTATCCCTAAATTCTTCATCGCATTTCGAATGCTCTGTAAAATTGCTTCCTGTCTGCCTCTCTTTAATCCTCTTTCTTCAATTCCGTCACTAAAATTACACATGTCCATTACCTCCTCTTTTAATTCTTCTGTCATTGGTATTCCATACTCTTGTTCCAGTATCTTCTGTTTTTCCTTTACATTCATTTTCCCAAAGAATAATACATCCAATAACCGCAGCAGTTTCTTTCCTAATTCACTTTGTTCTGCTAAAACTTTATCTTCCGGTTCTCCAAGACAAATGGTAATCGCCGTCAGCAGATTATAATTCTTTTCTTTTTCTTGAACATCCCCCACTTCACATTTTTCTGTGATTTCGTATCGGTTTATCGTATTCTGGCGATATTTCGGCGGATTCATGCAAATCCAGATACTGTATACATGTTTAATGTTTCCGTAATTCGAATGTATAAATTCTGTTCCATATTGAGCGGAAATTAAACGACATCCATAATAAATCTCTCTTTTTAAAAGTGGATATTTCAAATTCATTTTATTCTGCCCTTCTAAATCAATGATAATTCCGATCGCTCCCTCCGTCTCTGGCAACAACGCATCACATTTCACATCGTAAGTTACTTTTCCTTCGTAAAGTGTATTATCTTCAACTCCTGCCTTAACTATTTCATTGGGATGCACTGGTACTTTCCCCATCTGAGCCTGTCCACAGATATACCTTTCTGCGATTTCTCTGGTACCTAATTCCCTGTATTCTGGAATACAGCACTTCAAAATCCATGCCAGAATCTCTGCTTCTGAAAGTAATAATTTACAGGTTGTATCATACTGTGCTTTGATGTCTGCTTTCCGAACCACTTCCGCCACATAAGTTTCCATCTCTTCCGCAATTAGGAAATTTTGTATTTCAAACATAACTTTCCTATAATTATAAGCCTGCTCGATCTCCACTTTCTTCTCCCTGCGCAAAAAAATCCCGCATATTATAGTTTTGATTACAACAATAAAAGCGCATTCGCTCCGCTTTTTCATCTTTGGATACTTTGGCTTCGATCTGAAGCCTGTAGATTTTATCTTTTGTAGAAATCGGCCTGTCGAAATACAGCCGATTTGGTAAATAATTGCTGTTGTCTGTATTTTAACAGACTCTGGGATTTCTGTCAATCTGCAGAACCCGAAACTATTTTCATTTTTTACATAGAAAGAGCCGTCCACGATATACATGGGCGGCTCCTCACTGTATAATTTCTAAATATTTTTGTTATGCCTGCTTCTTTCTGCGGCTATAGACTGCACAGCCGGTAAGGCCTGCTGCTGCGAGAAGGAGCAGTGCCAGAGGCGCCGTAAAGTCGGTGCTGTCGCCGGTTTTGGGACTGGTCAGGGCGGCTGCCTTTGTGCCGTCTGCTACGATGGCTACCGGTGACAGGGAATTCAGGGTGAAGGTTACCTGATCGCCCTTGACAGTCGGGGTAATGTACTCCGGGGTCTCGTCGTCCAGGAAGTGTACCACAGTGTCTTTTCTGCCGTTCAGTCCTTTCACATTGACAGTGAAGGTCAGCGGGAATGTAACTTCATCCACGGTGATATCGTAGAACCACAGAACCTCTCCCGGCGCTTTGGCTTTGTCAATCTGTTTTACCAGAAGATCTCTGTAATAATCAGACAATGCCCAGTAGGTGGTATGGGACAGTACTTCTGTTCCGGTCACTTCTTTTACGGAGTTCACGGCCGGACTGTTATCATCTACTCTTGTGATTTTGCTGTTTCCATGGGAACCGGAGCTGCTGCCGGAGGATGTATTTCCGGTGTCGTTACTGCTGTCCGTGCTTCCATTATTGGTATTGCCGTTATTGGTGTTACCGCTATTGGTGTTGCCGCTATTTCCATTATCTGTATTTCCGTTGGTCGTACCGGTCACATCGCCTGCTACCAGCGCATAGGTGGAGCAGTGCTCCAGCGGTACCTCTACGGTCTTATTTTTAACAGTAACCAGTTTGCCCTCGGTCAGCTGGTTCGCGTCATTGACATAGCACCAGGTGTACTGACCGTCTGCAAGGTCTACCGGGATGGTAACTGTGGCCTTGCCGGGGAGCTTACCGCTGTGGGCGAAGTCGATGGCGTAGGCAACGTTATCGCCGACCTTGGCTTTTACCTCACTCGTAGCTTCATCCGCACCGAGCGTAATAGACTCCACCGCACCCGGATTCGTAATATCCGCTGCTGCGAACTTGTAGCTTAAATCACCGTAGGAAAATATCACTGCTGCGTCCGCGGCTTTTTTGTTATTCAGCTGCTCGAAGACTGCTTTTCCGATCTGGGGATTGACTACTTTTCCGGATTCATCGGTACTCTGAGCAATCTCTATCTTTACGTCCGCCTTATCTCCTGCTGTTGCAACAGCGCTGGAAATTACCGTAGCTACTTTGTCTGTATCACCATTCGATTTCAAAACAACATTTGCTTTGGAAGTATCATTTAAAGAAGCTTCCGGCATAACATAGTAAAGACCTGCGTCTTTCACTTCAATAGGTAAATCGACATATTTTCCTTCCACAGAATACCGCATTGTACCGTCCTTGGCGGATGCTATCTGTTTTCCGCTTTCTGCATAAACGAGAATCGGATCTCCTCCCTGCGTATATGGTACATCGTCTATGTTTATCTGATATCCCTTTCCATAGAAATAGATATTTGTATTTTCAAGGCAATCATATACTTCAAACCCCAGCGTTGTCGGTTCTGTTATGTTGCTTGTTGCTGTCCACATATCATCACCATCACTTCTCTTTACGCAAGCCAACAGCTGGAAATCTATATGATAGATATCTCTCAATTCTTTTATTATCTTATAGGATGCGTCTGTAACCGGAATTTTCAATGACGCAATTACATCTTCGCCCTGATTGCATTCCAGACAATAATGTTCAATATTATCTCCTCTTTCAGCTCTCTCTTTTACAAATCCTAAAAATTGCTCCAGAATACTTGCATAATCTTCCGGTGTATTGCAGTTTTTGAATTCACTTTTATACATATAAAGAGTTATCACAGAGCCTTCTGCCCATGTATCACTATTGAGGGTATAATTTTTTCCTCTCACTGTAAATGTTGGATATTCATACTCTTCCTCATTCAGCCCGACATTTTCCACAGGCTTCTGCTCATTCCCGGCTTCACCAACCCCCATTTTGCTCTCCACCGCAGTCGCAGTCGGCTCCTGCGTCTCTTCTGCCAGCGCTGTCAGTGGGCTTGTGGCAAGCAACACGCCCATCAGGACAGCACAGCATTTCATCCATTTGCTTTTCACTTTTCATTCCTCCATTTTACAAATTCGGTTTATCTCTTCCACAAATAACCATCTCCATTATAGGCACACTATGTACTTAATTCAAGTACATGTTTCACTCAATTTAAGATTATTTTTGTATAATAAATAAAACTACTATTAAAGGAGGAGACTCATGGAGAAAAATAAACACATCGGCCTTCGCATCGACGAGGAGACCCACGCCGGTCTGAAGGAGCTGGCGGAATACGAGGGACGTTCTATCAACGGAGAAATTCTTTATCTGATTCGCCAGGCGGTACGTGAGTATCAGGGAAAAATCGGGGGGGGGTACAAACGTTCTGGTTTTTAGTAGTTCTCGCGTAAGCGAGACGCGTTTCACTGCAAAAAGAGGGAACACGCAATCCTGTGAATTGCGTGTTCCCTCTTTTTATCTCATTTACTGTTTTTTCTTCGTATCCTGTTTCTTCTCTGCTTCCTCTGTCGCAGCCTCTTCCTCCGCGTAAGCCTGCGCGCGGTCGTCCAGATCGAGATAAGGCACATGATGGCCCACATACTTGTAAGCCGGACGGATGATCTTGCCTGCGTTCACGATCTCCTCGATACGGTGGGCACTCCAGCCAGAGATACGGGAAATGGCGAAAATCGGAGTGAACAGCTCCTCCGGCAGGCCCAGCATGCTGTATACAAATCCGCTGTAGAAATCCACGTTGGCACAGACAGGCTTTAAGAGTCTGCGGCCGGACATCAGGCACTCGCCCGCGATGCGCTCCACGCGCTCATAGAGGTTGAATTCCTCCTCCAGTCCCTTTTCTTCGGAAAGTTTTCTTGCATATTCCTTCAGGATGACCGCACGGGGATCGGACATCGTATAAACCGCGTGTCCCATTCCGTAAATCAGTCCGGCCCGGTCAAAAGCTTCTTTCCTCAGAATTCTCTGCAGATAAGATTCAATCATGGTCTCATCCCGCCAGTTGGTCACGTGGGCTTTGATATCCTTGAACATCTCCTGTACCTTCAGGTTCGCGCCACCATGCTTCGGACCCTTCAGGGAACCGAGAGACGCCGCTACTGCGGAATAGGTATCCGTACCGGTGGAGGACACAACGTGCGTCGTAAACGTAGAGTTATTACCACCGCCGTGCTCCGCATGCAGCACCAGGGCCACATCCAGTACCTTTGCCTCCAGCTCCGTATACTGACCGTCCTTCCGGAGCAGACGCAGGATATTCTCGGCTGTGGACAACTCCGGCTTCGGATTCCGGATAATCAGGCTCTTATTCAGATGATAATGACGATACGCGTGATACCCATATACGGAATACAGCGGAAACTGGGCAATCAGCTGCAGGGACTGCTTCAGGATATTATGAATGGAGATATCCTCTGGGTTCTGATCATAGGAATACATGGTCAGCACACATTTCTGCAGGGTATTCATCATATTGGAGCTGGGGGCTTTCATGACAACGTCACGGACGAAGGTCTCCGGAAGTTCCCGGTAAATACCAATTAGATCGATAAACTCTCGAAGCTGCTCTCTCGTGGGCAGCTTGCCGAACAGCAGCAGATAGGTCGTCTCCTCAAAAGCGAAACGGCGGTTGGCCTCGCCGCGGATCAGATCCTGGACATTCACGCCCTGGAAATACAGTTCGCCGTCGATGGGTACCCGCTCACCGTCAATATAGCCAAAGGAAACGACGTCGGAAATCTCTGTCAGACCGGTCAGGACGCCCTTACCACCGGAATCACGAAGCCCTCTCTTTACATCATAATCCGCATACAGCCGAATATCGATCTTACCGGAACGGCTGCTGTATTCTACCAGTTTGTTAAACTTCTCGTCTACCAGCACATCGTCTTTCTTCATTCTTTCATATCCTCCTCGTTGTCTGCCTCTCGAAAACGTCTATCCTTAATCAGCGGACATTATATTCAATTATAGCGAAAAAGTATCAGAATGGCAAGCCCATATTTTTCCCGCATTCAAAAATTATAGGGAGACTCACATCATAGGGAGATCCGTAAAAAGGAGCCTGCAGGCTCCAATGCCTTAACTAAATGACATTCGCACCTGCAGTCTCCTCTTTTTTATTGTAAATCTTTTCCTTTTTTGCTTTTGACTTATTTCAGATGATCCACTGCCGCATGTTCGATGGCCAGGCCCTCGGTGTAGCGGGCCAGGAACGCGTCAAAGCCTTTTACATCCTCCGGATCCGGAGCAAGGGTCTCGCCCTTCTCGCCTGCGAATACCCGGTTGTTCAGGTAAGCGCCCAGGCTCTCGCCGTCCTTCTTTTCTCTCATATAAGCTGCCAGCAGCGCGATGCCCCATGCGCCGCCCTCGCCTGCGGTCTCCATAACGGTCACGGGTACGTCCATGGCCGCCGCCATGATGCTCTGGCCTACGCCTTTCGTCTTGAAGAGTCCGCCATGGCCCATGACCTCGTCAGCCTCCACGCCCTCTTCCTTGAACAGGATATCCAGGCCGGTCTTCAATGCGCCCAGGGCGGTGTAGAGATGTACTCTCATAAAGTTCGCCAGGTTAAACTTTGCTTCCGGCGTACGGACAAAGAGCGGTCTTCCCTCTTCGAAGCCGGTCAGATGCTCACCGGAGAAATAGTTATAGGCCAGCAGGCCGCCGCAGTCTTTGTCTGCCTCCAGAGCCTTGCGGTACAGGGTTCCGAAGAGTTCGTTCATATCCACCTTCATGCCGAAGCTCTCGGCAAATTCTTTGAAGAGGCCTACCCAGGCGTTCAGATCGGAAGTGCAGTTGTTGCAGTGTACCATACCCACCAGGCTGCCGTCCGGGGTGGTCACCAGGTCGATCTCCGGGTGTACCTTCTTCAGCTCATGCTCCAGCACGATCATGGCAAAGACAGAGGTTCCCGCGGATACATTTCCGGTTCTCTGGGCTACGCTGTTGGTGGCTACCATACCGGTACCCGCGTCTCCCTCAGGCGGACACATGGGAATGCCGCTTTCCAGTACGCCGGTGGGATCGAGAAGCTTCGCTCCTGCTTCGGTAAGCACGCCTGCGTTCTCGCCTGCGTTCTGTACCTTCGGCAGAATCGCACGGATCTTCCAGCCGTAGCCCTTATCAGCCACCTTTGTCTGGAACTTATCCAGCATCTCTGCATGGAACTGCTTTGTGGCCGTGTCAATGGGGAACATACCGGAGGCCTCGCCAACGCCCAGGGTCTTCTCGCCGGTGAGCTGCCAGTGAATATAACCTGCCAGAGTGGTCATGAAGTCAATCTCCGGCACATGCTCCTCGCCCTTCAGCATGGCCTGATACAGATGGGCAATGCTCCATCTCTGGGGAATGTTGTACTGGAATAATTCGGTAAGCTCTCTGGACGCCTCACCGGTAATGGTATTTCTCCAGGTGCGGAACGGTACCAGCTGCTTGCCATCCTTATCGAATACCAGATAGCCGTGCATCATGGCGCTGATTCCGATAGAGCCTACCTTTGTAAGCTCTACGCCATATTTCGCCTTTACGTCCTCTTTCAGAGATGCATAGCTGCCCTGCAGTCCCTTCCAGACCAGATCCAGCGGATAGGTCCAGATGCCGTCGTGCAGCTGGTTCTCCCAGTCGAAATTGCCCACTGCGATGGCCTTGTAGCTGCCGTCCACCAGCACTGCCTTGATTCGGGTGGAACCCAGCTCAATACCAAGGGATGTTTCCCCATTTAAAATAGCATCTTTTACTGTACTCATTGTCATACCCTCCACATTTATTCGTTTATTTGTTGCTTTCCTTCAGATTTATACTCTATTTATACAACAGATTGCACAATACGTCAATGAGAGAAAAGAAAAAGCAATACAACTTTCTTTAAAAAGTTGTATTGCTTTTTGAGCCTGTCTTTAGAATTGACCGCTTTTTACTGCTTCAGATTTACATCCAGCTGATTGAAGGGAATCTCGATCCCATTTTCATCGAAGGCCAGCTTGATCTTCTCAATCAGATCCCAGCGGGTGCTCCAGTAATCGTCCGGGGTGACCCAGCAACAGATCTTCAGGTTCACGGAGCTGTCAGCCAGGTCGTCTACTACGACCAGGTTGTTCTGATCCTGCAGGACGGCGGGCTGCGCGGTCAGCAGGTTCAGGCAGACTTCTTTGGCCAGCTTCAGATTCGCGGTGTAGCTGACGCCCACAGTAATGTCGATACGGCGCTTGTCCTCGGCGGTCACGTTGATCAGGCTGCTGTTAGACAGGGTGCCGTTGGGGATCACGACCTTTTTATTGTCAACCGTGAACAGGGTCGTGTAGAACATCTCGATCTTGGTCACCTTGCCCTCCAGGTTACCGGAGGTGTAGATGATATAATCGCCCACCTTAAATGGCTTGATAAGCAGAATCAGCACGCCGCCCGCAAAGTTGGACAGACTGCCCTGAAAGGCCAGACCGATGGTCAGACCTGCAGAACCCACCAGAGCCATGACAGAGGTGGTATCCACGCCGATGCCGTCGGCCAGGAACAGGACCAGCAGGAAATACAGGATCAGCTTAATCAGGGAATCCATAAACTGTATCACGCCCACGTCGGCTCCGGTTCGCTCCATGGAACGGCGGACGATTTTGCGGACTACTTTTATGAGCCTGCCGCCCACAATAAACAGGATAATCGTCAGCAGAAGCCGGAGGCCAAAGCTTATGACCACCGGAAGGTACTTATCAATGTACTCCTGGGTCCGGCTGATCTGCTGGGTCACATTTTCTATATTCTCGTTAATCTGAGCCGCCAGCTCCGGAGAGTCGGCAACCGTGGCTAAACACCTCATGCTTTCTCAGTACGTCCCTTTCTTGAAGCAGTTTTTGCAGCCGGTTTTTCAGCCTTCTTCGCTACTACCTTTTTTGCAGCCGGTTTCTTCGCTTCCGGCTTTACAGCCTCTTTTTTGGCGCTGCTTTTTTTCGGCTCTGCCTTTTTGGCCGCCGGCTTCTTCGCAGCCGTCTTTTTCTCCTTCACCGGAAGCTTTTCCTCGGTGCAGGCAAACACCGCCACGCCCATGGGCGGAACCGTGATCTCGATGGAATTCTCAAAGCCGTCGCACTCGGACTTCTTCGACGTCTTCACCCGCTTATTGCGGACGTCGGAGCCGCCGAATTCTTCGCTGTCGCTATTGAAGATCTCCTTATATTTGCCTTCGAAGGGTACGCCGATTTTATGCTTCTCATAGACCAGCGGAGAGAAGTTGCATACCACTAACAGGATCTCTCCTTCAGCCTTCCGCAGGAATACCAGCATATTTTCATTGGCGGAGATATTGTTAATCCACTGGAAGCCCTCAGGTCTGCAATCGTCTGCGTAGAGTGCCGGATGCGCCTTTATCAAGCTGTTCAGAGCCTTCACATAGCCTTGCATATCGCTGTGATCCTGATACTGCAGAAGATCCCAGTCCAGGCTTTCCTTCTCGTTCCATTCATCGAAGGTGGCAAATTCCTGTCCCATGAAAAGGAGCTTCTTGCCCGGGTGCATGGCCATGAAGCCGTAAGCCGCCCGCAGGTTATTAAGCTCGGAATCCCGGTCGCCCGGCATCTTTCCCACCATGGGGGACTTGCCGTGTACCACCTCGTCGTGGGAGAGACTTAAGATAAAGTTCTCACTCCAGGCGTAGATGAAGCTGAAGGTCAGCTCGCCATGGTGGTAACCGCGGAATACCGGGTCATAATGCATATAGCCCAGGAAATCATTCATCCAGCCCATGTTCCATTTGAAATCAAAACCAAGGCCGTCATGCTCCAGCGCTCCGGTCACCTTGGGCCATGCGGTGGATTCCTCAGCAATCAAAAGCGCTCCATCTTTTCGCTTCTTGTAGATGGAATTCAGGTGCTTCAGGAACTCAATAGACTCCAGGTTCTCCTTTCCGCCATACTGATTCGGGATCCATTCGCCCTCATTTTTTCCATAGTCCAGGTACAGCATCGATGCCACCGCGTCCATGCGGATGCCGTCGGCATGGTACTTTTCCGTCCAGAACAGGGCATTGGCAATCAGGAAGTTTTTCACCTCCGGACGTCCATAGTTGTAAAGGAGCGTTCCCCAGTGAGGATGTTCGCCCTGCCGCGGGTCAAAATGCTCATAGAGGCAGGTGCCGTCGAAGCCCGCCAGTCCAAAGGCGTCCTTGGGAAAATGGGCCGGAACCCAGTCCAGAATCACGCCGATACCCTGCTCATGCATATAGTTCATGAAATACATGAAGTCCTCCGGCGTACCATAGCGCGCCGTGGGCGCATAATACCCGGTCACCTGATAACCCCAGGACTCATCCAGTGGATGCTCCATGATCGGCATTATCTCCACATGCGTGTAACCCATCTCTTTCACATAAGAAGCAAGCATCGGGGCCAGTTCCCGGTAGGTATAGAATTCCCGCGCGTCCTCCGCATCCGGATCCGGCTTCCGCCAGCTTCCCAGATGCACCTCATAGATCAGCAGGGGCTCTTTCCTGTAATCTGTCGCTTTCCGCTTCTCCAGCCATTTCTCATCAGTCCAGGCAAAGCCGGTCAGATCGGTAATCACCGAAGCTGTGTTGGGCCGCAGCTCCGCCGCGTTGGCGTAAGGATCGGCCTTCAGCATCGGCAGTCCCTGCTTCGTCTTGATCTCGTATTTATAGCAGGCCCCTGCTTTCAGACCCGGGATAAACAGCTCGTGGATGCCCGCCTCTCTGATCTGAATCATCGGATTGCGGCGGCCGTCCCACATATTAAAGTCGCCCACCACGCTGACACGCTCCGCGTTCGGCGCCCAGACTGCAAAATAAGTGCCCTCCACACCGTCGATGGTCATGGGGTGCGCGCCCATTTTCTCATAGATCGTGTAATGGATGCCTTTTCCAAATGCTTCCAGATCTGCTTTTGTAAATACCTGCGGCGTGAACCGGTAGATATCCTCCAGCTCCTGCACCATATCGTTGTCGTATGTAACCCGGAAATGATAGGACGGAATCTTTCTGCCCGGAACCAGCGCGGCGAAGAAGCCTCCATCGTCTGCCTTTTCCATTTCTACGGCCTTTCCCGTATCCTTCAAAATTACTTCCATCCGGACTGCTGTCGGCAGAAAGGCCTGAATCAGGGTGCCGCCCTTCACCTTATGGGGACCTAAGATCTCCTGAGGCTCGTCCTCCTCCGAATACACCAGGGCCTCGATACGCGGCCAGTTCATCAGTTCGTACAACTTCTTGTCCATAACCTTCTCCTCCTTATGCGATAAAACCTGTAACTGTTCAGTACCTGACCAGTTACAATGCAAAATCCATGAGAATCGGCTTCGCCGATGGGATTTTGCACTCCTGAATCACTTTCTTACGCCCTCAGCAGCAAGTGCTTCGGGCTGTACTGAACTTTTTTTAGATCAGGCCGTATCTTCGCAGTGCATGATAAATACCATCCTCCCACATACCTTCTGTCCGGTAGGGGGCCATTTCCAGTACCTGTTTTTCTGCGTTGCCCATGGCTGTGCCGTACTCCACGTATTCCAGCATCTCCACATCGTTGGGGCCGTCGCCGAAGGCGTAGGTGTTCTTAAGCGGAATCTCCAGCTCCTCCAGAAGAATGCGGATGCCGTCGGCCTTGGAGATGCCCTTCGGCATCATTTCCGTATAGGGCTGCGCTTCATAGCGGGCCAGTTCAAAAGCCCGGGACAGCTCCGGCACCAGCTTTTCAAAAGCCTCCATATCGGATATCCGCACGGTAATCTTACAGGCTCGGTCATTCATCGGATCTATTTCCTTCAGTCGCTCCGGATATTCCTCCTGCAGGCGCTTCACAATCCGGAAAAACTCCCGTCCCTGTGCATCCTCCAGACGGCAGCTTAAGTACTCCGGTCCTTCCAGCACCACCCAGCAACCGTTCTTCTCCAGCCTTGGCACGGTCTGCATCAGAAGTTCATTCGGGAGCAGCTCATTGCGCAGCACCTTGTCGCCAAACTCTACCCGGGTACCCGCGCCGCTGATGATACCGTCGTGGGGCAGGGAAAGCACCTCCGGGAACAGGGACGAGACGGGCCTGCCGGTGCAGATAATGACGATATGGCCATTTTCCCGAAGCTTTTGCATGGCTTCCCGGGTACTCTCCGGCGTCCCTTTCCCGAACTCGTAAATCGTTCCGTCTATGTCAAAAAATACAATCTTTTTCTCACTCATAGCTTCAGAAAATCCTCCTCGGAAATAATCGGGATGCCAAGCTCTTTGGCCTTCTTATTCTTTGACGATGAAGAAGCCGTGTCGTTATTGATCAGATAATCTGTCTTGCCGGTGACACTTCCGGTCACCTTGCCGCCACGCTTCTCGATCTGTTCCTTCAGCTCATTCCGATTGGCGAAATAATTCAGGCTTCCGGTCACCACGAAGACCCTGCCCTTCAGATCCTGGTCACCCGACGTCTCCTCTTTCACAAGGGTCAGCTCGGAAAGCAGGCGGCCGAAGCGCTCCCGTTTCCCGGCATCCTGAAAATACTTCACAAAGTTACCGGCAATGACTGCGCCGATGCCGTCGATGGCCGCCAGGGCTTCCTCGTCGGCTCCCAGCACTTCGTCCACCTCATCCCCAAACCTGCGGCAGATCAGCTTCGCGCCGGATAAGCCCACATTCGGGATTCCCAGGCTGTAAATGACCTTCGCAAGGGTGGTTGTTCTGGCCCGCTCGATGCTGGCGATCAGATTCTCATAAGACTTCTCCCCGAAGCCCTCCATTTCCACAATCTCCGCCTTGTGGGCGCTCAACTTAAAGATGTCCGCGAATTCGTGAATGAAGCCTCGGCCGATGAATTTTTCCAGGCTGGCCTCGGACAGTCCCTCGATATTCAGGGCGTCCCGGCTCACAAACAGGGTGAAGGACTTTATCTTCTTAGCCTGGCACTCCGGGTTCGTGCAGTAAAGGGATTCCACGTCGCCAACCTTCCGGATCTCCGTGGCTCCACCACAGACCGGACAGACCGCAGGGATATCCCGGACGCCGCTCCTTGTCTTATTTTCCGCGATCTGCGGAATGATCATATTCGCTTTGTATACTTCAATGATATCGCCCACGCCCAGCTCCAGGCCCCGCATGATGCTGATGTTGTGGACGCTGGCGCGGCTCACGGTGGTTCCCTCCAGCTCCACCGGATCGAAGATGGCCACCGGGTTGATAAGTCCTGTTCTGGACGGGCTCCACTCGATTTCCTTTAATGTGGTCTCCCGGATTTCATCCGCCCATTTAAAAGCCATAGAATTGCGGGGAAACTTGGCGGTTCTGCCCAGAGACTCGCCATAGGCAATGTCGTCGTACAGGGCCACCAGACCGTCGGAAGGATATTCACTGGTCTCGATGTGCTCCGCAAACCAATCCATGTTCTCCGGCAGGGTAACGCCGGTGACCACCTTATATTCCACCACATCGAAGCCCTGATCACGAAGCCACAGGAACTGCTTCTCCCGGGAATTCTCAAAGTCCACACCCTCGGCCCGCACCAGCGCAAAGGCAAAGAAATGGACGTTCCGTTTTGCCGTAATTTCATTATTTAGCTGCCGTACCGAACCGCTGCACAGGTTTCGGGGGTTCTTATACTTGGCGTCCGCCTCAGGGATCTCTTCGTTGATCCGCTCAAACTCTTTATAGCCGATGACCGCCTCGCCGCGAAGCACCAGTTCTCCCTGGAACGGAATTCGAAGGGGCACATTTTTGAAGACCTTCGCGTTGTTGGTGATGACCTCGCCCACTTCGCCGTTACCTCGGGTAACTGCTTTGAAGAGCCCGCCGTTCCGGTAGGTCAACACGATGGTCAGCCCGTCCAGCTTCCAGGAAAGCAGCGTGCGGTGTTCGCCAATCCAGGCCGCCAGAACATCCCGATCCTTGGTCTTGTCCAGGGACAACATGGGGCTCTCGTGGCGCTCCTTGGGAAGCTCGCTTAAGACCTCGTAGCCCACATGGGCGGTGGGGCTTCCGGCCATGGTGGTGCCGGTCTCCTGTTCCAGGGCCGCCAACTCGTCATACAACGCGTCGTACTCATAGTTACTCATGATTTCCCGGGCTTCCTGATAATAAGCACGGCTGGCTGCGTTTAACTTTTCCGTCAGCTCTTTCTGACGCTTCTTTTTTTCTTCTATCTTATTCATGCTCTGTCTTCCTAATTTTTAGAGTCCTTCAGAAGTTCCTGAAGCTCCGCCATCTCCCGGTCGTTGATTTTCCGCCAGGTGCCGGGCTTCATGCCCTTCAGCTCGATGTTCAGGACGCGGATGCGTTTCAGATGCTCCACATGGTAGCCGAGGGTCTCGCACATACGGCGGATCTGCCGGTTCAACCCCTGCGTCAGCACGATGCGGAAGCTGCATTTTCCAAGTTTTTCCACTTCGCAAGGGCGGGTCACAGCGTCCAGCAGGACCTCTCCCTTTTCCACCTTCCGAATCCGTACACCGGAGGCCATCTTCTGCAAAAAGGCGTCGGTCACGAGCTTATTGACCCGCACCAGGTATTCCTTCTCATGATGGTTCGTGGAGCGCATCATCCGGTTCACCAGGCTGCCGTCGTTGGTCATGAGGATCAGCCCTTCCGAATCCTTGTCCAGTCTTCCGATGGGATAAATACGGCTGGGATAGCCCACATAATCCACGATGTTGCTCTTCTCCCGCCGGTCAGTGGTGCAGATGACGCCAGGCGGCTTGTAGACTGCCAACAGAATCTGCTCCTCTTTCTCTCCGCCGAGAATCGTATCGCCCACCTGGACTTTCTGTCCGGGCTGCACGCGCTGTCCCATCCGGGCTGGTTCGCCGTCTATCAGCACTTTGCCTGCCTCTATGAGTCTGTCCGCTTCGCGCCTCGAGCATACGCCGGCTTCGCTCAGATATTTATTCAAACGAATTTCTTCCATAATCTCCTCCCGCCTGCCTCATTTTACAGGCAAATAAACTAGGAGAAATGTGCTCTTCACATTTCCCAAGTTTTCGCAGCAGTCACCAAGGTCCCGTGCAAGCACGGACTTTTGCTCGTTGCCCGCGAAAAAATAGCAGCGGCAAATGGATTTTTAAAATCCATTCACCACTGCCTATTATACTGGATATTTCCGTCAGAAGCAAGGAAGAATCAAGCCAGGTCTTACGGGATTAGCAAATGTTACTGTTCACTGCGTTCCAGTAACACGCTTCGCGATGCACAGAATTTACGCATTCTGCGTAAATTCGCGCTTACACAACTCGGGACTTTGGCATATCCATGCCAAAACACCTCGCGGGACAGTGCCTGTGAGCAGTAACTAGCAAACTCCCTGTGCCAGCATAGCATTTACAACCTTCTCGAAGCCTGCGATGTTCGCGCCTACCACATAGTTCTTTGCGTAGCCGTAACGCTCTGCAGCGTCGGATGCGTTGTGGAAGATATTTACCATGATGTTCTGAAGCTTTGCGTCTACCTCTTCGAAGGTCCAGCTCAGACGCTCGCTGTTCTGGGACATCTCCAGTGCGGATGTAGCTACGCCGCCTGCGTTGGACGCCTTACCCGGTGCAAACAGAATACCGTGCTCCTGAATGTACTGTGTAGCCTCCAGAGTAGTCGGCATATTTGCGCCCTCTGCCACTGCGATGCAGCCATTTTCTGCCAGTGCCTTTGCGTCATCCAGCAGAAGCTCGTTCTGGGTCGCGCACGGAAGTGCCAGGTCTACCTTTACGCTCCATACGCCGCGTCCTTCATGGTACTCGGAGTTCGGACGATACTTCTTATACTCAGTCAGGCGGGCACGGTTTACCTCTTTGATCTCCTTCAAGGCTGCCACGTCAATGCCTTCCGGATCGTATACCCAGCCGTTGGAGTCGCTGCAGGTCAAAACCTTGACGCCCAGCTGAGTCGCCTTTTCGATGGCGTAGATAGCTACGTTACCGGAACCGGATACTGCAGCGGTCTTGCCTGCGATGTCGATGCCGTTGGCCTTCAGCATTTCCTGTGTGAAATACAGAAGTCCGTAGCCGGTAGCCTCGGTTCTGGCCAGAGATCCGCCGTAGGAAAGTCCCTTTCCTGTCAGCACACCCTCATAGAGACCGGTCAGTCTCTTATACTGGCCATACATATATCCAATCTCTCTTGCGCCGGTTCCGATATCGCCTGCCGGAACGTCGGTATCCTTTCCGATATGTCTGTAAAGCTCTGTCATAAAGCTCTGGCAGAATGCCATAACTTCACGGTCAGACTTGCCCTTCGGGTCGAAATCAGAGCCGCCCTTGCCGCCGCCGATGGGCAGGCCGGTCAGAGAATTTTTGAAGATCTGCTCAAAACCCAGGAACTTGATAATTCCCACATTTACGGACGGATGGAGACGAAGGCCTCCCTTGTACGGTCCGATGGCGCTGTTGAACTGTACGCGGTAACCTACGTTTACCTGAACCTGTCCTTTATCATCTACCCACGGAACACGGAACTTAATCTGACGCTCCGGCTCAACCAGACGCTCCAGAATTGCCTCTCTGCGGTACTGCTCCTCATGCGCTTCCACTACCGGACGCAAGGACTCCAGAACCTCTTTGACTGCCTGATGGAACTCCGGTTCACCCGGGTTTTTTGCAACGACTGCTTCGATCACTTCATCAACATAAGACATTTTTTCGTTTCCTCCTCGTGTATTTCCCTTTTATTTTCTGGTACAAAAAAAGGCGTTTCAAAATAGAAACGCGAATCCTGTTCTCACGCTTCCTTTTGACGCCTTTGTCGTGGTTTATTATGCCATGGTCTTTCTCCATTTGCAAGGGTTTTTTACAAAAAATCCAAAAAATTTTTCACTTCTGGAATTTATCACTTAAATTTTTAAGGTTTTTACACCTTCTTGCCCGATTCATCCAGATAATTTTTCAGACATTCGATGTTCTTCTCCTCGAAATCCATCAGCTCTTCCGCCAGCTCGCAGTATTCCCGCTTCGCTTCCTGATTTTTCTTGACCGCCTTCATCAGATCCGTGATACCCTTTGCGTTGCCCTCGATCATCAGCTCGGCCACATGTCCGGTGCTGGTGTTCATAAGGGTAGCAGCCTGCAGAGCCGTCCAGGCAGCCGCCTTTCCCACTGCGGAGGCAGCCTCCGGCCGTTCGCTGGCTTTTCGTATCTCCTCCGCCGCCTTATTCTCAAAGGCCAGAAAATGCACGGCCTGCCGGTTCAGATCCAGGGCCAGATCATCGTCGTATACCTTGCTGATGACCGTGTTGATGGTCTCCACCCCTTTGCGACTGCTGCGGTAGGCCTCATTCAGCACCGCCAAATCTGCGTTCGTAAGCATAAAAAAATCTCCTTTCCATGAGCGTCTGCCACCCGGGCTTTCGCTCATAGAATATGGAGATTTTTAAAATTTATTCACTTTTGCTTCGGTTCTGCTTACTCCAGGAACTCAGTCTTGCAGTAGCACTCCTTGCCGCTGTAGCTGATCTTGCTCCAACCGTTGTCGTAGCTCTCGATCTGGGTGACATGCTCGCCCTGATATGCGGTTCCCAGATACTCCGCGTCTGTGCTGGCCTCCGCGCGAAGACGCACGCTCTCCTTGAAGCGGGTCTCACGGTTCTGGGCCGTCGCGCTGCCAGTACTCTCTGCCGGAGCCTCCTCCTGCGCCGTTTCCTCTGTACTCTCCTCCGGGGTCTCCTCTGTCGTTTCCTCGGCGCTTGTCTCCTCTTCCGCAGTCTCCTCATTTGCAACGGACTCCTGGGCGATCTTCAGGTAACGTTCCTCCTGCTTCGCCAGGTTTTCGTCTGTGGCCTTGGCCTCCTCGTACTTGGTCTTGACCTCCTCGCGGAGTGCCATCACGTCGTCATCCTGGGCCACCTTCTGCACGTAAGCGTTCAGCTCATCGCTTGCCTCGCCGTTGAAAATGACCAGATTGCCCTCGTCATTGGTGTAGACGTACAGCGGAGAAAGTCCCGGCGCCGGGGTATCAATCTGTGCAAACTTCAATTCATAGTACACGAATACCAGGTAGGAATTCTCCTCCAGGCCCTTTTTGGTATAGCAGGAGATATTCTGATAGCCCTCCACCAGATCCCTGGAACGCAGGATTCGGTTCTGCTCCTCCTCGCTGATCTGATCCTCTACAGATGCCAGACCTTCCACGTCTCCGGTGGACATATCCTCATAGTACTTCTGCACCAGTTCATTGACCTCCGGGTAAGCGTCCTGCTCCAGCGGATTGGCCTCCTCGACTGCCTGCTTCTCTGCAGCCGCCGCGTCCTCAGCTGCGCTGGTGGTCACAACAGCCCCCTCCTGGCCTTCCGTGCTCTTATTCCTGCTGCTGCCGATGACACTGCCTCCCGCCGCAATCACCAGGCAGGCGGCGATACAGCCCACTGCTACCTGACGCTTGTGTCCGGTCACCCATGCGCCGAAGTTCTCCTTATCAAAAAATCCTTTTATATTATCTGATTTCATCGTTGCCTCCAAGCCATTTCAAGTTTGTAACAATTTCGTAACAAATCGATTGTAACAAACTTGAGAGCAAAAGGCAACCATAAATTGTGATAAATTTGTGAAAATTCCATAACATTTCTTAAACTTCTATCATTTCCAACCGGCCGGACTGTTCCGAATAACAGTAAACCGTGTCCGACAGGACCTCTGTATTCCGCACCTGCGTCCGGTTCATTTCCCGTACCAAAGCAGAGAGCTCCCCGCTGTCCGCCACTGCAGAGACCGGGATCAGGATTACCTCATGGACGCTGCTGGGCAGCAGATAGTAGCTCTCCCCAAACCGTCGGAAGCATTTGTCCAGAGTTCCCGGATAGAGCAGGCAGGCCGCGCCGTAGGATTTCCGGCTGTTAGTCAGTACGTACATGGGGACGCCCGCATAGGCCGCTTCCTGCCGCCCTCCGGACAGGTCATAAATCATATCCTCCATGCTGACCAGCTTCCCCGGCAGCAGCCGCTCCGTATTCTCTCTGGCCGCCTTGTAAAGCCAGGAAGTGTTCTTCCCCCAGAGCTCCAGATGACTGTTATGAATCAGCACCGTGGCATGTCCCACCGGCGTGTCGGTCAGCAGGCAGTAAAAGACTACCGCCAGATCGAGAAAGGGGAGATGGGGAATCTCCTTCAGCAATTCCTTATTTTTCTCATAGTGAATCAGCTTGTACACCACTGTAGGGCGCACCCGTTCCGGATTCCGGAAGAAATCCACGTCAAAGCGGTTCTCCAAATCCGGCTCCTCGCAGCATTCCAGGATCTGATCGCAGATTCCGCGCAGCGATCTGCCATCCAGATATTCCCGGTACCAGGCGTCCAGATAAATCATCGGCGCCACCCGCTTTCCCTCCTTCCGGATGGAAAGTCCGTCCATGATGACCCCGTTATTTTTCTCCAGCGGGATCAGCTGTAATTTCGTCCCGCCGGGCAGTGATTCGCGAAGAAAGCCCGTCACGGAACCTATAAATTCCTGATAGTTCATCGTTTTCCTTTCTATACTCTGTCCTGTTTTCTTCGCTTTTGTATTCTCAGTTACCCTTTTGCTTTCCCGGGGAAGGATGCAGCGACGCGCTGCTGAAATTTTGAAGTTGTTCTCATTATACTGGGAGAGTTTTCCTTTTGCAAGGAGTTTATAAAAATTTCATTTTTAACTTTTTTTATTTTTTGCTTGCACACCGGCAAGTTTTGTTGTAATATAGATAGGTAGCAGATATGCATCTGTAGCTCAGTGGATAGAGCACTGGCCTCCGACGCCAGGTGCCGCTAGTTCGAATCTAGTCAGATGCAGTTACGAAAAGACCTGAATCCCTGCGGTTCAGGTCTTTTTATTTTGCCTGCACGATGCTTTGGCAACCATCTACCACTGCGCCGAGCGCGATTCCCCGGAGGGGCTTTTTGCTCTATCGGAATCCTTCGTACTTTCATGTAACATATTATTTCCTATAAAGCGAAAAAGAGCACCCCGCAGCTTTTATTCCTGCGGAATGCTCCTCCAAATTCAAAATTTATACTCTGGACAGGTACTCTCCTGTACGGGTGTCGATCTTAATCTTGTCACCCTGCTCTACGAACAGCGGTACATATACAACCGCGCCTGTCTCTACGGTAGCCGGCTTGGTTGCACCTGTAGCGGTATCGCCCTTGAAGCCCGGCTCTGTATCTGTGATCTCCAGCTCTACGAAGAGAGGCGGCTCTACTGCAAATACGTTGCCATTGTAGGAACATACCTTAACCATCTCGTTCTCTTTTACGAACTTCAGGGAATCTCCGATATCATCCTTGTTCAGAGCGATCTGATCGTAGTTCTCTGTGTTCATGAAGTTGTACAGGTCGCCGTCGTTGTACAGATACTGCATCTCTACACGGTCGATTCTTGCTGCCGGGAACTTCTCGGTCGGACGGAAGGTCTTCTCAACCACGCCGCCGTTGATGATGTTCTTCAGCTTTGTTCTTACGAAAGCCGCGCCCTTACCCGGCTTTACATGCTGGAACTCCATGATCTGATATACGTTGCCTTCAATCTCAAGTGTAACGCCGTTTCTAAAATCTCCTGCTGAAATCATTCTTAAACTTCCTCCTAATGTCTTAAGCGCAACCCTCTGCGCATGAAAATTTAACTTGTAACTGCTCGCACACAATTACCTAAATTGTATTCTATAATAAAACCGTCGCTTTTTCAAGACTTTTCTGCGTCCATTCTTATACTTCTGTCAATTCCTTTGGCGAATGGGTCAGATTGCGGATGCCATTCTCTGTAAGAACCACCATATCCTCGATGCGGACGCCCCCAAAATCCGGGATGTAGACACCGGGCTCCACGGTCTCGATCATGCCCGGACGCAGCACATGTCCGTCCTTGGGCGACAGGGCCGGCTTCTCATGAATCTCCAGACCGACGGAATGGCCCAGGGAATGACCGAAATACTGCCCGTAGCCCGCCTTCTCTATGACGTCCCTGGCCAGCCTGTCGCCCTCAGCGCAGGTCATGCCCGGTTTCAGGCCCGCAAGCGCGGTCTTCTGTGCCTCCAGCACCACATGATAGACCTCCTTCTGCTTCTCGCTTGCCTTACCTATCACCACCGTCCGGGTCATATCGGAACAGTAGCCATGATACCGGCAGCCGAAATCCATCGTCACGAAATCACCTGGCTCCAGTTTCTTCTCAGACGGAACCGCATGGGGCATGGCCGAATGATATCCTGAAGCCACAATGGTATCGAAGCTGGTACTCTCGGCCCCGTGGCTGCGCATATAGTATTCCAGCTTGGCCGCGATTTCCAGCTCGGTGACGCCCGGCTTCAGTTCATTTAAAATATAGGAAAATGCCGCGTCGCCGATGCTCTCTGCCTTCTCCATCCACTGCAATTCCTGCTCATTTTTAATCACACGAAGCTCCGACAGGCTGTCGCCCAGCATAAACCAGTGCTTCGGCCCAAAGCCCGATTTCTTCCAGAGGCTGTTCCAGGTACCGTAAAGCATGGCATTTTCCTCAAAGCCCAGGCGCTCCACACCATCTTCCCGAAGAAGCTCGCCGAGCATCACGCCATAGCTCCGCTCACGGCTCATGGTCTGAACCTCACATCCTTTTCCTTCCTCTTCCGCCTGCAGGGTATAGCGGCTGTCCGTCAGAATCACTTTCCGCTCCGGAGTCAGGTACAGATAACTCTCCGTGCCCGCAAAGCCGCTGAGATAGCGGATATTGGCCGGGCTGGACACCAGGGCCCCGTCCACCTTTTTTTCTTTTAAAAGCTCTGATATCTTCGATATCATTTCTTCGCTTCCCTTCTCTTATAGAAAAATAAAACGATCTTCTCCAGATAACGCTTCAGCACAATCTGAATCTCCTCATGGGGATCGATGGGCTTTACCAGGATCGAATACATTCCCGCCCGGTTCGCTCCCCACACATCGGTAAACAGCTGATCGCCGATAAACAGCGTATTGCTCCGGTCCGTACCCATACGGGCCATGCCCTCCTGATATCCCCGGCGGCTGGGCTTGTCTGCCTTGTATACAAAGGGCGTCTCCATGGCGTCCGCGAAGGGACGCACCCGGGGTTCCTTATTATTGGAAATGAGACAGGTGGCGAAGCCCATCTCGTGAAGCCGCTGAAAGAGCTCCACGCTCTGTGCGGTAGCGGGAGCTCCATGAGGTACCAGGGTATTGTCCACATCAAACAGGATGCCGCGGTAGCCCCTGCGATACAGACCTTCAAAATCAATTTCATAGGTGGAATCTACGTATTCTTTCGGGTAAAATGCCTGAAACAAAATCATTTCTCCTTACTAATTTCCTAACATTTTCTTCAGCTCGCTTAAGAAGGTATTTACATCCTTAAACTCCCTGTATACAGAGGCAAAGCGCACGTAGGCCACGGAATCCAGATCCTTTAAGCGATCCATGACCATCTCGCCGATGACAGAGCTTGGAATCTCCCGCTCCTCCCGGTTGAAAATATCACTCTCGATGCCGTCTATCATGGCATTGATGTTCTTTAAGGGCACCGGCCGCTTGTGGCAGGCTCTTAAGATACCGTCCTCAATCTTACTTCTGTCATAATGCTCCCGGTTGTTATCCTTCTTTATTACCATGACCGGAATCGTCTCGATCTTCTCATAGGTGGTAAACCGCTTGCCGCATGCGTCGCAGAGACGGCGGCGGCGGATTGAGCTGTTGTCGTCTGCCGGTCTTGAATCAATCACGCGTGTATTTTCCTGACTGCAAAATGGGCACTTCATTCCATTATCCTCCGGTTTTTTGATGGTTCCAGTATAGTACATCTTCTGGTTTTATGTCAATCATTGTCATAGGAAATGATAAGAAATCGCCGGAAAAAGATTTTTAAGCTTCTGCACATCTCCGTTTCTATTGCATAAAATAATTTAAGAAACTTTCTTCCAGGAGCATCTCATGACTTTCTGCGAACTGCGTGAAAAAGATGTGATTAATATCCATGACTGCAAGCGCCTGGGCTGTGTATCCGATCTGGTCTTTGATCCAAAAAACGGCTGTATCCTGGCGTTACTTACCACCACCAGCGAAAAGCTCTGGGGCTTCCTGGGGAAAGAAAATGAGTGTGAGATTCCCTGGTGTAAGATCAGGCAAATCGGGCCGGACATTATATTGGTTGATATAGATGAAAAGCTGCATAGACAGCCATAAAGAATGGCCGCAAAAAGGAACTGTATCCAAGTTCTATTCCAGTTCCTTTTGTACGCTTTCGCTATTCATTTTCACATTGGCTACTTTCTCTTTACCCCATGGGAATCTCCTTCGGCACCCAGATCCGGCTGCCCTCGTCGATACCCGGCTGGGTCATCCGCACCCGGATGGGTCCGTCCGGGAACTCATAATTGACCCATACATCGCCGCCATCCGCGTCTTCCGTCTTCCCTATGCCGCCGGACACGTGCAGAGTCGTCTCCAGTGCCTTCACCGGTGTGGAAAATGCTTCCCCATAATAGGACTCTGCCACATCGTTCTTCACCAGATAGGAAGCGAAGCTGGAATCCAGATCCGCCGTTTCGTCCGTGGGCTTCAGATAATCCGGCTGCCACATCCGGTAAGCCTCCTCAAATTCTGCAGCACTGGTGATATCATCATAATATTTCGTTTTCCAGGCCGTCACACGGTAGGTATCCCCGTTCTTTTCCAGTGTAATATAATCCTTCCAGGACCACCACAAAGGATCGCTGGTCATGGACGGATAGGTAATCTCTGCCTCTGCATTGCCGTCTCCAATGCTCAGGCTGATGGTCGGGCCGTCTGCCAGAAATGGGCTGGATACGCCCATGGTCTTGGTCCCGTCTTCCAGCACCTGGATACCCAGGTCGTCACTGTGCTGCAGCACCGGGCTCAACAATTCCCAGACGGTATCCGCGTCCCGATTGCCTGCCGCTTCCGCAAAGGTTTTTACCACCTCGTAAATTTTTTCCTCATCACCACCCAGCTTCAAATTTTCACCGGATACAAAGGAAGCCGTATCATCTCCGCTGCTCAGTTTTCCGGCCAGAAAGATGGAAGTGGGACCGTCCGCGCCGCCGATGATGTCCTCGTCGAAAGTCGAAGCCGGATTGGACAGGCAGAACCAGGCTGCGCCCGCCACCAGCGCCACGGCTGCCGCCGCGATTCCTGCCCTGGTCTTTTTATATCGGAGAATATTCTTAATCCGGCTCTTCACGGAATTCTCTCCGAAAGCCACCGGCGTACCAGTCAGAAACGCGCCCGGTGCGGAAAGTTTCAGCAAGAAGGTACTGTAACGCTTCTTTTCCTCCGTCCCCAACTGTTCCAGCACCTGTTCATCGCAGGCCATCTCCATATCCCGGGCCAGCAGTATAAAGGCCTGCCACAGCAGGGGATTGAACCAGTGTACCACACATACCAGCCAGGCCAACAATTTTACCCGGGAATCCTGACGCCGCTTATGGGTCTTCTCATGCGTCAGTACCAGAATCCGTTCTTCTGACGTAAGTCCTGCCGGGAGATAAATCCGCGGCCGAAAAAAGCCCATCAGGAAGGCAGAGCCTATCCAATCTGACTCATAGACGCCCTCTTCCAGCTTCACTGCCAGAGCAGTCTTCCTGCGCAGCCGCAGCCAGGAAAACAGACCGTAAAGCAACACCACTGTCACGCCGCCCAGCCAGATTCCAAACAGGATATTTTCCAATATAACCTCTGCTCCTGCCTCCGTTACCGTCGCCGCATTTACAGCCGCAGCACCCTTTCCATCGCTCAGTGCGCTTCCTATGCGCTCCAGCACTGCTGTTATCCTTGCACTCTGGTATCCGGCCAGAGTAAAGGTCATTCTGCCACCTGTAGAGTGAAAGCCCGGCACTCCATTCAGAATCCGGTAAAGACTGAAAGATGACTGAAATGAAACCGGACACACCGCCCGGAAGAAAACCGGCAGCCACAAAAATGTCAGATATCGCTTGGGCAGCCGCGCAAGAAGCGCCCGCACCGCCAGAACCAGCAGAACCGCCAGTGAAGCAGCCAAAGTCAGATTTCCCAATACCGTCATAAAGTCCGTCATCTCATATCCTCCCCGTCTTCCTGATAAGTGTCAATCAGCTGCTTCAGTTCCTCAGCCTCTTTCCGGCTGAGCTTCTTCTCTCCCAGGAATGCTGCCACAAAGCCCGGCAGAGAATGGTCAAACCATTTTTCCACCACAGCCTGGCTCTCGTAACGCTGCACAGTCTCCTTCTTTACCAGGGCTGTCACAGCCCCATTCTCATTTTTCAGAATTTTCCGTTCTACCAGCTTTCGAAGCACTGTGTAAGTGGTCGATTTCTTCCAGCCCAGTCTCGGCAGGCATTCCTTGTAAAGTTCTGTGGAGCTTAAGGGCTCCTTTTCCCATACAATTTCCAGCAGACGGTATTCCGCGTCGTATAACTTTAAATCTTCCATTGAGATTTTGCACCTCCATATCTTTTCCATGTTATATAGTCTATCACTTTAAACCGGTTTATTCAATTAAACCTTACCATAAACAGCTGCACCTGTCAATCTGCCAATTCTTAAGTTTTTCTTTCTTTTCCGGATCTGAAAAGGACGAAAAACCTTTCCGGCTTTTCGTCCCACTACCATATCCGCTATCTATACCTCCAGCAGATCAATTTTCTGCCCGATATACTGTCGCACATCGTCCTTCTCCATTCCCAGCACGACAGCCAGCTCCGCATACAGATGCTCCTCCGCCGTATGGAAATACCGATCGTCCACCGTAGTGGCCCGCTTGCCTTCCGCCTCACGCTTCCGGCTCCGGAGATAGGAGGTCTTGATAATCCGGATCCATTCCCCCGGCTTACCGCTTTTGATGGCTTCTTTGTAAAGGCGCTCCCGCTCCCTGTCGTCGGCTTCCTCCAGCTCCTCTATCTGCGGAATCCGCTTTATCAGCATTTCCGCCTCTTCCCTGGTCATAGCGGCCCGCATGGCAATCTTCCCGTTATCCACCGGGGTAAAGATGGTATTGCCCTTCTGGAAGCAGGGTCGCAGCACATAATACAGCTTCTCACCGGAGGCTCCCTTACTCTTCATTCCTGTAATATCTTCTATCTGACACACGCCTGTCGTTCCATACACAATATAGCCGCCTTTTTCAAACATGAGAAACCTCCTTCTTATCATCATTCGTTCTTTCCTTTACACAAAAAAACCGTGCGCGGTCAGCGAAACGGTTTATTAGCTACTATATTTTTATATTACCAGAATATTTTCTGTTTTTCTAATATTTTTTCTTCTATTTTCTGTTTTTCGTGATTTTGCATGATACACACGGAGCCGTTTTTGTGCGATTTTCCTATACTTTTGAGACTCAGGAACATAAAAAAGGCAGGTCGGTCTTACGGCCTCCTGCCCTTCTCTTCTGTCTCATATGTAGGGTCATTTATTATGGAACTATTTTTATACCAGCTCTTTCACGATAGCCAGCAGCTTCTTCACATCCTCAATGCGGGTGTTGCCGGTAGCCTTGTCGATGATAGAGGAGTATACGTGCGGAATCACCTTCTCTACGCCGGCGTTCAGGATGGTCTCCATGATCTCGCGGAAGTTATCCAGGTCGATACCGCCGGTCGGCTCCATGATGAAGTGGTTTCTTGCACAAGCCTCAGCTACAGCCTTCATCTCATCCTTGCACTTCAGTCCGCCCATGGGGAAGTACTTGATGGAGTTGCCGCCCATCTCCTTGATCATGGCGATAGCGGTGTCTACCGGGACGATAGCCGGCTCTGCACACTCCTTGGACAGCGGGCCTGTGGAAATCTTTACATAGCCAACCTTGCCGCAGGGAGCACACATGGAGTTTAGATGAATCTCATCGGTTCCCAGATTTGCTCTGGTCCAGCCAACTGCGCAGAACGCCTGGTTGAAGTGGTTCGCCTTAACCTCTTTCGCGATCTCCGCTACGGCTCTCCACTGTGCCGGATTTCCGCCGCCCAGACCTACGGAAAGATTACCCTCCAGTACGTCCATGTAT
>CABIXM010000004.1:0-34224 GCA_902362725.1 Clostridiaceae bacterium | reverse complement strand
GCGCACGGAAAATCGCCCGTCCGGCCTCGTCCTGAATCTTCTGTGCCTTCAGGTTCGGGATCTGGTTGATCTCGTCCACCAGCCAATCCACAATCTTGACATTCTTTTCTACTTCAGCTTTCTTGTCCTTGTTCTCATACTGCTCCAGAGCTGCCAGCAGTCCCATGATGGCCTCTTTTCCCACCTTCATGGCACGTCCTACACCGTGATACTGCTTTTTAATATAGGAAATGAGCTCTTTCTTACCGGTGACAAAGCCAGATGTGGTCGCTTCCAGAGCCTTGGCACCGCTGTAGCATACCAGGTCGGCGCCCATGGCGATGTACTTGCGGAAATCTTCTTCTGCAGCCGCGTCTACCATCAGCGGCAGATTGTGACGATGGGCAATGTCGATCATGGTCGGCAGATCCAGCATACCCTTCTGTACGCAGTGATGGCTCTTTACATAGAGCAGCGCAACCGTCTTCTCATTGATTAACTCTTCCACATCTTCTACGACTACTTCCGTCGCGCAGCCCGCCTCCACGGGCACGCCGCCGCCCAGACGCAGCATGGTCTCGATGGGAGCGTTAAAATTGATGGCATGACCCTTCTGAAGGATAATCTCATTGGCCAGTCCGGTGGAATCCGGCAGACGATCCATGATCGTCTTCTTTCCCTTGGAAATCATTCCTGCTACAGAAAGGGCAATGGCCGCGGACGCGCATACGGTGGGGCAGCTGTCCTCTCCGCCGGTGTACCGGGAAATAATCTCTCCGGCTTTGTCAAGTAAATCTTCTACTACTACATAAGACTGTCCGCCCGCTACGGCTGCCTTTGCCACCTTGTCGCTGATGGTGGAGACGCCCAGCACCGTCATGCGGCCGCTGGCATTGATCACGCGCGGAAGTCCGATTTCTTCATAAACTGTCATTTTTCTCTCCTCCCGAATCTGCGACGTTTTTCTTTCCCGCCCCAGTCCGGATTTCATTTCGCACTTTCTGTCAAGTTTAAATCCAGGCGCAGGAGCTTTTTGCTCCTGCACCCGTATGTTTTTTATTAATGAATAAAGATACCGCCCAGAATCATAGCGCCCAGGATGGCACCACCGGTCATCTCCTTGCCCCACTTATAGAAGATAGCGGAGCCGATGATAGCGCCCAGACCTGCGTATACATTGTAGCTGGTAGCTGCCAGTACAATCAACGGAGCCAAGTAACGTCCTGTGGCGTTTCCTGCGCCCATCATAACGGAAGTTCCGCCTACTGCTACGCCTTCCGGCATCAGCTTACGAACCAGCATAACGATTCCGCCAATCACCAGACCGATGATAGCTCCTGTAATCAGCGCGGTAAAGAAGTTGGTGAACGGCAGCTTCCATCCCATGGAAAGGAACAGAGCCGGCAGACCGATACCTACACCAGTCTGCAGAGAGCCACCGATATCCATCAGACCTACCAGGGGGCCTTCCAGGATACGTGCAATCAGGAAGCCTGCGGCAAATGCTGCAGCCGCTGCGTAATCTCCTGTGTCAATACCGTCTCTCAGCATAGCTACGATTGAAATATCATTGAATGCGCCTGTACCGAAGCTGATGTACATATATGTTCCGGCAAAAATTGCTGCGGCAGCTCCGATTACCAGAAGGATAAAGGTGCTGTCCTTCATCAGAAATTCGTCCATTTTCTGACCAAATGTTCTCTTGTCTTCCATCTTTCTCTTCCTCCCTAATTAAAACTTGCCAAAGAAGCCTCTGAAGTATGCAATGGCAACGAACAGAATTACAACGATGGCGATCAGAATCTGAACAACCTTGCTCTTGTAACCGTTCTCCTCAGCAGACTTACCGATCAGGATACCAAGTACAACACCGGGAGTTGCATTTCCGGTAATCAGCGCGGATACGCCGCCCAGAACAGTACCCCACATACCTGTGGTCTTACCGGCGTCAATGGCTGCCAGCCAGAAGATTGCAGGCATGACCGGATTAATCAGCCAGGTGGTAGCCGGTCCAAGTACCTCGGAAGCGATCAGGGAAAGCTTCTCCGGGATAATACTTGCCATCGTGTTCAGGAAAATAACAACCAGACCGCCGACAACGGAACCGGCCATCATCATCTTGCGCGGATTCTGAACGGTCTCTTCTACCTTGTTGTTTTTAACAAGCAGGGCAGCGGCACTCCAGTTCGGCACGATACGGTGCATAACATCCTGTGTCAGGGAACCTGCTGCTACTGCGGAAGCTGCAGCTGAGAAGAAAAATCCCAGACCAAAGGAAAAATGTGCAATCGGATCACCGTTGCAGGCATTCAACTCACCTAAGGTACGGAACGCACCCATGGACTGAATCTCCGGTGCATGGAACATACGGGCCGCACCCGCTGCGATGCATCCGCCACCGATGATACCGATGATTGCGGAATAAATGATAATCTGTAACATGTTAAAAATCCTCCTTCGTGATTTTAAGATATTTCACTCTTACCACAATCCTCGCGGTAATGGTAAAAGTCATCTTTTCTCTCGGCATGAAAAGAAACATAAAACGCTCGGTCTCTTTTTGAACCTGTACCTCATCGAAGTACACTTCTTTTGCTTCCATCTGAACGATGGGATAGGATATCTCCTGGAAAATCTGCTTACGCATCAGCTGAAACAGATTGCCTACCGCATTTTCCAGGGAGCCGCCGGTCATGGTGAGGATCATCTCATGATCCATCTCCTCCAAAAGCTGTTTTCCATTAAAGGTATCGATTCGTTCTGCATTCTTTCCAAACATTTTTACTCTTCTCCGTGTACTTCACGCCATGCCTGTACGACACGCTCACCCAGTTCCTCTGTGTCCATAAAACCAAGTCCGACTGCCTGGCAGCCTTCCTTCACTGCTGTGCATGCAGCCTCTACGGAACGAAGAGAGTATTTTGCCTTGTAGCCGTACTTGTTCTGAGCTGTCAGAGCGCCTGCTCCGCCGCTTCCGCAGAAGCTGATACCCAGATCCGCGTTGTTTTCCTTCATCACATCGCCAAGCTTCATATCTGCTGCCATGCCCGGGATTACAATCGCCTTACCTCCGGCCTTCTCTACGCCTCTTGCTACCGCCTGACCTTTGCCCATGCGGTGGCCGATTACAACTAATACTTCTTTCATCGAGTGTTTCCTCCTTCTCCTGTTTCTTTATTGAACGGCTGACGCCGATGCAATCGCCATCTCCATGTGGGTTCCCACAAGGAATACTTCGCTTTTGTCAATGGGCACGCCATGGGCCTCGAAAAGCGGGTCTACAATCATGTGGGCATATTTCCATGCCTCTTCGGATACCTCGTTCATCATTTCCTCCTCAATCGGATCCACGAAATGTCCCGTATAAATACGCTTGATCAGCGCCACCAGGTGGTTGCTGAGCATAGCGTCGGCGTCATCACTTAAGGTAAGCGGCAGATTTTTGATTCTCTCCTTTGCCGCTTCGTACTCCCGGATAGTTTTCTCGCGATGCTCCGCGTCAATTTCATTCATTTCCAATGCTTTTTCTAAATACTTCACTTTGCTCTCCCTTACTGTAAATGGTTTTTCTTACTGTAATTTTATTCTTGAGGATGATGGTATCGCCGATGGAATCCGCAATTTCCTCCTCGCAGGCGTCCAGGGTCAGAAGATTCAGATCTGCCGTGCAGCCCTCCTTTAATTCTCCCAGACCTGTCAGGCCAAAGTGCTTAGCCGGTACGTAAGTAACCTTATGCACCACCTGATCCAGGCTCTCGCCGCAGTTGATGAGCTTGCTCATAACGCTGGCGATATTGTATACCGGTCCATTGTAGTTCTCTACATGCAGATCTGTGGAGATCATATCACAGTCAAAATTGTCAAGCAGCGCCTGCTTGTATACACGGAGGCTGAAGCTTGCCACGCCGTGTCCCACGTCGAAACGCACGCCTCTGGCTCTGGCGTCCTTCGCCTCCTGGATGATTTCGCCCTCTTCGGTCAGGATGCCGCCCTTCTTACCATGGTAAGCATGGGTGATGATATCGCCCTCGTCCACCAGCTTCAGTACATCCGTCAGCGCGGGCGGATAATTGCCCACATGAATCATCAGCGGCTTCTCGATCTCATGGGCGATCCGGGCAGCCTCCGCGATGGGGGTAAGCCCCATCTCTCCCACAACGCTCTGGCTGGCTCTGGCCTTCAGGCCTACGATGTTGTCACTGTACTTTTCTGCTGTGGCCTTTACCTTTGCCTCGTCCAGCTTGTCCATGCTGTCCAGTTCATGGCCGCGGATCAGTCCCTCTTTGGATACATTTAACAGGGTAAATACCTTGGTCTTTGCCTTATCAATGTAATTGGCACGGAAGTCCTCATAGTTGTCGGCTCCGCTGCTTCCCGCGTCCAGAATAGCGGTGGCGCCCCGCTCCAGGCCCAGCACATCCGGGTCAAGACCCAAAAATGCCTTCGGATAGCAGTGCGTATGGATATCGATGAAGCCAGGCGTCACGATAGCGCCTTCTGCGTCGATGACTTTCTCTGCTTCCACATCCAGATTGTCACCAATTTTCTCGATTTTTCCGTTTTTCACGAAAATATCTTTTTTGTCTCTCCGATAGCCGTTTGCTGGGGCAAGCAGCTGTCCGTTTTTGATTAACAGGCTTTTCATGTCTATTCCTCCTCTATGATATACAGAAAGAACGCGGTTCTCTCTGAAATGGGTATCCTTACCTGCAGCGTATTTTCCGCCATTTCGAAGAATTTTTCCATAATCAGGAACACATCCGGATATTCCTTTTTCACCCGGTAATACTCCTGGTTAAATTCGCCGGTGGGATCCTCGGTGACCTCCCCGGACAGCCAGCGCTTCACCGCCATACTCATATGAATCACCAGACCCAGCATGGCGTCCCGGCTTATGCGAATCTGAGGCGGAAGCTTGGCCACATACTCCAGAAGCGCCAGAATCAGATTGCTCATGGTTCCAGCCGCCTCGGCCAGATTTTCACCGGAATTCTTCTGGCTCAGCTGCGCCGATACCGTAATATCCGGTTTGGCCTGGAACGACGCCTCATTCTTCTGCTTCATCGGAATGTCGTCCACCAGCTTGCCGTATTTCAGGAAATCCTGGATTCTCTGAATGTCCTCCGCCAGCAGCACGCCGGATATCTTCACCACCGGCACCACGCTGTTTTCCAACGGAATCGTGGAAATGGCAAAATCCACGCCCTTCAGATCACTGGCCTTTAAAAGCTGATAGGGGGAAACCTGTCCCACCACATTCAGCATCGGGAATACATGCTTGATACGGAGCGTCAGGAAATGGGACAGGCCCTTACCGGTGGCGCAGACCACCATGACATTTTTCCGTTCGCTCTCCGCCTGGATTCCATTTTTATATAAGTAAACTGCCAGATAGCAGATTTCCATCACGCCGAGCTTCTGCCCGATCTCGTCCTCGATAATTTCCGCAAGCTTCTCTGCCAGCTGGAAATAGGAATAATAGTATTCCTGAATCTCCTGGAGCACATAGGCATTCTCTTCTTCCTGCCGGTCTGATCCACTCATGGTCAAGTAATTTTTCAGGTGCTCCTCCAAGTCCCGCCGGAGGCTCTGAAGCTCGAAGCTTTCTCGCTCTTCCCCGTTTTCCAGATAAGACATGATCCGTCTCATGATGCGTTTCAGAATCTCGTCCTTGACCCGATAGCCCTCGGTGCTGATTTCATAATCACGAAGAACTTCCTGAAGCCACGAAAGCTCCCGGGCTGTCTCCCTGGTCTTCTCCTCCGCCGAGAGCTCCCGCAGAAGCTCGGACGCGTAGGCCTCCTGCTCTTCCGGCTTTTCTCCAGTGCTTTCCAGCACCGGGAGGCGCACATGCCGTGCGATGCAGTAGCTCATCAGATTCAGGTAAGCGGTATTGGAAATCCAGATATTATACTTTCCGTTCACCTGACGGATACTGCGGCTGATATCCCGGATATTTTGGATACTGATTTTGCTTTTCAGCTCTTCAGGCAGAAGCAGGAACCAGTCGTCCGCCGTATAGCTGCCCTGGAACCGGGCCGCCAGAAGCTCCACGGCCTTTTTCCGGAGTGTCAGCTCGTCACCCTTCAGGCGGTAACCCTGGGCCTTTCGGATCTCCAGGGTAAAGCTGTTGCCGAAATATTCCTCCAGCCGTCCCAGTCCCCGGGTCAGCGTGGACTTGGAAGCCAGATACACCTCGGCCAGCTTCTCGGCTGTCACATAGCCCTTCTGCACAAACAGGTAAAAGAAGAGGCTTGTGAACCGCTTTTCTTCCTCACCGTCCACGAAGCTGCTTTTTCCTCCGCTGTCCCACTGTACCAGCAGTGCCGAGCATTCCGGCTTCTGGGCTGCCGGGATGAAATACCCCTTCTTCGTCAGGTAGCCAATCTCAATTCCGTATTCTTGGCAGATGCGTTTCAAATCCTGTATGTCATAGCGGATGGTCCGCTCGCTTTTTTGCAGCTTTTCTTTTAATAGATTGATATCCAGCGGCACGCCGGATGTCATCAGCAGTCTGAAAATCTCAATCTGTCTCGGTTTCGGCGTATCTTTCATGTCATATAACTCCGTATTTCTCAAGCGCTGCCGCGATTCCGTCTTCGTTGTTGGTTGCTGTCACGTCAAAGGCATGCTCCTTCACGTAATCCGCCGCATTGCCAACAGCGATCCCGTATTTTACTGTGCGGAACATATCCACGTCATTCTCGCCATCGCCAAAGGCCATGACCTCTTCAGGCCGGATCCCCGCCGCCTCCATCAGGCGCTTCAGGGTCTGTCCCTTAGTGATCCCCTTCGGGGAAATCTCAATGAGCCTGGGGCCTGTCCGCACGAATTCATATTGTCCGGTAAATTCTTTTTCAAAGAACTGATATAACTCGTGAATCCGACCCTCCCGGTCTGTAGCGTTCATCTTATTGAGTTTCATCGGAAGTTCTTCCATTGTACAAATCTCAATCTGCCTCGGATAGCTGTTGATATTCTCCCCTATCCATCCCCATGCTCCTGCCACCAGCGGATAGTCGTCCGGATATCCTTTTTTCTGACGTTCCTGTTCTTTTAGAGGGCGCTGCCAGTCTGGAATCCAGTAGTAGACGCCGTCGTCCTCGTAACCCTGAATCTCCACTTCCCATTTCTGCAAAATGGGAAAGAGACGTTCGACATCCTTCTGTCCCAGATACGCTAGCTTATGCCGCCCTCCCGGAGTCATATCGTTGACAGTCAGTCCGTTATTCTCTATCAGGCAGCCTCCATACTCCCGAAGCTTAAGCTCCTTTGCGTAAGGCATTTGGCGGACATAACTCCTGCCGCTGGCCAGAATCAGTCGGATTCCTTTCTCCTGGCAGGCCATCAGGGCTTTCTTTGTCCGCTCGGTGATCTCATCTCTGCTGTTCAGCAGCGTGCCATCCATATCTGTCACAATCCATTTTACATCCACTTAACCATCCCCTTACTTGCTGTTAGCATATCATACTTTGTTCTGTTTCTAGCCACTATTTCTTTGCAATTTTTTATGTATACATTGCAAAATTGAATCTGTTTTGTCAAGGCCTTATATTTTTTTTATTTCAGAAAATTGCGCATAGAAACCTTTCTTTGGGAAATCTTGTGAATATCAAGGATTTACAGGAGGCATTTACCAGATGGCACTGAATAAAGTAGAAATATGCGGCGTAAATACAGCGAAGCTGCCGATTTTGAATCAGGAAGAAAAGGATGCTCTGTGGGAACGGATTATGGCGGGTGACGCCGACGCACGGGAGCTCTATATCAAGGGAAATCTCCGCCTGGTTTTAAGCGTAATCAAGCGCTTTTCCGGAAGTTCCGAAAATGCCGACGATCTCTTCCAGATCGGCTGCATCGGCCTGATGAAGGCCATCGACAATTTCGACAGCACTCTGGGCGTTAAGTTTTCCACCTATGCGGTGCCTATGATTGCCGGCGAAATCCGCCGCTATCTCCGGGATAATAACAGCATCCGGGTCAGCCGCTCCCTTCGGGATACTGCCTACAAAGCCATTTACGCCAAAGAAAATCTGACCCGGCAGTTCGCCAGAGAACCACTTTTAAGCGAGATCGCGGCGGAAATCGGAATCCCCGGCGAGGACATTGTCTTCGCTCTGGACGCCATTCAGAGCCCGATGAGTCTCTATGAACCGGTCTACACCGAGGGCGGCGACACCCTCTATGTGATGGATCAGATTAGCGACAAGAAAAACAGGGAGGAGCTCTGGGTGGAGGAGCTCTCCCTGAATGAAGCCATGAAAAAGCTGTCGGAGCGCGAGCACTATATCATTGAGCTCCGCTTCTTTCAGGGCAAGACCCAGATGGAGGTGGCAGACGAAATCGGCATCTCCCAGGCCCAGGTCAGCCGTCTGGAAAAGAACGCGCTCCGGTGTATGCAGAATTACCTGGAGCTCTGACTCACTCGTATTTCATGATTTCCTTTTTCAGGCGCCGGATGATCTTTTTCTCCAGCCTGGAAATGTAGGACTGGGAGATTCCCAGGAGATCGGCCACCTCCTTCTGGGTCATCTCCTCGCCGTGGGGATTTTTAAGGCCAAAGCGCAGCTCCACGATGGTCCGTTCCCGCTCCGACAGGGTCTCAATGGCCTTGTCAAGCAGTTTTCGCTCCATCTCGGTCTCGATGTCCCGGTAAATGATGTCTTCGTCGGTGCCGAGAATGTCTGACAGCAACAGCTCATTGCCATCCCAGTCCACGTTCAGGGGCTCGTCGATGGAGACCTCCAGGCGGGTCTTGTTGTTGCGGCGCAGATACATCAGGATCTCATTTTCGATACAACGGGAGGCGTAGGTGGCCAGCTTGATGTTTTTCCCGCTGTTGAAGGTGTTGATGGCCTTGATAAGGCCGATGGTCCCGATGGATATCAGATCCTCCACACCCACGCCGGTGTTGTCGAATTTTTTCGCGATGTAGACCACCAGACGCAGGTTGTGCTCTATTAAAAGGGAACGGGCTTCTCCGCCCTCCTCGGTTCCCAGCCGCGCGATGGCCCGGGCCTCGTCCTCCGCGTTCAGGGGCGCCGGAAGCACCTCCGCTCCGCCGATATAATGAATCTCATTTTTCTTTCCCACAAAAAGTGTCGAAAAGCTCGGGATCAGCTTTAACTGAACCTGATTTGGAATTGCCACTTTGATTAGCATCGAATCTCGTTCCTCCCACTCTCATTTCCGCTCCCGCGCGGGCAGAGCTTTCCGCCAGCGCCGGATGCAGAATCATACTGTAATTTTCGGTAGAAGAAAGTGGTTCTTTGGTAACGCCAAGCAATGGCTTTTCCGTGCGACGCTTCACGCCGTCTCCCGTCTCGACCTCCAGTTCGTCCGCGTAAAAGGCCGGGAGATATCCGTTCTTTCGGCCCACGCTATGGTAGGGAATCGGGTACCAGACCGGCTCCGTCCCTCCAAGGAGCCTGTCTTTCAGATTCTCTGTGAGGATGCTCACAGGCTTTCCGAAGACCGGATCCGTAAGACGGTTGCCCGTGTCCAGAAGGGCCCGGACGGTGCAGGTGTTTTTCCCGTATCGAATGGTGACGGAGCGGATGTCCTGTTCCTGTTCCCGCTGCCGGAAGATGCCTTTTTGCAGCAGCTTTAGAAGTTCATAGCTTACAAGCGTGAAGAACAGGAACGGATAGACCGGAAATGCGACTGCGCCCCGAAGCCATCCAAAGAGGCCGCCCAGTAAAAAGCCGTTCAGATAAAGCAAGAATACGGCTTTCCCGTACAGGGGCCTTTCGCTCCCCGGAAGGCTCAGGAAGACCATCCCGGGCGCTATGGCTCCGTACAGGATCAGTTTTCCTGTGATGCTGTCCTGCCCACCCGCCAGGTAGACGAGACAGACCGCCAGGCTTCCGCTTCCCGCCGCCAGAATCCTTTTCACCGTCGGGATCCGGATTTTCAGGATCCGACCCGTGACCGTCAGCAGCAGATAATCCGTCAGCAGATTTTCCAGGAAAAACACGTCTATGTACAGCGTGTAGTACACGGCCCACCTTCTTTCTGTTCTTCATTATAGGGAAGGTGGACTGCGAAATTTGTAACTATGTGGAAGATGGGGGATAGATTTATCGGACAGGATTCGACAGGGTTAACAGACGAAGATAGAAAAATTCCCCTCTCACCGGGACGCATTGTTTTCCTGCTTTCGTTCGCGCGGCTTATTCGCGCCTGACCGCCAAACTCGGCCCTAAAGGGCCTCAGACAGTGGCTCCTTCAGGCGCTGCCAGCGCAAACGAAAGCTGCGGAAAACAAGCTAACCCCGGTGAGAGGGGAATTTTTCTATCTTCTGTTGGTTTAAGACGGTTACTATGTTCCGTCTATCGCTCATTGTAATCGTCTAAGAAGTTATACACTTCATCATCTTTATGGTACCCGATGACCGTCCGCAGGTTGATGTTGTGGACGCTCTGGAAGATGTTGGACTCGATGACGTCGCTGGTGGCGCGGAACTGTTTCATCAGTTCCTTCATCTCGTCGCGCTTGGAGCCACGCTCGCCGCCGCAGGTGGCGCAGTTCTCAGTGAAGCGGCAGGCGCACTGGATGAAATGGAGCTTGTGATAGTCGCGCCAGCCCTTGATGTCCTCTTCCTTGATCTTGTACATGGGTCGGATCAGCTCCATGCCCTCAAAGTTCTTGCTGTGGAGCTTCGGCATCATAGTCTCGATCTTGCCGCTGTAGAGCATGCCCATCAGGATGGTCTCTACCACGTCGTCAAAATGGTGTCCCAGGGCGATCTTATTGCAGCCAAGGGCCTTGGCTTCGGCGTAGAGGTTGCCCCGGCGCATGCGGGCGCAGAGGTAGCAGGGATTGCGGTCTACACCGGCCACGATGTCGAAAATCTCACTCTCAAAGACCGTCAGCGGGATTCCAAGTACTTTTGCGTTGTCTTGGATGATTTTCCAGTTGTCCGCGTTATAGCCCGGATTCATCACCAGGAATACCAGTTCAAAGGGATATTTGCCGTGGCGCTGCAGCTCCTGCATGAGCTTGGCCATCAGCATGGAATCCTTGCCACCGGAGATACAGACCGCGATCTTGTCCCCGGCCTGAATCAGGTCGTAGTCGGTAATGGCCTGGGTGAATTTTCGCCAGATGGGTTTCCGGAATTTCTTAATGATGCTGCGCTCGATTTCCGCAGTCTTTTCCTTGCGGGCGTCCTCTTCCTGCACAAAGCTGGTCAGCTGTATGCGAAGGTAGGCGCGGTAGCCGCCCTCCACATTCCAGGCGTCATAGCCCTGATGCTCCAGGTAATCCACATATTCCATGCTGCGCTCGCCAGTGTGGCAGAGCAGATAGACCGGTTTTTCCTTCGGGATCTCGTCCTTTCGCTCCGGAATCGCCTTCATGGGCATGCTGACAGCCCCTTCAAAGGTGCCTCTCCGATACTCATCCTCCGGCCGCACATCCAGGATGGTCACGGTCTCAGGATTCAGCTTCATCAATTCCTCTACGGTAATGGTATTCATGCTTTCCTCCTCCATTTATGTCTCTCATGGAAAAAGCCGTGGAAGCAAATCGCCACGGCTTTTTGTAGGTCTCTTTATTTATTTATTTATTTCTCTGTAAGAACTCCGGAATCTTAATCTCCGTCTCCGCCACTCTGCTCTCCGGGCGCTTCGGAATATTCAATCCCGGCATGGGCTTAAATACGGGCTGCTCAGTAACGTTCTGTGTGCCACTCTGCGTGGAAGACTCAAAGCTTGTCTTCGGAGCCGCGGACGGCATCTTTCCAAAGCTGCTATTCTTCGGCAGAACCTTGGTGCTGCTGTTCTCATCCAGTCCGGTGGCAATGACAGTGATGGTGGCTTCATCGGTGTATGTATCATCGTACATCGCACCAAAGATGATATTGGCGTCATCGCCTGCCAGCTCCTGTACATAGCTTGCAGCGTCGTTGGCATCCATCAGGGAGATATCTCCGGAAATATTGATAATAACATGGGAAGCACCCACGATCGTAGTCTCCAGAAGAGGGCTGGCCACAGCCTGCTTCACTGCGTCCAGAGCCTTATCGTCGCCCTTGCCGGAACCGATACCAATGTGTGCGATTCCCTTGTCTGTCATAACGGTCTGTACATCCGCAAAGTCCAGATTGATCAGGGCCGGCAGATTGATCAGGTCGGTGATTCCCTGTACTGCCTGCTGCAGTACCTCGTCCGCCTTTTTCAACGCGTCCGGCATGGTGGTACGGCGATCTACGATCTCCAGCAGCTTGTCATTCGGGATCACGATCAGGGTGTCTACGCTCTCCTTCAGCTTCTGAATTCCTTCCAACGCATTCTTCATACGCACTTTATTCTCAAAACGGAAGGGCTTGGTTACGACGCCGACAGTCAGGATTCCCATATCCTTGGCCAGCCGCGCGATGACCGGCGCTCCACCGGTACCGGTGCCGCCGCCCATACCACAGGTTACGAATACCATGTCCGCGCCCTGGATGGCTTCTTTGATCTCCTCAATGCTCTCCTCTGCAGCCTTCTCGCCGATCTCCGGCTTGGCTCCGGCACCCAGTCCCTTGGTCAGCTTCTCGCCGATCTGAATGGCCCGCTCTGCCTTGCAGAACTGCAACGCCTGCTTGTCCGTATTGACCCCGATAAATTCTACTCCTGCGATCTGCTCGTCTATCATCCGGTTTACCGCGTTATTGCCGGCTCCGCCGACTCCAATCACGATAATTCTGGCTGCGGATTCCGCATCATTCATCATAATTTCAAGCAAAATCTTGCCCTCCTGTTTTCCAGTCTATTTTTTATGAAACCACGCCTGCGGGCATGGAACTTCCAATTTTTCTCATACTATACATGATAACTTTTTTCCCGAAATTAATCAACCCTATTTATAACATTTCCAAAATTAATTTTTTCTATACGTCGTCTGTCCGCGCATTCTATGATGAAGGGTCGGGATTTCGCCGTTACTCTGTCGAATCAGCCTTTTCGAAACTGATAAATTTGGAATCTGCAGTATAATTTTCCATGTGCAGGGTACCGGAAAGGCCCTCTAAATCGCTGTAAATATCGTGCAGTCGTCCCATCTTGTTCTCCAGATCGCCGCTGCTTCCCAGGGCCACCTTCACGTCCCCGAAATACAGGGCCAGCGTCAGATCCGTTCCGAACTCGATTTTATCCGGGCTCAGCTCGTATTTTTTCAGCAGCTGGGTGATATTCAGGATACGGCTGAATATTTTATCATCCTCCACAGCCAGCTTCTGGTACATGGCTAGGGAAGTGAACCGGACACCGGAAATGCAGGGAATATTCTCCTTCACATCGACAGAGCTCTCCACCACCACGCCGTCCTTGTCAAAATAAAAATTCGAACCCATATAGGTCACGTAGCCGATGACGCTCTTTTCATAGACCCGGATCTTCACCTTGCCGGGACCCTGGAGGCTCACCTCGATCTTATCGACAAATGGAATCTCCTCTTTATTAAAATACTTGTATTTCAAATAGAGATAGAGCGAATTCTCTGTATACCGATCGGTAATGATCCGTTCCTGAATCTCCCGGGCGCTGTAAAAGCTGTTGCCGGTGATCTCCACTTTCCGGATTTTAAACAGGCTGATGACACCGACAGCCAAAAGGGCCAGTACCAGCAGCACCAAAATTGCTGTCAGCAGACCCTTTCCTCTTCGTTTCCTCACTTTTATTTTTTCACGTTCCCGAAATTTTAACATGCTTTTCACCTGATAAGTCTTTGTTTTGTCTAGTGTATCACAACTCCAAGCCCTTGCAAATCCCTGATTATATTTTCGTAGCCTCTGGCGATAAAGGGGTACTGGGAGATGCGGCTTTCCCCACAGGTCCCGGCCGCTGCGATACAGAGGGCCGCGCCGCCGCGAAGCTCTCTTGCGGCGAGGGACGCTCCCTGCAGTGTCTTTCCCCGAATCCATGCCGTTTCCCCATGAAGGGTGATGTCCGCACCCATTTTCCGAAGCTCTTCCACGATCTTAAAACGAGCTTCAAAGACCCGCTCGGTAATGCGGCTCTCTCCGGGCAGTCCGGCCAGTGCCGCCAGCAGAGGCGACTGCAGATCCGTCGGGAAACCCGGGTAGGGCGCAGTCTCCACTGTGAGACAGCAGGGCTTTCTTCTCTGCCGGGCGAGGGATACCCGGTCTCCTTCGGTTCGTACATCTACACCCATCGATCCAAGCACCGGCCACAGGCTGGTAAGCTGCTCCACCGGCACTTCCCAAAGCCGGATACTGCCGCCTGTGGCTGCCAGCAGAAGCATATAGGTTCCGGCCACGATCCGATCGGGCATCACCGTAAATTCCGTATCGTGAAGCTCCTGCTTTCCTTCTATCACAATGCAGTCTGTCCCCTCGCCCCGGATCCGTGCGCCCGCGCTTCGCAGGAAACGGCAGAGCTCGCCGACCTCCGGCTCCCGGGCCGCGCCGTGGAGGATGGTTTCACCCTCGGCCTTTACGGCCAGCAGGATTACATTTTCCGTCGCGCCCACACTGGGAAAGGGCAGATGAATTTCCGCGCCATGTGGTTTTTGGCAAGTTGCGTGGATTCCATTTTCTTCCAATTCTATTTCCGCGCCCATCTGCCGAAGGGCCGCAATATGGATATCCACAGGCCGTTTTCCGATAACACAGCCGCCCGGATAAGGCAGGCGTACCTCTCCCAGCCGCCCGAGAAGGCTTCCCAGCAGCATGATCGAAGAACGCATTTTCTCCGCATAAGCGCCTTCTGTCTGCAGGGATTTCAGATCCCGGGCGTCCAGAATCACAGTCCCGCGCTCTCTGCGCGCCCGACAGCCGCAGCCCTTTAAGAGCTCCAACATGGCCGCCACGTCCGTGATATCCGGGCAGTTTCTGAGCACTGTCAGGCCCCGGTGCAGCAGAACCGCGGAAAGTATCGGAAGCGCCGCATTTTTTGAGCCCTGAATGCGCGCTTCTCCCTGTAAGGGCCGACCGCCCTCGATATCCAGATAATCCATAAGTCCGCTCCCCGTCTCTGCTATACCATTAACATATGCCGTGCTCCCCGTGGGGGTGACTGCGGGATATATTCAGCGCAAGCCCCATTTCCGACAGAAGAAATAAAACCGAGGTACCGCCATAGCTGACGAAGGGCAGAGTGATGCCTGTGTTCGGAATCGTGTTGGTCACCACGGCGATGTTCAGTATCACCTGAATCAGGATGTGGCCCATGATGCCGGTCACCACCAGGCATCCGAACAAATCCTGCACATGGAGGGCGATGCTGTAGAGCCGCCAGACCAGCAGCACAAAAAGCAACATCAGAAGCACGGCCCCCACCAGGCCGAACTCCTCGCAGACAATGGAAAAGATCATATCGTTCTGGGCCTCAGGCACAAAGCCCAGCTTTTGAAGGCTGCCGCCGAAACCCACGCCGAAGAGCCCGCCGGATCCGATGGCGTAGAGACCCTGCATGGTCTGATAGCCTTTCTCGTAAGCCTCCGGATGCCGCCAGATAGCCAGCCGCTCCAGACGATAGGATTCCAGGCTCAGGAACACGGCCAGAAAGCCTGCGCCGCCCGCGCCAATGAAAACAAACCGGAGATACCCGGGACTGGCCACAAAAATCAGGATCACAGCAATGCCCATAATGATAATCGCGGTACTTAAGTTATTGGTTCCCACCAGGCCCACCAGCGGCAGGGTCGGCAGCATGACGCCCAGCATCTGCCACAGGGTCACGATCTTTTTACCCCGGCCGCTGATGACCCGGGCCAGCAATACGATGACCGCTACCTTGGCGAACTCCGAAGGCTGAAAGGACAGTGGGCCGATGGACAGCCACCGTTTGGATCCGTTATATTCATCGCCGAAGAACAGCACGGCCGCCTGCAGAACCAGGGAAATCAGATAACCCGGGACTGCCAGATTTTTCCACCTTCGAAAGTCGATACAGGATACCGCGTACATGGCCGCCAGCCCCAGGGACGTGGCCAGCAGCTGTTTTTTCAGATAATAAGCCGGGTCAGCGAATTTCACCTGACCGTTCCAGGCGCTGGTGCTGTAAAGCACAACAAGTCCGAATCCCGCCAGAATAAGCACCACCAGGCAGAGCCCGTAATCGGGAGCCCCGTTTCTCTGCTTCTTCTCTTTTCCGGCGGAATCCGGACCTGTCATAATACCTCCGTCCTGAGCCTTTTACACTCTGCTTTACTCACACCTGAATCACTTTCTTACAGCTTCAGCCTGATTCATACTTTTTCGCTCTTTTTATTCAGGAAGCGCACGGACGTAATCTTTGAACATTCTTCCTCTCTGCTCGTAGTTATCGAACATCCCCCAGCTTGCGCAGGCCGGAGACAGCAGCACCGCGTCGCCGCTCTCTGCCTTGTCGGCGCAGACCTGCACTGCCTCTTCCAGGCTCCCGGTAAATACGATGTTGGTAAAGCCATGCTTTTTCGCAGTTTCGGCAATCTGATTGGCGGTCTGGCCCAGCAGAACCAGCCATTTCACTTTATCGCCGAAGCACTCGATCCAGTCGTCGAAGGTCACATGCTTGTCGTAACCGCCGCCGATGACGATGGTAGGACGATTCATGGCCTGCACGGCCTTGATGGACGCATCGGTATTCGTTCCCTTGGAATCGTTGTAATAAGCGACGCCCTTCTTTTCCGCCACGAACTCGATGCGGTGTTCTACGGCTGTAAAGTTGATGACTGTCTCGCGGATATAGGGGAACGGTACGCCCATGGCTGCTGTAATGGCCACAGCCGCCATCACATTCTCATAATTATGGGTTCCGAGAAGCTTCAGCTCCGATATATCGCAAATTTTTGTCCGAACAGCCTCATCCGCATACACAATCGCCGTTCCATCCAGATACACGCCCTGATCCAGTATATGCTCCCGGCTGAAATACAGAACCGAAGCCTTGCAGGTCTCGCCGAAGCGGCGGGTCTCCTCGTCGTCATAGTTCAGCACACAGGTATCGTCCCTGGTCTGATTTTCCGCAATCTTCTCTTTTGTCTCTATATAGCATTTCATCGTATGATGACGATTCAGATGATCCGGCGTAATATTCAGAATAGCGCTGACTTTCGGATGAAAATTCTCGATGGTCTCCAGCTGGAAGCTGCTGATTTCCGCAGCGGTCACGCTGTTCCCGGTCATTTTCAGGGCCTCCTGGGTGTAGGCGGTTCCGATATTGCCCACCACAAAGACCTCCGGATAATAACTCTTAAAGATTTCGCCAACCAGGGTAGTTGTGGTAGTTTTCCCGTTTGTTCCGGTAATTGCCGCAATTCTGCCCTTGCCAAAATGGTAAGCCAGCTCCACCTCGCCCCAGATGGTTGCGCCATTTGCCCGCAGCTCCTCCACCAGCGGCAAATCCACCGGCACGCCCGGGCTTAAGACTACCAGCTCGGTCTCCTTCTTCAGTTCTTCCGGGAATGCGCCCAGCACAATCTTGCACTTGCTGCCCTCGGGGAGTCGTCCGCGTACCTCCGCCCCGGTCAGTTTTTCATTGCTGTCATAGAGGGTCGGCACTGCGCCCGCTGCCTCCAGAAGCTTCACGGCTCCGACGCCGCTGACGCCGCTGCCAATCACTACTATCTTCTTATCCGTAATCATTTTTCATATCCTCCTTAAAGCGCCAGTAAGCCCACCAGGCACAGCAGTGCCGTCACGATAGAAAATACCGCCACAACCCGGGTCTCGGACCAGCCGCCCAGCTCAAAATGATGATGAATCGGCGCCATCCGGAAGATACGCTTTCCGCCGGTCATCTTAAAGTAAGTTACCTGAATCATGACAGAGAGAATCTCCACCCAGTAAATCAGCGCCACGATCAGGATGAAAATCGGCATATCCATCATGTAGGCCGTGGCCGCCACGAAGCCGCCCAGAGCCAGGGAGCCAGTGTCACCCATGAAGACGCTGGCCGGGAATACATTGAAGAGCAGAAAGCCCATCAGGCTTCCCACCACCGCGCAGGTAATCGGGTGAATGCCGCTCTGCGTTCCCACTGCTACCACCGTGAAAAATACCGCAATCAGCACTGTAACGCTGGCAGCCAGGCCGTCCAGACCGTCCGTGAAGTTGGCGCCGTTGACTGTTCCGATGATGGCCAGGAAAGCCACCGGAATGGCAAGCCAGCCCAGATGCAGATAATGCCCCGGCCAGAAGGGAATCAGCATGGCCATGTCCCCGCCGGTCATTTTATAATAATAGAAAATGAACACGCCGGTCACCAGGAACTGGCCGAACATCTTCTGTCCAGGCGTCAGTCCCTCGGAGCGGTGCAGAATAATCTTAATATAATCATCCAGGAATCCGATGATGCCGAAGCCCACGGTCACAAAAAGAATCGGAATAATCTTCGGATAATCCTTCGCGTAAATCAGGGATGTGACAATGATGGCCGTCAGAATCATGACGCCGCCCATGGTGGGGGTTCCCGTCTTTTTCAGATGACTCTTGGGGCCCTCCTCGCGCTCTGTCTGACCGAACTTCATTTTGCGGAGCAGCGGAATCACGATGGGTCCCAGGGCCGCACTGATGACAAAGGAAATCAGAACCGGAAATATCAGTGTTTTCAAATTCATAACTTTTACCTCTCTATTATTTCTCTTACGACTATTCTGTAGTATAAGCCTTTTCTTCCGTTTTTTCAATGCCAAGATAGGGAAGAATATTCGTAAAGACATCTCTTATGACCGGAGCGGCGATGGTGCCGCCGTAGTAGACGCCCTGGGGATTGTGGATGATGCACATGGCCAATACCTCAGGATTATCCGCCGGGGCAAAGCCGATGAAGGAGGAAATGTACTTGTTCGTCCCCCTGGGCAGGGTCTGGGACGTGGCCGTCTTGCCACCGATGCGGCAGCCCTCGATGTACGCCTTTTTTCCGCCACCCTCTGATACCACCTTTTCCAGCAGGAATCGCATGATTTCGGAAGTCTCCGGCCGCACCACCTGTTTTCCTTTTGGCCAGGACAATTTTTTCAGAACCTTTCCCTCCTGATTTTCGATGGCCACGCCGAAATGGGGCGTGATCCGCCTGCCGCCGTTTACAATGGAGCTGACCGTCGCCGCCATCTGCATGGGCGTAATCTGAAAGGACTGGCCGAAAGACATAGTTGCCAGCTCTACCAGCCCAATATTTTCCAGCTTATGCATGATAATATTGGCTTCGCCGGGCAGATCGATACCAGTCTTCTCCATGAGCCCGAACTGCCGGAAATACCCGCAGAAATCCTCAGCTCCCACCCGCTGGCCAATGTCAATGAATGCCGGATTGCAGGAATTCTCAATGGCCTGTACAAAGGTCTCGCTTCCGTGCCCCCGCACCTTATGGCAGCGGATCCGCCGATCCTCCACCATACGAAAACCCGGACAGCTGAATCTGTCCTGTAGGCTGACCACACCCTTTTCCAACGCGGCCGCAGCTGTGACAATTTTAAAAATGGATCCGGGCTCGTAGGTGTCGTTGATGCTCTGATTCCGCCACATCTGATTGCGAAGATCCTGCTTCTGCTCTTCCGTAAGTGTCGCCGGATCCTGAGCCGTCCCTGCCAGATAGTCCGTCAGATCATAGGGATTGTTCAAATCAAACTCCGGTACATTGACATTGGCGTAGATTTCGCCGTTCCGGGGATTCAGCACCAGAATCGACACATAGGTGGCCTGCTTTTCCTCCCGGACCTTCTTCGCCGCCTGCTCCGCGTAGAGCTGAATATTGTAGTCCAGGCTGACTCTCAGATCTGCGCCCGGAACCGGCTCCACGCGCTCTTCGCCTGCGTCGGCCAGCTCGATTCCCCGGGCGTCGGTCAAGGTCAGAATGGTACCGTTCTGCCCCTGCAGATACGTATCATACCGGACCTCCAGGCCAATAATGCCCTGGTTATCGCTGCCGGTAAAGCCCAGAACCTTGGAAGCCAGGGAACCGTAAGGGTACGACCGCTTATAATCCTCATCTATCTTAACCCCCTTAAGCTCCAGAGCCCGGATGCGGTCGCCGGTCTCTTTATCCACATTTGCCTTGATACGCTCGATGGAGCTGTATTTCTCCACCCTTTTTCGAACCGTCTCCTCCGGCAAATCCAGTTCCCGGGATAGGGCCTCGATGACACCCTCCGGATCCCGGATCTGGCTATGTACCACTGACACGGTACACACGGTTCGGTTGGAGGCCAGCACCGTGCCGTTCCGATCGAGTATCCGGCCCCGTGCTGCCTTGATGCTCCGCTCCCGCTGGTGCAGATCTTCCGCCAGCTCCTGATAATAGTCCGCCTCAAAGACCATGAGCCTTACGAGCCTCACTACCAGTCCTATCAGCAGCAATACGCAGACACAAAACACCAGGCTCAGCTTTTTCCGGTTGTAGGTCCTGCTTTTCGGTTCTCTTTCTTTCATAAAAACCCCATAATCGGTTTGTTACAACCTATTATGGGGTCTCTGAATTTATTCTGTCTCAGCCGGGGTGCTTCCATCCTCGGGCAGAATCGGGCTTTCATAGCCGTTCAGCTCGCCGGTGTCTCCCTCGGCCTCCACCTCTTCCTCGGTGGGCATCTTCACGGTCTCACCGGTGTTCGGATCCACTAACGTGCCTTCCTCCACAGGCACCTCTTCCTCTGCCACTTCTTCCTTGGCTGCCTCTTCCGCGTTGGCCGCCTCCTCGGCTGCCACCTCCTCCTTCATATCCTCCGGAATCTCCGCTGTCGCGTAGATGTTCAGATATGGCATCGCCTCTTTCATAATATTCTTGAAAATCTCCTGGGCAAAGGCGCTGCTGGCCTGAGTAGCCGGGCTGTCTGCGTTGGGCTCGTCCACCACCACATAGCAGACCACCTGGGGATTGTCCGCCGGCGCAAAGCCGATAAAGGACACCAGGTATTTTCTGGCAGAACGGGGAACCTTTTGAGCTGTTCCAGTCTTGCCGCCCATGGTGTAGCCTGCCACACGGGCCTTTTTACCGGTAGGATTATTGCCATTGGCATCCGCGGTTCCATACATAGTATGATACAGGTACTGACGGATCAGGGAAGACGTTTTATTGGAAATGGTCTGACGCACCAGCACCGGATTCACAGTCTCCACGGTGCCGCCCTCCGCGTTCAGAATCTTCTTCACCACATGGGGCTGATAATAATAGCCGCCATTGATAACCGAAGAGAAAGCCGAAGCCACCTGGATCATGGAAGTATTGAAGCCCTGACCGAAAGAGCTGGTCGCCAGCTCTACCGGACCCATCGTATCTTTGGTAAATACAGTGGATGCATTGTTCGTCTCACCGGGCAGATCAATATTGGTCTTCAGACCGAAGTTAAAGATCTGCTGGTATTTCAGGAAATTGTCATAGCCTATCATGGCGCCCATCTGCATCAGGGCGTCGTTGCAGGAGAACATCAGTGATCCTTCCAGGGAAATAATACCGTGGCCGGTTTTCTTGGCGCACTTGATCTTGGGCTGACCCTGTACGATGACTTGGCCGCCATCGCAGAGGAAGGTGGTGGAATCATTCACCACACCCAGCTCAAGAGCTGCCGCCACAGTCATGGGCTTTACGGTAGAACCGGGCTCATAGCCGTCACTGATACAGAAGTTCCGCCACATCTGGTTCTTGGCGTCTAACTGCTCATCCTCAGACATGGCGTCCACCTCTTCCTGGGTCAGATATCCGTTGGCCACCAGGTCCTGGGGATTGTTCAGGTCGAAATCCACGTCGCCCGCCATGGCCAGGATCTCGCCGTTCTGGGGATTCATCAGCAGCACGCCGATGTTCTTGGCCGCCGGTCCCTCCACATTTTTATTGGTATAATCCTCGATAAATTTGTCGATATATTTCTCCGCGATGCCCTGCAGGGTCGCGTCGACAGTGGATACCACAGTATTACCGTCGGTCGCCTTCTTCACAGAGGTGGACTGCTCCAGATCCTCGTTCAGATATTTGTAGCTGCGGCCGTCGGTTCCGCTCAATGCGCTGTTGTACTCCTCCTCAATGCCGCTCTGCCCCTGCTCGCTCGAGACGGTGTATCCGAGCACATGACAGGCCAGGGAATTGTAGGGATACCGACGGATATAGGCGTCCTCGAACCAGACGCCCTTGATTTTGCTTCCGGCCTCCTTATCCTCCTGGACCGCCTTAAAATCCGCAATCTCGTCCTTGCTCAGCTGCTTTTTCAAAATGACGTAGCTGCTGTCCTTCCTGTCCTCCAGGGTCGTGCGGAGTTCCGGTTCATCCAGCTCAAAATATTGCACCAACGCCTTAATGGTAGGCTCCACGCAGTCCTTATCCGCATCCTCCTTGTCCTGATTCTGCCACAGTACCTTCGGATCCAGAATCAGATTGTAGACCTTCTCGCTGGTGGCCAGAATCGTGCCGTTGCGATCCAGAATATCGCCCCGTCGGAAGGGCAGGACGACACTGTTGGTATCCTGCTGGGCCAGCACCTTCTTTGTATACTTATCTCCGCTGGTCTTATTGATGTAGGCCAGTCTCACATTTACTCCAATCAGAGCAAGTACAATGAGCGCAAATACAAGCGCCAGCTTACGCTTCATACGGTTGGTAAGCAGCGCCTGCATCTGCGCTCTCGTTTTTCTTTTTTTCTCTGTACGATTGTTCAAATTACTCACCTGCTAATCGTGCCAAGCACTCCCTTAAGTCCGCTCTGGTCCTTCGGAATGTCGGCATACTGCTTTACGTAATCGCTCCCCTCGTTGTCGTAAAGTACTACCTGATCCTCATTTGCGTATACCATGCCAAGCTCGTTGACTGCGATATCCCGAATCTTCTCCAGATCCACAGAAGTGGTCACCCGGTTGTATTCGTCATCGTTCTCATCCTTCAGCGTGGAAAGCTGTGTCTCCAGAGCCGCGATATTCTTGGCCCGGGCGGTATTGTCCGCCTGCAGCTGCAGGTATCCTACGCAGACCCACATGGCCACGCCCAGGGCCGCCGCCAGGAACAGGACATAGCCGATACCCATACGCTGCTCCGGCTTTGTTCTGCGGGAGGTCTGGACGGAAAGCTGCTTTCCCCGGCTCTGCCGCCGCTCCGGCTCCCGGAGCTTCCGGACCGTCGCGCCCTCCACGCAGGCGCTCTGCCGTCTGTCCGCGTCCGTTCTTCTCTCTGTTCTTTTTTTTGTATAAATGCTTCTGATCTCTGCCATTTTTTACGCTTCCTGACTCCCGATCCGCTCAAAGACGCGAAGCTTCGCGCTCTTGGATCGTTTATTGTATTCCAGCTCCTCCGCACTCGGAGCAATCGGCTTTCTAATCGGTGACCTGCCCTTCGGTTTTTTACCACACACACACACAGGAAAGTTAGAAGGGCAGGTACAGGGATTTTCATTGGTTTTAAATATAGTCTTTACGATCCGGTCTTCCAGGGAATGGAAGGTAATCACACAGATTCTGCCGCCCGGATTCAGCAGCTCTATCATATCGTCCAGCGAATTCTTCAGTACCTCCAGCTCCTGGTTGAGCTCGATGCGGATCGCCTGGAAGGTCCGCTTGGCCGGATGGCCGCCCACTGCCCGGATCTTCGCCGGGATCGCTGCTCTTATGATCTCAGTCAGCTCGCCTGTGGTCTCAATGGGCTTTTTCTCCCGGGCTGCCGCGATATGCTTGGCGATATTGGCCGCGAACTTTTCTTCGCCGTAATCCCGGATGACCCGGTAGAGCTCATGCTCCGTATAGCCGTTGACAATATCCCGGGCTGTCTTCGTCTGACGCTGATCCATACGCATGTCCAGGGGCGCGTCCACCCGATAGGTGAAGCCCCGATCTGCGGCGTCCAGCTGATAGGAGGAAACTCCCAGATCCAGCACGATACCATCCACATGGTTGATGCCAAGGTTCTGAAGCTCCCGGCGCATATTACAGTAATTGCTCCGGACAATCGTCACCCGATCGCCGAATTCTTTCAGTCTCTCTCCCGCTGCCGCGATAGCGTCCGCATCCTGATCGATGCCGATGAGCCTTCCCTTGTCGGAAAGCTGCTTACAGATCTCGTAAGAATGTCCGCCGCCGCCCAGCGTGCCGTCTACGTATATTCCATCGGGACGGATATGCAGTTGTTCGATCGTCTCATGCAGTAAGACGGATACATGTGAAAATTCCATGTTTTCCCCTTTTTGTTAAATATCCAGACCAAGCTCTGTCAGCTGACCTGCAATCTCGTCCATGTCAATCTCTTCGTAATTGTTGTTCTCGTTCCACTTCTCCTCGCTCCAGATCTCGATACGGTTCAGGAGTCCGGCCAGTACAACGTCCTTCTCGATCCCCGCGAACTTTCGTAAGGTCGCCGGAATCAGTACTCTTCCCTGCTTGTCAAATTCACAGGAAGTGGCGCCTGCGGTCAGAAAACGTACAAAGGAACGCGCATTCTTATTGGTCATAGGGAGCTGCTTCAGCTTCTCTTCGTAGCTTTCCCACTCTTTCATGGGAAATACGAAAAGGCAGCCATCCAGCCCTCTGGTCACGATACACTCGTCACCGAGCTTCTCCCGAAACTTTGAAGGAATGATCAGCCTGCCCTTGGTGTCTACCGTATGGTTGTATTCGCCCCGGAACATAGCGTCACCCCACTTTCATCGGTTTTGGTTCCTGATTCACCACTTAAATGCACGTTAAAACCACTTTCCACCACTCTTCACCACTCATGAATTAATAATATCTTAATTTTTCCCAAAAAGCAAGACCTTTTTCTGTGTAGTTTGCACAAACGCAAAACAACAATATCTTGTTTTTTATTGTTTTTACATACACAAGATATTGTTGTTTTATTGCGATATCCTGTTCTGTTTTTCCATCCTTTTACATAATTCTTCAGAATTCCTTAAGTTTTTCTTCTTATATAAAAGCCGATCCCCCCACTCAAAGCGCTGATTCCCAGTACAATCAGCATCACATGGGAATACTCCCCCGCCAGCCAGGCGATATATTCCCAGGATTCACCCATGAACGCACCCAGAGATACCAGAAGAATATTCCAGATTAGAGTGCCCGCCGTGGTGTACAGAAAAAATAAGGAAAATTTCATCCGGCTCATGCCTGCCGGAATTGAGATCAGGCTTCGCACCACCGGGACACAACGGCAGAAAAAGACCGTAATCCGCCCCTTACTCCGGAACCAGGCGTCCGCCTTCGCGATATCTTCCCCCTTCAGGCGGAGAATCTTCCCAACCTTTCCATCCACCAGCTTCGTCAGACGTTCCCGGTTCAGCAACGCGCCCACTCCGTAAAGCACCACAGCTCCTGCCAAAGATCCCAATGTGGCAAAAAACACCACTCCCGGAATATGCAAGGATGTATGGATGGTCAGAAACCCACCAAAGGGCAGAATCACCTCCGAGGGAATCGGCGGAAACACATTTTCCAGGAAAATCAGGAAAAAGAGCCCGGGATATCCATACTGCTCCATGACTGATAAGATCAGACTTTTCAAGGTGTTTCCTCCCGCATGTAAAATCGCTTTCTTGGCCTATTTTATGCGCATTGAAACCTATTTAGGCTATTTTAATCTGAGAATTTACATTTTCATCCGGGTATGCTATAGTATACTGTGAATGTTTGAAGAGAAGAACGTGTTAAGGAGGATATAGATAAAATGAAATTAGGTATTGTGGGTCTGCCGAATGTCGGCAAGAGTACCCTGTTTAATTCCCTGACTAAGGCTGGCGCAGAATCCGCCAACTACCCATTCTGTACCATTGATCCCAATGTGGGCGTGGTTGCAGTACCGGACGCCCGTCTGGGACTGCTGGCAGATATGTACCATTCTGCTAAAGTAACTCCGGCTGTCATTGAGTTCGTGGACATCGCCGGACTGGTAAAGGGCGCGTCCAAGGGCGAGGGCCTGGGCAATCAGTTTCTGGCCAATATCCGCGAAGTAGACGCTATCGTACATGTAGTCCGCTGCTTTGAGGATCCCAATGTCATCCATGTAGACGGCAGTGTGGATCCCATCCGCGACATTGAGACGATTAATCTGGAACTGATTTTCTCCGATCTGGAGATTCTGGAACGCCGTATCTCCAAGACGGTCCGCGGCGCCCGCAATGACAAGGCGCTGGCTAAGGAGCTGGAACTTCTGAACCGCCTGAAGGCCTGGCTGGAGGATGGAAAAATGGCGTCCGGCTTCACCACTGACGACGAGGATGAACAGGTATGGCTCAACAGCTATAACCTGCTAACCTACAAGCCGGTGATCTTCGCAGCCAATGTAGGCGAGGACGATCTGGCCGACGACGGCGCGTCCAATCCCCATGTGGAAGCCGTTCGAAAGTACGCAGCTGAGAATGGCAGCGAAGTATTCGTTATCTGCGCTCAGATTGAAGAAGAAATTTCTGAACTGGATGACGATGAAAAGGCCATGTTCCTGGAAGATCTGGGATTAAAAGAATCCGGTCTGGACAAGCTGATCCGCGCAAGCTATCACTTGCTGGGCCTGATCAGTTACCTGACTGCCGGAGAAACCGAAACCCGCGCATGGACCATTACCCGGGGCACCAAGGCGCCCCAGGCAGCCGGCAAGATTCATTCTGACTTCGAGCGTGGCTTTATCCGTGCCGAGGTGGTAAACTATCAGGATCTGCTGGACTGCGGCAGCTACTCCGCAGCCAAGGAGAAGGGCCTGGTAGGTCTGGAGGGTAAGGATTATGTGGTGAAGGACGGCGACGTAATTCTGTTCCGTTTTAATGTATAAATAAGTTTATTAATCATTTCGAAGGCAAATGAAAGGGAGCGGCCATGATGATATGGCTGCTCCCTTTCGTTTGCATACTCGTTTATGCGTTCTACGCACTCTGAAATGATTACTGCTGTTTCGCCAGCGCTTCCACCTTGTCCCTCTGCAGCAGCAGATTGAAGCCTGCCGGGTTCAGTGCGAAGCCCTTGGCATTCTGAATCAGCGGCGGAACCAGCTTCTGGAAAGGCGCGGCCAGCGCCTGCAGCTTCCGGGGATTCTTCTGGCGGAATTTTTCAAACTCCCACAGGTCTGAGAAAATCGGCTGGATGATGTCGCCTGCCGGATTCTTCAGATAGGGAACCTTTACATCCGGGTTCGGCTTGGTCAGATCCAGCGGTCCCTTCACATCGGTAATATCAATTGCCAGCACAAAACGGGAACGCTTCAGATTTGCGATCAGCTCCTGCTCCATCTCCCGTAAACGGGCGGTCCGCTCCGGATCCGGCGTATTCTGATTTGACCGTCTCAGTTCCTGTAAAAAATATACAGCCGTCAACTGCAGGGAATCGTTCATCACCGGCGGCATATTGTCCTTCTGCTCCGGCTTTTTCACGGTTACCACACTGCTCAGATCCAGATAGCAGAAGCCGGAACCATTGTGGAAGGCCACCCGGTTGATTCCGGTCAGGTAAAGGCCGGTATAAAAAGCGGACATCTTATCCTTTACAATCTCTGTCACCACTGTCGGATACTGCTGTTCCTCCAGCTTCTCCGCGTAATCCTTCGCGTCCTGTTCATGTTCAAAAATTGCCACCTGATCGTCAAAGGTCTCCGCATCACACTCTGCATAAGGCAGATTCGTTGCCTTGGAAATCAGAACATAAAAATGCTCCAGTTTCTGTAAATTTTTTATCATCAATCGATTATCTGTACTCATAACCTATGTCCCTCTTTCCGATAACCTGTCACGGCATCATTTCTTACTATTTTACCAGAAGCCGGACTGCTTGACAAGGCGCAGTGCCGCACCCCTTTTCTCATTTCTTCCGGGTTCTGCGCTTCGGCTTGATGGCTTCCCCGTAGTTTCGAATAATAACTTCCTTGCCCCGGCGCTTCTTCGGGTCAGAATTGATGGCGCGGCGCACGTCGATCTCTTCGATCAGGAAACCCTCGTACAGCTCCTGAATCAGCTCCGTGTTGTGGTTGGTCAGCATACAGGACACGCCTTTTTCCGTCAATCTCCGGAACAAAGCAGCCAGTCTGCGATGCTCTTCCTCGGTAAATCCTTCCTTGGTGTAGGAATCAAAGGATGTGGGATTCAGGGGCGCATAGGGGCTGTCAAAATAGACGAAATCGCCCGCTTTTGCCTCTGTAAGAGCCTGCTCGAAATCCTGGCAGGTGATGGTCACTGACTTCAGATAAGCAGAAATAGCCTTGATATTCTCCATATCCATGGAGCGGACCGACTGCTTCTGGTTCCAAGGGACGTTAAACTCTCCCTTTGTGTTGACCCGGTAGAGGCCATTGAAGCAGTGTTTATTCAGATAAATGAACAGGGCTGCCATCTCTGTGTCGTAAGAATGGCTCAAGCGCTTTTCATTATAGCTGCTTCGCATGTCGTAATAGAATTCCCGGGTGCAGGTGACCTTGTCAAGCTCCATCAGCTTCTCCAGAATCGCGTCCAGATGGTCGCGGATCTCGGTGTAGGTGTGAACCAGCTCCTGATTGATATCGTTGATGTGGGCTCCCTCCGGCGCCAGGGACAGCACCAGCGCCCCGCCGCCCACGAAGGGCTCGTAATATGCATTGTAAGTATCCGGCATACGGATATAGAGCTGCTCCAGCATCTGCCGCTTGCCGCCGGCCCATTTGACAAATGGAACCATGGTCGTCGTATTCATAACATTTCCCCGTTTTTCTTTGTATTTATCTGGTGCGGACCTTTAGAATTTCCTGATACTTTCCTCTTCGCCGCCGTCCTTGTCGATGGCGCGGATCTCCACGTCGTAGCCGCCATTTCCCACCTGTACGTGGACCCGATCGCCGACTTTATGGCCCAGCAGGGCTTTGCCCAGTGGCGACTCGATACTGATGCGGCCTTCCAGAGAATTGCCCCGGATGGATGTGACGATCTTGACCTCTTCGGTCTCGTCCTCATCCTCGTAGTAGAGCAGAACCTTGGTATCCATGCCGACCTCGTCTGCCTTGGAATGGTCCTCCACCACTTTCGCGGTCCGCAGCATTCTCTCCAGATAGCGGATCCGGCTTTCATTCTGATTTTTGTCCTTCTTGGCCGCGTAATATTCGAAATTTTCGCTCAGGTCTCCATGCGCCCGGGCTTCCTTGACCGCTTCGATGGCCTCTTTCCGGACCACCAGCTTCCGGTGCTCGATTTCCTGCTGAATTTTTTCCACATCCTGCTTCGTCAGCTGTTCCCGCATGCCTATTCCTCTCCTTCACTCATCTGTCCGCCACAGCTGCTGCGCATGGTGCGAACCGAAATTCCATTTACTTCCACACGGTCGTCCACCGGAATCACCAGGCACTGTCTGCCGTCGATGATACGGGTCTCCACCAGATCCGTGCGCTCCGGATTCACCTGAATCACCACATCCGGAGCCTTGATTTCAAATTTTCTGGTATTCATTACATTGGATGCCAGGAACTCCGTATTTGCTCCGGAAGATTCCTCATAGCGCTCCTCGAGCTCTTCCATCTTCTCTGCTTCCACGCCGCTCTCGGCAAAAAGGTGTTTCACTTCAGCCTTGCTCAGCACCAGAGGCTCTGGCTCATCCTTTTTCTCCTCAGCCATCTCATACAGCTTCTCGTGGATATTGCGGACTGCCACGTAGTCGCATTCTTCACCCAAAGTCTCTTCAATCATGGCATTGAAGGTGTCCTTCTGGTCTGCCGCTGTCAGCGGCGTACCGCAGCCGAACATGCCTTCCACGAAATCATCCTTCAGTTCCTCCGCGTTCTTGGAATAGTAAAGCATACTATGTAAATCCGTGCTCCGATCCTGAAAGGCCGGAAACAGAAAGCCTGCCATGGGCAGCTCCACCAGCCAGTCCCGGACACGGGAAGCGAAACGATTGCTCTCCGCATCGTAGCTTAAGCCCGCCTTGGACAGGTTCACCGGACAAATGGTGCAGAGCAGATATTCATATACCTCGTCGGAAGCATCAAACATCTCCTCATTATCTGAGGCCTTGCCCGGCACATCGTACATGCCGTGTACCAGCAGAATCAGATAATTCTCGCCATATTCATAAGTCTCTATGATTTTATCATAAAACTGCTCCAGAAGCACGTCGTCTTTCAGCTTACTGTCACGAAGCTTCAGCAAAAATTCCTGCTGCCCACCTTCCATCTCCGCGTCCAGCGGGAATTCCAGATTGACCAGGTTCTTTCCCACCGTGCCGGACAGGCTCTTCCGAAAAATCTCAAAATACTTAAAGCACTCCTCCTCCGACTGGGAGAGAAAGGCTTCCTTCATCTCACTTTTTTTATTCTTCTCGCCGTCCACATAACAGGCGCAGAGTCTGGTCAGCGCACAGTTCTGGGGCGTAAACTGCTTTTTGATTTCCGCAATTTCTTTTTTATTCATGTAAAAATTCACTCCTGAATCTGATTTTCTCTTAGGATACTCTGTTTTTCTTCCGCTGAATATCATTCCTCTGCAGACAAAATTTCCTCTATCCAGCCGCGTACCTCATCGGACAGATTTTCAAACAGGTAGTTTTTGCCACCTGCCGGCTTCTGCTCCATGGTCTCCCGAAGCTCGCTTCCGGTCACCTCCACCAGTTCCCGTAGGCCTGACGCAGAAAGTCGGCTGGCTCCCTGGCCCATGATAATCACCTGCTCCAGGCCGTCTGAGGTGGCTACCGTCACCTGATACTTCCGTCCCAGCTCGTGAACCGTCTTCTCAATATACTGGTCTGCCGTCTCGGCTTCTTTTGTATACACCACATGAATGTTGTGATACTTGAAGATCTCCCTCGTGCCACCCTCGACCCGATAGGCATCGAAGACCAGAATCAGGGTGCAGCCCAGAGCACCCTGCAGATTGCTCAGGATGTCCATGAGTTTTCCTCTGGCAGCTTCCATGTTAATCTCTGACAGAGCTTTCAAGTCCTCCCAGGCGAAAATGATGTTGTATCCATCCACCAGAAGGTATTCCTTTTCCTTCTTGCGAAGCTTAATTTCCCGTTTTCCGGTATCCTCCGGCTCCTTCCGGAAGCTGCGCTCCACACGGCCCACGCCCTGGCGATCCCGCCGGATCGGGCCGTAGGTCCGCTCGAAGATCGCATCCAGTTCCTTCGGATCCACCGCGCCCAGAGACGACTGGCTTCTTCTGGCTGTCTCAAGTCCCGCTTCCTTCGGCTCTTTCTTTGGCCGCAGCACACCATCCACCTGCATATAGGAAAAGACCTGGTTCCAGGGCACATAAAAGCCCGCGCCGTGGGCGCAGAATACTGAACCGGTGGGATTCAGAATATCCGCCTCGGAATCATAGCCCATGGCCGCGATCACCTCGTCCGCATTTGCGCAAGGGCCGTAACCCTTCAGGGCACAGGACAGATGTCCCAGTCCCCGGGTGTAGGCAGTTACCTCCGCCGCATATCCCTGCATCTGTGATACCGGCGCACTCCCCTTTAATACCATCTGGCCGTTCTCATTTTCCGGCTCGGAGAAAGTACCAGTCATCTTCTGAATATCCGTCATGGCCCGTCCCAGCTTATCCGCCGGAATCGTCAGCCGGAACTCATAGAAAGGCTCCAGAAGTACGCTTTTCGCCTGCTTCAGTCCCTGCCGCACCGCCCGGTAGGTGGCCTGGCGGAAATCGCCGCCTTCCGTATGCTTGGCATGGGCACGACCCGCCACCAGCGAAATCTTCATATCGGTGATCTCAGAGCCTGTCAGCACGCCCGGATGGCTTCGCTCGGCCAGGTGTGTCAGAATCAGTCTCTGCCAGTTCCGATCCAGCACATCTTCACTGCACCGGCTCTCAAACACCAGGCCGCTTCCCCGCTCGCCCGGCTCCAGAAGCAAATGTACCTCCGCATAATGACGCAAGGGCTCAAAATGTCCCACGCCCTCCACCACATTTTCAATGGTCTCTTTGTATACGATACTGCCTGCGCCAAATTCCACCGGAACACCAAAGCGCTCCTGTATCAGGCTCTTCAAAATCTCAATCTGTACCTCGCCCATCACCCGCACGTGAATCTCCGAGAGTTCTTCCTGCCAGACCACATGGAGCTCCGGGAGTTCTTCCTCCAGCCTGCGAAGCTTCTGTAAAAGTTCCTGAAGATTGCAGCCATCCGGAGGCAGAAGCTGATACGTCAGAACCGGCTCCAGTGCGGGAACTGGGCCTCTTCCTTCCATTCCCATGCCTTCACCAGCCCAAGTTCTGGAAAGACCTGTCACGGCACAGACCGTACCCGCGGGTGCCTCCTGCACAGCCTCGAAGCTGCCGCCGGAATATAGCCGAATCTGATCTGCCTTCTCCTCCCAGCTCTCGCCGTCTGTCTCGCCCCGAATGAGCTGTTTTACCTTCAGGGAACCGCCTGTCACTTTCAGATAGCTTAAGCGATTTCCCTGTTCATCCCGGCCAATTTTGTATACACGGGCGCCGAATTCCGCCGGATACATCGGCTGCTCCATATAGCGCGCCATGTCATCCAGGAACTCCTGCACACCTTCGTCCTTCAAAGCCGAACCAAAATAACAGGGGTAAAGTTGCCGCTTCTTTATCTGATGGGCAATACTTTCCGCGCTCAGCGTTCCCTCTTCCAGGAATTTCTCCAGTAACGCCTCGTCACAGACCGCCACATCTTCCCAGATATCCGTCCTGGCCCGATCCGCCGTAAAATCCACACAGCGTCCGTCCAGCGCGTCCTTCAATTCCGCCAGGAGCGCCGCTCGATCCGTTCCGGGCTGATCCATTTTATTGACAAATAGAAAAACCGGAATCCGGTACTGCCGCAAAAGCTTCCAGAGGGTACGCACATGGGCCTGCACGCCATCCGCGCCGTTGATCACCAGGATGGCGTAATCCAGCACCCAGAGGGTACGCTCCATCTCTGCCGAAAAGTCCACATGTCCCGGCGTATCTAAGAGCGCCGCTTTCCAGTCCCCCAGCTGAAGCTGCGCCTGGCTTGCAAAAATCGTAATGCCTCTGGCCCGCTCCAGACTGTGTGTATCCATATGGGCGTCGCCATGATCCACGCGGCCCGCCTTCCGAATGGCGCCGCACCGGTAAAGCATGGCTTCCGCCAAAGTTGTCTTTCCTGCGTCCACATGGGCCAGGATTCCGATTGTCGTTCTCTTTTCCATACATTCAAACCTCGGATTCCATTCTAACACAAAATGTGTGTTCGGGAAAGAGATTTCTTTTATCTGACCAACGCCCTCGCTTCTCTCAGCTTTATACAGTAATGCGAATATGTAAACTGCGTCAGCAGCCAGATAACGGATACTACTACCACTGCAAACATCCCTGTATCAAAATACAAATTCGCTACCATCGTTCCCACCAGCAGAACCGGAATCGTCCGATTCACCGTCATATAGGCCTTGTAAGCACTCTGGTATATAATCTCTTTCTCCGCTTCATCGCAGCTCTCCAGCCACTGCTCCTGAAACTTCAGTGAAGACGGTTCTCCCTTTTTCTCCGGATGGGTCTTCTGAAGCAGCTTCACATAACGAATCTGCCAGAAATACTCATAGATAAAGCAGGCGATAAACACGATGCAAGCTGCCAGGAAACGAAATGCATGGCCGTCGCTTGTAATATACTTCATAGAGTAGCCGAAGGTCAAAACCAGAATACTGAGTACCTGAGATACCACACTTACATTCATTCCAAAGGCCCCTTCTTTTTCTTCCTCATATTCCAGCCGATCGCATTCTTCATCCTCCGCTGTCTGCTGCTTTTCACAGGTCGCTTTCAGCCTCCGGTAACTGGTCTCCCCCAGAATCACAGATCCTGCAAAAATAATTCCCAGAAGCGGTGCCAGCACGCTTTGAATCAGCACAGTGATTCCCGCCATGTCAATTCCGATTCCGTACGCTTTGGCTGCCTCATAAATGCCTCCGGAAACGCCACCCAATATGCCTCCTATCACCATCGCAACCGCAATAATCTTCAGACCATTTTTATAGCTATTCGTTTTCTTCTCTTTCATCTTCCCCATCCTCCTTATACCGGAAAATATCCTCTACCTGTACCTCGCAAATCATCGCCAGCTTCAAAGCCAATGTCACCGATGGCGAATAATCGCCCCGTTCAATCAGACTGATCGTCTGCCGGGACACCCCCGCCTTCTTCCCCAGCTCCGTCTGATTCAGATTCAGCCGGGAGCGGTATTCCTTCAATCGATTTAATAACGGCATAATGTTCAGCTCTCCTTTGTATTTGACAACTTTTCTTGTCATCATTATCATAACATTGACAAGTATAGTTGTCAATGTTACGATAAGTTTTTTCTCTAAAAAACTAATAGTTTTTTTGTAAGCGTCAAATAAAACAGTGTATAGAAAAATAACCGTCAGCCTTTTATACTAAAAGGTCAACGGTTATCGACAGAATTCTTTTACAAGA
>CABIXM010000003.1 GCA_902362725.1 Clostridiaceae bacterium | reverse complement strand
TGTATGAAAGAGTAAATGTGAATTGTGCGAGAGAGAATTCCACTGGGGATTGGGAGAGTGGAATTCACAATTTCATTTTTCATCGTAGGAAAAGAGGCTATGGATAGCTTCTCTTTTCCATCCTTCTATGCTACAATCCTCTTAAAGGAGGATGCCACCATAAAATCTGATATCGAGGATCTGCGCAATAAATACATTAAAAATCCACCGGAAGGAATGACACCCAGGGACATTCGCCAGATGAGCGAGAGCGACCTTCTGGATATGGATTATTTCTTACATGAATTCGATGACGATGATGACGATTGGGGAACAGAAGTTTTTTATATCTTCTAATTTCACAACCGTCCTGTTTTCATGGGGCTGTTGCAAAATAGATGAGTAATCATCAGATTTTGCGACAGCCCCCTTTTTTCGTTCAAGAGAGCGCTGGAGGCGGTCTTTCCTATAAAGTAAAGAAAAAAGAAGCTGATTTATTCAATCAGCCCCTAGTCATTTTGATTCTTTATTTAATTGTTTCATTTTCTTCTATTTCTTTCAAGGTTCTACCATCTTTAGTTTTCCAGGTTCTAGGTCCACTAACACTGTACCCAAGAATAAAATCCGCAGCAGCCGATGAACTGGAAAACAGAATATCTTCTGTTGTAACTAAGTCATTAACTTTTGATGAATCAAATAGTTTTTGTCTCTGCTTTTGCATACCAGCGCTCAATGACTTCACAGACATTTTCTCATTCACTGTAGCTCCGGCAAATACCACAAAACCTTCAGCAGTCACTTTACCTGTTGCATTTACAGAGCCTGATGTAATATAAAGCAATTCATCATCTACTGTAGCTGCCGATGAATCCTTCTGCGCAAAAGGCTCTAATACTTTATAACCAAGTGCATTGATAAGTATCTTCACATTGTCAACAAACTCTTCCATTACAGCTATCTGAGATTCCTTCATAACCGTATTTCGATAGGTGTTTTTAGTAAGCACAAGGTACCTTTTACTTGTTCTTGCTATCTCAACAAAACGATTTTCCAGATATCTAATCAATGCCTTATTGAGATCTCTACCTATAAAGACAACTGCAGTACTCCAGTAATACTTTTCTTTTTCAGATTGGTAATCTCTTAAATGCTGAATGAGTCTATCTTTAACATTTTCTGCTTCTCCAATGTACACAGAGTCAGAGCCATCATCTTCTTTGCATAATAAAAAATACACTCCTGCCTGCGTAATATCATCACGATTGCAAGAAGACACCTCAATACGAGGAATCTTAATTGCTTTTCCATTCCAGTTTGATAACTCTGCAATAATCAAACTGTCAGCTGTTCCATTTACAAGAAACAACTCTATCGATTTTCCGTATGCCATTTGGAATCACCTACCATTCAATATTTTTGTCTGCCCAACCTAATCTCTCAATACTTTATCTACCCAACTATAAAATTCAGATAGATTTTCTTGGGTTTTTCCTGTTTTTTCAGCAATAGCTTTTAAACACCGAAAAAGCCTTATATTTCAAGCATTTTCACACTATCAATTATGTACTTTAGTCAACAGAACTACGCTCTCCACATGTTCAACAAGTGGGAATCGATCTGACAATGATCCTGATTTTCCATACTACAAAGAACATTGGTATTGATGAAAAATCCCTCTCCCTTTTCAAAGCTCCGCTCCTGACCTGCTGTCAGCAGACGCATACTGCCCTCCCGGACATAGACAAATTCTACCTCCTCATGCCAGTGCCAGGGAAATTTCTGGCGTTATTTTAATAGTTATTGTCCTTATATCTATTTGGTTTAGATATATTTGTTTTTATAATTATAGTATCAAATGACCGGATTGTAAAGAAAAAGGAGGGTTCCTATGGAAGCTATCATTATTACCGCCATCTTCGTCGCTGTTATTCTGCTCTGTGTTCTTGAGGAAGGCATGAAAAATGGAAACATCTAAACCCCAAAATAAGGGCTCCCGGAAGCAAAGCTCCGGAAGCCCTTATTCCATACACGTTTTATTTCCAATGAATGACCGCTTCCACGGAATCGGTATACTGGTCGTCGCTGATAGCTTTATAGCGGGAGCCGTCATACCAATCGGTAAAGCCGTTGTCAATCTTGTAGATCTCCCCGGTTTCCGTATCCACAATACGCTCATAACCCAGGGTGGCGTCGCTCTGCTTCTGGCTCATAATATTCTGGCTCTTATTGCGGTTTTCCCAGGAGGACATGATGCTGTCGGACATTTCGCTGGCTGACTGACTGAGAGACTGGGAAGTATCCGCCGCCTGATTACTCTGAGACATAGCAAAGCTCTGGAATTCCCGGGTGTAGTCCAGACTGCTCAGGCTCTTGCTTAAGGTGGGCTGCCAGTCCTGGAACGTATCTTTTTCCGCACTGAGTACCGTCAGATTATAGACGGAATAATACCCCATTCCCGTGCCCATGGCAAAGGGTACTACGTCCGCCGTGAACATCCCCTCTCCCGCCGTTCCGTCTTGGATGAAATCCGCCCGGAGAATGGCCGGAGAAATGGCGACGCTGCTCATTCCCTGGGTACTTTCAAAACTCTCTGTTACAGAAAAATCTGCAATGTACGGCGTCTGAATATCCGCGTAATCAGCTGTTGCATTCATTGCGTCTGCAAACTGTGGGAATATTTCAAAGACTCCCTGTGTCGATACATTCGTAAGAATGGGATATTTTCCAAACAAGTCACTGGAAAGCGCCATCATGGCCCGGGAATTCTCATCCGGAAACATCGGCTCCATTTTCAGCATAAAGAAGATTTGATTCGCCGGCTTCTCCGGATCAAAAACATGAATCGCGTGAAACATACCAGTATACATGGCAGAAGATCGCACGGTCCAGCCTTCCGGAATATCCATGCTGAATTCCGTACAGCTATAGGGCACCAGATCCTGTGCAGACGCCAGCGGCTCTACCGTCCAGCTTTCCTCGACAGACTGTTCTAACGCCGCTCCTGCTGCCAAAGTCTCCTGCTCCGCCTTGGGAGCGTCCGGGGACGCCAGGCTTCCGGGTCTTGTAAATACCATCTCCGTATCTTCATTGGCTATGGTCAGTACCCCATCCTCCAGCGTATAGCTGTCGGCCACACCGTCCGTAGTGATACTGCTCCCGTCCCAGGCCAGCTCATAGACCAAACCGTCATATTCCATGGTTCCGGTTCCATCTTCAAAAAGCGACAGAGTCATGGTGATATCACTGTTATCCAGATCTTCTTTTCCAAGCGTCATGCCACTGTAACTCATACTGACCAGCTCCCAGTCTCCTGCCGCCGTATCCGCCAGAGCTTGTTCCTCCTCCTTCGTCTTTCCGCCGCAGCCGCTCAGCAAAAGTCCTGCCAAAAGCACTGCCAAAAGTCTCTTCGCGTATTTCATAACATTCCCTCCCCTTCCAGTTCGTCCTTCAAAAGCAGCCTTATCCTGTCCCAGCCTTCTGTCTTATAATACCTTTCATTTCGACGCAGATTCCCCGCTTCGAATTCCAGTCTCCAGGTGCTTCCGTCCGCAAAGGTAAAGATCAGCGTATCCCCTGCGTCTGAGGCTCTCTCGTCAGTTTTCTCTCCGATCTCCAGCTTCTTCACTGCCTGCAGACACTCCGCAATTACAGCCCCATCTGTAGGCTCCCATTCCCGGTGGGCTTCCGCATCCTGTATGTAGGTCAGCTTCGACGGGGTTCCCATATATTCCGCCAGCTCTGCCAGGGAAAGTTCCGGCAGCTTTACTTCATTTCCAAACACATCGTCCTTTCCTTTTCCATAAGCGTCCACCGTATACCAGGCGGAAGTACCCGTGTGGCTGGTTTCTTCATCGTCCTGCACCACCTCGTAAAGATGGATCGTAAGGGTGCCGTCCCCGTTATCGACGCATTCTGTCTCTGGCGCAAGGAAATTCGCCTCCTTCTGATAATACGCCCGGGCCATAGCCACAAGCTCCCTGTCCTGCCAGGGTGCCAGACTGTCTGTCTCCGCCTGTTTTTCTCCTGCCGGAGCGCTCCCCGGCTTCCAGTCTGAAGCCGTCAGCGTGTATTCCCCGGTTTCCAGGTTATCGGAAGCCCCTCCGGCCAAAAGATCCGTATCTCTCTCCACCTCCATGACAACCCGATCCGGATAAAATGAAAAATTAAATTTCCGGAAAGAAGCGGTCAAATCCACACCCTGCCCATCAATCACCTGCTCCACAGAAGCCTTTTCCCCTTTTCCCGGTAAAAGCTTCAGCTCGTAGATATCCTCGGTATACTCCGGTGAGCCGGACTGGAAAAAGCAGTGCAGCCGGATCCTGTTTTCTGTCTCCAGGCCATACTTTATATGGCCGCTTCCGTCCTGACAGGCGTAGCCCTGATAGGCCTCATAGGTATCTGCAGCCTCTTTTTGCGCGCTGCAGCCCCACAGCATGACTGCGGCCAGCAGAAGCGCCATTCCTCTAATCCTCTGTCTCCTTTTCATTTCTTATCCCCCTGTCGTATCGATAATAAAACTGAACCAATCCGATTCTGGATTTTGTCCCCGTCTTTTCATTGAGACTGGTAAGGTGCCGGTACAGCGCCGCCCGGGATATCATCAGTTCCTCTGCTATATCCTGGACATTTTCATCTGATACCAGCAAAACCTCCAGCACCTCTCTTTCCCGCTCCGTCAGCGAAAAGCTGTCGGCAAAGCTCCGCAGCCGTTCCTCCTCGCTTCTCTGATCGGATTCCTTCTCACCGGCTTCCTTTTTCATTTCTTCCGGACGGCTCGCGCCGGAATAAAGAAAAAACAAGATAGAAATCAATACAAGCAATCCAAGCAGAATACTGTCTTTTACAACCGGACTTCCCGACTTCAGAAGAAGCAGGGACAGGGAGCCGGTGCCAAAGGCGCAAATATTATTGACGGCCCTGCCCAGTCCCGCCCAGAGCCTTGGACATTTCATCCGGGCAGAAAGCCGCATAAAGCTGCTTGTAAAGAATACCACAAAGAACCCGGCGGACAGATAGAACACAGCCAGTCCGGCCCGGAAGGAGCCTCCATTTTCCAGCACGACGATACAAAGAACCGACAGCACCGTCACACAGTACATGAAAAGATTCACATACCGGTGTTCCCGGCTGTCAAACAGGATACCTGCCAGAAGTCCGCTTCCTGCCAGAAGAAGCCGGGGCCACTGTCCCACGTCCCCTCCGCCTGCCACGTGTACCAGTGTCACTGCTGCATCCAGTGTAGAAAAAATGCAGGTAATCAGCGCCACGACCAGAATCAGCCAGAGCCCCGCCCTTCCGGCGTTCTCCGGCGCAGCTTCTCCGGGAATTTCTTCCATTTCCGGTTCCCCGGCCTCCACATTCAGAAGCAGTACCGAAAAGATGGCTACGGAGACAGCCAGAACCACCGATTCGACCATATCGTTTTTCACCAGGTTGTTATTCAAAAACTGAAGAAAAATTCCGGCTGCATAGGAGATACCGACTGTCCTGGCCAGCCGCTCCTGCTCCGCCCTCTGCGCCAGCCAGTAGTGTACTGCACTCCCGGCCATTCCCATCAGAATGAAGCAAAGGCAGCCAGCCGTCACAATCGCCCTGTAAGAGGTATGCTGCCAGATCACGAAAATACAAATCACACCAGCCAGGGCTCCTGCAAATACCAGAATCTGCCGAAGTTTTTCCTTTACTTTTCCATAGGAAGCCATCGCAGGATAAAGGAGAAATCCCAGAACGCTGGCTCCCAATACATAGCCCTGGGCCGTCACCACCTGCTCCGGTTCTGTAACCAGAGCCGCCATATTATCGAACTGATATTCGGTTCCCAGAAAAATAAAATTGAAAAAGGCCAGCGCCAGCATAAGTGTGAGCACATTTCCATCTTTCTTTTGTAGTTTCATCTATTGTCACTCCGTTTATATCTGTCTCTGATAATTTTATTATAAACAAAAGTCTCACTTCCACAAGGTGACATTCGTCTCAAACTCTTCTTTTATTTTGCCTTCTAAAAATAAGGGCGCAAAAATGGCAATACAAAAAGCTTCCGCCTTCTGTATTGCCATTTCACTTATACTATAACCTCTGCTCCTACTTCCGGATATCCACCATCCAGCCGTTCTCCAGCGCGTTCTTCGTGTTCCCTGTATTGTCCAGGTTTAGATACATCTCTCCCTGTCTGTCTGCGGGAACCACAAAGGCCTCGTGTATCGTAACCGTCTCGCCGGGTTTCAGGGCGTCGATGTAATTGTTGCCCCGCTCGCCGCCATGGACGTCATAGGCGCCAACTTCCGCAGTCAGCATTAGTCCTTCCTCTACGACATAATCCCATTCGTCGCCTGCAGCAGGCTTCTCCAGCTCCCGGCGCCATTCTTTCGTCCGATCCCCCTGGGTCTCCAGAAGCCGGATCGCGCCGTTGTACATGATATCTGTTAGTGTTTCCTTTCCTGTATTGGTATATTCGACCGTCACGTAAATCAGCTTATTCTCGGATTTTTCTGTCTTTACTACCCGATCCACGGTGTTGACGCCGTCTCCTGCCTTCACATAAGAAAGAGTGCTGCTCTTCAGATCGCCATTTTCGTCAAAGGCAGTGGCTGCGTCCGCGTCCAGCATACCCTCGGGCAGGATGCTCCGGTTGTCGGCCACCTGCACATCGGTGACCCTGGCGGTCAGACCCGGCAGCTTCGTAAGACCGTTATGTTCCATGTTCATATCTGTGCCGACGCTCTTTGCTTTTTCCAGCAGCTTTGCGGAAAAGCTCAGATCCATGGTATCGCCCGATTCCTCCGCCAGCGCGTTTTCCTTTTCTGCCTCCAGATAACGGCTCCAGTTATAGCAGAGCATGACATCGTCTCCGGCTGTTTCTTCGGTGGGCGTCACGGTCACGCCCTGGGCGATTTTCATCGCTTCCTCTTTGGATACATCAGAGCTTACCAGCATTTCCAGCACCAGGTGCTCCTCCGGATAGGTCACATACAGACTCTGATTATAGGCGTCCATCGCCGTTTTCAGGTAAACGCCGTCCCGACCGTTCACCTTCACCTCTTCCTTGTCTGTCACGTTATAGCTGAGCTTTTCAAAGGAGGTGTCTCCGGTGTCCATATAGTAGCAGCCGATGGTCACGCCGCCCCGGCCGTCCCGGTAGTTGTATTTTCCTTCCTCCGTCTGTACCATGCCGTCAGGCAGATAGGAAGCCTGTACCTTCACGTAATGCTCCGAATCCGCAGACGCCACAGCGCCGTCCTGCACGCCGTCCTGGCGCTCCTGCTTTGTTTCGTATGCATAGTTCCCCACCCGGTTATTTTTCAGGCCATAGAGAACGCCCGCGCATACGGTGGTCCCAAGAGCCAGTGTGGCGGCTGCCACGGCTACGGCCAACCGTCTCTTCGGAATGTGGCGGATAGTTTTCCGGTTTCTGGAGCTTATATCCGGTTTTGCCAGCTGTCTTTCTACTTCCTGTTCGATCATCTGCCGCATGTTCTCCGGCATATTCGGAAAATCATATTTTATATCTTCTAATTTCATACCCTGCTCCGTCCTTTTCTTTTTTGATACCCCTTGATCCCGTTACTGCGCTGCCTGCCCGGTCAGTTCCTTTCGAAGCCTCTGTCTTGCCCGGGCCAGCCGGTTCTTCACAGCGCTTTCTGTGGCCTCCGTCATGGCGGCGATTTCCCGCACGCCGTAGCCCTCCAGATAATAGAGAGTCACGCTTAAGCGCATTTCTTCCGGCAGTCTGTAGATAGCCTCATAGAGCTCGGAATAATCCTTCCGCTCCTCCGCCTTCTCCTCCTGTCGGTAATCCTCCAGAGATACCACCCGCTTTTCCCGTCGCATGATACCATAGCATTCGTTGATCAGAATCCGCATGAGCCAGGTTTTCCCGTATGCGTCTTTTTTCAGCGTATCCACTTTGGAAAATGCTTTCACGATGGCCTCCTGGATAGCGTCGGCGCAGTCCGCGTCATTATACAGAAGCGTCTTCGCCACATGGTACATGGCGTCCTGTGACGCCAGGATCAATTCTCCCAGTTCTTCTTTTTTCATAGGTTCCTTCCCGCCGGCTTTGATTGTGCACTGCATTTGCTTTACACAAATTAGATGCATGGGAGCAGGGTTTGGTCGCATGCATCTAAAAAAATTTCTTGACTTTTCGCTATCTTTTTCCGTATAATAAGCGACGGACAATTTCATAAGACAAATCAGAACTGGTATAAAATTGGAAACGACACAAGTGCATCGCTCTTGATAACGAACAACACATGTGTCTTTTTTGTACACATTTTTCAAAAAAGGAGAACAATTTTATGCCAAAAACAAAGTTTCAAAATGTAGTCTTTACTCTTATGATGGCCTTTCTTATGGTCTATGCTATGATCTGTTACAACATTTCCCTGAACATCGGTGGAATGAACAATCAGATCTTTCTGATGGCTTTTCATGAAATGGTCATCATGTGGCCGGTAGCTTTTATCCTGGAGTTCTTTGTGGTGGATAACCTGGCTCACAAGCTCGCCTTCCGCATGGTAACGCCGCAGGATCGTCCCATCGTTATCACCTTAGCAATCTCTGTCATGATTATCTGTATTATGTGTCCGGTTATGAGCCTGATTGCGACCCTGCTGTTTAAAAATGCCGGATCTCAGTTTGTCGCTGTATGGCTGCAGACCACTTTCATGAATTTCCCGGCGGCCTTTTTCTGGCAGCTGATGTACTGCGGACCCTTGATCCGGCTAATTTTCCGGAACTTATTCCCGGAGAAATAACATCTGATCTGTTTCTGTTGTTTTTTACTGCTCTGCAATCGCCTTCAGACGCGCCAGCAAATCACCCTGTAAATAATAGGTCGTCTCAAAATTCAGATACCGCATGGTCTGATCATCCCACATGATTTTGATCTGGGGCGGAAATTCATCATCGGCGTCCCAGAACTGGAGTAATACCGGGAAAAATGGAAAGGCAGGAATCCGGGCGGTTACATCCGCCCTTGCCAGCCGCGGCTGTATCTGTCCGCCCAGACGGATGCAGGCCTGTTTTAATACTTCCGTTTTTCCCGCAAAATAATCAGCGTATTTCTGTGAAGAAACGTCTGCACTGGGGCTTGCTCCCGCCGCCGCGAAATTCGCCACCAGCGTCCATTTTCCACTGAGAGGCGGAAGCTCCTTCCCATCTCCATGGCAGAGCATGTCATAGATGGTCATGACCGTCTCATAGGAACGGCATTCCGTATATTCCCCGCCTGTTTCCTCATAGATGGTCCCTGTGCTCCGCGCAATGCGGCAGCGCGTACCGATATAGGTCAGGTACAGATACTGTTCATCTGTTTCCAGATGAAATTTTTCTGCCAGTAACTGCTGATCGTATTTCAGGAAATAGCTTTTTCCAATATCTACCTGTTTTTCATAATTAGACATCATTTGCTTCATCTTACTCTTACTCCGTAAAAGTGTACCGGATCAGATATCCCTTGGCATCTCCGGTAACAATGGTCACGTCTCCGTTCGGATTCTCGATTCTTTCCAGAACCGGAAATCTGCCATGCTCCTGCACATAGCTCTCCGGGCTCTCAGCCTCAGCTTCGATGAATTCTTTCTTCGCGTGGGTGGCTCCGCCACAGGGGTTTATTGTTTCTACTAAAATCTCGTACTCTTTCATGATACCGACTCCTTTTCTCAGATTGATATCTTTATTATAACCAATCTGTCCGCCGAAATCAAAAGGCGTTTTTCACTTTTTGCTCCGTTTTTTTCAGATACAGATAAAATCCCATGCATATCAGCACTCCCACCGCCGTGGATATGGGCGCAGCGAGACCGATCCGGGTCAGGCTGGCGTCCGGCTGAATGCTCATGTAATAGGACAGGGGCAGGCGGACCAGAAGGGTCTGTATCATGCCCTGGGCCATGACGAATACCGTTTTGTTATTACCGTTAAAATAGCCCATCATGCTGAACAGGATTGCGGTTCCCAGGGTCTCCGGGGCAAAGCCCTTCAGATAATCGTAAGCCCTGGCGATAACTGCCGTATCCGTGGTAAAGAAACCGGAGAGCGTATCGCCCTGCAGAAATACCAGGCAAAAGACCAGGCAGCCTACAGCCAGGCCCACACCCATGCCGGTAAACATGGACTGTTTCGCACGCTTGTGCTTGCCTGCGCCCACATTCTGGGAGACAAAAGAGGCCATGGACTGCATTAGGGCGCTAGGTACCAGCATGGCGAAATTGACGATTTTACATGCTACGCCGTAACCGGAGGAAGCTTCTAGCCCCAGACGATTGATAAAGGCGCAGAGGGCCAGGAAGGAACACTGGGTCATAATCTCCTGAAAAGCCAGCGGAAGTCCGATTTTCAGGAATCTCGGGCACTGGGCATTCCAACGAAAATCCTCTTTTTTGATGTCAAAGGGCAATCCCCGCTTTACCAGAAGTAGCACCGCAAATACCACGCTGCAGGCCTGTGCCGCCACGGTTGCGATGGCCGCGCCCGCCGCGTCCATATGAAGGCCTGCCACCAGCACCAGGTCGCCGACAACATTGATGACACAGGCCACCAGCACAAACAGAAGCGGGGAGCTACTGTCACCTAAGCCCCGGAAAATGGCCGCCAGCACATTGTAAGCCACGATGAAAAAAATGCCGGCTCCACAGATCCGCACATAGGATGCAGTCAGACTCACTGCCTCCGCAGGCGCCTGCATTAGCACCGCAATGGGCCGCGCCAATCCTACCATAATCAGGAACAGCACTACAGAAATCACCGCAAATACCACAGCGCCTCCGCCGATGACCGGTCCGATGTACCGGGGCCTTTTTTCACCCAGATACCGGGCAATGAGCACTGTGATACCCATAGCCAGCTGGGTCACCGCAAAGGTCACCAGATTCAGCACCTGGCTGCCGGTGGAAACCGCGGAAAGTCCCGAGGTGGAACCAAAGTGTCCCACCACCAAAAGATCCACCGCGCCGTAAGCCGCCTGCAGTATCAGTGCGCCAAGCACCGGCAGCATAAAGGCTACCAGCTTCTTTAAAATATTTCCCTGGGTAAAATCCGCTTTATCGTTTGTCATAGGTCGCTCTCCTCCCACTCATAATCTGATAAAACTTTTCGATGGTCGCAATCATCGTTTCGGCCTCCTCCTCGGAAATGCTGTCAAAATATGGAAGCAGGCCGTTGAAATATTCCTCGTCGTATTTCTGATGTAGCTTTCTCCCCTTTTCCGTGGCAGTAAGGAAGGTCACCCGACCGTCGTCCGGCGAAGCCATTTTCTGAAGATAGCCCTTTGCTTCCATCTCCTTGACCGTGCGGGTCACGCCGGGTCTCGGAATATTCAGGAATTCACTGAGATCGGAAATCCGGACCTGTTTTCCTTTTTCTTCCAGTTCCTGCATGCAATCCAGGTAATGAATATAGGACGGCTGTACGCCCTCCGGCAGTGGGGGAAGCAGATCCCGGGTTCGCTTCGCCATATAGCAGGCATCAAACATCTGCTTAACTAATCGCTGATTCATCTATATATCTCCTTTTATATAATTACCAAAGTTAATTACCATTGATAATTATATGGGAAATCGGATTTTTGTCAAGACCTATTTTATAAATAACTGGGGGGGACAAAAAACTACCCGGCAAAAGTGTGCAGTAGCAACTTTTGCAAAGTTGACCCGCCCCTTCAATATATCCGTTACGTTGGGAGACCGGCCTGGTCTCGGGTACGTCGGTCAATCGCCAGCACAGTACACAGCGCTCCATCTCTTCGCTGCAAATATCATCGGAGAGGTCGCAGCCGCAGCGCGTTCCACTGTTCTTGTTGTTTGTCATTTCTAGCCTCATTTTTCCACCTGTGTCGGAGACGGAGAGGGTGTAATCACCTTTACCCGGTCACAGAACACCGTCACCCGCGTCTTGCCGCCCTTGGTGCAGGTATAGAGCACAAGGGCGTACCCGCTGTTTTGCACCGCATCTACCTCGTTCGGGTTCAACGTTTCAATCTTCTTAACGGAATAGGTGTTTACAACGCCCTCCATGTCCGTAAAAATAACGGTATCGCCCTCTGACAGCTCCTTCAGCCGCCCGAAATGATTCTCATAGTTGTGCGCGGCGATCACCAGATCATCCGTGCGGGAGGAGCCGAACTGGCGGCAGGGTGCAACTTTTAGCCTCGTATAGTCCCATTCGGACATGACCGGCAGCTTCAGCCCCAGTGCCGGAATCTCCACGTAGCCCACATATTCATAGCCGTCCAGCACGACCACTGGCATTTCCGGGTCAAGAGGCGTTGGAGCAAGGATCTTCGAGGCGTCCGGCCTGTTTGGTGCGGTCGCAGCAGGTGTGTCCGTGGCTTGCGCAGAGATAGCCGCTTCCACGCTCGCCAGCAGGCTCTCGGCTTCCTGACCGGCGTGCGCGTCCTCATAGCGGTTATACAGGAGAAGGAGCAGCGCCGACAGGATCAGCGCTGCTCCCACTGCTACGATGGCAATGCCCGTTTTTTTAGGCATTATGCTTCTTTTTTTTCACCAACATCGCCCCGCCGAGAGCAACAAGGACAAGTCCCGCGCCGCCAAGCACCCAGATGGGCCAGTTGAGCTGACCGGTCTGGATCAGGCTGCGGGTGTTGGTGATGGTCACAACGCCTTCGCTGACGTGGTAGGAGGGAACATAGCCCTTGGGAATGTTGGTTTCAATGACCTGCCAGTTGCCGTAGGCGTTCATGTCTTTCCATGAATAGCTCCAGTTATTCCATGCGCCGAGGCGAACGGTATCATAGGCCGTTTCACCGTTATAAAGCGTCACGGTCACGGAATCCGGGCGCTCTTTCCCGTCGTCGCTGCTCCACACCTTATACACGGTGATATCCAGCGGAGAGGTCGGAGGTGTGGGCGGTGTTGGTGGCGTAGGCGGCGTATAATTCCGGGTGTTGGTGATGGTGGTCATTGTACCAACCGTGCTGTAGCTGACAGTGTAGTTGGCAGGAACGTTAGTCTCCTCGACAGTCCATGTATGTCCTTCCAGAAGCCGGTCAAAGGTGTAAGCCCAGCCGTTTTCGGCGTTCAGCACCTGAGAGCGCTCCACCCTGCCATCCTTGAGCAGGTTGACTGTGATACTTTCACCGGTGTGGTTTGCGTTGCCGTCAGACCAGACCTTGCGGACAGATAGCTGGCTTTCGTTGTACGCCTCCACATGGAAAATCCAGTCTACTTCGCCCACGCGGTTTGCAAACTTATTGTCCAGCTCAATCGGCACGGCAAGTTCAACTTTCAGTGTTGCCGTCTCGCCGGTGCGGAAGGTGCCGAGGAATTTGTTGGTTTTCAGGCCGTCCAATTGGTCGGGAGAAGCGTCATAGATCAGCTCTGTGCCGTTCCAGACCTTCATAGAGAGCTTGGACAGGAACTCCGTCATGGTGGCGGCGGTTTCTTTCTCTGCAACCTTGGGGCTCAGAGGATTTGCCGTCTCGTCATGGGCTTCGGCTCTCATGTAGAGATTCACGAAATCGCAGTCGGCAGCGGAATTGGTGAAGGTGATGGTCTCCGTCACGGTATCGCCGGGCATGACGTTCTTAAAGCTGCCGAACAGATCGGTCTGCGTGTACTCGCTGCCGGGCTGGAAGTCAAAACCTTTTGAGAACCCTTCAAACGTGATGGAAGGAGCCGCTGCAAAGGCCGTTACTGACATACTCATCACTACGAGCAGCATCAGAACCAGCGAGCATATCGCTCTACATGACTTTTTCATATTGCCACCCCCTTAATTGCCGGAATAGGCAGTCACGCTGCCCTGTGAAATGCTCACGCCCCACGCCTCTTGCACGGCATTATCCGGGGTGCTCTGGATGGCTTCCGCCAGAACCTCGACAGAAAGGGTGTACTCCGGATTATCCGGGTATGTGACCGTACAGGTTAGCAGACTGCCCTGCGTTGAATCGCCGGGGGCGATGGGCGATGTATAGTAGAAATATCCGTCCGAACCCTTTGTCCAGCTGTTGTTAAGGTTTGCCGTCAGGGTATATTTATATCCCGCCGGATCGGAGGAGGCAATATTTCCCTGCGCATCGACCCAGTTTACAACATAGGTCGCCCGAATGTAGGCGTCAGTGGTGCCGATATTCTTGACCCGTACGTTGTCCTTCTCGTTATTCGCGAAATTCTCCGTCACTTCGCAGGAAACCTTGGCATACTCGAAGGAGTTTTCCACAGGCGCGGTTTTGTCGATCAGGAACGCGACGGTAGAGCCAACCGCCGCGCCGAGGAGCAGGAGGACGGCCATAATCAGAACCGCCGTCCTGTTCAGACGAATGTTTGGTTTACGTTTGTCATGAAAATGTTCTCTCTGATACATATTTGCCGCCTCCTTTCTCATTTGTTCTTAAATTCATTCTTGCAGTACGCATTGCCGTCCAGCCACTTTGTGCTGCTGCGGGTATTTGCGAATTTGACGCTGTTTTCCCCAGTGGCCTTCAAGGTGATTAACTTTGGTTCACTGTTCGGCGTGTACCGCCAGCTCCAGCCGGTTACTTCCGTGACGGTGTAGGTGCTGCCGATCTTCAGCCCCTTGATGGTCACGGAGCCGTTGCCGTTGATCACAACGCGCTTGGAGTATCCGTCCGGGCCGGTGACGTCAAAGAGGAAGCTCTGGTTCTCGTCGATGGTCTCCCAGCCCTCCTTCCGGATGGTCAGGGTCGTCAGCACCATACGGTAGCTGTTTTTCACCGTACAGGATCCGGTACCGGACCCGTCCGTTTTCATGTTGCCGCCGGTTCCGTCCCCCGCTACGGGATCGTAGGTGGTCTCCTGCACATACACTTGAGCGGCTCCATTGGCGGTGTCGGAGTCCCCCTCCACCACCCGATAGCTGTGGTTCTTCTTCGGAGCGAAATTCTTGGTGGGATGCTCTGCGTCCTTAAACACAGCCACGGCGGTCTTCTGGGCGTATTCGTCCAGGTCGATGGTCATGGAGGCCGTGGCCACCACCTGATCACCGTCATAGAGCTGGAAGCTGGCGGTGTATCCGCCGGGCCCCCAAATCATGGCCTTTTCCTCATCGCTCAGGTCGTCCCAGCCTTCGATCTCTACAATCTTCCGCACGGACGCCGTGCCGGTGGTGTAGTACAGCCGCAGCACGTTTCGGCATCCCTCATATTTGGCGTCCACGGTCTTTCTGGCCTTGATGCTCAGGGTCACGCCCCCGTAATTCACGTCGTTGATGGTGGAGCTTGTCAGGACCGCATTCTCCAGGGCCTTGTCTTCGCTGTGGGCCGGCGTAATGATGCTATCCAGATCCGCATGGGAGGCCTGGGTCAGACTCTCCTGCAATTCGCCGTTGAGATAATACTCAATGAAATACTGCTGGACCTCGTTGAAGTGGATCCCGTCGATCAGATTGCCGGTGGTGCTGCCGCTGGCGGAGGCAAAGAAGAACCGGGTGGCATACTGACCGTCCGGCACCGTATAGCTGCCGGAGTGCTCCTGCCAGTAATCGGGGTTGCCCTCGAATTTCCACATGGTGTAGGTTCCGCCGTTATAGCTCACGCTGACCCCGTCGGCCTGAAAGTTTTTGATCAAGGCGTTGATCTGGGCCTGATTGGTCACGTTCTGGGCGTCCTTGGTGGAGGCAATGACCAGATACATCACGTTAGTAGTGGTGTTCTTGCGGCTCCGGTGTCCGAAGGACCAGGACAGCGTAGCCCCGGGGGCCGTCAGCACGTCCTGGTACAGGGTGCCCACCTTCTCTGCGTTCAACTCCGCGAACTGGGTGCCGTCGTTGGCCTTGCCTCCGTTCAGATAGGGATTTCCGCTCGTGTCGTTGCCCAGCTCCACGTCCATTCCCAGATAGGCGCCGCTGCCCGGGGCCGTAGACCGCCAGAACAGCTGCCTGGTTCCGTTGGCAAAGGCATAGCTGGATCCCGAGGGGATCTTCGGATATTCAAAGCTGCCGTTCAGCACGTCCTCGCCGTATTCCACCCGGTGAGTAGCGGTGCCCAACACGTTTCCGTCCTTGTCATACGCCGTGCAGGTATAGATCTTCATGCACAGGATGTCGTTTCCTGCGGAATCCTGTTCCTGGGCGATGCCGCCGGCGTCAATGGCCACGTTGATGCTGCCGTCCTCCAGCACCGCGTCGTCGTCAATGATGCCCTTGCCCCGGTGGCCTTCGGATGAATCGTCGCCCTGGTTATAGGTATGGTAAAATTCCTTGGTCCACACATAGCGATCCGGCGCAACATTGGACGCAGCATCCCGCCAAACCGGCTTTAGCGTGCCGTTTTCCGGGATATGGTTCTCAATGGCCAGGCCGTTTTCCTTCGCCGTAACGGCCAGCTTGATCTCTACCGTGCCGGAAGCCACAGTCCCGCTGGGATACCACCAGTCGCTGCCGTTGTAGCAGTAGTAGTCCACCGCCAGCGTCACCACGCCCGGCCGCAGAGCGTCCAGGGACAGCCAGGGATACTGATAGCTATTTTTTTTGTCCGATGTGGAACCCTCGTTCTGGAAATAGATGGATGTCGAATAAGCCCGAACGGTATCGTTATTATCCTTCACGGTCCAGGTGTACCGATGATACGTGTAATCTGCCGCATTGTCGTCCTGGAAAAAGAACACCTTGCTCTGTTCTTCCTCGATCTCGTAATAGACCGTTTCGGTCCCGTCGGTCCGAATCTCGAAGGAGCCCGCGTCTCCCGCCTTCTTGCCGACGGCCGCCACCGCATAGATGGAAAAGGCCGTGGTCCCGAAGCGGATCTTCTGGTCTCCCTTCCCACGGGGTGCATACTGCACCGGCTCGGCATAATAGCTGCCGTCCTCCCGCTCTACCATATGGTAGACCACCAGGAATGCAGCGTCCTCGTCGATTTGACCCTCGGGCACCGTCAGCGTCACGGGGACGGTCTCGCCCTCTGCGGGCTCCAACGACCTGCCGCTTTCATCCAGGAAGCTGATATCCGCCGCCAGCACGTTCAGGGTCCCCACGGCGTCGCCGCCTAGGGCCGTATTCACGGCGGATTCCACGCTTTCCTGCTCCGTCTCGGAAACGGCCTCCACCACACAGTCCATCCCGCTCAGGGTGTTGCTGTTCTCCGGCTCCGTGTTTACCCCCAGCACCTGGAGCATATTCCACTGGGCCGTCAGGGTATCGTCATCCGTGACTTCATAGGCGGCTTCCGCCTGATAGGTTTCCCCGCTCTTGGCAGACAACCACCCCGTAAAGGTCCGATCTTCCTTTTCCGGTGCCCCCGGCAGGGTAATGGTCTCCCCCGGAGCCGCAGTGACGCTGCGGTCCACTCCTCGGGCCGTCAGAATTCCGCCGCCCAGGTCAAAGGAAACGGTGTATCTCTCATCCGTGGAAACCGGCTTCTGCTCCATGGGCGCCTCCGGCTGTTCGGATGCTGCGGTCCCGGTCTCCGGTACCGTTGTTTCCGGTACCGTGCCGTCGGTGCTGCCGCAGGTGCAGTTGTTTTCCTGCTCGTTCTGGTCTTTCTGGTCTTTCTGCTCGTTCTGGTCTTTCTGCTCCTGCTGCGCTTCCGGTGCGGGAGTCGTGGTCTCGGTGGGAACCTCAATCGTGCCGTTGCTGGAGGTCTGATCGGTAGAAAGCGCCAGCGTGCCGGGAATCGCGATGCTGACGAGCAGCGTAAGACTGATCAGCAGCGCGATAACTTTTTTGCTTCTCATATGCTCTCGTCCTCCTTACGCTCTCGGCCAACCCTGCGCGTCCATGACGGTCGCACCGTTGTTGGCGGTCTGTACAGCCTGTGCGAAAACATCCACCGTCGCCGTCGCGTTCTGGTACTCGTTGCCCATATTGGCATTGAAGGTCACAGCGGTGAAAATCGGCGCAGTGACTTCTCCAGGCTTCAGAGGCTTAGTATAATAATAGTAGCCGTCCTTTTCCGTCCAGTGGCTGGCGCTGCGCGTCAGCTCCACCAGAGACGTATCCGGCGTACCCTCACCCTGAAGCTTGATGTTCTTTTCCACCTTTACCCGCACCCACGCATCGGATGCGCCGGTGTTTTTGATCTCTGCGATTTTGGTGACGGTGGTATTGGGCATCACACCGGTCAGATCTTCAAAGGGCGTGGTTTTCGCCTCGTCCGCCCATTCCTGCACGGCAATTTCCACGCCGCCGGTGGTGATGACGTTATGCGCCTTTCCCTCAGAGTTAAAGTACGCAATGGTTCCGGCGGCGAGCGTGGCAAGGCAGATGGCCAGCACCGACAGAATCAACAATTTTCGCTTCATTGTCCTGCTCCTCTCAAATTATATTCGAAAGATCCGCTCTCGGATCAAAAACGAAGCCGTATGGCTTTATCAGACCATATGAGAACATCCGGTCCTGCCGGGTGCTCTCATATGGTCTGCGCCCCAAAGGGCGCAGACCATGCGGGAAATAACGCAGCCGTTTCAAAGCCGCGCCAAAGTGAATTACTTAAATGCAGCCCAAGCCGCAGCAGCGTCTGCAAAGCCCTCGGCCTGGATGGCGTCGGCCTCGACCAGAACGTTCAGGGTCACGGTATCGCCCGTTGCAGTGATGGCGCCGGCATCGATGGCCTTCTGGATATCAGCGCTGGTAGCATCCTTGTTGATGCCGATGAAGTTCCAGACGTTCCACTCGGTCATCTTGCCGGCCTTCAGGGGCTCAATGCGGGTGAAGGTGTAAACGTCGTACTTCATACCGTCCTTTTCAACATTCCGTTCAATCGCAGGAGCATTGTTCCAGCCGCCGCCCTTGCCATCGATGAACTCACCGTTCTTTATGGCGGTGGTGCACCACTGGTTGGTGATCACGCCGCCGTCCTTCACGGCAACAAAGTCATTGTTGGCTGCGGAGGGGACCATCACACGGACGCGGATGTAAGCGTCGTTCGCTCCGGTGTTGATGACGTAGGGGCACTTGGCAACGCCGCGGCCGGGAACCATGTTCTCGCCCTTCACAGCCAGGTAGTCGGTCGCATAGGTCTTGGCGTCATTCTTGATCTCGTCATCGGTGAAGATAGTCCAGCCGTCCGGGATGAACTCCATGCCTGCCGCCTTTGTGGTGGGATCGTGAAGGGACGTATCGCCGGAGTTATCACTGCCGGTACGGTGGAACTTGGACTCGATCAGGTCGATCTTGACATTGCCCACGGTGAAGGTATTCGTTGCGGACTTCGTGTCGGTGAAGTACGCCAGAGATGCGCCTACGATGGCGATGGCGACAAGAGCGACACACAGGAAAATTGCGGTCAGTTTCTTTTTCATGTTTGCTTTGCTCCTTTTATGTAGTGATATTTTCTCTGCGCCCCTGCGCAGGGGGGAAACTCATTGACACAGCCTTTCAAAAAAGCCGCGTGGCGCGCGAAAGGCAATTACTTCTGTGCGGCGAAAGCAGTCCAAGCTGCGGCAGCATTCTTAAAGCCCTCGGACTGGATGGCGTCGGCCTGCACCAGAACGTTCAGGCTCAGCGCGCCATTGCTGGTCTTAGTGATGACGCCATTCACGATAGCTTTTTCGATGTCCGCATTAGTGACGTTCTTGCCAATGCCGACGAAGTTCCAGACGTTCCACTCGGTCATAGCGCCAGCCTTGAGAGGCTCGGTGCGTGTGAAGGTGTAGACATCGTACTTCAGGCCATTGTCACCGGTGTAGCCGTTCATTTCAACGACAGGCCAGTTCTCCCCCTTTGCTCCTTGCTGGAACTCACCGGAACTCGTGGCAGTAGAGCAGAACATAGCGTTGATGATGCCGCCGTTATCAACATCGCCATCGTGGGGAATCATCACACGGATACGGACATAAGCATCATTTGCGCCGGTGTTGACCACATAGGGGCACTTGGCAAAGTTACGGCCGGGAACCATGTTTTTGCCCCGCTCAGCAATGTATTCGGAGTATTTCGCGGCGTCTGCCTTGATCTCGTCATCGGTGAACGCCTTGTGGCCGTCGGTGACATACTTCATGCCGCTTGCGGTCTGGGTGGGATCGGGGATGGAGGTATCGCCGGAGTTGTCGTTGCCCTCGCGGTGGAACCGGGACTCGATCAGGTCGATCTTGACGTTACCGACGGTGAACGTATTCGTTGCGGACTTCGTGTCGGTGAAGTACGCCAGAGATGCGCCTACGATGGCGATGGCAACAAGAGCGACACACAGGAAAATTGCGGTAAGTTTCTTCTTCATTTGCTTTCACTCTTTTCTATAATATTTCTGCGCCTCTGCGCAGCAAGGTACTTAGTTACTGCCGGAGGTGGGGTTGACCTTTGCCCATGCGGCAGCGGCAGTGTCAATACCTTCCTTCTGCACAGCGTAGGCCGTGAAGGTCAGCTTGGGTTGATTTCCGTCGGTAATGGTGTCAATCTCAGCCTTGGTCAACTTATCACTGACGATGACAACACCGTTGGGGTGAGCCGTGTTACCTGTGAGGACATAAAAGTCGGTATCAGTAGTCACAGCGCCGACCTCGCGGTAGTAAACGCCGTCAACACCAGGCAGTGCCTTCCAGCCGTCAGTTCCGGTCATGACAGAATAAGTGACCTTGTCTGTGACGAATGTACCGGTCTGCTCAACCTTTACAAATAGCCAGCAGGCTTCGGAGTTGGCCTTGACTGTCACCTTCGGGTCTTTCTCAATGTCAACGCCGGGAATGATCTTGGCCGACCTGCTTTCAGGCTTGGTCTCGGTCAGCTCGATGTTGATGTCTCCCACGGTGAATGTGTTGGTAATTACTTGGGCCTTTGAGGTCAGATACGCCATGGTTCCCAGCACAGAGACGGCCACAAGCAATACCGCACAGAGAGCCAGGAGCAGAGCCTTGCTTCTTGCTTTCATTTCCGAAAACCTCCTAAAATAATGTTATATATAGGGAGCCTTGCAGCATTGCCCTTCATTCAATGAGGCACTTCCTGCTCGTCCCGTTTTGCTTCTCGCCTCAGCAGCTCCTGCCGGAGTGCATCGACCGCAACAGCCTCGTGTGCCGCGACATGCGCATCCTTATTACGGCGGGAGGACTTCTTCTTTTTGCCCTGTTCCTTGTCTTTATCGTCCGCAAAAATGTCGGGGATGAATACAAGCAGCAGCAGGATCGCGCCTGCGGAGATGGCGATGTACATGCCGGGCGGATGCTGGATGTAGTCCGCAACATAGCCCAGATACGGGATGGAGAAGATCGGTGTGCCGATCACATTTTTATAATGTACCAGCCTGCCGTCCTCAGCCTCGTTGGCATCGCCCTTGGTACGGAAGCGGATCACGGTGGGGTCTTCCTCGTCCGGGACGATGCCCACGACACGGTGGGTAACCACAGTGTTCTCGTCCAGCATGAAGGTGATGGGCTGTCCGACCTCGATGGTGTAGGGGTCTACCTCTTTTACATAGATCAGCGAACCGGTGTAATAGGTCGGTTCCATGGATCCGGACAGCACGGTGAATACCTGCAGGCCCACGACCCTTGCGCCCACCAGCAGCAACGCCAGAATCACCACCAGCGCAACCAGAATACTACTGATCACATTCCAGATTTTTTTAAGGGATCTGTTCATATCGCTTCTTTCTTATCCTCTTCCTCTAAAACTTCGGCCCTGACATTCGGCACGACAAAGCTATAAATCTGTTCAAATGTCCATTCGGTCGTGGCCTCGCTGTTCTCCATCTCGCCGTTCAGCACCCGCGTTGCAAAAGCCAGCATGGTGTCGAAAATCTGGTGCACCAGCATATCCACGTTCGTGTCCGGCTTGAAGGCAGGTCTGACTTTTTCAATCAGCGCTTGGAAATGCGTCAGGTGTGTGTCATACGCTTGTGCCCGGCAGTCCGCAGAGTAACAGTAGCGGATGTAGAAAATACAGTCGGCCTCATTCTTCAGAATGAATTCCCAACTCTGCTTCCAGAGCAGGAATGCACGTTCTTTCCATGTAAGACCCGGCATATGCATGACTGGCAGCGTTTCACGCAGAAGCGTTGTGAAATTCTCATTCTCCTGATAGAAAGCCGCGCTGAGCAACTCGTCTTTGCTGCTGAAGCATCTGTAAATAAACGCTTCGTTCAGTCCCGCTTCTGCCGCGATGGCCTTGGTTGTTGCCTTAACCAGCCCATCCCGCGCTATGACCCGGACGGCACTCATCATAAATGTCTGCTTCATGCTTTGCTGATCCAAACAGTTACCCTCCGTTGCAAATAAGCGGCCACTTATGCGAATCCCCAAAAAAAGCAACTGCAATCAGCCAGCCGCTGACCCATTTGCCATTGCGCCGAGATTTTATCGTGGAGTTCACCACTCCATGACCCTTACGCCCTATAATATTTGTTAAATTATAGCACTTAGCTCGGTAAAAATCAATTAGGAAGAGGTGAATTTGCGGCAGTTTTTGAAAAAAGAAATTAGGGTGCAGGCGTGAACTTGAAATTATGTGCCCGATTTCTGCTGCTGACACGTTTGGCTGACGGTTTATCGCAGTCAAATGCGCAGTCTGGAACAGCTTGGTGCTGTTGGTAGAATGTGAGTTGCTACAACGTTTTCAAAAAATTAGGAGGTTCTCAAGATGGCAAAAGGCGAAAATATTTTCAAACGCAAGGACGGCAGATGGGAAGCACGCTATATCAAAGGCTATGAGCTTTCCGGCAAAATCAAGTACGGCTTCTGCTATACAAACTTGACGAACAGGGAGATTTCCGTCACCGGAAATCTCCCTTTGCTTGTTGGGGAAAATCTCCCCAAGCCCCTGATTGATCGAACGGTTCCCGTTCGGCTGCGCCCTGCAAAGCAGTGCTATTTTTCCTGTTGATGCTCTCTTGTCTGCCGCTGTTCCTCGGCATCCGTGCGCAGGAGCATCTCGGCGTTGGCCTTATGAATCTGGAGCCGCTTCGCTTCGTCACGAGCCTTGGAAAGCTCTGCATAATCGAGCTTCTTTTGCACGAGCAGATCGGAATATTCCGCTTGCAGGCTCTTGACGGTGGGCAGCTTTTTCAGCGCCAGATCGTCAAACGCCTTCTTCGCTGCCTTGTGGATGAGGATGTCGCTCTCATGCGCATCGTAGTATTTCTTGGAATACCCGGCCTTGCGGTAGGCGGCGTAAATATCTCTGGTCTTGGCATAATCGATGATGTGCGTTTTCAGCACGGCAATCTCTGCCATACGGCTCTCTGCTGCCTTTATTTTTGCCGTCAGTTCCTTCGTCATGCTGCTTGTCGGTGTGGGTACAGACGATAAAGGCATGGTCGATCTTCGTGAAGCGCCTGGCAAATTCATAGCCGAGTTGGTTGGCTTCCTCCGGTGTGACTTCGCCCGGTTTGAAGGATTGCCGGATCTGATACGCGATCACATCGCTGGCCTGCTCCCGGCCGGTGAGCTGCCGGTACTGGCGCTTGGATAAAAGAAATTCGCTGTCTGCCGTCTTCGCGTCACAGGCATAGGCCGAAATATATTCGCCGTCCTCGTTCTCCATCATTTCATCCAGAGAAATCGGCTTGCCGGAGCGGTTATGATGCCACTTCCGCATGAAATCCGTCTTGACGGTGCTGCCGGTGGTTTCGCAGTCCTCCACGGTACGGTTTTCCCAGATCGCGTCGATCATCGGCTGCCAGCCCTGTTCCGAAATCACCATGTCGGTGACATTGCCGATCAGATTGCTGAACTGCTGATAGGTCAGCCACGGCACTTCCACGCCCTGCGGGATGTTGTATAGGTTTTGGAAGCCCAGTCCGTTCTGCTCGAACTTCATTCGGATGTAGGGGATGATGCTGTACGACAGCCTCCACAAGGGAAAATACCCTGCATACTGATTCCAGTTGCCGGGAATGTCACGGTAGTTTCCCTTGCGGTCTTTCACTTGAAAGAACTGCCATGCGCACCATGCGTAGCAATCCCACACAAGCAGCTTGAACATATCATCACATACGATGTGGTCATATTTGTCCATCCGCAAGACCTCATACGGGCAGCGGGGCAGCTCATACGCTGGCTTCCATTTCTCCGCAAGCTCTCGCGGCAAGCTGTAAAACAGCGTCAGACATGATTTGTCGCTATCCTGTGGTATCTCGATAATTTCACTGGGCAGCACCACAAGAAAACCTTTTGGGCCTGTCTGCTTGTCCATCAGCGTCACCTCCAATCGCGTTTGTATTCAGCCCTCTACTATATATGGCATGAGAACGGCTGAATTGTTCCAATGCTTTCAAACTTTTTTGAGATTTTTTGAAAAAATCTCGGAATGAATGGGATAGGATTGATTTAAGGCAATTATACCTGAAAGCTGTGAATAAATCTATTGCTTTTCGTGACGGCAAAAAAATAACGGGTATCCGGCTCTCACCAGATACCCGTTATTTCGTTGCCAATCCCGCCTGACAGATGCCCCAGTCGTAATTTTTAGAATTACTGTCTTATGAGCACCCGTGTAAATACCGGGCAGTTTTTATTCTTTACAATGTTATTTTTACATCACCTTGCGGAACAGCTCTTTCAGCTCTTCTACGCTGGTGTCCTTCGGATTGCCCGGTCTGCAGGCATCTGCGTAAGCAGATTCTGCCAGGAAATCCAGATCTTCTTCCTTCAATGTTTCCAGCTTCGCGGGGATCCCCACGTCCTCTGAAAGCTTCCGGACAGCGTCTACAGCAGCTTTACGGTATTCCTCTACAGACATCTCGTCCACGCCCTTTACGCCCAGCGCTCTGGCGATCTCTCTGTATTTCTCACCGGTGCAGTCCGCATTGTACTCCATTACAATGGGGAGCATCATCGCGCATGCCACTCCGTGGGGAGTGTCATAAACTGCGCCCAGGGTATGCGCCATGGAATGGGCGATTCCCAGACCTACGTTGGAGAAGCCCATGCCTGCGATGTACTGACCCAGAGCCATGCCCTCGCGTCCCTCGGCTTCGTTCTTTACCGCGCCGCGTAAGGACTTTCCGATGATCTCGATGGCCTTCAGATGGAACATATCTGTCATTTCCCAGGCTGCCTTGGTGGTGTAGCCCTCGATAGCATGGGTCAGGGCGTCCATTCCGGTGGCTGCGGTCAGGCTTGCCGGCATGTCTGCCATCATATCCGGATCAACCACTGCGATAATCGGCATATCGTGGGTATCTACGCACACGAATTTCCGCTTTCTCTCCACATCGGTAATGACATAGTTGATGGTTACCTCAGCAGCGGTTCCTGCTGTGGTCGGCACTGCGATAATCGGTACACAGGCATGCTTTGTGGGTGCTACGCCCTCCAGACTTCTCACATCCGCGAACTCCGGATTGTTGATGATGATACCGATGGCTTTCGCAGTGTCCATGGGAGAGCCGCCGCCAACGGCAATGATGTAATCAGCGCCTGTTGTCTTAAATGCCTCTACGCCTGCCTTTACGTTATCAATGGTCGGATTAGACTTAATGTCACAGAAAACCTCGTATGCCAGGCCTGCATCCTCCAGCACTTTGGTTACCTTCCCTGTGGTTCCGCGCTTGTAGAGACCCGGGCCGGTGCATACCAGCGCTTTGTGGAAGCCCCGATTCTTTACCTCTCCGGCGATTTCCTGAATCGCGCCAGCTCCATGATAAGAGGTCTCATTCAATGTAATTCTGTTTGCCATAATATATCGTCTCCTTTTTCTTTTGAACCAACCATTTCCCTCGTTATTATTTTAACGCTTTGTTTTAAAAAATCAAGAGTTGCCAAAGCAAATCTTTACTTTATAAATGCTTTGAACGCCAGATAATTCTCATACAGATCCGCCTTGGATACCACCTCCCAGGGAGAATGCATGGAAATCACCGGAACGCCGATATCTACCGTGTCGATGTTGAACTTGGCGATGAATTTCGCTACGGTTCCGCCGCCTCCTTCATCTACCTTACCAAGCTCCCCGGTCTGCCATACTACGCCGTTCTCATCGAAAAGCTTCCGCAGATACGCAAGAAACTCAGCGTTGGCGTCGTTGGATCCGCTCTTTCCTCTGGCTCCGGTAAACTTCATCATACCTGCGCCGCAGGACAGGAACACAGAGTTGGTCTTTTCGCAGACCTCCGGATAATTGGGATCGTAAGCCGCTGTCACGTCCGCGGACAGGCACTTGGAATGGGCCCGTACCGCTGCTGCGGACACTCCGAAGGCTGCTGCCAGTTCATCGATAAGATCCGTGAAGATGGCACTCTGCATACCGGTGGTTCCCTCGCTTCCGATCTCCTCCTTATCTGCCAGAATAACCATAACCGTATGCTGATCGGAAGTCTCGTCCAGGCAGGCTTTCCATGCAGGGTACGCGCAGACACGGTCGTCGTGGCCGTAGCTTCCAAGCAGGGCGCGATCGAAGCCCACATCCTTGGCCTTGAAAGCCGGAACCATGGACAGCTCGGCACTCATGAAATCTGCCTCGGTGATACCGTATTTATCATTCAGCAGGTGCAGCACATGGTTCTTAACGGTTTTTTCATCGTCCTCAGTCGCTGCCGTGTAAGGAATGTTGCCAAACCAGATGTTCAGCTGCTCTCCCTCGATGGCGTTGCCCAGAGGCTTCTGATTCTGCTTGGCTGCCAGATGGGGAAGCAGATCGCTGATATAAAACACCGGATCGCTCTCGTCTTCACCCACTTTTACCTGCACCGTAGTGCCGTCCTTTAATGCCACCACGCCGTGCAGGGCAAGGGGTATGGCCGCCCACTGATATTTGCGCAGGCCCCCGTAGTAATGGGTCTTGCCCAGAGCCACGCCCTCGGACTCGTAGAGAGGAAGCTGCTTCAGATCCAGACGGGGACTGTCAATATGAGAGGCGATGATACGGATGCCGTCCTTCGCGATATTCTCGGTGCCCACCTTGATCAGATACATATTTTTCCCGCGGTTGTTGTAATAAATCTTGTCGCCCGCCTTGAGCCTGCGGCCAAAATCGAAAGCCTCGTAGCCTGCGGCCTTCGCAGCCGCCTCCACATAGGCGCAACACTCCCGCTCGGTCTTTCCTTCATCCAGGAACTGCTTATAGCCCTCGGCAAAATCGAAGATCTCCGTCATCAGGGTCTCATCTGCGGTTTCGTAGACGTTTGTTCTTTTGTAAGTGAGTAAATCCATGTGTGTTCCTTCTTTCTATCACGATATTGTGCGTATCTATTACTCTGTCTTTGATTTTATCACGTTTGAAACTATATTTCTATCTCTGTTTTTCTCATTGCCGCACCTACTGGGCGTCAATTTAACCTCCCTCAAATTCACCTGAAAAAGCCAGAACAAAGATCTGATCGACTCTGTCCTGGCTTTTAAAGACTTGTTATATCTGCGTCCTGCAGATCTTCTTTGCTGCCTGATCAAGCTCACTGTTCTCCAAAATCAGCTTTTGGCCAAGCAGCGCTGCCTTTGTGAGTTCTGGCTCTACAGGCAGAACTGCCAGTATCCGCTCAGGATCTCCTATGGCCTGCTCCAGCACTTTCCTGCTTTCCTCGTCCACCTTATTCAATACATAATACACGGGTTTTTGAAGTCTTCCACTCAGCTCTCCTATCTTCACCGCAAGCTTGATTCCGTTCTTTTCTGTGTAATACCCTTTCGGAATATCACTAAGCTTCCACCCTTTCCACATACAGATATTTTCATTTTGCCACCTCCTCAAGATACAGGGACAGATGCACGTCACCCGGTATTGCAAAACCGCACTGATCGCAGATGCTTTCTCCCACAGTCTGCCCATCCCGTATAAATAGCTCTATCACGCCTCCGCATTTGGGGCAGTCAATCTCTTCAATCGTCATCATACCGCGTGTTTCCTGGCATGTAGGTAATACATCACTCATTTTCGCACCTGCTTTCTATCCGAGTTTCGTAATTTCTCGCAAGCCGGAAGATACATCTGCCCTGGAACTTGTGTCAGGTTATTCTTTGCGTATTCCAGCTTCATATTTGATACGACCTTTCTTTTCCCTTTCCATTTTTTGGCTGTTCCTTCCGACTACAGTTCCAGCTTTTCCACAATCTCCTGAAGGGCTTTCCTCACTGGAGAGTCCATGGGAAGCTGTACAATGGGCTTTCCATCGCAGTCAAAGCGGTAAATCATATCGTCATGAGGCACTACTCCAAGGAGCTCCAGGTTCTGATTTTGTATCTCTTCCAGTGTTCCGGCATCCAGATTCCCCTCCGGAGCCCGGTTGATAATCAGTCCCACCTTCTTTGGCTTAAAATTCAGCTTCTTCATCAAAGCAGCAATCCGTCCGGCTGCCTGCACGCCTCTCCTGGAACAGTCGCTGACTAAAATTGCGATCTCCATCATCGGCAGGAGCCCACGGCTTACATGCTCCATTCCTGCCTCATTGTCCACCACCACATAAGGGTAATGGCTCTGCAGCTTCTGCACCTGCGTTTGAACCAGGCCATTCACGAAGCAGTAGCAGCCTTGTCCCTGACTGCGCCCCATGACCATCAGATCAAAGTCATCCTCCTCTGTAAGGGCGTCTGCCAGCCGGGCCTCCAGATAATCCTTTTTCGTTACCCCGACGGGAATCTTATACCGGCTGTCCGATCCCGCCCGCTCGATCTCCTCCCGGAGCTCTCCAAGGGTGATGCCCGCCTCCACGCCAAGCACCTCATTGAGATTTGAGTTGGCATCCGCATCCACGGCCAGAACCGGCTTCTTCCCGCTCTGGCAGAGATACTGAATCAAAAGGCCGGTAAGCGTGGTCTTTCCCACACCGCCTTTGCCGGCTACTGCAATCACATGTCCCATATCCTCTCCATCCTTTCCTGTGCCAAATCCACATTTTCCTGCGTTCAGCAATTATTCTGCTGCCGTCCTGATACAGGGTGTTCTTTTTATAAACAATATGTTGATTTTCTTTACAAACTGATTATAATAAAAGTATCAGAAAATACAATCATCAATTTAAAGCTGTCTGTAGGTTTCTGAACAGTTTTCCGTATTCTGTTCAGAAACTCTCCAATAGAAATCATCGAAAAAGGAGGAAATTCCCATGCCGGAAAAGACACAGAAAGAAGACCGGAGGACGCGTTATACCCGCCAGGTCATAAAGGAAGCATTTTTAAAGCTCCTGGAAGAAAAGGAATATCCCAAAATCACAGTCACTGAGATCTGCAGGCTTGCGGAAATCAACCGGGGAACCTTCTATCTCCACTATTATGATACTGCCGATGTGCTGGATGATCTTCTAAGCGAAATCCTGAAAGAAACCACCAGCGTCATCGACCATGTCTTCTGCCCTGCAAGAGCCTCCGGGAACTGCTCCTATCCTTTCTGTGACAGGCTGCACAGCAGCGACCGATATCAGGCGCTTTTTCTCGACGACACCATCTCCGCACAAATCATAGAAAAAATGGCGGAAACGACAAAAGAAGACTATGTGACCTGGCTGATGTCACACAGTCTCCTTACCTTTGAAGAAGCCGAAGCCATTTTTTATTTCCAGATGAACGGCTGTCTGTCCATCAATAAAGTCATGCTGCGCAATCACTGCTCCGACTGGAAAAAGATACAGCGGGCCATCGATCAGTTTATCCGCGCGGGGCTGGAATCATTTCTGATCCGGGATCAGAGGGAATCGTGATCCGCATTTCATTCGATAACGGCGTTTTGTCTGTCAATATTCTCCTTGCCACGCACCTACTGGGCGTCAATTTTTTCCTTCAGCTCCGTCAGGTACATCCAGCGCTCCATCTTCTCATCCAGAAGGCTCTGCGTCTCTTCCTTTTCCTTCGTAAGCTCCGTTAAGCGGCTATACTGGCTGGCATGGGCAATCATTTCTTTATCCAGCTCCTCGATCTTTGCTTCCAGCACGGCGATATCGTCCTCGATGGTATCGAATTCCTTCTGTTCCTTGTAGGTGAATTTCAGCTTCTTCTCACCCTTGTCCCAGGTGGCTTTCTTTTTTCCGCCGGGTTCGGAAGCTCCCGCTACTTTTATGCTCTTTAAAGCGCCGCCAAAATCCGTCCCTGCCGCGCCATGCTCCCGGGCCAGGGCTTCCATGTAGTCGGTATAGCCGCCCTCGTACTGGCGGAAATGACCGTTGCCGTCGAAGGCGAAGATCCGATCCACCACATTGTCCAGGAAATATCGATCGTGGGAAACGAGAATCCCGATTCCAATAAAGGAATTCAGATAATCCTCCAGAATCGTCAGTGTGGGAATATCCAGTTCGTTGCTGACCTCGTCCATAACCAGCACATTGGGGCCGGTCTGCAGAACGCCTAAGAGATACAGCCGCCGCTTCTCCCCACCAGAGAGCTTTCCGATGGGCGCGTACTGCATATCCGGTGTAAACAGAAAGCGTTCCAGCATCTGGGACGCCGTAATCCGTCCGTCCCGGGTGGGAATGTACTCGGCAATATCCTTCACGTAGTCGATAACCCGCTGATTTTCATCCATTTCCGGCAGCTCCTGGGCGAAATAGCCAAGCTTGATCGTCTCGCCCACCTCCACATCGCCTGAATCCGGCGGGATCTGCCCTGCTATCATTTTCAGCAAAGTAGACTTTCCGCAGCCATTCGGGCCAACAAACGCGATCGTCTGATTTTTCAGAAAAATATAGGTAAAATCCTCAACAATCCTTCGGCCCTCGTATTCCTTGGATACGTGGTGCAGCTCAATGGTCTTTTTGCCCATGCGGGTTTCGACCGAATCCAGCTCCACGGTTTTATCAAAGACCGGAGCCCTTCCGGCCTTCAACGCTTCCAGCCGATCCAGTCTCGCCTGCTGCTTGGTGGTCCGGGCCCTGCAGCCTCTGGCCGCCCATTCCAGCTCCATGCGGAGAATGCTCTGCCGCTTCCGCTCGGTGGCCAACTCCATTTCCTCCCGCTTTGCCTTCAGCTCCAGGAAGCCTGAATAGTTGGCCTGATAGCTGTAGAGCTTTCCCCGGCTGATTTCCAGAATCCGATTGGTAACCCGATCCAGGAAATAACGGTCATGGGTTACCAGAATCACGGTTCCCCGGAATTTTCGAAGATAGGTTTCCAGCCAGCGGATCATTTCCTCGTCCAGATGGTTGGTAGGCTCGTCCAGAATCAGGATATCCGCCGGAAGCAACAAAGTCCGCGCCAGGGCCACCCGTTTCTTCTGCCCGCCGGACAGGGTCTCGATCCGCGCCTCCGGATCCGGGACGCCCAGGGTATTCAGCATATTTTTCGCATCGTACTCGGTGACTTCGCCGCCTGCCACGCAGGACAGCACCGTCGCGCCCTCGGGAAAGGTATTGGCCTGGGATAAAAACGCCAGCTTCACGCCATTCTGCATGATCACCTGACCCTTATCCGGCTCCTCTGTTCCTGCGATAATCCGGAGCAAAGTAGTTTTTCCGGTTCCGTTGATCCCGATGATACCTATCTTCTCATTCTCCTGAATTCCGCAGGAAATATCGTCAAAAATCCATTTATCTCCGTAAAGCTTGCTTACGTGCTCAATATTTAAAATGTTCATAGTACTTCTGTCTTTTCTCCTTACAAACTCATCCGCTCCAGCCCCGCTCTCCGGTACTCCGAAAGCTTCTCCCGAAGCCCCCGGTGCTCCGCAAGACTCAGATCCGGATCCTGCTTCTCCAGCTTTGCCGCTTCCTCGCTGGCTGCCTGCAGGATCAACGCGTCGGTGAAAATGTCCCCTATCCTGAATTCCAGGATCCCGCTCTGACGGACGCCGAACAGATCGCCCGGCCCCCTTAGCTTCAGGTCCTCAGACGCAATATAAAAGCCGTCATTGGAGCGGTTCAGGATCTCCAGCCGCTTTCTGGTTTCCTTGCTGTCGGATCCGCTCACGAAGATACAATAGGACTGGTGGCTTCCACGTCCCACGCGTCCCCGGAGCTGATGAAGCTGGGCCAGGCCGAAGCGCTCCGCGTTCTCCACCATCATGACGGTAGCGTTCGGCACATTGACGCCCACCTCGATAACCGTCGTAGAGACCAGCACCTGGATTTCGCCAGCCGCGAACCGTTCCATGATGTCGTTTTTCTCTGCCGCCTTCATTTTCCCGTGCAGATATTCGATTGTGATACCTGCAGCCAGCTCTTTTCGAAGCTTCTCCGTATAATCCACCACATTTTCGATCTCGATTTCCGGATTTTCCTCTACCATGGGACAGATGATATACACCTGCCGTCCGGCTGCCACCTCCCGCTCGATAAAGCGGTAGGCCTTGGGACGGTAGCTCTCATCTACCACGCAGTTTTTGATAGGCAGACGGTTGGCCGGAAGCTCGTCGATGACGGAGATATCCAGATCCCCGTAAATGATAATCGCCAGCGTCCGGGGAATGGGTGTGGCGCTCATAACCAGCACATGGGGATGCAGACCCTTTCCTGCCAGTGTCTCCCGCTGGCGGACGCCGAAACGGTGCTGCTCATCGGTCACCACCAACCCTAAGCGGGCATACTGCACCTTTTCCTGAATCAGCGCATGAGTTCCGACGATAATCCGCGCCTCGCCGCTTTCGATACGGGCGTAGGCTTCCCGCTTTTCCTTTGCCGTCATGGATCCGGTCAGCAGCTCCACACAGTCCTCCATCGAAAGCCCCAGAAGCAGCTCCCGGATGCTTTCCGCATGCTGCCTTGCCAGAACCTCGGTCGGGGCCATCATTGCTCCCTGAAAACCGCTTTCCACCGCCGAAAGCAGGGCAAGCAGCGCCAGCACCGTCTTGCCCGATCCCACGTCACCCTGTACCAGACGGTTCATGACCGTCTCTCCGGCCAAATCGGACTGTATCTCCTGCCAGACCCGCTTCTGGGCTCCGGTCAGCTCATAGGGAAGGGAAGAAAGCAAGGTTTCAACCGCCGCTCCCGGACGAATCACACAGGCATTGACCGTGTCTTCGGTCTGCTCCTTCATCTGACGTAAGGCCAGGATAAACAAAAAGAACTCATCAAACACCAGCCGTTTCCGGGCCAGCAGCAGATCTTCCCGTTTCACCGGAAAATGAATGGTTCGCAGCGCGAAGTTATATTCGGCTAACTGTTGCTCATTCCGGATATGCTCCGGCAGATACTCCGGATCCAGCGCCAGCTCGTCCAATGCCTGCCGCACTGCCTTTGTCACAGTTTTATTGGAGAGCCCTCCGGTAAGTCCGTAGACCGGCTGCATGGTGCCCAGAAGCTTTTCATAATCCTCCGGCGTGTAAATCTCCGGCTGATCCATGGAAAGCCGTTCCTTTTTCTTCTGTACCCGGCCCCGGAAAATATAGGTCCGGCCCGGCAGCAGGCTGTTGCGCAGATACGGCATATTGAACCAGGACAGGCTGAGGCGGATTCCGTTCTCCGTAAGCACTGCCGTGGTAATATGATACCGGCCCGCCTTCTTTCCCTCCGGCGTCCGGTGAAGCATGGCCGTCACCGCCTGTACTCTGTCCGGCTCCAGGTCAGCGAAATTCTTCGGCTTTTCGTATACGTCATATGTTCTCGGATAGTAAGACAAAAGCTCTCCCACCGTGTCGACCCCGACACGGTGAAAGAGCGCTGCTGTCTTTTCTCCAACGCCCTTCAGGGCTGTAATTGGGGAAGCTGTATTCATCGTCTACTCCACAGATACTACATAATAGTAAATGGGCTGTCCGCCAAAATGAACCTCGACGTCGCAGTCATGGTACAGATCGCTTAATTTCTCGCCCAACTTCTCTGCGTCCTCTTTCTTCACATCCTCGCCATAATAGATACTGATCAGCTCGGAATCCTCATCGATCAGCTCTTTAAACATATCCAGCGTGGTCTGCTCTACGTCCTCGCCCACTGCCAGAATCGCGTGATCGCCGATACCCATAATATTTCCTTCTTTGATCTCTTTGTCATCAATGTGAGTATCACGCACTGCGTAAGTCACCTGACCGGTCTTCACGTTGGCCAGCTCCTCGGTCATACGGGCCTCGTTTTCCTCTGCACTGGAATCCGGCATAAAGTTGATCATGGCCGTAATTCCCTGGGGAACCGTCTTGGTGGGGATAACGATGATATCCTTATCCTCACAGAGAGCCTTCGCCTGGTTTGCAGCCAGAATAATGTTCTTATTGTTCGGCAGAATAAAGATGTGTTCTGCATTTACCTTGTCAATGGCATTGAGCATATCCTCGGTGCTGGGGTTCATGGTCTGACCGCCCTCGATCAGGTAATCCACGCCAAGACCCTTGAAGATCTCACCGATACCCTCGCCGATGGATACGGAGATAAAGCCCATCTCCTTTCTCGGCTCTTCTGCCTTCTGCTGCGCCGCAATCTTGGAAGCGTCCTTAATCAGCTTCTCCTCATGCTCCTCGCGCATATTGTCAATCTTCAGGCGGGACAGGGAGCCATAGGTCAGCGCCTTCTCAATGGCCTGGCCCGGATGATTCGTATGTACATGAATCTTTACGATATCATCATCTGCCACGCATACGATGGAATCACCGATGGACTCCAGGAAAGCCTTAAACTCCATCTCGTCCTTATGCTCAAACTTCTTATCTAATACGATAATAAACTCGGTACAGTAACCGAACTTGATTTCAGCCTCTGTCTCCGCGCTGATCTTCACCGGAGCGGACTTCGGCGCTTCAAAGGTGTAATCCACCTCTTTTCCCAGATAAGCGTCATAAGCGCCTTTCAGAACCTCTACCAGACCCTGTCCGCCGGAGTCTACTACGCCTGCCTCCTTCAGAACCGGTAAGAGATCCGGCGTGGTAGCCAGTACACGCTCTGCCTCCTCAATGATACCGGAGAAAAATACATCCAGATCCTCTTCCTCCAGAGCAAGCTCCGCCGCCTTATCAGCCGCTCCTCTTGCTACGGTCAGAATGGTTCCCTCCTTGGGCTTCATAACTGCCTTATAGGCCGTCTCTACCGCCTTCTGGAAGGCGTTGGAAATAATCATAACGTCCAGTGTCTCGTAACCCTTAATTCCCTTTGTAAAGCCGCGGAGCAGCTGGGACAGGATTACGCCGGAATTTCCGCGGGCTCCCCGTAAGGAACCGGAGGAGATCGCCTTCGCTACTGTCTCCATGGTACGCTCGGACAGGTTATTCACCTCGGAAGCCGCAGACATAATGGTCAGCGTCATGTTCGTTCCCGTATCGCCGTCCGGCACCGGAAATACATTCAGCTCGTTGATCCACTCTTTTTTCGCTTCCAGGTTCTTAGCTCCGGCTAAAAACATCTTTGTAAGCGTGTTTACCTCTATTGTTTTCATAATGACAAAAAACTCCTCCTGAAAATTAGTCTATGACTCTGACACCTTCTACAAAGATGTTGATTTTCTCAATCGTCATTCCGGTGAACTCCTCCACCTTGTACTTTACATTGCTCATCAGATTGTCGGATACAGCGGAAATGCTCACGCCGTAAGCCACGATTACATGGAAGGAAAGCGTAATCTTGTTATCGTTGATCTGTACGTTTACGCCGCGGGTCAGGTTGTCTCCCTTCAGGAGCTTTACCAGTCCGTCTTTCATATTTACCATGGCCATTCCAACGATACCGAAGCACTCTACCGCTACGGAACCTGCATATCTGGCAATAACTTCCGGGTCAATCATGACCGCGCCCATCTGCGTATTCATAAGTCCCTTCATTATCATTACCTCCACTCTTATTTTAATTCACCAAAAAAGCCTGTGCCCTCCTTTTTCTCATCAGATGACACAGATATAGTGTATTATAACCTGTTTTTGCCGGAAAAGAAAGCTATTTTTCATACTTTCTAAAAAATTGTAATATTTTTAAATTTCCACTTGCAAAATATAGTGGTATCTGCTAAAATAACCTATGTTGCGAGCCTATATATAGGTTCACTATCGTTCAAGAGGAGGTGCAAACATGGCAAAGTGTGCAATCTGTGAAAAAGGCGCTCATTTCGGAAACAACGTCAGCCATTCACATAGACGTTCCAACAAGATGTGGAAATCCAATGTTAAGTCTGTAAAGGTTAAGGTGAACGGCGCTGCCAGAAAGATGTATGTATGTACATCCTGTCTGAAGTCCGGAGCAGTTGAGAGAGCTTAAGTTTGAGATTGAAAAATTAGGAGCAGCCTGTGCCGCTCCTTTTTTTGTTGCCTTTTTACTGGAAATTCTCCTCTGCGTCTGTTGCCTGTTTCCTTATTTTATCAATACAGCCCCGATGAACCACAGCACATACACATGAGCCGGATAAAATACGTAATAAAAGTATTTCCGGAACTGCGGTGACAGCTTCTCCCGCTTCCGCTTCTTTTTGCTGTAACCAAGCCGCCCATTGCAGGCAAGCACCAGCGGCAGAGCGAAAATCATCAGCCACTGGAAATCATTGTGAAACATATGGGACAGATCGAACATCGGTCGGAAGGACGCTCCCCAGAGCACCAGTCCCGTCATAATCTCCATCAGGGCTACCAGCACGTCGTGTCCTACCAAGGAAAATATTCTTCCCCAGAGGCCAAAGGCAGAATTCACAAAGAACACCAGAAAGATGCCCAGATAGCCAAGAACCATTCTTTTCTTGCTCTTGTCCTCCTTTGTAAAATAAAACAGAACACCCATCAGCACATACATCAGAGCCCCTTCACAGGTCAGAGCGCTTCCCAGTACGGCAGAACCGAAGTTCAGCACTGCGTAGGGCACTTCGACCACCTCATAAAGTCCGGCCCACACGCCTGCGATGGATATCTGGTAAAAAATGTAAGTGAACCAGATTTTCGTTTTCCGTTTCGGATGACGGTTCGCGTATTCTATCAGATCCACCAGAAAGGCGGACGCAAACAGGGTTGCGAACATATTGGTGGTAACGGCTGTGACCAGGCCGGTCTTCTGGGCCACCACAGACATCAGGAGGTTGAAGGCTGCCAGGGCGACGCTGGCGATATAGAGCCGTCGGAAATACGATTTCTTATCCCTGGTGTTCGTGAGGCTCCAGGCCATGCAGTAAAAGAACAGCGGCGCGGATAGCTTTCCGATCCACTGCAGGAACACCGGCATACCCGGAATCAGCGCCCCGATGTATCCAAGCGCCATCGTGACCAGCGCTATCCGTTTCAGTATCGTTACAGACATTTTCTATCTTCCTCTTATCTTCCGCATTTTCCTCCGGACGAGAACAGATTGTACCCGACGATCATCAGGGAAAAGGCCGCCAATGCCCGCACAAACCAGCCGTTGACCGGCATAAAAAAGGTTGTCAGGATTCCGACACCTATCCAGAACATCACAAAACCAAGCAGCTGTTTCATATCGGCTCCCGGCATGGGTTTTCTTATTCTATTCTATGTCCTTTTTTTCGAAATGTGTATCCTGGCTGATACACCTTGCAGATTTTTCCTTCTCCGTACTTTGTCCGGAATCTGCCTTCGACTATTCCGCCTCTGTCTCCGGCTCTTCCTTCTCGATCACATCTACCGCGTCCTGAATGGCGTCCGCCACCGGGCTCTCCTTCTTGGTTCCGCCTGCTGCAAACTTATTCACGAAATCCGGCACCATATCGAGAATCTTCGTTACGGTATCCTGATTCTTCACGTTGACCAGCTTGGTGACACCGCCTGAGATCACCAGAATGGCGCTGGGGGAAATCTTCGCTCCCATACCGCCGCCCGCGTTCTGCTTCTTGTCGCCCGCGAAGGCTCCGGCTCCCACGCCAAAGGATACGTCCACCAGTGGCAGGATGATGGTGTCGCCGATGGTTACTGCGTCGCCGACTACGGTCTTGGTGGTAATAAAACTGTCCATTCCCTTGAACAGGGATTCCACTGTGGTATCAAAGGTATTGTTCATGAGAAAGCCTCCTTATTTTATCTTCTATTATTATCATTTTTATAATGCTTCCCTACTGCCAGAGCCACTTACACCTGATGTATCCGGAAAAGCACAACAAGATTCCGCATGCTTTTCGCGCCTGCTTGTCAGATCGCCTCAGGTCACCATCCGGTATACAAACCGTACATTCTTATCCCGATATAACTTCCACGCTATCCGCACGATAGTTATCAGCCGGATACGGCCTTTCAGATACAGCTCACCCTCCAGCACGCTCTCCTGAAAATCAGGAACTACCTTCACATTATCCATGAAAAGCGGATAAAATATACTGATGCCGCCCAGGATTTCTCCGGTCAGCGCCGGATCGTCCGTACCGAAATGCAGGTCGCCCCACACCCTTTTCGGCAGCAATTTGCCAAGCAGAACCCTGAGCTGACTCCAGGCGAGGCCAAGCGCCGCCCTGGTACGGTCGTCGGTGGCAAAGCGTTTCATTCGCTTTATTTTAACATAGAACTGGTGGAATGTATATTTAAGTTTTTTTAATTTTTTCGGGATGGAACTCAAAAACCGCCAGGTGGCTTTCAGAAAGTCCACCAGCATTTTCAAAAAAACGGTGATTTTTCTGAGAACACCAAAGGGCTTCTGCTGCTTACGGGCAGGGTCTGAATCCAGTTCTTCTGTTTTCTCTTCTGCTGGCTCTATATAGGTCTCTTCTTCCGAAAACTCAGTTTTATCCAGTGCCGTCCCTATCTGATTTTTATTAGGATCTGTCACCTGTCCGGCCGCGTCACTCGTTTCCTCCACATCCGGGAACGCCTCTTCCGCTCCGTCCTGAATCTCCTCCTCATCCGCCAGAAAATCCTTCACGGTAAAAATAAGCACTTTCAGCTTCGCCGACAGCTTCCCATCCCGGAAGCTCACCGGCACACGCACCAGATGGAGCAGCCAGTGTACCTTCGCCTCTACAAAAAATTCCTCTTTCTTTTTTACATGGGCCTCATACCGAACCGGTATCAAAAGAAGCAATGCCAGGATCCATAGCGCAATCCCCAGCACCGCTGCAAGAATGAGCAGTACGATTTTCAAGATGGCAAAGATTATATGCAGCATACTGTCAGTTCTCCGTCCTGCCAAAGTATTCCCGCACGGCAAAGCCGCCGGTCTTCCGATAGATGTCGTCTATCATCCGCTGTACCAGCTCCAGGGCCTCTTCATAGCCCGACGCGATTCCCACCACATAGAGATCCTGCTTATAAAAGGCGGGCTGCTTCAGATGAGCCGCATGAAAAATGTCGAACAGATTCTCCCGGTTGGAGGCCAGGGTGATGAAGTAAATACTGACCATTCCGACTCCACGGTTGGCCTTTTTTATAATCTTATCCTTTTTTTTTGCCGTCTTATCGCTCAGATAAAGATTTTCCGCCCACTGCATCCGCAAATCCTCTTCCTGCATTCTCATACCATAGCAGTTCTCGATCCGCGACTCTTCTATGGTCCTGAATTTGAAAAATGAGGGCATCGAAATTCATCCACGACACCCTCTTTTTCTCTTGTTAGAAATATTTTTTATTGCCCCAGAGATTACTTTTTTTCAGATCCAGATATTCATTGTAGGCCCGCTCCAGAATCTGCTTCTCATTGGAAAACTTCAGCAGATGATAGGCCTCGTGATACTTATAATATCCTGAATCTACAAAATACTCCTCGCGCTGTGGTTTACTGTAATAATTGTCTGCCATCATCAGATACCAGTGGACGTCCTTCTCTACCGTGTCCTCCGGCACTGTAAATGAATACTGGCTCTTGCCAATATACTTGATAATCGCAGCATCTACGCCTGTTTCCTCGCGCACTTCTCTTAACGCCGTTTCTTTAAACTCTTCTCCCGGCTCTACAGTCCCCTTCGGCAGCACCCAGCCCTCGTACCGATTCTTATAATTCTTGTACAAAAGCAGAATCTTGCCTCGAAATATTACCACACCGCCACAACTGGTTGCTTCAATCATTGCAAAACCTCCTGTCCTGGTGCGTTCAAAAACTAGGTATAGTATACTGCTTTTTTTGAAATTTGACAAGCGTTTGTTAAGGCTTCCTTACTCGGTTCCGTTCATCAGATCGTTCAGGGCCTTATTTCCATACCATTCCTGGAAGATCTGGCGGGCGATGGGAACTGCGTACTCGCTGCCGCTTCCGCGCTCTTCTACCAGCACGCAGACTGCGATATCCCGATCTCCGGTGTCGGAAAAGCCCACAAACCAGGCGTGGCTCTTGCTCTTATCACTGGTATACTCAGCCGTCCCGGTCTTACCTGCAATCTCAAAGCCCAGGTCTTTCAGTTTGCTTCCGGTTCCGCTCTCCACCACGGCCTTCATGTATTCGGTCAGTGTGGCAGCCTCGTCCGCCGTCATCAGGGAGCCGTATTCCTCGGTATCGAAGGTTTTTACCGTCGCGCCCCTGGCGCTTCGCACCTCTTCCAGCAGATAGGGCTTCATCAGCACGCCGTCATTGGCAATGGCACTGCCGATCAGGGCCATATGAAGGGGCGACACCACGGTCTTTCCCTGGCCGATGGCCGTCATCATCTGCTCCGCAGGTGTGGCATCCGTCTTCAGGGAAAAGGAACTCTTCGAATAGGTCAGCGGCGACGGCAGTTCTGTATTAAACAGCAGCTCTTCACAGGTGTTTTTAAATAAACTCTCATCCAGCGACAGACCGATGGTCGCAAAGGCCGAGTTACAGGACTTTGCGAAAGCCTTCGTCAGATCCTCAGATCCGTGGGCCTTCTTATTATAACAGCTGATGGTATAATTGCCCTCCGTCACATTTCCCTTACAGTTATAGGAAAAGTCGGCATAGGAATCCGGATTTTCCCGCATATATTCCAGGAGCGTCACGATCTTGAATGTGGATCCCGGCGCGTAAAGTCCCTGAGTCGCACGGTTATAAAGGACGCTGCCGCTCTCGGAAGAGCTCTCCGCTGTCAGCGTGTCCCATTTCTCATTGATAGTGCCCGGATCGTAGTCGGGCTTGGACACCATAGCCAGTACCCGTCCCGTGGAAGCCTCCAGCACCACCACCGCACCCTGGTTCTTGCCCAGAGCGTCGTAGGCCGTCCGCTGCAGATCGATGTCCAGGGTGGTCACCACGTCGTCACCCTGATTTTTCACATTTTTCACCTGATTTTTCAACTGTTCCGTCGGGGAGATACTGGATGTCAGCAGGTAATAATTAGCTAACTGCTCAATGCCCGTATTGCCCCGGGTGGAATATCCCACCACATGGGCGAACAAGTTCGCGTAAGGGTATTCCCGGGTCTCCGCGCCGTCGGATGCCACCTTGGTTTCTGCCAGCACCGTGCCGTCCGAGGACAGGATATTGCCCCGGATATTCCGCTCTGCAAAAGCGTCCAGTCTGGAATTATAAGGATTATTGATTACCTCCGGGCTTAAGACCGCGTCAAAATAGATGAGGTACCCGATCATCAGCGCAAACAGGCCGATGAACAGATAGGTGATCACCGCCAGCTCATGATTTTTTTTATTTTTTGTCCTGCTCGTTTTTGGTCCGTTTTGCTTTTCTTGCTTTGGCTGCTCGTTCTTTTTCAATCTGCAAATCCTCGTCTTCTTTTAAGAGATACATGCCCTGAATGATATAAAACATCAGGATGCTGGATACCAGGGAGCTTCCGCCGTAGCTCACCAGCGGCAGGGTCACGCCTGTGGACGGAATAAACCGGATGGCTCCACCGATGGTCAGGAACACCTGAAAACCGTACAGGGTTCCGAAGCCCAGTGCCGTATATTTGTAAAACCGATTCTTGATCTGCATGGCGATATTGATGAACATGATAAAGCAGCTCATGCAAATCAGAATCAGGCAGACCGCGAAGATACCGCCCAGCTCCTCAGCGATGGCGGAAAAGATAAAGTCCTGCTCCACCACCGGGATCTTATTGGGCATGCCCAAATTCAGTCCCATACCGAACCACCGTCCCGTTCCGATGGCAAAGAGAGACTGGGTGATCTGGTAGCCCTCATTTTCTATGACGCTGAAAGGGTCTGTCCAGGCCAGCACCCGGACCCGCACATGGGCAAACAGATGATAGCCGATGATCGCTGCCACCGAACCGGCCCCCAGGCCAGCCAAAAAATACAGGGGCTTCTTCGTAGCCACATAGAGCATGACCAGATAGGTCACAAAGAACAGAAGCGCGCCGCCCAGGTCGCTGGAGGCCACCAGCACCAACACATGGGCCGCCGCCAGAATGGTCGTCCGCACCACATCTGAGAATTCCGTACTTTTACTCAGCATGGCCGCCACAAAAAATACAAAGGTGATTTTCACGAACTCACTGGGCTGGAACACGAATTTTCCAATGACCAATGACAGCTTTGCGCCTGAAGTCGTCTTACCGACAACCGCTACGGCCATCAGAAGCGCCAGGCCACACAGCCCGTAGAGCCACGGAAGCTTCTGCAAAAACGCGCATTTTCGAATCAGTACCGGCACAATCAGGGCCACTGCCAGCGCCACCGCCGCAATCTGAAACTGCCGCACTGCCTTGTCATAGGACAACCGCGTCAGCATAATAAAGCCGATGGCCAGCAGCAGACACATATTGTTCAGCACCAGTCTGTTTACCTTCGGATAGATAATCCTCGTGAATACCAGCACCGCCTGCAGCAGAAAAAACTGAAAAGCGTAGAACACCGCCAGCTTCATTTCCCCGGTCTGCATATACAGAACCACAAAGGCCAGGGCATGAATCAGAAACAGGTTCAGAATCTGCAGCCGGAAGCCGTGGCGCACCTCCTCCTGATCCCGCTTTCGCAGCACGGAATAGCTTAAGGACGTGTAAAGCGCAATCAGGATAATAAATGCATATTTGGATAAATCAGTAATCAATAAGACCATATACTTACTGTACTCCCCGTTTTAAATGTCCCTTCGTGTAGCTGTACTCCGGTTTCCGTCCGGGCGCGTCGCCGCAAAATACATCCACGTAATCCTTCAGGATCCGGCGCAGTTCTTTCCGACTCTCCAGGGTAAAACAAAGACGTAAGGACTCCGGCGCAATCCGCTCAATCTCTTCCTTATTGTTCAGAAGTGACAGCGGCTCGCTGTTGTAAATTACATTATAGCAGTAGCGGCAGTAATTGACAGCCGGAAATTCCTTCTTGTAGCGATCCACCAGCATCCGCACCGTCTCTTTGTGATCGCAGCGCTCCACCGTCCGGTGAAGACAGCCCGCCGAAGTCATCAGCGGCAGATAGCCGTAGGCCACAAGCTCGGCGCCGTCGGCTCCCCGCTCCCGCAGCTCCCGGTCATTCAGCTCCAGGGGAAGAGTCTCCCCTGTAATTCCCTGTTTTTTCCAGAATATGCTTGCCTCGCGATTCCAGCTATACAGATTATGATCGCCAATCAGCGGCAGTTCCAGACCCTGCTTTTTTACAAATTCCAGCTCTTCCAGATTTTTCAGCACCAGACCGTCTAAGCCAGCATTCCTTAAGAGCTCCATCCGCTCCTCAAACCACTGTCTGGCCGGCGTCCGGAAAATGGCCGGCAGCACCAGCAGGCACTCTTTTCCTGCCTCATGGCAGGCCTCTGCATACTCCGGAAGTTTCTGGAAATCCAGCTTTTCGCTGGTCAGATAGATGGCCCGCACCTCCGGGAAATCCAGCACTTCGTTCAGATAATCCGCCTGTTCCAACTGTACTCGAAGCGGAAAATGAGCGGACTTCTGCGATTTTTTAGCGCTGCCTCTCTCTGCCTTTTTGGACATACGGGCTTCCGGAAGTCCTTCCGCTGTTCTACGCGTTCCCGCCGTACACTGCTCCATTAGCTTCTCCAGCGCTTCCCGGCGCATCCGGTTCAACTGGCCGTTTGGACAAAAGATATCGCCATCCATTTGAATGGACAGCTTTCCGAATGTGAAGGGTGTATCGCCGGTCTTCTGAAGCTGCTTGCGGATATCCGCCTCGGTCATGGGCTGGTTTTTCGGTACCTGGCCGGCTTCCCCCTCTACGTGGACCTCCGCCTCCCGATACCGGACGGTAAGCTCTGAAGGCCTTTCCAGAGAAATCTGAAAGCTGCCCTCAATGGTCTCCTTTTTATCCTTGTCCAAATATTCTTTTTTGATCTCCTGAAGAAGGGCCTCGTACCGCTGCTTTTCCTGCATGGCCTTCTTCCCCTTCTCCTCGAAATGGCTGGGCCTGGTCAGGGAAATCATATCCCGGCCATTGTGTACCTGATAATAGCCTCTGGAAAAGCCGCCCCGGTTATAAAGGGCCTGGAGCTCGCCGTAATCCCTCGGATCCACATGATACTTTTCCGCACCGTATTCCAGATAGCAGTCGAGATATTTTCGATAGACCCGTACCACGCCCGCCGTGTACTCGGGCCGCTTCATCCGTCCCTCGATCTTCAGAGAACAGACGCCTGCCTTCAGAATCTCCGGCAGAATTTCGATGGTACACATGTCCTTTGGGCTTAAGATGTATTCTTCTCCCTTTTTACCAAGCAGCTTTCCGTCCCCTTCCAGCTGATAGGGCAGGCGACAGGGCTGGGCGCACCGGCCCCGGTTGCCGCTGCGGCCGCCGAACATGCTGCTCATCAGACACTGGCCGGAATAACAATAGCAGAGGGCTCCATGGATAAAACTCTCGATCTCCACATCCACCGTATCGTGGATCCGCTGTATTTCCTGTAAGGACAGCTCCCGGGCCGTCACCACCCGGGTGGCTCCCTGCTTTTTCAGAAATTCTGCTCCCTCCGCGCCCAGAACCGTCATCTGGGTGCTGGCATGAATATCCAGATCCGGGAAGTTCTCGCGGATATAGGAAAAGACGCCCATATCCTGGACAATGACCGCATCCAGGCCGCTCTCATAATAAGGCTTCAAATAAGTACCCAGCTCTTCCAGCTCTGCGTCCTTCAAAAGCGTATTGACCGTCAGGTACAGGTCACAGCCGTGCAGATGGGCGAATTCGATGGCTTCGCACAGGCCCTTCTCATCCGGATTCTCCGCATAGGCCCGCGCGCCAAACCTGGTACCGCCGATATAGACGGCGTCCGCTCCTGCATTGACCGCGGCTCGCAGACTCTCAAAGGATCCTGCCGGAGCCAGAAGCTCTGTCTGATGTCTCATGTCTCTTCCTCCACTGTTTTAGTTCTGTAAATAGAATCTCGCCCGGAGGGCTTTTCATGGAACAGGTTTCCTATTTCATGAAAAGGACGCCAAAAATCCGTCTGGCGCCCTCCCCCCTTTATCTCTGTGTGTTATTTCCGTTTTTCTGATTGCCGTTATTCGCGGCATTCACGGCATTATTCTGCTTTCCCTCATGCTGCTCATTCCTGCGGTTATTCTGTCCGGATCCTGCCTTCTTCTCTTTTTTCAGATTCTCTATCTCCAGCTGAGCTTCAATCAGGTCATGCCGGACGCTGTACAACTCCCGCTCCTTCTTCTCCAGCTCCGCCGTCAGCCTCTCGGCCTGATTCTTGGCTTTGAAATAATCGTCCGCCAGGTTCATGCTGAGCATCAACTGCCGCTGGTCACTGCTCTGCTTCCGGTAATTTTCCGTATTGTGGCACTGGGTCATTTTCTCATTGATATAGACTGCTATCTGATGCATGTATTCCTGACTCTCGTAGCCGCTGATCTTGTAGACCCGGCCATCGACCACCACTTCCACTGCGTTCTTCATCGCCATTATGTTCACGTCCTTTGACTTTTTGGATATTATAACATACTACCGCCCTCCGGCACAACACCCAGGTGATGATATCCTAACTCCGTGACCACCCGGCCCCGGGGCGTCCGGTTGATGAAGCCCTTCTTGATCAGATAGGGCTCGTACACATCCTCAATGGTGCCGGAATCCTCGCCGATGGCCGCCGCCAAAGTGTCCAGTCCCACCGGGCCGCCCATGAATTTCTCAATCATGGTCATAAGAATCCGCCGGTCAATCTGATCGAGACCGTAGCGATCCACCTCCAGCAGATCCAACGCGAAATCCGCAATCTCCTTCGTGATCTTCCCGTCGTATTTGACCTGAGCGAAATCGCGCACCCGCTTCAGAAGCCGGTTCGCCAGACGCGGCGTTCCCCGGGAACGTCTTGCCAGCTCCAACGCACCTTGCGGATCGATTTCCACCCCCAGCACATCCGCCGAGCGCTCTACGATGGTCTGCAGCTCCTCATCTGTATAGAATTCCAGGTGATGTACCACACCGAAGCGATCCCGCAGAGGTGCAGTCAGCAGTCCCGCCCGGGTCGTCGCTCCAATCAGGGTAAAATGCGGCAAATCCAGCCGGATAGACCGGGCTGAGGCGCCCTTTCCGATGACGATATCGATGGCGAAGTCCTCCATGGCCGGGTACAGCACTTCCTCTACCTGCCGATTCAGCCTGTGGATCTCGTCCACAAAGAGTACGTCGCCCTCGGACAGGTTATTGAGAATCGCCGCTATCTCCCCCGGCTTTTCGATAGCCGGACCGGAGGTCACCTTCAAATGAACGCCCATCTCATTGGCGATAATACCGGCCAATGTGGTCTTGCCCAGCCCCGGTGGGCCGTAGAACAGCACATGATCCAGGGATTCTCCCCGGGCTTTGGCTGCCTGAATATAGATTTTCAGATTTTCTTTGGCCTTCTCCTGGCCGATATATTCATTCAGCGTCTGAGGCCGCAGATTGTAATCTGTGCGGATATCCTCCTCCATGGCCTCCGTTGCAATGATCCGTTTTCCCATCTACTTTGTCTCCTAGAAGCTGATATATTTAAGCGCCGCCTTTAAAATATCCTCTACACTCATGCCGTCCGCTGCTTCTACCTTCCGCACGGCCTTCAATGATTCGGAAGCCGAGTAACCGAGAGCCGTCAACGCCTCCACCGCTTCGTTTCTCGCCTCGCTCAAATCCGACGCTGCGCCCGCGGCCGCCTTGGTCTGTTGGTTCTCCAGGCGCGCCTCAAAGGCCTCCTCGAGACTTAATTTATCCTTCAGCTCCAGAATCAGCTTCTGAGCCGTCTTGATTCCGATACCAGGAGCCTTTGCGATGGCCTTCGCGTCGTCTGCCAGCACTGCAAAACGCAAATCGTCTGCCGACAGGGCTGTCAGCACACCGAGGGCCGCCTTTGGACCAATGCCATTGACTCCGAGAAGCTGCTGGAACAGCTTCCGATCCTCCTTCGTGAAAAAGCCAAACAGCACGAAGGCATCCTCCCGCACCTGCAGATGCGTATACAGGCGAAGTTCCTCGCCCACCGGAGGCAGCAGATCCAGATCCCGTCCGGAAAGGAGAATCCGATAGCCAATTCCTCCGCTCTCCAGAACTGCCACGCCTTCTTCCGGTTCTGTATAAGCTAAAGCACCTTTGATGTACGCAATCATGACTGTCTCCTGTTCTGTGAAACCTGTACCGGTTTTCTTCTTCCGAAGGGCTTCGGCACCGTCAGTTGTTCCATAAACGGCACGCACAGATTCGATACCAGGATTGCGTACACCATACCCTCTTCTATCCCGGCCAGCCGAAGTGCCGCCGTCATGACGCCAATCAGCACGCCGTACCAGATCTGTCCTTTTCTCGTAATCGGTGACGTCACACAGTCCGTCGCCACAAAGAATGAGCCCAGAATCAGGCCGCCTCCCAGAAACTGGGTGGTGAAATAGAGCTGATCAAAGCCCTTTCCAGCGCCGAGAAACAGCGTAATCAGGAAGGATGCCCCAATCGCCGCCGGAATCCGCAGATGAATGATACCAAAGGCCAGCAGCAGTACCGCGCCAATCAGAAGCATCAACGCTGAAACTGTACCGATACTGCCGTTGGTATTTCCCCAGAGCATGGGATACGGATCCACGGTCTGCCCGGATAAAAGCTGTCCCAGAAGCGTCCGGGAACCAAAGCTTCCAAAGCTGTAATCCTTCATATATTTCGGAAAAGCCAGAAACAGCAGGCAATAGCCTGAAAGGGCCGGGTTCAGCCGATTCTTTCCAAGGCCTCCGAAAGGCAGCTTAACCGCGCCGATGGCAAAGATACCGCCCAGCGCTCCCAGCCACAGAGGCGCGTTCACCGGCAGCATCAGAGCCAGCAGCACGCCTGTCACCATAGCGCTTCCATCTGTCACGGTCAGCGGCTTATCCCGAAAGGCCTCATAGGTAAATTCAGTAAGGGTACAGGTAACGATACAAATCAACAGGTGTAAAAGCACCCGCGGTCCAAAATGAAGGACGCCGAAAATCTCCGCGGGAAGAAGCGCCAGAAGCATCATCCGCATCATGCCCGCCGTCGTCATCGTTCCCTTTACATGAGGAAAGATCCATCTGTAGTTTTTTTCCATTGTATCATTTCCTCCTTATCTTCTGCCCTGGGCCAGCAGCTTCCGGCGCATCTCCTGGATGGAGGGGGCCAGCATTCTTCTAGCCGGGCATACAAAGCTGCAGCTTCCGCAGCCCAGACATTCCATACCGTTCATATCCCGGAACTCCTGCTCTTTTTCTGCCTCCGCCGCGTCCGCAAGCTTCGTGGGCAGCAAATGAATCGGGCAGGCCTCCGTACAGGCTCCACAGCGGATGCAGACACCCGCCTTATCCGTATAATCCTGGCTCATGCACAGGAATCCGGTCACTGTCTTGGTCACCGGCACGTCCAGGCTCTTCATGGCCACACCACGCATGGGACCGCCGCAGACAAACTTCTTCGGCGGCTTTGCGTAGCCCCCGGCTGCTTCCGGAAGTTCGGAAAAGCTGGTGCCGATGGGAATCAGCAGATTTTTCGGAGCCTTCAGCGCCTTTCCGGTCACAGTCACGGCCCGCCTGGTGACAGGACGCCCCAGCACTAGGGCCTCATAAATGGCATGCAGGGTCTCCACATTCAGTACGATACAGCCCGCGTCCGCCGGAAGCTGAGAAGAATTGATCTCCGCTCCGGTGCAGGCGTAAATCAGCATACGCTCCGCGCCCTGGGGATACTTGGTTTCCAGTACCCGAACCTCCATCCGGGATTCACTGCCGCTGGCCAGCTGGATCGCCGTGATGGCGTCCCGCTTATTGTCCTCGATGGCAAAGATACCGGTGGCACGCTCAAACAGGCTTAAGACGATCCGAAGTCCCTCTACCAGCTCCTCCGGCGACTCCAGCATTCTACGATAGTCACTGGTCATATAGGGCTCACATTCTGTACCGTTCACCAGCACATAACGGATGCGTTTGGGATTGCGGACTGCCAGCTTGATATGGGTCGGGAAACCGGCTCCGCCCATGCCGACTACGCCGGCGTCCCGAATCCGGCGCAGACGCTCGCTTGCTTCCATCTCCTGCCAGGGCCAGATCTCCGGATCCGGAATTCTCTCATACTGTCCGTCATTTTCTACCACGATAGACAGTATCTCCTTGCCGGATACCGTCTTTCTGGGCTCGATGGCCTTCACCGTACCGGACACGGATGCGTGTACCGGCGCGGAAATATCGCCGCTGGCCTTCGCCAGAAGCTGACCTTCCAGCACCCGGTCGCCCACTGTCACCACCGGCACGGCCGTGCCGCCGATATGCTGACGCAAGGGATAGACCAGATCGCCCTTCGGCCGGTATTCCTCCAATGCTTTCTCTCTCGTAAACCGTTTTCTCTTATGCGGAAAGACTCCGCCCTTAAACGTCACATGTGCCATGAATCCTTATCACTCCGGTATATAAATTACTTGTTGTCTTTTTCCAATTTCCGTACTGTACGCTCTTTCAGCGCCTGTGCCCGGGACTTCATGTTCGGGTACGCGTTCATGGTACGTCTGGTAAATACATTGCCCATGCCCTTCAGCCGCTCAAAGCGCTTCTGCGCCGCGCCAAACCGCTCTGTCAGCTCGGCCAGACGGCTCTCCTGACGGGCCTTGAAGTCCTCAGGAGACTCGCCTGCGAAGGCCACCATGGCGTTGACGCGGTTCTCCAGACGGCTCTTCAGCTCCGGCACATACTCAGGCAGGCGGTAATGGGCCAGACGGCCTTTGAGTTCTTCGGTGCTCTCATAGAGCTTTGTATTTTGGATGTACTCGTACAGCTCGTCCATAACTGCGTCCATATTCCGCAGCTTCTCGCCGATCTGCATGGCGTTCATATAGGACATGCCGAAATCCACCGCGTAGACCAGGGTCGCAATCCGTACCAGAAGCTCTCCGGTAGCTACGCTGTACAGCGCCACAATCCGTTCCACAAAGGGCTGAAATACATAAAAGAGAATCACGGAAAACGCCCCCCATCCCAGCGACGCCCCCAGGCAGATACGTCCCTGGAAATTATACTTGTTCTTGCTGTAATCCCACCAACTCGTATGGAACAGATTCTCCATCAGAACCGCCGTAACATATTCCAGAATCGTCGGTACGATGACACCGCCCAGATACAGCAGAAGGATATTGCCGGAAATGGGCTTCAGAATCAGATAGACGATGACGGCGCCGAAGCCGTAGATGGTGCAGACCGGCCCGGCCACAAAGCCTCGGTTGACCAGTTTCTTCTCTTTCACAGATACATAGGAGCTTTCCCAGAGCCATCCCAGGAAGCTATAGATATAAAACCAGTTGACGATATGATAGAGATCCTCACCGGCAATCCGTATATTCCACATGCTGTCTTCTCCTTGTGTACTTTACCCTAAATTGGGGGATTTCCTGTTCTGTTCAAAAGATGCCCGAACAAGACATGAGGACACGCACGCCCAAGTGCCTGTCCTCCCGTCTGTGTATATCCGTATAGAAAATACTATGCTTACTCTTCCTCAGCAGCTACTGCGTCGATGTCTACGTCCTCAACATCTCCTGCATTCTCATTGCTCTGCAGAGCCTTCATGCTCAGGGAAATCTTCTTATCCTCGCCGTTGAAATCTACAACCTTTGCCTCGATCTCCTGACCGATGCTCAATACGTCAGACGGCTTCTCCACATGCTCTCTGGAAATCTGGGATACGTGAAGCAGTGCGTCCACGCCCGGCTCCAGCTCTACGAATGCGCCGAAGTCTGTCATTCTTGCTACCTTACCGGTAACTACATTGCCTACTGCATACTTATCTGCAGCATACAGCCACGGATTCTGATCCTCGAACTTCAGGCTCAGGGCGATCTTGGTATCACGGATATCCTTAATCAGGACATTGAGCTTCTCGCCAACCTTGAATACCTTCTTCGGGTTCTCTACGCGTCCCCAGGACATCTCAGAGATATGAAGCAGACCGTCTGCTCCGCCCAGATCTACGAATGCACCGAAATCGGTTACGTTCTTAACAACGCCCTCTACCACATCGCCTACATGGATGCGCTCGAAGAGCTCTTTCTGCTTCTCTGCCTTCTCAGCAACGATCAGCTGCTTGCGGTTGCCGATGATACGGCCGCGGCGCGGATTGAACTCTGTAATTACGAAGCTGATCTCCTGGCCTTCATACTTAGCCAGATTCTTCTCATAGGTATCAGATACCAGGCTTGCCGGGATAAATACTCTGGACTCATCTACAACAACGCTTAAGCCGCCGTCCAGAACCTGGGTAACCGGTGCGGTCAGAACTTCCTCGTTCTCGAAAGCCTCTTTCAGACGCTTGCTGCCCTTCTCTGCTGCCAGACGCTTGTAGGTCAGGAGAACCTGTCCCTCGCCGTCATTTACCTTCAGAACCTTAACTTCCATCGTATCGCCTACATGGATCACTGTGGTCAGGTCTACCGGGCTGTTGCTGTACTCGCTCTTGGTCAGGATACCGTCGGATTTGTAGCCAATGTTCAAAATGGCTTCATCTTCTTTGACATCAATCACAGTGCCTTCGACAACCTCTCCGTTTCTTATTGTTTTCAGTGAACCTTCAAGCATTTGTTCAAAACTTAATTCTGACATGTTTTTGAACCTCCTCAATAATTTTGTTTGGGGTCGAAGCCCCTGCTGTAATACCTACGCAACGGATGGACTGCGATGTCTTCAAATCCAAATCATCAAGTGACTGTATATAGTAAGTATTTTCACATTCTTTTTTACATATTTCAAATAGCTTCTGAGTGTTTGAGCTGTGGCGTCCCCCGATCACAATCATTGCATCTACATCGGCTGCAATTTCCCGGGCTTCCGTCTGCCGCTCCTCTGTTGCACTACAGATCGTATTTAAAACAATTATATCATACCCCTTTTTTGAAATAATTTCAACTATATCTTCAAATTTATTGTAATTAAATGTCGTCTGGGATACGATACACAGCTTTTCACCCGCCGGAATCCTGAGGTTTTCCGCCTCTTCCGGGGATTCCACCACGTAAGAGGGCGCTTTGCACCAGCCCCGGATTCCTTCCACCTCCGGGTGTTTCGCATTTCCGATAATCAGGATACGCCGGCCGTTGGCCTCCTCCTTCTGGGCAATCCGGTGAATCTTTTTGACAAAGGGACAGGTGGCGTCCACCAGATTCACGCCCTGCCGCTCCAGCAGGTCATAGATTTCCTTTCCCACTCCGTGAGCCCGGATAATCACGGTGCCTCCGGTCAGTTTCTTCAGCTCCTCCAGGGAGTTCAGGACGCGGACGCCCTTTTTTTCCAGCTCCTGCACCACCATCTCATTGTGTACAATGGGGCCATAGGTGTAAATAGGGCCTTTCTCCTTCTCTATCTGTCCATATACCGTATCCACCGCCCGGCGCACGCCGAAGCAGAACCCGGCCGTCTTCGCAAGCCTTACTTCCATATGCGCCTCCTCTAGCGGATCAGGGCGGTAATCGCCTCAATCACCTCTTCGATGGTCATATCCGAGGAATCCACGTAAACCGCATCTTCCGCCTGACGAAGGGGCGCGAATTCCCGCTCCATATCCCGCTTGTCACGTTCCACGATGTCTGCCTCAATGGCTGCCAGATCGCAGCTCTCGCCCTTTTCAGTCAGCTCATCGTAACGACGCTTCGCGCGGCAGGCAGCGGAGGCCGTCAGATATACCTTTACATTGGCCTTCGGAAGCACATAGGTGCCAATATCCCGGCCGTCCATCACGACGTTTTCCCGCTCGGCCAGCTCTCTCTGAAGCTCCACCAGCTTCAGGCGCACGTCCCGGTTGACCGAAGACGCCGAAGCCATATTGCCTACCTCCTCGGTACGTAAGAAGCCGGTCACATTCTCCCCGTTCAGAAGCACCTGCTGGAGACCGTCCCGGTATACAATCGTAATGTCCGCGTCGCGGCTTGCCGCGCTGATCTTTTCACATTCGTCCGCCCGGATTCCCTGGCGCAGCAGATACAGCGCCATAGCCCGGTACATGGCTCCCGTGTCCACGTAAATGTAGCCCAGCTTCTTTGCTACTGCCTTGGCAATGGTACTTTTTCCTGCTCCCGCAGGTCCGTCAATCGCTATCTGATAACTCATATGCTCCTCCTCTATATCGCATTACCGGCCGCGTAGGCTGTGGACCAGGCAATCTGAAGGTTAAAGCCTCCGGTCACCGCATCCAGATCCAGCACCTCGCCGATAAAATATAATCCCTTTACTAATTTCGACTCCATGGTAGAAGGATTGATCTCCTTTACCGCCACGCCGCCCTTGGTGATAATGGCTTCCTTATAATCCCGAAGTCCGGTCACCGTCACGGACAGGCCCTTAGTCAGCCTTACGAAATTTAGCCGTTCCTCCCGGGAGATATCATGAACCTTTTTATCCGGATCCATGCCGCTTAGCCCAATCATGACCGGGGTCAGCTTTGCCGGAAACAGGCTGCCGATGACATTTTTAAAGCTTTTATTGGGGTTCGCGTCAAACTCTCTCAGCACCCTCTGATCCAGCTGTTCCTCGCTTAAGGCAGGCTTCAGATCCAGCACGGCCCGAAGCTCCTGCCGGGCTGCCAGAGTTCCCACAAAGCTGCTGGCTGTCAGCACCAGCGGTCCCGTAATGCCGAAATGGGTAAACATCATTTCCCCAAACTCCCGGAACACCTCTTTTTTCCCGTTGTAAATGCGAAGCTCCACATTTTTCAGGGAAAGTCCCTGTAATTCTTTTACAAAATCCTCCCGGATATTGAAAGGTGTCAGGGAAGGGATACAGTCTGTCACCTTATGTCCCGCTTCCTTTGCGAAGCGATATCCGTCGCCGGTCGAGCCGGTCACCGGATAAGAAAGCCCTCCGGTGGCCACGATCACTCCGTCGCCGTCCACCCGGGTCTTATCTGCCAGAATCAGCCCCCTGGCCTGTCCGTCCTCCAGAATCAGCTCCTTCACCTCTGTATTCAGGTGAATCTCCACACCGGCCCGGCGCATGCTGCGCCGCAGGGTATCCAGGACGTCTGCAGATTTGTCCGACAGGGGGAACACCCGCTCGCCCCGCTCGATCTTGATTTTCAGTCCCTCCTCTTCAAAGAAGGTCATAGCGTCCTGATTGGTAAAACCATAGAAAGCGCTGTACAAAAACCGGGAATTGGTCCGCACACTGGCAAAAAGAGCGTCCATATCGCAGGCATTGGTCAGATTACAGCGACCCTTTCCCGTAATATACAGCTTCTTACCCAGCTTTTCATTTTTTTCATAGACGTGGACTTCATGGCCGTTACGTGCCGCGAAGATGGAGGCCAGCATACCGGCTGCGCCGCCGCCCACGATTAAAACCTTGCTCATCCGCAAACTCCTGTTATGATCATTTAAAATAAAAATTTTCTATTATACGAAAAACAGCGTTGGCAAAAACCCGCCAACGCTGTTAGTGTACCACATTTTTGCCCTATCGGCAATCTGTTATTCGGATTAAACCGGATATGCTCCATTCTCGGTGTCCGCAACAGTTGCGTCCATCTTCTTCTGCTGTGCGTCTCTGTACTTGAAGAAGTCGGTCGCTACCTGCGGGAACAGTGCGTAGGTCAGAACGTCCTCCGGCTGCTCCTCGTACTGCTTCATCTCGCTCTCCAGAGTCTCTAATTCGTTCGGAACCAGGTCTGCCGGACGGCAGGTGATCACCTCGGCGTCGCCGATACACTTCTTCTGAACCTCCGGATTGAAGGGCTTTACAGTCTTGCCATAGTGGCCGGACAGCAGATCCTTGGACTCCTTGGTTACCATCTTGTAGCGCTCGCCGCCTACTATGTTCATAACAGCCTGTGTACCTACAATCTGGGAGGACGGAGTTACCAGCGGGCACTCACCGAAGTCCTTACGTACACGCGGAACCTCCTCCAGTACCTCGTAGTACTTGTCGGAAGCACCCAGATCCTTCAGCTGGGAAGTCAGGTTGGACAGCATACCGCCCGGTACCTGATACAGCAGGGTCTTGATATTCACGCCCAGGTTCTTCGGGTTCAGCAGGCCGCTCTCCAGAGCCTCGTCACGCATGGGACGGAAGTAGTCTGCGATCTCAGCCAGAAGCTTCTGATCATAGCCTGTATCGTAGGGAGTACCCTTGAAGGTTTCAACCATAACCTCAGTTGCCGGCTGGGAAGTTCCCAGAGCGAAGGGAGACATGGCACAGTCGATGACGTCTACGCCGGCCTCTACTGCCTTTAAGTAGGTCATGGAAGCCACGCCGGAGGTATAGTGTGTATGCAGCTGAATCGGAATCTTAACGGTCTCTTTCAGTGCCTTAACCAGCTCAGTAGCCTTGTACGGAAGCAGCAGGCCGGCCATATCCTTGATACAGATGGAGTTCGCGCCCATCTCCTCGATGTTCTTCGCCATGGTGGTCCAGTATTCCAGTGTATACGCGTCGCCCAGGGTGTAGGACAACGCTACCTGTGCATGGCCGTTCTCTTTGTTGGCAGCCTTTACTGCTGTCTGCAGGTTACGCAGATCGTTCAGGCAGTCAAAGATACGGATAATATCGATACCATTTGCGATAGATTTCTGTACAAAGTACTCTACTACGTCGTCGCCGTAGGGACGGTAACCCAGAATGTTCTGTCCACGGAACAGCATCTGCAGCGGAGTTTTCTTTGCCTTGTCTTTGATTTTACGAAGTCTCTCCCAGGGATCCTCATGCAGGAAACGAAGGGATGCGTCGAAGGTAGCTCCTCCCCAGCACTCCAGGGAATGGTAGCCTACCTGATCCAGTTTTTCCACGATGGGCAGCATCTGCTCTGTGGACATACGTGTAGCAATCAGAGACTGATGTGCGTCACGCAGTATAGTCTCGGTAATCTGTACCGGTTTCATATCTGACATAATAGTTCCTCCTATTATTACGGCTCCCAAAGTCAGATGTCTTATCGTGCAGGCACGAATGCCATCTGATTTTTTGAGTCTGGCATCATTAAAGCGGATATTCGCAATCCGCTTCGCTACTTGCTCATAACCGAATAACTGCTCCGCAGTTTATCAGAAGGAGTTTGCACTCCTCCTGATACAAGCAAGTCCCCCCCATTGCTTATTGCTTTTCGCAATTGAAGCAGGGGACTTACTTGATTCGGTTAAATTCCAAAAATTGCCATAAAGGTTCCGGCTGCTACAGCCGTACCGATAACTCCGGCTACGTTCGGTCCCATGGCATGCATCAGCAGGAAGTTGGTCGGATCCGCTTCCGCTCCTACCTTCTGTGATACACGGGCTGCCATCGGCACTGCGGATACTCCGGCAGAACCGATCAGCGGATTGATCTTACCCTTGCTGAGTACGCACATAACCTTGCCCAGAAGAACGCCGGCTGCGGTTCCGAATGCGAAGGCGATCAGACCCAGGGCTACGATCTTCAGTGTGCTGATATTCAGGAATGCCTCTGCGCTGGTGGTCGCTCCTACAGAGGTACCAAGCAGAATAACAACGATGTACATCAGGGCGTTGGACGCTGTATCCATCAGCTGACGTACCACGCCGGACTCGCGGAACAGGTTACCCAGCATCAGGGCGCCTACCAGCGGAGCGGTGGTCGGCAGAATCAGGCAGACAACGATGGTTACAATAATCGGGAACAGGATCTTCTCCAGCTTAGATACCGGGCGAAGCTGCTCCATCTTGATTTTACGTTCTTTCTCGGTCGTCAGCAGCTTCATGATAGGCGGCTGAATAATCGGAACCAGAGACATATAGGAATAAGCAGCTACCGCAATGGGTCCAAGCAAAGCGGTCTGCTCCAGCTTTCCGGCCAGGAAGATGGAAGTCGGGCCGTCTGCTCCACCGATGATGGAGATAGCCGCTGCCGCCTTGTCGGAAAAGCCCATGAGCATAGCGCCCAGATAAGCTGCGAAAATACCGAACTGAGCTGCCGCTCCCAGAAGGAAGCTCTTCGGATTCGCAATCAGCGGACCGAAGTCGGTCATGGCTCCGACGCCCATGAAGATCAGGGACGGCAGGACAGACCACTCATCCAGTACATAGAAGTAGTACAGAAGTCCGCCTACTCCGTTTGATGTTTCCTCCGGACTTGCGATAATATCCGGATATATATTTACAAGAAGCATACCAAAAGCGATCGGAACCAGAAGAAGAGGCTCGTACTCTTTTTTGATAGCCAGATACAGGAACACGCATGCCACCAGGACCATGACGTAATTTCCCCAGGTCAGGTTAAAAAACGCGGTCTGATGCATGAGGTTTCCCAGGGTTTCTAAAATGTATCCCATGTCTTAACCTCCGTTGATTTCTCTTAAGGCTATGCCATTAGTTCAGGGATGCCAGTAAATCTCCGGACTCTACAGCCTGGCCTACGCTTACGTTGATGCCTGCTACGGTGCCGTCCTGGGGTGCTACTACCGGGATCTCCATCTTCATTGCCTCAAGAATAACGATGCTGTCTCCGGACTTCACGGCCTGTCCGACGCTTGCCTCTACCTTCAGTACCTTACCCGGTACGGAAGCCTTTACCTCTACAGAGCCCGCCGCTGCGGCTGCTGCCTTCGGTGCTGCTGCCGGTGCCGGAGCTGCTGCGGGTGCCGCTGCGGGAGCTGCTGCTACCGGTGCTGCGCCTGCGCCTTTTTCTTCTACGACTACATCATAAGCTACGCCATTTACGGTAATTGTATAATTTTTCATCTCTATGAATCCTCCTAAATATGAGCATGCGCTATGCTTTATTCCATTTGTTGTTGCTTCTGCGCCTGATAGAACGCACTACAAAGCCATCGGTGGATGTACCCTCTGCTGCCGCGATAGCCGCAGTGATGACAGCGATAAGCTGCAGGTCATCTTCCGGTGCAGGTGCCGCGGGTGCTACAGGAGCAGGAGCCGACGCGGGCGCTGCCACCTTCTCTGCCGTATCCTTCTTTGCCTTTCCACGGTTCTCAAATACAGATACGTACCGGAACAGGGAAATGATAAACGCAAGCAGAATCAGTACTGCAAATACAGAGCCCATACCGATCAGGGTATTCAGGGCTGCCTTCTCGGCAATCTCACCCTTGCTGTAAATGGGGTCCATGGTTACGGTTGTAATAATGTTGTCCTTATCAAACTCCAGAGCCAGACGCATGTCATGATCTGTGAACTCATAGACAGCGGTGTAGGTTACATTGCCATCCTTGTCGGTGGTGCCGCCCTCATATTCCTTCAGGCCTACAAAGTCGCCGAACTCATCAAAGTTGGCATCATAGGATTTCAGCAGGCTTAAGTATGCGTCTGCGGTAAAATCAAACTTCTGTCCGGTTCCGCCGATATAGGGATACAGAGCTATCTGCTGCTCAAAATCATCATAATTCTCCTGAAGATTGCTCAGATTCGCATCCAGGCTTTCTTTATCTGTACCAGCCAGCATCTCCACATAGCTGTCGAGCTTGCCCTGGTATACTTCCTCGTTCGGAAGAGTCTCCTTGGCCGCGCAGCCGGTCAGTACAAAAAGTCCCATCAGGAGCAGCAGAGCCGATAATTTTTTCAAGCTTCGTTTCATACTCTCACTCCTCTTAGACAGTTCCGTGTTTCTTCGCCGGACGGTCCTCTCTCTTGGTAAATAACATCTCAAACGCGCCGATCACATACTTTCTGGTATCCTGCGCCTCGATAACGGTGTCCACATAACCGCGTGCAGCCGCTGCGTCTACGCTGTCCTGAAGAGCCGCGTACTCTGCCGCCTTCTCCTTCTGGGTCTCAGCGTCCGCGTCCGCATACATAACCTTTGCTGCCAGGGATGCGTCCATCATACCGACCTTCGCGTCCTTCCATGCGTATACCAGATCCGCGCCGATGCCCTTGCTGTTCATGATCACGTAAGCGCTGCCAAATGCCTCGCCTGCGATTACATTCACCTTCGGAACGGTCGCGTTCGCGAATGCGTAGGTAAGCTTTGCCGCTGCCTTGCCGATATTGCGCTCGGTGCACAGGGAAGCCTTAAAGCCCTTTACATTGGTAATGGTCAGAACCGGGATATTGAACGCGTCACAGAACTCTACGAACTCTGCTGCCTTCTGAGCACCGCGTGCCGTCATCTCCTGCTCTCCGTTGGCTACCGCGCCTACGGTCATGCCGTTCAGACGGATGAAGCCTGTCACCATATCCTTGGCGTAAGCTGCCTTGGTCTCAAAGAAAGCCTTGCCGTCAGCAATGGTGGAAAGGATGTAGGATGCGGAATACTCCACGCCCTGAAGCTCTGCGCATACGCGGTTCAGATCGTCCGCGCAGTCAGAATAGCAGCCCTCTTCCTCATTGTTGCCCGGAAGCATCGCAACCAGTGCGCGGATCTGAGCCAGGATACCTGCCTCGTCAGCGACTGCATCGACGCTGCCTGCTTCCTCTGCCTGAAATTTAGCAGAAGCGCTGTCACACTTCTGGGTGTTGTTGCCTGCGATGGTGTTCGGAGCGTTCACGAAAAGCTTCGCGTCCTTCTCCTCCATAAAGGTAAAATCAGAAAGTCCCGGTACGACAGCCAGTCCGCCGCCGCAGTGACCGAACACTGCTGTGATCTGCGGAACAACACCGGACGCCAGCGCCTGCTGGGTATATACCTCTCCGAACGCGTTCAGAGCGTCCACGCCCTCCTGTAAACGAACGCCTGCGCAGTCGATGAGACCGATCACCGGAGCTCCCATCTTACATGCCATCTCGTACAGGCGTACAATCTTCTTCGCATGCATTTCGCCAAGGGTTCCGTTCAGTACGGAAGCGTCCTGGCTGTACACGTAAACCAGATTACCGTCAATCAGACCGTAGCCGGTAACTACTCCGTCAGACGGGCACTTAGACTGCTGCAGGTTAAAGTCAGTACTTCTGGCAGTCACCTGTCCGCCGATTTCCACAAAACTGTTCCCGTCCAGCAGACCCTCAATTCTTCTGCTTGCCGGGCTCTGTGCTGTATTACTCATTTCCAGCCCTCCATATATTTATTTGATAGTGTATTGTATAAACTACCATTGATACAAAACGATATCGGGATTAATTTTAGCAAAAATTGGACAGAGAATCAATATAAAATATGCAACAAATTTTACTTTTTACATAAAAGTTGTTATGGATCTATCAACGAGATAAAATACACTTCGCGAAAAAAGGAATGACCTACCGCCACTCCTTTTCCTACATTTTCTATATTATACGTTCTGTTCCGTTTTGGCATAAGCCTTATAGCAGAACTCAATGATATCTTTCCGCGTCACGATTCCGATAAAGATGCCCTTGTCGTCGATGACCGGTACAAAGTTCTGGTTCATAGCCTTGGTCACCAGATCCTCCATATTGGAATCGATGGAAATGGGCTCACAGCACATCCGCCGCTTCACACTGGTAAGCGGGACCTCTTCGGTCTGCTTCAGATCCAGCGCGAATTTATTTTTCAGGGCCCAGAGGAAATCGCCCTCGGTAATTATACCGATGTACTCGCCATGGCGGTTGATGACCGGAATGGCTGTGTAGCCGCTGCGCTCCAGCTTCTCCAGCCCCTGCCGCATGGAAAAATCCTCGTAGAGATAAGATACCTCCGCCTTCGGTTTCAGAAAAAATAAAATATTCATTTGTAATAAAACCCCTTTCTCGGTTACAGAAGCGGTGAAAATACCCGGAGTACCGCGCAGAACAGGCTTCCAAAGAAGCCCTGTCTTGTGTCGCTCAGGGTAATCTCCCTGCCCTTTTCCATGGTAGCCAGGCTGTCCCGCTTCACGTCCATCACCAGTGGATTCCGATAGAAGAACGTACCGCACTCAAAATGCAGATACAGGCTCCGGTAATCCATGTTAATCGTACCCACCACAGCCGACTCGTCGTCGCAGACAAAGGACTTGGCGTGGAGGAAGCCCGGCGTATACTCGTAGATCCGCACGCCTGCCTTCAGAAGCACCGGATAATAGGAACGGGTCAGCTGGAAGATAGTCTTCTTGTCCGGAATGCCAGGCGTCATGATCCGCACATCCACTCCCCGTTTGGCCGCCAGACAGAGGGCCGTCTGCATCTCGTGATCCACGATCAGATAAGGCGTGAAGATATACACATAATCCTTTGCGCGGTTCAGAATATTCAGATACACATTTTCACCCAGACGCTCGTCGTCCAGGGGAGAATCGCTGTAAGGCTGTATAAAGCCCTGGCCCTCAAAGGCTTCCGGATGCCACACATGAGGACGGAAAGCCTCATAGTCCGCATCTGTATGCCGATGGGCGTTCCACATCCGCAGGAACATGACCGTATAGTTCCAGACTGCCTCGCCCTTCAGCATAAAGCCCGTGTCCTTCCAGTGGCCGAAGCGCACCTTTTCGTTGATGTACTCGTCGGCCAGGTTCACGCCGCCGCTGAAAGCCGTATGACCGTCGATAACCACTATCTTCCGATGGTCACGGTTATTCATTACTAACGACCATAATGGAATAAATGGATTAAACGCAAAACTCTTGATACCTTTGGATTCCAGAATCAGACTGTAGGCGGGCGGAAGCAGGGATACACAGCCAAGGTCATCGTAGATAAATCGCACATCCACGCCGGCCGCAGCCTTCTCCTCCAGAACCTTTAGAATACTGTTCCACATCTTGCCCTCGCCTACGATGAAGAACTCCATGAAAATAAAGTGTTCCGCTTTTTTTAATTCATCCAGAAGAGAGGCGTAATACTCCTCTCCGATTTTATAATAAGTCGCTGAAGTATGATCCCAGACCGGATAGCCGCCGGTTTCGGCCAAATAATAGGACTCGCCTTTCGTTCCCTGATCCATCTCGCCAAGCCGTCCCATGACTTCTTCCTGCTGCTTAAGCTCCCCTTCCGTACGCTTCCGCTCCGCGTCCAACCTCTTCCGCATGCCCTTTCCCGGACGCTTGTGGCCCACTGCCACATAAAACAGGCCGCCCAGAAGCGGCACTACCAGAATCAGGATGATCCACGCAATCTTGTAAGCCGGGTTGTCCTCGGTATTGATGATCCACAGCACTGCCAGGATACTTATGACCCGGAAAACCAGGGACAGGCCCGTGGAATAATGAACCAGCTTTGTAAAAGTCAGCAGAAACCATCCCAGCTGAACAGCCAGAAGGATGCCGAATATCACAATCCGGTTCAGCAGCTTTCCCAGAATCTTCTTCATACTTTTGTCCCCTCTCTTTCGTACCGATCTATGATATCATATTTTTTGATACTTTCCAACCGGCGGGAACCTGATTTCACAAAAAATTAAGGACTGTAAATTTTTGTTTACAGTCCTTCACCTGTCTCCGGTATCTCTTCTTCCACCGGAGCCTCACAGGGCTCCGGCGTTTCTTCCTCTACTGGTATCTCTTCCGGCTCCGGTACTTCTTCCGGCTCCGGCGCCTCCTCGTATTCCGGCATCTCTTCTGCGTCCGCCGCTTCCTCAGCTGACGGCACTGCCTCCGTATTCTGCCAGGTCGCAGCCTGCTTACGCTTCTTCTCCGGCCTGTAGTCATAGGTGACAGCCTCGCCCTCGGTCACGGGCTTCGCGCCCAGGTACTCCTCCAGCGTCACGCCGCTTTCGTAGATCTCCTTTGCCGCTTCCAGGCCCACATACCGGAAATGCCAGGGTTCATAGATGATGCCCGTGATATCCGTGCTTCCGTTGGGATAGCGCAGGATAAAGCCGTATTCCCAGCTATGCTCCTTCAGCCACTGAAAGCCCTTTGTCTGTTCCTGTTTTTCGTCCAGTCTCCGGTATTCTGAGGAAACCATGTCGAGAGCCAGCCCCAGATGATGTTCGCTGGTGCCCGGCACCGCCACCACCTGTCCCGCTTTCGACAGGGCGTCCTCCAGGGAATAGCCCTGCTGCAGGTAGGAGTCGGTCTTCTTCTCATACAGGGCAATCTGCTTGTTCAGATCCCTGTAGGATGAGGTCACATAGATGGTCACTCCGTCGTTTTGGGAAGCCTGAATCATGGCCTTAAAATCATCGTAAGCCCGGGCGTCAATCTGATGGCCGCTACCAATGCTTTTCAGCTCCACCTGATAATCTTCGGGAATCGGGTGTGTCTTATTGACCAGAATCAGATTCCAGTCCTCCGGCAGATGTTCCTCCGCTTCTTCTTTTGTCTCTTCCAATACTTTCTCTTCCGTCTCCAGCACATCCGGGATCGCCGCTTCCGCTGCCGCCTCTGCAGGCTCCAGGCTCTGGGCATAGACTCTGCCAATCAGAACGCCCGCGCCAAGCAGCGTGGAAATTACTCCGGCGAAGACCCAGGTTCTTTTTTTCTGCCGTCTGGTCATGCTAACTCCTTTGTTTTTATGTCAACTTTTGTCCGATATTCAGTATAGTAGAAAGGGACCGGTTTTGCCAGTCCCTTTTTCTGAAATATTTCTTAAGATTTTGTGAACATGCTGCCTTACCATTCCTTATTTTCCACAATTCGGATGGAAATATGGTAGGACACAATCAGCCCCACGACAGCCAGCGCTCCGAAGACTGCGCCTATGGACAGGAATCCCCGATCACCCAGTCCGGAAAGCCAGGTTTTCATATTATCTATACTGAACAGCAGCGCGAAGCCGGCAAATACAAGCAGGTAAGTCGCCATAAACAGAAACCGGGATTTTTCCACACCAAATTTATAGATGCAGGGCAATATGAAAACAATTGTCATCAGATAGATACAACTGATGGAACATGTGGACGCCAGAAGCTCTCCGTACCCCATCTCTGCCTTTGCTCCCAGCACCGCAAGCATACCTGCGCCGCCCAGAATCCCCAGCGTCACCATAACTGCGAAAAGAAGCAACGCAAACAGGTACTTCGCCTGTACCAGTTTCTTTGGCGTCAGGGGAAGGGTCAGCGCGTACCGGTTAAAATGGGAGGCTTCATCGTAGGAGGCTGTCGTAATTAAAAGCATCAGCCCATATACCAGAAGCAGGCTGGAAAGCATGGTTGGATTGTCTGTAACCAGGCCCCAGATCACCAGGCACACCATGCAAATCAGATAGATCTTCCCCATCTGCCGCAGTGTATACAAGTCCTTCAAAATCAGTCCCTTCATCCCGCACACCTCTCATTTCCCGGCTCTCCCGCCGTATAAAGAAGAATATCCTCCAGGCTTGCCCGATCCATAACCAAATCCTCATTTGCCTCCAGCCCTTCCCGACTTCGCACCAGCACCTCAGTATCGAACCGGCCCCGGCGGATGCCCACCACGATGGCCGGATTCAGCTTTGCGGCCTCTTCGGCGCTGCATCGGATCAAGGCGTATTCCTCCAACAGCGTATCCCTGTCTTCATACAGAAGAATCTCCCCTTTATGAATCAGCAAAATGTAATCCGCGATCTTCTCGATATCGCTGGTGATATGGGAGGACAGAAACACCGTATGCTGCTCGTCCATAACAAATTCCCGGAGCATATCGAGAATCTCCGCACGCACCACCGGATCGAGACCGCTAAGCGCCTCATCGAGAATCAGAAGCCGGGCCTGATGGGACATGGCCGCCGCGATGGAAAGCTTCATTTTCATGCCTCTGGAATATTCTTTGATCTTCTGCTTTTCCGGGAGGCCGAACCGCTCGCAGAGCTTTTCAAAGCGCTCCTCCTGCCAGCCTCTGTAGATGGCCTTCAGCATCCGGTTCACATTTCTCCGGTTCAGATAATCCGGAAAGCAGTTCTCGTCAAAGACCACGCCGATCTGTTCTTTCAATGTCTCGTCCTTTGCGCCGTCCGGCTCGCCAAACAGTGTAATTTCTCCTCCGTCCCGCTTTATCAAATCCAGAATCGCCTTTATCGTCGTGCTTTTTCCCGCGCCGTTTTCTCCGATAAAACCGACGATACTGCCCTCCGGAATCTGAAAGCTCACATCTTTCAGCGCAAATCCCGGATACTGTTTTGTCAGGTTTCTTACTTCTATGGCACTGCCCATATCTACGCCTCCTCAAATAACAGCTTCAAAATGTCCACCAGCTCCGTCTCGTCCATGCCACACTGTCTGGCCGCGTCCACCGCCGCCTGCAGGTGCCCTTCCACAGCCCGCAGCCGTTCTTCCCGGACAAACTCCTGATCTGCTTCCCTTATAAAACTCCCTTTGCCCACCACCGAGGTGATAAAGCCTTCCCGCTCCAGCTCCTCGTAAGCCCGCTTGGTAGTAATCACACTGATCCGAAGCTCCTTTGCCAGAAGCCGCATGGAAGGCAGCGCCTCTCCCGGCTTCAGGGAGCCATTCATAATCTGCCCCTTAATCTGGGCTGTGATCTGCTCATAGATGGGCTTGCCGCTGGAATTGCTAATGATAATATTCATAGGCTGTTTTCCTTGCTTTCTTTGTGTGTGTTGTGTTTATATAGTGTTTATATAGTGTATATATCATATATATACACTATAGTCAAGTGATATTTCAAAAATTTCTAAGAAAGAATCCTGCGAAGCAGGATTCTCCGCCTGCGGCGGGTCGCATAAGCAACATACTACCTTGCCGCCGCAGTGCGATCCCCCGGAGGGGCTTTTTGCTCTATAGGAATCATAGCTTTCGCACTTTCATGTAACACGGTATTTCCCATAGAGTAAAAAGAGCGCCTGCCTCCGGTTTCCCGAAAGCAGACGCCTGTAAGCTCTGTCTGTTTTTCCTATATTTCCTGGCTTCTGTTTTTAATAATATCTTCTGACCGAAAGAATACTCCGGTAGGTAGCCGAGCTGATCTTGATACCCGTTTTGGCTGTGCTGGCATGGACGATACGTCCTCCGCCAATATAGATTCCCACATGGCCGCCATAATAGATGATATCTCCCGCCTGGGCGTCCGCATAGCTGACAGACTTGCCGGAATGTCCCTGGGCGTCAGACTGCCGGGGAATGGAAATGCCAAAATTCTGGTATACTGCCCAGGTAAAGCCGGAGCAGTCCGCGCCGTTGGTCAGACTGGTGCCGCCGGACACATAGGGATTGCCCACAAACTTTAAGGCATAGCTGGCGATAGACGCGCCGGAACCTCCGCCGGACACAGTGGCTGAGGATCCGCTGCCGGAGCTGTTGCCGGAACTGCTGCTTGCGGAACCGGAAGTGCTGCCAGAGCTGTTGGACGCGGAGCCGGAATTACTCTTCTGCTGAGCCGCCGCTGCAGCAGCTGCCTCCGCCTCTTTCCGCTTCCGCTCAGCTTCCAGCTTTTTCAGCTGTTTCTGCTGATCCTGGATCTGCTTCTTGTAGGCGGCAGCCTGGGACCTGGCGGCCGCCAGCTGATTGTCATAGTCGGCCTGTTCTGCCTTCTTCTGGGCCAGTGTAGCCTCCGTGGAACTCTTCTGATCCTCGTACTCCGCCTGCAGATCCTCCATGTCAGCCTTTTCCTGCTCCAGCTCCTCCAGGAGATCCGCTACCTCCTGCTTAGTCTCCTGATACTCCAGGAACATTTCCCGATCCTTGGTCTGAATCTCCTGGGCGAAATCCGCCCGGTTCAGGAAATCCGAGAAATTCTCCGCCTGCAGGAACAGGGACAGATAATCCATATCTCCCTCTTCGTATATGTACTGAATCCGAAGCTTCATGGCTTCGTACTGCTCTTCCTCTTTCTGCTTGGCTGCCTCGTAGTCAGCCTGGGCCTGATCCACTTCTTCGGCCTTGGCCTCAATATCGCTCTCCAGCAGCTGAATATTCAGAATCAGATTCGTCAGTTCGGAATTCAGGGAATTCACCTGACTCAGTATACTGTTCCGCTGGCCCTCGATGGACTTCATCTGGGAATTGATCTGGTCTAACTGCTTCTGGGTGGCCTGCTGCTGTTTCTTAATCTCGGACTCGGTGGTGGCCGACGCGGTAATAGAGAATCCCATCACGCCCGCCAGCACCAGTGCCGCAATTTTCTTACCTGTATATCTGAATTTTTTCATCCAAATGCTCTCCGTATTCTTATGGTTTTCCCTGCTCATAGATATTCTAATTATAGCTGGTTTTCAGCCCTATTTCAAGCAATAATGGACAATTTCAGTTTCCTTTTTCTGGAAAAATTTCTATCTACGTACTTTTATCCCTACAGCACTTTTTCAACAGCTCCAGTCTGTGGCGCTTTTCCACTGTTTTTTACATATGAATCAGTATACACATATTCTCATATCATCATATTTTCAAATATTATTCTTGTCACCTTTTTTTTCTTATGTTAAAATAAATACAGCTTTATCAAATATTTCCAAAAGGAGGGATTGTTTTTGAGCAGTGAACTGACGCCCGCCGATGACGAGGTGTATTATCTTTCTGAATTTTTTAAGGTGTTCGCGGATTCTACGCGGATTAAGATTCTGTTTGTTCTCCGGGAAGGGGAAAAATGTGTCAACGATATCGCCGCGGGGCTGGAGATGTCCCAGAGCTCTATCTCCCACCAGCTGCGGGTGTTAAAGCAGAACCGGCTGGTAAAATTCCGCCGGGACGGCAAAACCATCTACTATTCTCTGGCTGACGACCATGTGGTCAACATTCTGTGTCAGGGACTGGAACACATCGAAGAATAAAGGCCGGATTTTATTCCGGCCGAAATTCCTTCTGTATTGTTCCATCTAAATCTTTCCAGGTAAAGGTACCATTCTCCAGAAGCATATAGCCATGCCAGCTGTCCTCCTTCGGGATCGACACGGAGCCGGGATTCAGATAGATGTAATCCTCCGTCTCCCTGCATACGGGCACATGTGTATGTCCGTGAAGCAGAATGTCGCCCTTATGAAGCTGCGGCAGGTTCTTCTCGTTAAACACATGGCCGTGGGTGGCGAAAATCATCCGGCTATCCAGATACAGGATACAATAATCTGCCAGAATCGGGAATTCCAGCACCATCTGATCTACCTCGGTGTCGCAGTTTCCGCGCACACAGAGGAGGTCCTGCTTTCTGGGGTTCAGCATGGCAATCACCTGCTTGGGCGCGTAATCCTTCGGCAGATCGTTGCGGGGACCGTGGTACAGGATATCGCCCAGCAGCAACATTTTATCCGCCTTTTCCTCATCGTAGGCTTTCAGAAGCTTTTCACAGTAATAAGCGGAACCGTGAATATCTGACGCTATCATCAGTTTCATTTTTCATTCTCCTTTGTTATCCATTATTTTTTCTGCTGCCGTACAAACCGAATCATGCTCATGGCAGCCTTTGCGCCCTCGCCTACTGCCTTGGAAATCTGCAAAAGGCCTCCGGTGCAGTCTCCGGCCGCATAAAGACCGGGTACGTTGGTGGCCATTTCTTCGTCCACCTTGATGCTCCGACCTTCGGTCATGGCTCCGATTTTCCGAGCCAGATCCGCAGCGCCGGCGCTTCCGAGCGCCACGAAAATACCGTCCAGGGCAAGGCTTTCCCCGTCCTCAAAGGTGACGCCCTCCACCTGCTCTTCTCCGTTTACAGCCGTAAGCTTCTTCTCATAAACCGCTACGCCCTCCGGCACGTCTGTATGCAGGGGCTTTCCATTGGTCAGAAGCACCGCCTCTCCCACCACCGGAAGAAGCTGGCCCAGCTCATGGGCGGCATAGTCCTCATTTCCCAGAACGCCCACCTTCCGTCCCCGGTAAAAGAAAGCGTCGCAGACAGCGCAGTAGCTGACGCCGCGGCCCTCCAGCTTCGAAAGCCCCGGAACATCGGCTGTCTTCCGGGAGGTTCCCGTAGCCAGCAGCACGGCCTTCGCTTCATAGGTTTCCTTCCGGCCTTCCAGCCGAAAGCTTCCATTCCAGCTGATATGGAAGATCTCGTCCTCCGTAAGCTCTGCTCCCAGCGTTTTCGCCTGTCTCTTGGTATTCTCCACCAGCTCGCAGCCGGATACCGGCTCTGCCATGCCGAAATAATTTTCGATTTTATCTGCCTTGGTCAGGGCGCCGTTGTCCTTGCCGATCACCAGGGTCTGAAGCTTCGCCCGGCTGGTGTAAAGGGCCGCCGACAATCCGGCCGGCCCATTTCCCACTATAATTACATCGTATACCATCTTATACTCCTAACAGCTGCTTCACGGTATCCTTGGACTGCAGACCCACCAGGGTGGCGGCTGCCTGTCCGTCCCGGAAAAGCATCAGGGTCGGAATGCTCATGACCCGGAACTTCTGGGCCAGGCCCATGTTCTCGTCCACATTCAGCTTTCCGAACTTTACACCCTGTACCTCTTCCGCCAGCTCGTCGATAATAGGTCCCTGCATCTGACAGGGTCCGCACCATACAGCCCAGAAATCCACCAGTACGGGAACGTCGGACTTCAATACCTCTGTCTCAAAGTTTGCTTCTGTAATCTCTATCACTGCCATTATATCTGCCTCCTGTTATACGAATTTTTCTTACCGCTTTACTCTATCACATTTCCATTGAAAATGCTACCTTCTGTTCTCAAAGCTTCCCCGTTTTTGTTCTTTTATTCATTTTTTATCCATTATGAATGTGCTTGACATTTGGATGCCTCTATGGTATTTTGTGTTTAGACAGTTAGATAATCGTCTAATTATCTAACTGTCGGTTTTGGATTGCTTTGAAAGGAGGCACTATGTTAAATGATGCTTTTAAGGCTCTGTCGGATCCCACCCGACGGCGGATTCTGGAACTGCTGACCGAGGGAGATCTGACTGCCGGGGAAATCGCCGGCTACTTCGATATCTCCAAGCCTTCCGTCAGCCATCACCTGAATGTCCTGAAGTCCTCAGACCTGGTGCTGGACGAGCGCAGAGGCCAGAACATCGTCTACAGCCTGAATATGACCGTTTTTCAGGAACTTATGAAATGGTTTTTTGACTTTTCCAAAGGAGGAAATAAATAATGAAATTAATGAAAAAGGATTGTTTTTTTATCGGACTTTCCGTAGTCTCTCTGCTGGCCCATGCCTGCCTGCTGCCGGAGATGCCGGATATCGTGCCTACCCACTGGGGCTTTGACGGGACGGTCAACGGCTATTCCAACAAATATGTGACCCTGTTTCTTGCGGCGCTGCCCTGTATCCTGTTCTTTTTCATGAAGCTGCTGCCCTGTATCGATCCGAGAAAGAAAAGCTACACGCTCCATAAGAAGGCCTATGATGTTTTTATTTACACCATGACCCTGTTTCTGATCTGCCTTACCTGGGCTACCGACGCTGTCATTTTCGGCCTTCCGGTACGGATCGAGCAGGTGGTTCCCGTAGCCGTGGGAATTCTCTTTCTGGCCATCGGCAACTATATGCCGCAGCTTCGCACCAATTACACCATGGGAATCAAGACGCCCTGGACCCTGGAAAGCGAATATGTCTGGAAGAAAACCCACGCCATGGGCGGCGTTCTCTTCTGTATCATGGGAATTCTCCTGATCCTGTCCGGCGTCTTCCCTTCCAGGCTTATGACCGTGCTGGCCTTTGGCTTTATTCTTGCAGGCACCCTCTGGCTCTACGTATATTCCTGGCTGGTATACCGGAAGCAATCCGGCTCATAATCCGTTTCTTAAACAAGGGGCGTGCCCGTACGGAAAAAATTCCGTTCCAGGCACGCCCCTGTAACTGTTCCAAAGCCTTATCTGGTTCTGGCCATTGCCTCCTGATAATCCTTCGTATCCACGAAAATCTCTTCCTTCCACGGATTCTTCTTCTGTACCTTCGCCTGCTTCAGGATATAAGCGAAGCTAAATACGTTGACTGCAAACGCAATCACAGAAATCAGTCCCTGCGCCGTAGGATTCGCGGTAACCGGCATGGTGCTTCCCATTGCCGCGGCTATGCCGCCCTCGCCGTAGACGGAGGTCACCGTAGTGAAACGGCTGGCGTCCTGGAACAGCGGAAATACCTGTGCGAACATGCACCACAGTGCCAGGGTATTGGCACGGTTCTGGATCCAGCCGCCCTTATTCCAGAGAGCCGCCGCAAAGGTGGGTGCCAGAAGCAGCGCCAGACCACAGTACCAGGTATGGGTCGGCAGATTCAGATAGGTATACTGGAAATTCCAGACGTCGTAGGCCAGAATGTATACCCAGATCATATCCGGCCACAGCATATCCTGCTTATTTTTAGAGGAATAAATGCCCCACCAGCCGGTCATACATACGATATTGAAAAGACCTGCCAGGCCATTCAGCACATTCCACCAGCCGCCATACAGCCATACGCCCTCTGAGGACAGCCACCAGCCGCCTGCCAGAGATCCGGCCCGGATAGCGGATTCAAAATCAGAGGCCACCGCGATCAGAATGTTGATTGCCACAATCACAAAGGGGAAGGCTTTAAACCAGTGCGCTTTTCCCAGTTTTCCCCAGTTGTATTTCAGTACCATAAATCCGATACAGCCTGCCGTCGCCGCGTACAGCTTGGCGTAATGGAACCAGCTGTTCATATGTACGTAGGTGTCATTCTGCAGCGCCCACTCTGCGCCCGCCGCCGCTCCGATGTAAATCGCGATAAAATACACCGTCAGCACTGCGGGAAGAATCAGGAAACACGCGATTCCACCCCATTTGGTCCGTCTTGCCACCTCGTTCATCAATACCAGTCCGGTAAAGACCAGCAGCCAGCCCAGCAACTGCCAGCCTGCGGTTTCTCCATAAATCTGAAAAAACATTGTCTCACTCTCCTTTTTCTTATAGCCCGTGAATTATTGCACTTCTATTTCCTTAATGTTGAACTCATTTCCGTGCAGAAGATAGGTCTGCCCGCTGCCGCAAAAGGGGCAGGTTTTCCCATGCTCCACCGTGGGATAGGTTTTCCCACAATCCTCACAGTAGGTAACTGCGGGAAGCGTCTCAACAATAAGTTCTGCTTTTTCAAAAAGCGGCCGTTTCTTCGCCGCCCAGGTCCAGCAGTTCTGGAGATAGGACTCGATCACCGTAGAGACCTCCCCCAGCTCCAGAACCACCTTCCGGACCCTTTCCACATCATTTTCCTGCGCTACCTTCTCCAGCTGATCCATGATGTGAAACGTCACGCCTAATTCATGCATGCCTGCATTCTCCGATCCTTATTTCTTCTTTGCGAATTTTACCTTTACCGACTGCTTTACCATATTCGGAAGAATGTATTTCAGCTTGTCCTCGGAAGCGTGCATAACCGATGCTCCCGGAAGCTCTCTGTGCAGATGGATCGCGTCGAAGACGCACCGGGTCGTACAGATTCCGCAGCCGATACATTGATTTGGGTCTACCACAGAAGCTCCGCAGGACAGGCAGCGGGAGGTTTCCACCTTTACCTGTTCCTCGGTCAGACTGTGGGACAGATCCCGGAAGGTTGCCGCCTGGGCTTTCTCATCTGCTTTTTCCGGAACCTGGCGCTTGGAGGTGTCATAGCTGTCGATGGAGATATTTTCCTTATCCAGCTCCACAAAATCACGGCGGTTTCTTCCGATGGTCAGCGTACAGTTTTCGTGTACATACCGATGCAGGGAAATCGCTCCCTCCCGGCCTGCCGCAATCGCGTCAATGGCAAACTTCGGTCCGGTATACACGTCTCCTCCCACGAAGATATCCGGCTCTGAGGTCTGATAGGTCAGTCTGTTGGCCAGGGCTCCTCCGTTGGGCCGTCTCTTCAGGTCCAGATTGTCCAGCATATTGCCCCAGTCAATGGCCTGTCCCACGGAGAAGATCACATGCTTACAGGGAACCGTAATGGTCTCTTCCTCGTCGTATTCCGGTGAAAATCTGCCCTGCTCATCCAGAACCCGGGTGCACTTCTTGAATACTACCGCTGTCACTTTTCCATTTTCTTCCAGCACTTCCCTGGGACCCCAGCCGCAATGTAACTGAATTCCCTCTTCCAGCGCCTCCCGGATCTCTTCCTCGCTTGCGGGCATACCCGTTCTCTGCTCCAGACAGAACATGGAGATCTTCGCGTCGGTACAGCGGCTGCTGATTCTCGCCGCGTCGATGGCCACATTGCCGCCGCCCACAACGACCACGTCGCCTTCCAGGGCAAAGCTCTCTCTGGCTCCGGCTTCTCTTAAGAAATCCACCGCCGCGTAAGCTCCCTTGGCGTTTTCTCCGGCAATGCCCGGCTTTCTTCCCCGCTGGCAGCCGATGGCCACATAAAAGCCCTTGTAGCCCTGCTCTCTCAGCTCTTCGATGGTAATATCTTTTCCAATCTCCACGCCGCAGCGAATCTCTGCGCCCAGTTCCCGGATCACATCGATTTCTGCCGCCAGAAGATCCTTTTCCAGCTTATAAGAGGGAATTCCGTAACGGAGCATACCGCCCGGCTCCTCGCTCTTTTCAAACACGGTAGGCTTATATCCGTTCAGCGCCAGATAGTACGCGCAGGAGAGTCCTGCGGGACCGGCCCCGATTACCGCGATTTTTTCCTCAAATCCGCCCTTCAGGGAGGGAACGGTCTTTTTCGGAATGTATCTTGTCTCCGCCTTCAGATCCCGCTCTGCCAGGAAGCGTTTTACTTCATCGATGGCTACCGCCTCATCGATGGTTCCTCTGGTACAGGCGTCCTCACATCTGCGGTTGCAGACATGGCCGCAGACAGCCGGAAGCGGATTATCCTTTTTGATCAGCGCCAGAGCCTCCTCATAGCGGCCTTCCTTTGCCAGCTTCAGATAGCCCTGCACCGCGACATGGGCCGGACAGGCGGTCTTACAGGGAGCGGTACCGGTATCATAACAGTTGATCCGGTTCAGATCCCGGTAATTGTGGGACCACATATGCTCGCCCCAGGGCTGTTCCGAGGGAAGCGGCATCCTGGGGTAGGTCACCTGGCAGCCTTCCTTGTCGCACAGCTTCTGTCCCAGCTTTACCGCGCCTGCCGGACAGGCCTCCACACATTTGCCGCAGGCTACGCAGTTGGCCTTTTCTACCTTCGCCACATAAGCAGAACGGGACATATTCGGCGTGTTGAACAGCTGGGAGGTGCGCAGCGCGTAGCAGACATTTACATTGCAGTTGCAGATGGCAAAAATCTTGTCCGCGCCGTCAATATTGGTAATCTGGTGTACGAAGCCGTTGTCCTCCGCTGCCTTTAAAATTTCCAGCGCTTCCTCGCGGGTAATATAGCGTCCGTCCTTCTGGGTTTCCACCACATAATCCGCCATATCGCCCACTGCGATACACCAGCCCTCCGGATCGTCCGCGCAGCCCTCTCCGTGGGTAAGGCGGGACCGACGGCAGGAGCAGGGGCTTGCCGCGTATTTTCCCTCGTATTTGCTCAGCCAGTGGGAAATATGCTCCAGATCTACGGATTCATTTTCCAGCTCAATGGCCTTCTCCACCGGTATGACATGCATACCGATTCCTGCGCCGCCCTCCGGCACGAAGGGCGTAATCTTCTCCAGGGGCAGACGGGACATGTGCTCAAAGAAGGTTCCCATCTCCGGATTGGATTCCAGAATGCTCGCATTCATGTTGAAAAATTCCGCGCAACCGGGCACGTACATGGGAAGCACATACTGCTTTTCGTGTTTCTCATTTTCCCAGTTGTATTCCAGAAGGCCTTTTCGGGACATCTCCTCCAGCATGGCTTCACAGGCCTTCTCCTCCATACCGGAAAGCTTCACAATCTGCGCCAGCGTCTTGGGCTTTCTTACGCCCAGCTTCAGGGCCAGCTCTGCCTCTTCATCGGTCAGGACCCCGGCCAGTCCCCAGTATTCCGGATCGTTTCGGGTAATCTTCTTAAGACCCAGCTTCTGCGGAATCCGGTCGGTAATCTTCTTTCCCAGCTTCGCAATGGGCTCCCGGAACGCCTCGTCAGGATCCGGGGTAAATTCCGGATAGACATACTCCGGATACAACTCTTTGTCCAATTCTTTCTTCATCTTCTTTCCTCTCCCTCATTTCTCTTTTTATCACGCGTTTCCGGTCTTCCATTCCCGCACCTGTCCGGCCAGCCACTCTGTCCATGCGTCCATGCCTTCCCCCATCTTGGCGCTGATAGGAAATACCTTCGCATGAGGATTTCTCTGATGGATAAATTCCTTCACCCGTTCCATATCAAAATCAAAATACGGCAGTACGTCGATCTTGTTGATCAGCACCGCGTCGCAAATCTGAAACATCAGCGGATACTTCAGCGGCTTGTCATGGCCCTCCGGTACGGAAAGGATCATCACATTCTTAGACGCGCCGGTATCAAATTCTGCCGGGCAGACCAGATTGCCCACATTTTCCAGAATGGCCAGATCCACGTCCTCCACGCCCAGGCCTTCGATCCCCTGCCGGGTCATCTCCGCGTCCAGGTGGCACATACCGCCCGTATGCAGCTGAATAGCCTTCACGCCTGTCCCGGCAATGGCCTTCGCGTCCACATCGGAATCGATATCCGCTTCCATTACGCCAATCCGGAGCTGACCTTTTAGCCGCTCAATGGTTCCCTTTAACGTGGTGGTCTTGCCCGATCCCGGCGAAGACATCAGATTCATCAGAAACACACCCTGCTCCTTTAACTCCCGGCGCAGCTTATCTGCCTGCCGGTCGTTGTCCGCAAATACACTTTCCTTGATTTCAAGGATTCTTACTTCTTTCACGCTGCTCTTATCCCCTTCATAATAATCTGAACCATCTCTTCTTTTCCCTGCTCGTAGGTCAGCCCGTTTTTATAGAGAATATCGCTCTCCATAAAACAGGTTACCGTTCCCCGGATCATTGCCATCACCACCGGAACGGAGATATCCTTTCGGATCCTGCCTTCCCGCACGCCCCGCTCCAGATACTGCTCCGCAAGGATCCAGCCCTGGTTCACCGCCTCCATCAGGTATCTGTACTGCTTCGGATACTTCTGGGCCAGCTCAAAGATCCGGCTGAGGCCGATATTGTAATATTTGGTGGGAATCGCGCAGAACAACCGCTCCAGCTTTTCCAGGGTATCCAGTCTATCGTCCTGCTCAATGGCTTCCCTCATATCGGTAAAATCCCGGGCGTACCGGTCGGCAATTCCCACCAGCACATCCTGCTTGCTCTCAAAGATGGTGTAGATGGTTTTTTTACTAATCCCTAATTCCTTCGCCACATCGTTCATGGTAAATTTCAATCCATGCTTCGTAAATTCTTCTATGGCTGTATCAATGATTTTCTCTCTCATTCATGCCTCCTTAGGGTGTTTCCCTTTTGCCAAAGGAAACTCGGAAACCAAAAATAGTTTCCCAGTTTCCATCATTGTATCATAGCCCAGGCTCCCGATCAATCCGGAAACATAGACAAAAAAAATGAGAGATGATTGGTGAAAAAGTCATCTCTCAAATCTTATTTCTATTGTATTTTTATCCGATGGTCCGCTCTTTTGTGTCCCGTATCAGTCTCCGCAGGGGCAGCGCCACCAGAAGCAGGCCGAATACCACGAGGCAGATCGCCTGCAGTACCTCAGGTAAAAAGCCCAGGGATCCGGCTACCAGCGGTTCCACAAGGTAATACCCGTTAAACAGCATATGGAAAGCAATTCCGGCCCAGATGGAATGGCAGCGCTGCACCAGATATCCGGCCAGAAGACCTATCAGAAAGGCATAGCTTCCCTGTACCAGGTTGAGATGGGCAATGCCAAAAAACAGAGCCTGCAGGATATTGATCACCCAGAAGGAGGCTCCCGCCCGCTTCAGATATTCGACCGTCAGGCCGCGGAAGATCAGCTCCTCCGCAACCGGGCCGATGATGACCGTCGCCAGGATCGCGGAAATTCCGCTTTCTCCAAGCCCAGCGCCCTCTATCAGATCCGTGTACTCCTGCATGGATTTCGGATCCAGCACCTCCCAGCCGCTCATCAGAATCCCTATCAGAAACTGCGCGCCCACCGCCATCAGAAGTAATCCTGCCAGATCTTTTTTTTGAAACAGCGACGTCTCCCGGATCCCGTATTTCTCCCGCCGCCGTACCACACTGATATAATACCAGAGACCTGCTACGCCAAGCAGCAGTACGTCCGAGATCAGCAATATCGTCATGGTATCGTTCATGTATATCTGTGTTCCCTCTTCCACGCCATATTGCACCATGAACCTTATCATCTGAACCGTAGAAGCCGCAAATTGTATTCCCAACATAACCACCAGCGGCAATATACTCTTTAAGTATCCCCCAACCCTTTTCATAAGTACCTCCTTATTATAAGACAAGCTCCAGCAACAGACCAGCACCTGCGGAAAGCAGATACAGAAGCGCTACAATCCCTATATTCTCCTTCATGGGGTGATTTTCCCGGAACAGCACAGCCAGACCGATGCCTGCTCCGGCGCACAGTCCCCCCATGGCGGAGGCCAGGCTCAAACCGCCGGCCAGATACAGCTCGGTTATCAGAATCGAGGACGCGCAGTTGGGAATCAGGCCCAGAAGCGCCGTCAGAAACGGCTGGAACCAGGTGTCCTTGCCTAAAAAGGTGGTCAGGGCGTCCATACCCACCAGACCCAGCACCAGATTCAGGACCGCCGTAAACAGGAAGATATAGAGCGTCAGCTGAACCGTATGACGCACCGCAGGCTTCACGATACCGCTGTCGTCGCTGCAGCCGCAGCCCCGGCACATATCCCCGATATGCTTATGCTCCTTTTTATTCCGGAACAGGAAATCCAACAGATAGCCGAACACTATTCCGATCGCAATCTTACCCAGGAGAAGCTGCGCGATGACCCGTCCGCTGCCCGGATGGCTAAACAGAATCAGCACCGCCTCATCGGAGGTAGAGAGAAATACGGCCATCAGGGTTCCCAGGGTAATGACGCCGCCGGAATAGAGATTGGCCGCCGTCACCGAGAAACCGCACTGGGGTACGCAGCCGAAGATGGCTCCCGCCAGCGGTCCCGCCTTTCCCATTTTTCCAAGGGCCCGGTTCATATAATTATTGGAATAGTGCTCCAGCGCCTCCAGTATCAGGAACGCAATCAAAAGGAAGGGCACGGTTTTCACCGTATCCAGGAGCGCGTCCAGCAAAGCATCCAGAATCATGGTTACACCTCTTTCTATCACATTTCTACCACATTTCTATCACCAAACATTTGGTTTCTAGGATACCATGTCCTGAAAAAATATGCAAGGAGCAGCTACAAAAGTTTTGTTAATTTTTTGATAATCTTTCTTGCTTTTTTAGGAATCTATGATATAATGTACCTGTTCCGATACAATTCCAGTATCCGCGGACAGAAATAAATAATAGCGAAGTAGGATTTTATGCGTCAAGTGTTCGCAGGCTGGGGAGTCGCCGCGAAACGAAAAGTAGAGTTTCTGACTCGGTCTTACGATATATTATCCGCACCCGTTGCTACAGATGAGTACATCTCATGTGTGGAGGAATCGGGCTTCATAAGCAGTCTCGATATTATTTATTTTGTAACCTGTTTCTCACACATCATTATGGAGGTGTATTTTTTATGCAGTTTTTTTCCAAAGACGCCCTCGCCTTTCGTGATCAGTTTAACAATCTCCGGAAGGTTCAGAGTATCTGCCTCTGCGGTCTGTTCGTGGCCGCTTACGTGGCACTTTCCTTTTTCAATTTAAAGCTTACTCCCTACTTGGAGTTCCGCTTCGCGTTCCTGGCGCTGGCTGCTGCCGCTGCCTACGGCGGACCCGTGATGGGTATGACAGCCGGTATCGCAGGCGATGTGGTCAGCTTCTTTGCTGCCCCCCAGACAGGCCCCTTCTTTCCGGGCTTCACACTCAGCTACGCGATTCTCGGCTTTGCCTTCGGTCTGATCCTATACCGTTCCAAAGTGACCCCGGTTCGTATTTTTGTAGCTACCTTTTTTGAGTTTGTAGAAGCCTGCACCCTGAATACCCTGTGGCTGCATTTCATGTACGGTATGGAATGGAAGTATCTTTTCACCATCCGTCTGGTGAAGTGTATCGTATCCCTGGGTATCAATACCGTGCTGCTCTTCATCTTTATGAAGGCCTTCAGCAAGATTATTTCCAGTGTTCTGACTCCCGCAAGCGCATCCAGATCTTAAATGGGGTGTTGCTATCTATAAAAAGGACCGCATCCGGAAAATCGAATCCCGGCTGCGGTTCTTTTTTCATGGAATTGCTGAAGCAACCACGCCTCGGCGCGAGAATGTACCAATGGCACATTCTTCTGCCTATCGGTATACCGACATGCGCTGTCTGTAGATGCGTTCTTTCTTCTCCCGGTTTGCTGAAGCAACCACGCCTCGGCGCGAGAATGTACCAATGGCACATTCTTCTGCCTATCGGTATACCGACATGCGCTGTCTGTAGATGCGTTCTTTCTTCTCCCGGTTTCTGTTCTTTTTTCCGATGACAATCAGAACTATCACGCCTGCTGCCAGAACTGCAGTCAGAAACCAGACGACGATATTCGCCGCGTCACCGGTCTGAACCGGTCTGACGGAACTCTGATGGTTTCCGGAATCTGAACTGCCGGAGTTCTGGCTCTTCGGCGCGTCATACCGATTTTTAAACCGGATGCCGTCCGCCTTTTCCGTCTTTCCTTCCCGCTTTGCCCAGAGATTCGTTTCCAGTGTACCATTTTCCGTTCTAGTCACCTGCACCGTCACCAGATAGGCCTCCCGGTCATAGGTAAACCGCTCAGCGCTGTCCGTATTCTGGGAAATGCGGTACTGATACTCTCCCGTCCTGGTGTAGGTAATGGGACCGAATTTCAATTCACCGACTCCTTCCCGCTGCCGGATCGTCTCCGCCGGAAGCGGCGCGTCCTTTGTCACAGCGCTCAATGTCGCCATATACGTCTTGCCACCCGGAATATGCCCGCCGCTCACTTCGATCTGCACCGGAATCGTCACGGTGCAGCTATTCTGTGCAGCCTCTGCCCTCACAGGCATCAAAAGCCCCAGAAGCAGGAGCAGAAGCGTCGCCCATTGCCAGACCTTCCTCTTTTTTGCTTTCATAGGTGTCTACACCTCCCTTCCGGCCGGCGTCTCTTCCAGCCAGCCGAATATTACTACACGACCGTTCGTTCCCACATCATCCGCGCAGGTGGAAAGGCCTATCAGGGCTTCTCCGCGCTCCGCTTCCCGATACTGCACCGCTTTGTCCCGGATATGGGACAGAAGCTGTGAAATATCCTCGTCTTTTCCGCTGTGATAAATTTGTTCATCATAGGCGTCCGTCTCCACGCACGCGAAGATGTGGATCGCCAATGTTTTTTCCGGCAGATACAGTGCGCCGTCCGGATGCTCCGTGAAATACTCTTTTTCTGTAAATTTCGCCACATCCCCGAACATGGCCCCATTATCCATATGATGACCATAGAGCAGGCTGTAGCCGTCGGAGAAATCAGGACTGTCTGCGCTGGCCAGAAAAATTGCGCCGGACAGGGAAAATTCACCGTAGACGTCCTGATTGACATAGACCATATCATTTTCCCCCTGCAGCACCGGATAGTCGATGTGCGTGTCCGGTATGGTAATCCAGGCGCACACGTCGGGATTCAACTCCCGAAGCTCGGCGAAGCCTGCGCTTTCTCCGCCTCCTCCCGGTTTATAGTTCCGTAGTTCGGCGGATACAAAGGCGTTTTGGCTCACCCGGTACGTATCCCAGAGGGAATACGTACCGTAGGTCAGCATCAGGAATACCAGCAGGCCTGCCATCACGGTCAGCAGACGGTTTCCAATCCCGGCCGCCCGGGCTGCCGCTCTCCACACGGATTATTCCTCAGACATTTTTTTCTTACGGCCAAAGAAGAAAATCATTGCTGCCGCAAAGGCCAGCATCAGGACATAGGGAGCCACGGTGGTGACTACGCCGCCGGGAATCGCAGCGTCGCGGTGATTATCTACATAGAGCAGACTTCCGTCTTCCGTTACCTGATTTGTATTAGATACCTCTTTGCCTGCCGCGTCTACATACGTCGTGGTATAGCCGTCTACGGTATAATCCTGCTCATTTACCGTATAGGTGTCGCCGGCGGTCAGTCCATAGATGTGGATGGAACCGGTATCCCTGACGGTAAATTCCGCTTCCACGTTGTTCACCAGATGCGTCTCTGTTACCTTGCCGCCCTCCTTCTCTGTGACAACAACCTTATACCATTCGCCCTCTGTGCCTTTTACTTTTACCCTGAACACGAAATCTTTGTTGGTCTCGCCCATATTGCCGGTAACTTTCTTGATGATGTTGATATCGTGCGTGGTGTCGTCATCCTTACCGTAATCATTTGTGAAAATCAGGTCGGCTTTCGTGTCCTTGATTTCATCCCTGTCGTTTTTCACCGGCTTTGTACAGATAATACTTTTTACATACAGGCTGCCTGTTTCATCCCTTAATACAAATGCATATACATCATATACGGTGGTATCATAGACGATTCCCTCGTAGCTTCCTGCCGTCTCCTGCATCCGATAATGGTAGACTCCCGGTGTGTTGAATTTTTCCATATTCCAGGTAATCTCATCCTTACCACTGTAAGAAGCGTCCGGTGTGCTTCCGGACGGCGTGAACGTGATAGTTCCCGCCTTCAGTGTCAGTCCTCCCTCTACGCCGGATAAGACCACATTTCCTTCAAAGGTCGCCTGGTTAGTATCTTTGCTGTGATCCACTGGCGTCAATGTGAAAGAAAAGCTCGTTTTGGGCGCATACGTATGCCCATCCGTGGTCACCACTTTTGTATATTCCATTTTTTCCAGTGGTGTCGCTCCCGTCGCTGCCAGTGCGGTTCCTCCAAAGGTCGTCAAAAGAACTGCTCCTGTCATGACTCCTGCTGCCAATCTGCCTGCGATTCTCTGAAATTTCATCTCGTTTCCTCTCTCTTTCCTGTCTCATTTTATAGTTCTCATAATTCTGATCTGCGAACCGCCGTGATCACGGTTCCCTTTATCTCAGAGTGCTTCACCGGCCCGAAATAGCGGCTGTCTTTGGCTCCCTCCCGGTAATCGCAGAGTACAAAGACCTCATCCTCCTGAAGCGTCACCGGGTAGTCTACCTTTCCATCATATATCGGAGTCCGGTAATAAATGTCGGTTTCCAGAATCTGGGTTCCATTGATGTAAAGTCCATCCTCGCCGGCCACCTCCACGGTATCGCCGCCGCGGGCTACGACACGGCCGATATACTGTCTGCCGTCCCTGCGAAATACGATCACTGAGCGATCCTTCGGCTTTTTCCCAAGCCGATAGTACAGCACCAGATCGCCTGCCTCCAGCTTCGGGCTCATGGAATTGTCTTTCATGGCTGTGACGCCGAAAACCACGCCGAACAGCAGCCAGAAGACTACCATCATCACGCCCAGCCGGATCAGAAAATATTTTACTTCAGCCTTATCGCGTTCCATCGTATCGCCGTCTCCTGTATGCCAGATATGCCAGAGCCGCCATAGTCGCCGTGCCAAGCAGCGCTGCCCATACGCCGCTTCCCAGCTGTCCGCTGAAGCCGAGGCCTGTGGGTACCGGGATATCCACGCCGTCCAGCTTCACTACGGGCATCGGGAACTCCTCTTCCCTCGGAACCGTATCATTCCAGGTGTAAATCAATTTTGCGCTGTCTTCCACATTGGAATAAAAGCCCCAGCCGTCCGCATGGGTTCCTGTATCGTGATCTGCTCTATCCGGATAAGTCTCGTCTGCTTCAAAATACTTCTTGTAGGCCAGCTCCGACGGCGCGATGTGAACTGTGATTTGATAGGTCCAGCCATCGCCCAGTTCGTAGCCCTCCGGGAACTTCAGCCGAAGCCCACGGGTCGCCGGATCATAAACGACTGTCGTTCCCTCCGGTATGCTCTCTTCGCCGCCTTCTGCATTCACCGCTGAGAGTGTGTATACAAGCTCTGACGCATTGGTCAGGGGCTTTCCGTCTTTATTCAACAGCTCTACATTTTCACTGAGGGTATCGGTAACAGTCACATTCTTACAAGAAAGCCTTGTAATCTCACCAGCCATTTCCGAAAATGCTTTTTTCAGCTCTTCCAGACTGCCGCAGAGATATGGCACGTTATTCTCTGTGACTTTACAGCCCGCATTCTTCTCCCCAATCCGTACACTTAACTCTTTTAAAGTGTCCGGATTGATAGCATTTTCGTCTCTTCCGATGCCGATGGCGTAGAAATAATGGATGCCGGTCATTTTATCGGCCTGGGCGTAGGCGGCGCTGGAACAGCTGCCCCAGTTATACTTATTTCCCCACCAATCCTCATCTGCGTCCTCGTCTCCGGATCCTGCCGTTTCTCCGTTCTTATCATAATAAAACGTAGGTTTTCCATCGGACAGGAACAGAATCACCTTTTCTGCATCCAAACGGGCACTTTTACTTTTCAGCTGCTCTGCTCCCTTACGAAGCCCCGCCTGATAATTGGTACCGCCGGACGGCTTATAATCCAGCCTGCCGTCCCCTGCACTGTATCGTTCCTGCGGATTTGTCAGATTCCCGCTTATGGAAAATTCCGCTGCCGGGCTCCAGTCCACACGCGTCTGTGCATCATTCCAGGTTCCGTCATTCTCACTTCCACTGTAAGTCACAATACTGTAATGCACATCCAGCCCATCATTTTTCTCCAGAGTGTCGATCAGCTGCTGAATAGCCAGCTTGGCATTATACCAACGGCTGTTTGTATAGTTTGTTTCTTTATCTCCTCCCATGGAATAGGTCATGGACCCTGACTCGTCCACAATCAAAAGTACATCCAGCTTCCGATCCTGACTGTCGGTATCCACCTTTCCTGTAAATTCCAGAGTCAGATCATAGGTTCCATCCGCCCTCCGATCCGCATATTTCCGATGAGCCAGCGATGGGGCTTCCGGTTCCACAGCCGCCAGATCCAGCACCACCGGCTCAGCCGGAAGGATCTCCTCCGGAACACTCTCTTCCTCTGGAAGGACTTCCCCGGTCTGTTTCTCTGTCTCTGTTTCATTTTCCGCCGGTTTTTCTGCATTCGCCGCGTCCGCTCTCGGATCTGCTGCGGAATCTGTGGGCTGCTGCTCCGGATCGGTCACCTTCGGCTCTTCCTCCGTTCCGGCTTCTCCATTTTCTGTGTTTCCTGTATTTTCATCCGGACTGGCATTTTCATCGTCTTCCTGGGGGTTCTTCGCGTCCATTCCCTGTTCTGCCCCGGTCTCTTCTCCCTCATTGTGACTCGTCTGTCCCGGTTCCACCTGCTCCGTATCTTTCTGCTGTTCTTCCTCCTGCCTGTCCTGTTTTTCGGCTTTCTCTGCCTCTTTCGCCTCCTCGGCCTGTTTTTCGGCTTTCTCTGTCTCTTTCGCCTCCCCGCCCTCCACAGAAACGCTCTTTGCACCTTCCGTCTCTGCCAACACCGGGAAGCTGCTTCCTCCGGCCACTGAAAAAAGCAGCAGAAGCACAAGCAGGAACGCCCAAATTCTTTTTGCTTTTCTCCTCAATTCTCTCATTCTCCTTTTTTCACTGCAAGCTGTCTATTGCCCTCTCTCCCCCTCCTTTCTGTTACTACTTTCCATTCTATGTTGTTTTTTTCCATATTATTACAAATCGCTTTTGAAATCGTTCGTCAGATTCTCCGATTTTGCGACATCATTCCATTCCGCCGCAGTGCGATAATATTTTTTATGTAACAGGGAATTCCATAGGAATTTCCTGTTACACAAAAAAATACCGTATCAACAGAACTTGCTGTTGATACGGTATCTCCGTTTTACCCTATTTATTTTATATTGGACGGTGTTGCTGCCTGTCTGCCTACAATACGCAAATGACTACGCCTGCTCTTCCAAACTCTTTCTCGCCGCCTCTGTATGCGCCACATAGATTTTCCGCACACTGGGGTACTCGCCCAGTCCCTTCAGCACGCAGGATACCTGGTAACCCTCTGCCTCAAACTGGCTCTTCCAGGAATCCTCGTCCTCGCCGGCCATATCGTTGTTCGCGTGATCGCCGGCTACCACCATAAAGGGAGCCAACGTCACCTTCTTCGGTGCCAGCGCCCGCAGCTGCTTTTTCAGGGATTCCATGGAAGGATAAGCCTCCACCGTTCCCAGAAAGCTTCTGGGATAGCCCAGATCCTTGAAGGTATAGTCCAGGGCCGCGTAAACCGTATTGGCATAGTGGGTGGTTCCGTGTCCCATAAATACCAGCGTCTCGTCCTCGCCAACTGCCGGGAACTCTGACATCACCGCCTGCAGCACTGCCGCATTGTCCTCGGTGGTGGTCAGCAGCGGATCGCCAAACGCGATTTTCTCGAAGGCGTCCTGCTTCGCCAGTACATCCTCCTTCATCAGATCATTCTCAATACCGTTGATAATATGGGTGGGCTGCACAATCAGCTCCTGTACGCCGTCCGCGATCATCTGATCCACGGCTTCTGATACAGTGGGAACCACGATGCTGTCCCGCTTTTTCAGTTTCGTAATGATCATCTTGCTGGTCCAGGCCCGGTACAGGGTGTACTCCGGGCAGGCTGCCGCCAGATCTGCCTCGATGCGATCGATGGTCTTTTCCCGGGTCTCATGAAAGCTGGTACCGAAGCTGACCACCAGGATCGCTTTTTTCTTATTCTGTTCCATTTATTTCCAATATCCTTTATCCCGATTTCCGCTTATTTCCCGGCCAGAATCTTCAAGGTCGTGATGGAGATATCTCCCACCACCGCCAGATCCTCCGCCTGGTAAGCGTAGGGGAAATTATCCTCGAAAAGGATCTGGGACGCAGGCGGGAACTCGTCGTCGCCGGTCCAGAGAATAAAGCGCACATGCAGGCCGTTGATATACTCAAACTCGTAGGAAGCGTCGCCCAGGGTCAGCTTCTTTGCGCCAAGCTGCTCCATGGCTGCGCAGAACTTATCCAGCTTGAAGCCGAATGCGAATTTAAGTCTCGTCAGGCATCTGCCCTCAAACTGCCGGAAGTATACTTCCCCCCAGGGAACCTCCCGGTAGGTCAGGTATTTGCCGCTGCTCTTGACCAGCTGGCCGGAAATCAGGAATCGAAGCACACTGATTTTCGCCGCCACCGTATCCAGAAGCAGGAACACGCCCTCTTCCTCCTCGTTCGCTTTATGCACCGCGAACTCCGGATAATCCACCAGATAAGGATATCCCATCAGGCGTACATGAAACTGCTGCTTCTCCTCATCGTATTCCACGCCGCAGCGCTCAGCTGCCTCCTTTGGGTCGATTTTCTGATACTCACTCAGATAGTGCTCGAAGGGGATTCTCTCTTTATTGTCCTTTTCGTAAGGAAATTCCATAGTTGTTAAGTCTCTCTTTCTCGTAATAATTCCGTCTTTATAACTGTCCCATCACCGTCGGGAACAGGGAGCTGTCCGTATGGGGCAGGAAGCAGCAGGCCACAAACTCATCCATGTAGCCCGGCTCGGTGGAAAGCTCCAGATAGGTCATGTTCTGAGCCAGCTCATAGACCTTCTTCTCCGCCTTGGTGGACAGCAGCATGGCGTATGCGCCGCACAGGGAGGAGTTACCGATGTAATGATAGTACTCAATCGGAATATCCGGAAACATACCGATATTCACGGCATTCTGCATATTGATACCGCTTCCGATGCCACCTGCTACGTAGACCTCCTCGATCATGCTGATGTCGAAGTCCAGGCTCTTCAGCATGGTACGGATCGCTGAAAAAATCGCACCCTTGGCACGGATGAAGTTATCGATATCCACCTCTGTGATCTCCACGTCCTTGCTGCCAGCAGCCTCCTCCTCGAAGGCCAGGACATAGCTGCCCATGCCATAATGATCATGCTTCACGCGCTTGCCTTCCCGGACAAATTTGCCCTTGGGGCTGATGATGCCGCAGCGGAACAGCTCCGCAATCACGTCGATGATACCGGAACCGCAGAGGCCGATGGGCTTCTGTCCCGGATCGCCGATAATATCAAAAGTAGGCTCCATGGTCTCCTTATCGATCTTACATGCCTCAATCGCGCCGTCGGTCGCACGCATACCACAGCTGATATCGCCGCCCTCGAAGGCTGGTCCTGCGGAACATGCACAGCTCATCATGAAGTCGGAGTTACCGAATACCAGCTCACCGTTGGTTCCCAGGTCGATGAACAGGGAGAAATGGGGCTGGTTCCAGATCATGCTGACCAAAGTGCCGGCAGTAATATCGCCGCCCACATAGCTGCCGATATTCGGCGCGATGATCACATGGGCGTCCGGATGCACGTTCAGGCGGATGTCAGACGCATAGATGGAATTGGTCTTATAAAAGGCCGGAATATAGGGCTCCATACGCAATGGATCTGCGTTGATACCCAACAGCAGATGGTTCATGGTGGAGTTGCCTCCCACGGACAGCCGGTAAATCTGACGGGAACTTAAGCCTGCCGCCCGGCTCATCTGCTGAATCATCGGGTTCAGGGTCTCGTCGATGATCGCGTCCTGCAGCTTCTTGTGTCCGCCCGGCTTCTGGGACTCGATGATACGGTTAATCACGTCTGCACCGTACCGGATCTGTCCGTTACCGGAGGATGCCTTGGCCAGAATCCTGCCGGTCAGCATATCAACCATAACTGCGGATACGGTAGTGGTACCGATATCGATAGCCAGTCCTGCTGCCACTACGTTGGCTGATTTCTCGAAGACATCATATACGAACACGTGCTCCTTATTCTGGGCAATGACGCACTGTACCTCGAAATCACTGGCCCGCAGCACGTCCGGAAGCTCCATCAGAGTTGAGAACGGAAGCTCGATCTTCTCAATTCCGGTCGCTGCCTGCAGGGCTCTTGTAAGCCGCTCATTGTCCGGCATGGTATCATCCAGGGTCGGTACATCCATCTTCAGATCGATGATACGGATATTATTGCCCAGGGTCAGATCAGCCTCTGCCAGATGCTCCATACAATCGTCAAAAATCTTGATCTCCTGAGGGGAGCTTAAATCTGCCACCTTCATGCGGCTGCGATACGCAGACGCGATATCCGGCACCATGACCTGCACATCGCCAGCTACCGTACTGCAACAGGCCAGACGCCAGCCTTCCGCCCACTCTTCCTCATTGATATGGCGGGTCTTCTTGGAATCCAGCTCGCCTCCCAGCAGCTTCACGCGACACTTTCCGCAGGAGCCGTTACCGGAGCAGGGCGCGTCGATGACCACATTGGACTTTCGCGCCGTCTCCAGCAGGTTCTCTCCTGTCATAGTTGAAACCGTCACTTTTTCGCCGTTTTCAAACTGGAATACTACATTTGCCATTTTTTATCCTCCTGATTTTTTCCCTCTTGAACAAAAAAATCCCTTTGACAAGAGTATAACATACTCTTATCACTTAGTCCAATGTAACTTGCGGATTTTCCCGCTTTCTGTCAGGAGGCGGAATTTCCTATTGTAAATCTTAGTCCAGCTTCAGATCGCCGTCCTTGATCCAGCCCATTTTCCGCTCAATTTCACAGAAAACGGTACTTAAGACTGCCGGAAGTACGAAGCAGATCAGAATCAGGCCCGCCCAGTCAAAGCCGGTGATGGCAGCCCGGGTGCCTGCCTCGATCTCACTCATCCATCCGGTATACACGCCGATCTGTCCTACCAGGCCACAGGTTCCCATACCGCTGGATACGGGCGTTCCGTTCATGGTCATGTGGAAGACGCAGGTGGCAATGGGGCCGGTAATAGCGCTGGCCAGGGTCGGCGCAATCCAGATGCGGGGATTCTTCACGATATTGCCCATCTGCAGCATACTGGTACCGATGCCCTGGCTTACCAGGCCGCCCACGCCATTTTCCTTATAACTCATGACCGCAAAACCCACCATCTGGGCACAGCAGCCAGCTACCGCCGCACCGCCTGCGAGACCGGTAAGCCCCAGGGCCGCACAGATGGCTGCGCTGGAGATGGGCAGAGTCAGCGCCATACCTACCAGTACGGATACGATCATACCCATCAGCAGCGGCTGCAGTTCCGTCGCCCACATAATCAGCTGGCCTACGCTCGAAGCCGCCGCACCGATACCCGGCGCAATCAGCTCTGCCAGACCGACGCCCACGAAGATGGTTACACCTGGCGTTACCAGGATATCGATCTTTGTCTCCTTGCTGACCAGCTTACCACACTCTGCCGCGATAACGGTGATGACCAGGACGGCCAGGGGACCTCCTGCGCCGCCCAGCACATTGGCTGCGTTGCCGACTGCCACTAAGCTAAAGAGTGCCAGGGGCGGACACTGGAGAGCCCAACCGATACTGACCGCCATGGCCGGTCCGGCTACCGCGCTGGCGTAACCGCCCAGTTCGGTCAGATATTCGATTCCCAGCTGCTTGCCCAGAGTGCTCACGATGGTGCCAATCAGGAGGCTGGCAAACAGTCCCTGTGCCATGGCTCCCAGTGCGTCTACCAGATAGCGTTTCACGCTGATTTCCACATTTTTCTTTTTCAGAAAAGCTTTTACATTTTCCATTTTCTTACTCCTCTTTTCTTTCCTGTAACTGTTCTGTACATAAAGCCTTTACATCATACCATACAGGTGACAAGACAGCAAGTATCTAAAACTATTTTGTTTGTTCTTTCTTTTTGTCCGCTTCCATCGAATTATGTGGAAATATGTGTATTTATCAGAATTATTCAAGAAATCTTCAGAATTTATAACGATATTCTAAATATTTTATCATAATTTTGTAATATTTTTTTGTTAAAATACTACATATGAAAGAGAACACATATCGTAAATGAGGTGAGCCTATGAAAAAATTTTCCCTTTGTATTCTGGCCGGACTGCTGGCCCTGGTTCTTTTCCTGAACCCCATTTCCGTAAAAGCTGAAAATCCGGCAGAGGAAAACACTCCGACTGTCTCCTTGACTTATACTTCTCTGGAAGAATCGGAAAAATGGATTCTCGATGAGGTTCTTTCAGATTATGTATCTGAGCATGTGGTAGATATGGAAGAAGCTTCCGTCCCCTGTACCATCGGCGAACTGATTGACCGGGGCACCTCCTCCTATCTTTTCTATCAGGATGAACAGGCAGACGGAACCGTTTATACGGCAGCCGGTTATGCTCTGACCCAAGATGGAAGCTACGTATACTTTGAGCTTACTTCCGCTTCCCCATTGGATACCGCGACGGTTGATTTTGAGATTGCAAAAAATTTTGGAAGCAACGGCGATGCCAGTTCCCTTTCTTAAGAAAACAATGGTCTGCCATTCCACATAATGTGCAAAAATCCCGAACTGTCTGAAACATGACAGTCCGGGATTTTTTATCTTGCTTCTGCTTTTTAAATCAGTCCGAAATGTGCAAGGGCATGGGCGATGCCGCCCTCTCCCACCCCGTCGGTCACATAGTCCGCGATGACCTTTACTTCCGGATCGGCGTTGCCCATGGCCACGCCGATACCGGCATACTCCAGCATTTCCATATCATTTTCCCCATCGCCGAAGGCAATAATTTCTTCCCGATCGATGCCATAATGACGAAGCATCCGCTCCATACCCCTGGCCTTGCTGTTACCCGCGGCGATGATATCCACACCGTAGGGATTCCAGCGGGTCATGCGGCAGTGAGGCATATCCACAAGCACCCGATTTACATCCGCCTCATCGGCAAATACATTGACCAGATAGACCGGATTGCCACCGAAGCGGCCGAGTTTTGGCAGTTCTGAGGAAATATCCGCCTGGGTCTTCCGCACCCGATCGTTGATGAAATTGATATAGATCTGTTTCTGCTCCACGAAAGCCACCGGCAGCTCCATTTCTTCAAACCAGCGCAGAGCGCCCTGCATATCCTCCTCAGGAATGGCACATGCGTCTATCAGCTGTTCTTCTTTGTCCAGGCAAATCTGGCCGTTCAGAAGCACATGCCCGTCAAAGGCAAGTTCTGTCACGCCCAGTTCCTGAAGCTCCAGCAGATGCCGTCCGGTACTGGTGAAAATTTTCACGCCGTTTCTCTGTAACTCTGCCAAAGCCCTCTTTGCGTCTGACGGGATCTGCCCGATGCTGTGATCCATCAGTGTTCCGTCAATATCGAAAAATGCTGCCTTTATCATACGTCTTATCCTCTCTTGTCCGAACAGTTACTCCGCGTCCAGAACGACCACGCGGAAGGCTTCATCCTGTTCGTCCAGCCAGAACAGGCAACGGGTTCCGGCGTGGATATCTTCGACACTTAAGATATTGCGGGTGCGGAAGGGCTTCACATTGGCGTTGTCCGGAATTACATAGGTCGCGCCATCAGTGGCCTTCACGGTCAGGTAACTGTTGTCTCCCACTATAGGTTCTTCTGCAATGACTGCATAGTACGGCGCGTCCCCATCCTCTGGAAGATTAACAATCAGCACCTCCGGCGTACACTGAGGCGGCAGAGACAGGGTCATGGCCGGCCCTAAGTAAGCCACGAAGCTGCCTTTTTCCACCTCGGACACGTTCAGGGGCAGGGCGGTCTGGGCATCCACCAGGATGGTATTTTGCGGATCCACCGTCAGGATGATTTCTCCACGGGTTGAGATATCAGACTGATTGTCCACTATAACATCATTTCCGGAAATGTCCTCGATGGTGCCGTAGATGCGCGCAGCTGCCTCTGCCGGTGCATCGTCGCTCTCTCCGTCTTCCGGGGTTACGCCAAAGTCCTCATCGATCGGGGTGTCCGCATCCGGCATGGTCGCCTCCTGATCCGTCGTCTGCCCGCCGTTTGTATCTGCGTCTGTGCCCTTGCTTCCGCATGCCGTCGCCACAGTCAGCGCCACAGTTAATCCCAATAACAATATTATTTTCTTAAATTTCATTGATTTCCTCCTGCAAATAGTTTTCCCGTCGCCTGCCTCTCCCGGACAGGTTAGTCCTATTGTATCAGAAGATTCTGAAAAAAGAAAGCCCGCCCCCGGATTTTCATCTTCCAGTTTCCGGGAACAGGCTTCTATTACGCATCCAGCAGAATCTCTTTTACCGAAAATCCTGTCATTCTGCAGTTTTATATAAGGTTTTGAACGATTTACAGCAGTGCTTCCACTACCTTCTCCAGATTATCGCGGATCGGAATATGCTGGGGACAGACTGTCTCGCACTCGCCGCACTTGATACACTGATCGGCGCGGTTTCTGCCATGGCTGCCTACCAGCCAGTCTTCCTGGTTCAGGGCCAGGTCCTTATCTTTGTATAGAGTCAGATAGTTCATGGCCGTGAAGGAGCCGGAAATTCCGATGTCCTGGGGGCAGACCTTCGCGCAGTAGTTACAGGTGGTGCAGGGGATCAGCGGGATCCTGGCCAGCTCATCCTGCGCCCTTTTCAGGGTCTCTTTCTCTGCATCACTGAGGCCGTGGAAGTCCTTCATATAGGACAAGTTATCCTGCATCTGCTCCACATTGCTCATACCGGACAGTACGGTAATAACGCCTTCCAGGTTTGCCGCGAAGCGAACGGCCCAGGACGCCACGGAGGAATCGGGCTCTGCGGCCTTCAGTACCTGTGCGACGGTCTCAGGCGGATTTGCCAGCATGCCTCCTTTGACCGGCTCCATGATGACTACGGGCTTACCGTGCTTTCTGGCTACCTCGTAGCAGGCTTTTGACTGGATAGCCGGGTTCTCCCAGTCTGCATAGTTAATCTGCAGCTGTACGAACTCCATTTCCGGATGTTTGTTCAGGATCTCTTCCAGCTCTTCCGGTGTGGAATGGAAGGAGAAGCCCACATGCTTGATGAGTCCTTCCGCCTTCTTTTCCTGTACCCAGCTCCAGAGATCAAAATCATCAAAGTAATGGGTCCTGCCCTCTCCCAGATTATGGAGCAGGTAGAAGTCGAAGTAGCTTGCACCGGTCTGCTTTAAGGATGTGTCAAACTGGGCAATGGCATCCTCGCGGGTCTTGCAGTTGATCCAGGCCGCATTTTTGGTGGCCAGGGTGAATCGGTCTCTGGGATAGCGCTCTACCAGGGCCTGGCGGATGGCGTCTTCACTGCCTGCGTAAGCCCAGGCGGTGTCAAAGTAGGTGAATCCGGCTTCCAGGAAGAGGTCTACCATCTGCTTGGTCTGCTCCACGTCGATCTTGCCGTCTTCCAGCTGAGGAAGGCGCATAAGGCCGAAGCCGAGTTTTTTGATGTCTTCGCCTAAATAGCTCATAGGGGGTGCTCCTTTCTTTATTGAATCATATTGACTGACTCTCGCAGTGCCAGCTCGAAATTGCAATGCATTTCCTCGCTGCCGGGCTTGCGCCCTATTAAGAATAAGAAAAATGGGATATTGCCTGCAAGCAGCCAAATCCCACTTTTCTTATTCTTAGCACTGCTTAATGCTTCGCTACATAATCGGGTCAAGTCCCAGTACCGGATGATTCTTCTCCTGCAGGAACGCCATCAGAGTTTCCTCATCGGTTGCTACGGTCTCGTCTGCGATCATATCGGTAAAGTTATCAATACCGTATTTCTCCTTCGCAGACTTATTCAGTCTCTCGGCTACGTCGTCCTTCAGCTCCTTCGGCATCCATACGATACGCTCAAAGCCGCCCTCAGCGCTCATGAACTTCTTGGAGGCGATAAAGTGACGTCCATGACCCATGAAGCCCGGCGTCTGAACTCCGCCGCCTGTCATACTTGCCAGCTCGCCGAAGGTCATGCCAAGAGGCGTCATGCCTGCGTACTCACGGTTGGCAATGATAACGCCATTGGAGAAGGGCTCGATACCGCAGATACACTCGAAGCAGCCGCAGGAGGTCATCGGGTCTTCCATAATGGAGTACAGGGTTACTTTCTCAAGAGCTCCCTGGGTTGCCTCAGCTACCATACGGTTTACGTCCGGGTAAATTCCCTTTACTTCGTCCTCGCAGCCTTCCTTGGAAATCGGCTGGCAAGGTCCGGTGGGATTCAGCTCCTTGGTTGCCTTTGCATCCAGCCATGATACAGCTCCGCAAAGTCCCAGACGCTCCGGAGTTACCACGCAGCAGTGTGACGGCGCGAAGGACTGGCACAGAGTACAGGTGTAGAACTGATCTACGCTCTCATCGGTCAGGGTCTCCAGACGCTCGTCACGCTTCTCATAGGTCGGCATAGCGACGGTATCCAGAAGCTCCTGAACCTTATCGGTATCGGTTACGATGGTAACCTGACATTTATCTACGACGATATCAAACTCGTCCATGATCATATTGTAAAGCACCTCTGCGAAATGGGTCAGGCGGAGTCCTGCCTCATAAGCAGCCTTGCTTACACGAACACGGATCTGATTTCTCTGGCCGGTGTGCATCACACCTTCCATATAGTTGTACCATGCATGGATCTTACGCTCGATAACCGGCTCGAAGTCAGGCTGCATCTTTGCTCCCGCCACCTGTACATAAGTAGCCAGCGCGAAGGTCTGACCCTGCTCCAGCTCGTCCAGATCCTTGCCGACAATGGTAATCTTGTGATCCTCAATCTCATCTGCATTGCAGGTCTGTACCAGCTCGCAGGTGGGCGCCTTATGGGAACTGAACTCTACCTGCATATCGCCTCTACGGATAATCTCACCCTCAAAGGCAGACGCGAAAGCAACCGGAATCGGAAGCTCGGTTACTTTAATCTTAATGTTACGCAGCTCCAGGGACTTCTTCACGGTCAGGCTGTGATCCAGAACAGACTCCAGCGCGCCCGGAACCTGATTCTCGCCCAGATCCACGTCTACGACTACCGGGAAGCCCAGCGCGATAGCACCTGCACCTGCGGATACAACCACCTCATTCAGAGCGCCGAAGGTATTCACGAATGCAGGTACTCTTTCCTTGGTGTATTTTAACAGTCCCGGCAGATCGCCCGGTGTTACATTACCGAAGATCAGAGCCGCGCGGATCGCTACGGTTACGACATGGATGACTGCGGTCACATCGTGTCCCAGCGGAACTACACGGAAATCCAGGCCAATCTTTACGCCGCCCTCTGCGCACTGCTCGATGACGTCGCCAATCAGGAAGGTCATGATACCCTTGCTCTGGTAATCTTTTACAACTGTCACTACATCTTCTGCATGGTCAGCCTTGCCCAGTACAACTGCTACGCCGGGAATATCTCCGGTTACAAGGGGTACGCCCAGAGAACGGATAACCGGGTCCGGTACGAAGCCGATACCGCTGTCCTCTGCATACGGGTCGGCATTATCCACATACTTCAGGGCCTCGATGATCTCTGCTCCCACTGCAGTAGCCAGACCTGCGTTCAGTGCCTCTCCCAGGTCTTCCTTGTTGCTGATCAGGCTTTTCAGTACGCCTACACAAGCCGGCAGATCGCCAAGCTTTGTCACCTTTACGCCGGTAGCAGCGTAGATGGTCGGCAGGAAGTACGCCGTATCCGGCATTGCCACCTTCTTGTCCTCACCGTACTTTGCAATCGCGTCGTTTACAGCACCTTCTGTCAGTCCCGCAACTGCGTTTGAGCCTCCGTAGATTAAATCTGTTAATACGCTCATTTCTTATGTCCCTCCTTGGGTTATGTAACTGTTTCCTTTGGAAATCAGCCTTTAATGATTAAATTTTAGCACTCCTGTATAAGGAAGTCAATAACCCCGGGGCGGGGATTTTGGGAAAATAACAGATCAATCAAAGTAAAACCAAAGCAGCCGCGGCTGCGTCACCTGCAGCTGCGGCTGTTCTATTCCTATATTTTATTACAGCACCTTGCTCAGGAAATCAATGGTTCTGGGCTCCTTCGGATTCGCCAGTACCTCCTCCGGGGTTCCCTGCTCTACGATATAGCCGCCTTCCATGAAGACTACCCGGTCTGCCACCTCACGGGCAAAACCGATCTCATGGGTTACGACTACCATGGTCATACCCTCCCGGGCCAGCTCCTTCATAACCGCCAGTACCTCGCCAACCATCTCCGGGTCAAGGGCAGAGGTAGGCTCGTCGAAGAGCATGATATCCGGCTTCATAGCCAGGGCGCGGGCAATAGCCACACGCTGCTTCTGTCCGCCGGAGAGCTGGCTTGGGAATGCCTCCGCCTTATCTGCCAGGCCTACGCGGGTCAGAAGCTCCATGGCTTTTTTCCGGGCCTCGTCCTTGGTCATAACCTTCAAATGGACCGGAGCCAGCGTCATATTGTCCATCACATTCAGATGGTTGAACAGATTAAAATGCTGGAACACCATACCGATGTTCTGACGTACCTTATTGATATCCGTGTGCTTGTCCGTCACGTCATAGCCGTCTATCAGAATCTGGCCTGCCGTCGCCGTCTCCAGCTGGTTCAGGCAGCGCAGGAAGGTGGATTTACCACTTCCGGAGGGTCCCAGGAGAACCACAACCTCGCCTTCAGTGATATCCATACTGATATCCTTCAGAACCTCCAGCTTTCCAAAGTTCTTTTTCAGGTTCGTTACATGAATCTTATTATCTGCCACGGTTTACCCTCCTCTCGATTCTCTTTGCCAGCTTACTTAAGGTAATGATGACAATCATATACATCACGCCAACGATGGCCCAGGACTGCAGCGGCTTTAAGGTATTACCGGAAATGGTTTTACCAATCAGCGTCAGCTCCGGGAACGCAATAACGGAAAGAATCGACGTATCCTTCAGGGTAATGATAAACTGGTTAATGATAGACGGAATCATGGTGCGTACCGCCTGGGGTACTACGACCAGCGCCATGGAGGAACCATAGGAAAGTCCCAGACTCCGGGAAGCCTCCATCTGTCCCCGATCCACACTCTCGATACCGGCGCGGATAATCTCCGCCATATAAGCGCCGCAGTTTAGGGAAAGAGCGATGGTACCTGCCTGAAGCGCGCTCAGACGGAAGCCCTTCATTCCCATGCCCTGCATACCGGCCGGAATACCGAAGAATACAAAATAAGCCAGTACGATAAGCGGAACGCCTCGAATCGCGTCCACATAAACGGTACCGATCAGATTCAGTACCCGGTTGTGTCCCACGTTCATCAGACCGAAAATCATACCAATGATCGTCGCGATGACCAGGGTCAACAGGGTCATCAGCAAAGTCTGTCCCATGCCCTTTAAAAGCATGATTCCATACACTCGAAGAATTGCTGCCATATATCTTTTCTCCTCACTTGTTTACTCCCGCTGTCCGCGGGGCTTCTCTGCCGCGGAATACTTCCTGTATTGTGGAAACCTCCGTATCCGGGAGCTTCCACAGTACAGGAAGCAGCTGCATCGCTACGCAGCTGCTCCGCACCTTTTATCCCTATTCGCCAAGATACTTGTTCAGAATCTCCTCGTAGGTTCCGTTGTCCTTAATCTCCTGCAGTCCCTTATTGAACATATCCAGAAGCTCCTGATTGTCCTCGTTCATGATAGCAAAGCCATAGGGAGCTACCTTGCTTGCGGTACTCTCAACGATGGTCAGATCCAGTCCGCCGGTCTTGATGTTGTCCGCCATAATCGGCTTATCCTCTACGCAAGCGTCTGCCTGGCCCAGTACCACTGCCTGATACATGGTCGGTGAATCCTCGTAGGTATCAATCTTAAAGCCGTACTTGTCCTTCAGTTCCTCTGCGTAATTCGCGCCTGCTGTAGCGTTCTTTACCGCGATGGTCTTGCCCTTCAGATCGTCCAGGCTCTCGATACCGCTGTCTGCCTTCACTGCAAATACCTGATAAGAATCATAATAGGAATCAGAGAAAATCCATCCGCTATCCTTACGCTCCTTTGTGATGCTCGCGCCTGCCAGCAGCGCGTCTGCCTGGCCTGCCTGAACCGCGGTAACTGCAGCGTCCCAGCCAAGGCTCTGAATCTCAATATTGAATCCCTGATTTGCTGCCACTGCCTTAATGATATCCACGTCAATTCCTACGAACTCACCATTCTCATCGGTGTACTCAAAGGGACGGAATACCGTATCCATTGCGATAACCCATGTTTTGTCAGATCCGGTGCTCTCAGCAGCGTCTGCGCTTTCGGTTGTCTCTGCAGGCGCTGTGTCAGCAGCCTTGTCAGAACTGGAGGAACCGCATGCAGCGAGACCCAGAGTCATACTTGCAGCCAAAGCCAATACAAGTAACTTTTTCATAATGTATACACTCCTTTTCCCCGACTTATCTGTCGGCTATATTTAACATAAGGGCGATGTATTTTGCTATACACCGCCCTTGATGCCACTTCATAAGTATAATTTTTTCTTTTATTGTTGTCAAGCAAAAAAGTTTTTGTCTTCCCGAAATTCTGTCTTTTTAAATAAGCTTTGCTGCATCCAGAACCATCTCTACCGCCTTGTCAATCCCCAGTTTCTCTGTATTGATGGTTAAATCGTAGTTCCGGGCATCTCCATAGATCTGCTTCGTATAATACTCGCAGTTCTTCTTACGGGAGCGGTCCGCGTCGCGGATATCCTTCTCCACCTGAGAAAGGGGAACGCCCGGCATCTTGCCCGCCATACGTTTTACCCGCCACTGGAAGCTGGCATGGGCGAATACATGGAGACAGTGATCGAATTCCCTTAAGATATACTCGCTGTTCCGGCCTACAATCACACAGTTCTCATGATTTGCCATTTCGCGGATAGCGTCTCTCTGGGCCTGCCAGAGCTCTTCGTCCAGGGGCTTATTATAGAAATCAAACAGACTCTGGGCAAAGCCAAAGCTTTTCGGCACTCTCTCATCCCATTTCCGCACCAGCTCCGGATCCAGCTTCGAGTTGGCCAGGGCCGTTCTCAGAATGATATCCTTATCGTAAAACTCAATTCCCAGCTCCTTCGCCACTCTCCGGCCGATTTCACCGCCGCCTGCACCGAATTCACGGGCTATGGTAATAACCTTTTTCATGAAAAATTCCTCCATTTCCAGCCGCCGGTTTCGCCGACAGATTCTATTTAGATTATAACGGACATTGACGGTCAGGGCAACCCTTTTCTCACATATGCACACTCAGCCCCAAGCCTTCCGGAACCCAGATGGAGCCCTGTAACCAAAAGGAGCATCCCCGGTTTCCCGGAGATGCTCCTTTTTAAGCTCTTATTCGACTTCGAATCCGAATTAAACCTCAAGATAAGAATCTGCGTACAGATTGTTGTTCTTGATGATATCGCAGGACTTGATGGTCTCCATCAGTCTTAAGTCGTTCGGGTTTACGATAGCGGAGGTCAGACCGTTCATCATAGCCATAGCTACCATAGCGGAGTCCATGATCGGACGGATGTGCTTCGGCATACCGTTGGAGTTATTGGACAGACCGCCGGTGGACTTCATGCCCATGTCGGAGATCATCTTGATAAACTCCAGAACCTGCATCTGCTTGTCCTGCATTCCCTTGATAACCAGGAATAACGGGTCAAACCACATATCCTCAGCAACGTCCATACCATGCTCCATGCCTCTCTCCATCAGAGTCTGCATGTACATCATACGCTCGTCGTTGTCCTTAGCGATTCCCTCGCCGTTGCACAGAGCGATAACGATAGCGTCGTTAGCTGCTGCCAGGTCAACGTACTCCAGTCTTCCAGAAGCGTCAGCGGAGTTAACGATGGGCTTACCCTTTGCACGGTTGTATACAGAGATACCAGCCTCGATAGCTGCTACGTTGGAAGTATCCAGTGCCAGCGGAACGTTGTCGAAGTTGCCCTGAAGCAGCTCAACGGCCCACTTCATCAGCTCCGGTCCGTCATTCTCAGCCGGTCCGATATTAACGTCCAGGTATGTAGCGCCTGCGTCCAGCTGCTGCTTTGCTCTCTTCAGGATCGGCTCCGGATCTCTCTCGGAAAATGCCTTATTTACAGCCGGTGCTGTGGTGGAAAGTCTCTCACCGATGGTAACAAATTTTGCCATAGTTTTGTTCTCCTTTTATTATAAAATAATTAGATCTCGCCGTTAGCCTGCAGATCCTTCAGGAACTTCACAAGCTGTACTGCCTCGTTGGGGGCTACGATAACTTCCCAGCCCGGCAGCTTCGCCTCGATATCGCCCTTCAGAACTGCTACCTTTCCGGGGATGATCAGCTTTCTGCACTTAACCTTCGGCTCTACGTTCTCCTGGATGAACTTGGATACAGAGGTAGAAGAAAGCTTACCAGCTGCCCAAGCAGTCAGTACGGAAAGTCCGCCTGCGTCGTTGATGATCAGGTTGCAGGGAACGCCGGAACGCTCCAGCTCGCCGGATACTACGAAGTAGGTCAGAGCGAAGTCTACAGTGGTCAGACATACGGAATTCTCATCGCCGCCGTTCAGCGGGTAGATGCCCGGCTCAACCTTCATGGGCTTCTGCGGGTCGGTAAATACATTCTGGCGCAGACCATACAGCGGCAGAGCCTGTGCATAGTCCATGCCTTCCATAACGATGATGGAACCGTATTTTACAGTAAACAGTGAAACAAGAGCTGCCTGCATGGTCGGATCTCCGGCAGCCAGTGCTCCTACGTTAACGATGGAGGGATAACCGAAGGTTCTGTTCTGATCCTTCAGAGCCGCGCGACGAATCTGTACGGTGGTAGCAAACGCGTCCTTAACAGAAGCAGTACCTACATTCAGTACCAGGTTCTTATTGCCCAGCTTCTCAAGAGCTGCTGTGGTATCATAGAGCTCGTTGATGTCTGCGCCGCGAACGCCCAGAATAACGCCTGCCTCAGTAGCGACAGCGCTCATAGCCTCGTAGTTGGAAGCGTCTGCGCCATCCAGAACCGGCTTCGCGTCCTTGCATACTGCCAGAGCTGCCTTAGCTGCCTCAACATCGGTACAGTCAAGTACCAGCGTCTTGCCGCAGTCAGCTGCCTTCTTAATCAGCTCCACATAAGCATCAACGCCCTTATCCGCACAGTAGGACAGATACAGCATCTCAACGTGCATACGCTCGCCGATACGGTCGTAATCAACCTTCTTAGCTGCCTCGAGCTTCGCGTCGATATCCTCATCCGCGCTGCAGATGGATACTGCGTATCTCGGCTTGCTTACAAAGGTCTTCTCATGACGGCAGAGAACGGTCTCGCCGCCCAGTGTGTACTCAGCCTCGCCGGTACCAACCTTGATGGTCTTCATGGGCGGAGCAGTTGCCTCTGACAGAGTAGCCAGCGCTTCTTCGGACATATGCGGACACTTGCTGAGTTCTACAGCGCCCTGAGCAACCTTCATAGCAAATGCCATACAGGTCGGGCTTCCGCACTCCTTACAGTTTGTCTTCGGTGTTAATTTAAAAATATCCAAGCCTTTTAATGCCATGGTAAATTTCTCCTCCTTCCTCGATTAAACCAGTGCTTTAATTAATTTTGAAATCGTTGCAACCGAGGTCGGATGTTTCAAAATTACTGCATTGGAGCCGGATGCCAGTACTGCTGCGGCTGTCTCAACTTCCATATCAATTCCACGCTCTTCCTGGGATCCCCACTCCGGCATATCTGCTTCGGAAGCCATAGCCTCTTTTACATTCCATGCCTCGTCAGCTACCGGTGTCATAATCGGCATCTGAAGCTGTACATCACCCTGAGCCAGAGCTGCTGCCTTTACACGGTCCATAGTGGAAACTACGTACTCGAAACCGTATCCGGCTGCTGCGGAACCTACGTTCATGACAACGTTAGCCTGATCTACGCCCAGCTGTCCGATCAGCACGTTCAGCTGCTTTGCAAGGTTGATATCTACGGCAGACTCTGCTCCGACCTTCTGGCCGTAAGCAAGACCAGCTGCTGCTGCAACTGCCTTGTAGTTCTCTTCTCTTGCGGACAGGATCAGTACGTTCTTTCCCTGAAGCGCTTCTGCAACCTTGGAGAAAAGCTCTGCATCCTTCTCTACATTCTTACATCCCTCAATTACAAGAGGAGCTGTGATCGCGTCGCCAACCTCTTTCGCGATAGCTACGCAATCCTCAACGGAACGGTTTTCGCCATTCGGATCCGCTCCCTCAAAGCGGAGAACAACGAAATCTGCTCCAGGCATTTCTTCGGCTTTCTTTGCAATCTCTGCAAAAGTTGTAGCACCTGCATAGTAGTCCTTGATTCCTGCAACTTCATTCTCCAGACCCATGTCTGTAATCAGAACTCCAATCTTCGGTGCATTCTCGATCGGCGCGTCGAATGTATAAAACGGCAGTACATTCTCTCCGCCAAGCTTCACTGCCTTATCTCCGGTTCCGATTTCTACGGTACGGATAGCAGCGTTGAATTTTCCTGATTTTCCAGTAAACGGCATTTCTTAGTTACCTCCTTGTCCTTTACGTGGTTTTAACGCATAGGGGCACAGCCCCTATGCGTAAACCAATTATCTTACATATTATACTACATCATCGGGTCCATGCCAAGTGCCGGATGTCCTTTTTCTGTAAGGAATGCCAGCAATGTTTCCGGATCCTCTGCGATAGTCTCGTCACCGATCATATCGGTAAAGTTGTCAATTCCGTAGAGATCTTTTGCTGTCTCATTGAGACGTTCTGCTACGGACTCCTTCAGCTCCTTGGGCATCCATACGATACGCTCGATTCCGCCCTCAGCCTTCATAAACTTCTTGGAAGAGATGAAGTGCTTTCCATGTCCCATGAATCCAGGTGTCTGAACTCCACCACCGGTCATACTTGCCAGCTCGGAGAAGGTCATTCCCAGCGGAGTCATGCCTGCGTACTCACGGTTGGTGATAACAACACCGTTGGAGAACGGCTCGATACCACAGATACACTCGAAGCATCCGCAGGAGGTCATCGGCTTCTCCATGATGGAGTACAGGGAAACCTCTTCCAGAGCACCCTGGGAGTAAAGCTTAACCGCCTCATTGACATCCTCGTACTCACCGATTCTCTCATCGATGGGCTTCTCTTTGGTGATAACCTGGCAGGGTCCCTGGGGATCCAGCTCGTTGGTAGCCTTTGCGTCCAGCCATGAAACGGCACCGCACAGACCCAGACGCTCCGGAGTAACCACGCATACGTGGGACGGGGAGAATGCCTGGCACATGATACAGCTGTAGTATACGTCTACAGACTCGTCAGTCAGAGTAGCCAGACGGTCGTCACGCTTGTCAAACAGCGGGATAGCAGTCTCATGACGCATCTTGGTACACAGCTCCGGATCGGTGATAACCTTAACCTGACACTTATCTACAACTGCGTCAAACTCATTCTTAATTCTTGCGTACAGAACCTCACCGATGTGCTTTGCACGGAAGCCTGCGTCGAAAGCGTTCTTGCTTACACGGATACGAATCATATCACGCTGACCAGTATGCATAACACCCTCGATGCAGTTCAGGTAGTTATGGAACTTACGCTCGAATACCGGCTCAAAGTCAGCCTGCATGCTCTTGCCGGCAACCTCTACCACGTAGCCGATGCTGTGCTTGCTGCCTACCTCGAACTCGTCGAAGTCCGGTCCGATTACTTCGATCTTGTGGTCCTCAACCTCAGACGCGTCCTTTGCCTCAACCAGCTCGAAGCAGTCCACACGGGAACCGTCGAACTCTACCTGCATATCGCCGCGGCGGATAATCTCGCCCTCGAATGCGGATGCGAAGGAAACCGGGATATCGATCTTGGTAACCTTAATCTTAATATCTCTTGCTTCAATAGAAGTAGCGTTGAACTTGGATACGTCCTCCTGAACGATCAGGCTCTTCGGTACACGGAAGATGTTCTCGGTCTCGTTGGTGACTACCGGGAAACCAAGAGCGATTGCGCCTGCACCACAAGCTACAATAACATCATCCAGCGGCTTGAACGCATTTACGAACGCCGGTACACGGTCCATGGTGTACTTCATCAGCGCGCCTGCGTCGCCCGGTGTTACGTTACCGAAGATCAGAGCCGCACGAAGCGCTACAGATACGACGTGGATTACTGCGGTTACGTCCTTGCCAAGCGGTACGATACGTACGGCGTTGCCCATGTTCAGGCCTGCCTCTACGCACTGATCGATAACACCGCCTACCAGAGTAACCAGACAGCCCTGTGCCTGATAGCTCTTAACCAGCTCTACTGCTTCTTCTGTAGAAGGAGCGCTTCCCAGGATAACAGCTACGCCCGGGATATCGCCGGTTACAAGGGGTACACCCAGCTCACGGATGATAGCGTCTGCCAGATGTCCGTAGCAGGGCTCCTCGTACGGCTTTGCGCCGTTCATGTACTTCAGTACCTCGATGAACTCTGCGCACAGAGCTGTTGCAACACCGCTCATGAATGCGTCGTTCAGTCTCTTCTCTCTGGTCATCAGAGTTTTTACAACTCCCAGAGCTGCCTTCAGTTCTTTCAGGTTGGTAACCTTGCTTCCTGTTACGGCATAGTAGCAGGGAAGGCTGTATGCAGTGTCCGGGAAAGATACTGCCGCATCTTCTCCGTACTGTGCGATTGCGCCGTCGATAGCAGCCTCGGTCAGTCCGTAAACTGCGTCGTTGCCGCCGAATACTCTATCAAATAATGTCACGGTATTTTACCTCCAAATTTTAATTCGATTGATCGAGGATTTCCTTAATCTTCCGGATCTCCTCCTTTGCGGACTTGCTTACATCGTAGGGGGATTTGCCCTGCCGGTCCGCATCTATCACTTCCGGGTTGTAATGAATAAATCCAAGTAAATCCTCTGCCGGGATCTTCGAGCGGATGAACTCCTCATCCTCTGCTCCGCGGACTTTGTTGGCTACTACGCGAACGGTCTGAATTCCCAGGTCATGGGCCAGCCGTTTTACATTCTTATAGGTCTGAATGCTTCGCGCTCCGGGTTCGATGACTACCACAAACTGCTCCATACCTTCGCAGGTACCGCGGCCCAGGTGCTCCAGGCCTGCTTCCATGTCCATGATAACCACGTCCTTGCTCCGAAGACTTAAGTAGCTTAAGATCCGCTTCAGCATCACATGCTCGGGGCAGACACAGCCGCCCCCTCCGGTCTCTACAGTACCCAGCGTCAGGAGCTTGACTCCGTTGTAGGTCTTGCTGTAGGTATCCGGGATATCATCCACCTTGGGATTCAGCGTGTACATGGCATTTCCGGGGCCTACCCCTGTCCGTTCCTCGATGAGCTTTCTCATCTTGGAAATCGGAACAATCGAGTCCAGAACCTCCTCCGGAAAACCGAGCGCCAGACCTAAATTCGCGTCCGGATCCACATCGGCTGCCAGAACTGTACATCCCTCCTCCGCATATAATCTTGCAAGGGTGGCTGCAAAGGTCGTCTTTCCGACTCCGCCCTTTCCGGTAATTGCAATTTTCACGTTCTATTCCCTCCGGTTCTTTCTTTACTCTTTTTATCCGGATTAGATTCCCAGTGCGGTTCTCTTCTCCTCGATACGGTCGATCATCTTGTCAACCAGCTTCTCGATGTCTGTCTCAACCGTATAAGCTGCTTCAACCCAGTCACGAACGCCCTCAGTCAGCCACTGACCCATCTCGGAAGAACCGGCTACATACGGGTCAACGCCCAGGAAGGTATCGATACCGGTTGCTACTACGTAGTTACCGATGGAAACAGCCTTCTCAGACATCCACTCCGGAGCACAGCCTACAACCGGAAGCTGAGAAATATTCAGTCCGGAATCCTTGGCCAGCTCTGCTACCAGAACCATCATACGGCTGATATCTACACAGGAGCCCATGTGAAGTACCGGCGGGATGTCTGCCAGCTCACATACTCTCTTCAGACCGGCGCCGCAGAGATCCTTTGCTGCCTTGTCCATCAGACCAGCCTTTGCTGCTGCCTGTGCGGAACATCCGGATGCTACCACTACGATATCGTTGGCAATCAGTTTCTTCATCAGCTCGATATGCGCGTAGTCCGGGCGAATCTTCGGGTTGTTACAGCCTACCATAGCGACTGCACCACGGATAACACCCGAGGTGATACACTCGATAAGCGGCTTGGTGGTACCTGTTACATCTACCTGGGAGTTGGTTACACCATCCAGAGTCTTTACCAGAGCCTCCAGAGAGTATCCAACGGTTGCCTTCTGCTTCATATCCGGAATATATACCAGATCCGGCTTACGGTTCTTGAAGTTCTCACATGCAATCTTAACAATCTGCTTTGCCTTCTCTGCAGCGGTTCCTACATCAAAACGGATGTAATCGGAATCCGGCATCTGCGCGATGGGAGAAGTGGTGATAAACTTGGTATGGAAGCACTTGCTCAGGGGGCCGAGTGCCGGGAAGATACACTGCACGTCTACAACGATAGCCTCACATGCGCCTGTCAGAACTACGTTCTCCTGCTGCAGGAAGTTACCTGCCATCGGAATACCGCGACGCATAGCTACCTCGTTGGAGGTACAGCATACACCGGATACGGTGATTCCCTTTGCGCCCATGCTCTTTGCATATGCGATCATCTCCGGATCGTCTGCGTACTCACAGACCATCTCAGACAGTGACGGATCATGTCCGTGTACTACGATGTTTACATTGTCAGCGTTCATAACGCCCAGGTTTGCCTCGGTATCGATGGGCTTCGGAGTTCCGAACAGTACGTCGGAGAACTCGGTTCCGCACATGGATCCGCCCCAGCCGTCAGCCAGACCTGCTCTCAAGGACTGACGAACCAGTGCCTCCGGCTTGGAAGAACATCCCATATGAGTCATATGTAAGGAAGTAGCTACCTCTCGGTCAATGGCTCTCGGCTCGATCTCAGCGTCATGCCACAGCTTCTGGGTATGCTCCGGAGCTCTCTTCAGCCATCTCTGTACGCCGAAGGGCTTACCATACTCCATCAGAGCTGTCTCTGCCATCTCATGAGCCAGATCGTAGATATCCTTACCCTCGGTCTCTACGCCCCACTCCTTCGCGATGCGGATCAGCTTCTCCGGATCCTTTACCTTGTAAGCTCCGTCCGGCTGTGCAGCATACAGGGTGTGGCAGATCTCACGGCCATGGTCAGAGTGTGTAGCTGCTCCGCCTGCTGTGAATTTCAGATAGTTACGTCCTACGATACCATGTACGTCACATCCGCAGATACCTCTCGGTGCCTTCGGTGTAATACGGCACGGTCCCATAGCACAGATTCGGCAGCAGACACCCTGCTCACCAAACTTACAGTGCGGCGTCTGGTTCTTCACACGAAGCTGCCAGGCATCAGCACCTACCTTTGCTCCTGTCTCCAGAAGTCTGGCTGTTGCGGCTTCCATTTCCTCCACCGTTGTCAACTTTAAATCTCCCATTATAAACCTCCTACCTTTTTTTATTTTCATAAATTTATTATGAAAGATCCAACTGGTCAATAATACTGTACAGCGCCTTGCGGACCGGAGAATCCTCCGGAAGCTTTACTGTGGGCACGCCGTCACAGTCATACTCAAACACCTGCTCGTCCTGAGGAACGACGCCCAGCAGATGAAGGCCCTGTTTTTCGATCTCTTCTTTCGTTCCCGCATTCAGCACTCCACCCGGAGCGCGATTGATAATCAGTCCTACGGACTTGGGCTTCAGTCCACATTCCGGAATCAGCTTTGCGATACGTCCTACCGCCTGCACGCCTCTGCGTGAGCAGTCGCTGACCAGAATAATGGTATCTACCGACGGAAGAATTCCGCGGCTGATGTGCTCCATTCCCGCTTCATTGTCTACTACTATATATTTGTAATTCTTGGCATATCTTGCAATCTGGGTCGTCAGGAGCCCGTTGACGAAGCAATAGCATCCCTTTCCCTGTGTGTGACCCATCACCAGCAAATCATAATCGTCCTGCTCGGAAAGCGCTTCTCCGAATTTGAGCTCCGCGTAATCCTGCTTGGACATTCCCTTCGGAATCGGGTTGGAACCCGCTGTCTCTGCCTTTGCAATCTCCTCACGAATCTCGCCCAGGGTCGGAGCAGCCTCCACGCCCAGTACCTCGTTCAGATTGGAATTGGCATCTGCATCTACAGCCAGAACAGGTCCCTGCTTCTTCTGGCACAGGTATTCAATTAAAAGTCCTGTAAGTGTAGTTTTTCCCACACCGCCTTTTCCGGCTACGGCAATTGTATGTGGCATATCTTTGTTCTCTCCTGCCTTTTACCGCGGGCAGGTTTGTGCCCCACCCGCAATTTTAATAATCAATTTTAAGTAACTAGATTAAAGTCTTCAGACCTGCGCGGTCGATGATCTCGGATACATCTTTCCACTTGTTCAGAGCGTACAGATGGATACCGTTTACACCCAGAGAACGATAGGTATCGATCTGCTTGATGGTGTACTCGATTCCTGCCTCGCGGAATCTCTTAACCTTGTCATCATAGAACATATCGAACGGCTTGCCCTCAGCGTCCTTAGCTGCGAACGGGTTCGGGAACAGCCAGTTCTGGGAAATAATCTTGCACAGCTCGTGATCCATTACACAGCCGTTGCGGGACAGTGCCATATTGATGGTAGCTGCCTGATCCAGAATCGGCATAACTCCTACGTCTACCGGCATGGTAACACCAGCGGAGTAGATAGCGTCCAGCCAGTACTTGAACTGCTCCATATCCCAGCAAAGCTGAGTCATGATGTAGTCAGCACCGTTGTCCTGCTTCTGCTTCAGAACCGCGATATCGGACTCCAGGCTTCTGCATGCGATGTGTCCCTCCGGGGAACCTGCTACAGCGATCTCAAACTTATCGCCGAACTCATCACGTACAAACTTTACAAGGTCTGTAGCATACTGGAAATCACCACAGGTAGTGGTCTCGCCCAGCGGAATATCTCCACGGAGAGCCAGAACATGATCTACGCCCTCGTTCAGGTACTGCTGCAGCTGATCCTTCATGCCTTCCTTGGTATTCTTGATTACAGTAAAGTGGGTAACCGGTGTAGTGCCAGCGTTCTTAATCATCTGACATACTTCGCGGTTTGCTCCTACATTTCCGCCGCCTGCGCCGTATGTACAGGAAATGTAATCCGGCTGATACTTGCACAGATGCTCGATCGTGCCCGGAAGATTCTCCATACCCTTCTCAGTCTTCGGCGGGAAAACCTCGAAAGACAGCGCCATGCGCTCGTTCATGATGTCTGTTAACTTTGTCATTTCAACCAACCTCCATTATTTTGCTATATCAACATTATTGATATCACTTTGATCGTCCGCCTGCCATACGGACCGCTGCCCCTCTTACGCGGACGGGCAGTTTAACTTTACGACGGAACCGGTCAGGTCTACAAAGGAAATCGTTCCTTCTACCACTACCTCTGCGCCCATAATATCTACCAGGCGCACCTGACTTCCTTCCACGTAAATCTTGCTGACATTCTTCAGCACAACCTCTTCTGTATCCTGCGTGTTCTTATATACAGTTGCCAAACACATAATGATGCCTCCTTATTACTGTACCAAGGAAAGTGCCAGGCTCAGATACAGATTGCCCTTGTCAAAATTCTCAATGGCCTTTTCAATCTGTACAGCCACGTCTTCCTTTCCAACCTCGCGGAACTTCTTTGCCACATCTGCCAGCTCAGCCGCATGATGCTTATTATGATCTAACATATAGGAAAGAAGCGCCTCCTGCTCACTGCCCGGCTTATGATCGTGACCGCCGCAGCCGCAGCTACAGCCCTCATGGCTGTGATCGTGGGTATGCTCATGGCCGTGGTCATGGCAATGCTCATGATCGTGGTCATGCTCGTGTCCGTGACAATGTCCGTGTTCTCCGTCTACCATATGCATCGCATATTCCTCCTTTTATTTCAAACTTAAAATTGTGTTAATTTCATGACAATCTTAATACAATTATACCCTCACGGGGGGATTTTAGCAAGTCGAATTTGCCCGAATTCTGACCGTAAATTGTTTTTCTTTCCATACATTCCAACCCCGTCAAAATGCAATTGACAATTTTCCGATTTTTTTGTACCCTTAGTAAAAGTGTACACGATAACCCCAACAACTTCAAGCAAAAGGTATAAAAATGGACAAAAATTTCGACATAACAGGCACTACAAAACTTACTTGTCTGCTGGGAAATCCCGTTTCCCACAGCATATCCCCCGCCATGCACAACGCTTCCTTCCAGAAACTGGGAATCAACTGCGTGTATCTGGCTTTTCCTGTAGACGAAGCGCATTTTGAGCGGGCCATTGACGGGCTGATCACCCTGGGGGCCACAGGCTGGAACTGCACCATGCCCCTGAAACGGCTTATGTACGACCGGGTGGATACCCTTTCCGATTCCGCCCTTTTAAGCGGCGCAGTCAATACCGTCGTAAACCGGGACGGACAGCTCTTTGGTGACAATACCGACGGCTATGGCTTTCTGCAGTCCATGCGGGACGCCGGCTTCTCCTGCGAGGGAAAGCACGCGGTCCTGCTTGGCAGCGGCGGAGCAGCGGCAGCCATTCTGGCCCAGGCAGCCCTGGACGGCACTGCCTTCATCGACGTCTTCGCCCGAAGCGCTTCTGCATCCACCAAGCTAATCGCCGAGGAAATCCAACGGATCCACGCTCGCTGCGACTGCCGGATCCGTCTCTTTGACCTGGAGGACAACACTTCACTCAGGCACTGTCTGGACGAGGCCGACGTCCTCATCAACGCCTCCTCCGTAGGCATGGCTCCCCGTACAGACGCTTCCCTGATCCCGGATCCCGCTTTCTTCCATCCGGGTCTGGTGGTGGGCGACGTCATCTACAACCCCCGGGAAACCCTGCTTCTGCGCACCGCAAAGGAAGCAGGCTGCCACACCTTCAACGGTATGTACATGCTACTCCATCAAGGCGCTAAGGCATTTGAACGTTGGACCGGACAGGCGATGCCGGTGGAATATATCCGGAAATTGTATTTCTGTTAGGACTTCCGTTTTAGAGGACTTCGTGCTATAATAAACCAAGCTGTAGTTTTGCCGACGGCAGATCCGCAGCTTTCTTTCTACCGAAAGAGCATTATTACGTTAATACACAAAAGTGTAAATTTTTATCAGTAAACTAATGGAGATGAACGCAATGATTTATCTTGACAATGGCGCAACCACCTTTCCAAAACCGGAATGTGTCTGGGACGCTGTAGATCATTTCAACCGCACGACGGCCGTCAACGCGGGCCGGGGCGCGTATCAGGCGGCCCGGGACGCCACTGCTATGATTCGGGAGGTACGGGAGCAGCTGGTCAGCTTATGTGACGCCAGGGAGCAGGCTCAGGTCATCCTGACGCCGTCTGTAACTATCGCTCTGAACCAGATTATTCAGGGACAGAAATGGACAGAACATTCCGTGGCCTACGTATCACCTTATGAGCACAACGCGGTATTACGCCCCCTGAAGCTTCTGGAAAAGCATGTCGGCATCCGGGTACTGGAGCTACCGCTCTCAGATGACCTCTCCATCGACCTTACGGCCACGAAAGAGCTGTTCCGGCAGACGCCGCCGGATTTTGTCAGTGTCTCCGCCATCAGCAATGTGACCGGTTACATCCTTCCGGCCCGTGAAATCTTTCTCATGGCTAGGGAATACGGCGCTTTCACATTGCTGGACGCGGCCCAGGCCATGGGACTCCTGAAGCTGCGCTTCTCGTATCTTAAAGCGGACGCTATTACCTTTGCCGGTCACAAGACGCTCTACGCGCCTTTTGGCATCGGCGGATTTCTTCTGAAAACCGGCGTCGACCTTGAAGAGCTTCTGGCAGGAGGCAACGGCATGAAGTCCTTAAGTGAAGATATGCCCCGCTATATGCCCGAGAAAATGGAGTGCGGCAGCATGGACACTCCCGCCATCGCAGGCCTGCAGGCTTCTCTCCAGTGGCTGAAAACTGCGAAGCCGAAAAAAATCGAGGATGATCTGATGGAATATCTGATTCCACAGCTTCGGGAGATTCCGGGACTGCACCTCTACTGCGCGCCGGATCCCACCCTTCAGGCAGGCGTTATCTCCCTGAATCTCGACGGATTCCGGGCCAATGAAGTAGGCGCAATTCTCGACAAAGAATGGGATATCGCCGTCCGGGCCGGTCACCACTGCGCCGCCCGCATCCATAAACACCTGAAGGATCAGGAGTTCGACGGTACTGTCCGGGTCAGCTTAAGCGCATTTACCACAAAGGAAGAACTGGATACCCTGGTAAAAGCCTTAAAGAGCATCGACCGGAACATGTTAAAAGGAATTTCTTCCAGCGTACTGCGCGGAAACTGTTAGTTTTCTCTGCTATCACTTTAAAAAAGAAAGGAATACATACCATGAGTTATGAAAAATTATTTGAAAAAGGCCGCATCGGAACCCTGGTTCTGAAAAACCGCGGCGTCATGATGCCTATGGCCACCGATATGGCCGACAAGGATGGCATCGTCACTCCCAGACAGATCCGCTACTATCAGGAGCGGGCCAAGGGCGGCATCGGCATGATCATCAACGAATACACCGGCGTGGATGATGTAGACAGTATCCCGTCCATCCACAACCTGCGTATCGCCCGGGATTACCATATCTCGGAAATGGAGAAGCTGACCGACGCGGTTCATCTCTACGGCTGCAAGATCGTGGCTCAGATTCACCACGGCGGCGCCACCTCCAACCCGAACTTTACCGGACGCCAGAACCTGGCTCCCAGCGCCGTTCCCATTGCGGACGGACGGCCGGTTCCGAAGGAAATGACCCTGGAAGATATCAAGCGCATCGAGCAGAAATTCATCGACGCTGCAGTTCGCTGCCAAAAGGCCGGTTACGACGGCGTGGAGCTTCACGGAGCCCATGGCTACCTGATTGCCCAGTTCTTCAGCAAATATTATAATCGCAGAACCGACGAGTACGGCGGAAGCGTGGAAAACCGCTGCCGCTTCATCGCAGAAATCATCGCCGGTATCCGGGCCAAGCTGGGACCCCGTTTCCCGATTCTCGTCCGCATGTGCGGCGATGAGATGACTCCTGTGGACGGCTTTCTGACCCTGGAGGACGGTCTGGAGATCGCCAAATACCTGGAAGGCTGCGGCATCGACGCCATCAACATCAGCAACGGAAGCGCACGGAACGGCGACGCCAACTGCGAGCCCTTCTCCTATCAGGCCGGCTGGAAGAAGCATGTAGCCAAGGCTTATAAAGAAGTTCTTCACATCCCGGTCATTGCCACCAACACCATCAAGGATCCGGATTTCGCGGAGTCTCTTCTGGAGGAAGGCGTCTGTGATTTCGTGGGTCTGGGACGTTCCCAGCTGGCGGATCCGGATTTCATGAACAAGGCTAAAGCAGGCCATGCGGATGAGATTCGCAAGTGTATCGGCTGTCTCTACTGCCGGGAGCGCGTACTGGGTCAGGGACTACCGATCCGCTGCGCTATCAACGCCCGCACCGCAAGAGAGGATGTATTTTCCCATATCCGCAAGGACGGCGCCGGCAAGACGGCTGTCGTCGTGGGCGGCGGCCCCGCCGGTATGGAGGCCGCACGGGTGCTGGCACTGCGTCAGTTCCATGTGGTTCTCTTTGAGAAGGAGGCGAAACTGGGCGGTACTCTGAACGTGGCCGACAAGCCTGCTTTTAAGGATAAACTGACCCGTCTTTCCGAAACCATGGAGACCCAGATCCGCCATCTGGGCGTAGAAGTCCGTCTCGACACTGCCGCTACTCCGGAGCTGGTAAGCGCTCTGAACCCGGTGGGCATCGTAGTTGCCTGCGGCGCGGAGCCTGTAATTCCGCCCCTGCCGGGCATGCAGCAGAATCATGTCTGCACCGCGGAAGATGTCCTGACCGGCAAAGCGAATCCGACCGGACAGGTGGCTGTCATCGGTTCCGGCCTGACCGGCCTCGAGACCTCCGAAATGCTCTTAAGCCGCGGTCTCTCCGTCTCCATCGTGGAAATGGCTTCTGAGATGGGCCCGGGCATCTTCGGCGCAATCCGGAACGATGAGCTCAGCCGTATCCTGCCCCACAACCCGGGCATCTACACCGGCCACAAGCTCCTTTCCATTGAAGAAAAGACCGTAACGATGGAAAAGATCGACGATCACAGCACCGTAGTGATCCCCGCAGACTCCGTGGTTCTGGCCCTGGGTGTGCGCCCGCGCTCCGCTCTGGCCGAAAGCTTCGAGTCCTGCTGCCCGCAGGTACATATTGTTGGCGACGCCCGCAGGGGCGGCCGAATCGCTACGGCGGTACGGGAAGGCTTTGAAGCTGCCTATATCTTTGAAGCGTAATAACAAAGAATGTGCCTTGGCACATTCTCGCGCCTGCGGCGGTCGCTTGTGACATCTACCTTATCCGCCGCAGTGCGCATCCTCGCGGAGTGTTTTTTACTTTACAGGAAAGCAATTTCCTGTAAAGTAAAAAATCAGCGCCTGTTGGAAGCTTTCTTATGTCCAACAAGCGCTGATTCTTTATCTCTTTTCTTCTTTATTCAAAACACCGTCTTTTCGTTATTATCTTTCATCGGTACTACATATTCTTCAAATTCGCCATTGCCCTTAAGCAAAATAAGTGAAACTTCATCTGGAATCACATACTGTTCCAAGATATTTTTCGTCTGCTCATAAATCACAGCTCTGTCGACAATCAGGGACATCTTATCAACCTTTAGTTTACCGGTATAAAATCCCACAAAAATCTGATCGATGGCCCTTCTTGTCTTTCCTGAACCCGTCGGCATCCCGCTATGATCACCAAAGCTTGTCAGCTTTTTGAATTCAAATCCCCAACGCCCTTCTCCTCTGCCAACTGCATCGGTCTGTAAGATCCAATCACACATTGGAACCTCCTGCGTTACTTCTTTTACGGAATATCCCCGGCCAATCAATCCTGTCAATAATATTTGCTTACATTTTTGAATATATTCTTCCGCTTCTGCAGTTTTTCTCGCATCAGCTTCGATTTTCCCATTTGCATCCATAATTCTCTCAAAACTGAAATCCGCGTAAGAATCCGCGCCCGCCGCAATTTTAGCCATCAGTTCATCTGAATTTGCTGTACTCGTCTTCTGATTTATAACCCGTGATAAAGTGGAGACATTTACTCCTATATCAGCGGCAAATTGTCTCATACTCCGATCCCCTTTTGCCTGGACCACCAGTTCTGCCACCTGTTCTCTATCTGGTTCTTTATATTTGCGGTAGCCTGCCAACAATTCCATATACCTCATAAGTCGTTTTTTAAAATCATCTTGGTTTTCTTTCTCAGAGATATCTTTCAGTTCCACTAAGCTCTTATCTATTTCCATCTTTCTGTCCTCTATAAATCTGTTTACATTTTTATCTTATATCATTTTTGTTGCTTTGTCAATTATTTGTTGCGTAAGTGTTGCACTTTTGAATTTTTTATGTTACTATCTAATCATTCAAGAAGCATTTTCGTGCACCTGTGCAATAGCCCCAAATGAATTTTGAAACTTTACCCCAGGGAGGCGCCCGTTTATTCTATGAACTCATCTAAATCCAAACCACGCATTAACTGGCATGCTGCAATTGTATCCGGACTTCAGATTGAATTGGCGCATACCAGTGATATTCTTACTTATCTTCCAGAATTCCCATTAAATGAAGGACCGCGTCGTGTTGACTGCCTAATCCAAAAAATTCCAGGCAGTCCCTCCATTGGTTCACCGATTGCCAGATTTTTTCGTACTTATAACCTGGTTGACTATAAAGGACCCCATGAATCCATGAATATTTCCAATTTTTTCAAGGCACTGTCCTATGTATGCAGTTTTCCTGACTTTTTAAATCAGTCGAAAGCAGTAGAGCAAGTCACCCTCACCCTGATCACACACCGCTACCCTAAAAAGCTTTTCGCTTATATCCGAAAAAATTTTATGAAAGTCACAAAAGATCCTGTTGAAAAAATCATTGATGGATTATATTATATACACATAGGACTGTTTCCGGTTCAACTGATTGTCTTACCGCAGTTGCCGCCTAACAGGTATCTTTGGCTACATTGCCTGACAAATCACATTACAAAAGATATGCCTCTTGAGGAGCTCGGTCTTGCCTATAAGCCCCATGAGGATGACCCCGTGTACAAGACCTTCATGAACGCGGTTATCCGTGCTAATTCATTAAATGAAGGAGATGAAGCATCTATGTGCGAAGCATTGGAAGAATTATTTGCAAGCAGATTGGAAGCTCGAGAGCAGAAAGGCCTTGAGGAAGGTATTTCCCGTCTATCTACTCTCATTGGGAAGCTGCTTGACAGCAATCGTATCGCTGATATCAAACGTGTCACAGAAGACCCTGGATATCGGGAATCACTTTTTTCAGAGTTTCATTTATAATCTACAAAGAGCCTGTCGAAGCAATATTTCCCTTCGACAGGCTTTTCTCTCAAATATGCTCTTTTAGAATGTCAGATTTTTTCAATCACGTATGGCAGGACAAAATTTCCTATTCCCCACAGCGCCAGCAGATGCACCGGATAAAACCAATAGAAAAAGCGCTTGGGCTGACGGCCACGCTTTCCGTTATAGAGAAGCAGGGCCAGGAAGCCGGGCAGAGCGTAAAGTTCTATGCTGCCGCCAACGGCCAGCAGGACATAAGAGACCGCCAGGGCCGCGGCACGGTTCTCCCGCAACAGGTACATCAGCGTGATGACCAGCACGCCGGTGGCGCCGTAGTCGGTTTTGCAGACTTCCGCCAGAATCGCCGCTGCGCCCAGAGCCGCCAGGCCGCGCCACTCTCTCCCGGCGCTTCGCTGAAAGACCAGAATGGCAGACAGTCCCAACGCCAGGGTAAAGAATACGTTCTGGTGCGCCCACCATGGAAAATGATTTCGCAAGGCCAGATCAAAGGGGAGCTCCGAGACAAACGCAAATGCTATCATTCTTCCTGCATAGCGCCGGATATCCCTGGTATGCACTGCGCCCTCCACCAGTAGAAAGCAGAAAATCGGAAAGGCGGAACGACCAATATAGCGCAGAACGCGATCCACCTTCCACCAGAAATCCACATTTCCTGTAAGTCCGGCCAGCGGGGAATTGCTGTAGCCGTTCAGGACAAAGACCTCCAAAAGGCTCGCTCCCACATGGTCGATGAGCATCAGGAGAATGGCAAGCCACTTCAGGGTACTTCCCGAAAGCAGCCCGCCATGATCTGTCTTATTCATGCTTTTCGGCAACCTCACCCTGCTTCTTATAGATAGAGTTGGCCGCTACCACGCCGCGCACGGAGGACAGCGGATAGATGTTGGTGTGCGCTCCGATGACCGTTCCAGGATTCAGGACAGAGCCGCAGCCCACCTCCACCTCATCGCCCAGCATAGCGCCGAACTTCTTGATGCCGGTCTCAATATCGCCCTCGAGAGTGTGGACCTTCACCAGTTTCTTATCTGATTTTACATTGGAGGTGATGGATCCTGCGCCCATATGGGCCTTGTAACCCAGGATGGAATCGCCCACATAATTGTAATGGGGAACCTGCACCTTGTTGAACAGGATCACATTTTTCAGCTCTGTAGAGTTGCCGACTACGGCTCCCTCTCCCACTAGGGCATTTCCACGGATAAAGGCACAGTGGCGTACCTCGGTATCCTTTCCAATGATGCAGGGACCGGTGATGGACACAGTGGGAGCCACCTTGGCAGAGCGGGCAATCCAGATATTCTCTCCGCGTTTCTCGTACTCTTCCTCGTTTAAGCTCTCGCCAAGCTTCAGAATAAAATCGTGGATCTTCGGCAGAGCCTCCCAGGGATAGGTGACGCTCTCAAGAAGGGGCGCAGCTAAAGTCTCACTTAAGGTATACAGTTCTTTTACTTCCAATGCTTTCATTTCTTTTTCGTCTCCTTTTTCACATTTTTCTGGGTTTTATAAAAACGGGCGGACGCGTCAAAACAGGGGCGCAGGGCTCTCCGGTAATCGGCAGCAAGCACTGCCTGCGTCTTGTCCGTAATATACTTTTCCAACTTCTGCATGTAATAATCTTCTGTAATGGTTCCCTCAGCCATCTGGGTCAGGCCTTTCTCCCAGCTGGCAGTCAGCTCCGGATTCAGAAGCCCGTAAATGGACGCCCGCACCACGTCGAAAATCATTTCCCCTAAAAGGGTCGGCGTAATGATCTGGGTCTTTTTATTCAGGGCAATATACTTATTATTGACTAACTTCTTCAGGATCTCGGCCCGGGTGGCGCTGGTGCCAATGCCGCTGCCCTTGATCTGAGCCCGCAGCTCCTCGTCCTCAATGAGCTGGCCCGCATTTTCCATGGCCAGAATCATGGAGCCGGAATTGTAGCGCTTGGGCGGGGAAGTCTCCCCCTCCTTGATATGAAAGCCGCTGACCTCCACAGAATCACCTTTTTTCAGATGCTTTAGGAGCTCCAAAAATTCCGCGTCCACCCGTACATCCTCGGTCTCCTCATTTTCCGCGTCAGCTTTTTTCTTCGCGGCTTCCGACAGGCCCTGGGGCAGCACTTTCAGATATCCCTCGTTCAGCAGCACCTTGAAGCCTGAGAAAAATCGCTCACCCCGTACCTCGATCACCAGCTGCATCTTCTGGTACTCAGCCGCCGGATAAAAGATAGCCAGAAAACGCCGGGCAATGACCTCGTAAATCTGCTCCGACACCGGATTCAGACTTCGAAGCGCCGAAAGGCCCTGACCAGTCGGCACAATGGCATAGTGGTCAGTAATCTGCTTATCATTTACATAGCGGGTCTTTGCAATGCCCTTCCAGGCTGTGCCATTCAGGATTTCGTTCGCATACTCCGAAAGTTTTCCATAGGAGCGCAATCCCCCGATGTTCTTGTAGATTTCTTTCGCCACGGCGCTGGAAAGCACGCGAGCGTCGGTTCGGGGGTAGGTCACCAGTTTTTTTTCATAAAGCTCCTGCACCACCCGTAGGGTCTCGTCGGGGCTTAACTTAAAGCGGCGGGAACACTCGTTCTGAAGCTCCGCCAGGTTGAACAGAAGGGGGGGATTTTTCTTCTCCTTCTTCCGCTCCATGGAAGCCAGCACCGCCTGTACCGGCTTTTCTGCTTCCAAAAATCGGATTAAGCTTTCCGCGTCCTCTTTCTTCTTATATCCATTTTCCTTATATAATTTATGCGGTTCGCAGTAGGCAGAACCCGATACGGCCCGCCATTCGCCCTCAAAGCTGCGGCCATGGAGCCCGAAGTCTCCCAGCACCCGGTAAAAGGGGGTCTTCACGAATTCCCGAATCTCCCGTTCTCTCCGCACCACCATGCCCAGCACGCAGGTCATGACCCGTCCCACGGAAATGACTGTGTAACGGGTATTCAGGTAATTGGAAATGGTGTCGCCATATTTGAGACTTAAGAGGCGGGAAAAATTAATCCCCATCAGATAGTCCTCTTTGGCCCTGAGATAGGCGGCGCTGGCCAGATTATCGTATTCCGACAGATCCTTCGCCTCCCGGATGCCGCGTAAGATCTCCTCTTCTGTCTGGGAATCGATCCAGACCCTACGACGCTTTTTTCCTTTAACGCCAGCCATCTGTTCCACCAGACGGTAGATATATTCTCCTTCCCGCCCCGAGTCGGTACAGACGTAGATGATCTCCACGTCCGGCCGGTTCAGAAGGCCGCTGACAATCGTATACTGCTTTTTCACCGAGGGAATGACCTCATACTTGAATTCCTTCGGCAGGAACGGCAGGGTGGACAGACTCCATTTTTTCAGGCGCCCGTCGTAGACCTCCGGATAGCTCATGGTCACCAGATGCCCCACGCACCAGGTCACGATGGCGTCCTCACCCTCCAGATAGCCGTCCCTTCTGGCAGTCTGAAGCCCCAGCGCCCTGGCGAATTCCTGTGCCACGCTGGGCTTCTCTGCGATATATAAAGATTTTCCCATAAGTTCTCACTTTCTATGTAATGCCCTCCGGGCAGACCGGAAGACTATGGCTATTCTAACACATCCGCCATGAATCTGGCAATGTCTTTCGGGAGCGCCGCTTCCATGTGAAGGGGCTCCCCGGTGAAGGGCTGGCAGAAATCCAGCATGGCGGCGTGGAGAGCCGTTCGGGTTATCCCGTGGCCGCTGTCCGCTTTCCCGTACAGCGGATCTCCCTTAAGCGGGCAGCCGATGCTTTGCATATGCACCCGGATCTGATGAGTACGGCCCGTCTCCAGCTGCAGCTTTACAAAGGCAGTATTTTCAGATTCCCATTTTTTTACAGCCTCGTAACAGGTCTTCGCGTACTTTCCCTGCGCATCCCCTGACGGGCACACCTGCATCCGGGTCTTATCCGCCGGATTCGGTCGGAGCGATTTGCAGATGCTGCCCCGCTCCGGCTTCGGAATGCCATCGGTCAGCGCCAAATAGGTCTTACGGAGTTTTCCCTCCTCCCGCTGCCGCATGAGTCTCGCCGCCGCTGTCCGGTTCTTCGCCGCCAGCACCACGCCGGAGGTATCCCGGTCCAGGCGGCCCACGATACGTATAACTCCTTCCTCGCCTTTTTTTCGCAGATAAGACACCAAGCGGTTCGCCAGCGTGTCTGCCAGGAAGGTCTGCCTGCCAGAGGGATGCACCGAGATTCCCGCTGGCTTATTGACCACCAGCACATCCGCATCCTCGTACAGAATTTCCAGCGCTACGTCCGAAGCTTCCAGGTGGGCGCTTACTGCATCTTCCCTTTCCGTCCGCACTTTTACCAGCCGGCCGGCCTGAACCCGGGTCGTCACCTTTTTCCGCTCTCCGTCCACACAGATGCCATCCGGCAGAAATTTAGCCCGGCTGATTTCCTTCCTGGTGAGCCCCATGCCTTCCCGCAGGAAATGCTGCAAGGTAGAACCGTCATATTCTGCTGATACTGTTTTTTCTATACAACGCTGCATTCTCCAAGCAGTCCCCCCTGTTCTTTCTGTAGTCACCTTTATCCACAGTTCTTATGTCCGGCTTTCTGACGCAGCCAGACGGGTCTCTGTCTCCGTCACGGCAGAATCACCGGACTCCGTGTATATTCATTCTTCAGCGGACGCCCGGTCTTCAGGGCTACGGCGGACTCATAGACATGGGCCGCCGCCACATCCTGTTCAAACAGTGTAAGCTGCTCCGCCCTCATAAGCTTTCCCGCGTCTGCTGCCTTCACCAGGAGGGGCGAATTGCTCTCTCGCTTGATGGCCGAAAGCAACTCCCCGGCGCTCTTCCGGAAGCCCAGCGCCCGCAGATACACCGGATAATCCGCCGCCTTTTTCTCCTCCAGCCCTTTCTCCGAAAAGCCCAGTAAGATATGGCACAGCGCCCGCGTCACCCGCGTATGGGTCACCTGGCGGGTCTTGATCCGATCTGCGAACTCCTCTGCCGTCGTAAAAGCCAGGCGTTTTTTATAAATCCGGGCCGCCAGCTCCTCTCCCACGTCCTGCATGGCCGCCAGCTCCGCCTGGGAGGCGTTCAGCAGCCGATAGAACAATTGGGGCGAAAAATCATCCAGGGAAATGGTCTCTCCTCTTTGCATCGCCCCTGTCAGAAGCTCTGTGGAAGCCTCCGGAAGCTGCGCAGCCACCACCGGATCGAGGGATACCCTATCGACGCTGTCAGCACCTGCCACCGCATTCCGGATAGCTGAAGCGGAGGCCATCTCCGTATCCAGGGTCAGCTCATGATATCCGGCCGCTTCCCTTCGAAGCGTCAAAGGCTCTATCCTGCTTTTCTTATGAAGCAGGGCCCGCAGATATTCTATGCCCAGGATATTATTTGGAGAATCCAGGACGGACGCCGCCCGGCGGCAGTCCGCGTCGTCGGCGGAACAGGGGAGAATCCGCTCGGTGCTGTTCCGGTACTCCTCCGCTGCCCGGCTTCTGGCTGCCGGAAAGCTGAACCCCTGTCTCAGATATCCCTGAAGACATGCCCGGTAAAGGGGCGGCTCCTCCTCAAAAAGCCGGGCACAGGGCAGGAGCTCCGAAAGCTCGCCCGCCTCACTTCCAAAGCAGAGCGCATCCACAAAAGATAACGCTTCCAGCACGCTCACCGCACCCCGGGCGAAAGTCTCCGCACTGCCTGTGGCGTATACGGCCGGCAGCTCCAGTACCAGATCCGCACCAGAGCGCAAAGCCATCTCTGCCCGCAGGTATTTGTCCGTCAGAGCCGGACCTCCCCGCTGGACGAAATCGCCGCTCATGACCACGACAGCAAAATCAGCCCCGGAAAGCTCCTTCGCTTTCCGAAGCTGATAAGCATGTCCCTTGTGAAACGGATTATACTCCGCAATGATTCCGACGGTTTTCATAAAGCCGCTCCTTTTTTCGCTCTATACAAAATCCAGAATGTCCTCTACCTTTTCCATCTTGTAGGTAGCCTCGATCTCATCCGGGCAGAGACAGCCCCAGAGCACCAGCGCGTGATCGACTCCCGCGCCCCGGGCGCAATCCATATCGTAAACCGTATCCCCGAAGAACAGAATCTCCTCCGGTGCAGCTCCGGTCATTTTCATGTAAGCGAACATAGGCGCCGGATCCGGCTTGCCCTTGGGCGTATCGTCGGCTGTTACCACATTGTCAAAAAATGGAAGCAGTCCATTGGCCGTAAACTGGGCAATATACTCACTTCGCATTTTTGATGTCACAATTCCCAGATGAACGCCTTTTTCCTGTAGCTTTTCCAAAAGCTCCCGGATTCCCGGAAACAGCGGGATATCCTTGCTGCCTGCTTCCACCAGATTGTCAAGCCAGCGCTCCACCGCCGCATCCGGATCCGAAATACCCAGCTGCCGCATCGTTGCGTCGCCCGGGATACCAAAGGTAAATTTCAGCTCCTCCTCGGTATATTCCCTTCCCGTTATCTCCCGCAGGGTCTTTATGAGCGATACCATATGTACCGGGAGGGAATCTATCATGGTTCCGTCAATATCAAATACCAGATGTTTATATTTTTTCATCCATACGCTCCTTTTATTCTGCCCTTCCGGACAAAACACGGCGCAGAACCTAAACTCTGCGCCGTATCCTTTTTCTTTTCCTTAGTTCTTAAACGAATGAATCGGCGCCGGAATCCGTCCCTTACGGCTCACGAAAGCCTCGCAGGAGAACTGGTTCACCGGCATAATCGGCGCATAGCCTAAGAGACCGCCAAATTCTACCGTCTCGCCTACACCCTTGCCAATGACAGGAATCAGACGGACTGCCGTGGTCTTCTGATTGATCATGCCGATGGCCATCTCGTCGGCAATGATGCCGGAGATGGTGCTGGCCTTTGTATCGCCCGGAATGGCGATCATGTCGAGGCCTACGGAGCAGACACAGGTCATAGCCTCCAGCTTCTCGATGGTCAGCGCACCCGCCGTCACCGCATCGATCATGCCCTGATCCTCGCTGACCGGAATGAAAGCTCCGCTTAAGCCGCCCACATAGGAGGACGCCATGACGCCGCCCTTCTTAACTTGATCATTTAACAGGGCCAGGGCCGCCGTGGTTCCCGGCGCGCCACAGCGCTCCAGACCGATCTCCTCCAGGATCTCCGCCACACTGTCACCGATGGCCGGCGTCGGAGCCAGGGAAAGGTCGATGATGCCAAAGGGAATACCCAGACGTCTGGAAGCCTCCTGAGCTACCAGCTGGCCCACACGGGTTACCTTAAACGCAGTCTTCTTAATCGTCTCACAGAGCACCTCGAAGCTTTCGCCACGTACTTTACTCAATGCATGTTTTACGACACCCGGGCCGCTGACGCCCACGTTGATGATGGCGTCGGCCTCGGTTACGCCGTGGAACGCACCCGCCATAAACGGGTTGTCATCCGGCGCGTTACAGAACACTACCAGCTTCGCACAGCCGAGGGAATCCTGCTCCTTGGTGTATTCCGCAGTCTGTACCACCATTTCACCCATCAGGCGTACCGCGTCCATATTCAGGCCGGTCTTTGTGGAGCCCACATTGATGGAACTGCAGACGCGCTCGGTCTTCGCCAGGGCCTCCGGGATGGAACGAATCAGGTTCTCCTCGCCCCTGGTCATGCCCTTAGACACCAGTGCGGAGTAGCCGCCGATGAAGTTCACGCCCACCTCTTTGGCCGCCTTATCGAGAGTCACCGCCAGAGTCACATAGTCCTCCGGCTTCTTGCAGGCCGCCTCGCCGATGATAGCGATGGGCGTCACGGAAATTCGCTTATTTACAATGGGAATGCCATAATCGCATTCGATTTCTTTTCCAACCTTTACCAGATCCTTGGCTACCGTTGTGATTTTATCATAAACTTTCTGATTCAGGCGGTCGAGGTCGGAGTCGATGCAGTCCATCAGGCTGATGCCTAAGGTGATGGTACGCACATCCAGATTGTCCTGCTCGATCATCTGGTTGGTCTCTTTTACTTCGTATAAGTTAATCATGAAAAGCGGCTCCTTTCCCGGTTAAATGCGGTGCATTTTGTCGAAGATTTCTTCCTGCTGGCACTTGATGACCACACCGATTTCTTCGCCGAGAGCGGCAAGCTCACTGGTCAGCTTCTCAAAGGATTCCACCTTTCCGGTATCCACAATCATCATCATGTTGAAATAGCCCTGTACGATGGTCTGGGAAATATCCAGGATATTTACCCCGTTCTCCGCCAGATAGGTACATACTTTTGCGATAATGCCGACGGTATCCTTGCCGACTACGGTGATAATACTTCTTTTCATAATAACATCCTCCTTCACTGTTCCGTTCTTTCACAGTTAAGATGCAAAATCCATGAAAATAGGCTTCACCGGTGGTAATTTTGCACCCCTGAATCACTTTCTTACACACAACAGCCGCAAGTGCTTCAGGCTGTGATGAACTATATTGCCACACATTCTGACTGCTCGTCCCGGCTCGCCACCCACATGGGAAAATCGCCCGGTTTATATGGGCTTTCATTCAGCATCAGCTCCAGCTTCACCGTCTCATAGGCCAGCTCTGCGTAATTGTTTTCCTTGCTGAGATGTCCCAGAAATACGGCCTTCATGTCGTCATGAAGTACCTGGCCCAGGAGCTTTCCGGCGGATTCGTTGGACAGGTGCCCCAGGTCGCCGGAGATGCGCTGCTTCAGGTAATAGGGATAGGCCCCCACCTGGAGCATATGAATATCATGGTTCGCCTCCAGTAATAGTACATCAAGATCCTTCAAATGGTCAATAGTATAATCGGTATAAACACCAAGATCCGTGGCCACCGCCATCTTTTTGTCCCCGCAGGCTACCCGGTAGGCCACCGGCTCCGCCGCGTCATGGGAGATACGGAACGGGGAAATGGTCAGATCCCCCAGAGTAAAATCCTCGTCCGCGTGAATCTCGTGGAACAGGCTTCCATCGATCTTGCCCAGGTTTGTCATGTCCTTCACGGCCTCCGCGGTGCCCGGCGTGGTGTAGATGGGAACTCCGTATTTGCGGGACAGGACGCCCAGACCTTTAATGTGATCCGAATGTTCGTGAGTCAGGAGAATACCGTCCAGATCCTTTCCGGTAAGCTCCAGGCTGTTCAAGCCCGCCTCCACCCGCTTTCCGCTGATGCCTGCGTCAATCAGGATGTGATGTTCTTCCGAACCTATGTAAATACAGTTGCCACTGCTGCCGCTGGCGATGCTGCATAATCTCATGTTACTTTTTTACTCCTTCTCTGTCATGTATTGTTTTTCTGTCAGGATAAAGGCGTACGATTACCGGGGCGTCCCGGGGTTCTGCTATCTCGTCCGAATCCCAAGTTTTTCCAGTAGTGTATCCACCTGCTCATATACAGCCTCTTTCGTGCTGTTATTATCGATTACTTCCGCGCAGTGGGCCCGGAACTCTGCGTCCGAACACTGCTTCCGGAAAATGGCGTCGATCTTTTCGTCGGAATAGCCTCTGCTCTCCTTAAGGCGGGCCCTTCGAATCTCCGGCTCCGTATAGATGTACCAGAATTCTTCGCAGAATTCTTCGTAATGATCCTCGATGAGCAGCGCCGCTTCCACAACGAACAGCGTACATTCGCCCTGCTGCCGTTCCTTCTCGATCTCCTGTCGGATCCAGTTTTTGATGGCCGGATGCATCAGCGCATTCTGCCAATCCAGCTCCTTTTTATCCGCGAAGACGATTTTCGCCACGGCCGCCCGGTCAAGCTGTCCATCCGGAGTGATCACCGTTTCCCCGAAATGGGATCTGATTTTCCCATAGCATTCCATGCCCGGCTCCATCAGAAGGTGGCCGACCTCGTCGGCCTCCACTACCCGGACTTCCGGCATCCCGGTCAGATATTTTAAAATCGCGCTTTTTCCGGCTCCCACGCCGCCTGTAATCCCGATTACTCTCATCCTAGTGCGCCTCGTACCAGTTTTTGCCCTGCTTCATATCAATCTCCAGCGGAACGGCCAGCTCCGCAGCTCCCTGCATTTCTTCGGACAGGATCTGTTCCACCTTGTCCAGTTCCTCCGTATAGGCCTCGATCAAAAGCTCGTCGTGAACCTGCAGAAGCAGCCGGGACTTCAGGCCCTCCGCTTTCAGCCGCCGATCCACGCGGTTCATGGCGATCTTGATGATATCAGCCGCAGTTCCCTGAATCGGCGCGTTCATGGCCACACGCTCGCCAAAAGAGCGCTGCATGAAATTCGAGGACTTCAGCTCCGGCATGGGACGTCTACGGCCGAACATCGTCCGGGCGTAGCCCTTTTCCTTTGCTTCCTCCACGCAGGAATCCAGGAACTCCTTAATCTTCGGATAAGTCTCAAAATATTTCTGAATATACTCCTGGGCCTCTTTCCGGGAGATACTTAAATCCTGGGACAGGCCGAAAGAGCTGATACCGTATACAATACCAAAATTGACTGCCTTCGCGTTTCTTCTCTGGAGATCCGTCACCTCGTCAAAGGGAATATGGAACACCTGGGAAGCAGTGAGCCGGTGAATGTCCTGAGCCCCCCGGTAAGCGTGAATCAGGTTCGCATCTCCGGACATATGGGCCAACACACGGAGCTCAATCTGGGAATAGTCCGCGTCCACCAGCACGCAGCCTTCTCTCGGGATAAAGACCTTTCGAATCTGCCGCCCAAGCTCCATGCGGATCGGGATATTCTGCAGGTTCGGCTCCACGCTGCTTAAGCGGCCCGTGGCCGTGATGGTCTGCTGGAAGGTGGTGTGAATCCGCCCATCCGGTTCAATATAGGCTGCCAGACCGTCCGCATAGGTAGATTTAAGCTTTGCAAGCTGTCGGTATTCCAAAATATCCGCCACCAGCGGGCACTCCGGCGCCAGCTTCTCCAGCACCTCCGCTGAGGTGGAATAGCCGGTCTTGGTCTTCTTGCCGCCCTTCAGGCCCATTTTGTCAAATAAAATGACACCCAGCTGCTTGGGCGAGTTGATGTTGAAGGTCTCTCCGGCCTCCTCATAGATCTTTGTCTCCAGCTCGCCGATCCGGACAGCCAGCTCCTCGCCGTAGGTCTTCAGGGCCTGCGCATCCACCCGGATGCCCTCCTGCTCCATGCCAAAGAGGGTGAATACCAACGGTAGTTCCATTTCCCGGTACAAGTCCTCCATGCCGGTCTCATGAAGCTCCGCAAGCAGTGTCGGCATAGACTGATATAAGATATAAGAAGCGTAACCGCCATAGATGCGGAAGGCTTCTGCCTTTTCTTCCAACGCTTTAGTTAGTTTATCCTTACCAAAAAGCTCCACCCGGGACGGAATCGTAAGACTCACGTATTCCTTTGCCAGTTCTTCGCAGGTGTAGCTGTCCTTCAGCGGATTCAGCAGATAGGCCGCAATTTCCGCGTCCAGAAACGCGCCTTGCCGCTCTTTTTCGATGGTCACTCCGTGCGCCGACAGACATTTTAACGCTTCTTTTAATTTCAGGGTTGTGATCTCCGGTACATGGGCAAAGGCCTCGCCCAGACGGCCCAGCAGCCAGTCCGCGGTCACAAATCCCTCCACCGGAATTACATAGGTCTCCTTCTCCGACAGAGTCAGGGAAAGAGCCAGCACCTGGCCCTCCTCCTGATGCACCGCAAAGGCCAGACGGGGCACCGCTGCCGCTTTAGTCAGCACCTGATCCGCCTCGCCGAAATCCTCTACCATCTGAAAGATTTTCTCGATTTTCTCATTGGCCGGGGCATCCACCCGGAAACGGGACAGCATGTTCTTAAATTCCAATCGTTTGATCAGGGCGTAGGCCGCCTCGGTGTAGATATTGCCAAGCTTCGCCTTGTCCCAGTCGTAATCGTAATCACAGTCGGTATTGATGGTGGCCAGGGCCTTGCTCATGACAGCCATGTCATAATGCTCCTGGAGGGCATTCTTCGCCCGGTTTGGCTTGATCTCCTCCACATGGGCGTAGGCATTTTCGATATTGCCATACTGGACAATCAGGTTCGTGGCCGTCTTCTCGCCGATGCCCGGAACGCCCGGGATATTGTCAGCAGAATCGCCCATCAGGGCTTTCAGCTCGATAATCTGAAGCGGAGCCACCTGATACTTGTCGATGACGTCCTGGGTATTATAATTCTCTGTCTCGGTCACGCCGCCCTTTGTCTTCGGCAGACGAATGCGGATGTGTTCGGTGGCCAACTGCAAGAGATCCCGGTCACCGGACAGCACGGTCACTTCCATGCCCCGCGCCTCGCTCCGTCTGGCCACGGTTCCCAGCAGATCGTCTGCCTCCAGTCCCGCCTTTTCCATGGTCTCGATGCCCATGGCGTGCAGCACATCCTTCAGCACCGGCACCTGCTCATGAAGCTCCGCGGGCATGGGCTTTCTTGTCCCTTTGTAGGCGTCGTACATCTGGTGCCGGAAAGTAGGCGCTTTCACATCGAAAGCCACCGTCAGATAATCGGGCTTTTCCTCCTCCAGCACTTTAAATAAAGTATTCAAAAATCCGTAAATGGCATTGGTATGCAGCCCTTCCGAATTGGTCAGGTCTGTGACGCCGTAAAAGGCGCGGTTGATGATGCTGTGGCCGTCCACCAGCAGTATTTTTTCACTCATATTTTCAGGATCTCCATCACAATAATTGCCACAAGAGCCGCCATGGCCAGCACCTGGGACGCCAAATAGTACAGGTTGAAGAACACCCGTCCCCGCACCCGCTGCTCCGACGCGTGTAGCGCCTCCTGAAGGATATTATGCATATCTCGTCCCTCATTTTCCCCGTCCAACTGGGACAGGCCCGCGTAAATGGTGTAATAGATCTCCAGCTCCTCATAGCAGTTCTTGCAAGCGTTAATATGCTCCAGAAACGGCCCCAGCTGTTTGTCCGTCAGTTCGTCGTTAATATAGGGCATAATCATCTGTTCGACTTCTTTGCAGGTCATGTGAGGGCCTCCTTTCGCAACATACTCTCTTTCACAAAGCGGAACCGCAGACTGCGCAATGCTTTCCACGACCCGCGGATCAGAATTTATTATAGCACAGAATGAATGGGATATACAAGGTTCGTGTTTTATGGAAAAGAAAAACTCTGTAAGACCTGTCTTTCAGTCTTACAGAGTTTTTAAATCCTGCCGGCAGCGGGACTTGAACCCGCACGTGGTCACCCACAACAGATTTTGAGTCTGCCTCGTCTGCCATTCCGACATGCCGGCATCTGGCTGCTTCTATCATCAACTTAGTTATTATAGCATAGGCTGGCGATAAGCGCAAGCCCTAACTTATCCTCGCCGCAATTTTTCCAGCAGCTTCTCAAAATATTCCGGAAGCGGCGCTTCAAATTCCATGTACTCGCCCGTAGTCGGATGGATAAAACCCAGCACCATGGCGTGAAGGGTCTGTCCTTCCAGTTTAAACGGGGATTTGACCCGTCCATAGACCTCGTCACCCAGCAGCGGATGGCCGAGACTGGCCATATGGACGCGGATCTGATGGGTGCGTCCCGTCTCCAGCTGACACTCGATATACGTATAATTTCCAAAGCGCTCTAGTACCCGGTAGTGGGTCACGGCTCGCTTGCCACCGGTGCGGACGATGGCCATCTTCTTTCTATCCTGGGGATGACGGCCCAGAGGCGCGTCCACCATTCCCTCGTCCTCTTTCAGATTGCCGCAGACGATAGCCCGGTACTTTCTTGTGATACTGTGCTCCTTCAGCTGCTCAGCCAGAGCATTATGGGCTTTATCGTTCTTGCAGACGATCAGCACACCCGTGGTATCCTTGTCGATGCGGTGCACGATGCCCGGGCGTAAGACTCCGTTGATGCCCGACAAATCACCCTTGCAATGATACATCAGCGCATTGACCAGAGTGCCGGTGTAATGCCCCGCCGCCGGGTGTACCACCATGTCCTTTGGTTTATTGATGAGGATCACATCAGAATCCTCATAGAGAATGTCAAGGGGAATATCTTCCGGCAGAATCTCCGGCTCCTCTGGCTCGGGAATCGTAAGCTCAATGACAGCTCCCGCTGCCGTCTTTGTGCTGGTCTTCACCGGTTTACCGTTCATCTGCACACTTCCGTCCTTCAAAAGCTTCTGCAGATAAGACCGGGTAATGTCCGGCAGCTGCTCCGCCAGGTACTTATCGATACGGACTCCTGCCTCCTCCGGGCTTACTGTGAGCCGCTGTAATCCATTCTCACTCATGCTTCTTTTTCAGGCTCAGGAAGCCCAGCTCCTCATCTTTGTATACAAAGAGAATCAAAATGGCCAGCAGGATGGCTCCTGCCGTCACATAGCAGTCAGCCACATTGAAAATCGGGAAATCAATCAGTTTAAAATACAGGAAATCTACCACATAGCTCTGAACCATCCGGTCAATCAGATTGCCCACCGCGCCTGCACCCAGCAGCACTCCCACCACACGCAGAGGCTGATACTTTTTCTCCAGCGGCATCCGGTTATAATAAAAGGCCAGCACCGCCAGTATCAGAACGGTACAAATCAAAAAAATCACTTTCTGCCCCTGCAAAATGCCGAAGGCCGCGCCCCGATTTTCCAGATAATGAAGCTCAAACACACCGTCCCAGATCACAAAGGGCTGCTGATTCATCAGATGCTTTACCGCCAATGCCTTGGTCCACTGATCGAGGGCAATGAGAAGTACTGCAGTCGCCAAGCCTATCAGGTTATATTTCGTCTTCTTGTTCATGTCTCTCTTCCTCTAATATAAGGATTCTCCCAGAATCCAATGAATCGCATCCAGCAGTTCTCCGTCTGTCAGCGTCCGATCCACAAAGGCGTCTCCGATGCGATACAGCAGCACAAATTTGATGCTGCCCGCGTCCATCTTTTTGTCGGACTTGGTAGCCTTCAGAACTTCCTCCGCAGAAAGTCCGTCGGTCCGAACCGGAAGTCCGAACTCTTTCAGGCCCTCGCAGATATAGACCAGATCCTTTTCAGAAATCAGTCCCCGCTTCCAGGACAGGTAAGAGGCCGCCGCCGTTCCGATGGCCACACATTCTCCATGGGACAAGTTGAAATTCTTCAGCTTCTCCACCGCATGACCGACAGTGTGCCCAAAATTTAAAAGGGCCCGTTCTCCCTGCTCGGTGGGATCCTGCTCCACCACGGCCCGCTTTACCTTACAGCTCTCCTCGATCATCGGCAGCAGCATATCCATATCCTGCTCCCGGATAGCCCGCTGGTTTTCCAGAAGCCAGCGGAAATATTCTCCATTTTTAATCAGTCCGTGCTTCAGAATCTCACCCATGCCGGAGGCAAACTGCCGCTCCGGGAGGGTCTTTAAGACTGCTGGATTGATGTATACCAGCCGCGGCATATGAAACGCGCCCACCATATTTTTATAGCAGTCGAAGTCCACGCCGGTCTTACCGCCGATGCTGCTGTCCACCTGGGACAACAGAGTCGTTGGAATCTGGATAAAGCCGACGCCCCGCAGATAGGTCGCCGCCGTAAATCCCGTCAGATCGCCCGTCACGCCACCGCCCAGGGCCACCAGCATATCCTTTCGGTCGTAATGCTTCTCTATCAGATAGGTATAGACCTGACGTACCGTATCCAGAGTCTTATACTCCTCGCCGGAGGGAATCGTATAGAGATCCACGCTAGCCGTGGCCTTCAAAAGCTCCTCCCGGACCGCCTCACCATACAGCTCCCCGGCCTTTTCATCCGCCACGATACAAAGCTTCCGGCCTTCCAGTCCCAGGGTCTTCACCTGTTCGCCCAGCTCCGTGAAATCCGGCTTCAGAATAATATTATAGCAGAACGACCCGTCCTTCCGGACCGGAAGCACCCGCATCTTCTGTTCCATCCTCATGTCCTCCTAGATATATCTCCACAAAATCACATACTCCCGGCCCTTTTTCGACTGGCCGCCGGTTTCCCGAAACCGGAACCGTCCCATGCCACGCACGGAGATCAGATCGCCCTCCTTCGGTTCATAGCCGTTCGATGTGACTAACTTCCCATTTACAAAGACCTTACCGCCCTCAATAAGCCCGGTCAGACTGCTGCGGGAAGCATTGAACGCCAGCGCCAGCAGCTTATCCAGTCTGACCGACGCCACGGTTCCGCTCACTTCCTTATACTTAGGCTCATAGTGGAAGTTTTCGGCTTCCACCTGCTCCACATAGACGGAGGTGTGCCGGATCCGGATCAGATTATCCCGGATAAAATCCGCCATCCGCTCCAGGCAGAACAAGTAAGCCGCGTCTTCCTCCACCAGAATATCGCCGAGACACGCCCGGTCAATTCCCAGATTCAGGACTGCCCCCAGATAATCCCGGTGGTTCAGATCCTCCGCAAACTTCGCGTTCAGAGGCGTGACCTTCAGGCACTTCACCGGGTAATCCGCATAAAAGACAGGAGCCTCAGGACGAAATACCGCTATCTGACGCTCCGCCAATTCATAGCCTCCGAAGGTCTCCGTCTCCAGATAGGAGAATTCCCCTCGCAGACTCTGAAAAATATTCAGTTCATTTAAGTTCAGAAAATCGGAAAATACCGCAATTCCACGCTGATAGGCCGTACGGGCCAAATCCCGGAAATGCTTTTCCAGCTGTTGTTCTTCTCTTGTCATAATTACTTATTATACACTGACGGAAGATCCAGGGAGCCGCTCAGAATATCCTGCAAATCGCCGGAAATATCCACATTTTTCGGTGTCACAAGGAAAATGTAGCCGGATACCTTCTGCAGATGACCACCAATGGCATAGCAACCGCCGGATGTAAAATCAATAATTCTCTGGGCCACATCCACATCCAGCCCCTCGAAGTTCAGAACTACCGTACGGTTGCTGAGCAGCGTGTCCATAACCTCCAGGGAATCTTCAAAACTGGCAGGTTTGATCACGCAGACCTCCATGCCGTTTCCATTTCTTCTCTGAGCCTGACGAATCGGCGTTACCTTGGAAGACTTTGCAGGGGCAGTGTCCTCCGGGAAATCATCCTCCGAATCCTCATCCTTCTTTTTCTTAAAAATACTTTTCTTAGGTTTCTCGTCGTAGTCGTCTTCGTAGTCGTAATCATCCTCATAATCGTCATACTCGTCGTCTCCACCGAGCTTCATGACATCCAGAAATTTATCGATTACACTCATGCTGCTGTCTCCAATCTATCCTTTTTAAATATTGTAATTCAGATATTGTAATTTCTTTCTCCGAAGATGCCTGTGCCCACGCGAACCATAGTAGCCCCTTCTTCAATGGCCACCTGATAATCGCCGGTCATACCCATAGACAAGACATCCATAGATACATTATCAATATTTTTGTTCCTGATGTCAACAGATAATTGCTTCAATTTGGAAAGATGTACCCGGTTGTCCTCAGGATTTTCCACATAAGGCGCAATGGTCATCAGGCCTTTTACCTGAATAGCCGGAAGTTTGGCGATGGCGCGAACCAGCTCTTCCGTCTCCTCGGGGGACACACCGAACTTGCTCTCCTCGCCCGCCACATTGACTTCGATAAGGACCGGAACCGTGACACCCTTCTTGACGCCTTCTTCGCTGATGGTTTCCGCCAGACGCAGGGAATCCACGGAATGAATCAGATATGCCTTGTCCACGATATATTTGACCTTATTGCGCTGCAGATGGCCAATCAGATGCCAGCGGATCTCTTTCGGCAGCACCTCATATTTTTCCATAAGCTCCTGCACCTTATTTTCCCCGAAATCCCTGGTGCCGCCCGGAAGCAGCTCCTCAATCATGGACACGGGCTTGGTCTTGCTGACTGCAATCAGCGTTACTTCATCCCGGGAACGTCCCGCCCGCTCGCAGGCTTCGCATACATGCTTTTCCACCTCTGCCAGATTTTCCACTACCATACTCATCTTTTCTTCCTCCTGCTAATATATAACCTGATCTTCGTCCACTGTGGCCGCATTCAGCACAATCCGGTCGTAAACCGACAGACCGAAGCTGGTTCCCTCTTTCACAATACAATACTCCTCATTTTCATAGAGAACCTCTATCCGACGAAAGATCGTATAGCCCTTATTAATATTATAGACGCCTGTGAGCTTCCCGGTCTGTCCCACCTGGAAAGTCTCCGAGGAATTTTTCTTTATCAGCAGATCGCCGCTGGACAGCTTCTTCTTCGATGTACTGAAGTTTTCCTCATCCGGGTTCACATAGACGTTTTCCTCATCCTGATAATAAATGGTACTGTTCACAAACTCAGCAGTCACTGTACCGTCTGCGCCGGTCACCTGCTTTGTAAATCCCGTATCTTTTCCGGAAGTCTCCAGATAGGCCACCGGGATCACATAGAATTCCTTCTCGGTCACAGCCGTCTTCGGAATCTTCAGGCCTGTGGTTTCGTCCCGCAGCACCTCGAAGCTTAAGTACCGCTCACCCGCGTAGCGCACCATGGAATTCACAAAGGAAAGCACGCCGTAGGCCTGTCCGTCCCGGTATTCCACAGTCACAGAAGGCCAGGCCGTCTCTTCATCCTTATCGAAGCGGATCTGTATGTAGGTGGTCCGCTGGGTCACCGTACCGTCCTCAGCCGTCTTCTGGTTGGCCTGGATCTTGTCCAAAATATACTGCTCCATTTCCGTATCCAGCGGAAATACCAGCTTCCAGTTCTCGTCGGTAATCAGCTTGTATACCGGATCGCCGGAGCTGACCAGCTCATTGGTCCGCAGATTCTGCCGCTGATAGGCCGTCCCATCAAACCATTCCGCGCTCAGATTGTCGAGACTGATATCCTCATAGCCATCTATATAATACTCCACCACTCCGGCTGTGGACGCATTATAGCGTGTGAACAGGGCGCTGTTATCATCCGCCGCACTGTCCAGCCTGTCAATCATGTTCTGATTTACAAGCTCCAAAATGGCGCTGTCTACATTCGTCTTAAAATTGTATACACTGTTAAATTCCATATCGGAAAGACTGCTCACATAGGTGCTGATCTGGGAGCGCAGCTCCGCATAATCCTCCTCCGAAAGGCTTACCTCCCCTGCGTTCTCCTGCAGGATATCTGCCATCTTTCCGCTCTCATCCACTGTATAAACTGTGGAGAGTACCGACACTTTTTCATTCTCCGATGCGTAATAATTCACATAGCCCGCCTTTTCCGCCGTATACACCTGCTCTGTCCGCAGGGCAATGCCCATATAGCGGTAATCGGTGGCCAGATTACCCTCAATCACCTCATATCCTGAGATATGGGCTGAGGTCAGATACATATAGATACAGACTATCAGATATACCAGAATAAATCCAAAAAAAACGACAGCGATATTTCTGTCGCTACGCCGGTATCTGATAACCTTTTTGTTCTTTTTCCCGGTTCCTGCCACCCGTCAAATTCCTCCATACTTAACGAGAGGACGCCCTGAAAACAGGGCATCCTCTTATGTATCGTGTAGAAATAAAATTCCTAACAGGAAATGAGCACCTGCTCTTTCGCAAATTCAGGAAGCTGGTTCTCTTCAACGGAAATACTCAGGCAGAAGTCAATCTTAAACTGCTCGCTGATGGCATTCAGCTGGGTCAGCGCGTCTGTCAGATCCTCGCCCTCCAGATGGGCGATCTTCAAAAAGCTGTCCAGATACATCTGCTCCAGGTCATAATCCTGTGAAATAATACCGCAGATGAAACCGATGAACTCATCACAATTCTTAAGCGGATAATCAGCTACATTGATAAGACGAACCTTGTTGTCAAGCTCATGCATATGCTTGGTATTTTTATCCAGGTATACGATATTGCCTGACGCTGTCTTAATCTGGCTGTTTACTCTGTCCAGCAAATGTTTTGTCTTTCCGTCTCCCTTACTTCCTACAATTAACTGCACCATAGCCGTGTCCTCCTTGGTTTTCCCATTTTTCTTTCAAGAACAGTTTCAACATTACTCCGTCCTTTTTTAGATAATACCAGTATAGTCGATCTGCCCTAAAAACACAACTATTATTTACTTTTTTTCTGACTAATTATACAATCTAATTATATAATTCTCTCCACTCCATATCGCCGCGATCCAGAGCCTTAATTAAAAGCTCCGCCGTAGCCAGGTTGGTCGCCAGCGGAATGTTGTACATATCGCAGAGCTTCACCACGTTGTTCACGTCCGGCTCGTGCTGCTTGGGATTCAGCGGATCGCGCAGAAAGATAACCAGATCCATCTGGTTATGCTCGATCTGTGCCGCCAGCTGCTGACCGCCGCCCAGATGGCCCGCCAGATACTTATGCACATTCAGATTCGTAACCTCCACGATCAGCCGGCCGGTGGTACCCGTCGCATAGAGTTCATGTTTGCTGAGAATTCCTCTGTACGCAATACAGAAATTCTGCATCAGTTTCTTTTTTGCATCATGTGCGATTAATCCAATGTTCATAGGAACACCCCCAAGTTAGTATTTTTTCGGCTGCAAACCGACATTCAACACAAATCCTATCGCCATGAAAAGCGTCAGAAGCGACGTCAGTCCATAGCTCACAAAGGGCAGTGGAATTCCCGTATTCGGGAAGATTCCTGTTGCAACGCAGATGTTGACAAAACTCTGAAATCCGATATAGCCTGCCACACCGCAGCAGATCAATGTGCCCGAAAATTCTCTGGATCTTTTACCAATCCAGATACATTCTATCACAATCAGCGCCAATAGTAAAATAATTGTTGCGCAACCGATAAAACCAAGCTCTTCCCCTGCCACCGCGAAGATAAAATCCGTCTGGGGCTCGGCAATAAAGCTGCCGTTTTTGACCGAAGAGACCAGATTATTGTTCAATCCCTTTCCCACCAGCTGACCGGAACCAATGGCCATGATGGAATTCTGCTGCTGGTAAGCGTTGTCCGCGTACTTGGTCGGATTCAGCCAGGCCATAATACGAAGCCATGCATAATGATCGAGAATCTTCTGATCCGGCTGCATAATCAGACTGATGAAAATCACCGCCGCCGGGATCCCCACGGCCAGCACCCCGCCGATGAGCTTGTAACTTAAGCCCGAGATAAAAAGCAGGATGGCAAAGGTCATGCAGATAGAAATCGTCGTGGACAGGTCCGGCTGGCTCTTGATCAGAGCCGCAGGAACCGCGAAAAGCGCCGCCAGCAGGCCCAGCATCTTCCAGGTATTCAGGTTCTCCCGGTACTTTTCCAGCATTTTCGCGAAGAACAGAATCAACAGCAGCTTTGAAAGCTCTGAGGGCTGAAAGCGGAAGCCTCCGATCTTCAGCCATCTCACCGCTCCGTTGGCGTCGTCACCTAAAGGCGTCTTCACAAGAAGCAGCAGGAGCACATTAAATCCGTAAAGCAGCCAGTAAAACTTCAAAACCCAGTTGTAATCAATCAATGAGACTACAATCATGGCTACGGTTCCCAGAAAAAGTCCTACAATCTGCTGACTCTGTACGGATTTCTCTGCGCTTCCGATGACCAGAATTCCGATAATACTGATAGCATACACATAACACACAAGTCTGAATCTGTAATCCCTCAATCGATACTGTTTAAACATAAATCTCCTCTTGTATCAGGTTAGTCCTATCTCATCTGATCCTTATGCTTCAGATCCTTGATGGGAATGTTTGCGCACAGGGCCGGCACACGGCCGTTCTGTCCGTCGGACTCGGTCTGGGTAATCTGAATGTCCAGATTTTCGCAGTCGATCTCCATATATTTTGAGATAACCTTGATGATATCATTTTTGATCAGTTCCATTACTTCAGGGGAACAGTTTGCCCGGTCAGAGATCAGAAGCAGCTTCAATCTGTCCTTGGCCACGTCTCCCGAACTCTTTCTCCGGAAAAAATCCATTAATGCCATTTTCCTTCTCCCCCTTTACTTATTTGAACAGCTTTGCCAGCTTTGAGAAAAATCCGTTGTTCACATCCAGATTCATCAGCGGCACATCTTCGCCCATAATACGCTTACAGATATTCATGTAGGCAGTTCCGGCCAGAGAAGAATCACCGGCCAGCGGCTCGCCCTGGTTGGTGGCCACTACGATGCTCTCGTCATCCGGTACCGCGCCGATGAGATCGATGGACAGAATGTCGATGACGTCCTCGATGGACATCATGTCGCCCCGCTTCACCATATCCATGCGCAGACGGTTTACGATCAGGTTGATCTTATGGATATCATTGGCCTCCAGAAGTCCGATGATACGGTCCGCGTCGCGGATGGCGGAGACCTCCGGCGTGGTGACGATCAGAGCGCAATCCGCTGCCGCAATGGCATTTTTAAAGCCCTGCTCGATGCCGGCCGGGCAGTCCAGCAGTATGTAGTCGAATTCCGATCTCAGCTCGTCGATAAGCTTCTTCATCTGCTCCGGATTTACCGCTGTCTTATCACGCGTCTGAGCCGAAGGAAGGAGGAAGAGGTTGGAATACCGCTTGTCCTTGATGAGTGCCTGCTTCATCCGGCAGTTGCCCTCTACCACGTCTACCAGATTGTATACAATCCGGTTCTCCAGACCCATAACCACATCCAGATTCCGCAGTCCGATATCTGTATCGATCATCACAACACTTTTGCCCAGCTTCGCAAGTCCTGTTCCAATATTTGCGGTGGAGGTGGTTTTTCCCACGCCGCCTTTACCGGATGTAATTACAATTACTTCACTCATACCTTTTTTCCTCCAAAGATTTTCTTATAATTTGATATCATTTAATACATCTTTTGTAATGGGCTCTATATAAATGTTCCCATCTTCCACAAATGCGATCTTTGGCGTATCATCCGCCTTTTTCTTCCGTCTGGCCGCTCCGTCGGAGCTGCGGGCAATCACATCGCCGATGCGGATCTGCATGGGATCCATGGAAAGAGCCGCCACAAAGGCTCTCTCATTCCCTGCTGCGCCCACAAACACATTGCCCTTCAGGGCTCCCAGTACGATGACGTTTCCTTTGGACACCACCCGGGCTCCCGGGTTCACGTCGCCCAGAATGATGATGCTGGTCTCCGATTCCAGTACCTGACCGGAACGTAAGGTTCCCTTGTAAAACCGGCCGTCCTGCAGATTGGTCAGATCGTGGTCTCCAGGGGCTTCCGCCCGGCCGGTCTGCCGCTCTACGGCCTGCTTCATGGTCTGTTCAGTCACCTGATTTTCATCCACCAGGCAGACTACCTGAATCTGACAGCTCGCTTCGATCACTTCCACAAGCTCTTCTTCCTCCGCTGTACTTAAAGATCTTCCCTGAAAACAGAGGGCCATCTGGGCATTGCCGAAAAATTTGGCCGAAGCGCTGAACTTCTCAGCCACTTCCTTCTTTATGGTATCCCAGTCGGGCTGTTCGTCCAGAACGACGTTCAGTCCGTACCGGTTGCTTTTTATGATAACTGACTGATTTGACATCACTTTCACTCCTAATCACCGATAGTCTGTCCGGTGGAACCGCTGGCAGTTCCGCTCACAATCTCCGCCTCATCCGCAAGATTAAAGTAGTATTTGAACACGTCCGCGCCCACCTCCGCGCAGTTGGCGGATGTATATCCGTTGGCGATACGGACGGCGATGGCAATCTCCGGACTCTCATAGGGCGCAAAGCCCACAAACAACGCATGGTTCGGATGGCTCTTGCTCTGCTGCGCCGTACCGGTCTTGCCGGCCACATTCAGTCCCAGATCGCTTAAGACGTTCAGAGACTTGGTGTTTTCAGCCACCAGGCGCATACCCTGCTGTACCGCGTTCCAGCTGCTGTCCGCGATCTGCACCTGATTATGCAGCGCCGGCTCGTACTCCTGAATCAGGGTACCGTCGGTCTCTGTCAGCTTGTCAAGAAGTGTCAGGTCATAGCAGTTTCCGCGGTTGGCCAGAGTCGCCACATAGCGGGCGATATGGGACAGCGAATAGCTGTTCGTGCCCTGTCCGATGGCGGAACGCACGGCGTCCGTATCGGAAATTCGCGGCTCATACTCGGAGATCTCCAGTCCGGATTTATCACCCAGGCCGAACATTCTGGCGTATTTTTCCAGTTTTGTCAGGCCTGCCTCCACATTGTACCCGCTTGCGCTTCGTCCGCCCGCCAGGCGGTATCCCACCTCATAAAAGAAGACGTTACATGAATCACGGATGGCCGTGGTCACGGTCTCGTTGCCGTGATGACCGCCGTACTGGTTAAAGATCCAGCAGGTCGGAGACGGCGTAATCTCCGTAAATACGCCGGACGCGTAAATGGTCGTGGATGGCGTAATCACGCCTTCTTCCAGACCCGCAATCGCCGTAATGGGCTTAAAAGTAGAACCGGGCGCCAGATTTTCCTGGGTCACACGGTTGACAAAGGGTGACGACAGGTCTTTCCGCAGGCTATTATAGTAATCAGAATCCATCACATTGGTCAGCCGGTTATTGTCATAGCTGGGATAGGTCACACAGGCCAGGGTCTGACCGGTCTTCGTATCCACCACTACGATGCCGCCGCTGCAGGGCTCCAGCGCCAGCTGAGCCGGGGTGAGCTCCAGGTTCCGAATCTTATCCAGCATAAAGCTGTAGGAACTTAAAGCTCCGGAATTCAGCTTTGATACGGTATCTTCATCATATTCTAACACATTCTGGTCATATAATAAAAGACAAATTTCTCTTCCGGATACCTGATCACTGAGCAGCATATACTTATAGAGCATCTTGCCAAACTCCGCGTCCTCCAGAAGGCTGTCCCGGATATAGTCCAGCACCGACTGGTAAATCTCTGCGGAATCCAGGTAAGGATTATCGCCGGAAATCTTCGTCACATCGATCCAGTTTTTAGAAATTGCGTACTGGAGATACTCCCGAAGACTGATGGTCTCGTCGGTGGTCCAGGCCACATAGGTGGCGTCTGATGTGTCCACCGCGTCCTTCATCAGCACCTGACTGTCGCCCATCAGCACATTGGCCACGATATAGCTCATGTAATTCTTCATCTCTTTGGAGAGGTTCTGATAGGCCACCGCATTGTCGGAGTTCAGTTCCGCAATCAGACTGTCCACCGTGTTCTGAAGCTTGATCTGGAAACGGCTGTATACACTCTTTTCCAGATCCGTAGCGTCATCCGCGTTAAAATGCGTGATATCAATGATATAATTGTTGATCAGCGCGTAATATACATCGTAGATCGGAATCATAATCTTGGACGCGCTGGGATTGGGCCCTGGATTGTATTCCTTCGTGTTCTCGATCTTGGAAATCAAAATACCGGCCAGCTTCTGCTCAAGAATATTGTAGCAGGCCATCTGCAGCTCCTTGTCAATGGTCAGATAGACGTCATTGCCCGGAACCGCGTCCTTCTGCTCGGACATCTCCAGAATCCGTCCCACACTGTCCACATACATTTTCTCGTAGCCCTTGGTCCCCTGAAGCTCCGTCTCCATATACTGCTCGATACCGGCCTTGCCGACGATATCATTGAGCTCATAGTCGGGATTTTCCTCCTGGAGGCTGTCCAGCTCATCCTGGGAGGCTTTGCCGATATAACCGATGATCGGCGCGAAATACTTGCTGTCCGGGTAGACTCTCCGGCTGCTCTCCGCGATCTCCGCGCCCTGCAGCTCGCTCTGGTTCTCCAGAACGGCCGCCACCGTCTCATCCGAGACGTCGCTGGCCACGGTTGTCGCCACGTACCGCTTGTAGTTATTGGCGGAAATACCAAACCGGATGGTCGCTATCTTCAGCTGCTCCTCCGGCGTATAACCGGATGCGCTAATCCCATATTTTTCCTGTTCCTCCTCCGTATAGGAGCTGCGGATATCATATTTCTTTTCTCCGCACAGATAAGCCATCAGCTCGTCCGCCGAGGCGAGCTCCTGCTTCGGCTCCAGCTCGCTTATCTTAGTCTTGCCATATACGTCCGCTTTTAAACGGAGAAGGGAATTTCCTTCCAGGGAATATTCATAATGTCCGTTGTTGTATACAATCCCCAAATCGCTGACAACGCTGTCCCCGTTCTTCTCAATCAGCTGAATCAGCCGGTAGATGGTATCATTGAGCTTGGGATTCTTGGTTTTGCTGGCATAGGTGCCGTTATCCTGGATGGTTACCGAATAGGACAGCTCGCTGTACGCAAGCAGCTCTCCGTTCCGATCGTAGATGTTTCCCCTGGTACTGGCCACCGACACCTCGCGCTCAGTCTTCAGGGAAAAGGATTCCTGATAGTCGCCGCCCTTTACAATCTGCAGATAAAACACCCGTTGCAAAAGAATGCCAAACAGGACCACGAAAGCCACGCCCAGTACAAAGATACGTGATTTTATTAAATTATTTAAGGCTTCTTTGATTTCGTCCAACAATCGTTTCTAACTCCTCTGTCTTATTGTCCGTCTGTCCCCGCCTCATTGTTATCTTTATAAGGAATCACGGGAGAAATGATTTTGCTCTCCCCCTCCTCTTTTTCCTTCTTCTCCAGCCAGTGATTCAGCAACCGGATCACCCGGTAGAACACAATGGTCACCACGACGGTGTACACCAGCTCCGGAAGAATAATGTGCGCAAAATAGAATCCGAACTGGAACCGGCTCCGCAAAAGGAACAGGAAAAAATAGACGCTCAGTCCATACACCAGCTCTGACAGCGCTATCCAGACCATGGGAAGCTTGATATCCTCATCGTAGAACATCCGATGAAACAGGCCGCTTCCGTATCCCAGGAACATGTACAGAAGACTGTAAAAGCCAAACAGCTGACCGAAGAAAATGTCTGTCAGCAGTCCGGAAAAGAAACCTACTGCCATGCCCTCCTTTTCTCCCCGCATGAACCCTAAGGAGGATGTCACAATCAGCAGCAGATTTGGCACAATTCCGGCCAGGGACAGTGTCTGGAACACGGTACACTGCAGGATAAAGCATACGATAATCAGAAGAGCTTCTATGATTTTACGTCTCATCCTTTTCACTCCTGTCCTATTCTTCCTCGGTCTGCTTCAAATCGGTAATAACGAGCACCGAATGCAGATGCTCAAAATCCACGGCCGGCGTCAGGGTGCCGGACCTGGTCAGGTTATTGGGATCCAGACTCAGCTCATTGATATAGCCGATGAGCAGTCCCGCGTGGTACTTATCACTCACGTGGGAAGTTACAATCGTGTCGCCGATGTTGGCTTTTCCTTCTGTATCCCGCAGCTGGGAAAGCGGAATCAGACCGGATTCCATCAACTGCAGATCGCCCTTTACAAAGCAGAGATCTGAAGTAGAGAGCACCTGGGCGCTGACCTCGCTCATATCGTCGATGATGGAGCGCACCTGGGCCCAGTTATCGCCCACCTTAGTCACGATGCCTACCAGGCCGCTGCCCGCGATGACATTCATATCCACGGCGATCCCGTCCCTGCTGCCCTTGTCGATCACAAAGGTATTGAACCAGTTGCCGGAATCGCTGGCAATGATATTGGCCGCCACCTTACTGTATTCGCCGTAAGTCTGATCCAGGTTGTAAAGTTCTTCCAGTTCCTGCAGACGGTACTGATTCTGCATCAGCCGGCTGTTCTCCAGGGTCAGGGCGTCCACCTGCTCCTGCAGGGCCTGCTTCTCCGCCTGGGCGTCCGCCAGATCCTGCAGGCTGTCGCTCTTATCCCGGAACCAGCCGCCCACGCTGTTGATCCCCCGCTCAAAGGGCACGAACACGTAGCCGGTGATCCGCCCCAGAGTGCTGCCCGCAAAGCCGGTGGCGTAGGACGCGTACATCATTCCGATACAAAGAATCGCCAGCGCCGCGAATATGTATCTGGGCGGCACTGTAATATGATTTTTTTTCTTCATACTTCACCTGATATTACTTAGTTATAATTCTGCTCTTTGGTCACAAAGGTCAGGTTCTTAAACTTCTTCTCCTTGATCACCCGCTCCAGACCTCTGGCCACGCACTCCTCGGGCTTATCGACCAGATTTACCTTGATGTTGGTAGCGTCCGCAATGAGCTTGTCAAGTCCCTTTAAGTTAGCCACGCCGCCGGTCAGGAAGATACCATTGCGGATGATGTCCACGCCCAGCTCGGGCGGCGTTCTCTCCAAAATCACTTTGATGGCGTCCACGATGGACTTCAGGTTCTCAGCGATGGCATTTGCCACAAAGTCCGCGGTAATTTCCAGAAGAGCCGGAAGTCCGAGAGCCATATTGCGGCCGCAGATCTCCCGCTTGGAGGTCGTGTCGCCCGGCTGATAGCCCAGCTCATTTTTCAGAATCTCGGCCGTCTTATTGCCGATGAAATATCCGTACTCCCGGCGGATGGCGTTGGCGATGGCCTCGTCGATCTTATTGCCGCCGTTCTTGATGAGCTTGCTGGTGACGGTTCCGCCCAGGGACAGGATGGAAATCTCGGTGGTATCCGCTCCCACATCCACGATCATGATACCCTGAGACTGGGTTACGTCAAGGCCAAGGCCGAGACCTGCTGCCACCGGCTTGTCAATCATCTGGATGTTTCTGGACTTGAGGCCGGTTCCCTGAATCAGGGTGCTGAACACACGGTCCTGTACGTCGGTGGGCAGTGCCACCACGAACTCCGCGCCCTTTAAGCTGCCCTTGGTATGGGTCTCCAGGAAGGCCTTCAAAAATTCCTGCATATAGGTAATGCTGGCTACGGTTCCAAAGGACATGGGATAAAGCACCTCGATGTTGGACGGCGCCTTCTCATGCATTTCAAAGGCCTCGTCGCCGTAGGAGATCATTCCCTTTTTCTCCTCAATAGCCACCATATTCTTTTCACAGTAAATGGTATCGCTTTCCTTGCTGTAGATTTTGATGCTGCTTGTACCAAAGTCGCATCCGAAACTCTGTGCAGACATTTCTTCTCCTCACTTTCTCTAATGTAACTGTTCAGTACCTTCACAGTTGCATCGATGCAAAATCCATGAAAATCGACTTCGCCGATGGGATTTTGCACACCTGAATCACTTTCCTGCGTCTTCAGTAACAAGTGCTTCAGGCTGTGATGTACTGAACTGTCATTATTAATTTTCTTCTGATAGTATTCCCCGCTCCCGAAAGGAGCTATAACAATGATCACCTATAATAATATGATCCAAAAGCTGGATACCCAGCATTTCTCCTGTTTTGTAAATGCGGTGCGTCATACGGACGTCCTCCGGACTGGGCGCAGGATCGCCGCTGGGATGGTTGTGTACCAGCACCAGCCTTACCGCGTGGCAGGTAAGCGCCTCCATGAAAATCTCCCGTGGGGAAATCAGGGACGCGTTCACAGTTCCCTTGAACATGAGCTTTTCTTTTAAAAGCTTATTTCTGGTGTTCAGGAAAAGCACATGCAACTGTTCCTGCTCCGCATAGCGCAAATCCTCCATGAAATAATCGGCGATGGTCTCCGGCGTGTCAAAAGCCAGACGCTGCGCTGCCTCCGCCCTGGCCATCCGGGCTGCCAGCTCCGCCACACATTTGAGCTGCACGGCCTTCACCTGCCCGACGCCTCTCACTTCCATCAGGCGTTCCAGCGCTATCCGGTTCAGGCCTTTCAGGCCCTCATAGCCCGGCAGACTTAAGATTCTGCCCGCCAGCTGACAGGCGTTTTCTCCCAGGGTGCCGGTCCGCATGACCACTGCCAGCAGTTCCCCGTCGGACAGTGCCCCGGCTCCGTACTTCACGCATTTCTCATAGGGGCGTTCTTCCTTGTATAATTCTTTCATGGTCGTTGTACTCATTCCCGTTCCTTTCTGCTCTCCAGGCAGCGGATCAGACGTACAACTTTGCAGCTTTTTTCTGGGACTGCTACAGCCTCCGGTAAATGATAATCGCGATCACCACGCCAATGATGCTGGCAATCGAGATCTGAATGGTCAGGCCGAAGGTCAGCACCATCAGCCCCAAATCCAGCACAATGGGATTCTCCAGGCCGAAGCTCTGTCCGTAATTAAGCCAGGCCAGGCCCGATACATTGGCCGTCAGCATACCGATAAAGCCTCCCAGTACAATGCCGGAAAGCAGCATAATCAGCAGCACCCAGCCGTTCTTTGATCTCATAAACTCCCTCCGTCTTTTGTCTACATATCACATTTTATCATAGCACAAAGGCTTCCGCTTGTATACAAAAAAAATCCTAAAGTTCTCTTAAGATGTCGCCAGATTTCTACAATATCTTCCAGCTATCGCCTCAGCCGTTTTGACGCCGTCCATGGCCGCCGAGGTGATGCCGCCCGCGTAACCAGCACCTTCACCGCAGGGATAGAGGCCCTGCACTGTACTCTCCTGATTTTCTCCACGCAAGATCCGCACCGGCGATGACGTCCGGCTTTCCACGCCGGAAAGCACTGCGTCCGCCCGGGCGAAGCCGGGAATCAGGTGCTCGGAGCCCTCGATGCCTTCCTCCAGGGCCGCCGAAAGCTGCGCCGGGAAGATGCCCCGCACGTCGCCGAAGGTCCAGGCGCCCTTCATGCAGGGCTCCACCTCGCCGAGCGCGGTACTGACCGTATGCTGCCGGAAATCCCCCAGCAGCTGCACCGGTACCTTTCCGCCGCCTGCCTGATAAGCCGCCCGTTCCAGCCTCCGCTGAAATTCCACGCCGGAAAGTAAATCATCGCCGCCAAAATCCTCGGGCCGCACTGTGACAATCATGGCACTGTTGGCATTGCGGCTGTCCCGGGCCTGATAACTCATGCCGTTGACGGCAAGTCCGCCCTCCTCAGAGGAGGCGTTCACCACGTAGCCGCCCGGGCACATACAGAAGGAATAGACGCCCCGGTCGCCGCTGACTTTACGGGTCACCTTATAAGCCGCGGTCGGGAGAGCCTTCGGATAGCCCTCACCGTACTGGCTCACATTGATCATATCCTGCGGATGCTCGATGCGGACGCCCACCGCAAAAGCCTTGCGCTCCATGGGAACCGCCCGGTCTTTTAACATGGCAAAAGTATCCCGGGCACTGTGGCCGATGGCCAGCACCAGCACCTCCGTCTCCAGATATGCCGCCTCCTGTTCCGGCACATCATTGCACTTTGTATACACGCCCCGCACCCGGCCATCCCGGATGTCAATGTCCGTAAGCTGCGTACCGAAACGCACCTCGCCGCCGAGACTTTCGATTTCTTTTCGAATATGCTCCACCACGCTGATGAGCACGTCGGTGCCCAGATGGGGCTTATTCCAGTAGAGAATCTCCTCTGGCGCGCCCGCCTGCACAAAGGTCTGAAGCACCAGGCGGCCTCTGCCCGCCGGATCCTTGACCAGAGTGTTCAGCTTGCCGTCGGAGAAGGTTCCGGCTCCGCCCTCGCCAAATTGTACGTTAGAATTCGGCGCAAGCGCCCCACCATTCCAGAAGCGATCCACAGTCTCCTTTCGCTTTCTGGCGGCCTCGCCCCGCTCCAGAAGGATGGGTCGATAACCCGCTCTGGCCAGCATCAGGCCGCAGAACAGGCCTGCGGGACCGGTTCCCACGATAACCGGACGGTGCTCCAGCTTCTCAGAGCCCGGCTCCGGGAACTGATAGCGCTTTTTTTCTACCCGCGCCACATTCCGGTTATGCAGCTTCTTTAGCAGCTTTTCCTCACCTTTCAGCTTCACATCCACCGTATACACATAGGAAATAGGCTTTTTCCGGGCGTCGATGGATTTCTTCTGAATGGTCAGATTTTCGATTTTATCGGAAGACGTCTTAAGCTCCCGGGCCGCCGCCTGTAAAAGGGCCAGCCCGTCATGCTCCACCGGAAGCTTGATTTGACTGATTCGAATCATACATTTCCTCCTCTCCGGCTGATGCCGCGCTCACGCCTGCCAGCCAGCCACTGCTCCAGGCCCACTGGAGATTGTAGCCGCCGCAGGCTCCGTCCACGTCCAGAATCTCGCCTGCCAGATACAGGCCCGGCGCCTTCCGGGATTCCATGGTGGCCGGATCCACTTCCCGCAGGTCCACACCGCCGGAGCAGACCTGTGCCTGGGAAAAATCGCCGCTTCCCGTGATCTCCGTCTCAAAATGAAGGATCGCATGGGCCAGCCTGGTAAGCTCTGTCTCCGTCCAGTCCTCCGCCCTTTTCTTTCCTTTGGCAAGGCCGCTGCGCTCCAGCACACAGCCGATCATCTTTGCCGGAAGCAGGCCGGTCAGAAACTGCTCACCGAGCTTATAGGAGTTCTGCTCCCTTCTGTTCTTTAAAAATGTCAGGAACTGCGCTTCATCAAACAGCGGCATCAGGTTCAGCACTGCCTGTACCTTTTTTCCCACGTCCAGGGCCCGCACTGCATAGCGGCTCACCTGAAAGACCGGGATGCCGGAAATCCCATTCTTCGTGAACTGCACCTCGCCCTGATCGGAGGCCAGCAATTTTTTCTCGGTATATACCTCTACTTTAGCGTCCATTCGGACGCCCGCCAGCTTTTCAAATATCTTTTCTTTACACCGAAGCTGTACCAGAGCCGGAAGCGGCCTGACAATCCGGTGTCCCAGGCTCCTCGCCAGTGTATAGCCGCTGCCATCGGAGCCGGTCTCCGGGGCCGCCTTGGATCCGGCTGTCAGAATCACCGCGTCCGCCGGATAGCTCCACCCCTCGGTCCGCACCTGAAAGCCTTTCTCTGTCCGGGTAAGCCCTAAAGCTTCCGTATTCAATGCCAGCTTTACACCCAGATGCTCCGCCTCCAGCCGCAGAACCTCCGCCACGGAAGCCGCCTGATCACTGTAGGGGTAGAGATAACCGTTCCGGTTTTTGGTAAATATCCCAAATTCTGTAAATTTATTCAGTGTATCCTGTATGCCGACCCGTTCCAACACCTGTGCCGGGAAGCCCGGCTCGGAGGTCCGGTAATGGGTCAGGCTCTGATCGGTGTTCGTCAGATTGCAGCGTCCATTGCCGGTGACCAGTATTTTCTTTCCCACCTGCTTATTTCTTTCAAGCAAAGTCACTTTCGCGCCGCTTTCTGCCGCCGCAATGGCCGCCATGAGCCCGGCGGCGCCGCCTCCCACTACCACTACCTTTTTCATCCGTTTCTCCTTATAACTGTACCAGACCTGCGTCTGCCATTTTCTGCAGGGACATGAGGATACCCAGCTTCGCATGAGGCCAGGTCAGACCGCCCTGGAAATAGACCGCGTAAGGCGGCTTAATGGGGCCGTCCGCAGACAGCTCGATGGAGGATCCCTGTACAAAGGCTCCGGCTGCCATGATCACGTCGCTGTCGTAGCCCGGCATCGCCCAGGGCTCCGGGGTTACATAGCTGTCCACCGGCGCTGCTGCCTGGATGCCCTGGCAGAAGGCAATGACGCCCTCGGGCTTTCCGAAGGTCACGGCCTGGATGATGTCATGACGGCTCTCGGTGCTGTCCGGAACCACCGCGAAGCCCAGCTTCTCATAGATATTGGCTGCGAAAATCGCGCCCTTTAAGGCTGCCGCCGTCACGGTCGGAGCCAGGAAAAAGCCCTGATAGAAGCTGGTCATGACGCCTAAGGAAGCGCCCACCTCTTTGCCCAGGCCCGGAGATGTCAGGCGGTAAGCCGCGTTTTCCACATACTGCTCTTTGCCGACGATGTAGCCGCCGATGGGAGCCAGGCCGCCGCCCGGATTTTTGATGAGGGAGCCCACGCAGAGATCGGCACCCACGTCGGTGGGCTCGATACGCTCTACAAACTCTCCATAGCAGTTATCCACCATGCAGATCACGTCGGGTTTTCTTTCTTTTATAAATGCGATCAGCTCTCCGATCCGCTGTACGGACAGGGTTGGACGAGTCTGATAGCCCTTGGAACGCTGGATGGTGACCAGCTTTGTCTTCTCATTTAAAGCTGCCTCGATGGCCGGATAGTCGAAGCTTCCGTCCTCTTTTAAGTCCACCTGACGGTAGGTGACGCCGTACTCGGCCAGGGAACCCTTGGACGGGCGGATACCGATGACCTCCTCCAGGGTGTCGTAGGGCTTGCCCACCGGGGAAAGGAGCTCGTCTCCGGGACGTAAGTTTCCGGACAGGGCTACCGCCAATGCGTGGGTGCCACAGGCAATCTGCGGGCGCACCAGGGCTGCCTCCGCGTGAAAGGCCGTGGCATAGACCTCTTCCAGCTTGTCTCTTCCCAGATCGTTGTAGCCATAGCCGCTGGTGGCCGCGAAGCAGGCCGCCTCCACGCGGTTTTTCTGCATGGCTCCCACGACCTTGAGCTGATTGTACTCGGCGGTCTCGTCGATTTTGTCAAAGCGCTCTTTTAAGCCTTTTTCTATCTCCTGTCCAAATGCGTATACGGCGGGGCTGATGCCCAGCTCCCGGTACATGGTTTCTGTCTGTGTCATTTTAGAATTCCTCTTTCTTTTAGTATTTTCAGCATAAACGCAAGAATTTTCTCTTCATCATATCCGTATTCCGGTTTTTCTGCCCAGATTACGTCCCGCTCCCGCCTGAACCAGGTGAGCTGGCGCTTGGCAAAATGGCGGGTATCCCGCTTCAGGATGCGGACGGCCTCTTCCAGGGGGATCACGCCGTCCAGGTAGTCCAGGATTTCTTTGTATCCCAGGCCCTGCATGGAAACCATGCCGCGCTTGCAGCCTTCGTTTTTGAGGCTCTGTACTTCTTCCACCAGACCGTCTTTCATCATTTCATCTACGCGCTGGTCGATGCGGGCGTAGAGTTTTTCCCGGTCGTCATTCAGGACGAAGTAAGCGAAGTTATAGGGGGATGTTTTTTCCCGCTGTTCTTCGTTGTGGTCGGAAATGCGTTCGCCGGTGAGCTCATAGTATTCCAAGGCGCGAATAACGCGCTTGACATTGTTGGCATGGATTTCTTCGGCGGCTTTCGGATCTACGGTGGCCAGACGGGCGTGAAGGGCTTCGGGGCCTTCTTCGATGGCCTGGGTTTCCAGTTTCGCACGAACCCTCACGTTCTCTTCATTTTCGGTGAAGTCGATGTCGTAGAGTAATGCCTGGATGTAGAAGCCAGTGCCGCCGGTCAGGATGGGGATGTGGCCGCGGGTCCAGATGTCTTCCATGGCAGTTTTTGCCATTTTCTGGAAGAGAACGACATTAAAGTCTTCTTTTGGATCTAAGACGTCGATCAGGTGGTGAGGGACGCCCTGCATCTCGGCCGGACGGATTTTTGCAGACCCGATGTCCATGCGGCGGTAGACTTGCATGGAGTCGGCGGAGACGATTTCGCCGTTGATGGCTTTCGCGAGATTTATGGATAGTTTGGTTTTGCCTGCGGCGGTGGGGCCGGTCAGGATGACTAAGGGCTTTTTCATGCAGACGTTCTCCTTAATTTATTGCAATCTGTTTTATTTTAGTATTAAACAGAAACTTTTTCAACCCGAAAAACGAGATAAAATACGCTTTGCGTAAATAAAGGCAGATAAGTTTTTTCTTATCTGCCTTACTTTTTATGTGCTTTAGCCCTGCGTGAAACGGGACAGGAACTGTCTCGTACGCTCTTCTTTGGTGTGCCCAAAGACTTCTTCGGGCGTGCCTTTTTCAAGGATGCGGCCATCGTCCATGAAGATGACCTGGCTGGCTACATCGCGAGCGAAGGCCATTTCGTGGGTGACGATGATCATCGTTGTCTTCTGATCGGCCAGTTCTTTGATGACTTTCAGGACTTCTCCGGTCAACTCGGGATCCAGGGCTGACGTGGGTTCGTCGAAACAGAGGATATCGGGCTTCAGAGCCAGGGCGCGGGCGATGGCTACACGCTGGCACTGACCGCCGGAGAGCTGGTGGGGATAGTTGTTCATTCTGTCCGCCAGACCCATCTGGGTCAGGAGGCTTTTGGCCTCGGCCTCGATCTCTGCGTGGATTTCTTTTTTACGTGCTTTATAATCCGGCTGCTCTTTGGCCAGCAGCTCTTTGGCTAACATGACATTACCCAGGGCTGTGTACTGGGGGAACAGGTTGAAGGACTGGAACACCAGTCCAAAATGCAGCCGTTTTTTACGGATCTCGGATTCCTGTCTGGTTTCCGGATTGGCTGCGTCAAACAGGGTCTCGCCGTTTACCCGGATGACGCCGGTGTCGGGGTGCTCCAGGAAGTTCAGGCACCGCAGGAATGTGGTTTTGCCGCTTCCGGAGGATCCGATGATGGAGACGACGTCGCCTTTTTCCAGGGTGAAGCTGATATCTTTTAAGACTTCGGTTTTTCCGAAGGTTTTGCTTACGTGTTCTACTTCTAAGATTGCCATTCTTCTATCCTCTCCTTATTTATCTGCGCCACAGTGCGATCATGTTTTTAGGTAACAGGGAATTCCATTGGAATTTCCTGTTACCTGAAATAATCGAGTTTCCGCTCCAGACGATCCAGAAGGACTGTCAGAACGCCGTTGAAGATCAGATAGTAGACGGCAGTGAAGAACAGCGGCCAGATCTCGCCCGCAATGCCCTGGGAACCTTTCATGAAGGCCTGTCCGGCCCAGATGATCTCCTGGAGGGCGATGATGCGCGCCAGGGAGGTATCTTTTACCAGAGTGATGATTTCGTTGGACATGGGCGGTACGATCCGCTTAATCATCTGCATCAGCTTGACTTTGAAGAAGATCTGAGTCTTGGTCATGCCGAGCACCAGTCCTGCTTCTTCCTGGCCTGCCGGGACGCTCTGGATGCCGCCGCGGTAGATCTCGGAAAAGTAGCAGGCGTAGTTAAGGATGAAGGACAGGGACGCCGCCAGAAAGCGGCCGGTCTCCCCGCCGCCCCAGATCTGCTTATGCATAACCAGTCCCGGAAAATAAAAAATGATTAAAAGCTGGATCATAAGCGGCGTACCGCGTATGATCCAGACGATGAATTTGGATATCATGCTTAAGGGGCGGAATTTGGACATGGACCCAAAGGCTATTACCAGGCCCAAAGGTACCGCTCCTATCAACGTGACGAAGAATAATCTCAGTGTCTGCAGGAAGCCGCTGTTCAATGCTCCGAGAACAATCGGCATCTGTTCTATGATTCGTTCCATTTTACTTCTCTTTTGCTTTCGCTTTTATTTTATTCCTGTACTAGGGCTGCCTGTACGCCGTACTGCTCTGCGCAGGCCTTCATGCTGCCATCTGTGGTAGCATTAGCAAAGAACTCATCCAGCACTGCAGCCAGGTCGGAACCCTTCCGGAAGCCGACACCGTATTTCTCGCTGTTCAGGGCTACGGTGTAGGTCAGGTCTGCGTAGCTGGTTCCCTCGCCAATCATGGCTGCTGCCATCAGGGAGTCGATAACTGCCGCGTCAGAGGTTCCGCTCGCTACCTCAAGCAGGGCGTCAGACTGTGCCTTGACCGGTGTGTAATTCAGTCCCAGGGCGCTGACCTCAGCCTCTCCTGCGCTGCCTGCTTCTACTGCAAAGCTTAAATCCTTCAGACTGTCTGTATCCTGGTACTTGTCAGCCACGTCCTTCGGAACTACAACCACCTGCGCGTTGTTCAGGTACGCGTCGGTACACTCCATGGAGCTTGTCACTTCGTCGGTCAGTGTCATACCGTTCCATACGCAGTCAATGCTCTTGCCATCCAGCTCCAGCACCTTGTTGTCCCAGTCAATCTCTACGAACTCTACATCTACGCCCAGACTCTCTGCAAAGGCCTTTGCCATATCTGCGTCGAATCCGACCCAGTCGCCGTTCTCATCCTTATAATCCATGGGCTCAAAATCGGTGATTCCTACTACCAGAGTTCCCTTATCTACCACATAGGCCATGTCGCTGTCTTCGGAAGCGACTTCGGTGTCCTCACCGTCTGCCTCGTTCTCTGCCGCTGCATCCTCCGCATCTGTATTGGTCGCAACTTCCTCTTTGCCGGATGAACCACAGCCTGCCAGCATGGATGCTGCCATCACTCCACATAAAAATACGCTTAATACTTTCTTTTTCATAATGCTTCCTCCCACTGCCGCTTTTGCGGCGCTTTTATTTTGGGCCTTATCCACAGAACTCTCAGGCTCGTTCTTTCATTCTCTACTAATGAGTTACTGTACAACGATAAAGCGGTGGTACCGTTGTATTTTATCATTTGCCTTACGCTCTGTCAACCGCATTTTTACGCGTAACGGGTATTTTTTTCGTACTCCCGCTCCAAATCGTAGATCTTTTCCACCAGATGTTCCGGTTTTTCCAGTTGTTCTCCGGCTTCTGCGCACAGGCGTTCGTAATCCTCCAGGTATTCCTCCAACTGCTCTCCGCGGATGTTCTGCAGATCCATGGCCTGCTCGAAGTCTTCGTCGGACAATCCCAGACGCATGGCAAATATGTACTCCTTTAAGACCTCCGGATCCTTCTGGTACTGCCAGGAAGTGCGGAATGCCTGCGCCGCCCGCCCGAACTGGAAAAGGCGGCAATAGCAGACGCCCAGATTATTCCAGACATGAGCATAAAATTCCACGCCCAGCCGGTCGCTCTGGCGGATATCCAGGATCTTCTCATATTCATAGATGGCCGCCAGATAGTTGTCATTGATGAAGTATTCATCAGCCCGGAGCTTCATCCGCTCCTGCTCCTGGTAGGTGTTCAGCACCTTCATCCGGGAGGACAGCTCCGTCAGCTCTTCCTGGGTATAATAGTTGACGCTCCGAAGAATCGTCAGCACCATATTCTGGATACTGCTTCCGGCTTCGTCTCCCTTTTTCAGCTTCTCGGCCAGTTCCGGGTTATGGGCCTCATTTCGAAGCCAGTCCCAGAGCCGCTCGCCCAGCATCTGGCGATCCACCAGATAGATATTTTCATACAGGAAAAAGGCCAGCTCCTCCATGGAGTACAGGCGGATGCCCATGCTTTCTATGTAATAAGGACTTTTTACCAGCTCATCCCGGCAAATCAGTACCGCTCCCATGCTCACGCGCCTCCTTCCTGGCTCAGATCCACCACTTCATTCCAGACCAGATCCGAGGAGGGGAACAGCTCCCCAAAACCCAGATCCCGAACCTCTATCCGCAGCTTTTCCACGCTTTCAAATTCCACCGCGATGTGAAGTCTGGTGGTCCTGGGAGGGCGCTCCGGAATACCGGTAAGCGTCATGCTCTCCCGCAGGGTCGTATTTCCCTGCATGGGTTTTAAGATAAATTCCAGCACCGGTTCCTCTAAAAGCAGGGCCTCGCACTCCGCCTTGGCCTCATACCAGCTGGTTCCCGCGTTTAAAAGTGTATACAGGCTCTCCCTGCCCGCCCCCGGCGCGCGAAGCCCCACATTGTAGGGAATCTTATCCTCGCCCAGAAACACATACGCCCGCTCCTCCGGGTTTTTCAGCTCATCCATAGCCCGGTAACAGGCCCCTTTGGCAAATAAATTATTGCCTGCGAAGACGCGCTTTCCGGCGCCACAGAGAATCTTCAGACTCTCCTCATACCATTTTCCATCGAAGCCCTCTCCCACCAGGAATACCGAGGATACCGGACGGCCGCCAAAGATATCGCGGGCAATACCGGCCAGAGCCAGATCCTTCTCTGTATCTGTATAATTTCCGAAAGAGACCTGCCATTTTTCCTCCTTCTCCGCCCGGGCCATGACCGGAATGGTCCGACCGTTCACATTCAGCACGGTGCTTCGAAGTTCTCCGCCCCCGCAGGCAAATAATACAGCCTGGTGCCTCCAGATTTCCCGGGACTGGTGCAGCACATAGGCACAGAAACTCTCCTCCCGGGACTGAACAAAAATCCGGCTCTCCGGAATGCCGATCATCTGCATGGCAAGCCGCCGAAGCTCCGCCACGGCCTGCTCGTCCGCCTGCTCCACAGAGAATACCACGGCCGCCGCCTCATGAATCTTGCCGTAGGGCTTCAGAAGACGCATAGCCTTTTTCAGGAAACTTTCTGTAGTCTCCGTAGGGATTCGGTATTTCTCCGTTCCGGGCTCCACGGCCACGGAGACGGGCTCTTTTGATTTTTCATTCCAGCAGCAGATCTGCGAAGTCTCATTTCCCAGATCAAACCCGATTACAAAGGTTCCCACTGTCTGTTACCTCCTTGTTCCTTGGGGACAAAAAACTTTTGCCCCCCAACTTCATTTTAAGGAAAACATGGTTTCCACCAGGAATTTCTTCTTTCCGTATTCCTCATACTGCCGCTCCAATGTCGGCATGTCGTGTTCGGACAGGGAGCGGGCCATCTCATAGACGGAGGCGTACTTGGTGCCAGTCACCAGCGGATCCTCTTCCCCCTCCACGAAGCTGCGATCCGGCGTGGGATGTTCGCCCTCTTCGTCCTCCTCGGTCACAAACCAGGTCAGGCGATCGCCGTAAAACAGGGTAAATTCCTTCACGAACAGTCCAGGTTCCACCGGATACAGGCGTTCGGCCACATAATTACAGTTTTTCATCCTGGGCGACTCGATGACATAATGGAGGATGACCTTATGCTCCGGATTGGCCCGGTACTCCACGAAGGTCTTATCCTCCAAAAGCTCGGAACGTCCCAGCCGGGCCAGCAGTGGCTTCATAAAGCAGAATCGAAGCTTCTTCTGAATGCAGACCTTCGTCATCCGCTCTGCCCGCAGCTCTTCGGCCTCACTCAGCTTCCGTTTTCCGGATAAATAACGCAAATAGGACAGTTCGCATACGGGAGCCAGCCCGGCTTCCCAGGCAATGGCCTGCTCCAGGTACCCGTAAAGTCCTTCCGGCACCCTCTCATCCCTGACGAAATCCTGCCAGCTCATCCAGGTAAGATAGGCCCGGGCCACCAGGCCATCGCCGCCAAGTGACCTGTAATCCTCAAAGATTCCGTAGGCCTCTTCCCGCACCTGTCCGGTAAATAGCATCTGCCCCAGGATCCGCTCTTCCAGGTCAAAGACGTCCAGCTCGAAGGCATGGGCTTCTTTCCAGACCTTCTCCATGACCGTCACTGAACCATAATAATAGCCGGAGAGATATTCCAGAATGCCTTCGTTGTATTTATGCTCCCGGAAGATATGGAGGCAGAGCTTCAGAAGAAACGCGTCCTCCTCGTACTCCAGCTCCCGCATTTTCCAGACAGCCAGCTTCAGCAGCAGCTTCACCCGCACCATGGAATAGTCATAAGTCCGAATCATATCCCAAGCGTCCCCGTACACACCCCGGAGAATCAGGATTTCCACATAGCGAGCCCGATCCTTGGGCGTCATCCGGGTGGTCTCGGTCACCAGGAATTCCTGATCCAGATCCTCCAAATCATGGTTTGCGTAGTAAAACTGCAGGATCTCCTGGCGCACGTCTTCTTTGTAATGGGCTGTGAAGCCGTCTATCTTCAGCACCCGCTTATAATTCTCCACATTTTCTTCGGTGAGCACATGACTCCGGGACATGCCGTCGCAGAGATAGAGATACAGACCCCTGTGGTAACGGAGCAGCTCCCGGCATTTATCCACATAACGGCGCTCATTCAGAAGCCGGGTCAGCGTATAGGGGACGCTGGAGGTATAGCAATTGCCCTGTTCATCCACCAGCACAATGACCGCCCCCGGCGTATAAATCGGAATCAGCGCCTGTCCGTGTATCAGCGGCACTTCGATCTTCTGCTGCAGCTGCTCGTACAGCACCTGTACCTGTCGGATACGCCGGTCGGCGCAACGGAATCTTCGGAGGAACATAATGTCCGCCAGAGCCTCGGCAAAATCAATGGTCAGCAGCTCTTCCACCAGAAAGCGGTCGTAGATCACAGTCATATTTTCACTGAGTCTGCGCTCCAGAAGCTGATCCAGCATGAAGGCTTCGATCTTATCCCGGTATCTCCGGTAGATGTCGGAATCCTCCGGCTGATGTTCGATCACATTGGCGTAAAGCAGAGCCCTCTGGGCGCTGTTCAGAGCCCGGTCATCCATCTGAAAATATAAGAGCAGGTTCCGTGGAAAACTTTCTTTATAAGACTCCGGCACGGACTGCATGAAATACTCGTACAGGTTCGTAATCTTCAGCTCCAGCTCCACGCCCCGCTTATACCAGCAGAAGCTCTCTTCGTCGGTACTGCCATTTTTAATCAGGATAGAGCAGATGGTGGACAGCAGGTCTTTTCCGCCATAGCGCCGATAGGCCTCTTTCACCCGCTGGAAGCCCTGAGCCTCCGGTCTCCGGCCCCGCTTAATCTGGTCGGCCAGCTCCAGCGCCTCCTGGGGCGTCAGTTCTTTCCGTTCGGTGTCCTCAATAATAGAAGTCACCTGTTCCGCTTCTTCGACGATCTGCTCCTCCGGCAGCGGTTCGATGGGGTCTGCGGAAATGAAGTAGGCGTAGCTCTCTTCTTTTGGCTCCTCATGGGCTGCCACCCGCACCGTGTAGGGCAGCAGATATTCGCCCGCCTCGGACACGATGCAGAATTCTCCCTCGATCTCCTCGCCACCCCAGAGTCCCTGGGCGTCGAAGCAGTAGCCGATGCGCGCGGTCCGGGCCGAGAAACTCGGATGCTCCACCTGCATCCGCCAAGAGGAAGCGTAGACGATGCCCTTGATCTGCCGATCCGCCGTCACCGTGAAGCTGCCCTCCGCCTTTTCTCCCGGCTTGCAGTTCAGGGTAATCAGGGACTCAGACAAGGTCATCTCCGGCTTTTTGTATTCTATTTTTCCTGCTGCGATTCGTTCCAGCTTTGCCCGCATGGATGTTCCGCTCCTTCCGCCGCAGACGCGGCTTTCTATCTTTTCATGGGTTTTCATTGCTTTTTTCTGAAATACAGTTATAATCAGTATATCATTATTTTTTAGAAAGCACAAGGAAAGAGGATGTACTATGATTAAGCATAAAGACCATTTCCATGGCAGTGACCTAGAGAAAATAGAGGAAGTTTACGGCATTAAAAAGGAAAATATTACCAGCTTCAGTGCGAATGTGAACCCCCTGGGGATTTCGCCGAAGCTTCGTTCTTCACTGATTGATCATATTGACGCGATCACTTCTTATCCGGATCGGGAGTACACTTCGCTCCGCCGCCGGATCGGAGCTTATGTGGGCGCGCCTGTGGAGAGTATTCTGGTGGGCAATGGATCCACAGAGCTGATTTCGCTGTTTATTCAGATGGAGCATCCGAAGAAGGCGCTGATTCTGGGACCGACCTATTCGGAGTATGAGCGGGAGATTTCCCTGGGCGGCGGTACGTCCCTTTATTTTCCGCTGAAGGAGGAAGACGATTTTGTCCTGGATCTTTCTGCGTTTAAGGCGGCGCTCAATGAGAGTATTGACTTACTCGTGATCTGCAATCCGAATAATCCTACTTCCACGGCTATCTCCCAGGATGTGATGCGGAAGATTCTGGATGAGTGTAAACGGTTTGATATTTTTGTGATGGTGGATGAGACTTATGTGGAGTTTGCGCCAGACGCGGCGGCAGTGGATTCGATTCCGCTGACCCGTTTTTACAATAATCTGGTGGTGCTGCGCGGCGTGTCAAAATTTTTCGCTTCACCGGGACTGAGGCTCGGGTACGCGGTGACAGGGAATGCGGATCTGCTGAAGTATATTAATACGCATAAGAATCCGTGGACCATTAACAGCTTGGCGGCTGTGGCCGGGGAGTTGATGTTCTCGGATAATGAGTATATCCAAGAGACGCGGGAGCTCATTGATTCGGAACGAACCCGGTGTTATGAAGAAATGAAAACCTGGGGAACGGTGAAGGTTTATAAGCCGACGGCAAACTTTATGCTGGTGAAGATTCTGAAACCGGGCGTGGATGCGGATGATCTGTTTGAGCATGCCATCCGGCGGGGTCTTATGATTCGGAATTGTTCTACGTTTCCGTTTTTGGATGAGAGGTTTTTCCGGTTTTGCTTTATGAGTCCGGAAAAGAATACGGAGCTTTTGGAATGCTTGCGTGAGTTACTTTAAGACGGACGAAAAAGAACGGGCGGGGGAAATTCTTCTGGAGTGTTCGGACGTTTCACGGACAGCAGTCTGGCTGGCTCGGACTTTAACAAGTCCGCTCCAGTCAGACTGCAGTGCGCGAAAAGCCGGACACACGCTTAGAAGAGTTTCCCCCGCCCGTTCTTTTTCTGTCTTTGACGGGAACAACTTGACATTCCGGGTGGGAATGGGGATGGACGCATTTGCGCGGGGCGCTCTGCTGGTGCCTGTTAAGAACTGAAATACTTCGTATAGATGGTCATGAAATTTGGAGCGGCTTCGCCGCTATAGTCGGCGAAGTGGACTTTGTTCCATTTGTGGCGGTTGAACTCGGATGGTGTATCCGCCATCATGGCTTCGTAGGCGGCGTTGAATGTTTCGTCGCGGCGTTTTTTGATCAGGGTGTCTTTGTTGGCCTCGGTGGCGTCCCGGTCGAAGTTATTGACGCATTTCAGGATGTAGTAGCCGTCAGAGGTTTCGATGATGTCGCTGATTTCGTCGTTTTCCAGGGAGAAAGCTGCCTCTTCGTAGGCGGCTTCTTTTTCGCCGCGCCCCAGAGTGATGGTGGTCTGGGTGTCTTTGTTGTAAGCGGCGGCCACGGTGCCGAAGTCTTTGCCCTCGTCCAGGCGGGCTTTGACAATCTCGGCGTTTTCCAGGCTGTCCAGTCGGATCTGCTGGATGGTGATGATGCGGGCCTCGTCGTCGCTGACTTCCGTATTCACATCCTTGGTGATCTCGTCGTAGACTTTTTCGGACAGAACGTGGGCGGTACAGAGCTCTTCGACGTCGTCTTTTTCTACGCCCATGTATGCTTTCTGGTCGTCGGTCAGGGCGCTGTAGTATTCGTCGGCGGCCTGGCTGATTTTCTGCTTCTCAGCGTCGTCCAGGGTGACATTGTTTTCTTTGGCCAGCAATGTCACGGCTTTGATGGAGGCCAGCTGGGCAATAATCGTGTCTTTTACATATTCTTCCAGTGTCATGCCGCCGAAATCATGCTGCCACATTTCCACGCCATAGGCATTCTCATACTGCTGCTTGTAGTCCATGACATAGATCATGGCCTCCGGCAGGCTACAGACGCTCTTGCCGATTTTAAAAAGCTGATCCCCGGACAGGCCTGTGGTCAGGACGACCCGGGTGTTTTTCAGTACGCTGCAGCCGCTGAGACTGCCCGTCAGTACGATGGCTGCAAGCAATGCAGCCGCCCCCCGTCTGATGGTTTTTCTCATAGATATTTAGCCCTCCACGATCAGGTAGGTTCCGTCTTCCAGGGCAAAGACCTCCGCGGTCTCCTCCAGTTCCTCGTCGCTCATGCCGCTTGCGTCCATGCCGCTCTCTTCCAGATAATCGCGGACCGCACTGAGACTGTCCACCACGACTGCCATGCAGTCCTCCAGGAAGTCTTCTGCTTCCTCCATGGTCCCGGCCACAGGCTCGTCAAAAAGCTGGCCCTGTTTTTTCAGAAAGGTTTTCAGACATTCTTCGGTATATTCGTTCATAGTATGCTCTCCTTTTTTGTTTCTATCCTGCGTTACAATAAGGTTCGGATGACTTTCAGTACGCCGTCGTTCACGTTGCTGTCGGCGATGTGCTTCGCCGCTTTTCTGACCGGTTCTGCCGCATTGGCTACAGCATAGCTCTCCGTGGCCGCGGCCAGCATTTCCAGGTCATTCAGGTTATCACCGAAAACCATGGTCTCATCCGGGCTGATGCGCAGTATCTTCTGGATTTCCCGGATGGCATGTCCCTTGTTGGACTCTTTACTCATGAAGTCCAGCCAGATATCCCCGGCAATGGTACAGTGCAGACGCCTGGACCAACGGGGCACCATGTCCTCCGCCACTTTCTCAATGTCATGCTTCCGATACACGGATATTTTATTGATGTGACGTCTTTCCGCCAGCGCGTCTTTTACGATGGTCAGCTGACTGCGGTAGCCCAGACGGACCAGATCCAGGAACTCCGGATCCCTGCTTTCGGAATAAAGCCCGCCCTCCGCGTCCAGGGTAAAGCTGGCATCCGGAATCTTCCGCACTTCCTCTACCCATTCGCATACATCTCGCCACTCGATGACTTCTTCTGACATCAGATACCCACGGCAGCATACGTAAGCTCCATTTTCTGACACAAAGATAATATCGTCCTTCACCGATTCAAACAGCTTGACCATGCTGGAATAGGGTCTTCCGCTGGCCGCCGCGAACAGGATATCTTTTTCTTTCAGCTTCCGGATGACCTCGAAGATCTCCGGGTTAATCTCTGCGGTTCCCTCGGGAAGCAGTGTTCCATCGATATCGCTGCATATCAGTTTAATCATGTAACCTTCCTCCCTGTCTGTAGATGTCCGCAATCTCCTCTGCCTGCCGCGCGATGGCGTCGGAGCCATTTTCCCTGAGTTCCTGCTCATCCCGGAATCCCCAGAGTACGCCTACGGTGTACATGCCCGCTGCCGTTCCGGTCTTCATATCCGTGCTGGTATCGCCCAGGTACATGCATTCCTCCGGTTTTACGCCGAACTGCTCCGCGATATGGAGCGCCCCGGCCGGATCCGGCTTCTTCGGGAAGGCTTCGGACTGACCCTGGATCCAGTCAAACAGGTTTCCCTCCGGAAATACGGTGCGAATGACGTTCTTGGTATTGGCGTCCGGTTTATTGGACAGCACGGCGATTTTCGCCCCCTGTTTTTTCAGCTCTTTTAAGGTAGCTACGATGCCCGGATAAGGCTTTACGTTGTAAAGGCAGCCTTCTTTGAAATATTCCATGTAGCGGTCTCTCACTTTTTCAAAGCCTTCGCACGCCTCATCGCCGCCAAAACGCAGCAGTCGTCGGATCAGGGTGTCTACCCCGTCGCCCACAAATACCTTATATTCTTCTATGGTGGCCTCTTTCATGCCAAAATCCCGAAGCGCATGATTCGCACTGCAGGCGATGGACTCCACGCTGTCGCAAAGAGTGCCGTCCAGATCGAAAATACACGCCTTAAAACTCATAATATTCCTCCTCTTCCGGCTTCTGCAAATCCACTCCCATTTTCAGAAGCTCCTGGTAAAAACGGGCCGCAGGGAAGCCCACCACGGTGGTGTATTCGCCCTGTATCTCACGGATATAGGGCATACAGCCGCCCTGGATGGCATAGGCGCCCGCCTTGTCCATAGGCTCGCCCGTTCCGATGTAGGAACGGATCCAGGCGTCCGTCATGGGATACATGGACACCTTCGTCCCTTCCGCGAAATGCACCAGCAGCCCGCCGGTCACAGTATCTATGACTGCCACGCCGGTATACACCATATGGGACGCTCCCTGCAGCTCCTTCAGCATCCGAAATGCGTCTTCCTTATCCTGAGGCTTTCCCAAAATTTTATGTCCACTGGCCACTACCGTGTCGGATCCGATGACCAGCGCAGGCTCCTTCGTCCTGTCGGCCACCTCCCGGGCCTTCTGCAGAGCCAGTGATTTCACCGCCTCCACCGGGTCGGCTGTCTCCAGTTTTTCTTCTCCGCATGCCGGAAGAACCTGAAAACGCAGTCCCATATCCGCCAGAATCTCCCGCCGTCTCGGCGACGCGGAGGCCAGTATCAGTCTTCTTTTCTCCAATGTCACACTCCTCTTTTCCACTACGCCGACTTTTTTCGGCATACCGCTTTTATTAGAGTAATATATATTTTTTAGATTGACAATAAATTTTTTATATTTTTTTGCTTTTCTTTTTCCCGGTTTCGTATTACAATAAAATAAATTCACAAGGAGGGACTGCACTATGAAGAAAATAGCAAAGATTTTTGGAGCAATCGCCGCAATCGGAGCCGCCGTAGCCGGAGGCGTGGCGCTTTATAAAAAGTTCATTTCCCCGAACGAGGATTTTGAGGATCCGGATGACGAGCTGGACGAGGAATTTGAGGACGAGGATCTGGACATGGATACCTCGAAGACCACAGATCGCAGCTACGTATCCCTGACACCGGCCGAAGAACCGAAGGAAGAGGCACCCGCTGAAGAGACAGCTGAGGAAGCTACTGAGAAGGAAGCCCCTGCTGAAGAGGCTGCACCCGCTGAAGAACCAAAGGAAGAGACTCCCGCGAAAGAGATCCCGATTGAGTAATCCGGTATGAATGCACCTGGAGCCCCGGCCCGCCCTTGAAGAGGGCGGAGACGGGGCTCCTTTTTCATCTTTAAGGAACCTTGCCGGAACGATAGCAGAACTCCCCCTTACTATCTTTACTATCCTTACTATCCTTATAATCTTACAATTTCCATTTTTCAGACAACTGCCTCCACAATTTTCTTATCTCCCACACAAACGTCCCTCACTCCAATTTCCTTTTTCTCATTAAAATTAAAGCTCAGCATATATCCTGTTTTTACGTGGTAAGCGTCCAGATATTCTGCCAGCTGCTGCTCGCCTCTGCTGTGATATTCCTGACCGTGCCAGATTTTCATCTCCACAATATATTGCTCACCCCGATAATCCACAATCAAATCCGTACGTTTCTGCTCCCTGGTTCGGGATTCAATATAATAATTCCCTGTTCCATTGATAATCGGGCGCAGATAAAGTAAAAAATATTTTCTTCCTTCTTCCTCCACGAATTTTTCATTGCTGTCTCCATATAAATCATGGAAATGCAAAACAAATTTTTCAAGGACAAGGCGCATATTCAAATGGCCTCCCACAATAAACTGATTCTTTTCCAGCAAGGAAACCGCATAAATATCTTTTTTCTGCATGTCTGCCGCAGATAAATATAAATTATACAACCACGTCTCGAAAATCCGATTCGCCACTGCCAATACGCCGTCTCTGTTCTTCACCAATCCGAACATTGTCGCAATATTGATAGACGGCTCATAATAATTATAAACAATCGCCTTACCTGTGAAAAGCAGTGAATATAACATCTGGTTCAATTCCGGATAACTTGTCAGCTTTTCACTTAGAGATTCAAACAGGGTATTTCTTTCAGAAAGGAGCATACGAACCGCATCCAGAAATCCTTCTCTGGTCCACGCCGTCTTCCTGCTATAACCCGCCTTTTTACTCACCTCTTCCTCTATAAGCTGACAGAGCCTCGACACAAGAAACGGATATCCGGATGTATAATTTTCCAAAAGTCCAGCCATCTCTTCCACATCCATTCCGGTTCCGTAATCCTGCTCATATTCCCGCAGCATTCCTTCAATATCTTCTTTCGAGAAACTCATGTCCACCTTAAAATCTGCCGCGATATTCCACGGACTATTGTACTGATGTGCCTCATCCGGCCGCAGTTTACGACGCAGATTTTTAATATCATAGACCCCGGCCAGAATCACCGATTGAAATGTGGCCTGAAAGTCCCGCTCCATATACTGGGCCCGAAGCTGTGCAAGGAAATCCAGGAACACCTGATTATTTGCCGCGCTATCCACCTCATCAATCATCAGCACAACCGGCTTCTCCGCAGCCATACAGATATCGCTCAGTTTTTCAAACAGAACCATCAACGTAAAATCATCCGTCTTCACTCTGCTCTCTCCAAGCAATTCCTCCAGCTTTTTCTCCACATTTTCTTTCAATTCCCCCGGATTTCTCCGAAAGCTTTTTACAAATGCTCCCGCAAATGCCCTGGAAAACTTGCTTTCCGTCCGGAATTCTTCACTTCCAAAGCTCTGAAAATCCAGCAAAACTACATCGTACTCTGTCTGCAAATAACGATACAGCGCCCGCAAAGTGGTCGTTTTACCATACTGTCTCGCCCGGTTTATCGTAAAATACTTTCCATCGTCCACAAGACGCCTGATCTCCTGCAGACGCTTCTCAATGTTTACCATATAATGTTTGTCCGGAATGCATATCGCTGTGGTATTAAAAACTTTTGGCATAGCTCGGAAGCCTCCTGTAAATAGTCTATTAAAATAGTAGCATGAGGAGGGAAGAAATGCAACCTTCCTGATTTTGCTTTCTCAGCGCTCTACCATCTTCATAACTTTTTTGTGCCTCTGGTATTCTTAAATTTTTCTAAACTACTTGTACCCTCTCTTTCTTCCATGCTATACTTTATCTGTTCAGTTCATCTTCACAAGTCTGTGAAGTATTTCCCATGAATTTGAAACAACACATCAAGGAGGGATTTTCTATTGCATGAAATCATCTAAACCCAAGGGCCATATCAACTGGCATGCTGCTGCCGTAGCCGGGCTCCAGATCGAGCTGGCCGAGCACCGGGATTATCTTACTTATCATCCCGAGTATCCCCTCAATCGAGGGAAACGCCGGACAGACTGTCTGATCATCAAAGCTCCAGACGCTCCACCTCTCACGTCCCCTATCGGACGTATCTTTCGTCGATACAACATCATCGACTACAAGGGGCCGGATGAGTCTATGACAATCAGTAACTTTTTCAAAGCTCAGTCCTACGCGCTCAGCATTCCCGACTACCTGAAGCAGCACCAAGCTATCCATGAGATTACTTTAACCCTCATGACCCATCGTCATCCCAGAATTCTGATTTCTTACATCCGAAAAAATTCCCTTGAAAATACGAAAGATCCCGTTGAAAAAATCATCGACGGATTATATTATATACATATAGGATTCATTCCTGTCCAACTGATTGTCTTACCGGAACTGCCCCACGAACAATATCTCTGGCTTTCCTGTCTGACCAATCATCTTACGAAAGATACGCCTCTTGAGCAGATCGGTCTGGCCTATAAGGCTCATGAGGATGACCCATTATATCAGACCTTCTTGAATGCGGTGATCCGCGCAAATTCTATGAAAGAAGGAGATGAAAAGTTTATGTGCGAAGCATTGGAAGAATTGTTTGCCGGAAGGTTGGAAGCTCAGAAACAGCTTGGTATGCAACTTGGCGTACAAAAGGGAGTTCAAATTGGAACTCAGGAAACTTTATCCAAAATGTCTTCCCTTATCAACAAGCTTCTTAACAGTAACCGTATCGACGATGCCAAACGTGCCACTGAAGATCCTGCTTACCTGGATTCTTTAATGGCTGAATTCAAACTGTAATCTACCAAAATAGTAGCATGAGGAGGGAAGAAATGCAACCTTCCTGATGCATCTTGGCTTACGAAAAGGGAGCCCAGGCCCGCCCTTTGAAAGGGTGGAACCGGGGCTCCTTTTTCGTTTTTTTATCTTTTATGCTTCACCAAGGAAATATTTTCCATATCTGTCTGCCGCCAGAATCGCCGCATAGACAGATTCGGGAGTTACCTCGAAAGGCATATTGTGCAGGGTATCATTTTCCGCGCAGGCTGCTTCGGCCACTGCCATCAGCTTCTCTCTGGTGGGGTTCTCGATACCGAGCTCCTTCAGGGTCACAGGCAGGCCCAGTTCGATACACCAGTCGATGATATCCTCCAGCTCGTCCGCCGGAACATTCTCCAGAACCAGCTGGGTAATGGTACCGAAGGCAACCTTCTCGCCATGGTACATGTGATGGCACTCTTCCAGAACGGTAAAGCCGTTGTGGATAGCATGGGCTCCGGCCAGACCGCCGCTCTCGAAACCAATGCCGCTGAGCAGGGTATTGGCCTCGATCACCTTCTCCACTGCCTCGGTGCAGGCTCCCGCTTCCAAAGCCAGCTTCGCCTTTACGCCCTCATCCATCAGGGTATCAAAGCACAGCTTAGCCAGAGCCATCGCCGCTCCCGTCACCTTGCCGCCCGCGCAGGTCATTGCCCCGCTGGTCTTGCAGGCCCGGGCCTCAAAATACGTCGCCAGCGCATCTCCCATACCAGACACGGTCAGCCGAACCGGAGACTTGGCGATAATTTCCGTATCCATCAGAACCATATTCGGGTTCGCCGGAAGGAACAGATACTCCTCAAATACTCCTGCGTCTGTATAAATAACGGACAGGGCGCTGCAGGGAGCGTCTGTGGACGCGATAGTCGGGCAGATCAGCACCGGAACCTTCTCATAATAAGCCACCGCCTTCGCGGTATCCAGAATCTTTCCTCCGCCGACGCCGATCACCAGGTCGCAGCCGTTCTTCTTCATTACCTCCATCAGACGGTTGATCTCTGTCTTACTGCATTCTCCGTTGAAATAATCCAGAACCGGTTCGCAGCCGGAATCCCGGAATGAATCCTCCAGGGTCGTTCCCAGTCTCTTATGGCCGGACGCTGTCACCAGCACCAGAGCCTTCTTTCCATAGGTCTTTGCGTAGGTACCAAGCTTCTTCAGTTCGCCTGCTCCCTGTACATACTTGCCGGGGCTTGTCAAAATCTTTGCCATGATAAAATCCTCCTGTCATATGATTGCTTTCTATTTATAGTTACCAGATAGCAGCATCACCATACGGCCTGCAGCGTTGATCTGTTATCTTTCCAAGGAGTATTTTAACGCTGGCAGGGGAGATTGTCAATATTTTAACAGGTTTTTATGGGCTTTTTGTGAGCGTTTTGGGTTATATGCTTTCCGTCTTACGATTTTCTCCAGACCATCTTATCCACGACTCCTGTGTAGCTCTGAATAATCTTCACAACCTTTGTGCTTACATTTTCTTCCACATAATCCGGAACCGGAATACCGTAATCATGCTCCAGATTCAGTTCTACCGCTGTATCCACCGCCTGCAGAAGGCTCTTTTCATCAATACCGGCCAGGATAAAGCAGGCCTTATCCAGAGCCTCCGGACGCTCTGTACTGGTACGGATGCAGACCGCCGGGAACGGACGTCCTACAGAAGTAAAAAAGCTGCTCTCCTCCGGCAGGGTGCCGCTGTCCGATACCACCGCAAAAGCGTTCATCTGCAGATGATTATAATCATGGAAGCCCAGCGGCTCATGCTGAATCACCCGTTTATCCAGCTGGAAACCACTGGCCTCCAGACGTTTTCTGGAACGGGGATGACAGGAATAGAGAATCGGCATATCGTATTTCTCAGCCAGCCTGTTGATAGCTGTAAACAGGGAAAGGAAATTCTTCTCTGTATCAATATTCTCCTCCCTGTGGGCAGACAACAGGATATACTTCTGCGGTTCCAGGCCCAGCTTCTCCAGAATATCCGACTTCTCAATCTCAGCCAGATTCTGGTGCAATACCTCCGCCATAGGAGAACCCGTCACATAGACCCGCTCCTTCGGCAGCCCGCACTCATGAAGATACTTTCTGGCGTGCTCTGAATAAGCCAGATTCACATCGGAAATGATATCCACGATTCTCCGGTTCGTCTCCTCCGGCAGACATTCATCCTTACAGCGGTTTCCTGCTTCCATGTGAAAAATCGGGATATGCAGGCGCTTCGCCGCAATGGCAGACAGGCAGCTGTTGGTGTCGCCCAGGATCAAAAGCGCATCCGGCCTGATCTGATTCATCAGCTTATAAGAACAGTTGATAATATTCCCAACCGTCGCGCCCAGATCATCGCCAACTGCATCCATATAAACCTCTGGACTGGCAATCTTCAGGTTTTCAAAGAAAATGCCATTCAGATTGTAATCATAATTCTGTCCCGTATGGGCCAGAACCACATCAAAATACTTCCGGCACTTGTTAATCACAGCCGCCAGACGGATAATCTCCGGCCTGGTCCCCACAATAATCAGAAGCTTCAGCTTCCCGTTTTCTTTAAAATGCACATCGGAATAATCCGTTCTGATCTCCATTACGCTTTTTCCTCCACAGGTTCAAAAAAAGTATCCGGATGCTCCGGATCAAAGGATTCATTGGCCCACATGACCGTCACCAGGTTCTCTGTCTCCGACAAGTTGATAATATTGTGGGTATATCCCGGCAGCATATGCACTGCTTCCATCTTCTCCCCGGACACTTCAAAATTCCGTACCGGATAGGGTTGTCCGTTCTCATCCAAGCCCATTTTGCGCTCCTGAATCAGCCCATGTCCCGATACCACGATAAAAAACTCCCACTTGGAATGATGCCAATGCTGTCCCTTCGTAATTCCCGGCTTACTGATATTCACAGAAAACTGTCCGCATTTCTCTGTCTTCAAAAGCTCTGTAAAGCTGCCTCTGGCGTCACAGTTCATCTTCAACGGAAATTTCGTTTTCTCCTCCGGTAAATAAGACAGGTAAGTCGAATACAGCTTCTTCGCGAAGGAAGCCTGCGGAATCTCCGGCATCATCAGCGACTGGGGCTGCAGCTGAAAGCTCTTCAAGAGCTCCACAATCTCCCCCAGCGTCACCTTATGGGTCACCGGAGCAAAGCAATACCGTCCCTCTGCCCGTTCCACTGCGTCCACACCATCGAATTCACAGTGATGCTCTCTTCCTTCCAGCGCATCCAGCATCTCTTCTACCAGATCGTCAATGTACAGAAGCTCCAGCTCTACTTTCGGATCGCTGACCTGGATCGGCAGATCGTTAGCTATATTGTTACAGAAAGTGGCTACCGCGGAATTATAGTTGGGACGGCACCATTTCCCAAAGAGATTGGGAAAACGATACACCAGTACCTTCGCCCCGGTTTCCGCTCCATAGCTGAAAAACAATTCTTCCCCGGCCAGCTTTGATCTTCCATAATCAGAGCCGGCATAACGGCCCAGAAGCGTAGCCTGAATCGACGAAGAAAGCATCACCGGACAGGTATTCCCATGCTTTTTCAGGGTTTCCAGCAGGGTTGTGGCAAAACCGAAATTTCCCGCCATAAACTCCGCATTGTCCTTCGGCCGGTTCACACCGGCCAGGTTGAACACAAAATCCGTCTTCGCGCAATATTCCTCCAGGAGCACCGGATCCGTCTGAATATCATACTCATAAATCTCATCCACGCTCAGCTCTGGGCGGGTACGGTCCTTTCCATCCCGGATATTTTTCAAGGACGCAACCAGATTCTTGCCTACAAAGCCAGCTGCGCCAGTTACTAAAACCTTCATTTTATCTCTCTCCTATTTCTTCCAATTTTCAAGAGCTTCCTTTACATAGTCCGTAGTCAGAATCTTCTTTACGGTTCCCTCCACATCCAGGCGCTGCGTATTGTGGCTGGTATAGGCTTCATTTGCCATGGTCTGAACTTGTCCCTTTACAAAGAACTTATCATAATTCAGATCCCTGCCGTCCGGAAGTACCCGGTAATAATCGCCCATGTCCACGCTGCGCATGCACTCCTCATTGGTCATCAGTGTCTCAAACAGCTTCTCTCCATGACGTGTTCCGATGATATGCGTACCAGTATCGCCAAAGAGCTGCTGTACCGCCTTCGCCAGATCTCCGATGGTGCTGGCGTCTGATTTCTGCACGAAGAGATCGCCCGGTTCCCCATGCTCAAAAGCAAACATAACCAATGCCACTGCCTCATCCAGATTCATCAGGAAACGGGTCATATTCGGGTCTGTGATGGTCAGCGGATTACCTGCCTTAATCTGATCGATAAAGAGCGGAATTACCGAACCACGGCTGCACATGACATTCCCGTAACGGGTACAGCAAATCGTGGTTTTTCCTGCTGCCACGCGGGCATTGGCTCCGATCACCTTCTCCATCATAGCCTTGGAAATACCCATGGCGTTGATGGGATAAGCAGCCTTATCCGTAGACAGACATACGATACGCTGAACCCCTGCGTCAATGGCTGCGTGAAGCACATTATCGGTACCCTCCACATTGGTGCGAACGGCCTCCATAGGGAAAAACTCGCAGGACGGTACCTGCTTCAGGGCTGCCGCATGGAAAATATAGTCTACGCCGGGCATCGCGTCCTGTACGGAACGCATATTTCTCACATCTCCGATATAAAACTTTACCTTGCCTGCCAGTTCCGGATGCTTTGCCTGCAATTCATGCCGCATATCGTCCTGCTTCTTCTCATCGCGGGAAAAGATACGGATTTCCTTCAGATCAGAATCCAGGAAATGTTTTAATACGGTAGAACCAAAAGAACCGGTACCTCCGGTAATCATCAGGGTTTTGTCTTTAAAAAATTTTGAAGTTGCCATACTACAATCTCCTTTATTATAACATTTTGATTTATAAAAACGCGCACGAAAAAAGGACCTGACGGCCCTTTTCGCACACATATTTCCATATTCTTAAATTTCCATAAATTCCTTGTTTCTCTCTTCCCCGCATGCTATACTTTATCTGTTCAATTCATCTTCACAGGTCTGTGAAGTATTTCCCCATGAATTTGAAACAATACATCAAGGAGGTATTTTCTATTGCATGAAATCATCTAAACCAAGGAACCATATCAACTGGCACGCAGCTGCCGTAGCCGGGCTCCAGATTGAGCTGGCTGAACACCGGGACTATCTTACTTATCATCCCGAGTATCCCCTTAATCGAGGAAAACGCCGAACAGACTGTCTGATCATCAAAGCTCCGGACGCCCCACCTCTCACGTCCCCTATCGGACGTATCTTTCGTCGATACAACATCATCGACTATAAGGGCCCGGACGAGTCTATGACAATCAGTAACTTTTTCAAAGCTCAGTCCTATGCGCTCAGCATTCCCGATTACCTGAAGCAGCACCAAGCTATCCATGAGATTACTTTAACCCTCATGACCCATCGTCACCCCAGAATCCTGATTTCTTACATCCGAAAAATTCCCTTGAAAATACGAAAGATCCCGTTGAAAAAATCATCGACGGATTATATTATATACATATAGGATTCATTCCTGTCCAACTGATTATCTTACCGGAACTGCCCCATGAGCAATATCTCTGGCTTTCCTGTCTGACCAATCATCTTACGAAAGATACGCCTCTTGAGCAGCTCGGTCTGGCCTATAAAGCTCACGAGGATGACCCATTATATCAGACCTTCTTAAATGTGCTTATCCGCGCCAATTCTATGAAAGAAGGAGATGAACAGCTTATGTGTGAAGCATTGGAAGAATTGTTTGCCGGAAGGTTAGAAGAGAATCGACGCCTTGGAGCTCAGGAAGCTTTATCTAAAATGTCTTCCCTCATCAACAAGCTTCTTAGCTGTAACCGCATCGATGATGCCAAACGTGCTACAGAAGATCCTACTTATCGAGATACCTTGATGGCAGAATTCAAATTGTAGGGTTGAAGAGAGCCCCGCCGGATGGCGGGGCTCTCTTCATCCAAAAACGAATTTTTAATACACACAAAATTTTGCCGCTTATTTTACCGCAAATCTAATAATTTACCATTCTCTCAATTTCTTTAACCGATTTCATCTCATTCTTTTTTATTTGTCTTTTTTTTAAATACAACTTTACAGACAACTAAACTAATTATTGCAGCCAATAACAAAATTACACTATAAAGAACTCCTGTACCTTTTAGAATAAACATTGGTGAAAATGAAACCAAAAACATATCCATAAAAGAGAGAAAAATCCATGCAAATCCAAAATCTTCTAGTACTCCTGATTTAAATTCTGGATCTGTTACTCGAAGTAAAATCACACCTGTTGCCATCACCCCCGTGGACAGCCCGAAGATATAGATGCCCCTTTCAAACCAATAGTTTCTGAAAAACCTTGGCGAAATAATCCAAAACCAAGCAATAACAAAAATGAAACCTAACACCGAAAACACAATAATCGGGACAAGATATTTCACCACAACACTGATATTGATAGATGCCACACCAAATGCAACAAGGTAATCTGTTGCACTACTACCAATATGAGTAATAATTTTCTTATCAACATATTCATCGAGATCAACTAGTTTCAAGATTCCCTGCAAGACAATACTACACACCAGTGCGAGACCATATACTGGAAAAGAAACTGATGGTAATAAGTTTTTTAATACTATATTCACACCATACGCCATACCCACAGCTACTAAAATCAATGAAAAATGCCATGTGAGTGTATCAATTGACATCGCATTAACAGTATTTCGACCAAACTCGCTCCGCTCATCTTCCTGCACTAAGCCTGTCAACATTTCTTCTTGAAGTTCTTCTACGCTTTTAATAATTGCAGTGTTCCCTTTACGAGCGCCAATATTAATCATTGTTACACCGCCTAGAATACCGCCTAGCAAACCAATTGTTGCAAATGTTTGCCCAATACTTGTTGCATCAGTCCATCCACTGTCTACCAGAACACCTCCGATTGCTGCTGCCGTCCCATGGCCTCCGACAAATCCCGCTGGAAGCATAAGCCCGAAAGCAGGATTAATGTTCCTAAAAAAAAGTGGAAAAACTGCAATACCAATCAAAATAAATAGTCCAAACTGTGTAATTTCTGCCGCCGCATTTACCAGAAAGCTATCACCAACAGAGTTAAACATCTGTTTGAACGAAACCTTTGTCTTATTTCCGATAAACATAGAACCAAAAACAAAAGCAATCAAAATACCCGCATAATTTGAGATTTCAGAACTGAAGGGAATTATATTTAGAAATTGTTTTCCCGCAAATAATCCCATAAATCCTGCAATTAGCGCAGAAGGGATATAAAGCTTCTGAATAAAACGAACCTTACTTCGGATCACTTTTGCAATTAGCATCAACGCAGACATCCATGCGACATCATATAATAAACTTAATGCTGAAAATTCCATTCTCTGTTCCTCTTTTTCATAATTAATGACACGTGTTCTGATATTCCACATCTACATCAACTGCAGTAATATATTCTTCATACTTTCTTGCAATTATCATGCTGTGTTTAAAGTGAGCATCTTCAATTTCTTTTCCCATAAAGCATTTCATATGATTTTCAATGTAATCATATCCTCCCATGCAAGAAAACTCACAACCAGCCGAAAAACGTGGGTTGCATTCTACTAAATGGTACTTTCCATCTTTATCAAGAATATACTCAAAATTTACATCTCCCCAAACATTCAATTTATCCGCCAAAATCTTCGATGCTTCTTCCAATTCCTTATCTTCATATACGTAAACCGTAGTTGAACAGCCATGTGGCGTTGAAATAAGTTCCCGGCGTGTCATGGCAATCACTTTATGAGGTTCAATTTGCCGAACAATTTCCACCATTACAAGCGGCCCTTCAATAAATGGTTCCACAATATAAACATCTTTATCTGCTGTTGAAACGAAATTATCCCATTCTTCCTGATTATAGATATACTTTAGTCCTTGGCTACTACGTCCATTATATGGCTTGCATACAACTGGGAACCTCCATTCTAGCCTCTGAATATCACGTAACATTTTGGTTGGAATCGACTGGGTTCTAGGGCACTCTGCTTCAACAAAATCAGCAAGTTTCTTCTTATTACGAATAATATCCAGTGATTCTTTCGAAGACATGCAAAGCGTCACTCCATGTTCTTCAAACCATTCCCGGTTACAATTCAAAAGATCAATTTCATAATCAATCATAGGAAACAAATATTCAATTTTTTCCTTAATACAAAGCTCTTTCATAAATGCGAGATACCTTTTCTGTTCAGACACCGGAGGAGCTTGATAAAAAGCATCTACCTCACAAGATTCTACAATCCATTCCTTGGGGTAAATATTACAGCCAACCACACGGAATCCCATACGTTTTAAACTTTTTAATGTAATATCTGTTGCTACAGATCCAGTGGATGTAATTAATACAGTTTTCATGATATGTTCTCCTTATACTAAAATGATATTACAAATTTTATCTACATCTTCCAAACTCAATTCAGCATACAATGGTAAAGTCAATACTCTAAGTGCCGTATGCTGAGCTATTGGCGTTTTTTCTGCCCCAGCTGTCGGATAATTTCTATAGCATTCAAAACTGTTGGTAAGTGGAAAGAAATACTTTCGCGCCCCAATGCTTGCTTCTGCTAACATGGTAAATATTTCATTTCGCGTATACTTATAGCCATCAAAAATCACTGGAAAATATGCGTAATTAGATTCTACATCTTTTTGGGATGCACATAATTTAATTCCTTCTACACCTGAAAGTCTTTCTCTATAATGTTCAACAACTTTTCTCCGCTTAGCAATTTCATCTTCTAAATGTCTTAAATTACAAATTCCCATTGCTGCCTGGAATTCATTCATTTTCGCATTTCCACCCACATATGCTACTGTTTCCTGATCCCGAATACCGAAATTTTTCATATCATTCAGAAGTTGTACCCAGGAATCATTCTTAAAGCATACTGCGCCACCCTCTATCGTATTAAATACTTTCGTTGCATGAAAACTAAACATCGCAGCATCTCCGAAACATGCAGATGAAATTCCCTTGTATTTCACTGCAAAAGCATGGGCTGCGTCATAAATTACTTTCAGTCCATATTTCCCGGCAATCCGCTCTATCTCTTCAACATCACAAATATTTCCATATACATGTACCGGAACAATGGCTACTGTTTTATCTGTAATTAAACTCTCTATTTTAGTCACATCTATCGTGTAATCCTCTGTATTAATATCGCAAAATACCGGAATTAGACGATTGCGTACTATAGCATGTGTAGTCGATGCAAATGTAAATGGAGTAGTAATAACTTCACCTCCCTCCGGCAAATTCAATGCTGCAATCGCATTTTCCAATGCCAGATGACCATTGGTATACAATGTCACATGCGGGACTTCCAAATATTCTTCCAAATTTTGTTCTAACTCTCTATGCTTTGTTCCCATATTTGTCAACCAATGACTGTCCCATATATCTTTTATTTCCTTGCAATATTCTTCATATGACGGCATTGATGATCGTGTTACTAATATTTCCATCGCACTTTTCTCCTTTTCTGCAACAAAAAAAGAGCTACTTAGCTCTCTTTATTTAACACTGAAAATACAATTCTTTAATTTTTATGCAGTATATTTAATATAAGATTTTTTAAATATTCATATTGTTCAAGTTTTAAAATTTCCGATAATCCTACATAAAAAATAATCCCTCCTAAAATTTGCATAAATAATCCCATTGCAAGACCAATCTCAATCTTTCCAATTAAAATTACAAAAATTCCCATTCCGCAAGACAACGCTATAGGACTTCCTATATCATGAATTAATTCTTTTAATGAGTAACCAAGATATTTATTTGCATAATGACTGGTTATCCAAAACGAAATTCCTGATGCCAATAGCGTTCCCCACATAATTGCATAAATTCCCATCGGTACACTAATTAAAATCATTACTAATGTCAAAATCTTAGAAATAATTGATAGCTTTAATGTTACATCACTTCTACCAATTGCATTTAATGCATGTGTTCTTGCTGACAATGGCCAAAATGCAGTAATTGCACATGTTAATTGCATAAAAGGAACACTTGGCAACCATTTTTCTGTAAGTAATAAAATCGTCATCTGCCTTGCTGTAACTGCCAGTCCCATAAGCATAGGTAAAATCAAATACATGCTGGTTTTCATAGAACGTCTCAATGCTTTTTTTAACTTATCCAAATCATTTTGTAATAAAGAGAGTGTAGGGTACAATACTTCGCACATGCTTCCATCCACAGCTATCATCGCTGCCTGCGGAATCTGCTGTCCACGCTGATAATACCCTACATCTGTTGCAGAAAAAAAACGTCCTATAATTAATGAATGCATATTATTAAATATTGTATTAAGTAGATTTGTACACAACACCTTAGAACTATACCGAAATAAAAACTTAATTCTTTGAAATGAAAATATACATTGTGGTCTCCATTTTACAGTTATACACAATACCATCGTTCCTACTAACGTTCCCACTATTTTAGATCCAACCAAGGACCATACGCCAAAATTTGCGCATGCCATGCCAATTCCAACTATCCCCTGTGAAACTATATTTGCAATATTTCTCATAAAACTGATTCTAAATTCCAGATTTTTTGACACTATCGCATTATGAACTGCAGAAAAGGCGCCTACTACAATATTAATTGACATCACACGCATCACTTCCGTTAATTGTGGCGTTTTGTAAAATTTAGCTACACTTGGCGCAATCATATAAAAAACAACATATATTATAATTGACATTGCTAAATTTGCAAAAAAGACAGATGAATAATCCAATTCATCTGCCTCACTTTTTTGTATTAATGCCGTTGTAAACCCTTGCAAAATAAAAACATCGGATATACTGATAAATATTGATAATAATCCGACAACACCATAATCTTCTGGCAATAAAAGTCTCGCCAAGACAATTTGAATTACTATTGATATTAATTGCATTCCTATCTTTTCCGCAAATTTCCATACCGTTCCCTCTATAGCACGTTCTTTAAGATTTTGCTCATTTTTCAATTGTGACTTTTCTCCCTATTTTATTTTTTATGACACCAACCGCTTCTTTCCAATTTCCATATCGGATTTTAAAAAAAAGCATTTCTAAACCATACCATTTTAGTTTAATTGGATAGTTATATGCTAAAATTTCATTTCTCTTTTTTTCATATTCATTATCTGGAATCACATACTGTGCATGTTTTAACGGGAACTTAACCTCATATGTTTCCATTTTAAAAATTTTTCTCAACCCTCTAGGTAATAATTTCAATTCATTTGCGTGTGCAGAATCTTTCGTACACCCGATATTTGAAATCATATTTTTCTTAGGAATAATTTGTAACTGATTCTGTCCATACATACTAAATTCGAGAAAAAATTCCGACCATGCTATATGACCTTCATATACTTCTTGTTCTGCGTACGCTTTAATTCGTTTCCAAAACACGCGATTATGTCTGGTTTGATTTTTCAATAATTTCATTATATATGGATCTTTGCCATAACTGAAATCACAGTATTGTTCATATGTTCTACGCCAAATTGCAAAACCCCAAATAGAGCCTTGCCGTGAGAAGAAATAATCCGTATTAACATCTTCGGAGACTCCCAAATGGTTCATCCCACAAATAACATTGATTCTCATATCATCTTTATATTTTTCAAGTAATTCTGAGCAATACCGAAAGAAACTAACTGACGGCAAAACATCATCTTCTAAAAAAATACAGCTTTCAACTTTTTCCCATATAAGCCTATGCATCTTTTTTGAAATTGCATACATACCTTTATTTTCACATTCATATAACCGATAAATTTTACACTCCCAATCAATTCCATTATCCATTAATTTTCTATTTTCGTTTATCGCCTCCCATTCTTTTGGATTTCTTCCTCCGTCAGAAATTAGAAATATAATACTGGGTTTCGCCTTTTTTAAAACTTCTAATTGGAGTTTTTGGCATTCTGTACGACACCAAATAGTAATCGCAACAGGAACGTCTACTAAATATTTTTCCATTTCATTAACTTATTGCTTATAAATTATAAACAAACTCCTTCCTATAATGTCAAACCCTAAATCATTAATTTTACGAGCTTTTCTCTAAACAGCTACCCTTTAAAGCAAAACTCGTCTGGTTAAGCCGGGCGATAAGCATTGTCTTCTCAGCACCCTATTGCAATAATTGTTCTATCATTTTGTCCTCCGTCTGACTGGAAAATACTATTCCAGGCCTCACTCGTTCAACTACGTCATCCTGCTTTCTTTGCAGAATTGGTCTTATCCATATATTAATTTTTACTGGAACATCCATAAAATGTGGTTTCATCTTTTATCTTTCTAATGAATTATATAATTTAACGTAATCCTGATATTTTTCTATTTCGTTAAAATGAGTTGCTCTTTCAACGCATTTTTTTTTGATATGCTCTCTTTTACAAATGTTTTCAATTGCTTTAATAAGTTCATTGACATTATCTCTTTCAACTGCAATTCCAGTATAGCTATCAAACGTTTCTGAACACCCACCTGTGTTAAAACTTACAACTGGTGTTCCGCAGGCAAGTGCTTCTATATTTGTCAATCCCAAGACTTCTTCCCTCGTTGGGTTTACAAAAACATCTGCAGCAGAATATAGCGCAGCTAATTCTTCTTGACTCTCCGTCCTTTTCACAACATGAATATTAGAGGGTAATTTTTTTGCAGCCTCATCATTACACCCAACCAATATTATCTTATAATAATTATTCTCTAACTTCCTTGACAATTTTTCAAATACATCAATGCCTTTATAAACAGTCCAATCTAACGCTACACCTAAAATCATTTTTTGATTCGGCTCTATATGCAACTTTTCTCGTATTAAACTATCAGTCGGCTTAAATTTTGATAAATCTATTCCATTGTTTATTACCGTAATTGGATATTCTTTTAAAAATGATTCTTTAACCATAGTTAATAACCAAGCAGACGGCGTAACAATAGTCATTTTTTTGACCCCATTAAACCATTTTCTCTTTTTTGTCCACATTTTCTTTGTATTGTCTATTAGTGAACTTGGGTAACACTTATTATATTGTATGCATCTAAAACATCCTTCTTTCCATTTGTCACAACCTACCATCGTAAAATATGGACATTGACCTGTAAAAGCCCAACTATCGTGTAAAGTCCAAATTACAGGAATACTCTTTTTCTTAATGTAATTAAATAGCATCGGAATATTTATATACCATCCGTGAACATTATGCAAATGAATACAGTCTGGTTTAATCTTATCAACCTTTTTTAAAAATAAATATGTTGATAAAATAGAATAGCACCCATTATATCCCGTCAATTTACTCAATGATATATGTAATAATTTAGAGAATGCACCTCCAATTATAATATTATTTGAAGGCATTTCTTTTAACGAATGTGTCGAAAACCCTGTCGCAGTATAATAATGAATATCTGACTGAGTTTTTTCGCAACATTTCCCTATACCTATCATTATTTTAGCAGTACTTCCATATGGCACTGAATTAATCGCCAGAACTTTCATATTACACCTCTCATATAATTCAAGCTAATTGGTACGGATAATTAATGCTCGCAAACAAAAACCACACTAAGTAACACGTACTCACTATAATTCGGAACATAATCCTGTTATTACGAAAAACCTTTTTACCGAATAAATCCACTACAAACGGAACAAAAGGCATAAAATAAAATCCTAACCTTTCAAAAGAATTTACTACTAACCCTAAACAAGAGAAGAAAGGATAGAATAAAGCACACGCTGCATATATTCTTTCTTTTTCATTATATAATTTACTTTTTTTAAGTATAAACAATGAGAATACTCCAACAATAATCCAGACGATTGATGATAGACCAATGTTCATATATTGATTAGTATTGCTCGTAATGTGTGAGTACTGAGGTAAAATACTTGCTAAAAAAAATAATACTTGTCTGTATAATACACCAATTAAAATCGTACTTCCCAGTACAAGCCAATAAATAAATTTTTTTTTTCTAAAAATGAACATGATAGTCGGTATAAGGAAAAGAACGGCCGACATATGAATGCTAGATGCAACTCCAATCAATAGTATTACTTTTAAATATTTTTTTTCTTGTAAAAAAGACCAAGCTATTAGCAATATTGTTAACGCACAACTCTGCCTTGCTGTATTGAATGCAGCAAAAAACAAACCATTACCTAAAAAAACAGTTATACCTATTGCCGTATCAATTTGATTTTTTATTATAAAATATGCAAATCCTACGCAAATAAATAACGATATAATTAACTGAAAAAAGTAATAGTTATCGTAAATTAATGAAATCGTCTTCATTAAAACTACATACCCTATATCTAATCCCGTATTCATAGCTCCAATTTTGACAGCTCCAAACGGCATCGATGTAACATAGTAAAAATAGCTCATATATCGTTGAGTATCTTCCCCAACAGTTTCAGCGCGCACACCCATAACTAATGCACATATAATCATGAAAAAAAACACCCATCTAGTTTCTTTTCTAATCCTAATTATGTTGTTCTCATCAGAAAATGAATGACTTCTTAAAACAAAACCATTTTTCAGTGCTGAACCCAACACAAAAATTATAACCAAATACAAATAAATCATTGCCTTATAAACTCACTATCCTTTATCTTCGCACTGCTCTACTATTTTTCTTATAATTTGCTCTGCACATAAATTTTTTTTTGCATATTTCTGAAATAGCTTTATTTTTTTATCATGCTCCGTAAAATTTACGGCATTATATATTGCCGACATATAATCCCCATTTACTATTTCATATATATATTCTCTATAACAATTTGGCATTCCGTCTAGCATACATGCAACTACACGCTTTCCCGTCAATAAATACTCTATGTTTTTGGACGGAAATGAATATTTTGTATACTCTGATTCATTTGTTCTTGTATTTATCAATATATCTGCCTCAGCTAATATCATTGAAACTTCCGACGGCAACAACTGTCCTAAGTATTTAATCCGCCCATCAACTTCTGTCATCTTTATAATGTACTCTTCTTCATCACCAGCACCACAAATGGTTAGCCTCAGCCTTGTATCTCTATTTTTAACAAATGAATCTATAAAATTTCTAATACCAAATGCAGTTTGCAGCCCACCAGCATAAACAATATTAATATTTTTTTTCTTGTTAATTTCATTTACGCATACTATTTCTGGAACAGATTCCACAATTCCTTCTGCAACAAAATATGGTCGTTCAGCAATTTTTAGAGCATCCTTCATATATTCCGTCAATATAACAAATGAATCGACATTTTTCATAAGATTATTAATTTTTCTTATATCTATTTTTTTAGCAACATCATAAATAATCGAATGTTTGAATAGGTTCATATATTGTGGTAAGTCAGGAACATAAAAACAAATTTTACTACTATTTGTATTTTCTTTTAAATATCTCGCAGCTTCCAAATAAGGCTGATGCGCACAATACACAATAATAAGGTAACTTTTACTTTTATTAACTAATAGTTTTTCTCTAATTGCTCTTTTAAGTTGATATGCCCGTGAAAGATTTCTAACCCCCCACAAATTAAAAAAAGAAACACAATAGACATTATTTTTATTAATTACAGGAGCCTTAAATTGTATTTTTCTATATCCCATAGGGTATGCCCCTATCAAAGGTGCCGAGAATATATAATGCTTTACATTACTTTTTTCAAGTCCTTTTAACAGTTTTTTCTGAAAAATATCAGCCGAGTACCAAATTGCCCCTTTTGTATTCTGTCTAATATCGTTTATTGCCTCATCATGTAACGGTCCACCAATAAATACTATCTCCACAAAGACACCCTCCATTCATAAATCTATATGTTCACTTTTTTCCCAAAAATTCTCTTTTTCAATGCATTTAACATATACCCTAATTCATGAACGGTGCATTCTAGAATTGACAACCCTGGTTGAAGCCTTAAACATTCAAAATAACGTCTTGCGTTTTCAACTTTATTACTGCTTTTAGACCCTGGAACAATTCTGTAACTTGCCAAATTCTCATTTAACCCGTATGCAATAACTCCATTTCTCAAGTAATACATCCACGTAAGAATATCCTCTAAATAACCTTTTTCCATGTGAAAATCTGGTATCTGTACTCTATCAATAACAACAGTTAAGCAACCTATAATCGTATTACTCAGGTATTTCTCATATTCAATACAACATGGGACCTCATACAATCGTCGCTCTTTATCATTCGAATTTTTAAACGCCTCGTAAGCCGTGAATGAAAATGCACATTTATTGTTTTTCATAAACCTTATCTGTCTTTCCAATTTTTGTGCTTTCCATAGATCGTCAGAATCTAGTAATGCGATATATCTGCCTTTTGCTATTTCTAATGCAGCATTACGTGCGACAGCTGAACCACAATTTTTTTTTAAATTAACAAGTTTAATACGAGCATCCTTTTTTGCATAGTTATCAACTACATCTACTGTGTGATCACTTGAACAATCATTGACAATTATCATTTCCCAATTTGTATATGTTTGCGCAATTACGCTTTCAATCGTTTCTCGTATTGTTTCTTCACAATTGTATGCAGGCGTTATAACAGAAACAAGATCATTTAAAGTTCCATCTTCATTAATTTCCATATAGCTTTCTTCTTTTTTTTCAATACTCTCTTTTAAACTTACTTTCTGATAACTCACTCCTTCATATACACTCATTTTATGAGCATAACACATATTCCCAAACGCCTTATTCACCATTCCGCTGATCTTTCCCGGAATCTTCCCGGCTATCCATACAGCCGGATTCAGAAGCTTTGTAATCCAGATCTTATGACCCGCTGCTTTTGCTATTTCACGTACCATTTCGCTGGTTCGCACATATTCCGCGTTCTGTGGGAAATAAATTCCTGCTTCCCCGGACTGCATCAGCAGACACAGGAATTCACAGAGATTATCGATATAGAGCATGCTCCGCTCATTTTTGATATCCGGGAATACAGGAAGCTTCTTCGCCATTTTTGCCAACAGCGGATAATTTCCTTTACTGCCTTTTCCGTAAATCATCGGCGGACGCAGAACTGCCACATGAAAGCTATCGCTTCCCAATTTGCGGACGCCCTTATCTGCCTGCCATTTACTATCGCCGTAGAAGTTTGCCGGATGAGGCTTTGTCTCTTTTGTCACAATTTTTCGCTTTCCGAGTCCGGCACTTTCTCCATAGATAATCATGCTGCTCATCAGCACAAACTGTCCCACGCAGTCTGACTTCGCTTTCTCTGCTGTCTCGATAGCCAGATCCCGATTGATTTTATAATAGAAAGCTTTGCGCTCTTCGGACACTTTTCCCACATCCGCATGGGCAATTCCTGCTACATGAAACACCGTGTCATATCCCGCGAAGCTCTTTTCCCGCCAGCTTCCATCTATCATATCTACTGTATCAATCTGAAATTCACCTGGATGCTCCTTCTTCGCCCAGGCTTCGAAGGACATACCGATATAACTGTTCGCTCCTGTAATCAAGACTTTTTTCATAACTGCTTTCCCGCCTTCTGCTCTCTCTGCTTCTTCATTTCTCCGGTTCCGCCTTCTACGACGCCATCGGATCGCAGGACGCTGACGATGGTCCCGAAGAAGCAGCGGGTATCCATCAGAAAGCCGCTTAAGCTGCCCTTACGGAGCTTCGCCACATATTCGCCGTCCAACTTTGCTTTTACCGGGATCTCCAGTTCGTCACGGCCGTTGATTTGCGCCCAGCCGGTCAGTCCCGGAAGGACGTCGTTGGCTCCGTATTTGTCGCGCTCGGCTATCAGGTCATACTGGTTCCAGAGGGCCGGACGGGGCCCAATGATACTCATATCGCCCATCAGAATATTGATAATCTGCGGCAGCTCATCCAGAGAGGTTTTCCGCAGAAAATGTCCTGCCTTTGTAATATACTGATCCGGGTCGGCCAGCATATGGGTCGGCATATCCTTCGGCGTGTCGATCCGCATGGTACGGAATTTCAATATGTGAAATGTCTTTTTATGAATTCCGATTCGTTTCTGTTTGAACAGAACCGGTCCTTTGGAATCCAGTTTGATCCAGATAATTAGGGCACAAAAAAGGGGTGATAACACGATCAACCCCATTGCCGCCAGAAACGAATCCATTATTTTTTTTATTTTTAAATACATGTGCTTTCTTCCTTTTTCTCTATTTTTTTCACAATCTCCAGCCCCGCTTTCAGTCTCCGCGCCTCTCCCAGCAGCTTCACCTTCAGCCAGGCAATCCGCTTATGCCGGTCCGCCCGGCATATCAGATGTTCCAATCCCTTTAACGGGCCTTCCGTTACATAGATTCTGCCATCCTTCTGATAGCCCCGGGACATTCGGAGTATTCGCTCTCTGCCGGACAGAAGTTCCAGCAGAAAAATATCTTTTTCCGATAGTGGCGTCCATTTTTCACCGGTTCCCAGTAGCTTCGTGAGCCTGGGAATACGCTTCAGGGTCTGATACAATGCCTCCGGCGTCTCTGTGATGACAAAGAGATAACCCGGGAAAATGACGCCTGTAAGCTCTTTCCATTCTCCCTGTATCTTTTTCTGGTTTTCCCAGCGGGGTGTGAAGAGCTCTGTCAGGAACTCTGTGACCTCGTATTTCTTCGCTTCTTCGATGATTTGTTCTTCCTGTCCCGTGGGAACCTGAATGACATACCACATTGTCTATTCCTCCAGATGGGCGTGCTTCGCCACTCCGCGCTCTGCCCGGATGGTTCTGCAAAAGGATGACCGCCCTCTTTCCGAACGCGGCTTGGCGACGATTCGGAGTGTCGGGTTTCTTGTTCAAAATTAAATATCCTATACCAGAGCTCTTCTTTCGAAGGTCTCCTGCTACGACGGCGTTTGCAGAGAACCGAAGTAACACTGCCTTTTCCCGCTGTTACAGGAGCTTTTCTCCATGACGGAGGTTGGCCCGCTCCAAGACCGTATATGAATACACCGGGATTTTCCCGGTATGATTACCGATAAATCTCAGCCTGCCTTCTGCAGGTATTCTGTCTGTAACTCCACAAATGCAGAGAAGTCTTTCTCACATGCGTTCAGGTCAAACTGTTTCAAATCTTCCGCCACATGGTTCAGTAAAAATGCGCTGTACAGCTTCTTGTCCACCCGCTGGCCGTCTACTACGCGCCAACTCTTCCGCAGAGGCATCCTCTGGTAGGTGCCGGTGTGATGATTGAATCCGGTGGCCTTCAGGAGGAAGGGCTGTACGTAAATCAGCTCCTTGCCTTGCTGCATAAGCTTTTGCTCCAGGATGGTCCGAAAGCCCACAGGGCTGCGCATCTGGGCGTAAGCGCCGTTCGGCTTTCTTCTCCGCAGCTTGGCGAAATTAATATCTTCTATATAAAATGTGGTTCCGGCTGCTGCGATTTTCCGGGCAAGCTCAAACTGCTCCTGCTTCTGCCATGCTCTCTGTTTTCTGCAAAGCTCCCGATACCGCCTTCCGGCCTTCTGATAATTCCGGGATATCCGCCACTCTCTGCTGCCTTTTCGGACGCGGCCATCCAGCTCGTAGTTCGCCGGGTTCTGTGCCCGCCTGCTGCGCTCCATGTATGCCTGAAGCTTCTGCTTCTCCTGCTCCAGCCTCCGGGATTTCTCCGGCAGCTCATGGAGACAGGCTTCCTTCCGGCTGACTGCCGCGATTTTCCGGAAACCGAGAGCCAGACCGACGGTCTCATCCGGGCTCTCCTCCGCATGCTTCTGCGGTGGCGTCCCCTTCAGTACCAGCTCTGCAAAATAGCGTTTTTTTCCGCGGATCTCTTCCTGTTTGATCCGGCAGAAGCGAAGCTCTTTTTTCAGGGCGGCTGTCTCATAAGCGTTGCCCTTCCGGCCCACCGGAAGGACCAGATCCTTCCACAGGATTTCTCCATTTCGATATTTGATGGAGGTCTGATTGGTTTTCCCCGACAGGCTTCGAAGCTCTTTCTTCGGATGTACCCGTTCCGCCCGACCTTGAACCAGAGCGTCCACAGCTTTCCATACATCCGCCGCCAGGTTCTGGGTCACCGGGCTGTCTGTGTGCGCCTTATAATATCTCCGGTAACCGGTGGCGTCCCTGCAGATAGCGGCTCTTGTGAGGCCATACTGCGCGATCAGTGCGTCCCGCTCCTGCAGAAGCTCTTTCCGGGCTGCCTTGTCACTCTCTGTCGCCAGCGCTTCGCGAATTCTGCGAAATGCCTTTGTCTGGGCCATCTGGCGGTAGCGTTTCCCTGCCTTCTGAAGCAGGGCGTTATAAATCCAGCCGTTGACCGCAAATCTCTTTTCCAGGATATGCTGTTGCCGGATATCCGGTTTTAAGGGCAATGTCAGCACAAAATATGGTTCTGAAGCCATCTGTTTTCCTCATTTCTGAACGTTTACTGACTGATAAAAATGGGGGATTTTCGTGAATTAGCATACTTCACGAAAAAACAGGAACCTTTACGATATTTCGCTGATTAAAGTTATACTTATTTTGGAATATTCACCCAAGAACTGGGCTTGATTAAGAAAAAGGTTTACCTTTTAAGAAAACTGTGCTATCATAGACAGGAAAATTGGAGAAATCCAGCTTTTTATTTTCGTGAAGTATGCTACTCCACGAAACACTCCCGCCAAACAAATTCCCCGGGATATGGCTTTTCGCTTCCATATCCCGGGGATTTTTTTTCCCTCTGTCCTCTATTTTTTCTCCTGTTCCTTCTTCTCTTCTTTTTCCTCTTTCTCCTCCCGCTTCTGCTCCCGCAGCATCCGCCGGTAATAGGATACCCGCCGGAACTGATCCTCGAAGTAGGAATTGATCTCCGCGCCGATGAGGATGATGTACATGCAGAAGTACAGCCACAGCATCACCAGCACGATGGTGGTCAGGCTGCCGTACATATTGGCCAGGCCAGGGGAGTACTCCACGTACAGGGAGAAAACAATGGAAAATACGTACCAGCATACTGCCGAGAAAGCCGCGCCGGGAGCCTGCCGGATGATCCGCACCTTCCGGTTCGGCACGAAACGGTACAGCAGCATGAAGAGTGCCGCCAGAATCGCTATGGATACCATACCCTTCAGCCTCAGAATGATTCCCGTCACATAAGTCAGAATCGGAATATATTCCATGGCCATCTTGTGCAGGGAATTACCAAAGACCAGGACTACCAGGGACAGAATGATGGCTACTACAAAAACCACTGTATACAGGGCAGACTGCAGGCGGAGGATGATATAGTTTCTGCGCTCCTCCACATTGTAAATCATGTTCATGCCCTGGATCAGACCCATGAAACCCTTGCCTGCGGACCAGGCTGTCATGATCGCGGACAGGGAAATGGTGACTGCCGTCTTGCTATACACTTCGTTTATGATTCCCAGCACGAAGGCGTCCATGCTGGGCGGAAAGACCGCCTGCGTCGCCCGATAGATGTCGGCAGGCGTCAGGGAGGTATACTGAACCAGGGTCACCAGAAGGATGATGAATGGAAAAAAGGACAGCATAATAAAGTATGCGGTCTGTGCCGCATACGCTCCTACGCAGTCCTCCTGCATGGCGTTCAGAAAGCCCCTGATTAATTTGACGCATTTTTTCACAAGCTTCATAATTCCCCCGTCAAGCTTTGGTTCTCTAAAAAATAATTTTATCATATCTCACTGATATCCGTCAATTCCACATCCGTATAGAAGAAATGCAGGATCTCCGCGAAGCTTTTCCCCTGCTTCGCCATGCCGTTGGCCCCGTTCTGGCTTAAACCCACGCCGTGACCGTAGCCGCCGCCTCTGAAGCGCCAGCCGGACAGCTCCCCCTTTTTGTCAAATAAGGGCGTAATCTCCATGCAGGCGCTGGGCAATAGCGCGCTGCCGTCCACTTTACTTCCGTCCTGCCGCCGGATACTCCCGCCCTGCACATTCAGGAGAGCCCGCACATTGTATTCGGTGCTGACCTCGATGGTGTGGCGGCTGCCCCGGATCTGCAGACGGGTAATGGCTCCGCCTGCGTTTCGCTCCAGCACGTCGATGCCGCGGATCCGGCCGATGGTTTTGATGGAACGGCTCTCCAGACGGCTGCCAAGGCGGGTCAGGATGGCGTCGGGATTAGCCGCCATGCGGGCTGCCAGAGCCTGGTTCAGATTTTCTGAGAGCGCCTGGTTTCCAATCTCAGTCTCCCAGCGGTACCAGCTGATATCCGCGTCATAGCCGCCCGGATGCTCCGTCTCCAGAAAGGCGGCAAAGGCTTCCTCCGAGCTTAAGTCCACGCTCTCCCCGGAGGCGTCCACGCATTTTCCGGTCAGATAAGGCGTCTCCGCCGGGCTGCCCTCCCACCAGACTGCCTGATTGCCGGTGGCCCCGAAGGAGGTGGAAAAATAGTACGCTGTGATCGGCTCTCCCCCATAGGTCAGAATCTGCCCCGCTGTCTCTGCCACGGCCCGGTCGGTACTGTAGCTCCGATCCGTATTGCCGTAGACCTGGAAGCTGACGCTGTCGTCCACGTGGGCTTCGCACTCGGGATAAGCCCATACTTCCATCTCCTGACAGGCGTAGGTCCGGGCACAGACAGCCTGAGCCTTCAGGGCCTCCGTACTGTAACCGGAGGGCATTTCGCTGGGTACCACGCAGGCCAGATAGGTCTCCAGCGGCAGCTCATTGACCAGATAGAAGCCCCCGTCGGTCGGCCATACCTCCAGTGCGCCCTCGTAGACCGGATGACCGCCGCTGCGGATCAGGGAATTCACCCGGATGCGGGTATCCTCCCCGGTAACGCGCAGGCAGATGGGCGTCTCCGCCAGCGGTTCTCCGTTCAGGAACAGGACGCCGTCCTCCCGGGTCAGCTCCAGCTGGCTGCCAGAATCCAGTTTTTCGCCCGTCTCCCTGTCTGTCAGCGTCAATTCGGAACCATGTTCCGATGCAAGGCTTACTTTTTCATGAAGGGTTTCCGCGAAACCGTCCGTCTTTAAAAGAACGCGGATTTGTCCGGTGTAGGGCAGCGGCTCCGGCTCTGTATTTTCCAGTTCTTCCGCTTCCTCTGCGTCTGTCCCTTGAATTCCATTTTCTTCTAATTCTATGTTCTGATTCTGTGTCTCGGATTCCGGCCCGGTTCCGCCGCTTTTCTTTTGCAGGCTTAGCATCCCGCCCAGCACCAGAACTCCCAGCGCCAACAGTCCGAGTTTCATTTTCCAAAGCTTCCTCTTGTCCATCCGTCCCCCATTTTCTGCGAAAAGCACAAGAAAAGGCAGCCGTCTCCGACTGCCCTTATCTTTCTTGTAAACCCAAAGTGCCGTTTCCGCGATTTTGACGCCTAGCTAATGCTAGGTGGGTAACCTCAACTGCCTTTCTGCCTTCCACTGCACATTCGGAGGCCTGACATCCGGGACAGAGATATTGGAATCCCATGAACGTAAATGTAGGTTCAAAATAGCGGGTTCACGCACACCCCAGGAATTCATTCCGTTTCACTTATAAGTTACTCAACTCATGAAATTATTATACTGCAAATGATACTATTTGGCAACAGAAAAAATTATTACTGTTCACTTTATTCTCAGTAATACATCTCGCGGAATCGTGGCTATGAATGGTTAGCAAAAAGCTTACTTACCGCTTTTTTGTAAATCACAAACGCGGCCGCCGCGGTCGCCCATTCGGTCAGCCAGAAGCCGTGCCAGACGCCTGCTGCGCCCAGGAAGCGGCTCAGGATGAAGCCTGCCGGAACCAGGAGTACCAGGTAGCGGAGCAGGGAGATTATCAGGGACGGCACGCCCAGGCCCAGCCCCTCCAGCACGCCGCCGGAGATAATGGACACAGAGGATACCAGAAAGCCCAGGGAAATGATGCGCAGAGCTTCGGCTCCCATCTGCACTGTCGCGGCATTTTCCGTAAAGAGGCCGAACAGCTGGTTCGGAAACAGGACGCAGATGACCGTACCGAAGGCCATGATCACCGCCGCCAGGCTAAGCGCCGTCCGGTAAATCTTCCGCACCCGCTGTTCCTCGCCCGCGCCGTAGTTATAGCCGACTAACGGGCGGATGCCCTGCACGATGCCATTTGCGGTCAGATACAGGAAGGTCTGTAGTTTATAATATACGCCCAGCACCAGCACGTATCCTTCCGAAAATCCGGCAAGAATCGCGTTCAGGGCAGAGATGGTCAGGGACGGCACCGCCAGGTTCAGGGTCGCCGGAATGCCCACGCCGTAGATACGCCTCAGCACATCCTTTTCGAAAATCAGGTGTTTCCGGCTGATACGCACCGGAATGGGCCGGGCAAAATAAATCACCAGATAGACGGCCACGCTGACGGTCTGACCGATACCGGTAGCCAGGGCCGCACCCTCGATCCCCATCTCCGGAAATGGCCCAATTCCGAAAATCAGCATCGGATCCAGAAGGATATTGCTGATGCAGCCTGCCATCAGGCTTACCATGGACACCTTCATCCGGCCCACGGCCTGAAAAATCTTCTCAAAGCTTAAGCTGAAGGAAATCATCGCCGCGAAGGCAAATACAATGCGGGAATAGCGGAGCGCGTAGTCGATGACCAGCGCGTCCTTCGAATACAGCCGCAGAAACGCAGGCATAATCACAAGACAGGCCACCATCAACACCAGACTCTGGACCGCATTGATAAAAAAGCCTGTGGTCGCGGCCTGATCCACCTGTTCTTTCCGTCCTGCACCCAGGTAAAAGGCGATGGTCGCGTTGATGCCGACGCCGAAACCGATGGTGATAGCGTTGAGCAGGTTCTGAATCGGGTAGACCAGGGACAGGGCCGTCATGGCCTCCTCCTGGATGCTGGCCACGAAATAACTGTCCACGATGTTGTACAGGGAATTGACCAGCATAGACAGTACCATGGGCAGAGACATGGACAATACCAGATCCAGAATCGGTTTTTCTTTCATAAATGTATCATTCATAACTCTTATTTACCTCAAAACAAAATTCGCCACACGGCGGGGCATAAGCCTTACCGTGTGGCGAAAAGCGGAATTGCTTCCGGAAAAATCCACGTCCCTTGCGGGTTTTAATAATTGTGAATTAGAGCTGCGGACCTGCTGCAACCAGTGCCTTGCCGTCTGCGTTGCTCTCGTACTTCGCGAAGTTCTTAACGAAACGCTGTGCCAGGTCTTTTGCCTTTGCATCCCACTCTGCAGCGTCTGCATAAGTGTCGCGCGGGTCAAGGATTCCTGTGTCAACTCCCGGAAGAGCTGTCGGTACCTCAAAGTTGAAGTACGGAATGGTCTTGGTCTCTGCATTCAGAATATCGCCGTTCAGGATAGCGTCGATGATTCCACGGGTATCCTTGATAGAGATACGCTTGCCTGTGCCGTTCCATCCTGTATTTACCAGGTATGCCTTAGCGCCGCTCTTCTTCATCTTCTTAACCAGCTCATGAGCGTACTTGGTCGGATGCAGCTCCAGGAATGCCTGGCCGAAGCATGCGGAGAAGGTCGGTGTCGGCTCGGTGATTCCACGCTCGGTTCCTGCAAGCTTTGCAGTGAATCCGGACAGGAAGTAGTACTCAGTCTGCTCCGGTGTCAGAACGGATACCGGCGGAAGTACGCCGAATGCGTCTGCGGACAGGAAGATAACGTTCTTCGCGTCCGGACCGGAAGAAATAACATTTACATTCTGCGCGATCTTCTCGATGTGGTTGATCGGGTAAGATACACGTGTATTCTCTGTAACACTCTTGTCTGCGAAGTCAACCTTGCCGTCCTTGTCCAGAGTTACGTTCTCCAGAAGAGCATTTCTCTTGATGGCATTGTAGATATCCGGCTCAGACTCTTTGTCCAGGTTGATAACCTTTGCATAGCAGCCGCCCTCGAAGTTGAATACGCCGTTGTCGTCCCAGCCGTGCTCGTCGTCGCCGATCAGAAGACGCTTCGGGTCTGTGGAAAGGGTGGTCTTACCAGTTCCGGAAAGTCCGAAGAAGATAGCGGTGTTCTTTCCTTCCATATCTGTGTTTGCAGAGCAGTGCATGGAAGCGATGCCCTTCAGCGGCAGATAGTAGTTCATCATGGAGAACATACCCTTCTTCATCTCTCCGCCGTACCAGGTATTTACGATAACCTGCTCGCGGCTGGTGATGTTGAACATAACTGCGGTCTCAGAGTTCAGACCCAGCTCCTTATAATTCTCTACCTTTGCCTTGGATGCGTTGTATACAACGAAGTCCGGCTCAAAGTTCTCCAGCTCCTCAGCGGTCGGCTGAATGAACATGTTCGTTACGAAATGAGCCTGCCAAGCCACCTCTACGATGAAACGGATAGCCATGCGTGTGTCCTTGTTCGCGCCGCAGAATGCGTCTACTACGTACAGCTTCTTACCAGACAGCTCTTTCTTTGCGATATCCTTTACAGCAGCCCATGCTTCCTGAGTTGCCGGATGGTTGTCGTTCGGATACTCCTCGGATGTCCACCATACGGTGTCCTTGGAATTCTCATCCATAACGATGAATTTATCTTTGGGGGAACGTCCGGTATAGATACCTGTCATAACGTTCACTGCGCCAAGCTCGCTCTCCTGGCCTACTTCAAAGCCTTCCAGACCCGGCTTTGTCTCCTCTTCGAAAAGCATCTCGTAAGAAGGATTGTGTACAATCTCTGTAGTTCCGGTGATACCGTACTGAGTTAAATCAATCTTTGCCATCTTTCACTCGACCTCTTTCTTTTCTTATATGTAATATAAAGGGTGTTACTGTGAACAACGTGAACAGTAACTAAAGGGCCACTCTGCATGTAGCTGCCATTCTGCATACAGGGCTATCCGCCCACGTCTCATATTATCACATCTTGTGAAAAAAAAGTCAAGGAAAAGTATCTATAAAAATACAATTTATTTTACCAGAATTGACGCGCAGTAAAAAAGGATGCAGCTTTTCACAGGAAAGCTGCATCCTTTTTTAACTATGGGGCAATCGCCCCATAGTCAGGAATTTCCAATGGAAATTCCTGACTGCGTATCATTTCGTCCACATTCTCATTTGTAACTAAATTCTTAAAAATCTGTAAACTTTCTGTTTTTCCCATGATTTTCTGTTCATTTTATGATATGATAACACCAATACGCCGCTAAAGCTACTGTTTACTTCGTTCACAGTAACACGCTTCGCGATGCACAGAAGGAACCTTCTTGAACAAAGTTCAAGAAGTAGCGTTTGCTTCGCAAACTTAACTCGTGATTTTGGCATATACATGCCAAAACACCTCGCGGAATAGTGTCTGTGCAAAGTAACTTAATGCATACTCTTTCATTTTCGCGGTCTGTTTTATCTGAACATCACAGGACACCCGTTACCAACAGAACATCTGTTATACTTTCGAAAGGAGATTTTGCCTATGCAGATCAATTCATATTCCGAAATCACACCCGAAATTCTGGATCTCTCCCGCTTAAGCGAGGAAACCAGCCAGATCAACGCAGAGCTTTATAAGAAATATGACGTCAAGCGGGGCCTGCGCGATATCAGCGGCCAGGGCGTGCTGGCGGGTCTCACGGAGATCGGCGAGATTCACGCCTACGACATGGTGGAGGGCAAGCTGATTCCCTGCGAGGGCAAGCTTTTCTACCGGGGCATGGATATTGAAGAACTGGTGCGTGGCTTCGTGTCGGAGGGCCGCTTCGGCTTCGAGGAAATCACGTACCTGCTACTCTTCGGCGAGCTGCCGGACACCGAAGAGCTTGCGTCTTTTAAAAAGCTTCTTGGATCCTACCGCTCCCTGCCCACCCATTTCGTGCGGGATATCATTATGAAGGCCCCCAGCAAGGACATGATGAACACCCTGGCCAGAAGCGTGCTGACCCTCTACTCCTACGATGACCGGGGCGACGATATCTCTATCCCGAACGTACTGCGCCAGTCCCTGCAGCTCATCGCCCTGTTCCCGATGCTCTCGGTCTACGGCTACCAGGCCTACGCCCATTACCACGACGGCAAGAGTCTCTACATCCACCCGCCGAAAGCGGAGCTGTCCACCGCCGAAAATATTCTCTACACCCTGCGGCCCGACAGCAAATACACGGATTTCGAGGCGAAGATTCTGGATATCGCCCTGGTGCTTCATATGGAGCACGGCGGCGGTAATAACTCCTCCTTCACCACCCACGTGGTCTCCTCCTCCGGCACCGACACCTACTCCTCAGTAGCCGCTTCTCTGGGCTCCTTAAAGGGTCCCCGGCACGGCGGCGCGAACATCAAGGTCGTGCGGATGTTCGAGGATATGAAGCAGCAGGTAAAGGACTGGACCAACGAGGAAGAGGTGGGCGCTTACCTGCGGGCCCTGCTCCACAAGGAAGCCTTCGACCACGCGGGTCTCATCTATGGTATGGGCCACGCGGTCTACTCCCTCTCAGACCCCCGTGCGAACATCTTCAAGTCCTTCGTCAAGCGTCTCTCTGTGGAAAAGGGCCGTGAAGAGGAATTCGCCCTCTACTCCATGGTGGAGCGTCTGGCTCCGCAGATCATCGGTGAGGAGCGTCAGATCTACAAGGGCGTCAGCGCCAACGTGGACTTCTACAGCGGCTTTGTATACAGCATGCTGGATCTGCCCCTGGAGCTCTATACTCCCATTTTCGCCATGGCCCGTATCGTGGGCTGGAGCGCCCACCGCATCGAGGAGCTGGCCAATAATGGTAAGATCATCCGCCCGGCGTATAAGAGCGTGGCGGAGCGGCAAGAGTATGTGAAGCTGAACGAACGATAACCGGATCCATCTTTGCTGTCTTCCATATATTGAACTGACCCTTTATAACGCAAAAATCCCGGCAGTTTTTCGCTCACTGCCGGGATCGATACACTTTTTTACCAGAATTTCTCCGTCCCCTTCCGCGACATCAGCGCGAACCAGACCAAATCAATCAGGAACACCACCATCAGCACGTTGTACACGATGGACGGGAGTGGGGTGACGTAGCTGTTCACCAGGCCGGCTCCACCGTAGATCAGGGCGCCGACGGCGAATACGATCATTTTCGGGGCAATATAGGCTTTATAGCCTTCCAAATCTTTACACTTCTTTAAATTGATATCCTTGCTCATCAGAACTTCCTGTTTAATCTCGCCCTTTGTGGTCAGCAGGAACCAGGCATACAGCATGTACACGCCTGCGCCCACGAAGATGATATCGAGGAGACTCCATATATTATCCATTTTTCACCTACTACAGTGCTGCCCGGCTCGCGGACAGCGCTGTTCTTTCTTATCGTAATTTTATCCTCCGGATATGCCGCTCCGCTTTGGATGCCATCCGGCAGGATACCATGTCTGCCAATATGAGCGTCTACATGCCAAGAAATGTCCTGACTGCCGCCTTCATATCCGGCACTTCCACTACAGTATCATGCAGAACCGGAGCGGTGCGGATCTCCTCTACCGCCTTCGGAACTGCCACGTCGGACAGCTTCGACAGCTCATCCGCCAGTGCGAAGTCATCCTTACCCTCGCAGTCCACGCCCATGGCCTCCAGGACGCTTCTGGTGAACTTAAAGGGGCTTGCGGTAGACGCGATCACAGACTTGGTCCGGTCGCCGGTCTCTGCCTGATATTTCTTGTATACACAATCCGCTACCGCTGTGTGGGTATCGATGACATAGCCGTTCTCATCATACAGATCATGAATCGTCTTCGCAGCCTCCGCCTCAGTCGCGTAATTGCCATAGAAATCACCCAGCTTCTCCCGCATGGCCGGTGTAATCTCGTACTTGCCATTCTCGCTTAAGGACTTCATGAACGCCGCGTCCGCCTTATCGTCGTGACCGGCGATGCGGTAAATCAGACGCTCCAGATTGCTGGAAATCAGAATATCCATGGACGGGGAAGTGGTCAGCACAAATTTCCGGTTCCGGTCGTAGCTGCCGGTCTGGAAGAAATCGTAAAGCACCTTATTGTCATTGGAAGCGCAGATCAGCTTCGCGATGGGCAGACCCATCTGCTTCGCGTAGTAGGCCGCCAGGATGTTGCCGAAGTTGCCGGTGGGAACGACCACATTGATCTTCTCGTTCTTCTCAATTTCCCCATTTGCGTATAATTTCGCGTAAGCATATACATAATACACAATCTGCGGAACCAGACGGCCGATGTTAATAGAGTTCGCGGAGGAGAACTGGAAGCCTGCAGCGTCCATTTCCTTCGCCAGATCCTTATCGCCAAAGATGGCCTTCACGCCGCTCTGGGCGTCGTCGAAATTGCCGTGGATACCGATGACCTTCACGTTCTTGCCTTTCTGGGTCACCATCTGCTTCTCCTGCACGGGGCTCACACCGTTCTTCGGGTAGAATACCACGATTCTGGTACCCGGCACATCCGCGAAGCCTGCCATAGCTGCCTTGCCGGTATCGCCGGAGGTGGCGGTCAGGATCACGATCTCATTTTTCACCTGATTCTTCTTTGCGGAAACGGTCATCAGATGGGGCAGGATGGAAAGCGCCATATCCTTGAACGCGATGGTGGAACCATGGAACAGCTCCAGGAAATAAGCGCCGTCCGCCTTCACAAGCGGCGCGATCTCCGGCGTATCAAACTTCTCGTCGTAAGCGCTGTCGATGCAGTGCTTCAGTTCTCCTTCCGTGAAATCCGTCAGGAACTTGCTCATAACCGCGTAAGCCGTCTCCTGATAGCTCATTTTCGCCAGCTCATCCAGGCTCACATCCAGCGCCGGAATCTCCACCGGCACGAACAGGCCGCCGTCTGCGGAAAGGCCCTTTAAGATAGCCTGGGAGGCTGTCACCTGCACACTGGAATCTCTGGTACTTCTGTATAACAAATCCATAGTTGTCGTCCCCTTTTCTCGTATTCTGATCAACGCATCTGCCAGACCGCCCTTTTGCCGGGCTGAAACTGCAAATCGTGATTCTTTTTCTCACAAAATTCTCAATCATTATAACAGAACAGAAGAGCCGCGTCAATGCGCAGCTCTTTATTACGTTAAATCATTACGTCGAAAGTTAGATATGCAGCCCATCCGCCAGCTTCCGGTATAGCTCCGGCTTCCGGTCAACCTTCGCCGGAAAAGTCTCCCGGTACTTCCGCACCATGTCCAAATCCAAGTCCGCCACCAGCAGCTCTTCTTCTCTTCCTCCATGGGCCAGTTCATTCCCCAACGGATCTACAATCATGGAATCCCCGCTGTAGCTTAAGGTTCTGGCATGTCCCACCCGGTTGATTCCGGCGATGTAGCACTGGTTTTCAATAGCCCGGGCCTTCAGTAAGGTTTTAAAATGCCCTACCCGGTCCTCCGGCCAATTGGCTGGTACTACGATGAGCTCCGCCTGCGGGGAGGCCAGCTGAAAGATCTCCGGGAAACGCAGATCGTAGCAGATAAAGGGCGAGACCGTCCAGTCACCTACCTTGCAGAAGCTTAAAGTATCGCCGCCTGCGTAATGCACCGACTCGGTTCCAAACGTAAAGGGATGAATCTTCCTGTAATCCGTTAAAATCTCGCCCTGCGGGCTGATGATCGCATAACGGTTATAGGACTTTGGCTCCCGATATTCCACATAGCCCATGCCGATATACAGGCCGTATTCTGCCGCCTTCTTTGCAAAATACCGCAGTGTCTCCGGTTTCTCCGCCGGTTCCCCGATCTTCTCCGGATGCATGGAAAAGCCGGTCATGCTCATTTCCGGAAATAAAACAAATTCCGCCTGCCGCTCTCTCGCTTCTTGCAAAAAGCGCTCCGCGCGCTCAAAGTTTTCGTGTTTTGCCTCCCAGAGAGGCTCCGTCTGTGCCAGTGCGATCCGCATACCCGTTTCTTTCCTTTCCGTTTTTCTTCTTATTTTATATTATAGCCCATTCTATCCGGCATTTCCACAGAACTTTGAAAAACCACAGTTTTGGCACAGCATGTCCGCCACAGGCGTACATGTAAAATGAGGCCTCTGAACGTGGAGAGGCCTCATGTTTCCGCTTGTTTTTATCCTGCTTTCTATGCCACGGAATTGTTGATGGCTGTCAGAAGCGCGTCGATGGAAGCGCGGATGATATCCGGATCCACGCCTGCGCCCCAGGCCAAGGTGCCGTCCGGCTTCTGGAGGCCCACATAGGCGATGGCGCGGGAGCTGGAACTCTGCTCCAGAGCATGCTCCTGATAAGTAACCAGGCTGTACTCCAGGCCATATCCCTTCTTAAGCGCATTGCTGACTGCGTTCAGACGGCCGTTTCCGGTAGCGTAGAGAACCTTCTTTTCTCCCTGATACTCGGTATGAACCTCTGCGGTGATACCGTCCACCTGTTTGAAATGTACTTCCGTAATATTGTAGGGAGCCGTAATGCCCTCGAACTTCTTCTTGAAGATCTCGAAGATCTCCTTCGGCATCAGTTCCTTGTTCTGGTGATCGGACGCGTCCTTGGCTGCATAACCCATAGCCTCCCGCATCTTCGGCGGCAGATTGAGGCCGAAGTTGTGCTCCAGGATATAGCCTACGCCGCCCTTTCCGGACTGGCTGTTGATACGAATCACGTCTGCGTCATAGTTGCGGCTGACGTCTGTGGGATCGATGGGCAGATAGGGTACGGTCCAGTGCTCCGGATCGTTCTCGACCCGGTAGTTCATGCCCTTTGCAATGGCGTCCTGATGGGAACCGGAGAAGGCCGCGAATACCAGCGCGCCCGCGTAGGGGCTTCTCTCATTGACCTTCATGCCCGTGAACTTCTCATAAGCCTCGCAGACCTCCGGCATATTGCTGAAGTCCATCTTCGGATCCACGCCCTGGGAATACAGGTTCATAGCCAGAGTTACCACGTCCACGTTACCGGTGCGCTCGCCATTTCCAAAGAGGGTGCCCTCCACACGGTCGGCGCCTGCCAGAAGGCCCATCTCGGTGTCTGCCACGCCGCAGCCCCGGTCATTGTGGGGATGCAGGGAAACGATGACGTTCTCGCGGTATTTCAGGTTTTCGCACATGTACTCCACCTGGCTTGCGTATACGTGGGGCATGGAATGCTGTACGGTTACCGGAAGGTTGATGATGGCTTTCTTATCCGCCGTGGGCTTCCACACATCCAGAACGGCGTTGCACACCTCCAGTGCGTACTCCGGCTCGGTTCCGGTGAAACTCTCCGGACTGTACTCGAAACGGAAATTGCCTTCGGTCTCGGACGCCAGCTTCTTCAGAAGCTCCGCGCCGTCCACGGCGATCTTCAGGATTTCTTCCTTGGATTTATGGAATACCTGCTCCCGCTGTGCCACGGAAGTGGAATTGTATACATGCACGATGGCCTGCTTCGCGCCCTCCAGCGCAGCGAAGGTCTTGCGGATGATATGCTCTCTGGCCTGGGTCAGTACCTGGATGGTCACGTCATCCGGAATCAGATCCTGCTCAATCAGAGTGCGAAGGAACTCATACTCAGTCTCGGACGCTGCCGGGAAGCCCACCTCGATCTCCTTGAAACCTACTTTGCAGAGGAGCTTGAAGAAGCCCACCTTCTGCTCCAGGGTCATGGGAACCACCAGGGCCTGATTGCCGTCGCGCAGATCCACGCTGCACCAGATAGGAGCCTTATCCACGTAATCCTTCTCAGCCCATTTCATGCAGGGATAGGGCGGTAAAAAGTACTGTCTCTGGTATTTCCTGTAATTCATCATGATGTTTTCTCTCCTTTTGTTCTGTGTGTTGTGTTATTCTGCATTTCGATAATAGATATGCGGTATGGCAACCTACAGGAACGTGGATTTCCGCAACGAGATAAAATACGCTTCGCGAATTTTACTCGTTATCACGGCAGTCGTCAAGGTCTCGTGCAAGCACGGACTTTGACTCGTTGCTCGCGTAAAAAAATCCGCCTCCGTCAGCCTGCTGCCAACGGAGACGGAAGACTTATTCGCCTTACGCGGTACCACTCCATTTTCGTGAATCTCATTCACACTCTCATCGGATACGGATTCTTCATCAATACAATTATCGAACCTTATATCCTCCCCGCTGTAACGGTCGGGCTCCGTCTGCTTCTACTTTCCTTTTCCTGAAATCTTTCTGAGAATCAGGCACCGGATTTCGGACAGCCGCTCTGAGGTCAGTTCCCATTCTCTCTTCCGCTACTTCACACCAGCCAGCAGCTCTCTGAACTCCAAGGGAATCGTACTACTCCTCGTCCTCGCATTTATCTAATATCTGTAGTCTAGGATAGCAAATGTCGCTGTTATTGTCAACCCCTGTTTTTTAATCCAGCAGATGCCCCTCTCGATAGGACCATTCCAGATAATCCGGATTCTGGTAATACAGATCCGAATTAAAATCTGATATGGCGTCGCTGATAAAAGAAGTAAAGATTTTTATCAACTCCTCTACTTCTTTTCCCTTTTCCGCACAGTCCTCTATCATAATACTGTAGAGCTTCCCGATATCGAGAAAACTCGGCACAGAATATCGACAGCCGGATATTGTATCAAATTCTCCCCGGGTTATCTTATAATAGGAAATCACCTCATCGCTGACCTGTTCAAAGCTCAGACAATGATTTACCTCCGCATCGCACAGCAATTTTTCTATTCCCTTTTTCCCAATCGTCCTGACAATATCGCCCCGATGATTCCGCGTCTCTCTTGCAATATACTCAATCAGCGCACAGACATAAAAATAATCATTCCGCTCTTTCTCACCCATAAACGACCTCACTTCTTACAAACTTCAGACAATCCAACACAGACAATGTGTGAAAACTAATCTGATGCGTTGGATATTTAAATTCTGCCAGCGCCCAGAACTGTTTTCTGTTAATACGTCCCGAAAGGAAATCATTTACATAGTTCCAGATTGTATCATTTGCCATAGGCCCCTCCACAATATCATAATCATGGGTCTTTCCGCTTCTGCATGTGGCAATAAAATCCCCAGGAAAAATCCTTCGAAGCAGGATTCTCCGCTTTATATAAAAATAGTTCCATGGTATTTGCAATTATCATACCATGGAACCATGAAAAATGCTATCTATCTTTTTTTTTTTCTCTCATTGAGCCAGACATTCCCCGTTGGTCTCTATCACCCGCCGCATCCAGGAAAAGGATTTTTTCTTTCGCCTCTCCAGGCTTCCCTTTCCCTGATCGTCCATGTCCACATAGACGAATCCATAGCGCTTCTTCATTTCTCCTGTGGAAAGGGATACCAGATCGATGGGGGCCCACATGGTATAGCCGAAGCAGTCCACGCCGTCCATGAGGATAGCGTCCATCATGGCGCGGAAATGGGCTTCCAGATAGGCGATCCGGTAATCATCCTCCACATACCCTGACGCATCCGGTTCATCCACAGCGCCCATACCGTTTTCTACGATAAACAGAGGAACCTGATAACGGTCGTACAGCTCATTTAACACATAGCGGAGTCCCAGTGGGTCGATGGGCCAACCCCAGGGCGTCGTCTCCAAATAGGGATTCGGATCGCCACCGATGAAATTATACTCTCGAGACTGGTTGGTGATGGTGGAACGATAGTAACTAAAAGAAATAAAGTCCAAAGTTCCATTTTTCAGAATCTCCGCATCCCCGGGCTCTTTCTTCAGCGTCACCTGCTTTCTTAGGAACACCGCTTCAGTGTAACTCGGATAATAGCCCCGCACCATCACATCCATGCAGAAATAAACGTCTCTTCTGCACTGCAGCTGGTAAAATACATCCTCTGGCCTGCAGCTGGCTGCATAAATGGCACTGGCTGCGTACATAGCTCCAAACTTACTGCCCGGCATCATCTGATGGCCCAGTTTGACCGCCTTCGCACTGGCCAGAAACATATGGTGTACCGCCTGATAATGGGTCTGATTATCGGCCCTGTGAGTACCTGTGGACGCATAACCTCTGGCCTGATTAATTTCATTAAAGGTCAGCCAATAGCGACATCTCTTTCCAAAGCGCTCAAATACCGTCCGACAATACCGTAGATAGCAATCTATCACATGGCGGCTGCTCCAGCCGTCATATTTTTCCGACAGATATGCCGGTATTTCATCGTGGTGTAAGGTAATCATCGGCTCTATCTGATATTTTTCCAGTTCATCCAGAACTGCCTCATAAAAGCGCAGTCCCTCTTCATTGGGTTCCAGCTCATCGCCGGTGGGGTAGATACGGCTCCAGCACAGGGAGAAACGATAGGTATTGAACCCCATTTCCGCCATCAGGGCGATATCCTCTTTATATCTGTGATAGAAATCCACCGCTTTATGGCTGGGATAATATGCGTCTTCACAGATACAGGGCTTTCCTTCCACCGGAATATCCTCCGGATCTGAGAAGCTGCTTCTGGCCTTTTTTACACTGCCGTCCGGCATCCGGTATGTGATATACCGGGGACTTTGATAGGCCCCTGCCGTCTCAAAATCGTGGGTGCTTAAGCCTCTGTTTCCCTCCTGGAAACCGCCTTCATACTGAAAATCTGCCGTAGCTCCACCCCACATAAATTTCTCACTCAGCTTCATGTCCGTGCATTTCCTCATACATTTCTACAAACTCTTTTGCGAGAATTCCGAAATCCTCCGCACTCATCAGTTGATCCTCTGCGTGAATCAGCAGCATCCGTATCTCCACGGGTTTTCCATCCGCTTCCTTCTGCAAAAGCTCCAGATGATAATCATGGCCCTTCGCGAAATCTTCTCTTCCCGCTTCTATCAGTTCCCATGCCTTCTCCATATTTCCATGACGAGCCTCCTTGATGGCCTCGATATAATAGGAGCGGGCGCTTCCCACTGCGCTGATGATCTGAAAACAGGTTAATTCCATTCCTTCCATTTACATTTTCCTTCTAATTTTCTTTTAATTTTCCAATTTTTTTAACGCTTCCTTCAGAATGGACTCGCCGTTGCCAAGCCCGTAGTCCCGCATGCTCATGACCTCCACCGGTTTTCCGCCGGACTTTTTCTCGATATCGCTCTTGATATAGCGCACCTGCGGAGCCAGCATGATAATATCCGCCGGATTCATATCACGCTCCACGTTTACCGCGGACTCTGCCTTGGCGTCTACCGTCAGATCGATACCCATTTTTTCAGCTGCCTTTGCCATATTTGCCTTGATAATTGTTGAGGACATTCCAGAGGAACACATCAATAATACATGAATTTTTTCCATAACCAGTCTCTCCTTTTCCGGGTCTGCGACTTTCTCCACCGCAGACCCTTTTTTCATTTTTACTCATTTTCAGCTTCCAACTCTTTTTCGTATTCCATTTTGTCGCCAATCTTGAAGAACGGGTAGTATACCACCAGGGTGATGACAAATACCAGGATTGCCCAGATCAGGGTGCTCACATGTCCGTTGGACATCAGATAGCCAATCAGGATGGGCGGTGTTCTCCAGGTCAGGTTGGCAATGCAGGGCATAGCCACGATGCCTGCGTCCATCAGCGCGTAGGTCGCTCCTGCCAGGATTCCCGGAAGGATAACAAATGGAATGAAATACAGCGGGTTCATACAAATCGGGGTTCCGAAAATGACCGGCTCGTTGATTTCAAAGATGCCCGGAAGCAGGGATACTTTTCCCACCGCCTTGTATGCCGCGCTCTTGACCCGGAAGGTCATCAGAAGTACCAAAGCCATGGTTGCTCCGGTTCCACCTACCCAGATCAGGATATCAGTGGAGTTGGTGATGATATATGGAATAGTCTCGCCTGCCAGATAAGCTGCCTCATTGGCTGCGCCGTTGGATACCAGAATCGGAAAAATCGGCGCCATAATGATCCAGGAGTTCAGTCCGCAGAAAAAGCAGAACGCACATGCCATATGGTAAATCACATAGCCTGGCAGGGTATTGAAGATATTGGCAAAGGGCTGCATGATTCCGATCAGAAACGCATTAATCTCAAAGCCCAGTACCCGGGAAATGAATGCGAATACCATAACCATAACCGTAATCGGGACCAGAGAATTCAGGGACTGCGCCACTGCCTCCGGAACGCCCGCCGGCATCTTCACGCCGATATTTTTCTTTTTCAGGAACGCCATCACCTTTACGGAAATAAAGCCGATAACCAGGGCTGCCAGAAGGCCGTTGGAATCCAGACCTCCAGTGTTCAGGCCGTCCTCCGTAAGCTGGGAAGCCAGGAAGGAACAGGTGGAAATCAGCATAGCCGGAACCACATCCACATCATACTGGGTAGCTCCGTAATAACCTACGGCTATGGCCGCCGTCAGTCCCATCATGCCGGTTGTGGCCTGATTGATGGCGGTAAATAAGGGAATCACCGGTGCCATCACTGTCTGAAACGCATCAATCGGCAATTTCGCAATCATGGCCGCAATGGAACCTACTACCAGTAACGCTACCAGCGACATCATTGCATTTCTCATAACGACTAAGAACGGAATGCTAGCTACCCGGTTCGTAAAGGGAACCAGTTTTTCCTCCATAAAGCTATAAAACTTCTTCATATACACTCTCCTTATGTTTGTTTGCTTTTGTTTTTATGTTACTAACATGCATGTTTACGTACGTATTTATAGATTTAACTCCCGGCTTATCCGCCGCGCGATGTCCGTCAGGCATTCGTAAGTCGGTTTTTCCGCCAGCATCGCCGTATATTCCCGGTTCGATACCAGCTGCGCGAAGCTGTCATAAAACAGCCCCAGATTTTCAGAATCTCCTTCTATGTAGGATAATAATATAATTCTTATTTTTCGTTTGTCCCAGACAATAGGCGTCATCAGGACGGTCACGGAAAAGAAGGAACGTTCTGCCTTTCCCCGTTCCAGCGGGTGGGGAATCGCAAAGCCGTTTTCCAGCTCTGTGGGTACGATTTTTTCTCTCCGCATCACGGATTCTACGAAATCCTCCGACAGCTTTATCACCTTTCCCAGACGCTCCGTGATCTCTTCCAGGGCTTCCCGCTTATTCGTCGCCCTGACGTCTGCGAAAAACAATTTTTCCGAAGAAAACTGAAGCAGCGGATAGGTGTTTTTCTCGATTCCCAGGCTCTTAAGCTTCACTTCTCTGGCCCGGCAGACGGATTCATTCAGGCTGAATTCGATGACTGGAAGGGGAACTTCCAGCTTTAAGGGAGCCATGGTGAAGATATAATCGTATTCCTCAAAAGGCATTCCCGGAAGCTCATAGTAGCTACAGGTCTTGATGGCGGACAGATATTCCCCATACTGCTTTTTCAGGATCACAGTCACCAGCTCTGACATTCCTTTTCCGGTGGGGCAGACCACCAGCGCCCGGACATATTTCAGATTCCGTCCCTTCCGCTCAATAGCCAGATGGAAATAAATGGCAATGTAGCTGATTTCATCATCCGGAAGCACCGCGTCCGTCATCCGATTGATTAAGATGGAGATGTCCACCGCCATATCGTAGGCCAGAAGGGAATAGCTTTTCACCTCGTCCAGCATGGGATTTACGGAATAATTCCGAAGGCTGACCCGCTCCATCAGCGCTTTCAGGTGAATGGCAAGAGAGCTGTACAGCTCGATATCTTTTTCAAAGTCGAAGCCATATTTTTCTTTTACCAGCGCGATGGCCTTTTCAATTACAGACTCAATCAGCACTCCGGTTTCTTTTTCCGGTTTTCCCGTTTTTTTCACACATTTTCCCACTAGGAAACGGTGAATCCACCAAATTTCTTCCCGACCAATTTCGATGTTCGCAAAGTTCGCGACCGATGACGCGATCCGCTCGGATAAGATGTATTCTCCGGTCTCATGCTCCGGCTCAACGCCGGACTGTTCTACGGTTTTTCCTTTCCTGACCCGGACTGCCAGAATCGTACTATACAGCAGAAACTGTTCCAGATTCACGTCGCTCATCCGAAATTCAAATTTGTGGATGTACGCCATGATTTCTTCTTTCAGAAGAAGCAGATCCACAGGCTCGATAAGCAGCAGTTCATTCTGCGTCTTTTCCGGCTCATGCACCAACTCTTCAAACAGAAAACTTCTGATATTTTCTTCGCTTCCCTGACTGTACAGGCCGTAATGGGGACGGGAGCACACATGGATATCCTTCTTTTCCAGCCGCTGCTTTGCCTCCGTCAGAAATTTATTGACATAGGTTCTGGACGCCGCCATCTGCTCACACAGGGTATCTACCTTCAGGTAATCCTCGGACAGAAGCTGGAACGCGATTTTTTTGATCCAGTATTCTTTTGTCTGTTCCCGCTGTTCTTCCTTCTGCTGAAGCTCCCTAATCAGGGCGTCGATTTCTCCCCTGTCCGCCTGCTCCAAAGCTACCCCTTTTCCACTCTGAATAGTTATCCGGGTCTGACATTTCTTCTTTTCCAGAACTGCGTTCAAATCCCATAGCTCGTCCTGCATCATTTTATACGAAGTCTCGCATAATACAGCCAGTTGTCGGATGGTGTATTCCGTTCCCTCTCCCAGTTTTTGCAGGATTGTTATCTGTCGATTCATGTCTTCCTCTCCCTGTATGTATCATAGATCAGTTTCTGCATTTTTTCCATTTCTGAATCGCCATAAGTCTGCGGCAATCTGAAAATCAAAAAGCCCCGCCGGAACTTGGTCTGGCGGAGCATTCTTCGATCCTTATTTTGCTTTAGAGATAAAACTCATGCCCATGGTAAGCAAAGAGCAGCGTCAGGTGCTCTCGGAACCACTTAAGGTTTCCGGCGTCGGCCAGGGTGGGGTTTACGAAGTAGAGAGCGCCTTCGGAGACGTCCTCGCCGGCCAGAGCCCGGGCTACGGCGGCGTGGGTGGCGTCAGAGACGGTGACGCGCGCTATCTTGCCGGTGTGTACCGGTGAGAACTGGGCTTTGCCGTTCTTCCGCTGATAGACGACTTCGCTTACTGTATTCGGAAAGGCTGCGCTTCGGACGCGGTTCAGGACCACGTTGGCCACCAGCAGACGGCCTGTCTCATCCTCGCCGGAGGCTTCGGCTTCCACGATGCGCAGGAGGGCGTCATAGTCCTCCGCGGTGATGACGTAAATGCTATTCTCCGGGACGACCAGTTCCGGCTGCACTACGGCGGCTTCTGTCACCGGTTCTGTCTCTGCTGTTTCTTCCTCCAAAACTACGGTCTGATCTATCTCTTCCTCCATTTCTTCAACTTCATTTTCTATATCGGAAACTGTCTCCTGCTGCTCCTCTTCCTCCGGCCAGTCTGCCTGTGCGTAAGTCTGCCGCATCCGACCGGAATCTACACGGTTCTCCGCCACAGCGCCAAGCAGCTCTGTCCCGATTCCCCGAAGCGCCCCGGCGGTATCATCCTCTGTCGATCTGTCAATACTTTCACTTTCGTAAGAGATTTTCGCTTCCACATCCTTCGTATCGGCGGACACCATCAAAAGCATGCCTGCCAATCCCAGCACGATTGCACTATCTCTTAGTCTGTTCATATACCTTATTATAAAAATGCCGCGGGAGTTCGTCAACCCGTTTGTAACAATTTTGTAACAGTTTTTGTATTTTTCTTCCTATACTATCCTTTTTATGAATAATTCCTGTGAAATAAACCAAAAATATTTTTCATAGGACAGACATTTTGGAGTCTTTTCTGTTCTAAACTGAAATATGGCATTTTATCGGAGGAGGATTTGTATGAAAATCCGCGAACGCGTCAATCTGGCGGCCGGGATTCTTTTTACGCTGATCGTCGGTACGCTCTTGCATTTTACCTACGGATGGAGCGGAGAGAACCCCTTTGTCGCTCTCTATTCGCCGGTCAATGAATCGGTCTGGGAGCATCTGAAGCTTTTGTTTTTCCCGGTGCTGCTCTATACCTTTTTTGAAATCATCGTGCTGTATAAGACCTCCGGGCAGTTTTTGACCTCCAGGCTCCTGGCCGTCTGTGTCGGCATGTTTTTTATCGCGTCCTCTTTTTTTACCTATACAGGGCTCTTGGGACGGGATTTTCTGGTGCTGGATATTCTGATTTTTATTTTCAGTGTGCTGCTGACCTTTTTTCTGTCCCGGTATTTTGAAGTCCGCTGCCCGGGGCTCCGTCTGCCGCTTATGGCCGTCTATGTGCTGCTTCTTCTGATTGTCATCTGTTTCTTTTCCTTTACCTTTGCGCCGCCGGAGCTGCCGCTGTTTACACCGCCGACATAAAATGAAAAAAACAGAAGTCACAGAAAAAGCATGAGGTTCTGAAAATCTGTCATTTTCAAACCTCATGCTTTCCTTATGTCACGAAATATCCGCAAGGCACTGCCGATGGGCAGCGGCTCCCGATACTCGATTTCTCTTTATTTCTGATTAATGTAGTTAATCAGACCCTCGGCCTTAATAATCTTCTGCATAAACTCCGGGAAAGCCTGTCCCTGATACTGCCTGCCATTGGTGCGGTTGTAAATGATACCGCTGTCGAAGTCTACCTCCACCTCGTCGCCGTCCTGGATGTCTTTAGCCGCCTCCGGGCATTCGATAATCGGAAGGCCGATGTTGATGGCGTTGCGGTAGAAGATACGCGCGAAGGTCTCCGCGATGACACAGGAGATGCCGGACACCTTGATGACCAGCGGCGCATGCTCACGGGATGAGCCGCAGCCGAAGTTCTTGCCTGCCACCATGATATTGCCGGGCTGTACCTTCTTTACAAAATCCTTGTCGATATCCTCCATGCAGTGCTCCGCCAGCTCTCTGGGGTCTGCAATGGCCAGATATCTGGCGGGAATGATTACGTCTGTATCTACATTGTCTCCGTATTTAAATACTTTTCCTTTTGCCTGCATCTTCTCTTCCTCCTATAATCCAAGCTCTGCCGGTGCGCTGATGCGGCCGGTTACGGCGCTGGCTGCGGCTACCGCCGGGCTTGCCAGATATACCTCAGAATCCACATGGCCCATACGGCCTACGAAGTTACGGTTGGTGGTGGATACGCAGCGCTCGCCTGCTGCCAGAATACCCATGTATCCGCCCAGGCAGGGTCCACAGGTCGGTGTGCTGACTACGGCTCCCGCCTCAATGAAGATCTTTAAGAGTCCCTCATCCATGGCGTCCATGTAAATCTTCTGGGTTCCCGGAATCACGATGCAGCGAAGCCCCTTCTTCACCTTGCGGCCTTTCAGGATCTCAGCGGCCGCCCGCAGGTCGTCCATACGGCCATTGGTGCAGGAACCGATGACTACCTGATCGATCTCTACTGGATCGGTGATCTCGTCGATGGTCTTCGTATTCTCCGGCAGATGTGGGAAGGATACGGTGGATTTTAAGGTGCTCAGATCAATGGTATACTCCTCGTCGTACTCTGCGTCCGGGTCTGCCTCGTAGATCTTATAGTCTCTCCTGGAATGTTCTTTCATATAGGCAATGGCTTTCTCGTCTACCGGGAAGATGCCGTTCTTGCCGCCTGCCTCGATGGCCATGTTGGCAATGGTGAAACGATCGTCCATGGACAGGTTCTGAATACCCTCGCCCACGAACTCCATGGATTTGTAAAGGGCTCCGTCCACGCCGATCATGCCGATGATATGGAGGATCACATCCTTACCGCTGACCCATTTGGAGGGCTTGCCTACGATATTGAATTTGATGGCAGACGGTACCTTAAACCAGGCCTTGCCGGTGGCCATGCCTGCTGCCATGTCGGTGCTTCCCACGCCGGTGGAAAATGCGCCCAGGGCTCCGTAGGTACAGGTATGGGAATCCGCACCAATGATGCAGTCGCCTGCTACGGTCAATCCTTTTTCCGGAAGCAGCGCGTGCTCGATACCCATCTCTCCCACGTCGAAATAGTTGGTTACCTCCTGACGACAGGCGAATTCACGGACGCATTTGCAGTTCTCTGCGGATTTGATGTCTTTATTCGGGATAAAATGATCCATAACCAGGGCGATTTTATCCTTATGGAATACGTCCTGCTTATTCAGCTTCTGCATCTCCCGGATAGCCACCGGTGTGGTGATATCATTTCCCAGAACCAGATCCAGATCGGCCTCGATGAGCTGTCCCGCTTTTACCTCGGGAAGTCCTGCGTGGGCTGCGAGGATCTTCTGTGTCATTGTCATTCCCATGATTTTATTCTCCTTTTATCTGTAGTTTCTGCACATCTGTGAAAATCGTTTTCTTTCGGGTGTGCAGTCTTTATTTTCAACTTCTTGTATTCTAGCACATTTATTGATATAATCAAAATACATATTAATAATATTTATTATAACTATAAGTTATGTTTCAAAGGATTAGGAATAACCTGATGATTCCTGCCGAAATTCTTTGCAGCGTCAGGCTTCTCTCTTTTTTACAGAAAGGATTTGAATCATGAACCAGAATCTATCCCTCTACCGCATTTTCTACACGGTCGCCCTGACCGGCAATATTTCTCACGCCGCCGACGAACTCTTTATCAGCCAGCCCGCAGTCAGCAAGTCTATCCGAAAGCTGGAGCAGTCTATGAACACGGCTCTCTTTACCCGATCCTCCCGGGGGGTCCAGCTGACCGAAGACGGGGAACTGCTTTTCTCCCATGTAAAATCAGCCTTCCAGACCCTGGAGAATGCGGAAAATCAGCTGCGTCTCCGCCGGGAACTGGGCATAGGGCAGCTGCGCATCGGAGCCAGCTCAACCCTCTGTAAATATGTTCTGATGCCCCGGCTTAAGGATTTTATCAAAACCCATCCGCACCTGCGGGTCACCATTTCCTGCCAGGCCACTAACCAGACTTTGCAGATGCTGGAAAACAGAGAGCTGGATCTGGGACTGACCGGGCGGCCGGAGGAGACCGGGACGCTGCTCTTCTCTCCGGTCATGGAGATCCAGGATACGTTTGTGACTACCCGGGATTATCTCGACAATCTGGCCCGGCAGCTGGGGCAGCCTTTTCCGAAGGTTCTGACCGACGACGATTCTATTTCTTTCATTAAAAATGGCGTCCTGATGCTGCTTAACCGGGAAAATCTGACCCGGCAGTATCTGGACGCGCATATGAAAGAACATACTCTTTTCCCGGAAAATGTGCTGGAGACTACCTCCATGGATCTGCTCATTGATTTCGCCAGGGTAGGGCTCGGCATTGCCGGGGTGATCCGACAATTTGTGCAGACGGAGCTGCATAGCGGTTCTCTCATCGAGCTGCCGCTGCCTTTTCCTATCGCTCCCCGGGAAATCGGGTTTCTGTGCCGGGAGGAGGCGGAGTACAAAAAGATTTAGGCTATATACAGACAAAGAACCGCGATATTTTCTCTCCGGAACACGTCGATTTTTCTGTTTCTCGCAGACGGCTTATTCGCGCCCGATCGCCAAACTCGGCCCTAAAGGGCCTCAGACAGCGGCTCCTTCGGGCGCTGCCAGTCTGCTCGTCACTACAAAAAATCAACTATCGTTCCGGAGAGAAGGTATCGCGGTTCTCCTGTTCAGGATGTAGTTTCTGTACTTTATTTATTCCTACTCCACCGTCACGCTCTTCGCCAGGTTCCGGGGCTTATCGACGTCCAGGCCTCTCGCTACGGATACGTAGTATCCGATGAGCTGGAGTGGGATCACGGCCAGGGAGGCCGCGAAGTGTTCATCGGTCTTCGGGATGTAGGTGACGAAGTCGGCGGTGTCTTCGATGTTGTAGTGACCGTAGGTGGTCAGACCCATCAAGTAGGCGCCGCGGCTCTTGCACTCGACCATGTTGCTGACGGTTTTCTCGTAGAGATCGCTTTGAGTCAGGATGCCGATGACCAGAGTTCCGTCCTCGATGAGGCTGATGGTACCGTGCTTCAGCTCGCCCGCAGCGTAGGCCTCGGAGTGGATGTAGCTGATCTCCTTCATCTTCAGGCTGCCCTCCAGGGAGATGGCATAATCGATACCGCGTCCGATAAAGAAGACGTCGTGGGCTGCGGCCTGCTTGGAGGCGAACCACTGGAGGCGCTCTTTATCCTGAAGTATCCGGGTGATTTTCTCCGGCAGGGTTCCCATTTCCGCAATCAGGCCCTTGTAGCGGTCTTCATCGATCGCGCCGCGTACCTTCGCGAACTGGACAGCCAGGATGTCGCAGGCCAGAAGCTGGGTGCTGTAGGCCTTGGTGGTGGCCACAGAGATCTCCGGACCGGCCAGGGTGTAGAAGACGTTGTCTGCTTCCCGGGCAATGGAGGAGCCGACCACATTGACGATGGCAAGGGTGCGGATACCCATGCTCTTGGCCTCCCGGAGAGCCGCCAGGGTGTCGGCGGTCTCACCGGACTGGCTCACCAGAACTACCAGCCCCTTCTTATCCAACAGCAGGGTACGGTAACGGAATTCGGATGCCAGCTCCACGCGGACCGGGATTTTCGCCAGGTCTTCGATGACATACTGGGCTGACATGGCTGCATGATAGGCAGAGCCGCAGGCTACCATGTAAATCTGGCTGATGCCCTGAATCTCCTCATCAGAAAGTCCCATCTCGGACAGATCGATCACACCGTCCCGGACCACCGAGTTCAGGGTGTCCTGCAGGGCCTTCGGCTGCTCGTGAATCTCTTTCATCATGAAATGCTCAAAACCGGCCTTCTCAGCTGCTTCGGCATCCCATTTGATCTCCACCGGCTCTTTTTCGATCTCGTCGCCGTCCAGGTTATAGAAGGTGATAGATCCCTTCTGCAGCCGGGCCAGCTCCAGGTTGCCGATGTAATAGACGTTCCGGGTGTATTTCAGGATGGCCGGGACGTCGGAGGCCACGAAGCACTCGCCATTCTCCACGCCCAGAATCATCGGGCTGTCCTTGCGGGCCACGTAGATCTCCTCCGGATAATCTTTAAACATCACAGCCAGCGCATAGGAACCGCGGATACGCACCATGGCATGGTTGATGGCATCCACCGGGGTACCCAGGTATTTCTTGTAATAATAATCTACCAGCTTGATCGCCACCTCGGTGTCGGTCTGGGAATAGAACTGATAACCTTTCCGCAGCAGCTTATCTTTCAGCTCCTGATAGTTCTCAATGATGCCGTTGTGTACGCCGACCACATTGCCGTCGTCGCTGCAATGGGGATGGGCGTTGTTCTCGGAGGGCTCGCCGTGGGTCGCCCAGCGGGTGTGGCCGATGCCGCAGTCTCCTGCCAGGGCCTGGCCGCCATTGGTCTTCTCTGACAGAATCTTCAACCGTCCCTTAGCCTTGACCACTTCTATCTCTCCGCTGCCGTCACGCACTGCCAGTCCCGCGGAATCATATCCTCTGTACTCCAGCTTGGACAGTCCGTCCAGCAGAATCGGCGCTGCCTGATGATTTCCCACAAATCCTACAATACCACACATACTCCTTATCTCCTCCTGTTATACTCTATTGTTATGTTCTCTCAGTGAAAATGCAAATGGATCCACGACGGCATCCGGATACCGCTGCCTCATGTTATAGGTATTGTATCAGATAATTGATAAATTGAAAAGTACAAATTGATTTTTAACTAAAAAGTGCAAATATCACTTTTTAGTTACCAAAAAGTATAAATTTGTAACTAAAAAATGCAAATATTTTTTATATGAATCCATGCAAGATACGGAACATCTGAAACTTCTGTCGCTGCCAGCTTCCTATGAATACTTTTTACCGACAAAAAAGCCCGCCGGGATTTCTCCCGACGGGCTTTCAGATTCTATTTCATAATGCTGTTTTTCGGAAATCCTTACGCGTTTTCCGGCAGATCCTTAATGGAGAAGCTGAAGCGTCCCATCTTGTCCTTGCCCAGGCAGATAACCTTTACCACGTCGCCCAGTGTCAGCACATCCTCTACATGGTTGATACGCTGCTTTGCGATTTTGGAGATGTGTACCATACCCTCTTTACCCGGAGCGAACTCCAGGAATGCGCCGAACTCTTTGATGCTGACTACCTTACCGGTAAGGATCATACCCTCTTCAAAATCGGTTACGATGGTCTGAATCAGCTCGATGGCCTTATCCATAGCAGCCTTGTCTGTTCCGCATACGGATACAGCGCCGTTGTCGTCGATGTCGATCTTCACGCCGGTCTGCTCGATGATGGCATTGATGGTCTTTCCTCTCTGACCAACCACATCGCCGATCTTCTGCGGATCAATCTGGATCTGTACGATCTTCGGTGCATACTGGCCAACCTCTTTGCGCGGCTCGCTGATGCAGGGCTTCATACAGTTATCCATGATGAAGAGACGGGCCTCACGGCAGCGGGCGATAGCGCCCTCTACGATAGGACGGGTCAGACCGTGGATCTTGATATCCATCTGGATCGCTGTGATTCCCTCGGTGGTACCTGTTACCTTGAAGTCCATGTCGCCGAAGAAGTCCTCCAGACCCTGGATATCGGTCAGCAGTACGAAATCGTCGTCGGTCTCGCCTGTTACCAGACCGCAGGAGATACCTGCTACCATCTTCTTAATCGGCACGCCTGCTGCCATCAGGGACATACAGGAAGCACAGGTAGACGCCATAGAGGTGGAACCGTTGGACTCAAAGGTCTCGGATACAGTACGGATAGCATAGGGGAACTCTTCCTCAGACGGCAGTACCGGCAGCAGCGCACGCTCAGCCAGTGCTCCGTGTCCAATCTCACGGCGTCCCGGTCCGCGGCTGGGCTTGGTCTCGCCTACGGAGTAGCTCGGGAAGTTATAGTGATGCATATAACGCTTGCTTGTCTCATTTTCATCCAGGCCATCCAGACGCTGTGCCTCGGACAGCGGAGCCAGGGTACAGATGTTGCAGATCTGAGTCTGTCCTCTGGTGAACATGGCGGAACCGTGTACACGCGGGATGATATCAACCTCTGCGGACAGCGGACGAATCTGGGTAATCTCACGACCGTCCGGACGCTTGTGATCCTTCAGGATCATCTTGCGGACAGTCTTCTTCTGGTACTGATATACAGCTTCACCCAGAACCTCCAGCCACTCTTCTTTCTCTGCAAATGCCTCTTCCAGACGCTCGGTAATCTTGCGGATGTTCTCCTCACGCTTCTGCTTCTCGTCTGTAAAGACAGCCTCTTCCATCTCTTCCGGCGGAACGATCTCCTTGATGGCTGCGAACAGCTCTTCCGGTACTGCGCAGCTGGTGTAGCTGTGCTTTTCCTTGCCGCACTCTGCGACGATCTTGTCGATAAAGGCGATAACCTGCTGGTTTACCTCATGAGCCTTATAGATAGCCTCGATCATCTTTGCCTCGGGGATCTCATTGGCTCCCGCCTCGATCATGATGACCTTCTCTCTGGTGGAAGCTACGGTCAGCTTCAGGTCGGATACCTTATAGTCTGCCTGACCCGGGTTTACGATGAACTCACCGTCGATCATGCCGATCTGTGTCATAGCACAGGGGCCTGCGAACGGGATATCGGAAATCGCGGTAGCGATAGCGGAACCCAGCATTGCTGTCAGCTCCGGGCTGCAGGTGGGATCTACGGAAAGAACCAGGTTGTTCAGGGTTACGTCGTTCCGGTAATCCTTCGGGAACAGCGGACGCATGGGACGGTCGATAACACGGGATGTAAGGATGGCGTTCTCGGAAGCCTTACCCTCACGCTTGTTGAAGCCTCCCGGGATCTTGCCTACGGAATACAGCTTCTCCTCGTACTCTACACTTAAGGGGAAGAAGTCGATGCCGTCACGGGGCTTGTCGGATGCAGTTGCTGTGGAAAGTACGGTGGTGTCACCGTAGTGCATGAATGCTGCGCCGTTTGCCTGCTTTGCCACTCGTCCTACGTCTACAGTCAGAGTGCGGCCGGCCAGCTCCATAGAAAAACTCTTGTACATAATATTCTCCTTGTCTGGTTAGAGGTAGGAGACTCGCTACTATCCACATCCACTATTCCGCGAGGGTTTTGGTTTACCAAAATCCCGAGTTGCTTTAGCGCGAAATTACGAAGTAATTTCTGTGCATCGCGAAGCGGTTACTATGAACGCAGTGAATAGTAACGGAGAAACCGAAACTACTGATTTGCGCGGGATGGACTCCTGCGTATATCAGTGGTCTCGGAACATTTCTCCTACCGTGAATGGGTTACACAAAAACCGGGCGAAAGAACCGTGAGATTCCTCCGCCCTTTTGGAAACTTATTTTCTCAGTCCTAATCTCTCAATCAGGCTACGATATCTCTCGATATCCATCTTCTTCAGGTATGCAAGCATGTTACGTCTCTGACCAACCATCTTCAGAAGTCCTCTTCTGGAGTGATGATCCTTCGGGTTTGCCTGCAGATGAGCGGTCAGCTCCTGGATACGTGCGGTCAGGATAGCTACCTGTACCTCCGGTGAACCGGTGTCTCCCTCTTTTAAACCGTACTCTGCAATAATAGCCTGCTTCTTGTCCTTTGCGATCATGATGTTTCCTCCTTATATTTTTTATACGCTGGGTATCAAGCAATGGTCGGAGTGTCCGATAACCGGATACCAGCAAATTTAAAACTCATACTGTAATAGGATACCATAGGGTCTACATGGTGTCAAGAGTTGATTTTCATCAGTCCTGTAAAATCCGGGCCGCGCTCACCGGGCTTCTGTAGTACATATTGGAAATGGTGATGCCGGTGCGGGCGTTGCTGGCGTGAACCACACGGCCGCCGCCGATGTACATGGCCACGTGGTTGATCCGCTTGCCGCTGCCATAGAAGATCAGGTCGCCGGGCTTCACATCGCTGACACTGATTTTCGCGCCGCAGTTAGCCTGGGCTCTGGAAGAATGGGGCAGGGAGATGCCAAAGTTACGATATACCGCCATAGTAAAGCCGGAGCAGTCTGCGCCCTTGGTCAGGCTGGTGCCGCCCCATACGTAACGGTTGCCCACATACTGCTTGGCAAAATCACAGATGGAGATCCGAACGTCGGTAACACCCTCGCCGTACAGCGCCTCAGACAGGGTCAGGGCCGTATCCAGCTCCCTGGATACATCCACATATTCGGCAGCCACATAGCCATCCTCACCGTCGATGTCCACCTTAATCCAGTCACCCATATCCTCAATGACCTGCAGTTCCTCGCCCTCGGGAACCTTAGTCCAGTAGTCTGCTTCGGTGCTGGGCTCCATCCGCACGTAAAGGGAACTGGTCGTCACCTTTGCCACAGTCTGTCCCAGATCAAAGGCCAGGTCGATGGCTTCCTGTCCGGTGTAGAGATACTCGGCCTTCACATAACCTTCCACCTCACCGGATTTGATATGCGCCCACTCGCCGTCCATATGCAGTACCTCGCAGGCACCGTTTTTGCGAAGCTTGCCCACCAGGGAGCTGTTGCCGTCCGCAGTCTCGCGGATGTTCAGGCTGTCGTCCACCCTGGCAATGGCGATATTCACATAGCCCTCCAGCGGGGTGCCGGTCCATACCACCTCCGCGGTGGCCTGGGTCTGCTCTTCGCTATCTGTAGTCTGATCAAAATTGGATGCAATTCCTTCGCCCAGGTTTTCTCCCAGGGACGCAGCCTGTACCTGCATACCGACCATCGCCATAAAAATCGCACCCATCACAAATCCTGCTTTATATCTTTTAAACATACAATCCTCCGTATTGATTATCCGGTGATGTAACCAGTCTGTTACTCCGGCTGCACAGTTTAATTTTCTCTCACTTTATTATGGTTCTTATTCTAATTATTACAAATTTGTTAAGAACCTATTACACCTTATAATAATCGGGAAGATTTGTCAAGTAAATAATTTCTAAACGTGTTACCATAGCCTGCATTTATTTTGTCCGACGCACCAGCCGGTTCAGCTCGTCCCGGTCCCACAGCTCCACGCCGATCTCGTCCGCCAGTTCCTTCGCTGACGGGGTAAACCAGCTGTTCGTCACCACCACCGGCACGTCGCAGCCGTAAAACTCGGCCCCGGCGTAGGCTTCCTGCACCGCCTTATTGCTGATTTTTCCCTGGTAATGCTTGCACTGGATGGCGTAGGAGGTTCCGTCCCGCTCGGCCAGCACGTCCACGCCCTGATCGCCGCTACCCCGGGTCACCTCCACATGGATGAAGCCGTCCCGCGCCAGGAGCTCTCCCACATATTCCTCAAATTCCCAGCCGTCCATGTCGTCATAGTCAGCCCGGCGGAACCTCCGCCGCGCTTTCCGCCAGCTGTGAAACCAGCCGACAAACCGGAAAATGGTCTTAAAAGGCCAGAACAGCACCCGTAGAAAAAATAATGCAGGCGCCGCTATCAGATAATAAAAAAGTCTCATCTGAAATACTCCCTGCCCCAGATCACATCCTGCTCGATGCGCGCTTTCAGAGCTTCCAGGGATTCAAATTTCCGTTCCGGCCGCTCAAAACCGTAGAAATTCACGGTGATGACGTCGCCGTACAGATTCCGATCCAGATCAAAGAGAAAAGTCTCCACGCCTCTGCGGGGTTCGGCTCCCACGGTGGGCTTGTGGCCGATGTTCGTGATGCCTTCAAAAATCTCATCCGCGATCCGGGTCCGGGTGGCGTAGACGCCGTTGGGCGGCAGCAGCTTTCCGGGGCCAGGCAGCAGATTGGTGGTCGGAAGTCCCAGGGTCCGGCCTATCTGACGGCCATGAAGCACCTCGCCGGTCACCGAGAAATTGTATCCCAATAGCTGGTTCACCAGCTCCATATGACCCTGCTCCAGCTCCCGGCGAATCCGGGTGCTGCTAATCTCCTCGCCATCATAGCAGGCCTTTTCCACCACCTCTACTTTGAAGCCACATTCTTCCTGCATGGCTTCCAGCAGCTGGTAGCTGCCCTTCCGGTTATGGCCAAAATGGAAATCCGTACCCACGGCCAGGTATTTCACATGCAGCCGTTTCGCCAGGATCTCCCGCACGAAATCCTCGGCCTCCATATGGGCCAGAGATTCCACAAAAGGACACTCTATCAGGCAGTCTACACCCCATTTTTTCAGAAGGGCTCTCCGCTCCTCCGTCAGGAGCAGCATGGGCCGATCTCCGAAATCAAAGGTGAAAATCAGGGCTTTTAACCCCTCTTCCTTCTTTTTTAAAATACGGTTAACCAGAAGCTGATGTCCCATATGCAGCCCATCGAATTTTCCCAGGGAAATGGCTGTCGCTTCCGTTGTCTCAAATTCTGTCGTTCCGGTTATTAATCTCATGGTAAATCCTTTATCTTATCATTTATGCCAAAAACATTTTTTCGGGCTTATAACGCCTGCCGCCCTGTTCCCGGCGGTAGAGACCGCAAAACTCCCCGTCGGAATTGTATACACGGACGCAGGTGAGCTCCAGCTCCGTCCCTTCCGCAGGGCGCTCTCCGGTTACCTCCGCGATATCCTCTTTGCCGAAGGGATTGCCGTTTCGAATCAGGCGGTCACTCTCCGGCTTCACCCGTACCGCCGGGCAGGCCGCAAAGACGTCGTCCACCGGGAGCAGCACCTCTTCGATGCGTCCCGCTTTCATCAGCGCCTCCAGCTCAGACAGCTTATGACTGTCAGCCAGCTCAAAGCGGTCTACTTTCGTCCGCAGCAGACGTTTCATGCAGCCGCCGCAGCCAAGCTTTTCACCAATGTCCTGACAGAGCGTCCGGATATAGGTGCCGCTGCTACAGGTCACGGTAAATACTACCTCCGGGAGTCGGATTTCCTGAATCTGAATCTCCAGAATCCTTACACGTCTGGCCTGGCGCTCCACCTCTTTGCCGGCTCTTGCCAGCTCGTAAAGCTTCTTGCCATTGACCTTCAGGGCCGAATACATGGGCGGGATCTGGTCATAGTCGCCGAGGAAGCTTAAGATCGTCTCCCGCACCTCCTCCTCGCCCACATTCACCGGAGCCTCTGTCAGCACCTTCCCCGAAGTATCCTGGGTATCGGTGGTCTGGCCCAGCAAAAGAACGGCTCTGTACGTCTTCTCCTTTTCTGTCAGAAGTCCGCAGAGCTTTGTGGCATTTCCCAGACATACAGGAAGAACTCCCTCCGCATCCGGATCGAGAGTTCCCGTATGGCCGATCTTTTTCTGTTTTACAATGCCGCGGAGCTTCGCCACCGCATCGTGGGAGGTGAAGCCCGCTTCTTTATAGACGTTGATTACTCCATTCATGCTATCTTATACATCCTGTAATTGCTCTAATTGCTTTTCGATATGCAGCGTCAGATTATTGATTACGTCATATACGGTGCCGTACATGGTACAGCCCGCCGCCTTCACGTGGCCGCCGCCGCCGAAATAAGCGCAGACCGCACTCACATCCACCGGGCCATTGGAACGAAGGCTGACCTTATACTGATGATTGCCTGTCTCATAGAGGAAGATCGCCACCTCCACGCCATCCGTCACCCGAAGCTGGCTGACGATGCCATCCAAATCCGCCGGACTGGCGCCGTAGAATTCCATATCCTTCTGACGGACACGGCCCACGATGATCCGGCCATCCAGCAGAAGAATGCTCTCCACCAGCGCCCGGCCCAGAATCTGATTCTGGATGTAAGTCTTCTTATAGAACGTATTATCCACGATCTGACTGAAATTGATGCCCTTGGCAATCAGGCTTCCCGCAATCTGCATGGTCTTCGGAGAAGTATTGGAATACTGGAAGACGCCGGTGTCATGAGCGATACCCATATACAGCGCCTCTGCCGTGTGCTTGGAAATTTTTTCCTCTTCCATAATCTCCCAGGCAAGCTCCGAGGCGCTGCTGGCATCCGCCACGATCCAGTTTTCATCCGCGAAACCCGGATTCGTAATATGATGATCGACGCACACGCTCCGCTTCGCCGTATCCAGATACTTCACGGCCTCTCCCAGCCGTTCCCGGTCGCTGGCGTCCAGGGAAATGAACAGGTCGTAGTTCCTCTCCTCGCTGCAGTCGGTCTTTACCAGATCCGCTCCCTTCAGGAAACGGAACTTGGATACAACCTGCTCCAGATATACGTCCGCCTGAATGTCCGGATAATTATCCTGAATATAGTTCCACACGCCCAGACAGGAACCGATACAGTCCCCGTCCGGACGGATATGGCCACTGATCGCCACGGTCTTTACATTCGCAAGCTCATTCTTAAGCCTGATCATCCTCTTCATCCTCTTCTTTACTGCTGCCCTGGTTTACGTCGTCAATGAGCTTTGACATATGGACACCGTACTCGATGGACTGGTCCATGACAAAGCGGATCTCCGGGGTATTACGGAGGTTGATGGACTTCGCCAGAGCGCGGCGGATATAGCCTTCCGCGCTCTTAAGGCCCGCCAGGGTATCTGCCTGGGCCTGCTTGTCGCCCAGGACGCTGATGTAGGCCTTTGCGGTCTTCAGATCCGGAGCCACCTCCACCTCTACCACCGAAGTCATCGGGCAGATGCGCGGGTCCTTGATCTCATTTAAAATGATGTTACTCAGCTCCCGGCGCACCTCGCCGTTGATTCTTGTATTCTTAATACTGTTCTTTCTCATATTATTTCACCCTATCTCGGCACTTCCACCATGGTGTAAGCCTCTACGATATCCAGCTCCTTGATGTCGTTGAACTTCTCGAAGACCAGACCGCACTCGTAGCCAGCCTTTACTTCCTTCACATCGTCCTTGAAACGCTTCAGGGAAGCCAGCGGGCCATCGAAGATCTGCTCGCCCTCGCGGGTGATGCGGCACTTGCAGCCTCTCTGGAATATACCGTCCAGTACATAGGAACCTGCGATATTGCCGATGCCGGAAGCCTTGAAGATCTGACGTACCTCCGCATGACCCAGCACCTTCTCCTCGAAGATGGGATCCAGCATGCCCTTCATGGCTGCTTCCACATCGTTGATGGCGTCGTAAATGACACGGTACAGACGCAGGTCTACCTTTTCGCGCTCCGCAGTCTCCTTCGCGGTCGCGTCAGGACGCACGTTGAAGCCGATGATAATTGCGTTGGAAGCTGCCGCCAGGCTCACATCGGACTCGTTGATAGCGCCTACGCCGCCATGGATAATCTTTACGACTACTTCCTCGTTGGAAAGCTTCAGGAGACTCTGCTTTACAGCCTCTACCGAACCCTGTACGTCGGCCTTTACGATGATGTTCAGCTCTTTTAAGTTGCCGGACTGAATCTGGGAATACAGATCGTCCAGGGACATCTTGAGCTTGGTATCCTCGATGAGCTTCTCTCTGCTCTCCTTTACATAGGTCTCCGCAAAGGCTCTCGCCTCCTTGTCGGTCTCCGGGGATACAAAGATCTCACCGGCGTTCGGCACGTCATTGAGACCCAGAATCTCTACCGGTTTGGACGGGCCTGCCTCTTTCACGCGGCGGCCATTGTCATCCATCATGGCGCGGACTTTACCGTGACAGGAGCCTACGGCAATGGGGTCGCCCACATGCAGGGTACCCTTCTGTACCAGTACGGTCGCCACCGGGCCCTTGCCCTTGTCAAGCTCTGCCTCGATGACCAGACCTCTCGCGCGGCGGTTCGGGTTGGCTTTCAGCTCCAGAACCTCGGATGTCAGCAGAATCATTTCCAGCAGGTTATCGATACCCTCATGGGTATGTGCAGATACCGGGCAGAAGATGGTGCTGCCGCCCCAGTCCTCGGGGATCAGCTCGTACTCGGTCAGCTCCTGCTTTACGCGCTCAATGTTTGCGCTGGGCTTATCGATCTTATTGATGGCAACGATGATCTCGATGCCTGCGGCCTTGGCATGGTTGATGGCCTCGATGGTCTGGGGCATTACACCGTCGTCGGCTGCCACTACCAGGATGGCAATATCAGTAGAGTTGGCTCCACGCATACGCATGGCGGTGAACGCCTCATGTCCCGGTGTATCCAGGAAGGTAATCTTCTGGCCGTTGATGGTTACCACATAAGCGCCGATGTGCTGGGTGATGCCGCCTGCCTCACGGTCGATGACATGAGTATCACGGATAGCGTCCAGAAGGGAAGTCTTACCATGGTCTACATGACCCATGACGCAGACTACCGGCGGACGGGATACGAGAGTCTCTTCTCTATCCTCGCTATCCTCCAGCATCTTCGCGATGACATCCTCTTTCTCCTCGGGAACCGGATCAAAGTTCATTTCCATGGCCAGCTCGCCGGCTGCCTCGAAGTCCAGTTCGGAGTTTACAGTTACCATCTTGCCCGCCAGGAACAGCTTCTTAATGATCACGGACGGCTGAATCTTCATCTTCTCCGCCAGATCATGGATGCTGATCATCTCCGGGATTTCAATAACCTTGGGTGTATTGTCTTCTTTCTTGGGTGCGGGTGCCGGCTGATGATTCTGAGGAGCGCCTTTACCTCCCTTACCGCCCTTCTGATTCGGGCGGTTACTGCCCTGGTTCGGACGACGTCCGCCCTGACCCGGCTTACCATTCCAGTTATCATTGAACTTTGTGTTCTTATCTTTCTTGGTATCATCATTGCGATTCTTATTCTCCGCTCTGCGGTTCTCATTCTTGCGAAGCTCTACCGGTGCTGCCGGGATATCCATGGAGGAGCGACGATTGTCTCTTCCCTGGCCTCCTCTGTTCTGACCGTCACGATTCTGATAGCCGCCGCCCTGACCATCACGTCTCTGGTAGCCGCCGCCTGCACCGTCTCTTCTCTGGCCGTCGCGGTTCTGGTAGCCGCCCTCTCTTCTCTGGCCGTCACGGTTCTGGTAGCTGCCGCTCTGACCGTCTCTTCTCTGGCCGTCGCGGTTCTGGTAGCCGCCGCCCTGACCGTCTCTTCTCTGGCCGTCGCGGTTCTGATAACCGCCGCTTCTCTGGCCGTCTCTTCTCTGACCATCGCGGTTCTGGTAGCCGCCCTCTCTTCTCTGGCCGTCACGATTCTGTGTCGGTCTCCCCTGGCCTGCCGGTCTGCTTCCGTTCTCGAATGCTGCCGGACGGCTCTGGGGCGCTGCCGCGGGCTTCGCGGTCTCTGCGGTCGGCTTCGCTGCCGGTGCTGCCGCAGGCTTTACTGCCTCGGTCTTCGGAGCCGGTGTCGGTGCTGCCGCAGGCTTTGCGGGCGTTGCAGCCGGTTTTGCTGCTGCCGGACGGCTCTGTGCCTGGCGGGCTGCCTGCTGCTTCTTCTCGGCTCTCGGATCCTTGATGCCGGTCTTACTGTTGTGAGTATTGTATACAGCAATGATTTTTTTCTTCTTCTTTACTTCCTGCTCTTCTCCATTTGTATTCATATGGCTGTTTCCCTCCAAATTTCTACCTCCGTTAAAGTTAAAGTTTCAAATTTTTCTCTATGCTCTTCGCAAGTCCCTCATCCAGAATCGCCAGGGACGCACGGAATTCCTTGCCCATTGCGTGGCCCAGCTCCTCTTTTCCACCATAGAAATACACGGGTACTTCGTAGTAGTCACACATATTTTGGAACTTCTTTTTTGTATTGTCGGACGACTCCTCCGACACAATGACAAGTGCGGCCTTTCCGGACTTAACCGCATGCTCGGTGGCGAATTCGCCGCTGGCGGTCTTGCCGGCCTTCTGGGCCAGACCTATCATGGATAATACTCTATTCTGTGCCAAGTTCATCCAACTCCTTTTCCAGACTGTCGTACACTGCAGGAGGAATGGCCATCTTCAGGGAGCGCTCAAGTCCCTTGTTCTTCCGCGCCTTCAAAAGACACTCTTTGGAAAAACACAGATACGCGCCCCGGCCGTTCTTCCGGCCTGTGGCATCCAGCACAATCTCATCCTCTGCGGTCTTAAGGATGCGAAGCATCTCTTTCTTGCTCTTCATCTCCTGACAGCCCACACACTGGCGCATCGGTACTTTTTTATTCATTCTGACTCTCTTCCTCTGCCTCTGCTGTCTCTCCGGCCTCAGCCTCCTCCAGAGCCTGCGCCTCCTTGTAGTCCTCGAAGTCCTCGTACTCCTCGTACTCCTCGTCTACATCCAGCCAGCCCTCGATCTCTCTTGCCTGGGTCTCGCTCTTGATATCGATCTTGAAGCCGGTAAGACGGGCAGCCAGTCTCGCGTTCTGGCCTTCCTTACCGATGGCCAGAGACAGCTGATAATCCGGAACGACCACCTTGGCTGTCTTATCCTCCGGATCCGCAAGAACCGCGATAACCTTCGCCGGGCTCAGCGCGTTCTCTATCAGCAGAGCCGGGTTCTCGTTCCAGTTGATGATGTCGATTTTCTCACCGCGCAGCTCACTCACAATGGCGTTGACGCGGGCGCCGTTCATGCCGACGCAGGCTCCTACCGGATCCACATCCGGATCGTTAGACCATACGGCAATCTTGGTTCTGGATCCTGCCTCGCGGGCGATGCACTTAATCTCCACAGTGCCGTCGCGGACCTCGGTTACCTCAGACTCAAACAGGCGCTTTACCAGCTCCGGATGGGTTCTGGACAGCAGGATACGCGGTCCTTTGTTGGTGTCCTTCACTTCCAGGATATAGACCTTGATACGCTCGGTGGGCTTGAAGACCTCGCCTTTTACCATCTCGTTCTCATTGAGGATAGCGTCCACCTTACCCAGATTCACGCTGACATTGCGGCCCAGATATCTCTGCACAACACCGGTCACAACCTCTTTCTCCATGCCGTAATACTGGTTAAACAGGGATTTGCGCTCTTCCTCGCGAATCTTCTGCAGAATGATGTTCTTGGCGTTCTGTGTGGCGATACGGCCGAACTCTTTGGACTTCACTTCCACATTTACGATATCGCCCAACTCGTACTTGGGGTCGATCATCTTCGCGTTGGACAGGCTGATCTCGGTCACATCATCCTCTACCTGCTCTACGACCTTTTTCTCCGCAAGCACGGAAAACTGGCAGGTCACCGGGTCGATATTAACCTTGATGTTGTCGGCCTTGCCGAAGTGTGCCTCGCAGGCCTTCAGCAGTGAGTTCTCAATGGCCTCCAGCATGGTTTCCTTGCTGATATCCTTTTCCTTCTCCAAAAGCTCCAGAGCTTCCAGCAGTTCTGTGTTCATTCTTTTCTTTCCTCCTGGTTATTCCCAAATCTATTTAAAAATCAAACGCCAGACGAATCAGCGCAATGTTGTCTCTCTCGAATACCTGCTCCTGTCCGTCCTCATATTCAATAGTTACCGTGTCCTTATCCCAGGCTTTTAATACGCCCCGGAATTCCTTCTGTCTGTCTACCATGCGGTAGGTGCGGATCTCAACCTCCTCGCCCTTACTCCGGATGAAATCGCGCTCCTTTTTTAAGGGACGGCCCAGGCCCGGGGAACTGACCTCCAGAATATAGGACTCGTCGATAAAATCGTCCCGGTCCAGCAGATCACCCAGCTCCCGGTTCACCACCTCGCAGTCATCCACGGTGATTCCGCCCGGCTTGTCGATGTAAGCCCGCAGATACCAGTTGCCGGCTTCTTTTACATACTCCACATCCACCAGCTCGAAGCCGTTGGCTTCCATGATGGGTATGAGAAGCTTCTCTGTCTTCTGTTCGTACTCTTCTCTCTTTGTCATAGTCTTCCTTTCCCTGGGCGGTCGTGTTTTTTATTTCAAAAACAAAGAGTGAACTTTCGTTCACTCTTTGTCGGCCGCGCTATTCATTCTCTTACAATGTAGCACATTTCCCCCGTAATTGCAAGGGGTTTATACGTTAATTTCTGCTTTTTCTCCAAGAATATCGCTGTATTTCTCCAGAATCGGCTTTACCACCTGTCCCAGGAACGCGTCTACCTGCTCCGGGGCGCGTCCCACATAGCGGGAGGGCTCCATAGTCTTCTTAAGATCCTCCAGGGAAAGGCCGAAGGCCGGATCTGCGGCAATCAGCTCCAGAAGGTTGTTCTCTTCGCCATTGACCTTGACGTTCTTACCTGCTTCCATAGAAAGCTCACGGATGCGCTCATGCAGCTCCTGACGGTCGCCGCCTGCCTTGACCGCGTCCATCATGATGTTCTCGGTGGCCATGAAGGGAAGCTCCGCCATCATGTGCTTGTAGATGACTTTCGGATATACCACCAGACCGTCTACCACGTTCAGGCACAGATCCAGGATACCGTCGATAGCCAGGAAGCCCTCGGGGATAGACAGTCGCTTATTGGCAGAGTCGTCCAGAGTACGCTCAAACCACTGGGTAGCGCTGGTGATGGCCGGGTTCAGGGCGTCTACGATGACATAACGGGACAGGGACGCAATACGCTCGCTGCGCATGGGGTTACGCTTATATGCCATGGCCGAGGAACCAATCTGGGATTTCTCGAAGGGCTCTTCCACCTCTTTCAGATGCTGCAGAAGACGGATGTCGTTGGACATCTTGTGAGCGCTGGCCGCGATGCCTGCCAGCACGTTCAGGACACGGGTGTCCACCTTCCGGGAATAGGTCTGGCCGGATACCGGATAGCACTCCCTGAAGCCCATCTTTTCTGCAATCATCGGATCGATTTTATTGATTTTCTCTTCGTCGCCCTCAAACAGCTCCTTGAAGCTGGCCTGGGTGCCGGTGGTTCCCTTGGATCCTAAGAGCTTCATCGTAGAAATGACATACTCCAGATCCTCCAGATCCAGGCAGAACTCCTGCATCCACAGGGTCGCTCTCTTTCCCACGGTGGTGGGCTGGGCCGGCTGGAAATGGGTAAACGCCAGGGTCGGCAGGTCCTTATACTTATCTGCAAAAGCTGCCAGCTCATTCAATACATTGATCAGCTTCTTATGTACCAGATTCAGGGCCTCAGTCATAATGATGATGTCCGTATTGTCGCCTACGTAGCAGGAAGTAGCTCCCAGATGGATGATGCCCTTTGCCTTCGGACACTGGCAGCCGTATGCGTATACGTGGGACATAACATCGTGGCGCACCTCTTTTTCACGGGCCTTGGCCACATCATAATTGATATCGTCCTGATGGGCCTTCAGCTCGTCGATCTGCTCCTGGGTAATGGGAAGTCCCAGCTCCATCTCGGTCTCAGCCAGGGCAATCCAGAGCTTTCTCCAGGTGCGGAACTTCTTGTCCGGGGAAAAGATGTACTGCATCTCTTTACTTGCGTAGCGCTCAGATAATGGGCTTACGTATCTGTCTGTACTCATGTTCTCTCTCCTCTTTGTTTTTCCATTTATTTTACTATATTTATCCGGATATCTCAATCCTATTTTTCCGGGCTTACTTCTCAAAGCTGCCCCGGATATCCTCCGTAGGCGGCGCAATCGGATACTTGCCAGTGAAACAAGCCGTACAGTGGCCCATACCGCCGATCATCTCACCCAGGCGGTCCGTCCGCAGATAGGCCAGGGAATCGGCTCCGATAACCTGGCGGATCTCCTCAATGGTCCGGTTGTGGGCAATCAGCTGCTCCTCCGCCGGTACGTCCGTACCGAAATAGCAGGGATGCAGGAAGGGCGGGGAGCTGACCCGCATATGTACCTCTTTGGCTCCGGCGTCCCGGAGCATCTTCACGATGCGGTCGCTGGTGGTGCCGCGGACGATGGAATCGTCAATCATGATGACGCGCTTGCCGTTCACAGCCTCTTTCAACACGTTCAGCTTCACCCGGACACTGGACTCCCGGCTGCTTTGACCGGGCTTGATGAAGGTACGGCCCACGTAGCCGTTTTTCACAAAAGCGGTGCCATAGGGGATGCCGGACTCCAGGGAATAGCCGAGGGCCGCCGCATTACCTGACTCGGGCACGCCCACCACCAGGTCGGCCTCCACCGGGCTGTCCATAGCCAGAAATCTGCCGGACTGAATCCGCGCCTGGTAGACGCTGACCCCGTCGAAATGACTGTCCGGACGGGCAAAATAAATGTATTCGAAGATACAGCGCGCCTCCTGATCCTTCGGAAGACAGTGGCTCTTATCGGATTCAATCCCTCTCTTGGGCGTAATCGTCACGATCTCGCCGGGCTCCACATCCCGGACGAAGGTGGCGCCTATGGTGTCCAGGGCGCAGGTCTCGCTGGCCAGGATGTAGGCGTTATCACGCTTGCCGATACAAAGGGGGCGGAAGCCATAGGGGTCTCTGGCTCCGATGAGCTTTCTGGGGGACATGACGATCAGGGAATAGGCTCCCTTGATCTTGTCCATGGCCCGGGAGACTGCCTCCTCGACGCTTGCGGTATGGATTCGCTCTCTGGCAATATGGTAGGCGATAACCTCGGAATCTATTGTAGTCTGGAAAATCGCTCCGGTATACTCGAGTTCTCTTCGAAGCTCCGGCGCGTTCACCAGATTGCCGTTGTGGGCTAATCCCAGGGTTCCCTTTACATAGTTTAATACCAGCGGCTGGGCATTTTCCCGGGTGCTGCTGCCTGCGGTGGAATAGCGGGTGTGTCCCACACCGATATCGCCTTTCAGGGCGTCTAACTGTTCCGGCGTAAAGACCTCATTTACCAGGCCCATGCCTTTATGGCTCTTTACCACGCCCTTCGGGCCGTTCGTATCGCTGACTGCGATACCGCAGCTCTCCTGTCCTCTGTGCTGCAGGGCAAATAAGCCGTAATAAATCGTAGAAGCTACGTCATGGCCGTCAAAATCATAGATTCCGAACACGCCGCATTCCTCCCGGAGCTTCTCGTCTTCTTCATATTGTTCATGGATTTGTTCTTTATTCATGGGATACCTCCGTCCTGTAATGAATTTCTATGAAAGATGCATTTCTGTACGGATAACGGCAAAAGATGCCGCTTCAGGATTTTCTCATTAAGTACGTAGAAAAGTATAAACCATGATTTTTTGAATTGCAAGGGCGGATCGGAGGCCGCTTATTACTTATTCTAATTGATTCTTTCGACATTTTCTTATAAGAAAAGCCGATGCGTCTTCTTTTTTGCAGAAAACCATCGGCTTCCGAAATATTTTCGGTTTTTATTCTAATTTTTCTTATTTTTCAGGTGTTCAGTCCTGTATCTTCTATCAGGTCGTCACCGTCCGCCGCCGTGGTGGCTAAGCGATCACAGCGCTCGTTCTGGGGATGGCCGTCATGGCCCTTGACCCAGATAAACTCCACCTGATGAGGCTCCTTCGCCTTTAAAAGGCGCTTCCAGAGATCCACATTTTTGACCGGGCCGGAGCTGCCCTTCCAGTTTTTCTTAAGCCAGCTGTCCACCCAGTGTTTATTGAAGGCGTCCGTCACATATCTGGAATCGGAATAGAGTTCCACCTGACAGGGCCGCTTCAGGGCCTCCAGGCCGACGATCACAGCCATCAGCTCCATCCGGTTATTGGTGGTCTTCTGATAGCCCTGGCTGTACTCCCGTTCATGGAGCTGCCCCTTGCTGTCCGTATAATGCAGCACCACGCCATAGCCTCCCGGACCGTCCGGGTTACCGCGGGCCGCACCGTCTGTATAGATCTTTACCAGCATCGCTTGTCTTCCTTTAGATAAAGAAATATTTCGCCAGGAACAGCACCGCCAGAATATACATCACGATACTGATCTTCTTCTCTTTCGCCTTACCAGTCGCCACATTCAGTACCACATAGGAAATAACGCCCATGGAAATACCTTCGGAAATACTGTAGAAGAAGGGCATAGCCGCCATGCAGATGAAAGCCGGGATGCCTTCAGCGAAATCGGTGAAATCGATCATGCCTACCTGATTTACCATATAGAAACCTACCACAATCAGAGCCGGAGCCGTCGCAAAGGACGGGATGGCCAGGAAGATCGGAGAGAGCAGCAGCGCCAATGCGAAGAGAATTGCGGTGGTCATGGATGTCAGACCGGTTCTTCCGCCCTCGGTAACGCCGGATGCGCTCTCCACGAAAGTCGTGGTGGTAGAAGTTCCCAGAAGAGCTCCTGCGGTAGTACCTACAGCGTCTGCCAGCAGCGCGCCTTTGATATTCGGGAGCTTGCCGTCCTTATCCAGCATGTCCGCCTTGGAAGCCACACCAATCAGAGTTCCCAGGGTATCGAACATATCCACAAACAGGAACGCGAATACGATTACGACAAACTGGCTCAGCGGAATCGCTGTAAAGTCCAGCTTACAGAAAATCGGCGCCAGACTCGGGATGGAGATTCCGGCAGAAAAATCCGGAAGCAGGTTATAATAGCCCAGATCCGGGTTCGGCACGTAGATGCCCGCAAACTGGCAGATAATGCCGAGAATCCAGGTGGCCAGAATACCCCATAGGATGTTGCCCTTTACATTCTTAATGACCAGGATAGAGGTGATAAACACGCCCACGATAGCCAGGAATACGGTGATTCCCACATCGTTCATGGTGCCTCCCTCTACTGCGTCCAGGGAGAAGAACTCTACCAGCGTCGCGCCGCCTACCACAATTTTGGCATTCTGCAGGCCAATGAACGCGATAAAGAAACCGATACCTACGGATACGGCCTTTTTCAGGTTCGCCGGAATGGAATTGAAGATCGCTTCACGGACATTGAACAGGGACAGCAGAATGAAGATAACGCCCTCCACAAATACGGCTGCCAGCGCCGCCTGCCAGGGATATCCCATTCCGATGACTACGGTATACGCAAAATAAGCATTCAGTCCCATACCAGGCGCCAGCGCAAACGGATAATTTGCGAACAGGGCCATGCATACGGTACCGATGACAGACGCGAGAACCGTCGCGGTGAAAATCGCGCCCTGATCCATTCCCGTTGCACCAAGGACGCTGGGATTGACTGCCAGGATATACGCCATGGTCATAAATGTGGTGATACCTGCCAGAATCTCCGTCTTCACGGTCGTATGATTCTCTTTCAGTTTAAACAACTTTTCTAACATTACTTCCCTCCTATTAACTTGTAGTGTACAAAGAACACAGTCAATAGTGTAGCATAAATGCGGACGGAGGTAAACGGTTTTCTTGTTTATGAGGCGCTATCCGGCACAAAAAGACCGGAATCTCCGCCCTGAAGATCCCGATCTTCCATATTTTTCCTCTTTTAAATAATGATACACACCAGCCCGCCGGTACTCTCGTTCACGATCTTCTGCATGGTATCCTGAAGCTTCACCTGGCTCTCATCCCCGATCTGGTAAATCTTGCTGCGGATACCGTCCTCCACCAGCTCCTCCACGGATTTTCCGAAGATATTGGTGGTCCAGATCCCTTCCCCGCTCCCCGCGCTGTCCTTCAGATAGGTCATCAAATCCTGAGCCTGGGACTCATTTCCCACGATAGGGGCAATCTCGGTCTCGATATTCGCCCGGATCAGGTGAATGCTGGGAGCTACCGAGCGGATTTTGACGCCGTACTTGCTGCCCTGATGAATGAGCTCCGGCTCCTCCAGGGTAATGTCCGCCTTCTCCGGCAGCATGACGCCGTAGCCTTTTTGCCGCACGGAAGCCAGCGCCGCTTCGGCCTTCTCATACTCCTGCTTCATTCGGGACATCTCCCGGATCAGGGCAATCAGCTCGTATTCGCCGGGAATATCGCTGCCGGTCAGTTCGCTTAGGAGCTCATAATAATATTTCTCATCCACTTCAAACTGCACCCGGGCGCTGCCGCTGTCCATCCGCACCTCCTTAAGCACAGCCCGTTCCACGTAGGTACTGTCGAAGGCCAGATTTTCCTGCCGCACATCCCGGATGGTATTCAGGCGCTCCGCCAGCTCCCGGATCCGGGCCAGCATATCCTGCTTGATCTTATGCTCCACCGGCAGCATTTCCGTCCAGCGGGGAGCGAAAAACTCCAGGCGCACCAACGGAAATTCATAGAGAAGCTGAGTCAGAATCTTCGTCACATCCTCTTTTTTAAGCTGCTGGCAGTTCACCGGCAGCACTGCCACGCCGTATTTCTCCTGCATGGCCCCTGCCTCCGAGATCACAGGTCCGCTGTAGGGCTTTTCCGAGTTCAGCAGAATCAGAAAAGGCTTCCCAAGACCTTTCAGCTCCTCCACAGTCCGCTCCTCCGCCTCTATGTAATTGGCCCGGGGAATATCCCCGAAGGATCCGTCGCAGGTCACCACAATCCCCACGGTGGCATGCTCGGTAATCACCTTCCTGGTCCCTATTTCCGCCGCCTCGGAAAATGGAATTTCCGCCTCCATCCAGGGCGTCTTCACCATCCGTTCGGCCCCGTCCTCGATATGCCCCTCGCTTCCGGGTACCAGAAAGCCCACGCAGTCGATCATCCGAAGCTTCATTTCCACATCCTCGGAAATCTGCACTGTGGCCGCTTCCTTGGGGATAAATTTGGGCTCCGTGGTCATAATTGTCTTGCCCGCCGCCGACTGGGGCAGCTCATCCCGGGTCCTGATTCGCTCATGCTCATCCGTGATCCCCGGCAGCACGCACAAATCCATAAAGTGCTTGATAAAGGTGGATTTCCCGGTCCGCACCGGCCCCACCACCCCCAGATAAATCTCGCCTCCCGTCCGGGTTCGGATGTCCTGATACAGGTTATATTCGGAACTTTTGTCCATAAAAATACCCCTTCCATATATGCTGTTAAAATATATGCAAGGGGCGTTTCTTCTATTCTGTTTCTTATGTCTGTTCTTCCTGCTCCAGAATCCGGAAGGTCATCATCACATAGAGAAGCGCATCGTAATCATTCAAATCCAGCTTCACCAGCTCCTCGATCTTTTCCATCCGGTATAAAAAGGTGCTTCGATGGATAAACAGTTTTTTGGCAGTCTGCACCGCGTTCAGCTGGCTCTCCACGTAGGTCTTCAAGGTGTGATAATAATCTGTGTGATGTTCCTCGTCGTAGGCCTGCAATTTCAGAATCTTGTCGGAGCAGACCAGCCGCACCGGAAGCTCCGCGCTGCTTCGCTCCAGCACATAATCCAAAGCCACCTCGTCGAAGCGGTAAATCCACCGGTAGGGTTTTCTCCGGCAGCCCACGTCTAGAGCCGCCACGGCCTGCCGATAATAGGCGTCTATCTCATGGAAGCCCGTAAATTCATTGCTGACCCCGGCCTTCAAGAAGGTATCTTTCAGGAAATTCACCATTTTTTCCAGGACCTCCTCGGTTCCGGTTTCCAGCAGAGTCAGGTTTACGAAAATGGCGATGTTATTTTTATACTGAAAGGCGCAGCTTCCATTTTTTCCCATCATGCTTTCCATGTGCTTACAGATAAAACGGACGGTCATGTTCGCCCAATCCAGGGAGTTGACCTTCAGGCTGATGCAGAAATAGCGGTGAGTCGCAAGCCACCCGAATTCGGAGAACCATTTTTCCGCGCTCCGATTAACCCGTCCAGGATTCGACAGAATGTCGGATAAGATGCGGTCCAGCCGGTGGCCGATCTCTACCCGGGAATCAATCAGGCGGGTCAGCGCCATCTGAATATAAGCGGACAGATATTCCAGAAGCGCGCCGTCATAAGACTTGAAGCGGCTTAAGCTCTCTACCATCATGACCTGGTAAATGAACTGATCGTTCTCGAACAGATTGACACGGAGGGTTCTCGCCCCGGTGATATATTCCGGCAGGTAGTAGGCGCCCCTCTTCTTCCGCTGGTTCAGGATGCGTCGACCATTCCGGTACTCGTCGCTGGACTGGATGACGGAATCCAGATCCACCAGACTGGAAAGCTCCTCCCGGGTGTCGATGACACTGGAATAACCAATGACAAAGTAATCTGCCGAGCTTACCACAATGGGATTCAGGAAGATACGGAAACTCTCGTCCAGAAGCTCCTGTATCGTGTCCGCCTGCTGCGTCAGCTCCTGCAACCGCTTCTCCCACCGATCATAGTAATCAAAGATCCGCTGAATCTCATTAAAAAGCACAAAGGGCGAGGTCTCATCGATGACCTGAAAGACCTGTCCGTCGTTCTCTGTATTCCGGGTCGGCACTTTACCGATACAGAACAGAACCGCCTGCTCTGGCACTACCAGCATTTCCCCGGCCCCCGGCTTCTGGCTGTAGATATAGATTTTGTCTGGCTGCATTTCATCGCTACCGTCGTAAAACAAGACCTGCTCCAGATGCAGCTTGTCGGACAGGGCCTTTTTATTCTGCAGGCCGAATTTAGACTTTAATTTATCCGCCAGAATGGCAGTACTTAGCTTCATAGGTGGAAATGCCTCCCTCTCTTTCGTTTCATCATACATAGTGTACGAGACCCCAGAGAAAAAGTCAATAAAAGACAGCCCAAAGCGGAATTTTTACCCCGCCCGGGCTGTCCTTTCACGCAGCTTTCCAAGCTGTCTTATTTACATATATTTTCTCTTAGCTGCCTCTACCACATGTCCAACCAGCACGGAAGTAGTTACGCTTCCTACGCCGCCCGGTACCGGGGTGATGGCGTCTACGATGGGCTCTACCTCTGCGTAAGCCACATCGCCGCAAAGCTTGCCTTCTGCATTTACATTGATTCCCACGTCAATGACAGTCTGGCCCGGAGCCACATAATCCTTGGTTACAACGCCTGCACGGCCTGCTGCCACGATCAGGATATCTGCCTCGCGCGCTACGCTGGGCATATCTACAGTCTTGGTATGGCATACGGTTACGGTCGCGTTCTTCTTGATCAGCATCATGGCAGCCGGCTTACCAACTACCAGGGAACGTCCGATAACAACAGCCTTCTTGCCGGTGCAGTCGATTCCGTAATGATCCAGAATCTCCATGCACGCCTGCGGTGTGCAGGGCGGGAAGCCTACTGCCTTGCCGGTAAATACGCCGGACATGGAACCGTCGGTCATACAGTCTACGTCCTTAGCCGGGTCAAGGGCATTCTCAATCTCAGTCTGGTTCAGATGCTTCGGGAGCGGACGGAACAGCAGGACACCGTGAATGTTGTCATCCTTGTTGACCTTATCTACAGCTGCCAGAACCTGCTCCTGGGTAGCGTCTGCCGGAAGCAGAATCTTCTCGCATGCCACACCCAGAGTCTCACAACGCTTGGTTGCGCCTCTCTCATAGGAGATATCGCTCTCGTTCTCGCCCACACGGATGATTCCGAGAGTCGGGTTGATGCCCTTTTCTTTCAGTGCTGCCACATCTGCTTTGATGCGCTCGTTCAGTGCTGCTGTTACTTCTTTTCCTAATAACTGCTTTGCCATTTTTCCTATTCCTTCCTTTTATTTTATCTCAGTCTTGCTGTGACACTTGCGAAAATGTCGTCCGCAATCTTGGTGTACTTCTCCAGCATAGCGTCTGCCTTTGCATTCAGCTCTGCCGCGTACTCCTTGTCCGCCATGGACTTGGTATTGATGAATACGTTCAGGGAAGCTCCCTCCAGGGCTGCCTTACAGAATGCAGCGCCTACGCCTGCGTCGCTGATGGCCAGGGCTGAACCCTTTGCCGCAAATTCAACGATAAGATCCAGCGCCTCACAGCACTTCTCCATGATCTCCATGGGTACAGAGCAGGCGTCCTTCAGGACGATCGCCATGACGCGCGCCTTCTCAGCCTTCTCCTCCTCGGTCTCGCGGGGCATGCCGTAAGCCTTGGCCAGGGGCTCGAAAACCTCTGCGTCTCTCTCAATCAGACGAAGGAAATCATTCTGAAGAGCGGTTGCCTTCTCTTTCAGCGCGTACATCTCTTCCTCTACGTCTGCGTACTTCTTTTTTCCGACGGTCAGGCTGCCTACCATGTTGCCCAGGGCAGTTCCCACTGCGCCTACTAGTGCGGATGCTCCGCCGCCGCCCGGAACGGGAGCTTTGGAAGCCAGTACCTCTACAAATTCATCACATCTGCTGGTTGAAAATCCCATATCGTTCTCCTTTATGTATCAAAATACTATTTTTTTATTATATCATTGTTTCCCTATGCACACAAGTGGGAAGGGCCAAATGGTCCTTCCCTTGTGTCTATTTATTTAGGTTTATAATGGGTAGCTATTCTATAGAAACGCTGTTCAAGCGTTTCCTGCGGAGCATCTGAGGAAATACGGATGCAATCCGGATTTTCTTAGAACAGTCCGCTGATCTTGCCGTTCTCGTCTACATCGATTCTCTCGGCAGCCGGTACCTTCGGCAGACCAGGCATGGTCATGATTTCGCCGGTCAGGGCTACGATGAAGCCTGCGCCCGCGGAAATCTTCAGGTTACGAACGGTTACCTCGAAGTCCTTCGGAGCGCCCAGCTTGGTCTGGTCGTCAGTCAGGCTATACTGTGTCTTAGCTACACAGATCGGGCAGTTGCCAAAGCCCATAGCCTCGAGCTGCTTTGCCTGCTTCTGAGCGTTTGCTGTCAGAACGACTCTCTTACCACCGTAAATCTTGGTTACGATAGCATTCAGCTTATCCTCAATGCTGGTTCCCTCAAGTTCATAGGAGAAGGTGAACTGATCGTTCGGCTGCTCGCAGAGACGAACAACTTCTTCTGCCAGAGCAACTCCGCCTTCGCCGCCCTTTGCCCATACTTCGGACAGAACCACGTTTACGCCAAGCTCCTTACACTTCTTCTCTACCAGGTCAAGCTCTGCCTTGGTATCGGTCGGGAATGCATTGATAGCAACTACGCAGGGAAGCTTGTATACGTTGGTGATGTTGCTTACGTGCTTCAGCAGGTTCGGAAGACCAGCCTCCAGAGCCTCCAGGTTCTCATTGTTCAGGTCTGCCTTCGGAACGCCGCCGTTGTACTTCAGAGCACGTACAGTCGCTACGATAACAACTGCGTTCGGCTTCAGTCCTGCCATACGGCACTTGATATCCAGGAACTTCTCAGCACCCAGGTCAGCGCCGAAGCCTGCCTCTGTGATGGTGTAATCAGCCAGGTTCAGGCACATCTTGGTAGCGGTTACGGAGTTGCAGCCGTGAGCGATGTTTGCGAACGGTCCACCGTGTACGATAGCCGGTACATGCTCCAGAGTCTGTACCAGGTTCGGCTTCAGAGCGTCCTTCAGAAGAGCTGCCATAGCGCCCTGTGCGTTCAGATCGCCAGCGGTAACCGGCTTCTGCTCGGAAACCTTTCCGTATGTATATCCGATGATAATTCTTGCAAGTCTTTCCTTCAGGTCTGTGATGTCCTTAGCCAGACACAGAACAGCCATAATCTCGGATGCTACAGTGATATCGTAGCCGTCCTCTCTCGGCATACCGTTGGTCTTTCCGCCAAGTCCGTCTACTACGTTACGCAGCTGACGGTCATTCATATCTACGCATCTTCTCCAGGTAATCTTTCTCGGGTCGATGTTCAGAGCGTTGCCCTGGAAGATGTGGTTGTCAATCATCGCTGCCAGCAGGTTGTTCGCTGCGCCGATTGCGTGGAAGTCGCCGGTGAAGTGAAGGTTGATATCCTCCATCGGAACTACCTGTGCGTATCCGCCGCCTGCTGCTCCGCCCTTTACGCCGAATACCGGTCCCAGGGACGGCTCACGAAGGGCTACCATAACCTTCTTGCCAATCTTCTGCATACCGTCTGCCAGGCCTACGGATGTGGTAGTTTTTCCTTCTCCTGCCGGAGTCGGGTTGATAGCAGTTACCAGAATCAGCTTGCCGTTTTCAGCCGGTTTCTCCTTCAGCAGGTTGTAGTCAATTTTTGCTTTGTACTTTCCGTACTGCTCCAGATATTTGTCGTCGATACCTGCCTTTGCCGCGATGTCAGTAATCGGCAGCATCTCTGTTTCCTGTGCGATTTCGATGTCAGTTTTGAATCCCATTGTAAAACTTCTCCTTTCATAGTTATCGGCCCTTCTGCGGCCGACGTCTGTGGTTTTTTTGTAGATAATTTAACAAGTGATTCATTCGTATCTCTTATCTACTATGTGTCCTATTATAGTGTTCTCTTTCAAAATCAGCAATCATACACTTTGTTGAATATTGATATTCTTTTCACGAACTTGCTTTTTTCTGCTTTTCCGCTATCTTTCGCACTTTTCGCAGAAACTTTACCTGTTCTTTTCCATTTCTTTTCTGTTTTTCTATGGGAAACGGCATTTTTTATCCGACACATTGTATAAAATCCATTTCGTAAAGTCTTACTTTATATATTTTTTTCACAAAACCTTTGATTTTCCACGCAATTTTCAGTCTTTATTTTTCATTGCGCAGCAAATGTTTTACAATATTTTCGCAGTCAAAAAATGGCGGCTCCGCAGGATTTCTCCCGCAAGGCCGCCATTTTCACGTCTGATTCCAGATTCACTTTTTTATTCTCTGACCAGAACCTTCTCCACCTCTGCAATATACATGGTGTGATAATCCTTGTCCGGATAACATTTTTCATCGCAGGACTTGTCGATGAAGCAGGCCGGATCGTAGTTCTGAGCGTACAGCTTTCTGCACACCAGTACCGTATTGGCTTCGCCAAAATAAGGAGTCTCTCCCTCATGCTCTACCGTCAATCCCGCTTTCGCGATCTTGTCCTCATCCCGTCCGGACACAGTTCCCAGATAATTCAGGGTCTTGCGGTACTCCTCGTCCAGTACGGACAGGGAAAAGGTCTCCCCCGCGTCCACGAATTCCTTGGTGTAGCGCTGGGGACGCAGCACAATGTAGGCCACATTTTTGCCCCACATGACGCCCAGGCCGCCCCAGGAAGCGGTCATGGTGTTCACCTTGCCCTCCTTCTCGGCGGTGACCAGCAACCACTCCTTACCGATCATATGAAATACATTTTTCTCTAATTCTTCCGGTTTGATACTCTTCATGTCAGTTCCTGCCACTCAAAATGTATGTAAATATACTCACATCGAGATAATGTAAACTCTCACAAGTTTTACTTACTGTTTCATCGTGTATGCTTTGGATTGACCAAAATCATATCTACTCACAAGTTCTTGTACACTCCACAGTCGTTAATTCCCGAAATAGCCTTCGGTACATACCTACGTTTGCCTTTATTTATGCAACTTCGTAAGTCGTAGCATCTCTCAGATTAAGTGCAGCATTGAAATCTCTGTCTTCGATATAACCACAGTCACATCGGAAGATTCTGTCTGAAAGTTTTAAGTCTTTCCTGATAGCTCCGCAACAGTGACAAGTTTTAGATGATGGATACCATCTGTCTACTACACGAAGTTCAATTCCGCTTTCCTTGCATTTAGCTTGAAGTTTCGTTCTAAATTCATAAAACTTCTGCGAAGCAACTGCCTTTGATAGATGTTTGTTCTTCATCATTCCTGATACGTTTAAATCTTCAATCGTTATATAAGATGGTTTGGTTTTCACTATCTCTGCGATTGTTTTGTTGATATAGTCCGTACGGATATCGTCTATTTTATGATGAAGTTTCTGTACCTTGAGTTTTTGTTTCTGTATATTCGCTCTTTGAGTGGACTCTCCTTTCTTTAAA
>CABIXM010000002.1:134061-252339 GCA_902362725.1 Clostridiaceae bacterium | reverse complement strand
CCTCTTGTAAAAGAATTCTGTCGATAACCGTTGACCTTTTAGTATAAAAGGCTGACGGTTATTTTTCTATACACTGTTTTATTTGACGCTTACAGTTTAACAATCTGGATGTTTGAAAAAGCAGATTCTAAATTCTAGGAAAGAGTTTAGAGTCTGCAATTATAAAAAGTACAGATTATTAAACTCTTGGTAATGGTAAAGATAATATATAAAACCCTCGGAGAGCCCAGTGCAATTTTGGCTTGCCAAAACTGCTAGGGGGTTATCATCTGTGGCAGAGCCAAGATGATAACTGTACTGCTCCGATAGATTTAACAGATAAAAAGGTAGTACAGATAAGGAGATGCGAATGGGAAATATTTCATATACAGCTCATGTGAGCAATAAGAAAAGTGCCATTACATCGAAATCTATTGAAAAAGAATATACGAATAAAAAAGAAAAACTGGAGTCTGATATTTCATGCCTGGAAAGTATGCGGCGGATTACTAAGTCACTATCAGAAATGGATAGTAGAGAATCAAAACAGATATCAATGGAACTTGACGAAAAGAGGTCAGAACTTCAATCGGTAAATGAAGAGTTGGCAAGTGCTATTGAAAAAGCAGAAGATGCTACGATATTACTTGATAGAATCAAGAATTTTGTATCGTCATTCAGATTATTTGCACCTACAATAGAAGAATATGCTAATCAGGTCGAAGCAGATAAGACAATAGAGGCAGGAAACTCATTCCGTGGAATATTGAATGAGCTGGGCAAGCTGCTTGAAGCATTCAAAGAACTGATAAAAGAAGGCTTGTGTTGGTTTCCGAGGCTGATGAGATGGAAAACTTCTAAAGGGGAAGTAGCACCGATATTCCTAGAGAAAAGCAGTGGCTATTCATATTCGTTGTATGGATATATGAATGTGGAGACTAAAGAATATTACTCTAAAGAGAGTGTTCGATGGGAGATTTCGGCAGGTAATCGCACTGGTACTGTTGAGCAGATGGATGCTAATGTTGAGGCGATGGTGAGGGATTTGCAGGAGATATTGAGGATAGGAGCAGAGCAGAAGAGATTGTGGGAGATGTATGAGGGAAAAGTAAAAGGATGAATAAAATATAAATACACATAGAGATATAATAGATAAGAAATCTATCGTCTATAAAAACCAGCAAGAATCAATAAATACACGATTGATTCTTGTTGATTTTTTATTAGAAAAATGATAGTATGTAAGTATGTATACTTACATACTAAATTAGAAATGGTGGTGATTACTTGGATAATGATAATTCTATTAAATTTTGCAATTTACTTGCACAAATGATAAAAGAGGCAAACTTATCAAATATCAAGTTTTACACCACACTCGGTATAAAAAAACCGTATTTTTATGACATTTTAAGTGGTAAAGTTAATCCACCTCCTCCAGAAAGACAATTTGCAATGCTAAAGTTGTTGAATCCAACAGAAGAGCAAAGAAATTTATTTTTTGACTTGGCTGCACAAGAGCGAAATGAAGTGCCTGCTGATATTGCTGAAATATTAAAAGATAAAGAGTTGTGCAGTGAATTGCGAAAAAACATAAATTACAAAAAAATACTTAAGAATGGAGATTGCAAAAATGAGTGATAATAAAAGAGAACAAGAAAGAAATGAACTTTATCGTACAATATGGACACTTGCTAATGAACTTAGGGGCAGCGTTGATGGCTGGGATTTTAAACAGTATGTTTTAGGTATACTGTTTTATAGATACATATCTGAAAATCTTACAAGTTACATAAATAAAGGGGAATGGGATGCAGGAAATAATGAGTTTGATTATGCCAAGATTGATGATGATGTAGCAGAAAGCATTAGAGATGAAATGGTGCAAGAAAAGGGATTCTTTATCAAGCCAACTGAATTGTTTAATAATTTATTATTGAAAATTAGAAAAGAAGATAAAGATGTTAAAGAAAAGTCTGAAAAAAATGGTAAGGAAATTGAAATTAGTGACTTGGACGAAAATCTAAATGAAAAACTACAAGAGATTTTTAAGAACATCGAAGCCTCTGCCATTGGAAGTCCAAGCGAAGAAAATTTTAAAGGACTGTTTGATGATATAGATGTGAACAGCAATAAGCTCGGACCAACAGTTATTAAAAGAAACAAAAGGCTTAAAAGATTAATTACTGTTATCGGGGATATGGATCTTGGTAATTATCAAGATAATTCCATTGATGCATTTGGGGATACTTATGAGTATCTGATGGGAATGTACGCTTCTAACGCCGGAAAAAGCGGCGGCGAATTTTTCACCCCACAAGAGGTATCTGAGCTTCTGACAAAAATTTCACTTCTTGATAATAACGGTAAAATGAAAACAGAAGTAAATAAAGTATACGATCCTGCTGTGGGAAGCGGTTCGTTACTTTTGAAGTTTGCAAAAATTCTTGGTAAAGACAATGTCCGTAATGGATTCTTTGGTCAGGAAATTAACATTACAACTTATAACCTTTGCCGCATCAATATGTTCTTACACGACATAGGTTACGATAAATTCAGCATTGAACATGGCGACACTTTGACTGATCCTAAGCATTGGGACGAAGAACCGTTTGAAGCCATCGTTTCAAATCCCCCGTACTCTATAAAATGGGAAGGCTCTGACAACGGAACACTGATAAACGATCCTCGCTTTTCTCCTGCCGGTGTATTGGCTCCTAAATCAAAAGCGGACTTTGCTTTTATTATGCATTGCCTGCATTGGCTTGCTACAGACGGAACGGCGGCTATTGTTTGTTTTCCCGGTATTATGTATCGTGGAGGTGCAGAACAGAAAATCAGAAAATATCTGATTGATAATAACTATATCGAATGTATCATTCAGCTGCCCGATAATCTTTTTTACGGAACAAGCATTGCGACTTGTATTATGGTTCTCAAAAAATCTAAAGTTGACAACCAAACTCTGTTTATTGATGCTTCAAAAGAATTTGTCAAGTCTACCAACAGCAATAAATTGGGGGATGGAACATCAAGCAACGAGCCTGATAACATTCAGAATATATTAAACGCTTATATCAACCGAAAGACGGAAAAGCATTTTACTGCTCTTGTTAAACAGGAAGATATTGAAAATGCAGATTACAATCTTTCTGTGTCAACTTATGTAGAAAGCGAGGATACAAGAGAAGCTATCGATATAGCTGTCCTTAACAAGCAAATATCTGAAATTGTTCAGCGTGAAAATACATTGCGTGCCGAAATTGATGCGATTATAGCTGAAATTGAGGAGGCGTAATGTATGAGATTATCAGATGTGTTATCAAAACCGATAACAACAGATTATGTACAAATAGAAGGCTTTTTGGGCAGTAGGAAGCTTAAAACCGGAAATTCTAAAAAAATAGCGGTCGGTAAAGTTGCATTAAATTATTATTGTAATAATTGCGGCGATCAGCGCACATTTTATTCTGGGGAGGACTTGTTCTGCATTGGTGTAAACGAAAAGACTGTCAGCATTGACTGTGTTCTTGAGTGCCCTCGTTGCGGTGCTTCTGTGCAAATGTGGTTTTTGCTTGAGTGCAGAGGAGAAGATAATATACATAGTCAATATCCTTATGTGCGTATTGCAAAAAGAAGTGAGAAATTTTCGGAAGCAGTTTCGCTAAATACTGAAACTTACGGTGATTTCACAGATGCTTTGGAAAAAGCCAGAAAGGCAGCCAGAGAAGGATTTGGAGCAGGGTCTATTGTTTATTTGAGAAAGGTTTTTGAAAGAATTATTATCCAAACAGCAGAGGCTGCAAATCCGCCCATTGAAACGAGGAAAGCAAACGGCAATCTTAAACCGTTTATTCAGATTCTTACACCAGTAAAAGATCAGTGTAATATCATTCCTTCGGAATTTGCTGAAGATGGCTATAAACTATTTGGTGAGCTTAGTGATGTAGTTCATGGAGATTATGACGAAGATGAGGCATTACAAAAATTTGATGCTTTTTATCGATTAGTTACAGGTGTACTGGAAAAAATAAAAACTAACAGAGAACTAATGGATGCGATAGGTACCTTAGGTTGGCATACCGGAGGTGAGGAGAATGAGTAAATTAGAACAACTTATAAATGAACTTTGCCCAAATGGGGTAGAATTTAAGAAAATAAAAAATAGTTATGCAAGAATAAAAGGTACTCCTATTACTGCGGGCAAAATGAAGGAAATTGCATCTGATGACGGTGAAATCAAAATCTTTGCAGGAGGAAAAACTGTCATCACTGCTCATGAAGCTGATATACCTAATGCAAATATTACGAGAGTACCTGCTGTTTTAGTGCAGTCCAGAGGGGTAATTGATGCTGTTTATTATGATAAACCATTTACTTTTAAAAATGAAATGTGGGCATATACAGCAGATAATCCAATCAAAGTAAAATATTTATATTATGTTCTGAAAAATAATATTGAACACTTCAGAGAAGCAGCTTCAGGAATGGGATCATTACCTCAAATTTCTTTGCGAGTAACTGAAGACTTCATAATTCCTCTTCCACCTTTACCGGTACAAGAAGAAATCGTTCGTATATTGGATAAATTTACGGAACTCACTACGGAACTCACTACGGAACTCACTGCGAGAAAACAGCAATATGAGTATTATAGGGACACTGTTTTAAATTCGATTAAGCAGAGTAAATTATATCCGATAAAAGAAGTTTGTGACACAATAACTAACTTTGCAGCAGCGGGTTCTTTTGCTGAAGTTTCAAAAAAAGTGCCTTATTTATCAAAACCAGATTATGCCCAGCTAATAAGAACAGTTGATATTAAGTGCAATTATACCAATAACTCACCAATTTATATATCTAAAGATTCATATGATTATTTGTGGAGAGTTCAATTAGATACCCCATGTATTGTTTTACCTAGTGTAGGAAATTGTGGAGAAGTATACTATATCGATCCAATAAAGCTACCGTATAAATACAATGCTCTTGCTAAAAACGCGTTGCTAATTCGTAGCAGTAAAGTTAATTTGCTATATTTAAAATACACATTTGAATCTTTTGAATTTCAAAAGAAATTGAAAAAAGTCACTTCAAATATGGGACAGAGTAAATTTAATAAAACCGATTTTGAAAAATTAACTATTCCAATTCCATATCCGGAAGATGAGAAAAAATCGCTTGCAGAACAACAGCGCATTGTTGATATTCTTGACCGTTTCGATAAGCTTTGCAACGATATCAGCGAGGGATTGCCTGCCGAAATCGAAGCAAGACAAAAACAATATGAATATTACCGAGATAAGCTCTTAACTTTTAAGAAAAAGGAGGCGGCGGAAAATGAATAGCTTTGAAATTGTGGCAAGCTCTACTGAAAGTACAGTAGTGGCTGAGTACACACCCGAAAAAAGAAAAAGCACCGACTATCAAAGCGAAGCGGCGCTTGAACAAGATTTTATAAATCGCCTTGTCAGTCAAGGCTACGAATACATTACTATAAAAAGCGAACAGGACTTAATTGACAACCTCCGTACACAGCTTGAAAAACTGAATAACTACACCTTTTTCGATAAAGAGTGGAACGACTTTTACAACAGCGTTATTTCAAACGGTAATGATGGAATTGTAGAGAAAACCCGCAAAATACAGGAAGAGTATCTGCAAAACATTACCCTTGATAACGGATATGTAAAAAACATCAAACTGATCGACAAAACCAACATTCATAACAATCATTTGCAGGTAATAAACCAGTATGAAGAAGATGGCGGAAAGCATGATACTCGTTATGATGTGACGATTTTGGTAAACGGATTGCCATTGGTGCATATTGAGCTTAAAAAACGAGGGAACGCAATTCGAGAAGCGTTTAACCAAATCAATCGATACCAGCGTGACAGTTTTTGGGCAGGCAGCGGATTGTATCAGTATGTACAGCTGTTTGTAATCTCCAATGGTACACACACAAAGTATTATTCTAATACAACAAGATTTCAGCATATCAAAGATAATGCAGAAAAAAACGCAGCAAAAAAGAAAAAGACTTCTAATAGCTTTGAATTTACAAGTTATTGGGCGGATGAAAAAAACCGTACCATCCCGGACCTTGTGGACTTTACAAAAACCTTTTTTGCAAAACATACGCTGCTTAATATTTTGACTCGTTACTGTGTGTTTACTTCAGATGATTTACTATTGGTAATGCGTCCTTATCAAATTGCGGCAACTGAAAAAATCCTAAACCGCATTATCGTTTCTACTAATCTCAAAAAAACCGGCAGAAAAGAGGCAGGCGGTTACATTTGGCATACCACCGGAAGCGGCAAGACTTTAACCAGCTTTAAAACCGCACAGCTTGCTCAAGGATTGAATTTCATTGATAAAGTATTATTTGTTGTCGATAGAAAAGATCTTGACTACCAAACAATGAAAGAATACGACAGATTTGAAAAAGGTGCTGCCAACAGCAACACCTCTACTAAAATTCTGCAAAAACAAATGGAAGATGATAATGCAAGAATCATCATCACAACCATTCAAAAGTTAGATAAATTCATATCCAAGAACAAAGAACATGAAGTTTATAAAAAACACATTGTTATGATTTTTGATGAATGCCATCGTTCTCAGTTTGGAGATATGCACAAGTCTATTACAAAGCACTTTAAAAATTATCATATCTTCGGGTTTACAGGCACCCCTATTTTTGCAATAAACTCGAACAGTTCCAACGCTCCGAATATGCGTACCACAGCACAGGTTTTCGGCGGTGAACCGGATGAAAACGGAAATAAAGTAAGACCACTGCACGCATACACCATTGTTGATGCTATCCATGATGGTAATGTATTGCCTTTTAGAATTGATTATATCAACACGATCAAAAACCCTGAGCTTTTATACGATAAGCAAGTAAAGGCAATTGACCGTGAAAAAGCTTTGCTTGACCCTAAAAGAGTATCTGAGATTACACAATACATTCTTGAACATTTTGAGCAGAAAACTTATCGCAATCAAAGTCGTTCCTATTATGACCATAAAGTGATTACGAATGTAGAAAAAATGGCGAGGTCCAAGAATAATACTGTATCAGAGCAAAAATCAACTGCAAAAGTAAATGGTTTTAATTCGATTTTTGCAGTTGCATCTATTCCGGCAGCGATTGCATACTACAATGAATTTAAAAAGCAAATGGAGGAAACGGGTCACAAATTAAATATTGCTACGATATTCAGTTTTAATCCAAACGAAGAAGATCCGGATGATATCTTGCAAGATGAGAATTTTGACACAAGTGGTCTTGATCAGACTTCACGGGATTTTCTTGACAGTGCGATTGATGATTATAATAAGCTGTTTAAGGTTAGCTATGATACATCTGCCGATAAATTTCCAAACTATTATAAAGATGTATCATTGAGAATGAAAAATCGTGAGATTGATTTGCTGATCGTAGTCAATATGTTTCTAACGGGATTTGACGCTACAACTCTCAATACCTTATGGGTAGATAAGAATTTAAAGGATCATGGTTTGATACAAGCGTTTTCCCGTACTAATCGTATTTTGAACTCAGTTAAAACATTTGGAAACATTGTTTGTTTTAGAAACCTTGAAACAGCCACTAATAATGCCTTAGCACTTTTTGGGGATAAAAACGCAAGAGGTATGGTTATTCTAAAAACTTACAATGAGTATATGAATGGCTATGAAGATGAGCACGGAAAGCATATTGAAGGTTATAACGAGCTTGTAACCAGACTGGTAAATGAATTTCCGATAGGCAGTCAAATCATCGGCGAGGATAACGAAAAAAATTTTATCAAACTATTTGGTAGCATTTTGAAATTGAGAAATATTTTAAGATGTTTTGATGATTTCGAAAATGATAGTTCTGTATCAGCTATAGATTTACAAGATTATCAGAGTATTTACATTGACTTATATCAAGATTATGCTAAAAAAAGTGACATTGAAAAAGAACGAATTAATGATGATATAGTTTTTGAAATAGAACTTATTAAGCAGGTTGAGGTCAATATAGATTACATCTTGATGCTTGTTGTAAAATATCATGAATCGAACTGTGAAGATAAAACAATTCTTGCTAATATTAACAAATCAATAGATGCAAGCGTTGAGTTACGTAGCAAAAAAGCTTTAATTGAAGGTTTTGTTGCCCAAATGACAGTAAAAACGGATGTTGAAAAGGATTGGCAAGATTTTGTAAAAAAACAAAAAGAGAAAGATTTAGAAAAAATCATTCAAGATGAAAAACTAAAACATGATGAAGCTCAAAAATTTATAGAGAATTCATTTAGAGATGGAGGAATAAAAACCACAGGAACAGATATTGATAAAATATTACCTCCAATTTCAAGATTCTCTGGTGGCTCAAATAGGGTTTTGAAAAAACAAACAGTAATTGATAAGTTAAAGGTATTCTTTGAAAAATATTTTGGAGTAATATAGTTAAAGATGTTTTGGATTAAGGACTCCAATCCTCATCCATAGCATCAGCCCAATCCTGCAACTCACAATCAAGAGCAAGTGCAGCATACATAAGCGGATTATCAATTGCAAGGTTATCAATAAGCCTTTGAGAGTTAGGTGTAGTATGGAGATTCTTTTCAGCTTCTGCACAGGATAAGAATAGAAGTGTATTATCAGCAAAAGCAATATCAATTCCGTTCTTGTACTGGTTATAGTAAGCAAAATGTATTTTCATAGTATTAATCCTTTCTTTGCTAAAGTAATGAGTAGCTCTGGGAATGTGTGGGCAGCCAACCGCATACAACACATATGCAACACTGCCATACACAAATCCCCTATTTATGGGCTTTTCATGTTCTCAAAACGTTAACATAGAGGAAAACTGGCAGGTGACATTTCCGATTACAGAGGAGTAAAGAAGAGGAGCCTCATAAACAGTGGTGAGAAACTGTTTATGGGGCTTTTTGCGCGGAGCAGTGGCGGTTTGTATGGTGGGAGAGGGCAGGATATGATATAATGAGCGCAAGTGAGGAGTATAGATACATGAAGCAACAATTCATACAGGCCGTCCAGTTCGACTGGAACCGAATCGATCCGGACAGCTATTTAAACTATATCGAAGCATTTCGGGGCATAGAACGCCTCGATTTCACAAAACCGATTACCTTCTTCGTGGGTGAGAACGGCAGTGGAAAGTCCACGCTATTAGAAGCTATTGCGGTGGCCCATGGCTTTAACCCGGAGGGCGGAACGAAAAATTATAACTTTTCCACCTATGATACCCACTCGGAGCTCTGTGACGCCATCCGTTTGATAAAAGGCTATCGGAGGGAGAAAATCGGCTATTTCCTGCGGGCGGAAAGCTTCTACAATGTGGCGACCCAGGAGGAGGACTATGCTGATCCGCTGCATCCGTCAGCCAGATATCACGAAAAATCCCACGGCGAGAGCTTTCTGGCTCTGGCTCAGAATTATCTGAGGCCCAATGGCCTGTATCTGTTCGACGAGCCCGAAGCGGCCCTTTCACCCCAGCGGCAGCTCACACTGCTGATGGAGATTCACCGCTGCGCGAAAAGCGGTAGCCAGTTCCTGATTGTGACCCATTCGCCGATTCTGCTGGGCATCCCGGGCGCGGATATTTACTGCTTTGACGACGGTGCGATTCACTCCTGCGCCTACGAGGAGACCGAGAGCTACCAGGTGACGGAAGTGTTCTTAAATAACCGGGAAGTTTTATTACGGAGACTTTTGGAAGAGGAAGACAATTAATGTGAAAAAGGCATATTATCATTTACCAGGCCTGTTCGAATTCTATGAGCTGTACCAGGTGTTTTTGCCCTTATACCGGCAGCACCGGGACTGGTTCTACGACTGGTGTGAGATAGGTTCCATCTACGGCGCTCCGGCGGACTGCCTTTGGGGCGGCGGCCGGGCCGGATTTGGGGAGCAGGGGCCGCGGGAGGTTCTGGCGCTGATGCAGGAATACGGTATTTCTGCCCGGCTGACTTTCAGTAATTCCCTGCTCCGGGAAGAACATCTTACAGACAAAAAATGCAATGCGCTCTGCGCCTTATTTGAGCAAAATGGAGCAGTGCAAAACGGCGTTATTATCCATTCGGATTTGTTGCTTGAGTATATAAAGAAGACCTATCCGGGACTTTATTTTGTGTCTTCCACTACAAAAGTTCTGACGGATTTTCGAGAGTGCCATAAAGAAATTCAGAGAGAAGATTTCCGCTATGTGGTGCCGGATTTCCGCCTGAATAAAGCATTGGATCAATGGAATACGTTATCGCAAGCAGAGAAAGACAAGGTAGAATTTCTCTGCAACGAATGCTGCTGGCCCGGCTGCCGGGATCGCAAACGCTGTTACGAGATCGTCAGCCGCAAAAATCTCGGAGAAGACGTGGAGCATGCCTGCCAGGCCCCGAATGCCACTGAGGGTTATCGCTTTTCCAAAGCCATGAAAAATCCGGCCTTTATCAGCATCGACGACATCCGTACGATTTACCTTCCCCGGGGCTTTTCTCATTTCAAAATCGAAGGCCGGAGCCTGGGCAGCGCCCTGATTCTGGAATTTCTGCTCTATTATATGACGAAGCCGGAGCACCAGTTGGAGGCGCGGGAAGAGATTTATCTGGATAATATGCTGGATCTGTTTTAATAAAAAATGGATTTTAAGATAAAGCATAAAATGAAACAAAAGAGGTTATACATGGATACATTTGTAATGCTGGAGGAACTGCTGGAGCAGGATCAGTTTGAGTTATTACCATCAAAAGAATGCGATACAGAACGCCGGTTAGTTTATCTGATGAACGACGCGGTGGAGAGCTTTCTGGTATTTCGCGGGGCGGCGCTGACCGGCCATTATCTGGAGGATTATGAGGGCGCGTTGACCTGGTCTATCAGCCGGGACGCGACCAGATATGTGCTGGTGGTCCGGCAGGGCGATAACGCGGTGACGCTGCTGTTTGAAAAGCTGGATCTGGAAGCACATCTCTATAATTATGGGAAAATCGCGCATTTCTGGGTGCCGGGGTATGAGTATCTGCGCCAGTTGGAATACCGGATTGCGATTCTCCGGGATAAATGCGAGTATCTGGGGATGGAATATTGTACGCCCATGGAGCGCCGTCTGGCCCATCTGGCTTATTTTCCACCGCTGAATTACTGCTGTTATCCGGCAGTCCCGGAGAAATACATCGTGCCGATTCCGGATCCCTGGAACCCTTCGGAGGATGCGTTGGATGTCATGGAGGAGCTGGCGCGGGAGTGCGGCAATCAAAAGCTGGGCCAAAGACTGGCCCTTTACCGGAAGTGCCCCTGGCCCTTTCTGGCAAAACGGATTGCGGCCATGCTCCATCGCGTAGACGGCGCGGATGTAGTAGACCTGCTGGCACAGCGGCTCCGGGAAGCGGTGCAGAACTATCCGCGGCGTTCTTTTGGAGAAGAAATAGATAAAAAGGTAAAGCGTCTGGAGCAGCAGGCCGAAAAACGCAGACGGGAGCTGGCCAGACGGGGTATCCGCGCGGAAGTACTGTGCGAGGAACCCTTTACCACCGCGCAGGATAATCTGGAATTCCACGTGTATCTGATGATCTGGGAGAGCAGAGGACGGGATCGTCGAGTCCGGATTGAGACGATAAAAGAATAGTTTCTGGCGCGGTATCTGATTCTGATGATATGAAAAGAGACGGCCATTGGCCGCCCCGCTGGTTTCCTGCTTACTGCTCGTTCCCGGAGTTATCTGGGGTCTGTTCCCCGTCGCCGGTTCCCTCACCGGCCAGCTTCAGCAAGTCTTCGATTTCCTCCACAGGCATGTCCATAAATGCGGACAGCTCCTCCACGGAGACCTGGCGCTCCAGTTCGCCGGAGAGCTCCTTGATGCCGTCGCTCAGCTCATTTAAGCGATCGGCAATCAGTTCACCGGCGGACTTTTCTGTCTGCTGATCTTCCAGGGCCTCGCTGACGGCCTTCTCAATTTCCTGCTTCAGGTAATCCAGGGCGGACACACCGTCCCCGCGGATTCCAAGCGTATCCAGGGCCAGCATCAGGCCGATATTGCCCTCCTGAATCAGATCGCCGATGGGCAGGCCGCGGCCCGCGTAATGCTTTGCGGTCTCCACTACCTTCGGAAGCAGCTGCTCTGTCAGATGGGACTTGGCGTCGCTGTCGCCAGTTTCCTCTACGTCCCGGCAGAGTTCCAGCAGAGCCTCCTCCGTAAGGGTCGTCAGGTAGCTTAAATCCTCCTCGTACTGGGCAAGGAAAGTCTGCTCCTCTTCCGAGAGGGTGGGCGCGCTGTCTTTCCCGCCCTTAGCTGCGGACACATAGCCTTCCACCGTGATCAGCTTGGACGCCAGGTACGCGAATACCAGATTGTACTGCTCCTCGGTCAGGTCCATATCCTTCAAAAATGTCTTCACTGCGTCAGTACTCAGGCGGTTGTTATTGATTTTCGCCAGCTCGCCCAGATCCTCCAGACGCTTCTGAAATACTTCTTTTTCCATTTATTTACTCTCCTTTTGCCCGGTCATCATCTCATGTTCCTTGCGGATCTCCTGATAGAGCTCGTACAGCGTCCAGTCCGCGTTGTGCTCTGTTACCATCGCTTTCAGGGGGATGGGCGGAACCTTGGCCTTCCGAAGGCCTGCCAGCAGCTCCTGTAAGCGCTGCTGGCTAAAGCCATGAAGGATCAGCATTTTTTCGGAAATCGCGGGCGCTTCCGGTGCATCCGTCTGCTCCTCGCAGCCCGCCAGCCCCGCCAGCGCGCCGATCTTTTCATCGGTCTGCTCCGGCGTGAGATTGCGGATCCGGACGCCCATCCGCACCAGCACGCCCTTTAAGAGCCGGTCTGCATCGGATTTCTCCGGTGTATAATAAAGCACAAGTTCTTTTCTTGCTGCCATGACAGTCTCCTTTTATAGAATAGAATCCAAAATGTATCCTTATTGTAGCATGCCGGAGAGGCTCCTGCAAGTAGGGCGTAAACGGTTCCGGTTTGGGATCAGAAAAGGCATCCCGGCGTGGGATGCCTTTGTTACCGGCCTCCGTCCTGCGTTCAGGACGTTCCGGCGTTTTTCATTTGTATCGAAACAGCTTACGCTACAACTACAACGTTGGTAGCCTGCGGTCCACGATTACCCTCGGTTACATCGAAAGTAACGGACTGGCCTTCCTCCAGAGTCTTGAAGCCATCAGCCACGATGCCAGTGAAATGTACGAATACATCCTCGCCAGTCTCAGCGTTGGTGATAAAGCCGTATCCCTTTGTTCCGTTGAACCACTTAACAGTACCCTTGTTCATAAAATAGAGCCTCCTATAACTAATAGAAATATGATTTGTCTGTCCGAATGCCATTTCGATTACAAAAAAATCACATGTTTTTGTAAAGCATCAAAGTGAACGATGACTTACAAAAACATGTGAATCAATCCTCTTCGAAAACACATTCAAACAATAAAATAACTATATCCTAAAAATGGAAGAAAGTCAAGGAAAACTTGGGAAAACAGCTGAAAATAAGCATTTCCTATCAAATAGCTAAGCATTGATCCGGAAAAAAATTTATAGTATGATGATAAAATAGACCGGACGGAAGAATGTGCCGGGACAGCGGAAAACAAACATGCAGGAGGTAGAAACATGCAGAGTACAGCAGAACAGAAGCTGGAAGCTTTGAAAGCATATTTAAGAGAACTGGGAAGTGTGGCCGTGGCCTTTTCCAGTGGCGTAGATTCCACATTTTTATTGAAGGTAGCCCACGATGAACTGGGCGACAGGGCCATTGCGGTGACAGCCCAGTCCTGCTCCTTCCCGAAGCGGGAGCTGGAGGCCTCCAAGGCTTTCTGTGAGAAGGAAGGCATTCGTCACTTTATCTGTGAATCCGAGGAGCTGGAGATAGATGGCTTCGCCCAGAATCCGCCCAATCGGTGCTATCTGTGCAAGCATGAGCTGTTTGAGAAGATTAAGCAGCTGGCCGCGGATAACGGCATCGCTTACGTGGCAGAGGGTTCCAATATGGACGACAACGGCGATTACCGCCCGGGTCTCCAGGCCATCGCCGAGCTGGATATCAAGAGCCCCCTTCGCAAAGCGGAGCTTACCAAAGCTGAGATTCGCGAGCTTTCCAAGAGCCTTAACCTGCCCACCTGGGACAAGCCGTCCTTCGCCTGTCTGGCGTCCCGGTTCGTATACGGTGAGACCATTACTAAGGATAAGCTGGGCATGGTAGAGAAGGCTGAGCAGCTGCTTCTGGATTACGGCTTCCGCCAGGTGCGCGTCCGCATCCACGACAATCTGGCCCGCATCGAGGTACTGCCGGAGCAGTTCGACAAGCTGATGGACGAGAAGGTCCGCACCGACGTGATAGCGAAGCTGAAAGAGTACGGCTTCCTGTATGTGACCATGGATCTGTCCGGGTACCGGATGGGAAGCATGAACGATGTGCTGAAAAAATAAGTTTACATAAGATAGGGCATGACAGTGCAAGCCATGCCCTTAAAGTTTGCTGTTTTTTAAGCTGGAAGGCCGGAAGTATCTGTGCTAAAATGGGAATATGCAAAAGAGGAAATAGAGATAAGATTTTAAATAAAGGAGAAATAGGAACATGCAGGAAATTAAATGTCCCAACTGTGGCGAGGTCTTCGTGGTGGACGAATCCGGCTATGCCCAGATCGTACAGCAGGTCCGGGACAAAGAATTCGATAAAGAACTGCGCCGCCGGGAGGAGGAGCTGGCCGGAAAGCAGGAGAGCGAACTGCGCCTCCTGAGGCTGGAACAGAAGCAGGAATACGACGATGCTTTAGCGAAGAAAGAGACAGAGCTTCAAAAGCGCGATCAGCTGATTGCCCGGCTTCAGGCTCAGATTTCCGGTACGGAGACCGAAAAAAAACTGGCCGTGGCCGAGGTGGTAAGCGAAAAAGACCGGGAGCTTTCGGAGAAAACCACCGAGATCACCGCTCTGAAAAGCCAGCTTGCCAACAAAGCTACAGAAAACGAGCTGAAAGAGCAGGCCCTTCAGAAGCAGTACGAGGAAAAGCTGAAAATGAAGGATGAGCAGATCGAATACTACAAGGATTTCAAGGCCCGCCAGTCCACGAAAATGATCGGCGAAAGCCTGGAGCAGCACTGCCTGAATCAGTTCAACGCCCTGCGTATGACCGCGTTTCCGAACGCTTACTTTGAAAAGGATAATGATGCCCGCACCGGCAGCAAGGGCGACTTTATCTTCCGGGAAGCCGCCGACGGCGTGGAATTCATTTCCATTATGTTCGAAATGAAAAATGAGATGGATGAGACGGCTACCAAGCACAAGAACGAGGATTTCTTAAAGGAATTGGACAAGGACCGTCGGGAGAAAAAATGTGAGTACGCCGTGTTGGTTTCTCTGCTGGAGATCGACAACGAGCTTTATAACAACGGCATCGTGGACATGTCCTACCGTTATGAGAAAATGTACGTGATCCGTCCCCAGTTCTTCATTCCCATGATTACCCTGCTTCGGAATGCGGCCCTGAATTCCCTTCAGTACCGCCGGGAGCTGGAGCTGGCCCGTCATCAGCAGGTGGACATTCTGCGGTTCGAGGAAAATATGAATACCTTCAAGGAGGGCTTCGCCCGTAATTACCGTATCGCCAGCGAGAGGTTCAAGACGGCTATCGATGAGATTGACAAAACGATTACCCATTTGCAGAAGACGAAGGACGCCCTGCTCGCCTCTGAAAATAACCTGCGTCTGGCCAATCATAAGGCTGAGGATCTGAGTATCAAACGTCTGACGAAGAACGCGCCTTCGGTGAAAGCCATGTTTGATGAGCTGAAAAAAGAAGAATCAGAAAATTAAGTTTACATAAGGCACTATACAACAAAGAAAAACCGCTCCGCAGATAACGCCACCTGCGAAGCGGTTTTATTCTCTCTCTATATAAAATTATTTCCCGGCATCCTGCAGATACTTCTTAATCGCCGCGAAGCTCTCATCACTGATGTCATGCTCCATCCGGCAGGCGTCCTCTACAGCCACCTCCTGGGACACGCCCAGACTGATGAGCCAGTTGGAAATGACAGAATGGCGCTCGTACACAGTGGATGCCAGATTCAGGCCCTCCTCAGTCAGAGAAAGGTAGCCCTCGTCGGAAACCAGCACGTAATTCTTCTGACGCAGATTCTTCATGGCCACGCTGACGCTGGGCTTGGAATAACCAAGCTCATTGGCCACGTCGATGGAACGCACCTGGGCTTTCTGCTTGCTTAAAATAAGGATTGTTTCCAAATAATCCTCCACCGATTCCTCGGACTTATGTCTCTGATAATTCATATAGTAGCAATCTCCTTCTCCATATTCAGGCCTTCATAAAATTATTTCCTGAAATTCACGTATTTATAATAGTTAAAGTTTAACATTTTGCCGGAAGAAAGGCAAGTGTTTAATCTGAGAGTAAAAGATAGGATTTATCAGATGGTATTCCTGGCGGTTTTCCAAAGAAAATGCTTGACACACTGATGTCCGGCGTGATATGATATCAGGGCGAATGGAAGTAGGCTTTTTTTTTATGCCTAAAAAACGACAGTTAAGATATGCCGGCATGCGTATCGAGGCTGTCCAGCAAGCAAAAAATAAGCGGAGGTGGAAGTCGTGCGCGTAAAGATCACATTGGCATGTACGGAGTGCAAACAGCGTAACTACAACATGACAAAAGAGAAAAAGAATCATCCGGATCGGATGGAGACTAACAAGTACTGCAGATTCTGCAGAAAGCACACACTGCACAAAGAAACAAAATAAGATGCAGGAAAGGATAGTGGGACGATGAGCGAAGCAGCAGAAAAGGCCACTAAAAGCACCGATAAACCGAAGAAAAGCTGGTTCAAGGGTCTGAAGGCGGAGTACAACAAGATTGTATGGCCGGACAGAAAGACCGTGATAAGACAGACGGCAGCCGTAGTGCTTACGTCAATTGCTCTGGGAGTTGTAATCAAGCTTCTGGACATTATCCTGTCTTATGGAATCGACATGCTGATTAGTTTATAGGAGTGAGAAAATGGCAGAGGCAAACTGGTATGTAGTTCATACTTATTCCGGATACGAGAACAAGGTTAAGGCCAACATTGAGAAAACAATTGAAAACAGACACCTGGAGGAGCAGATTCTCGAAGTGAGAGTTCCGCTGCAGGACGTGGTTGAGATGAAGAACGGTGCCAGAAAACAGGTTCAGAAGAAGATGTTTCCGGGCTATGTTCTGATTAACATGGTGATGAATGACGACACCTGGTACGTTGTGCGCAATACCCGTGGTGTGACCGGCTTTGTCGGACCGGGATCGAAACCGGTACCTCTGACAGAAGAGGAAATGCGGCCGCTCGGAATCCAGTCTGAAAATGTCGTAGTAGATTTCAAAGTGGGAGACACCGTTACGGTTACAGGCGGCGTATGGGCCGACACGGTAGGCGTTATTCAGGATATTAACCAGAATAAACAGTGCGTAACCATCAACGTGGATCTGTTCGGCAGAGAGACGCCGGTCGAGATCAGCTTCACAGAAATCAAGAAAATGTAACAGGTCGGATGGGAGCGTAAGCTTCGAACCGATACACAGAGCATGTGGGAGGGAGAAACCCAGATAGCCCGCAATTACCACAAGGAGGTGCCTAAAATGGCAAAGAAAGTAACAGGTTATATTAAATTGCAGATTCCTGCTGGAAAGGCAACACCGGCTCCGCCCGTTGGTCCGGCTCTTGGACAGCACGGCGTGAACATCGTAGAGTTCACAAAGCAGTTCAACGCAAGAACCGCAGATCAGGACGGAATGATTATTCCGGTTGTTATCACAGTTTACGCAGACAGATCTTTCAGCTTCATCACAAAGACTCCGCCTGCAGCAGTACTGCTGAAGAAGGCTTGCAAGATTCAGTCCGGTTCCGGAGTTCCGAACAAGACTAAGGTTGCTACCATCAGCAAGGCTGAGCTTCAGAAGATTGCTGAGCTCAAGATGCCGGACCTGAACGCAGCGAACATCGATTCCGCAATGAGCATGATCGCCGGAACCGCTCGCAGCATGGGTATCACTGTAGAAGAGTAATTCGAAACTGTTATAACAAAAGTCAGACGTGGGAGGGAAAACCCTGAATCCCGCAATTACCACCAGGAGGTTATTTGATATGAAACATGGAAAGAAGTATGTTGAGGCTTCTAAGCTCTACGACAAACAGACTCAGTATGATAGAGATGAGGCAGTAGCTATCGTAAAGAAGCTTGCTACCGCAAAATTTGATGAGACCATCGAGGCTCACATCCGTACAGGTTGTGACGGACGTCATGCAGATCAGCAGATCCGTGGCGCTGTTGTACTTCCGCACGGAACTGGTAAGACTGCACGTGTGCTGGTATTCGCAAAGAACGCAAAGGCAGATGAGGCACTGGCAGCAGGCGCAGATTTCGTTGGAGCAGAGGAACTGGTTCCGAAGATCCAGAACGAAGGATGGCTTGATTTCGACGTAGTTGTAGCTACACCGGACATGATGGGCGTTGTAGGACGTCTGGGACGTGTACTTGGACCCAAGGGTCTGATGCCGAACCCGAAGGCCGGAACTGTAACTATGGACGTTACCAAGGCTATCCAGGAAATCAAAGCTGGTAAGATTGAGTATCGACTGGACAAGACTAACATTATCCACGTGCCGATTGGAAAGGCTTCTTTCACAGAGGAGCAGTTAGCGGACAACTTCCAGACGCTGATCGATGCAATCAATAAGGTAAAGCCGGCAGCTGTAAAGGGCCAGTACCTGAAGAGCGTAACCATCGCTCCGACCATGGGACCGGGCGTAAGACTGAACACAGCAAAGCTTGGTTAATCAAAAATATTGGTTGACATTCATAAAAAGATATGCTATGCTTTCATAGCATGTAACACGACCCGAAGACAGCAGGTGCCGTAAGGCATAAGTTGAATACGCCTGCCGAGGACGATATGCATTCACTTTGAATGATTTTCGAAACCTCTCTGTCTTTGCGGATAGAGAGGTTTTTATATAACAGGAAATTCGGATGGAATCCCCTGTTATATAAAAATTCGATCGCACTGCGGTGGAGCGGAATGATGTTGCTGAAGCGACCCGCCGCAGGCGGAGAATCCTACAAGCAGGATTCTTTCGTATATCGGGTTGGTGAACACATAGACTAATAAGGAGGTACACCACTCATGGCAAAAATCGAGCTGAAGAAACCGGTTGTAGAAGAGATTTCTGCAAATATCGACGGTGCTCAGTCCGTTGTTCTTGTTCAGTACTGCGGTCTGACCGTAGAGCAGGATACAAGACTTCGTAAAGAGCTCAGAGATAACGGAGTTATCTACAAGGTTTACAAGAATACGATGATGAACTTCGCATTCAAGGGAACAGATTGTGAGAGCCTGGCTCCGCAGCTGGAGGGTCCGAACGCAATTGCTATCTCCAAGACAGATGCAACTGCTCCGGCACGTATCCTTGCTAAGTTCGGCAAAGAGGCACCGGCTCTTGAGATCAAGGGCGGTATCGTAGAGGGAGCTTACTACGACGCAGCTGGCATGGCTGAGATCGCGAAGGTTCCGTCAAGAGAAGAGCTTCTTGGCAAGCTGCTTGGCAGCATCCAGTCTCCGATTACAAACTTTGCTCGCGTTCTCAATCAGATCGCGGAATCCAAGGCGGAGGCATAGGCTGTGAGTACTTAATGAGTGCGTAGCACGAATTTAGTACAAACGCCCACCTGGACACTTAATGAACGCAAGTCAAAGGCACAGTGCGAATTTAGTGACCATGGTGATTCTACTAACAAAAAAACGAATTTAAAAATGAAAAATCAGGAGGAAAATAAAATGGCAAAGTTAACTACCGCTGAGTTTATCGACGCTATCAAAGAGTTATCCGTATTAGAGCTGAACGAGCTGGTAAAGGCTTGTGAGGAAGAGTTTGGTGTATCTGCAGCAGCAGGCGTTGTTGTAGCAGCAGCTGGCGAAGGCGCAGCAGCAGCTGAGGAGAAGGATTCCTTCGACGTAGAGCTGACAAGCGCTGGAGATTCCAAGGTTAAGGTTATCAAGGTTGTCCGTGAGGTAACTGGTCTGGGTCTGAAGGAAGCTAAGGACCTGGTAGACGGCGCACCGAAGGTAGTAAAAGAGGGCGTTTCCAAGGCAGAGGCTGATGAGCTGAAGGCTAAGCTTGAGGAGCAGGGAGCTACTGTAACCCTGAAATAAGTTTTAACGACTTATGGAGCCGGGCAGAGATAATCTGCCCGGCTTATTTAAATATCAATAAAAAAATAACCAAAATTCACAAATCACCTCAAAATCATTTTCGAAAAAAATCTCCAAAACGTACAAAAAAAGCTTGACACTCACACCTCTTTATGATATCATGTAGGATGCACTATTGTGGTGAGCTAGGCTCTGAATTCGTTTTGCATTTTTGTGCAAAATGACGAAAATAACAGCTCAGTACAGCCAAAAGCTAACTGTGCATGCACTGAACAGTTATCAAAATAGTAGCTAACTTCCATATTAAATAAGGGGTGAACGTCAATGGAAAAGAACAGAATACGTCCGGTCACAACCGGTAAGAACTTCAGAATGAGCTATTCCAGGCAGAAAGAAGTCCTGGAGATGCCGAACCTCATTGAGGTCCAGAAGGATTCCTATGATTGGTTCCTTCGGGAAGGTCTTCGAGAAGTGTTCGATGACATCTCTCCCATCGCCGATTACAGCGGACATCTGAGTCTGGATTTTGTAGACTTCACGCTCTGCACCGGTGAGGATGATCTCAAGTACACCATCGAAGAATGCAAAGAAAGAGATGCGACATTCGCAGCTCCCCTGAAGGTAAAAGTACGTCTTTATAATAAAGAGACAGATGAAATCAATGAACACGAGATTTTCATGGGTGACCTGCCGCTGATGACGGAGACAGGTACATTCGTGATCAATGGCGCAGAACGTGTTATCGTCAGCCAGCTCGTTCGTTCCCCCGGAATTTACTATGCGATTGATCATGATAAATTAGGAAAAGGCCTTTACTCCTGTACCGTTATCCCGAACCGTGGTGCATGGCTGGAGTATGAGACAGATTCCAACGATGTATTTTATGTACGTGTAGACCGTACCAGAAAGGTTCCGGTAACCGTTCTGGTTCGTGCTCTGGGTTACGGAACGAATCCGGAGATCATCGATCTGTTCGGTGAGGAGCCGAAGATCCTGGCAACTCTGGCCAAGGATACCGCAGAGAGCTATCAGGAAGGTCTTCTGGAGCTGTATAAGAAGATTCGTCCGGGTGAGCCGCTGGCCGTGGACAGCGCAGAGAGCCTGATCATGAGCATGTTCTTCGATCCGAGAAGATATGATCTGGCGAAGGTAGGACGCTATAAGTTCAATAAGAAGCTGATGCTTCGCAACCGTATCACCGGCCATGTGCTGGCTGAGGATGTGGTAGATACCCAGACCGGAGAGATCCTGGCTGAGGCAGGCACCGAGGTAACCCGTGAGCTGGCAGATGAGATCCAGAACGCAGCGGTACCGTTCGTTATGATTCAGACCGAGGAGCGCGACGTCCGCGTTATCTCCAGTATGATGGTAGATCTGCGTCATTATGTGGATGTGGATCCGGAGGAACTGGGTATTACAGAATTAGTATATTATCCGGCTCTGAAAAAGATACTGGAAGAAAATGAAAGTACCGAGGATATCAAGGAAGCGATTAAGCGTGAGATCCACGATCTGATTCCGAAGCATATTACCAAGGAAGACATCATTGCTTCCATCAACTACAACCTGCACCTGGAGTATGGTATCGGTAATGAGGACGATATCGACCATCTGGGCAACCGTCGTATCCGTGCGGTTGGCGAGCTGCTTCAGAACCAGTACCGTATCGGTCTCTCCAGAATGGAGCGTACCGTACGCGAGCGTATGACCACCCAGGATCAGGACAACATCACACCGCAGTCCCTGATCAATATCAAGCCGGTCACTGCAGCAGTGAAGGAGTTCTTCGGATCTTCCCAGCTGTCTCAGTTCATGGACCAGAACAATCCGCTGGGCGAGCTGACACACAAGCGTCGTCTGTCCGCACTGGGACCGGGCGGTCTGTCCAGAGACCGTGCAGGATTCGAGGTTCGAGACGTACATTACTCCCATTACGGAAGAATGTGCCCCATCGAGACCCCTGAGGGACCGAACATCGGTCTGATCAACTCGCTGGCATCCTATGCGAGAATTAACGAGTACGGTTTCATCGAGACGCCGTACAGAAAGATTGACAAAGAGGATCCGAAGAATCCGCGCGTCACAGACGAAGTAGTCTACATGACCGCTGATGAAGAGGATAACTACCATGTAGCGCAGGCAAATGAGCCTCTGGATGAAGAAGGACACTTCATTCATAAGAATGTATCCGGTCGTTACCGTGAGGAGACTCAGGAGTATGAGCGTTCCATGTTCGATTACATGGACGTGTCTCCGCGAATGGTATTCTCTGTGGCTACCGCGTTGATTCCGTTCCTGCAGAACGACGACGCGAACCGTGCGCTGATGGGATCCAACATGCAGCGTCAGGCTGTACCGCTTCTGACCACAGAGGCTCCGGTCGTAGGTACCGGTATTGAAGTAAAGACTGCAGTAGACTCCGGTGTGTGCGTAGTAGCAAAGCACGACGGTGTGGTAGAGCGTTCCGTATCCAATGAGATCACCATCAAGTGCGACGACGGAACCAAGGACGTATATCGTCTGACTAAGTTCTCCCGAAGCAACCAGAGCAACTGCTACAACCAGAGACCGGTGGTATTCAAGGGCGACAAGGTAAAGAAGGGCGATGTCATCGCGGATGGTCCTTCCACCTCCGGCGGAGAGCTGGCGCTCGGTAAGAACCCGCTGATCGGATTTATGACCTGGGAAGGTTACAACTATGAGGACGCCGTACTTCTTAGCGAGCGTCTGGTAGAAGATGATGTATATACCTCTATCCATATCGAGGAATATGAGGCAGAAGCCCGTGATACCAAGCTGGGACCGGAAGAGATTACAAGAGACGTTCCGGGTGTAGGTGACGATGCGCTGAAGGATCTGGACGAGCGCGGAATTATCCGCATCGGCGCAGAGGTCCGCGCAGGCGATATTCTGGTAGGTAAGGTTACTCCGAAGGGAGAGACTGAGCTGACCGCTGAGGAGAGACTGTTGCGCGCCATCTTCGGTGAGAAGGCCCGCGAGGTGCGTGATACCTCCCTGAAGGTACCCCACGGCGAGTATGGTATCGTCGTAGACGCCAAGGTATTTACCAGAGAGAACGGCGACGAGCTGTCTCCGGGTGTAAATCAGTCCGTACGTATCTACATCGCTCAGAAGCGTAAGATCTCCGTAGGAGATAAGATGGCAGGCCGTCACGGAAACAAGGGTGTCGTTTCCCGTGTACTTCCGGTAGAGGATATGCCGTTCCTGCCCAACGGCCGTCCGCTGGATATCGTACTGAACCCCCTGGGCGTACCGTCCCGTATGAACATCGGCCAGGTCCTGGAGATTCACTTAAGCCTGGCAGCAAAGGCCCTTGGCTTCAATGTATCCACACCGGTATTCTCCGGCGCGAACGAGAGCGATATCATGGATACACTGGATTTGGCAAATGATTATGTAAATCTTCCGTTTGACGATGCCGAAGCGGCAGAGTGGAAGGAAAAAGGCGAGGAGACCACAGCAGACGGCAAGCCCTGGGCTGGCGAGACTTTCCTTGGAAAGCACGGTGAGGAACTGCTTCCGGAAGTAACACAGTATCTGGATGAGAACCGTGAACACAGAAAGCTCTGGAAGGGCGTTCCGATTTCCAGAGATGGTAAGGTGCGGCTGCGTGACGGACGTACAGGCGAGTACTTTGATGGCGCTGTAACCATCGGTCACATGCATTACCTGAAGCTGCATCACCTGGTAGACGATAAGATTCATGCCCGTTCCACAGGACCGTACTCCCTGGTTACTCAGCAGCCGCTGGGTGGTAAGGCACAGTTCGGTGGACAGCGTTTCGGAGAGATGGAGGTGTGGGCTCTGGAGGCCTACGGCGCATCTTACACCCTGCAGGAGATCCTGACCATGAAGTCTGACGATGTCATCGGACGTGTGAAGACCTACGAGGCCATTATCAAGGGCGACAATATTCCGAAGCCGGGTATTCCCGAGTCATTCAAGGTACTCTTAAAAGAGCTTCAGTCTCTGGGACTGGATGTTCGCGTACTGCGGGATGACAATACAGAGGTCGAGATCATGGAGACCAGTGAGTATGGCGAGAGCACCGACCTGCGCTCTATCATTGAGGGAGACCGCCGCTTTAAGGACGATGAGGATTCCTACGGCGACTACGGTTTCAGCAAGCAGGAGTTCGCTGACGACGGAGAACTGGTTGACATAGAGGAGGATCCGGACGATTCAGACGAGGATTTCTCTGATTTCGACGGAGATTTTGAAGAAGAATAAGGAAGGGAGTGCCATTCATGCCAGAAACAACGAATCAGGCTGTATACCAGCCGATGACATTTGACGCGATTCGTATCGGACTTGCGTCCCCGGAGAAGATCCGGGAGTGGTCCAGAGGCGAGGTTAAAAAGCCTGAAACCATTAATTACAGAACCCTGAAACCGGAAAAAGACGGCTTATTCTGTGAACGAATCTTCGGACCCAGCAAGGACTGGGAGTGCCACTGCGGAAAGTATAAAAAGATTCGCTATAAAGGCGTAGTCTGCGACCGTTGTGGAGTAGAGGTTACAAAGTCTAACGTCCGCCGTGAGCGTATGGGCCACATTGAGCTGGCTGCTCCGGTGTCTCATATCTGGTACTTCAAGGGCATTCCCAGCCGTATGGGACTGATCCTTGACCTGTCTCCCCGTACACTGGAGAAGGTCCTGTACTTCGCATCCTATATTGTACTGGACGCAGGCGATACCGAGCTTCAGTACAAGCAGGTACTGTCTGAAAAAGAGTATCAGGATATGCGTGAGAAGTACGGCAATCGTTTCCGGGTAGGCATGGGAGCAGAGTCCATCAAAGAGCTGCTGCAGGCCATCGATCTGGAGAAGGAGTCCGTAGAACTGAAAGCAGGCCTGAAGGACGCCAGCGGACAGAAACGTGCCCGTATCATCAAGCGTCTGGAGGTCGTAGAGGCCTTCCGCGAGTCCGGTAACAAGCCGGAGTGGATGATTCTGGATGCGGTTCCGGTTATCCCGCCCGATCTGCGCCCCATGGTACAGCTGGATGGCGGCCGTTTCGCCACCTCCGACCTGAACGACCTGTACCGCAGAATTATCAACAGAAATAACCGACTGACCCGCCTCCTCGAGCTGGGAGCACCGGATATCATCGTCCGCAACGAGAAGCGTATGCTGCAGGAAGCGGTAGACGCGCTGATCGACAACGGACGCCGTGGCCGTCCTGTTACCGGCCCGGGCAACAGAGCGCTGAAGTCCCTGTCTGACATGCTGAAGGGTAAATCCGGACGTTTCCGTCAGAATCTTCTGGGTAAGCGTGTTGACTATTCCGGACGTTCCGTTATCGTCGTTGGTCCGGAGCTGAAGATTTATCAGTGCGGTCTCCCGAAGGAGATGGCCATCGAGCTGTTCAAGCCCTTCGTTATGAAGGAGCTGGTACAGAACGGTACCGCGCACAACATCAAGAGCGCAAAGAAAATGGTAGAGCGTCAGGTACAGCCGGAGGTATGGGATGTACTGGAAGACGTCATCAAAGAGCATCCGGTTATGCTGAACCGTGCTCCTACCCTGCATCGTCTTGGTATCCAGGCCTTCGAGCCGATTCTGGTAGAGGGTAAGGCTATCAAGCTGCATCCGCTGGTTTGTACCGCGTTCAACGCGGACTTCGACGGAGACCAGATGGCAGTGCATCTTCCCCTGTCCGTAGAGGCACAGGCGGAGTGTCGTTTCCTGCTGCTCTCTCCGAACAACCTGCTGAAGCCGTCTGACGGCGGTCCTGTAGCCGTTCCGTCCCAGGATATGGTCCTTGGTATCTATTATCTGACCCAGGAGCGTCCGGGAAGCGAAGGCGAAGGCAAGTTCTTCAAGAACCTGAACGAAGCCATCCTGGCTTATGAGAATAAAGTCATCCGTCTGCAGTCCAGAATCAAGGTCCGCGTAACCAGAACCCTGGCTGACGGAACCGAGATGACCGGTATCGTAGAATCTACCCTGGGCCGTTTCCTCTTTAACGAGATTCTGCCGCAGGATCTGGGCTTCGTAGACCGTACGATTCCGGGCAATGAGCTGGTACTGGAAGTCGATTTCCACGTAGGCAAGAAGGGTCTGAAGCAGATCCTGGAGAAGGTTATCAATACCCACGGAGCCACCAGAACCGCAGAGGTACTGGACGATATCAAGGCGATGGGATACAAGTATTCCACCCGTGCGGCTATGACCGTATCCATTTCCGACATGACCGTGCCGCCTGAGAAGCCGGAGCTGATCAAAAAGGCACAGGATACCGTAGATAAGATTACCCGTAACTATAAGCGTGGTCTGATTACCGAGGAAGAGCGTTACAAAGAGGTTGTAGAGACCTGGAAGGACACCGACGCTATCCTGACCAAGGCGCTGCTGGACGGTCTGGATCGTTACAACAACATCTACATGATGGCTGACTCCGGAGCCCGTGGTTCTGACAAGCAGATCAAGCAGCTGGCCGGTATGCGTGGACTGATGGCCGATACCACCGGTCACACCATCGAGCTTCCTATCAAGTCTAACTTCCGTGAGGGTCTGGACGTTCTGGAGTATTTCATGTCAGCGCATGGAGCACGAAAGGGTATGTCCGATACCGCTCTGCGTACCGCAGACTCCGGTTACCTGACCCGTCGAATGGTAGATGTATCTCAGGATCTGATTGTCCGCGAGGTAGACTGCTGCGAGGGCAAGGGTGAGATCCCGGGCATGGTAGTAAAAGCCTTTATGGACGGCAAGGAAGAGATCGAGAGCCTGCAGGATCGTATTACCGGACGTTTTGCGTGCGAGACGGTATACGACAAGGACGGCAATGTACTCGTTAAGGCAAATCATATGATTACGCCGAGACGTGCAGCCGCTATTATGAAAAATGGCGTAGATAAGGACGGCAACCCCATTGACAGCCTGAAGATCCGTACCATCCTGACCTGTAAATCACACATCGGTGTATGCGCGAAGTGCTACGGCGCGAACATGGCTACCGGTGAGGCCGTACAGGTAGGTGAGGCAGTCGGTATCATCGCGGCACAGTCTATCGGTGAGCCGGGTACCCAGCTGACCATGAGAACCTTCCACAGCGGCGGTGTCGCAGGTGGAGATATCACACAGGGTCTTCCCCGTGTCGAGGAGCTTTTCGAGGCAAGAAAGCCGAAGGGACTTGCGATCATCACAGAGATCGCCGGAACCGTTACCATTCTGGATACTAAGAAGAAGCGTGAGATTCAGGTGACAGCCGCAGACGGAGAGTCCAAGGTATATCTGATTCCTTACGGTTCCCGTATCAAGGTTCAGGACGGACAGGTACTGGAGGCCGGCGACGAGCTGACCGAAGGTAGCGTGAACCCCCACGATATCCTGAAGATCAAGGGCGTACGCGCCGTACAGGATTACATGATCCGTGAGGTTCAGCGTGTATACCGTCTGCAGGGTGTAGAAATCGCCGACAAGCATATCGAGATGCTGGTACACCAGATGCTGAAGAAGATTCGTATCGAGGACAACGGAGATTCTGAGTTCCTGCCGGGTACACTGGTAGATATTCTGGAGTACGAGGATGCCAATGAGCGTCTGATCGCAGAGGGCAAGCAGCCCGCAGAAGGAAAGCAGATTATGCTTGGTATCACCAAGGCATCTCTGGCTACCAACTCCTTCCTGTCTGCAGCGTCCTTCCAGGAGACTACCAAGGTTCTGACAGAGGCTGCTATCAAGGGTAAGGTTGACCCGTTGATCGGTCTGAAGGAGAACGTACTGATTGGTAAGCTGATTCCTGCCGGAACCGGTATGAAGCGTTATCAGAACGTAAAACTGGATACCGATATGGACGAAGAGGCTGAGCTGGATTTCGATGAGGACATCGATCTGGATGAAAGTCTGGATCTGACCGAGGACGGAGCTGAGGATGAGACTGCTGTAGAGGCAGAGGAGACCGAAGAGCCGGTTGAGTTATAAGAGCCTGTATCAGAGATAAAGGATGCATTAGAAAACTGCTGTTTCACGAAAATGTGAGACAGCAGTTTTTTTTAATGCAATAAAAAACGCACCCACCCGATTTCACACTGCGGACAGTGGAGATACGGGGGATGCGAGAATGTTTGGAATTATATCCCGGGCAGGATGTCAGTCTACATAATGAATCCAGTTGGAATTCTCGGAAATATGATGTATCTGGAAGGACGGGTGCTTCAAAAGCAGTACGCCGTTGACGCCGATAACTGCGATGAGCACACCTGCCAGGAAAGCCGGATGCATTACATGGACGCCGAACAGGATGGAAGATACATTTGCTGTGATAATGCCTGCAAAGGTAATTAGATACATAACTTTTTCAATCGTAGATTTTGTTCTCATAATAAACACCTCTCTATAGTTGACAGTATAGGAGGTGTTTGTTAGGTTTCAGGTGTATTTGTGTAAAGAGATTGTAAAGCTTCCGAAAAAAATCAGAGAAGGCTTACAAAGCTTAATGGCCGAGGATCAGGGCGAAATAGCCCCAGTCCCAGAGCGGGTCTTCGAAGCTGTTTGCCAGATATTCGAAGACGTCGTCCTCGTTGTAGCCGGTCATACGGTTCAGGATGACAATGTAGTTCCGGACGGTCTCGTAGGAAAGTGGCTGCCTGCCGCCCTGAAGCCAGGCCAGGAACAGGCTGTGGCGGATGACGGCATAGGTCAGGACGATCCATTCCAGATGGAGAAGCAGCGTTGTGAGCGTGAGGTCGCTGCCGGGGAGCAGGAGACCGGAGTAGAGCTCATTTTCCAGGTAATGGAACAATAAGGGGCGCCAGGTAGTAAAATCCTGCCGGAACGTATTCCAATGGCGGAGCAGATCCTCTTCGTTGCAGCCCTCGTAAAGTTTCTCTGCCAGCTGGATAATCGGTTCCAGATAGCCGGAATACAGGCCTTCTTTCCGGTAATTCACAGCCAGATCCTGTAAAAGCTCGTTGCACTCGTCCAGAGTGTCCAGGGGCGGCAGATCGATATTGGCGATGGCGTCGCGGAGCTGGGCACGGGAATGGTCGGAGTAGTATTCTGTAATATGAGCCTCGTCCAGAGCATCGCTCCGATTTAATTCCTGAAGGATATAGGAGAGCTCCAGGAGGGCCTGCTCCGGGGTATCCTTTTCCGGCGCCTGGTGGCTTAAGTCCAGCAGGCGGATGCTCGCAGAACGCAGCCGGAACAGAAGCCGGGCTTGTTCAGAGGTCAGATCCTCCGGCGCGGGAGAGGGGAAGGAAAGCGTCTCCAGCTCCCGCCAGATATCCAACACCGCCGGACAAGCAGCCATCAGGCTTTCCTCTTCGTGGGTACGGAACCGCAGAAGCTCCCGGGGAAAATCCTGGCAGGTCCTGGAAAGCACTGTGTCATCATAGGTACATACAAGTTTACATAACTTATCTGAATTTAAAAACGGACATTTGTGTTCCGGGGTCAGTCTGATGACCCGTTCGCCGTCCTTGTGTATCGTATAAGCATTCAGATTTTTCTTCTGTTCCTCCACATCAGCCGGGGGAGCCAGCTTCTTCCAGCGCTTGGCGGTGTCGTCATCCACAGCGATTTTCCATTCCTGACAGCAGGTAATTGGACAGGCTCCGGCGATGCAGGTAAAATGTTCATAGTAATCAGGACGTAATCGTTTCATAGAAAATTCTCCCAGATAAATGGATGGCTCACCGGTTCCTTCCGGCAAAACTCAGGATCAATGCTATCATAAACAGAAAGTGAATACAAGCAGTTCCTGAGCAGATAGAGGCTGCATCGAAGCGTGAGATGATGAACGTCAGTTTTTCTGTGAATGAGATATTGCATTTCCCGAAAAATCTGTGTAACATAATAGATAAGACGGCCTTTAAGAAAAGACAGAAAAGCAACGGGAGAGATAAAAGTGAAAAAGAATAAATACGAAATCGACATGTGCAATGGCACTCTGATGGACAAGCTGATCGTGTTCGCGGTGCCGCTGATGATTTCCGGTGTGCTGCAGCTGATGTTCAACGCGGTGGATATCATCGTGGTGGGGCAGTACAGCGGAAGCCAGTCCCTGGCGGCGGTGGGCTCCACGACAGCCCTGATCAATATCTTTACGAATCTGTTTATCGGTATTTCTATGGGCGTCAATGTACTGGCGGCCCGGTTCTACGCAGCAGGCCAGGATCAGGAGATGTCTGAGACCGTTCATACGGCAATTCTGGTGGCGATGATCAGCGGTGTGATCATGACCTTTGTGGGAGTGGGGATGGCCAGATGGGCGCTGGAAGTGATGGAGACGCCGGATGATGTGATTGATTTGTCGACCCTGTATATGCGGATTTATTTCCTGGGTATGCCATTTTTCATGCTGTATAACTATGGAGCGGCGATTCTGCGTGCGGTGGGCGATACCAGACGGCCGTTGCTCTTCCTGATCGTGGCGGGTATCACCAATGCGATGCTGAATGTGATTCTGGTGGTAAAATTCCATATGGCCGTGGAAGGCGTGGCTATTGCCACCGTGGTGTCGCAGCTTATCTCCTGCATTCTGGTACTGCGCTGCCTGTATCAATCAGAGAGCAGTTATCAGCTGAGGTTTTCGAAGCTGCGGATGAATGTGTCTTATCTGGGGCAGATTTTTCAGGTGGGTATCCCGGCTGGCATCCAGAGCGTGGTCATCAATTTCTCTAACGCCATGCTTCAGTCATCGGTAAACTCCTTCGGTTCCACGGCCATGGCGGGCTACACAGCGGCCAACAACTTGCTGGGCTTCCTTTATGCATCGGTGAATTCTGTCACCCAGGCCTGCATGAGCTTCACCAGCCAGAATTATGGCGTGGGAAAATTCAAACGGATGGATCGGGTGCTGATTGACTGCGCGATTATCTCAGTGGTGTTCGCGGGAACACTGGGAACGATTTTCTATGTATTCGGACCGGAGATTTTACAGATTTATACAAAGGATCCGGATGTTATCAAAGCAGGAATGGAAATTATTTCTATTACAACAATTCCCTATTTTCTGTGCGGTATCATGGATCTGTTCCCGGGCGCCATGCGCGGTATGGGGCGGTCGGGCGTACCGATGATTTTGTCAATTATCGGAACGGTTGGAACCAGAATTGTCTGGATCTATGGCATTTTTCCGCTACACCGGTCGCTGTTTGTACTGTTTATTTCTTATCCGGGATCCTGGCTGATTACGATTGCCATGCAGGTGCTCTGCTTCTTTATCGTGCGAAAACAGGCGCGGGAGTGTTATGTGTAAGATGGAAGATAGACAAGACGGATTTTATCGTATATACTGGATAGAAGTTACAGGGAAAATAAAAGGGAAAAAGAGAAAACGATCATGTTATTGGTGAAAAATGCAGAGGTCTATGCTCCGGAATATCTCGGGAAAAAGGATGTGTTGATTTGTGGCAGAAGGATTGAACAGATTCAGGATACGATCGGAGCACTCCCGGTGGAGTGCCGGGTGTTGGATGCGGCAGGCAAGCTTCTTACGCCGGGACTTATCGATCAGCATGTCCACATTACAGGAGGCGGAGGAGAAGGAAGCTTCCATACGCGGACGCCGGAGCTTCAGCTTTCAGAGCTGGTGAAGAACGGTATCACAACGGTGGTAGGACTTCTGGGTACCGATGGAATCACAAGGAGTGTGGATAATCTCTATGCGAAAACAAGAGCTCTCTGTGAAGAGGGCGTGAGCGCCTATATGCTGACAGGCGCTTACGGATATCCGAGTCCGACGATTACGGGAGAAATCGAACGGGATATCGTATTTGTGAAAGAGGTGCTCGGTGTAAAACTGGCGATTTCCGATCACCGGGCGCCGAATGTGACAGAAGATGAACTGATTCAGATTGCAAGTAAGGCCAGAGTGGCCGGTATGCTCAGTGGCAAGCCGGGCATGGTGACGCTGCATATGGGTGACGACAAGGCGGGATTGAAGCCGGTATTCCGGGCACTCAGGGAAAGCTCCGTTCCGGTTCGGATCTTCCGCCCTACTCATGTAAACCGCAATGACGCACTGTTGGAGGAAGGCTATCAGCTGCTGGAGGAAGGCGGTTATGTGGATCTGACCTGTTGTATGCATACGACTCCGGGTGACTGTATTCTGGAGGCAAAGAAGCGCGGACTTCCCACAGAGCATATCACCATCAGCTCTGACGGGCACGGAAGCTGGTCCAACTATGCGGAGGATGGTACACTTCTGGAGATTGGTGTATCCGGCGTGGACGCGATTCGAAAAGAGATTTTGTATATGGTGAAGACGCTTGGAATGCCATTGGAGGAGGCGCTTCCCTATGCTACCAGCCAGGTGGCGGAAGGACTGGATCTGCTGCCGGAGAAGGGCGTAATTCGACCGGGCGCGGATGCGGATTTTCTGCTTTGGGAACCGGATTTGACGCTGGATACCTTTGTGGCAGGCGGCGAGATCTTTATGAAAGACGGAAAAGTTGTAAAAAAAGGAACCTATGAATAGGTGAAGGAAGGCAGAAAGAGCGGGGCGATAGCCCCGCTCTTTCTTTATTATGGAATAGGAAATTCCGATAGAATTCCCTATTCCATAAAAGCAAGCAGAGCTTGCAAAGATGCGCACTCGGCGCAGTGGTAGATGGTTGCTGAAGCAACCGCGCCTCGGCGCGAGAATGTGCCAATGGCACATTCTTTTTTATATAGGACACATTCTATTGATACTCATCCACCTTTACAAAAGGAGGAACAGGCCAGTAAACCTTGGGGGGGAATCTGATGGGCAGCCAGATGCTTCATCAGGGATTCACGATTCTCCACCAGGAGAGGGAAGAACATGGGGCAGACATCATCAGGCAATTCCGGAGGTAGCAGTAATTGGTACGCCGTTTTTCAATGACCTCCCGGAAGGGATAAAGAGAGCCGTCGCAGCGGTGGTGGCAGGCCTTATTACTCTGCTGCTCTTCACCCTGAATCCGTCTGTGAAGGCACTGGCTATGGGCTTCCAGGGCGCGCTGGGAACGGACTTTATGGTACCGTCCTATCTGGCAGTTTCCTATATCCGGGATTTCCTGGAAGAAATGAAACACATGGAGCTGTAAAAGCGAAAAAAGAGAAGGTTTTTAAGGAAGGGGGGTTGTATACCCCCTTCTTTGATGTTATACTCACAAAGGAAACAAAATGAATTCTAATTTTCAGGAGGTGAATTTCATGGACAGTTGCGATAGTACGGGACGAAGTAGAAAGTACGGTGCGAACAGGAAAGGCAAAAACGTGCAGCTGTGCGTGAAGATTCCCTTAGAAATCATAAAATAGCTGCATGCTTTTGCGTGTCATGGCTGGCTTTATATTGACATTTGATTCACACCGTATTCAGTAAGATCCGGACTTCACAGCGTGTAACCGTTAAGTCTGCTTTGGAAAATCTGAAGCGGTGTTTTTTTGCGGTCATTTTTCGGAAGCTTCTGGTGGAAGGTTCTGGAAAAATGCGGCTCAAATGGAGGTAGGCTATGACAAAGTACGTAGAGGAATTGATTGCGATTATCCGGGGAAACCTGTCCCGGGAGGAGCTGATTGACCGGCTCTTCGATTACCATGATAACGATATTGCGGAGGCTCTGGAGCTTCTGACGCCTGAGGAGAGAAAGCGCCTGTACTCGGCCCTGGGCGCAGAGCGGGTGGCGGAGATTTTCGCCTATCTGGACGACGGCGATATTTATCTGAAGGAGCTGTCCTTAAAACAGCAGGCCAAGGTCATTTCCGAGATGGATTCCGACGATGCGGTAGACATTCTGGAGGAAGTGGACGACGACACAAAGTGTAAAATTCTGGGGATGCTGGATAAAGAGGCCAGCGAAGATGTCAGGCTTCTGCTGTCCTACGACGAGGATGAGATCGGTAGTTATATGACCACCAATTTTATCCTGATTCACAACGATCTGACCGTCCGGGAGGCCATGCGGGAGCTGGTGCGTCAGGCCGGAGAAAATGATAACATTTCCACGATCTATGTGGTGGATCGGCAGGAGCAGTACTACGGAGCCATCGAGCTGCAGGATCTGATCATCGCAAGAGAGCATGTGGAGCTGGAAGATCTGATCAGCCGTTCCTATCCGTTCGTCATGGACCATGAGAAAATCAGTGACTGCATTGAGAAAATCAAGGACTACGCCGAGGATTCTATTCCCGTGTTGTTGGAGGATCGGAGCATCGGCGGTATCATCACAGCCCAGGATATTGTAGAGGTGGTAGATGACGAGATGGGTGACGATTACGCGAAGCTGGCTGGTCTGACTGCCGAGGAGGACTTAAACGAGACCACAGGCGAGAGCATCCGTAAAAGACTGCCCTGGCTGGTGATTCTGCTGTTCCTCGGCATGGTGGTGTCCGCTGTGGTGGGCGTCTTTGAGTCCGTCGTGGCGGTGCTGCCCATCGTCATGTGCTTCCAGTCCCTGATTCTGGATATGGCCGGCAATGTGGGAACCCAGTCCCTGGCGGTAACCATCCGGGTGCTGATGGATGAGAACCTGACCACCGGACAGAAGGTGAAGCTTATGTTCAAGGAGATGAAGATCGGCTTCTTCAACGGCGCGATTCTGGCGGTGATGGCCCTGGTATTCCTGGGCGCGTACATCCACCTGTTCAAAGGTTTCACCCTGGGCTATTCCCTGATGATTTCCGCCTGTGTGGGCGTGTCCCTGGTGGGCGCCATGGTGGTATCCAGCCTGGTGGGAACCCTGACACCGATTTTCTTCAAAAAGGTAGGCGTGGACCCGGCCGTAGCGTCCGGACCGCTGATTACGACCATCAACGACCTGGTGGCCATCGTGGTGTATTACGGACTGGTGGCCGTGGTGCTGATTGATATCGTTCATCTGGTGTAAAAGAGAGAAAGAAAAGATCTTGTCGTATGGATACGATAAGGTCTTTTTTGCTTGACAGAGGAAATCCCCGGGTGTACGATACAGATATCAGTGATATATCACTGATATTCCAAAAACAACAGGCAGACTTAAGATACAGGAGGCTCATTATGGCGAAACGGCAGTCTATGACAGAAAAAGTCCTCGAAGCCCTGCGGGAGGATATCATCAACTGGGTTTATGAGGAAAATGATATGATTACCGAGGCGGAGATTTCGGAAAAGTTCGGTGTCAGCAAGACGCCGTCCCGGGAGGCGCTGAATTACCTCTGTATGGAGGGATTCCTGGACAAGATTCCCAACAAGGGCTATCTGGTCAGAGGGCTTTCGGTGGCGGAGCTGCAGAGCCTGTTTCAGTTCCGGGGAATCCTGGAAAAGGCCTCCGCAGAGCTGGCGATCCAGTACGCGGGGAAAGAGGAGTTGGCTCATCTGGAGGCGGAGGTACATAAGCAGATAGCGGCCATGAAGGAGGGCACCTACCGGCAGTACAGCGACATGAATATGCAGTTTCATATGTCGGTCGTCTATCTGTCCCGGAATCCCTATCTGATTTCTACCCTGGAGGGAACCCTGAACAAGCTGCGCCGGGTGCTGGTGCGGGACTGGAAAAGCGCGGATGCGGTGGGGGCGATGGAAGCGCATCTGGAGCTGGTGGAGGCCCTGAAGGAACGGGATGTGGAAAAAGCGAGAGCCTTTGTGGATAAAGAACTGAGCGGTGTGGAATACCGACTGTATTTTCATGACCGGGCGGCAGCGCCCTGGCAGGGGTAAGGAGGAACAAAGAGAATGAAAAAGGTATTATTGCTGGCGACAGGCGGAACCATTGCCTGTACCCATTCAGAGGAGGGGCTGACCCCGGGAATGTCCGGAGACGGAATTCTGGAACTTCTGCCGGAGCTGCGGGAAGGCTTTGCGATCGAAAGCCGGGATATCCTGAATCTGGACAGCTCCAATATTCAGCCGGAGGAATGGCAGTTTATGGCAGAGCAGGTGGCGGAGGCGCTGCCGGATTATGACGGTATCATCATCACCCATGGCACAGATACCATGGCGTATACGGCTTCCGCACTCAGCTATATGCTGCAGAACCTGACGAAGCCGGTGGTGCTGACCGGAGCGCAGATTCCCATCGGCCAGATGTTTACCGATGCCAAGCGGAACCTGCAGACGGCCTTCGCGGCGGTGGACGCAGGTCTGAGCGGGGTAATGGTGGCCTTTGACGATAAGATTATGGGCGGCTGCCGCGCGGTAAAGGTGCGAACCATGGGCTTTGACGCCTTTGAAAGCATTTCCGCGCCCTATATCGGGAAAATCTATGCGGACGGCGTACACCTGGAGCACAGCCGGACGGGAGAAGAGGCGGCGGCTCCCTTTGAGCTGAAAAATAAGCTCTGTACGGACGTATTTCTGATGAAGCTGATTCCGGGAACCAAGCCGGAGATTTTTGACAGCCTGCTGGAGCTGGGGTACCGGGGCGTTGTCATCGAGGCCTTTGGCGCGGGTGGCACCCATTTTGAGCGGCGGAACCTCCTTCCCAAGCTGAAGAAGCTGACGGATCATGGGGTCAGCATTGCGGTGTGCAGCCAGTGTCTCTATGAGAAGAGCGATCTGTCCCTCTATGAGGTGGGACGCAAGCTTCTGGACTGTGGGGTCATTCCGGGCCGTGATATGACCACGGAAGCCATTGTGACGAAAATGATGTGGGCGCTGGGACAGACAGAGGATCCGGAAGAGGTAAAGGAAATCTTTGCGCGGAATTATGCAGGGGAAATTTCAGAATAGCTGATTTAAAAAAATGAAAATAGAAGGAACTGCGAAGCTGCATGAGAAATACAGGTTCACAGTTCCTTCTATTTTTATAAAAAAATCATTGGTTCCTAACGTGGGGCAAATTTGTAGGTAAAGCGGTTGCCCGCATAGTAGGTCTCTGTATATTCGAACAGTTCCCCTGTCTCGATAATACTACGATGGGAAGATTTTAACAGGGCACAGGAGTCCACCTGAAGCAGCTCCTTCTGCCGGTTGGTAGGAAGCAGGGCTGCAAAGCTGTAATCCAGTGCCTGGGGATGTACATGGTAGGTTTCATCCAGATATTCATAGAGGGATCCTTCCAAAGCAGAGACATCAACAGCAGGAAGATATTTGCAGGGAATATAAGTGTGACTTAAAGCAATCCGGATCCCGTCGCTGGTACGAATTCGATGGATATAGTGCAGAAAATCATTTTCATGCAGCTCCAGCTGCTGAGCTACAGACGGAAATTCAGAAGCACGGACTACACGATATTCTACCAGAATGGCACCGGGCTTGGTGTGAATGGAAGCCATATCACGGGAAAAGCTTCCGGGCGAGGCAGCTCCGATGTATTTGGTAACCTGCTGGTCCAGAACGAAGGTTCCTTTTCCGGAGACACGGCGCACAAATCCTTTAGTAACCAGGGTAGTCAGTGCTTTATTGACGGTCATACGGCTGACTACGTATTCTTCACACAGCTGTGCCTCTGTCATAATCTGATCACCAGGGCGAAGTTTTCCTTCCTGAATTTGAGTGATGATATCCTGTGCGATGGCAAGATACCGCGGTGAATTTTTCAATCGTAATCTCCTTGTTTCTATATTTACACATATTTGTATATACTTATGATAGCTGGGGAAATGAAAAAAGTCAAGGGAGATAGAAAAAAGGCAGATATAAATAATGGAAATGGAATAAAAATTATTAAAAGTATATAAAAATAGGATTGACAAGAGGGTAAAAGTGTAGTAGCATATAGTAAAATGTATATACATTTATAGGAGGTGCTTATGAAGAACATTGTTTTACTGACACACGGGGAATTTTCCAAGGGAATTGCGCAGTCCTGCAGATTTATTCTCGGTGAAGTTCAGAATTTGAAAGCGCTGAGCATTACCATGGATGAAAGCATTGCACAGACGAAGCAAAAACTGAATGATGCGATCGCTTCCTTTGAGAATGATTGGCCGACGATTCTGATTACAGATCTGCCGGGCGGCAGTACCACACAGGCAGCCATTGGAATTATGGCGGAGCATCCGGAGATTTATCTGGTAAGCGGCCTGAATCTGGGATTGCTGGTGTCACTGGTTATGCTGGAACTTACGGATGACAGAGAAGAAAATCTGAGGCAGATTCGTACAGCTTTGGCGGAAGCCAGAGATACGATTATACTGGTCAATGACCAGCAGGCAGAACCCGTATCCATCAGTGATGACGGGGAACTGTAAGATTGGAGGAAAACGATGATTAAAGTATTGCGTGTAGACGATAGACTTCTTCATGGACAGGTAGCCGTGGCATGGACAAACTATTACAAGATTGACACGATTGTAGTGGCAAACGATAAGCTGATTACAGATGCGACCATGCAGATGGCTTTTAAACTGGCCACACCGCCGGAGGTAACACTTTCCATGAAATCTCTGGATGGAGCAGTAGCAGTGATCAACAACCCAAAGCATGCAGCACGTACGATTATGGTAATCTGCAAAGATATGAAGGATGCGGAATATCTGTACGATCGGACAAACGGAGCGATCAAGGATGTATTGTTGGGCGGACTCCGAAGCGGAGAAGGAAAGAAAAAAATTGATATGAATTCTTACATGGATGCAGATGATATCGCTGTGATGGACAGCATGGAGAAAAAAGGGGCTGAGCTTGTGATGCAGGCAGATCCTACATCGAAGCGCCTGACCACAGCAGATATCAGAAAAAGTTTTGCAAGGTAACAGAAACAGAGAGATTCAAAAGAAGGAGTGTAGGTTATGGGTATAATTCATGCAGTACTGCTTGGTATTCTGGGCGGTATCGGTATTTGGGACAGCCGTGTATTCGGAATGTGTATGTTGGATCGGCCATTGGTTCTTGGACCACTGGTAGGTCTGATTTTGGGAGATTTACAGACAGGTATTATTATTGGAGCTTCTCTGGAGCTGGTTATGATGGGTGTAGTTGGAATTGGTTCCGCCACACCGCCTGACACCGTATCCGGAAGTATTCTTGCTACCGTATTTGCCATCAGTGCCAAGCTGGATGTCAGTGCAGCAGTAGCCCTGGCACTGCCCATTGCAACCTTAGGACAGCTGGTAGGTATTCTTTGTAGAACTGTCAATGGCTACTTCGTACATCAGGCAGATAAGGCAGCAGAAAATGGTGATTATAAAGGAATTGACCGCGCTCTCTGGGGCGGCGCCATTCTGTTCTTTGTTGCTTATTTCCTGCTGGTATTCTGCGGTGCACTGCTTGGGTCTACCGTTATCAGTGCATTTGTTGATAAAATTCCGCAGAGTGTAATCAATGGATTTTCTGTAGCCAGCGGTATGCTTCCGGCACTTGGAATTGCCATTCTGATGCAGCTTCTGTTTAACAAGAAGAATGTAGCTTTCTTCTTCATGGGCTGGACAATTACAGCACTTCTCGGTGTGAATACCGTAGGAGCAGCTGTCATCGGTACGACAATTGCCTATGTGATTTTCCAGTATGCAGGAAATAAGAAAACAGAAGAAGCAGCTGCTCCGGCAGCATCTGATGATTTGGGAGGTGAACTGTAATGGCAGAGAATATGACGAACACAACGGCTAATGAAGAATCCGTTATGACAAAAGATATCTTTAAGAAAACTTTCTGGCGTTCTTTCCCGTTGCAGGCATGCTTCTGCTATGAAAGAATGCAGAATGTAGGCTTTGCTTATCAGATGGTTCCGGCTCTGAAGAAACTGTATCCGGATAAGAAGGAAGCTTCCGAAGCTTTAAAGAGACATCTGGCGATTTTTAATACCACACCGGCTATTGTATCCTTTATCACAGGTGCAGCAATTGCTATGGAGGAAAAATTCAAGAAGGCCAAGGACGCAGGGGAAGAATGTGATGAGGAATCTATCAATGCAGTAAAAGCAGCACTGATGGGGCCTCTGGCAGGTATTGGTGATTCCTTTTTCTGGGGAACCTTCCGTATTATCGGTGCAGGTATCGGTGCCAGCCTGGCAGCACAGGGAAGCATTTTAGGTGCCATTCTGTTCCTCCTTATCTACAATATCCCGCATTTCCTGGTGCGTTATCAGGGACTGCGTATTGGTTATAAGAGTGGTGTCAATTTCCTGGCGGGCCTGTCTCAGGGAGGCGTAATTGCAGCGTTAACCGAGGCCGCAAAGATTCTGGGTCTGGTGGTAGTTGGTTCTATGGCAGCGTCCATGGTATCACTTTCCACACCGCTGGTATTTACAATTTCCGGTGCGGAAATTGTAGTGCAGGATATCTTTGATGCGATTATTACAGGATTCCTGCCGTTGTGTCTGACACTCGGAACTTACAAATTATTACAGAAAGGAATTAAGACAACCACAATTCTCTGGGGTATGATTATCGTAGGAATTATTGGTTCTGTCATTGGTATTTTCTAATGGAAAAGACAAAAATGTATGATTATATTTGTGAAACTCCGGTTGTTCTGAGAGAAATCATTGAGAACAGAAAAGAGATTACAAAGGAATTTGTAGAATATTTTAAGGACAAAAATATTGAGCAGATCTATGTGCTTGGTTCAGGCACCAGTTATCATGCAGGACTTTCTGCCAAGAATTATCTGGAAGAGCTGCTGAACCGGAAGGTGTTCTGCATGTATCCGACACAGTTTGCACGCAGCGAAAAGGTATTCAATAAGAATACGTTGGTGATCGGAATGTCCCAGGGTGGACAAAGCCTTTCTACAGTAGAAGGCCTGGACGCTGCTATTGCAGAAGGACTGTATACAGCAGCAGTGTCTGAAAATCCCACAGCACTTGTTTTTGAGCATGCGGATACGAAAACCCGGATTGAGGTGGGTAATGAAAAGTGCGGAGCAAAAACGAAGGGCTATGCAGGAACTACTGTGACGCTGATGATGATGCTGACGGAGCTGGCTCTGGCCAAGGGCATTACCGATCAGGCTACTGTAGATGCTTATCTGAAAAGAATGAATAAGGTCATCGATAACCTGGGAAATGTGACAAAGGCCGCAACAGAATGGTATGGCAGGATCAAGGAAGAATTCCTCCCGGCTAAGAGAATTATTGTAGTCGGATACGATGGAATGTATGCCGATGTACTGGAGGGAGCCTTAAAGGTTCTGGAAACTGTCCGTCAGGGTGTAACCGGATATGATATTGAAGAATTTTTCCATGGTATCTACAATTCCATTACAGACAGCGCACATATTTTCTATCTGGCTTCCAAGGGAGATTACAAGCCCCGTGTATTAAAGCTGATAGAGATATTGAGCGATTGGACACCCCATAATTACTTCATCGGATCTCCGGAGGGAGTAGAGGAATATAGTGACAAGTATCTGCTCTGTGATTTTGTAGAGGATCCGCTGTTTTCCGCGTGGGAGTATATCATTCCCATGCAGGTAGTTGCATGCCTGGCTCCGCAGGATCTGGGTATCAATCCGGATATTCCGAAAGATCCGAATTTCCACGTACGGATTGGCAGCAAGAAGCTGGATGGAGTACGGGATCATTATCCTGCAGAGAAATAGTAGAAACACTTGATCTTCCTCCCATTCCGTGATAGGATAGCCACATAGGCAATTTTAGAAAATGATAGAGGCGCGGGGCTTCAGGAGTATCGGTTGACATAAGGTCGGAACCAGTCAGCCGGGAAAGGGAAGACCGCCGAAGGGATTCATCCGTTCCGAAGGATGGGTTTCTGGGCTGCCGCAGAATATGCGTCAGACTGTCACAGGACTGTGGAGAGCTATCATAGGTCGAAGGGGAAGTTCGGACCGTGAGTACAGTCGGGAAGTATGTGCTCACGGTCTTTTTTTCGACTGTTTTCGAGGGAAGGAGATTTTAAAAATGGATTATGTACCTGTTATGTATGCTACCTTTTGGGCGTTGGTGCCGCCTGTAGTAGCGATTGTTCTGGCTCTGATTACCAAGGAGGTGTATTCCTCACTGTTTCTTGGCATCCTGGTGGGAGGCCTGTTCTACTCGGGCTTCAGCTTCGAGGGAACGGTGCTTCACATCTTTGAGGATGGAATCGTAGGCGTTCTGTCCGACAGCTACAATGTGGGAATTCTGGTGTTCCTGGTTATCCTGGGAGCCATTGTGTCACTGATGAACCGGGCCGGAGGCTCGGCGGCCTTCGGACGGTGGGCCGGCGAGCATATCAAGACCCGCACCGGCGCGCAGCTGGTGACCGTAGCCCTGGGCGTGCTGATTTTTATCGATGATTATTTTAACTGTCTGACCGTAGGAAGCGTGATGCGTCCCGTGACGGACAAGCACAATATTTCCCGTGCCAAGCTGGCGTACCTCATCGACGCCACGGCGGCTCCGGTCTGCATCATCGCCCCGATTTCATCCTGGGCGGCGGCCGTAACCGGTTTCGTAGAGGGTGAGGACGGACTGGCGCTTTTTGTCAGCGCGATTCCCTATAATTTCTACGCGATTCTGACTATCGTTATGATGATTACGATAGCAATTCTGAACATTGATTTCGGTTCCATGAAGGTCCATGAGGACAACGCAAAGAAGGGCGACCTGTTTACTACGCCGGACAGACCTTACGGCAACGCAGAAGGCCTGGATAACGTGGGAAATGGTTCCGTAAAAGATTTGCTGATTCCGATTCTTTCCCTGATCATCTGCTGCGTCATCGGCATGATTTACACCGGCGGCTTCTTTGACGGCGCGGACTTCGTGACCGCCTTCTCCAACAGCGACGCGTCCATCGGTCTGGCCATCGGAAGTGCTTTCGCCCTGGTCATCACGATTCTGCTGTATGTGAGCCGTAAGGTCCTGGGCTTCAAGGAGTGCATGAACTGCATTCCCGAGGGCTTCAAGGCCATGGTTCCGGCTATCATGATTCTGACCTTCGCCTGGACCCTGAAGGCCATGACAGACAGCCTGGGCGCCGCGGAGTTCGTGGCTAATCTGATTAAGAGCAGCTCTCAGGGTATGGTTGCTCTGCTTCCGGCTATTATTTTCTTGGTTGGATGCTTCCTGGCTTTTGCCACCGGAACCTCCTGGGGAACCTTTGGTATCCTGATTCCGATTGTGGTAGACGCGTTCCAGACCACCCATCCGGCGTTGATGACCGTGGCCATCTCTGCCTGCATGGCGGGCGCTGTCTGCGGCGACCACTGCTCCCCGATTTCCGATACGACCATTATGGCGTCTGCGGGAGCCCAGTGTAACCATGTAAACCATGTGTCCACCCAGCTTCCCTATGCGGTCAGTGTAGCAGTGATTTCCTTTATTACCTATATTGTGGCAGGATTTACCCAGTCTGCGCTGATTTCTCTGCCGGTAGGAATCATATTGCTGCTCGCTTATCTGTTATTTATGAAAAAACGGGCGAAATAATGCAAAAAGGAAGAAAAAATAGCGGAAAAACAGTTGATTATTTCAGAAAGACTGCTATAATGCTTGTGTAGGTTATGTGAAATCAAATAAGAAGCAGCTGGTGCCGTTAAAAAACGGAGAATAGGGAAGCAGGTGAGAGACCTGCGCGATCTCGTCACTGTATGCAGGAGCGGCTTATCATACGTCACTGAGCCATCGGGAAGACGATAAGCAGCGCTTGTACTGTAAGCCAGGAGACCTGCCAGACTGCGGCGCATGGAGTCGAAAGATTCCGGATCACGAGGATTGATAGTGCCAGATGGGGTATAGACACAGCTGTTCCGCACAGCGCTGTTTTGCGTGGATGGGCGAACAGATGTAAAGCTGACGACTGAAAATCCGACGATCCACAGGAACGTCGGATTTTTTAGCAGATTCCTTCTGATCTTATGAATTTCATTTAACTGAAAAATTTTTGCAGGAGGAAAAGAAAATGAAAAAGAAACTTGTAACACTGTTATGTGTAACAACTCTGACAGCATCCATGCTGGCAGGCTGCGGCAGCAAGGCTGAGACGCCGGCTGCAGACACTACTACTACGGAAGAGACCACAGACGCTGCAGAGGAGACTGCAGACGACGCGGACGCAGATCAGGCTGCAGCTGACAACGTAGCAGCCCTGATTGACAAGATCTATGTGCAGGAGAGAACAGAGACCACAGACGCTGACTGTAAGGCAGCCAAGGAAGCATGGGACGCTCTGACAGACGCTCAGAAGGAGCTGGTAGAGGGCGAGAACGCTGACCCGGATTACTTCGGACGCGACACCGGAGACGCTTCCAAGGATGATCCGAGAAACCAGGACGAGATCGGCGAGAACGAGCTGCTGGTAGTAAGCTTTGGTACTTCCTTCAATGACAGCCGTGTAGCTGATATCAAGGGTATCGAGGACGCTCTGGCAGAGGCAAATCCGGACTGGTCCGTAAGACGTGCCTTTACCGCGCAGATCATCATCAACCATATCCAGGCCCGCGACGGCGAGGCAATTGACAACATGGATCAGGCTCTGGATCGCGCAGTTGCCAACGGCGTAAAGAACCTGGTTGTACAGCCGACCCATCTGATGCACGGCGCTGAGTACGACGAGCTGATGGAGGCGGTAGACGCATACAAGGATAAATTTGAGTCTGTAAAGGTAGCTGAGCCGCTTCTGGGCGAGGTTGGAGCAGACGCTTCCGCAATCAACGCAGACAAGAAGGCTGTTGCCGAGGCTATTACTGCTGAGGCTGTAAAGACGGCTGGTTTCGATACTCTGGACGCAGCAAAAGAGGATGGCGTGGCATTTGTATTCATGGGTCATGGTACCTCCCATACCGCAAAGATTTCCTATAGCCAGATGCAGGCACAGATGAAGGATCTGGGATATGAGAACGTATTTATCGGAACCGTAGAGGGCGAGCCGGAAGATACTGCATGTGAGAATGTGATTAACGCAGTTGCAGAGGCCGGTTACACCAAGGTTGTACTTCGTCCGCTGATGGTAGTTGCAGGCGACCATGCAAACAACGACATGGCAGGCGACGATGACGATTCCTGGAAGAGCATGTTCAACGCATCCGGCAAGTTCGAAAGCGTAGACTGCCAGATCGCAGGTCTGGGCGAGATCGAGGCAATCCAGAATCTCTATGTTGCTCATACCGCAGAGGCTATGAAATAAGTAAGGATAAAGGACAAGAAAAGAAATGAAGAAGAAAATCATCGCGTTAATGGGAATGGCAGTTATAAGCTGCGCACTGCTGATGGGCTGCGGCAGCAAGGCGGAGACGCCGGCTGCAGAGACTACCACAGAAGCGGAAAACTCCGATGAGGAAACTGCCAAGACAGAAGAAACGGCGGAGCCGGAAAAGGCTGACGCAGAAGAAGCTGCAGCAGCGACACTGGAGGACGGCATCTACACGGCAGACTTCAACACAGACAGCAGTATGTTCCATGTAAATGAATTTTACGAGGGAAAGGGAACGCTGACCGTAAAGGACGGACAGATGACCATTCATGTGGTTATGCCTTCCAAGAACATTGTGAATCTGTATGAAGGTCTGGCAGAGGATGCCCAGAAGGATGGCGCAGAGCTTCTGCAGCCGACCGCAGAGACCGTAGATTTCGGCGATGGTACAGAGCCGGAGGAGGCCAATGCCTTCGACGTACCGGTTCCCGCACTGGACGAGGAATTCGACCTGGCGCTGATCGGAACCAAGGGCGTATGGTACGACCATAAGGTCAGCGTATCCAACCCGGAGCTTCTTCAGGACTAGTATTTTAGAAGTATTATAGGATCTTACATACAGGGGCTGTTGTAGAATGTGCAGAACGTTTTGCGGCAGTCCCCTTGTTCCAATTATAGGAAATTCAAATAGAAGGAGTAAGACAATGACAATCGAGGATTTACAGCTGGCGGACGGTAATTATACGGTAGAAGTGGCCATGGAGGGCGGCAGCGGCCGGGCCACTATTGAGTCACCTGCCGCGTTGTCCGTGGAGGACGGACAGGCTGTGGCCCAGATTACCTGGAGCAGCAATCACTACGACTATATGATCGTGGGCGGCGAGAAGTATCTTCCGGTGAGTACAGACGAGCATTCGGTTTTTGAGATTCCGGTGGAGGTCTTTGACGAGGGGATCGATGTGATTGGCGATACGACGGCCATGAGTACGCCCCATGAGGTAGAATATACGCTGACCTTTGCGTCAGATTCTATTCAGGGAGAGAATGGAGGCAGCACGGGAGGAGCGGGCTCCACCACGGCGGCAGCAGGTATTGTGATAATTGCGGTAGCGGCAGCGATTGCGGCGACTGTGATGCGGAAGAAGAGGAATACAAAGGCATGAAAAAGAAACTGATGGCACTTTTTCTGTGCCTGGCTATGTGTCTGGGACTTACGGCCTGTGGAGCAGGCGGTTCCGGCACGGCAGAGAACAGCACGGATATCAGTGACGAGCTGACTTATACGGACAGCACGAAGCTGGAATACGCGCAGAAATTTACCATTGACAATTATGAGGGCGGCTATTCACTGATAACCATCACGGACGGCGGACGCTTCCTGGTGGTTCCGGAGGATAAGGAAGCGCCGGAGGATCTGGCGAAGGATATCACGGTACTTCAGCAGCCCATTCAGAATATATATCTGGTGGCTTCGGCGGTCATGGACATGTTCGTATCCCTGGACGCCCTGGACAGTATTCGATTCAGCGGCACCAAAGCCGACGGCTGGTATATCGACGCGGCGAAGGCAGCCATGGAGAATGGCGACATTCTCTATGCAGGCAAATATTCCGCGCCGGATTATGAGCAGATTCTGGCGGAAAATTGCGGTCTGGCCATCGAGAACACCATGATTTCCCATACGCCGGAGGTGCAGGAGCAGCTGGATAAATTCGGAATTCCGGTGCTGATAGATCATTCCAGCTATGAGCCGAACCCCTTAGGCAGGACCGAGTGGGTGAAGCTTTACGGCCTGCTGACCGGCCATGAGGAAGAGGCTGAGGCGGCCTTTGCCAGTGAGGCGGATGCTTTCAAGGCCATCAGCGGCGAAGAAGCTACGGGCAAGACGGTGGCATTTTTCTATATCACCAGCAATGGCGAGGCCAATGTGCGGAAAACAGCGGATTATCTGCCGAAGATGATCGAGCTGGCGGGCGGCACGTATATTTTCCAGGATCTGGGAGATGCAGAGGACGCCACATCTACCCTGTCCATGACGATGGAGGAATTCTACACAGGGGCGAAGGACGCGGATTACATCATTTACAACAGTACCATAGAGGGACAGCTCTCCTCGGTGGATGAGCTGCTGGCGAAAAGCCCGCTGCTGGGGAAATTCAGGGCAGTGCAGGAGGGTCATGTGTACTGTACCATGAAGAATCTGTATCAGTCTACCATGGAGCTGGGTACGATTACGTCGGATATTCACCGGATGCTGGTGGGGGACGACGGGGATCTGACTTATCTTTACAAGTTAAACTGATACGCTTCGGAACGCAAAGAGAGGGATCCGGAAAGTATGCACCGGATAACAGACACACGATAGCTGTGAGAATTTGCACAGTGACAGAAGGGAACGGGAACAATGGGTAACACAACAGGCGGCAGAAATGCCCGAAATAAAGGAAGATACTGGGCTGCATTTCTGATACTGGCCCTGCTGGTGCTGGTTTTTGTGGTCTTAAGCATCTGCATCGGAACCGTGAACATTCCGCTGGCGGAGATTCCAAAGGTTCTGGGGAAAAATGGGAACAATGACACCTATACGGATATCGTTATGGGAATCCGTTTTCCGCGGGCGGCGGCAGCAGGCATCCTGGGCGGCGGCCTGGCTCTGTCCGGCTATCTTTTGCAGACCTTCTTCCATAACCCCATCGCGGGTCCCTTTACACTGGGGATCTCATCCGGCGCAAAGCTGGTGGTGGCCCTGGTCATGGTGGCAGCCCTGGGAAATGCGTTTGCTTTAAGCTCCTGGGTCCTGATTATCGCGGCCTTTGCGGGAGCCATGCTCTGTATGGGCTTTGTGATTCTCATGTCACGGGTCATGGATCAGATGTCCATGCTTATTGTCAGCGGTGTCATGATCGGCTATATCTGTTCGGCTGTGACGGACTTCGTGGTGACCTTTGCGGATGACGCGGACATCGTGAATCTGCACAACTGGTCCAAGGGAAGCTTTTCCGGCATGACCTGGGACAATGTGCTGATTATGGCCATCGTGGTGGGAATTACAGCTATCTGCGTCTTTCTCATGTCCAAGCCCATCAGCGCTTACCAGATGGGAGAGGCCTACGCAAAAAATATGGGCCTGAACGTGCAGGTATTCCGGGTCCTTCTGGTGCTGCTTTCCAGCGTCCTGTCGGCCTGTGTGACGGCCTTTGCGGGTCCGGTCTCCTTCGTGGGAATCGCGGTGCCCCATCTGGTTAAGAATCTTTTCGGGACGGCGAAGCCTATCCTGATGATTCCGGCCTGTTTCCTGGGTGGAGCGGCTTTTTGCCTGTTCTGCGACCTGCTGGCCCGGACCATGTTTGCGCCGACGGAATTGTCCATCAGTACAGTGACGGCGGTGTTCGGCGCGCCGGTGGTCATCTACATCATGATTCACAAAAAGAAGGAGAGGGCGGAGTAGCATATGGATACCTATTATTTCTACACGGAAGGGCTGACCGTCGGCTACCACGGCGTTCCCCTGATCAAAGACATCCGAATCGGCCTGAAAAAGGGTGAAATCCTGACTCTCATCGGCCCCAACGGCGCGGGCAAGACTACGATTCTGAAAAGTATCATCCGACAGCTGGCGCCCTTAGGCGGCGTGGCGGTGCTGGATGGCAAAGCCATGGGGGATTTGAGCGGCAAGGAATTGTCTCAGAAGCTTTCTGTAGTGCTGACCGAGCGCATCCATCCGGAAATGATGACCTGCCGGGACGTGGTGTCCACAGGCCGTTACCCCTATACGGGCAAGTTTGGCGTGCTCTCCGCGGAGGACTGGGCGGTGGTGGACGAGGCCATGGATCTGGTACATATCCATGAGCTGGCGGATCGGGATTACACGAAGACCAGCGATGGGCAGAAGCAGAGGGTAATGCTGGCCCGGGCACTTTGTCAGCAGCCGGATATCATCGTGCTGGACGAGCCCACGTCCTTCCTGGATATCCGTTACAAACTGGAATTTCTTTCCATTATTCAAAAGATGTCACGGACAAGAAATCTGTCTGTCATCATGTCGTTGCATGAGCTGGATCTGGCAGGCCGTATCTCAGACAAAATCGCCTGTGTGCGGGGGGATAAGGTGGACCGGTTCGGTACGCCGGAGGAGATTTTTACCGAAGGGTATATTCCGAAGCTCTACGGCATGACACTGGGAACCTACGACGAGCTGACAGGCGATCTGGAGCTCCCGGCGGTGGACGGAGAGCCAAAGATCTTTGTCATCGCCGGAAACGGCACAGGCACGGCAGTGTTCCGACGGCTCCAACGGGAGCGGATTCCCTTCGCGACGGGGATCTTGTGGGAAAATGATTTGGATTATCCGTCGGCGAAGGCGCTGGCGGTGCGGACGGTCAGTGTACCGGCCTTTCAGGTAATGGGAGAGAAGCAGATCGCGGAGGCGAAGCAGTTGATCGACGACTGTGAGCGGGTGATTTGCACGGTGAAGCTGCCGGAGGACGGCGGAAACATTGGGATGACCGCAGGGTTGTGTGAGCTCCTGGAGTATACAAGGCAGAAAGAAAAAATGGAAAATAATGTAATTTAAAAAGCGAGGAGTGATAGCAAGCGGTTGTCACTTCTCATTTTTTATATCATCTTTTATAAAATTTTGCCGGAGAAATCCGATTTTTCATAAGGCAGAGCGGAATTTTGTAGAAGAAGGAGAAGCCTTGTCGCAGTTTCCCGAAACCTGTCGAACGGAAATAATTTACAGGCCCGTTACGATGTGCTATGCTTCAACTATCAGATTAATCTTTTGCATCACCGGGGCGTTTCTTCCCCATGATCCCATGATTTTTTTGACAAACAGCTTTAGAAGCCTGTGCGAAATAAGAGCGATCGCCGGGTATCTACACCTACAGAAGATAAGGAGGTTGAAAGTTCCGACCAATACAGCTAAAATAAAGGAGGATATGGTGTGACATATCAGGAGTTTTGCAGCAGTTTTCTGACGCAGCTTACCGAAAAATGGGAACTGGGAGTGAAGCCTGGAGAGGTTCAGTTCTACCCGGAGGGCCTTTCTGAGGGCGACGTCAGGTATGACGAGCAGTTTGTCCGGGAGACGAATCTTCGGTACAATCAGACGGAGTCAGACGTGCTGATAGGCGATTACGTGACGGTCGCCAAAGCGAAGAACGAGCAGATGAAACAGATTTCCCGGTTTTCCCTGGAAGAGCTTTATGACCGGCAGATGGAAGAAGGCTGGGAGAGTGTCTGGAAGCAGGTGCAGGACAGTCTGCACGCGGCCGGGGAAATGATGGAGACCGGCGTGCTGGAGCAGATGCACAATTATGAGCAGATCCGGGACAAGCTGGTGATTCGGCCTGTCTGTTTTAATGACTGCAGGCGGGAACTGCGGGAATATGTCTACGAGCGTTACGGTGACGTGGCGCTGGTGCTTTATCTGACTGTGTATGACGGGGAGCGGGGGCTGGGGACAGTCAAGGTACCGCGGACCACGGCGGATGGCTGGAAGCTGCCCAGAAAACGGGTCTGGGAGGACGCCATGCTGAATACGTATGTGGCCGCGCCGCCCAGATTGTACCTGGATCCGGTGGATTGTATCCATGCGCCCTATGAAAAAGGGGAATTTATGTCGGAGAACAGCGCTATTCAGAAGCTTGATCCGGAGCGTGCGCCGCTGCTTACGACCACCCGGAAGCTGAACGGAGCCATCGCCATCTTTTACCCGGGCGTAAAGGAACGGCTGGCCCGGTTGTCCGGCGGGAGCTATTATGTGGCCTTTACCAGCGTTAATGAGGCCTGTATCCACCCGGCGGGAACCATTCTTCCTATCCGGATTCTGCGGAGCCTGAAGCATCTGAACCGCACCTGCGGGGAGGCGGAGCGACTGTCCCAGAAGGTATTTTTCTATGATGCGGAGGATGGGAGCTTTAAGACGGTGGAATTTTAACGGCGCGCGGGTAGCTGCAAGAGACACAGAGGTGTGGATTACATAGATTATGGGAAATGAAGAGGTACCGATATGGCGGAGAAGACGACGCTTTCTGCAAATGAGGCATGGAAACGGCTGCTGGAAAAATACCCGATTGCGGAAACGGTGGAACAAAAGGGGGTATACAAAATCAAAGCGGATCAGATCCGGGAATTCCGGGAGCCCCGGCTTATGGCCAAATGGGACAGCTCTGACGCGCTGCCGGACGCTCTGCGGAAGCGGAAGCTGAATCTCCTGCCGGACAGCCGGACCTCCTATGTGATGGGTGATTTTCTGCTGTATCAGGAGCTCCCGGAGCTTCATGAACATGTGACCCGGATGACCCATGTGGACATGCCGGAGTACGAGTCCATCGACGTCAATAACATCAGCTCAGAGGCCAATGCCATTCACGCGCTGACCCTGTCCGGTATTCTCGACGATTTTCTCGGGGACGGGAAAAATGACGCCACCTTCAATGGGCGCATGGGCACGGGCGTCTTCGATTTCCGGGTGGATACGGTGCGGGGGATTCCACGGGAGATCCATGTGGAAAATGCCCAGTGCGAGATCGATGGCGGCTTTGAAAATGCCCGCTCAGTGGTTATCATGGAAGCCAAAAATGTGGTACACCCGGATTTTCATATCCGGCAGCTGTACTATCCGTACCGCCTGTGGCGCACCCGGGTGAAGAAGCCCATCCGACTGGTTTTTTCCGTGTATTCCAATATGATTTACAGATTGTTCGAGTACCGGTTCGCGGATCCGGAGGATTATTCATCCATCGAGCTGGTGCAGGCAAAGAATTATTCCATGCAGGATACGCGGATTAGCCTTACGGAGCTTCGAGGGGTGCGGGAGCGCACAGCCATCCGGACGGACGATGATATGGACGGGACGCCGGTTCCGTTTATTCAGGCTAATTCCATGGAGCGGATCATTTCCCTGCTGGAGAATCTGTACGGGAATCCGCTGACGCCCGGGCAGATCGCGGATTTGATGGATTTTGACCCGCGGCAGTCGGATTATTATTATAATGCAGGGCGGTATTTGGGGCTCTTTGAGAAGGAAAATGTGGGCGGGCAGGTGCTGGTGCGCCTGACCGGGCTTGGCGAGAAGGTCTTTCGGATGAATTACAAGCCCCGGCAGCTGAAGCTGGTGGAGCTGATGCTGGAGCACAGAATTTTCGCGGAATTCTTTGATGAGGGCACGCAGACAGGCCGCTATCCCGATAAGAAGGTCATCGGACAGCGGATGCGGGAACTGCACGTCTGCAACGAGGGACAGATCGCCCGGCGGGCCAGCTCGGTGGAGCGGTGGCTGGAGTGGATCTTTCATCTGACCAGGCTGTAGGAGAGAACACAGGAGATTAGTTTTGACGGACTGCATATATGCGGCATAGCAGCGGCGCCTGGCGGAGAAGAACGGTTAATACAGCTCCACCAGAATATCCAGATACTCCTGCGCCAGCTCCGGCAGTGTGGTGCGGCGGGGCTTGATCCAACCGTATTCGGCCATCAGCTCACAGTCCCTGATGGGAATAATCCAGGTGGAGGGTTCCTCGTGGTAGCGGCGGAAGGCCTGGGGCCAGGTGGCGACCAGGCCGATGACGTCGGTTTCGGCGATGAGATCGAAGAAAATCTGGGATCCGGTCACATTGATTTCTCCGGCGGTGTGGAGGGACAGGCCGGTCTCATGGAGCAGGGAGTGGCTGGGATCGCTGAAGGTGGGACCGTACTGAACCGCGGTAAAGGGATAGAGATCTTCCAGGGACACGGCCTCTGTGCGGCCATAGAGGGGATTGCTTCTGCCGACCGCTACACAGATAGGGCTCCGGCCTATCAAGTGATACTCAATATCAGAACTCTTCAGCTTGCTGTATGTGGTTTTCACATGGGTAGAAAAGGCGCCTATCACAGCCAGATCCAGCTTATTCGTAGTCATTTCGTCCAACAGTTCATCCAGGGAATCATAATTCAAAAAGGAAAACTGGCAGCCGCCTCCGCTGTGTTTTTTCACAAACCGGGAAAAAGCCCGGGCCGCGCGGCTGGAACGTAAGGATCCGATCCGAAGCTGCTGCCTGAAATCCCGGTGTGGCAGCTCAGAGAAGCTTTGAATCTGCTCATATTCCCGCCGGATGATGCGGAAGCGCTCGATGAGCTCCTGTCCAGCCTCAGTGGGAACCACGCCTCCGGGTACCCGGTGAAAGAGCTGCACGTCCAGATCCTTCTCCAGCTGACGGACTGCGTAGCTTAAATTCGGCTGGGACAGATAAAGATTTCTCGCCGCCTGGCTGAAGGAGCCCGCGTCCGCCACCTCCAGCGCGTAAAAAATCGTGTCAAATTTCATTTCTGGATCCCCCCTATAAATAATTTTTATATCTTTTGATAAAGATAATATATTTGTTGTCGAGCTCTGTCAAGTGCTATAATGCAGATAAGAGGAACGCAAAGAAGCGGAGACACCACCGGCCGGAAAATGCTTCTTTGCGTTTTTTGTATCTAAAAATACATTTATAGGAGGAAACTGTTATGAATCAAATGACAATCTGTCTGATCATTTTCATCCTGACGCTCCTGGCCTACGCGTTCCTGAGCAGCCGCGTATCCATGGCCGTCATCTCTCTGATCAGCGTCGCAGCACTGATGGTCACAGGTTGCATGGACCCCAACGACGCGCTTAGTTGCTTTGCTAATTCCAGCGCTATCCTGATGGCGAGTATGTTCGTGGTATCTGCCGGTCTGAACCGTACCCAGATGGTAAAGAAAATTTCCGCGTTTATCTGCCGCATCAGTAAAGGGTCCTTTACCAAGGTTCTGGCGGGCTACGTGATTCTGACCTGTATTTTGGCGCAGTTCATCCCCAGCTCAGCGGCCTGCTTCAGCGTGGTATTTCCGCTGGCCTACGGTGTCTGTAAGGAGATGAAAATCGCTCCGTCCAAGATGATGTTTTCTCTGGGCATCACAGCGATCGGTACCGTTATTACCCTGCCCTTCAGCGCTTCTGTCAGTGAGATGGCGCGTATTCAGGGCTTCCTGGAGGCATATGAGTATACCACCTACAACATGAGCATCATGGACATCATGTACGCCAAAGCGCCGACCATGATTGCAATTCTTCTGCTGGCCATCTTTGTGGTACCACGTTTCGCGCCAGACAACGAGATGGAGTCCGAGTTTCAGGTGAAGGAGCAGAAGGAGCAGGAAAAGCTGAGCCCGGTTCGCGAGTTTATCGGCTACGCAACCTTTGTCTGCGTTCTTCTGGGACTGCTGTTCTCCAACCAGATCGGTCTGAAGGCCTGGCAGGTGGCCTTTATCGGCGCATTGGTGATCGCGGCGTCCGGTATCATGACCAAGAAAGAGCTGATTGAGTCCATGAATATCAGTATGGTACTGCTTTTCGTAGGCGCTCTGGCCATCGGAACCGCACTGTCCGGAACCGGAGTGGCGGATATGATTGGAAATCATCTGTCCGGCATTATTTTAAGCGTACACAATAACTACATCGCGGGATTTATTTTTTTCCTGGTACCGTTTGTCCTGACACAGTTCATGTTAAATCTGGGAATTTATTCCATTTTTGTGCCACTGTACATCATGATCTGCAAATCCATGGGCGCGAACCCGGTTGGACCTATCATGCTCTGCATGATCGCTTCCATGACAGCGTTCTTTACCCCGCTGGCGACTCCGACTGTACCGCAGGTGATGGGCGCTGGTAACTATACCATAAAGCAACTGGTGAAAATGGGCTGGGTTCCGTTTATCGTCATTACACTGGTAAGTGTATTCTGGGTGATGACCATTTACCCGGTTTTTTAAAATAAGGGGTTTAGGAAAAGGAGAAGACTTATGAACGAGAAAATCAAAGAACTGGCGGAACAGTATGCCGCTGAAGCAGCGTCTGAGCAGAAGGAACTCTTAAAAACTTTGGGTGTGATTCCGGCCCCCTCTCATCAGGAGGATATGCGGGCGGCATTCTGCAGGGACTGGTTTCAGAAGCAGGGCGCGGAGGATGTGCATATTGATGACGCGAAGAATGTGATCTGCAGACTGGGCGACCCGGATGCGGAGGAGCTGGTGGTCTTCGCAGCGCATACGGATATCGTGTTCCCGGATACTACAGAGCTGCCTCTTAAGGAGGAGGACGGAAAGCTTTTCGCGCCAGGCATCGGCGATGATACCAGCAATCTGGTGAATCTGATGATGGGCGCAAAGTATCTGATGAATCATGAGCTGAAGCCGAAGTGCGGCATTCTCTTTGTGGCAAATGCCTGCGAGGAGGGTCTGGGCAATCTGGATGGCACGAAGGCACTATTTGCCACCTATGGATCGAAGATCAAGGCTTTTTATTCCTTTGACGGCTATGAACCCCAGTGCTGCAGCTGTGCAGTGGGTTCTTACCGATATCGTATCACCTGTAAGACCCGGGGCGGTCATTCCTATATCAATTTCGGTGATCCGAACGCGCTGGAGATTCTCTGTGATCTGACGGAGCGGCTCTATAAGATTGAAGCGCCGAAGGATGGGGACGCTTTTACCACCTACAATATCGGACGCATGGAGGGCGGTACGACGGTCAATTCCATCGCCCAGGAGGCGTATATGCTGTATGAATTCCGGTCTACCTCCCAGAAGTGTCTGGAGGAGATGGAAAAGCGGCTTGATGCGGCAGTGGAGTCGGTGCGGGGACGCGGCGGCGAGATCGAGGTGGAGCTTTTAGGCGTGCGGCCGGGTAACGGACCGGTGGACGCGGACGCGCTGAAGGCGTTTACAGAGCATACGGTGGATGTCATTGAAACCTGGTATCAGGATCCGATTGATTTTGCGGCTTATTCTACCGATAGTAATGTGCCGCTTTCACTGGGAATCGTGGCGAATACGGTAGGAACCGTGAGAGGCGCGCTGGCGCATACGCGGGAAGAGTGGATTGAGCTTTCCAGTCTGGAGAATGGACTTCGGATTGCATTGGCGTTGATGCTGGATTATGTAGAAATATAGGAAAGAGGAAACAGAAAACAGGAAGAAATTCACATGTGTGGATTCCTTCCTGTTTTCGCTTGGTATAAAAATTTATTTCATTTTCGCAAGAATCAAATCTACCACCGTCGCTGACGCATGCCCGTCATCATAGAAGCCCAGCATATCGCAGAATTCCTTACACTTCTTCTGATAATCATCCTCATCGAACTGTTTGATCTGCTCCATAAGCTGCTCATTCGTAAGGGCCAGCGTAAAGGGCAGATCTTCCAGCTGGAAATAGTAGTCCTTGGTGCGCTTCATTTCCTCGTAATCCTCGGCGTAGAGAAAGCCGGGCTTGCCGATCATGGGAAAATCGAAGGCACAGCCGGAGTAATCACTGATGATGATATCGGAGGCCACCAGGAGCTCCTGCATATTTTCATAGGGACTGGCGTTCAGAATGCGATCCGTGTAGGTCAGAGGGTAATCCTTGTAGCTGACGTTGGGATGCATCCGCACCAGAACGGCCCAGCTGCCGCCGAAGCGCTTCTTAAGGGCGGTCAGAAGCTGGTTGTAATCCAGGTTGTACATATCGGTCTTGCGGCTGTCCCGGTAGGTGGGAGCGTAGAGCGCCAGCCTGGTGCCCTCAGGCAGGCCGAAATGCTGATGTACCTTTCGGATATAAGGCGCAGGATCTTCAAAGTAAATATCATTTTTCGGAATGCCCTTTTCCAGAATCGGGCCGTCGTACCAGAAGGCCTCCCGGTAAGATTCGCTCTCCCAGCGGCAGCAGGCCAGCAGGAGATCCGTGTGCAGTGAATCTTCCTTCGCGAAAGCGACATACTCTTTGGAAAGAGCTTCTTCGCAGTCCTTTTCCACCTTCTTCAGCCCCAGGCCTCCGTGCCAGGTCTGAATATAGAACTGACCGGGCCGCTTTTTATAATAATAGAGCTTCCGGGTATCGTCGATCCAGGTTCCGGCCGTGGCCATATGCCAGACGAAAGCCACCGTGTTGGGGCGCACAGGCGTGAGGCCGGCGGGGAGATCGTAGTGGCCTTCCGCCACCCAGTAAAGCTTCCAGTCCAGATTCCGCCGCAGAAATTCCTGGGCGATAAACTTGGGATTGTCGCCGTAGCCGCCGCCGTTGAAATTACTGAAGACCACTTTCTTTCGATCCAGTGGAAAATGTATGAAAATATTCCAGCAGACTTTTATCATCAGCCGGTGCGCCCACAGATAGACGGGCAAAATCAGTTTTTTTATCACAATCGACACCATCCTGTTTTAATTTCTCTTATTTTAGCATTACTTTGGCGGATTGTGAAGTAAAAATACGTTTGCATATTTATGGAAAATCAGGTATAATAAGTCCAAAGTTCCAATCCGCCACATATCCGGGCGGGCTTCCCAATGAGAAAAAATGCAGAAGTTTGCGTATTTTAAATTACAGAGTTGACAGGCAAAGAATGAGGAGGACAGGGAATGACCAGAGAACAATATGAATCATTGCCGCTGGCACAGCTGAAGGCGATCGCAAAAACCAGAGGAATGAAAGGAACTTCCACGCTGAAAAAAAGTGATCTGATCACACGGATGCTGGAAAAAGATGAGGAAGTGAGCCGCCAGGATCAGATAGCCCAGACGGAGAAGTATCAGAAGGAACGCCAGGAGCGCTACGAACAGCGCCAGGAGCAGAGAGAGCAGCGGGAGCGGGCAGAACGTGTGGAGAGAACAGAACGCGCAGAGCGCAGTGAGCGTCCGAACCGTTACGAACGCACAGAACGCAATGAGCGCAGCGATCGGAATGACCGTTATGAAAGAAATGACCGATACGAGAGAAATGAGCGGAACGACCGCTATGAGCGGCCGGAACGTACTGAGCGTTACGAACAGCGCAGTTACGAACGTCCTGCCTACGATCGAAACGTGTCTTCCCAGACCCAGACTGCGGCGCAGCCCCAGCAGGAGCAGCCTACGAACCTGGACAGCGGCCAGATGGCCAACGGCATCCTGGAGGTGCTGGCAGACGGCTATGGCTTCATCCGAAGCGACAATTATCTGCCCGGTGAAAATGACATCTACATCAATCCGGCCCTGATCCGCAGATACAACCTGAAGACAGGCGACATCCTCTGCGGCAACATAAAAGTCCGCGCCCAGACAGAGAAATTCGCGGCGCTTCTGTACTTAAAGACCGTGAATGGCCTGCGTCCCGAGGAGGCGGCCAGAAGACGGAATTTCGAAGATTTGACTCCGATTTTCCCGAACCAGCGCGTCCATCTGGAACGTCCGGGCGGAAGCACCGCCATGCGGATTGTCGATCTGATTTCCCCCATCGGGAAAGGACAGCGAGGCATGATCGTGTCTCCGCCGAAAGCTGGTAAGACTACTCTTCTGAAGGATGTGGCCAAGTCCGTGACCCGGAATCACCCTGATATGCAGCTTCTGATCCTGCTGATCGACGAACGCCCCGAGGAGGTGACGGATATCAAGGAGGCCATCGAGGGACCGAACGTGGAGGTCATTCACTCCACCTTCGATGAGCTTCCGGAGCATCATAAGCGCGTAGCAGAAATGGTCATCGAGCGTGCGAAACGTCTTGTGGAGAGTGGCAAAGACGTAGTGATTCTGCTGGACAGTATCACCCGTCTGGCCCGGGCCTACAACCTGACCGTTCCGCCCAGCGGCCGTACCCTGTCCGGCGGTCTTGATCCGGCGGCCCTGCATATGCCCAAGCGTTTCTTCGGCGCGGCCCGCAATATGCGAGAGGGCGGCAGCCTGACCATTCTTGCAACGGCACTGGTAGAAACTGGAAGCAAGATGGACGATGTCATTTACGAGGAATTCAAGGGAACCGGCAACATGGAGCTGGTACTGAACCGGAAGCTCCAGGAGAAGCGCGTATTCCCGGCCATCGACATTCCCAAGTCCGGTACCCGCCGCGAGGATCTGCTGTTGACCGGCGAGGAGCTGGAGGCCATGGACATTATCCGCAAGGGCCTGAACGGACTGAAGCCCGAGGAGGCCGTGGAGAACATTCTGAACATGTTCGCCCGCACCAAGAACAACGCGGAGTTCGTGCAGACAGTGAAAAAGAACAAGTTTATTTAAAAATTTGTACCGGAAAAAGTACAACATTTTTTAAAAATTCTCTCTTGACTTTTGAAAAAAGAGGACTATAATGCAAGCATACTGTTTCATAAGTCAAATGCAATGAACAGGACGCGGATTTTTTTCACAATGCTTTTCAGAGAGCCGCCGGGTGGTGTGAGGCGACAGGCAGGAAAAAAGTTCATCCCCTGCAAGCAGTTCAGATGAAAATATCACAAGAAGTAGTCGGAACCGGGAGCCCGCCGTTATCGGGGCGCATGTTCAATCGGGAAGCAGCCGGGATACAAAAGAGACCGGACGAGCTCGAGGACGTGACTGAGAGGCTGACAGCGATCGAGTCAGCAAGAGAAGTGGTAACGCGGAGGATTTGAAAGCCTTCGTCTTCTTCAGAGAAATCTGAGAAGACGAAGGCTTTTTTGGATTCATAAGATGATTTGATGATGAGACAGGCGAAACCAAAGACGTAAACATAAAAGACATCGAGGAGGAGAAAATTATGAACACGCTTGTTATCGTAGTAATCGCAGCGGTGTGTCTGCTGGCAGGCTACACCTTATACGGCCGCTGGCTGGCGAAGAAATGGGGCATCGATCCCAAGGCTAAGACCCCGGCAGTAACCAAAGAGGATGGTCAGGACTATGTTCCCACCAACGGCTGGGTGGTATTCGCCCACCAGTTTTCATCCATCGCGGGCGCAGGCCCTGTGACCGGAGCTATCCAGGCGGCAGCCTTTGGCTGGCTTCCGGTACTGCTCTGGATTCTCATCGGCGGCATCTTTTTCGGAGCCGTCACCGACTTCGGAGCCCTGTACGCCAGCGTGAAGAATGAAGGAAAGTCCATGGGACTGCTGATTGAGAAATACATCGGCAAGACCGGACGGAAGCTGTTCCTGCTGTTCTGCTGGCTGTTCACCCTGATCGTTATCGCAGCCTTCGCCGACATGGTAGCCGGAACCTTTAATGCCTACACCGTCACGGAAGAAGGCACAACGGTTCTTGCAGAGCTGGCCAATGTCAACGGCGCAGCCGGAAGCATTTCCCTGTTCTTCATGGGCTTTGCGGTAGTCTTCGGACTTCTTCAGAAGAAGTTCAACCTGGACGGCTGGAAAGAGGTTGTCTTAGGACTTCTGTTCACCTTCGCTTCCCTGGCTCTCGGCATGAACCTGCCGCTGGTAGCCGGCAAGAGCGCATGGCTGTATGTGACTTTCGCTTATATTTTCCTGGCGTCTGTATTGCCCATGTGGCTGATGAAGCAGCCCCGTGACTATATGACTACCTTCATGTTCGTGGGCATGATTCTTGGCGCGGTAGCCGGACTTCTGGTAGCGCATCCGAACATGAACCTTCCGGTTTACACCGGTTTCCAGAATGAGAAGCTGGGCAACCTGTTCCCGATCCTGTTCGTCACCGTAGCCTGCGGCGCAGTATCCGGCTTCCACAGCCTGGTATCCTCGGGAACCTCATCCAAGACTATCGAAAATGAGAAGGATATGGTAAAGGTAGGTTATGGCGCTATGGTTCTGGAAAGCCTTCTGGCAGTCCTGGCCCTCTGCGTGGCAGGCGCTGCAGCCTCCGCTGACGGAACCGCCGCAGTGGGTACCCCGTTCCAGATTTTCTCCAACGGCGTAGCCGGATTCCTGGAAATGTTCGGCCTGCCGGTCTATGTGGCTCAGTGCTTCATGACCATGTGCGTATCCGCCCTGGCTCTGACCAGTCTGGATGCTGTAGCCCGTATTGGACGTATGTCCTTCCAGGAGCTGTTCAGTGTAGACGACATGGAGCATGCGGAGGGCTGGAGAAAGCTGCTCTGCAATAAATATTTCTCCACCGTCGTGACCCTGCTGATTGGCTACGTCCTGACCCAGATCGGTTACGCGAATATCTGGCCGCTGTTCGGCAGCGCGAACCAGCTCTTAAGCGCCCTGGTACTGATTACCCTCTGTGTATTCCTGAAGGTAACAGGCCGGGAAAACCGGACCCTGTTTCCGCCCCTTATCGTGATGCTCTGTGTAACCTTCACGGCGCTGGTACAGAGAGCTGTCGCTATGGTTAAGGCATTTTCCGCCGGAACCGGCGTGTTCATGGTGGAGGGACTGCAGCTTGTGCTGGCGATTCTTCTGATGCTGCTGGGCGTGATTATTGTATACACTTCGGGCAAGGAGCTTTTTAAGAAGAAGAAAGGTACCGAGGCAGCTTAAAATAAAAAACTTCTATAATAGAAGTGACAGATGGAATCCTGCGGACGAATGAGATGATCAGTCCGCAGGATTTTTCTGTTATAAAGTGTCTGCAAGGAATTGCCGATGGAGAGTTTTACAGTAAAAAGAGTGATAAAGTTTCGGAGAAAGCCTTTCGCCGATCCAAAATTATTTTCAAAAATAGGATCTTTCCGCTTGTAATCGAGCCAAGCCTGTGTTATAATCTAGAAGCTGTTGTATGTATAGAAATATGTGCGCTCAGCTCAACTGCAGGGACTTGCAGGGATAGCCCGGGATATCTTGCTGCGGAATCAGCGGAACAGCATTGGCCGGGAAACAGCAACCAGAAGTTCACAAAATAAATTTGAAGAGGTGAAAATCATGAAGGAAGGAATCCATCCGGAGTATTATCAGGCAACCGTAACCTGCAACTGCGGCAACACATTCGTAACAGGTTCTACAAAGAAGGACATCCACGTAGAAATCTGCTCCAAGTGCCACTCATTCTACACAGGTCAGCAGAAGGCTGCTGCAGCTCGTGGACGTATTGATAAATTCAATCGTAAGTACGGTATTACAAAATAATATTATGATGTGTAAGCACGGGGTGAGGTTGGAAAATCTCATCCCGTTTTGCATACAGCAGGAAATTCCGATATATATATGGAGGAAAAAGTACGCATGAGTACAACAAGATATTCAGGAATTGGCGGACAGGCGGTTCTGGAGGGCATCATGATGAAAAATCAGGATGTCTATTCCGTGGGCGTGCGAAAGCCGGACGGAGAGATCGAAGTACACTTAAGCACCTACGAGGGCATCGGCAATAAAAAGCTGAAACGGCTTCCCATCGTGCGCGGCGTCATCAGTTTTGTGGATTCCCTGGTGCTGGGTATGAAATGCCTGACCTTTTCTGCAAGCTTTTACGACGAGGAGGAGGCCCAGCCGTCCAAGGCCGACATCATGGTGGATAAGCTGTTCGGCGAGAAGGCGGAGAAAGTCGTGATGGGCCTGACGGTGGCATTTTCCATCGTGATGGCGGTGGCGATCTTCATGATTCTGCCCTATTTCGCGGCGGCGCTGCTCCGAAAGGTCATTGTGTCCGACACGATTCTGGCGCTGATCGAGGGAGCCATTCGTTTGCTGCTCTTCATCGGCTACATTCTGCTGATTTCCCGGATGAAGGATATTCAGCGGGTGTTCCAGTACCACGGCGCGGAGCACAAGTGCATCAACTGTGTGGAGCACGGTCTGGAGCTCAATGTGGAAAATGTGCGGAACAGCTCCAGGGAGCACAAGCGTTGCGGAACCAGCTTTATGCTGATTGTCATGGTAGTCAGCATTATCTTCTTTATCTTTATCCGCGTGGAATCCCCGATTCTCCGTGTGGTATTCCGTATCGCGCTGGTACCGGTGATTGCGGGCGTCTCCTATGAGTTCATCCGCCTGGCCGGAAGAAGCGAGAATAAGCTGGTGCTGGCATTGAGCCGTCCCGGTATGTGGATGCAGGGTCTGACCACCAGGGAGCCGGACGACGGCATGATCGAGGTGGCCATCGCCGCCGTGGAGGCTGTCTTTGACTGGCGCGCATGGCAGGGCAGAGAGCCCCTGGAGACTGAGACCGAGGTCGTAGACGAGGCTGAGGAGGCACAGCTTAATGCCGGAGATCTGGAAGAGATTCTGGAGGAGGACGCAGAAGAAGCTTCTGATGAGTCTACAGAGCCCGCGGCTGAGGAGCCGAAAGACGTGGGAGATATTCTGGAGGGAAAAGAATGACGCTCCGGGAAGCATGGAAGCTTGGTAAGGACAGACTAACCGAGGCACAGGTACCCGACGCGGATCTGGACGCCTGGTACCTGCTGGAGTGGTGTACGGGCGTGAACCGCAGCCACTACCTGGCCTGGCCGGAAGAAGCTATTTCCCCGGAACAGGAAGAACAGTACCGACAGACGCTTAATCAAAGGGAACGGCGGATTCCGCTGCAGCAGATCACCGGCGAACAGGAATTTATGGGACTTTCCTTCTATGTCAATGAGCACGTACTGATCCCGAGACAGGACACCGAAGTGCTGGTGGAGGAGACCGCGAAATTTCTGAAAGACGGAATGAGTTTTTTGGATCTGTGTACCGGCTCTGGCTGTATTCTTTTAAGCCTCCTGCACCTGAGAGCGGGCGCAGAGGGCACAGGCGCGGATTTATCTCCGGAAGCCTTAAAGGTGGCGGCTCAGAACCGGGAGCGGCTTGGCGTGAAAGCGGAGCTGATCGAAAGCGATTTGTTTGATAAGATAGAGGGCGCTTTCGATGTGATCGTGTCCAATCCTCCTTATATTAAGCGGGAGGAAATCGAGACCCTGATGGACGAGGTGCGGCTCCATGAGCCCTATATGGCGCTGGACGGCCACGAGGACGGGCTGTATTTTTACCGGAAGATTGCCGAAGAAGCGCCGAAGCATCTGCGCGCAGGCGGCGGCCTTTTCCTGGAAATCGGCTGGGATCAGGGAGAGAGCGTGTCGGAGCTTCTGCGGGAGCAGGGCTTCTCAGATGTAAAGGTAGTGAAGGACCTGGCGGGACTTGACCGGGTCGTAGAAGGATATTACAGATAAAGAGTTTTAATGGAGGAACAAGCATGTTTGACAAGTTGGACGACCTGCTTCTGCGTTACGAGGATATCATGAACGAGCTGAACGAGCCGAACGTGGTCAGTGACCAGGAGCGTTTCCGGAAGCTGATGAAGGAGCAGAGCGATCTGCAGCCCATCGTCGATGCTTACAAGGAATACAAAAAATGCAAAGAAACCGTGGAAGAGAGTCTCATGATGCTCGAGGAAGAGAACGATGAGGAAATGCGCGAGATGCTCAAAGAAGAGCTGAACGACGCAAAGGCCCGCATCGAGGAGCTGGAGCACACACTGAAGATTCTGCTTCTGCCGAAAGACCCCAACGATGACAAGAACGTTATCGTAGAGATCCGCGCGGGCGCAGGCGGAGACGAGGCTGCCCTGTTCGCGGCTGAGATCTACCGGATGTATGTGCATTACGCGGAGAGCCGCCGCTGGAAGGTGGAGCTGATGGAGGCCGACGAGATCGGCATCGGCGGTATGAAGAGCGTGACCTTTATGATCAACGGCCAGGGCGCGTACTCCGTGATGAAATATGAGTCCGGCGTACATCGTGTACAGCGTGTGCCTGAGACCGAGTCCGGCGGAAGAATTCACACCTCCACCATTACCGTAGCAGTCATGCCGGAGGCAGAGGAAGTGGACGTACAGATCGACGAGAAGGATATCCGTATCGATGTCATGCGTGCGTCCGGTAACGGTGGACAGTGTGTCAATACCACCGACTCCGCGGTGCGTCTGACTCATTACCCCACCGGAATCGTGGTGTACAGCCAGACCGAGAAGTCTCAGCTGCAGAACAAGGCGAAGGCATTCGCATTGCTGCGTGCCAAGCTGTACGATATCGAGTGCCAGAAGGCCCACGACGCCGAGGCCGAGGCCCGAAGAAGCCAGATCGGTACGGGAGACCGTTCCGAGAAGATTCGTACCTATAATTTTCCCCAGGGCCGCGTGACCGACCACCGCATCGGCCTGACCCTGTACAAGCTGGATAAGATCATGAACGGAGATATCCAGGAGATTATCGACGCCTGCATCGCAGCCGACCAGGCAGCAAAGCTGGCAAAGATGAACGAGGAATAGTAACTGTTCAGGTACTGGACAGTTACGAGGAATATAACTATATGAGTCAGAAATCCCGCAGTCTTACCATAGACGCCATCAAGGGCGCCGCCATCCTGCTGGTGATGGCGGGGCACGTCCTGGTGTGGAACCATATGGAAGACGGAATTATCTACGATGTAATAAAAGTCATTCAAATGCCGCTGTTCATTCTGGTCAGCGGCTATTTGTGCGGAATGGGACGGAAAATTTCAACCCTTTCCGAGTACGGCGCGAAGGTGAAAAAACGGGCGCTCAGCTACCTGACGCCGTTCCTTTTCTGGATTATCCTGCAGCATCCCCTACATCCGGTGTCGAATATTGTCGAGACTTTATTCGGGCTGGATAAGGGGCTCTGGTTTTTGATGACGCTGTTTATTTTGACCCTGATGGTCTACACGGCGGAGCTGGCGGGCGCGGCAGCAGGACGCCGATTTGGTGCTTTGTGTGGGAAAATGATGTTCTGGGCAGTTTATCTGGGAATGACGGCGGTGGTCGTGTTGGAGACTCTGCTGGGCGTGGAATTCTTAAGCCCGGGACTGACCCGGCTCTATCTGCCTTTCTATCTGGTGGGCTATCTGGCCGGAGAACAGAAGGAACGTCTGAGAAACTTGCCGGAAATGATGAAAAACGCTGGCGGCGCGCTGGCACTCATCGGACTTCTTGCCATGGCGGTTCTGCTGGATCTGCAGGATGTAAGCACTCTGATACTGCTGGGACGGCAGATTCTTGCGTCGTTCCTGGGCTGCGCGGCAGTCTGCTGGCTGCTGACGAGGTGTGGCCCGAACCGGTTTAAGAAGTTTCTGGCCTGGGTGGGAGGCTATACCCTGGAGATTTATGTGGTGCATTTCCACTTCGCCACGGTGCTGAACCGGGGAGAGGTGTACGCGCAGTATTCCGCGGGCTGGTTCCTGTTCGTGACAGCGTCCTTTATCGCCATGAGCGCCATCACCGCGGCGATTATCGCAGTCACGAAGCGGATTCGTCTGCTGGACTTCCTGCTCTATGGAAAATGGCCTGCGGACGGCCGGTTTTTCGGAAAAGCGAAGGAATAAACGGCGCTTAGAGCAGAATGAACCTGTAATATCAACGGAGGGTACTATGGGATTTACTTCACTGGCCTTTCTGGGCTTCTTTCCAATCGTATGGCTTGTATATCTGCTGCTTCCCGGACGGCTCCGGGCGGTGTGGCTGCTTGTGGCCAGCTATGGATTTTTAGGCACCTTTGGGATAAAGTATCTGGCGGTGCTGATTGGATCCACAGGGGTGACCTGGGCGGCAGGAATGACGCTGGAAAATAATGGGAATATAAAGCGCCTGGATTCAAAACAGGTTTCTGAAACGGGATTAAAAACGAGTGCAGGAGCGAAAAGTCACGGTCCGGCAGCCGCTGTTTTTGTAGCTGTCATCATATTGCATGTGGCGGCCCTCTGCTTCTTCAAATACAACCGAAGCAATATCGCCCTGCCTGTCGGCCTGTCGTTCTATACCTTTCAGGCCATCGGGTATTTAGCTGATGTCTATTGCGGAACCATACAGGCCGAGCACAATCTCCTGAATTTCGCCCTGTTCCAGGCCTTCTTTCCCAAGCTGGTGCAGGGTCCCATTGAGCGCAGCGGCAATCTGCTCCGGCAGATCCAGAACATTGAGACACTTTCGGCGCGGGATCCCGAGCGTATCCGGCGAAGCGCCCTGTTACTGCTCTGGGGCTTATGTGAGAAGCTGTTAATTGCGGACCGCATCGCGATTCCGGTCAATGCGGTGTACAGCCAGTTCGGAGCCTTTGGCGGTGTGGAGATCATTCTGGTGACCGTGCTTTACGCTTTCCAGATCTACTGCGATTTCGCAGGCTACACAGATATGGCCCGGGGTATTGCAGGGATGCTGGGCTTCGACCTGCTGGCGAACTTTAAGCGGCCCTATCAGGCGGATTCGGTGCAGGACTTCTGGCGTAGATGGCATCTTTCTTTAAGCAGCTGGCTTCGGGATTACGTTTACATTCCGCTGGGCGGCAGCCGGAAAGGACGTTTCCGGAGAGCAGTGAATATCCTGATTACTTTCGGAGTCAGCGGTATCTGGCATGGAACCGGCGTTCATTTCCTGCTGTGGGGACTGCTCCATGGCGTGGGACAGATTTTCGATATCAGGAACTGGAAGCTGCCACGGTGGATAAAGCGACTTCTGATGTTTCTGTTCATAGACGCCACCTGGATGGTGTTCCGGGTGAATTCCCTGGGCGATTTAAAGGGAATGCTGCTGGTGATTCTCACGAATTTCCGTTTACAGGATTTTGCAGGCATGCAGCTTGGCAGCTTTGAGTGGATCCTGCTGGTGCTGGGCATTCTGGTAGTGAGCGCGAAGGATGTGCTGAACGAAAAGGGTTTTGCGTTCCGGGGCTGGATTCTGGAACGGAATGCGGTAGTAAGATGTCTGATTTATACGGCATTGATAGGCGCGGTGTTGATTTTCGGAGTCTATGGCGCAGCTTATGACACCAGTGGATTTTTGTATACACAGTTTTAGGCAACAGTTCGGCCATGCTTCTGTGTGGCAGGATTTTATGCTTGCATAAGAATCCTGCTATACAGAAGCATGAGATGAGCGCCGGGTAATGAGCAAAAATGAGCTGCGAAGCAGCGGAGAGCTCCGTAGGAGCGGTTTTGCGAATGGCGCGGCCGAACTCCGTATTTGAACAGTTCAGTTACACAGGGCCATGCGAATTGGCGCGGCTGAATGTCTGTATTGATTATCTGCTCAGAAAGGAGGCTTCAGAGCCCATGAAAACAAAAAAATATTTCCTGCTTAGATGGCTCTTAATGGCAGCAGCAGTTATGTTTCTGCTCCTGGGCCTGGTGAAGCTCTGCAACTACCTCCTGACAGACGACAGCCAGAGTTACACGAGACTCACCATGCACGAACTCTACGAGCGCGCCGACGCAGGCGAAGAGGTGGACACCTTATTTCTGGGCAGTTCCCATTGTTACCGGGCCTATGATCCGGCCCTCTACGAAGAACTGACCGGAGAGACTGCGTATAACCTGGGATCTTCCTCTCAAAACTACGACACCTCCTACTATCTGCTGCGGGAGGCGGCCCGACTGTACGACCTGAAGACGGTCTACCTGGACATGCACTATAAATTCCTGTTCATGGATTCTGAAGACCGGGATTTGGTGCAGGCCAACATCATTTCCGATTATATGCGGCCTTCCCGGAATAAGCTGTCTTTCCTGCTGACCACCACGGAGGCGAAAAATTACACGAACCGCTTCTTTCCCTTCCGGCGCAACTGGCAGCAGCTTGGCGATCTGGCTTATCTGAAGGAAAATCTGGAGAAAAAGCAGACAGAAGGCTACCGCAGCTACGCGCCGGTGACGGTGGAAGCGGATCGGTACGCAGGCCGGGGCTTCGTGTGGTCGGATGCCAAGCTGGATGCGGAGGCCATTACCTGGTGGGACAATTTCGGAAAAGTGGCCGATGACATGAAGCTGGATACGGCGTATCCTGTCTCTTATATAGAAAAAATCGTGGATTTCTGCAGAAAGAAAGGAATCCGTCTGGTGTTTGTGACGGCGCCCAGTCTGGATCAGTATCTGGAGGCCATCGGCCCCTACGATCCGGCCCATGTGTACGTGCAGGAGCTGGCGGATCGGTACGGCGTGGAATATCTGGATTTCAACCTGACAAAAAGGAAATATCTAGATCTGACCGCGGAGAACTACATTGACGTGGATCACCTGAACGGCAGCGGCGCGGAGCAGCTGACCAGACTGCTGGTGAAAGCAGAGGGAAAGCCGATTGACGAATATTTCTCTGCGTGTTATGATGATAAATACGAGTAATGTGTTTTAAATGGAGAACTCTGCAGAAGATAGAAAGTGAGGCGGCTGTAACATGAAGATTATGGCAAACCGTATGGATAGAGGTTTCTTCCGCCATCAGGAAGAATATGAGTCAAAGGCTCTGGAGGTGCTTCGCTCCGGCTGGTATGTGCTGGGCAATGAAGTAAAGAGCTTTGAGGAGGAGTACGCAGCCTACACTGGCGGCAACTACTGCGTGGGTCTGGCCAGCGGCCTGGACGCCCTGTGGATCGCCTTCCGCCTGCTTGGCATCGGCAAGGGCGACGAGGTCATCGTCCAGGGCAATACCTACATTGCCAGCGTCATGGGTATCACCATGAACGGCGCGACTCCGATTTTCGTAGAGCCGAACAAGTATTATAATATCGACGTATCCAGGATCGAGGAGAAGATTACCGAACGCACCAAGGCAATTCTGGTGGTACACCTCTATGGTCAGGCATCCAATATGGCCGAGATTAAGAAGCTGACGGAGAAATACAACCTGAAGCTGGTGGAGGACTGCGCCCAGTCCCATGGAGCCTGCTTCGACGGCCAGATGACAGGAACCTTCGGAGATGTGGGCTGTTTTTCCTTTTATCCCTCCAAGAACATCGGCGCCTTCGGCGACGGCGGCGGAGTGGTCGTAAAAGATGAGGCTTTGGCACAGGATTTCCGCGTATTCCGCAATTACGGAAGTGAGAAGCGCTATTATAATAAAGTAGTCGGAGCAAACTCCCGTCTGGACGAGCTTCAGGCAGGACTCCTGCGTGTGCGTTTGCGCCATGTGGAGGAATGCGAGGAGGAGCGCTGTCAGATCGCAGCCCGGTATCTGAGTGAGATTCAGAACGACAAGCTGATTCTTCCGGAGGTACAGGAGGGAGCCACCGCCGTATGGCATCAGTTCGTAGTCCGCAGCGAGCAGCGGGACGAGCTGAAGAAGTATCTGGAGGAGAAGGAGATCGGAACGATTATCCATTACCCGATTCCGCCCCACCTGTCCGAGGCTTATCAGTATCTGGGTCATAAGAAGGGCGATTTCCCCATCACCGAGCAGTATGCGGCACAGGTACTTTCCCTGCCCATGTACAACGGCATGACCGAGGAAGAGCAGTCTTACGTCATCGACGCAATCAATGCATTTTAAATAGAAATATCTGGGAGAAATAATATGAATATCAAAGATCAGTATAAAATTCTGGAGTTCGGTGATCTGGGCGATGAGCGCGGAAAGCTGGTGGTCGTAGAGGGAGCGCAGGATATTCCCTTTGAAATCAAGCGTGTCTTCTACATCTACGGTTCCGACAGCCAGGTGGTCCGGGGGCAGCACGCCAACCGCAATTCCGAGTTCGTGCTTATCAATGTGAGCGGTTCCAGCAAGGTGCGCGTGGACAATGGTTTCGAGGAGGAGATCATTGAGCTGAACCGTCCCCGTATGGGTCTGTATCTGCCCACCATGGTCTGGAAGGATATGTATGATTTCAGCGAGGATTCCGTGCTGCTGGTACTGGCGAATACCCATTATGACGGCCACGAGTATATCCGTGATTACGATGAATTTATCAAAGAAGTGGGAGGAACCCGCAGACGATGAGCAAACTTTCCATTATAGTTCCGGTATACTGGAACTCCGACACCCTGATGCTCCTCTACGAGGACATGAAAGAGAAAATTCTGCACAAGCTGGAGGACTACGAGATCGTATTCGTGGACGATGGATCCGGAGATAATTCCTGGGAAATCATGAATCAGATCCGCGACATGGACAGCAAGGTGCGTCTGGTGAAGCTGTCCCGGAATTTCGGCGAGCATTCTGCCATTCTGGCAGGACTTTCCGTCTGTACCGGCGACTGCGCCGTGACCAAGCAGGCCGATCTGCAGGAGGATTCCGAGCTGATCCTGGATCTGTATGAGAAATGGAAAGAGGGCAACAAGGTGGTTCTGGCCGTGCGTGCCGACCGGGACGAGGGAGCCATCCAGAAGTTCTTCGCGAACCTGTATTATACCATCACCCGCAAGCTGATTATGAAAAATATGCCGAAGGGCGGTTTCGACTGCTACCTTCTGGATCGCCAGGTCATCGAAGTGTTGCTGATGCTGGATGAGAAGAATTCCGCACTGACCCTGCAGGTGCTCTGGGTGGGCTTTAAGACCGAGAAGGTCTATTTCCACCGGAAGGCCCGGGAGATCGGCGAGTCCCGGTGGACTCTGTCGAAGAAAATCAAGCTGGTTGTGGATTCCATGATGAGCTTCTCTTATTTCCCGGTGCGCTTTATGACGGGACTGGGCGGCGTCTATGCAGTGGGAGCTGTGATTTGGGCCATTTTCCTGATGGTACAACGGCTGACCGGCGTGGAGGACGTGCCCGGCTGGACTTCTATGATGGTGCTGATGCTGTTTTCCTTCGGTGTGACCATGGTGATGCTGGGAATTCTGGGCGAATATATCTGGAGAGCCTTTGACGCGGCGCGGAACCGTCCGCCCTTCCTGATTGACCGGATTCGCGGTTTTGATGACGAGGAGAAAGAAAAAGAGAACTAGCTATGGACAAGATTTCAATTATTGTTCCCTGCTACAACGAGCAGGAAGCGATTCCCATCTTTTATGACGCAATTATGAAGACTGCAGCGGAAATGCCGGAGGCGCGGCTGGAAGTTCTGTTTGTCAATGACGGTTCGAAGGACGCAAGCCTGTCGGAAATGAAGCGGCTGGCGGAACTGGATGATCACGTCAAATATGTGAGCTTTTCCCGGAACTTCGGAAAAGAGGCGGCCATGTACGCAGGCCTGTCCTATGCGGACGGCGATTATGTGGCCATCATGGATGTGGATCTGCAGGATCCGCCGGGTCTTCTGCCGGAAATGTACCGGATTATTACCACAGAGGATTATGACAGCGTGGCGACCCGCCGGGTGACGAGAAAGGGCGAGCCGCCCATCCGTTCCTTCTTTGCGAGACGCTTTTACGCATTGATGCACCGGCTGTCCAAGACTGATATCGTGGATGGAGCCCGGGATTATCGGTTGATGACCAGGCAGTTTGTGGATGAGTTGCTGCGGTTAGGAGAGTATAACCGATTTTCCAAGGGTTTGTTCGGCTGGGTAGGTTTTAATACCAAGTGGTTAGAGTATGAAAATGTGGAGCGGAGCGCCGGGGAGACCAAGTGGTCCTTCTGGAAGCTTCTGATCTACAGCATCGAGGGAATCGTGGGCTTTACGACGGCGCCCCTGGTGATGGCTGCCTTTCTGGGCGTCTTCTTCTGCGTGGTGGCATTCCTGGCCCTGTGCTTTATCATTGTCCGGACTGTCATGTACGGGGATCCCGTATCCGGCTGGCCCTCCATGACTTGTATCATCATCTTCCTGGGAGGAATTCAGCTGTTCTGCATCGGAATTCTAGGCGAGTATCTGGCCAAGACCTATATGGAGACCAAGCACAGACCGATCTTTATCTGTAAGGAGACAAATGTTGAGCGGTATGAAAGGTAAGAAAAAGCTGTTGTTCCTGATTCCGGCAGTTCTGGTTCTGGGACTGCTGATCTGGAATATCGTGCTTCAGGTGGAACTGAAAAAATATAAACCACAGATCGAGGCCTATCTGCCGGAGGACGTGTACGTGGCCGTGGGCAGTACCGTCGAGCTGTACAACGATGAGGTGGTATGGTCGGGCTTAAGGTCTGGCTATGCCTGCAACTGGGACTGCCAGGTGGGCGAAAATCTGGAGGATCGGTTTTCAATCACCGGAAAAGAGGAGCAGGTGGGTGATTATTCCCTGACCCTGACAGTATTTGACTATAATGTAAATGAACTGATGACCCTGAAGAGTACGCTTCATGTAGTGGAGCGTCTGGAGGGCGAATACTCGATTATGAATATGGGAGACAGCCTTTCGGACGGGCGGGAGTGGTATCGCACCATCTACCATCTGTCCGGAGAGCAGATCACATTTACGGGAACAAGAGGCTGGACACGGTACAGTCACGAAGGACGAAGCGGATTCTCGGCCCAGGATTATCTGGAGCCTACGGAATATTCCTCCGATGGCGTGAGCGAGGGCGTTCAGCCTTTTTATGATCCGGTGCAGGAAATGTTCGACTGGAAGTATTATAAGCTGTATACAGGCAAGGATCCGGACGTGATTCAGATTTTCCTGGGAACCAACGGGCTGAAGGACGACCCTTCCGACACGGTGAACGCCATTGCCCAGATGGTGGACAATATCCGCCGCCATGACAAGGAGATTCCCATCTATCTGGTCAATACCATCTACTGGGGCGATCAGGAGACTATCGGAAAAATGGTGAAGCAGGATGGAACTGCGTTTTTGCCCGGCGAATTCAAGAACCGTTCGGACAGGCGTATCATGGATCTGATGAAGGCTATGGCGAAGAAGTTCGGTCACATGAAAGGCGTGACGCTGATCCCGCTGGGACTGATGCACAACAGCGACGCCAATTTCGATCAGGGGGACGCGCTTCACCCGGATGACGCGGGCTATGAGCAGTTTGCCGAGGTCATGTACAGCGTATACTGCGGAACTCTGCCGCAGCAGCTTCCCAGATAGGACGTGACAGGAGGATACTATGGCGATTGCGGGAAAGATCTACAGGGCTTTGCTCCGCTTTTTTGAAAAATATTACGGGTTCTTTTTTGCGGTAGGCGTGCTGGTGCTGGCTTTCTACTGCTTCCGCTGTCTGGATGTGAAATACGTGGATTCCTGGGACGAAGCACGTCACGGGGTCAATGCCTATGAAATGATCCAGAACGGAGATTATATCCGGCACACTTACAATTACCAGGTGGACGACTGGAACCTGAAGCCCTCCATCAGCTACTGGGCCATCGTGCTGGGCTTTCGGCTCTTCGGCTACAGTGTGTGGGGACTGCGGTTCTTCTCGGCGCTGGCCTATCTGCTGGCCGGCGTGCTCTGCGCCCTGTTCGCGAAGCGGTGGAGCAGGGAGGCGTCCCTGCTGGTACTGGGCTTCTTCTGCGCCAATGAGCGGCCCCTGTCGGCACATCTGGCCCGGGCCGGGGATGCGGATAGCTTGTATCTTCTATTCTTTACAGTGGCGGTTCTGGCCATGTTTCTGGTAAAAAAGAATCATAAATACGTCTATGGCTGCGGTCTGGCCTTCTCCCTGGCATTTCTGACCAAGAGCTGGCATGCGGGTATGATCATGGCCGTGGGCGGCATCTATCTTCTGGGTACCGGAGAGCTTCGCAGATTCCGAAAGAAGGAGTGGGCCGGGTTCCTGCTCTCCGTGTTTGCGCCACTGATGCTGTGGTTTGGCTGGCGCTTTACCAGGGACGGCTTTTTCTTCCTGAAGAGTATGATAGAGACTGATTTGCTGGCCCGGACCGGAAGCTCGAATTTTGAGGGACATCAGTTTCCGTTTTCCTTCTACTATGACACGGTATTTGGAGACGGCGGCTTTATCTATCACTGGCAGCTGCTGATCTGCACAGTCGGAATCCTGGGCGGTCTGTTGTGGATGTGGAAGAAAAAGGCGTGGAACCGGGAAGTGCTGGAGCAGGGAGGCGGTCTGCTCCTGTGGTTTCTGCTTCCGTTCCTGGCGTTTTCGGCCATCGGAACGAAGCTTATCTGGTACTGCTATCCCTGCACGGTGCCGCTGGCGCTGGGAACCGCGTGGCTTCTGGGGGGACTGATGCGGCTGCCCCTGACAGGGGAAGAGACGACACAGGAAGTGGATAAAGCAGCGGCGATAGGTGGAAAAAAGAAGAATTTTACCACAGTGGTGGGGATAACTGCCGCAGCGGTCAGCGTCCTGCTTGTGGGCTTCTATATGAAAAACGCGTATTTCCATGTGATCCGTGGGGCCCATGGAGATCCTTTCCTGATGTTCATCGAAGAGAGTGCAGACCGTGATTCTGCCTGGGCCGGAGGGAAAGCCTACATCTATGTCTCGGGCGAAGATCCGGCAGACATCGGCACCTGGGATCAGAATATGCTGTTCGAGGCTGAGATCAGCGGAGATTTCCACTGCGAGGAGGGAGGAATCGAGGCGTTCCTGAGTGAGAATGGCAGAGCGGTTCTTTATGTGGACCGACTGGATTATGAGCAGAATATGGAAAAATTGCAGGATGTGGAAATTTTGCACGAAAATGCAGGATATTTATTGTTAGGTAAGTGAGGCCGGACGGTCGAAAAAGGAGCTTTCCATAGGAAAGTTCCTTTTTTGATCGTCCGTTTTAGACGCCCTTTTTCCAACTAAGCAATGTGATCCCGATAGCCATCGCCATCATCCCGGCGCATAGCACCAGATACTGCTTCAAACTGAAATAAGTCGTCACCCTGTATTCGTACACTGCAAATGCCAGATCCCCCTTGGGCTGCTCCTCACCGGCCACGGTCAGAGTGCCGCCCGGATAGAGGTCGCAGTTGCCGGTATTATAGGAGAGAAACTCCAGACTGTTTTCCCCTTCGATATAGCCGGGCCAGATTTCAAAGGTGTAGGTGGTCGGTCCGTCCGGCAGGATTTCTCCCAGCTGGAACTCATAGAGGGCGCTTCGAGTCACCAGACCGGACAGAAAGCGGTCATTTTCATAAACCACCTGTCCCTGGTCGTCAGTGAGACGCACACAGAAGGCCGACTGGTTGTAGTCACCCACCGTGTTGACAGCCCGGATGGAGATCCGGTTAAAGGGCTTGTCGGTGGTAAAAGTCTGTGTATAAGTCTGGTCGTAGGAAATCACGCAGCCGTCATAGCCGCCCGCGTACTGATACTGGTCGATGGCATAGTCGGAAGCCTCAATGGGCGTATCCACCAGCTCTTTTTTGGCCAGGACCAGAAGCAGCGCCAGCAGAACCGTACCTGCGGCCGGAGCCAGCCAGAGACGGCCGGACAGCGTATACTCAGGAAGCGCTTTCGCAAATTCCGTCAGGCCGTCCGCCAGCAGCATCAGACATAGATACGTAAAGCCGATGCTGTACAGCGGGTTCGTCTCCCAGAGGAGGTGGAAGGCCATACCGCCCAGCAGCGTGAGCTGCACAAGAAAAAGTCCGGGCATCTTTTCACGGCGTCGGAGCTTCCGCCATGCGCTGAAGGAAGCCAGACCGATGACCAGCAGCTGCAGGGCCCGGAAGGCCTGGGCGTAGATGGTCAGGAATCCGCTCTTATAGCCCAGCAGATAATCGTAGAGCTTTCCATAGCGGGCATAGCTGTTCTCGGCCTGGTAGGTGTCAGTGCCGTCCACCCAGGTGTTGAGAAGCTTCCGACCGGCCAGGGTCACGAGGCCGAGAGGGCCGGCTTCCCGGACGCGCTGTTTCAGAACCGCCAGATCGGCGGCTTCCTTTTCCTCTTTCGTCTCGAAGCTTACGGTATAATTTTCATCATTCTGGTCAAAAGCCCCGTCCCAGCGGGCGCTCATCATGATCCAGTGAATCGCCGGGAATCCGGTATTTTTGTAATCAAAGTTTACATAAGTTTTAACTGCTGTGGAGAAGAAGCCGAGGGACAGGGCGGCTGTCAGTGCAAAAGTGAGGCAGGGAATGGCCAGCGTGCGCAAGGCTTCGCCTAGGAGTCCCGCCATCCCCTCCTTCCGTCTGCGCCAGAGCAGCAGTGCGCCGTCGATCAGGGCGGCAATCAGGGCGATGGCCGCGGTAGCCCGGAGCTTAAAGCCAAAGACCGTCACGAAGCCCAGAAGCCCGGCGGGTTCAGGCGCAGTCAGCTTTTTCCGGATTCGGATCCAGAGATACAGGATGCCCATCAGGAAAGGCATAGAGCAGTTGGCGGTGTAGAAATATCCGGCCCACACGTAGGAGAGGGGGCAGAGGGCACAGACGCCAAGGAAAAAGACGGCGTTTTGCCTTCCGCGCAGCTCCTTCATCAGCAGATATCCGATCCACACGGACGCCAGGATGCAGAGAATATTGACCAGCTGAACTGCAGTCATAAAGGCCGTCTCCGGGACGCCCAGTCCGGACAGGATCCGGAGAAACCAGTAGGTCAGGATAGTCAGGGGATAGTTATTGGTATACCGGGCGAAGTAGCCGGTCTCATAAGTGCCGGAGATGGTATGGGTCCGCAGCATTTCCACAGCCATATCGAAGATTTTCAGGGGGTCATAGCGCAGCACCGGCCGGATAGCGGCGAGAAACAGAAGCTGTCCCAGCCCCAGAATCAGGAAAAGAAGGAGTGCAGCCCGCTTCAGATTCCGTTCGGAGAGCCGGTTGAGGAGCCGCCGCAGCAGCAACAGGGCCGCAGCCAGAAGCACCGCGAAGGCCAGAATAAACAGGGCCTGTACCGGCGCGTGATTCATATTTCGCAGGAAAGAAGCGTCCCAGCGGAAAAATGCGAAGACGCCGATATAGAGGCTGAACAGAGTCAGCAGCAATAAGGAAAGTGTATACATAAAAACCTCCGGTTCGAAATCATTTTCATACAATAGGAAATACCTTTTTTCTTTTTTAAAACCATACTTATTTAAATAGAATAGCGCAAAAGCGGAGGCGGGTCAACTGGTTTGGGGGAGTTGGAAAGCGTGCAGAGTAAAAGAAAGGTACAACAGAAGAAATGTTATCAGGTTCACAAAGGTATGTGCATATGGTATGATGTGTAAAGATATGAAAAACGGAACAGACGGCAGCGCCTTCTGATTTCGGAATGAATACGAAAGAACAGGAGTACACGCCATGCCGACACCCCACATCTACCTGGCCCCCATGGAGGGCGTCACCACCTTCCTCTACCGCCGCGCCCATGCCGCTGTCTACGGCCCGCTGGATAAATATTTCACCCCGTTTCTGGAGCCCCGCGAAAAGCGCAGCATGAAAACCAAGGAGCGCAACGAAGTGCTGCCGGAGCACAATGAGAGTCTTAACGTGGTGCCGCAGATCCTGACCAATCACGCAGCAGGCTTCCTGGAGCTGGCCGGGACTCTATGGGAAATGGGCTATCGGGAGATCAACCTGAATCTGGGCTGCCCCTCCAAAACTGTCGTGACCCGGGGCAAGGGCTCCGGCTTCTTGGCTGCCCCGGAGGAGCTGGACCGCTTTTTCGACGCGGTATACAAGGGCCTCCCCGGGGAAATGAAGCTGTCGGTAAAGACCCGTATCGGCGTGGAAGCGGACGAAGAATTCGAACGGCTGCTGGCCATCTATAATCAGTATCCGATATCCGAGCTTATCATCCACCCCAGACTACAGCAGGATTATTACAAAAATCACCCACGAAAAGAGGCGTACCGGTACGCGCTGGAAGAAAGCAAAGTACCTTTATGCTACAACGGCGACTTATTTACGGAAGGGCAGATCCGGGAGTTCGAGGCCGAATTTCCGAAGGAAGATCGCCTGATGCTGGGTCGCGGCATTATCCTGAATCCGGGGCTGCCCTCTGTGCTGCGGGGCGAGGCGGACTGCCGGGATGAAAAAGTACAGAGAAGGAAATTTCTGGAATTCCACCGGCGCGTGGTGGACGGCTACCGCGCCCTGGACATCGGCGACCGGAATGTCCTGTTCAAGGTAAAGGAGCTCTGGTTCTACCAGATCCATCTTTTTGAGCACGCAGAAAAATACGGCAAGAAAATCAAAAAAGCCCAGAATCTGGAAACCTATATGGAGTGCGTCCGGGAGCTGACTGCCTGCTGCCGGATTGCCCCGCCCGGAAGTCCGGCAAAATAAACCTTGTGTATTTCCCAGATTTTGATATAATAAGGGCAAAGCGACCGTCAGTAGGCGCGGTGCGTCCATTGCAGAGCAGGCGGCGGGTTCGTCTGCGGGACTGACAGCAAAAAAGGAGTAGAGTATGGGAAAGTATTTTGGAACCGACGGCTTTCGCGGAGAGGCCAATGTAAAACTGACCGTAGAGCACGCATTTAAAGTGGGAAGATACCTGGGATGGTATTATGGAAGAGAGCACAAGGCAAAGATCGTAATTGGTAAAGATACAAGAAGAAGCAGCTACATGTTTGAGTACGCCCTGGCAGCAGGCATCACAGCTTCCGGCGCGGACGCTTACCTGCTTCATGTGACAACCACCCCCAGCGTATCCTATGTGGTACGGACCGAGGGCTTCGACTGTGGTATTATGATTTCCGCCAGCCATAATCCGTTTTACGATAACGGCATCAAGGTCATCAATGGCCAGGGCCACAAGCTGGAGGCAGAGGTAGAAGAGAAGATCGAGGCGTACATCGACGGCAGGACCGAGGAGCGCCCACTGGCCACCAGAGAAAATATCGGAAGAACCATTGATTTCGCAGCAGGACGGAACCGTTACATCGGTTACCTGATTTCCCTGCCGACCCGTTCTTTCAAGAACATACGGGTGGGCCTGGACTGCTCCAACGGAAGTTCTTCCGCCATCGCCAAGAGCGTATTCGACGCCCTGGGAGCCAAGACCTATGTCATCAACAACGAGCCGGATGGCACGAACATCAATACCAACTGTGGTTCCACTCACATCGAGGTGCTGCAGAAATTCGTCAGGGAGCAGGGTCTGGACGTGGGCTTCGCTTACGACGGAGACGCGGATCGCTGCATCGCTGTGGATGAGAACGGCGAGGTGGTAGACGGCGACCGTATCCTCTATGTGTGCGGTAAGTACATGATGGAGCAGGGCGCGCTGAAGGACAATACCATCGTGACCACGGTTATGTCCAATCTGGGACTTTACAAGGCCTGCGATCAGGTGGGAATGCGCTACGAGAAGACCGCGGTCGGAGATAAATATGTCTATGAGAATATGTCAAAGAACGGCTACCAGCTGGGTGGCGAGCAGTCCGGACATATCATTTTCAGCAAGCATGCGACCACCGGTGACGGTATCCTGACTTCCCTGAAGGTGATGGAGGTCATGCTGGAGAAGAAGGCATCTCTGGGCACCTTGGCAGGCGAGGTGAAGATTTACCCGCAGCTGCTGCAGAACCTGCGCGTACAGGATATGGACGCGACGCTGAATCATCCGGATGTACAGAAGGCCATCAAAGAGGTAGAGGAGCGTCTCGGAACCGAGGGACGCGTTCTGGTGAGAAAGAGTGGAACCGAGCCGCTGCTCCGCGTTATGGTGGAGGCTCTGACCGACGAGCTCTGCGAAGAGAGCGTACTGCATATCATCAATGCGATGAAAAGCGTATAAATAAAGGGAAAAACATACAGGGAGGATACAAAAATGAAGAAAACAGCGCTGGTCGTTATGGCAGCCGGAATCGGAAGCCGCTTCGGCGGAGGAATCAAGCAGCTGGAGCCGGTAGGACCCAATGGAGAGATTATCATGGACTATTCCATCCATGACGCTCTGGAGGCGGGCTTCAACAAGGTCGTATTCATCATCCGTAAGGATCTGGAGAAGGACTTCAGGGAGATCATCGGCAACCGTATCGAGAAGATCACCGAGGTAGCTTATGCGTTCCAGGCTATTGACAACCTGCCGGAAGGCTTTTCCGTACCGGAAGGACGAACCAAGCCCTGGGGAACCGGTCAGGCTGTACTTAGCTGCAAGGGACTTCTGGAGGAGCCATTTGTAGTGATCAACGCAGACGATTACTATGGAAAAGAAGCCTTTGTAAAGGTACACGACTATCTGGTAGCCGATCATGAGGAGACCGGAAAATTTGATTTCTGCATGGCAGGCTTTATCCTGGGCAATACCTTAAGCGATAACGGAGCCGTTACCCGTGGTATTTGCCAGGTAAAAGACGGCTTCCTGACCGATGTAGTGGAGACCGGCGGCATCGTGAAGTATGAGGGCGGCGCAGCCGTTCCGGGCGAGGGCGACAAGCTGGTTCCGGTGGACGCGAACAGCTACGTATCCATGAATATGTGGGGCCTGACGCCGGAATTCCTGGATGTGGTAGAGAGCGGATTCACCGAGTTCCTGAAGGGTGTGAAGCCGGGCGACATCAAGGCCGAGTACCTGCTCCCGGGCATCATCGACGGCCTGCTGAAGAGCGGCAAGGCCACAGTTCGCGTGCTGGAGACTAAGGATAAATGGTTCGGCGTGACCTACAAAGAGGATAAACAGTCAGTGGTAGATTCCTTCAAGAAGCTGATTGCGGACGGCGTATACAACGAGAAATTATTTTCATAAGTAAGGTTAAGGGCGTCCATAGGGCGCCCTTAAATTAGGTAAAGTATGAGTAAGACAAATAAAAAAGTAAGTATTTTTTCCTATTACGGTCCCTATCAGGGACTTTTGGCGTTAGACTTGTTTTTCGCCACCCTGGGCGCCAGCGTGACCCTGGCCATGCCCCTGATTGTCCGGTATATTACCGGTACCGTCATTTATGAGGAGAGCGGCGCGGCCTGGCAGACTATCCTGCGGTTGAGCGCGCTGATGATTGTGCTTCTGCTGGTGGAACTGGGCTGCAATTTTTATATCACGTACTGGGGACATCTGATGGGCGCGCGTATGGAATACGGCATGCGCAATGACATCTTCGAGCATTACCAGAAGCTTTCCTTCACCTTCTACGACAACCAAAAGGTGGGGCAGCTCATGTCCCGGGTCACCAACGACCTGTTTGACATTACGGAGCTTCTGCATCACGGGCCCGAGGACATCATCATTTCCCTGATTAAAATTGTGGGAGCGCTGGTGATTCTGGGCCATATCAATGTGCGTCTGACGGTTCTCACCGCCAGCTTCCTGCCCTTTATCCTGGCCTTCGCCCTGTATCTGAACAAGCGGATGAAGCGGGTCTTCAAGCAGAACCGCGTGAAAATGGCGGATATCAACGGCCAAATCGAGGACAACCTGTCCGGCATCCGGGTAGTGAAGTCCTTTGCAAACGAGGCCATTGAGATGGAGAAATTCAAGGAAGGCAACGACCGTTTCCTGGCCACCAAGCGCCACAGTTATCTCTACATGGGCACTTATCAGTCGGTGCTGAACGCCATGCTGACAGCCGTGACCATCGTGGTGGTGCTGGTGGGCTCCAGATTGATCATCGGTGGAAATATGGCCATTCCCGATTTGATTACCTTCCTTCTGTATATTGCGAACTTTACGGAGCCGGTGAAGAAGCTGATTAACTTCACCGAGCAGTTCCAGAACGGCTATTCCGGCTATACACGTTTCCGGGAAATTATGGATATCCAGCCGGATATCGCGGACAAGGCGGACGCGAAGGAGCTTACGGATGTACTGGGGACCGTGGAGTTCCGGGACGTATCCTTCCGGTATGAGGACGCCACCGAGAAGGTGCTGGATCATGTAAGTCTGAATGTGCCTGCGGGCAGCTACGTGGCTCTGGTGGGCTCCTCGGGTGGCGGCAAAACGACCCTGTGCAGCCTGATTCCCCGGTTCTACGATGTGACCGGCGGAAGCGTCTGCATCGATGGAAATGACGTGCGCGACGTGACTCTGCAAAGTCTTCGGAACAACATCGGCATCGTGCAGCAGGACGTGTACCTCTTTGCCGGTACAGTCATGGACAACATTCTCTACGGCAGGCCGGACGCCACCCGGGAGGAAGTCATCAAGGCGGCGAAAAATGCCAACGCCCACGATTTTATTATGGAGCTGCCGGACGGTTACGACACCGACATCGGCCAGCGGGGCGTGAAGCTCTCCGGCGGCCAGAAGCAGCGGCTGTCCATCGCGAGAGTTTTCCTGAAGAACCCGCGCATCCTCATTTTTGATGAGGCTACCAGTGCCTTGGACAACGAGAGCGAGCGCATCGTGCAGGAATCCCTGGAAACTCTGGCGAAGGATCGGACCACCTTTGTCATCGCTCACCGCCTGTCCACGATTCGCAATGCGGAGCGTATACTGGTACTGACCGAGGATGGCATCGCGGAAGAAGGTACTCATGAGGAGCTGATGGCCATGCACGGGGCCTACGAGAAGCTCTACAATATGTAAAAACTGAGAAAAAGAAAAAAGCGTGGAGTTACTTGAACTTCATGCTTTTTTGCGTTAAAATAAATATTCAGGAAAAATGAGTGGAATACTGAGAGAAAAGAAAATGATATAAAAGGGAAAAATTTATGGAAGTAAAAATGAAACGTCCGGAGATGGAGGACCGGGAATTGTTGAACCGGTATCTGTCCTATGCGGATACCAGAAGCTGTGAGATGGTCTTCGGTAATATTTATCTGTGGTCTCGGTTTTATAATACGGGCTTTGCCATTGTGGAGGACAATCTGGTGCTTGGCGAGGTGGACGGCGTCTATTCTTACACCTTTCCGGTGGGACCGGGAGATAAGAAAAAGACGATTGACGTATTGATGGAGCATTGTAAGGAAAATGGAGAAATTTTTCAACTCCATAACATTACCAGAGAGGATTTCGCAAAACTGGATGAACTGTATCCGGATCGTTTTGAGATTAAGTTTGACCGGGATTATGCGGATTATGTGTACGAGACTGAGAAGCTGGCGAAGCTCTCCGGTAAGAAGTATCACAGCAAGAAGAATCATGTGAATAAATTCATGAGCCTCTACGAGGACTGGGCCTATGAGCCAATTACCAAAGACAATGTGGAAGAGTGCTTCCAGATGGTGCTGGCGTGGCGGCATGAGAACGGCTGCGACGGGGACGAGGAGAAGAACGCAGAGATCTGCGTGGCACAGAACGCCCTGCGGCTCTTCGATGAGCTGGGATTCAAGGGCGGCGCGCTTCGCGTAGGCGGCAAAATCGTGGCCTGCACCATTGGCGAGCCGGGCATCAGGAAGGACACCATGATTGTCCATATTGAGAAGGCCCTGACCGGGATACAGGGAGCTTACACAGTCATTAACCAGCAGTTTGCTCTGCATGAAGGCGCTGCGTATCAGTATCTGAATCGGGAAGAGGATCTGGGCGAGGAAGGCCTGCGCCAAGCAAAAATGTCTTACAAACCTGTATTTTTAATTGAAAAAGGGGTTGTAAGAGAGCGCGGACTACTGTAAGCTATACTATTATCATTCAAAAGAGGAGTCAGATTATGAAAGCATGGGAAGCCAATGTCCGCAAAGTTGTTCCCTATACACCGGGCGAACAGCCGAACCGGCCGGGCATGATCAAACTGAATACCAATGAAAATCCATACCCGCCTGCGCCGGGCGTGCGGAAGGCCCTGGAGGAGCTGGATATCGACCGTCTGCGTCTCTATCCGGATCCGGCAGCGTCGGAGCTTGTGAATGCGCTGGCAGAGTACTATCATAAGGATCCGTCCTGTATCTTCGTGGGCGTGGGTTCCGACGACGTCATTGCCATGGCGTTCCAGACTTTTTTTAATTCGGATAAGCCGATTTTGTTCCCGGATATCAGCTATTCCTTTTACAGCGTCTGGGCGGATCTGTTTGGCATCCGATACGAGCGCCCTGCTCTGGATGAGAACTTCCGGATTGTAAAGAAAGACTATTTTAAGGAAAACGGCGGAATCATTTTCCCGAACCCCAATGCTCCCACAGGTATCTACATGGAGCTTTCGGAGGTGGAGGAAATCATCGCGAAGAATCCGGAGAGTATTGTGATTGTGGACGAGGCCTATGTGGATTTCGCAGGTCCTTCCGCGCTGGAACTGGTGGATAAGTATGACAACCTGCTGGTGGTACAGACCTTCTCCAAGTCCCGTTCTATGGCCGGTATGCGGATCGGCTTCGCCATAGGACAGCCGGAGCTTATCAAATACCTGAATGATGTAAAATATTCCTTTAATTCCTACACCATGAATCTGCCGAGCCTGAAGCTTGGGGCGGCTGCGGTGAAGGATGAGGCTTATTTTAGAGAAACGGTTGGAAAAATTGTGGCAACGAGAGAGCGCGTGAAGAAGGAGCTTGCCGAGCTTGGCTTTACGTTCCCGGACTCCCGATCCAACTTTATTTTCGCCACACATAAAGAGTGGCCCGCAAAGGAGCTCTTTGAGGAACTAAAGAAAGAAGACATCTATGTGCGTTATTTCGCGTCTCCGCGAATCGATAATTATCTGCGGATTACCGTGGGCACAGATGAAGAAATGGATGCATTACTTGCATTCCTGCGAAAGAAAGGAAATTAATTTATTATGACAGAGACACTGGTACAATGGTTTGTGCAGAATCTGGGAGGATCTGCGGCAAAGGAACTGATTATTTTCATCATTTCGATGATCCCGATTCTGGAGCTCCGCGGCGGCCTTCTGGCAGCCGGGCCGGCCTTTCTGAACGTGCCCATGTGGCGCGCGATCCCCATCTGCATCATCGGCAATCTGATTCCGGTGCCGTTTATTCTGCTTTTTATTACGAAGATTTTTACTTGGCTGAAGGGTACGAAGCATCTGAAGCCCTTTGTGGAAAAGATGGAAAACCGGGCCATGAACAAGAAGGAACAGATCGAGAAATACGAGTTCTGGGGCCTGCTGCTGTTCGTAGGTATCCCACTTCCGGGCACCGGTGCCTGGACCGGTTCCCTGATTGCGGCGCTGCTTGGCATCAAGTTTAAGAAGGCATTTCCGGCGGTATGCTTAGGTATTCTGCTGGCGTCCTTCATTATGACGGTGCTGTCCTATACCGTCATCGGCGGTATCTTTGCTTAACATTTGTGGTGTGATTGCTTTTAATGAGGTGAGTTTTTATGCTGCATTTAGAGAAGAAACTGTTTTTTATCTATAATCCCCATGCGGGAAAAGAGAATATCAAAGGAAAGCTGTACGGTATCATCCAGGCCATGTCCGACGCTGGTTACGCGATTACCATTTACCCGACCCGGGCGCCCCAGGACGCCATCGAGCAGATCCGGAATCTGCCGGATGATTACGACCTGGTGGTCTGCAGCGGCGGCGACGGAACTCTCGATGAGGTTATGACCGGTATGATGTACAGGAAGCATAAGATTCCGGTGGGCTATATCCCGGCGGGTTCCTGTAATGATTTTGCCAGATCCTTACAGATTCCCAATAATATGGATCGAGCGGCGGAGATCGCCGTGCGGGGCGTCAATTATGCCATCGACGTGGGCTCCTTAAACGAACGCAATTTTATCTATGTGGCGGCCTTTGGTATCTTCACCGACGTATCCTATACCACCAAGCAGGAAGTGAAGAACGTGCTGGGCCACATGGCTTACGTGCTGGAGGGCATGAAGCAGCTCATGAACGTAAAGTCCTATCAGCTTAAGGTCACCAGCGACGAGGCAAGCTTCGAGGGGGATTTCCTCTTTGGCATGATTACCAATTCCAAGTCGGTGGGCGGCTTTAAGAGTATCGTCGGGAAAAATGTGATTTTCGACGACGGCGTCTTTGAAATGACGTTCATCACGCGTCCGAAGAACCCCATGGAGCTGCAGGAGATTCTGGCGGCGCTTCTGATCGAGCAGATTGATACCAAGTATATGTACTCCTTCCGGAGCTCACGGGTGGTCATCGAATCCGAGGAGCCGGTGCCCTGGACGCTGGACGGCGAGTTTGGCGGAGAGCATACCCACGTGGAGATCACGAATAACCAGAGGGCGGTGGAGATCCGCATGCCCGAGGAAGTGCGGGATACTCTGGTGGAGGAAGAGGAAGAAGGTTATTAGGATTTAAATAGTGAACTGCAAGAATAGCCTGGGTCCCCCTTGGGAACAACGCGGATTTTGCTACTCCTCGCAGGCGGCTTATACGCATCTGACCGGCAAACTCGGGCCTAAAGGCCCTCAGACAGTGCCTCCTTCAGATGCTGCCAGCCTGCTCGTCCCTACGCAAAATTCGCTAACGTTCCCAAGGGGGACCCAGGCTATTCTTGCAGGGATTTACTTCATAGAGTGATAAACGGATAGTAGCAGAAATAATAAAAAACGAGGGTATTTTATATCGACAGCAGAAAAAAATCGTGTTAAAGTAATAGGCAAAGAAATTTTTGTGAAATATAGTAACAGATGACAAAAAGAATACAGGGAGAGGACTATGGAAGGGAAGACGAATATTTCCGAGATTTTCGGCGAAAATGTGTTTAATGATACGGTGATGCAGGAGCGTCTGCCGAAGAAGATCTATAAGGAGCTGAAGCAGACTATCCGGGAGGGCAAGGAGCTGGACCTGGCTGTGGCTGATGTGGTGGCTCATGAGATGAAGGAGTGGGCTCTGGAGCAGGGCGCGACCCATTATACCCACTGGTTCCAGCCTCTGACCGGCGCGACGGCGGAGAAGCACGACGCGTTTCTGTCCGCTCCGAAGGCGGACGGCAAGGTGCTGATGGAGTTTTCCGGTAAGGAACTGGTAAAGGGCGAGCCGGATGCGTCTTCCTTCCCATCGGGAGGCTTACGCGCCACCTTCGAGGCGAGAGGCTATACGGCCTGGGACTGCACGTCTCCGGCATTTGTAAAGAAGGACGAGGATGGATCCAGAGCGATTCTGTATATTCCGACGGCATTTTGCTCTTATAAGGGCGAGGCGCTCGACCAGAAGACACCGCTCCTTCGTTCCATGGAGGCCATTAACAGGCAGTCCTTACGGCTTCTCCGGCTGTTTGGAAATACCACCTCCCATCGGGTGACACCGTCTGTCGGTGTGGAGCAGGAGTATTTCCTGGTGGATCGTGAAAAATATCTGAAACGCAAGGACCTGATTTTTACGGGCCGGACCCTCTTTGGCGCCATGCCGCCGAAGGGACAGGAGCTGGACGATCACTACTTCGGCGTGATCCGGGAGCGGATCGCGGATTTCATGGAGGATGTGAATAAGGAGCTGTGGAAGTTGGGCGTGTCGGCCAAGACCCAGCACAACGAGGTGGCTCCGGGACAGCATGAGCTGGCTCCCATTTACGCCGAGTGCAATGTGGCCGTAGATCACAACCAGTTGATTATGGAGACGCTGAAGAAGGTGGCTTATCTTCACGGCTTGCAGTGCCTGCTCCATGAGAAGCCCTTCGCCGGGGTCAATGGTTCCGGTAAGCACAATAACTGGTCCCTGACCACCGACGACGGCATCAACCTGCTGGAGCCGGGCAAGACGCCCCATGAGAACATTCAGTTCCTGCTGGTGCTGACCTGTATCCTGAAGGCTGTGGACGAGCATGCGGCCCTGCTTCGGGAGTCGGCTTCCGATGTGGGCAATGATCACCGTTTGGGCGCCAACGAGGCGCCGCCCGCGATCATTTCTGTTTATCTGGGCGACCAGCTGGAGGATGTGTTGTATCAGCTCATCAGCACCGGCGAGGCGACCCATAGCCTGAAGGGCGGCCATCTGCACACCGGTGTGCGGACCCTGCCGGATTTCGCCAAGGACGCCACCGACCGGAACCGTACATCTCCCTTCGCCTTTACCGGAAATAAATTTGAGTTCCGTATGGTGGGCTCCCGGGATTCTGTGGCAGAGCCCAACGTGGTGCTGAATACCATTGCCGCTGAAGCATTTTCTGACGCCTGCGACGTGCTGGAGAAGGCGGAAGACTTTGACCTGGCTGTTCACGACCTGATTAAGCAGTATGCTTCCGAGCATCAGCGCATCGTCTTCAATGGAAATGGTTACTCGGACGAGTGGGTAGCAGAGGCAGAGCGCCGTGGCCTTCCGAATATCAAGACCATGGTGGACTCCATTCCGGTGCTGACGGAAGAGAAGACCGTAGCGCTCTTTGAGAAGTTTGGCGTCTTCACCCGTGCGGAACTGGAATCCCGTGCGGAGATCCAGTACGAGGCTTATTCCAAGGCGATCAACATTGAAGCACGTTCCATGATTGATATTGCCAGCAAGCATATCATTCCGTCTGTGCTCCAGTACACCACCGCCCTGGCGACCTCCATCAACCAGATCCGTTCTGCCTGTGCCGAGGCCAACATCAGCGTGCAGATCGAGCTCTTAAAGGATTGCTCATCCCTGCTGGCCGCCACGAAGGCAGCCCTGAAGGCTTTAACGGAAGTGACCGAGCAGGCTGCAGCCACGGCAGAAGGCCGGGAGAGAGCTGTTTATATTCTGGAAAATGTAGTTCCCGCCATGGCAGCCCTCCGACAGCCTGTAGACAAGCTGGAGATGCTGGTAGCCAAGGATATGTGGCCGATGCCGTCTTATGGGGATCTGCTGTTTGAAGTATAGAATTATGCAATTTTACAGAAAATAATAAAATAAATTGAAAAAAACCTGTAACATTGCAAAAAAATGAAAGTTTTATGATTTTACACTTGATTTTTGAAAAAAAGCGGTGTAAGGTATTAGCATATTTGAAAGCGATGTGAACGAGGGCGTTCCGGTTATAGCCGGAACGCCCTTTTTTGATCGGATTCTATTACAAGCAGAAAGGTGGAGTCTATTATGAGTGAATTTACGAATGTAGCTGAAATCTTTGGTTCCAACGTATTCAACGACGCAGTGATGCAGGAGCGTCTGCCGAAGAAGGTGTATAAGGAGCTGAAAAAGACCATCGAGGAGGGCAAGGAGCTTGACCTGGCCACAGCCGACGTCATTGCCCATGAGATGAAGGAATGGGCCATCGAGAAGGGCGCTACCCATTACACCCACTGGTTCCAGCCGCTGACCGGCGTGACCGCTGAGAAGCATGATTCCTTTATCAGCGCTCCGGATAAGAACGGCAAGGTGCTGATGAGTTTTTCCGGCAAAGAGCTGATCAAGGGCGAGCCGGACGCATCTTCCTTCCCGTCAGGCGGACTTCGCGCAACCTTCGAGGCGAGAGGCTATACTGCATGGGACTGCACCTCTCCCGCATTTGTAAGACAGGATGCAGCAGGCGCAACCCTTTGTATTCCGACCGCGTTCTGTTCCTATACAGGCGAAGCGCTTGACCAGAAGACGCCGCTCTTACGTTCCATGGAAGCCATCAATACAGAAGCGCTGAGACTGCTGCGTCTCTTCGGAAATACCACATCCAGGAGAGTGACCCCGTCTGTAGGACCGGAGCAGGAGTACTTCCTGGTAGACAAGGCAAAATATCTGCAGAGAAAAGACCTGATTTACACTGGCCGTACCCTGTTCGGAGCCATGCCTCCCAAGGGACAGGAGCTTGATGACCATTACTTCGGAAATATCCGTCAGCGTATCGCAGCCTTCATGAAGGAGGTCAACGAGGAGCTGTGGAAGCTGGGTGTCACAGCCAAGACCCAGCACAATGAGGTAGCTCCGGCGCAGCATGAGCTGGCACCAATTTACGCCGAGTGCAATGTGGCCGTAGACCACAACCAGATCGTTATGAAGACCCTGAAAATGGTGGCCTGCCGTCACGGACTGCAGTGCCTGCTTCATGAGAAGCCCTTCGCAGGCGTGAATGGTTCCGGTAAGCATAACAACTGGTCTATCACCACAGACGACGGCATCAACCTGCTGGATCCGGGCACCACACCCCATGAGAATATTCAGTTCCTGCTGGTGCTGGCCTGCATCCTGAAAGCCGTCGATACACACGTAGACCTGCTCCGTGAGTCCGCGGCAGATGTCGGAAACGATCACCGTCTGGGCGCAAACGAGGCGCCGCCTGCTATCATCTCCGTATTCCTGGGCGAGCAGCTGGAGGACGTGGTAGAGCAGCTCATCAGCACCGGCGAGGCGACACACAGCCTGAAGGGCGGAAAGCTGGAGACCGGCGTGAAGACCCTGCCGGATCTGACCAAGGACGCCACCGACCGTAATCGTACTTCACCGTTTGCCTTCACCGGCAACAAGTTCGAGTTCCGTATGGTAGGATCCAAGGATTCCATCGCGGCTCCGAACATCGTGCTGAACACCATCGTGGCAGAGGCGTTCGCGGAAGCATCCGACGTACTGGAGAAGGCGGAAGACTTTGATCTGGCGGTTCATGACCTGATTAAGAAATATCTGACCGAGCACCAGAGAATCGTATTCAATGGAAACGGTTACTCCGACGCATGGGTAGAGGAGGCAGAGCGCCGCGGACTTCCGAACATCAAGTCTATGGTAGACGCTATCCCGGCCCTGACCACCGACAAGGCCATCGGTCTGTTTGAGAAGTTCCACGTATTCACCAAGGCTGAGCTGGAATCCCGTGCGGAGATTCAGTATGAGACCTACGCCAAGGCGATTAACATCGAGGCCAAGGCCATGATCGATATCGCAAGCAAGCAGATCATCCCGGCAGTTATCAAGTACACCAAGTCTCTGGCAGACACCGTGAACTCCGTAACTGCGGCAGGCGCGGAGGCAAGCGTACAGAGCGAGCTTCTGGCTGAGACGAGCGGCCTGCTTTCTGATACCAAGGTAGCCCTGCAGAAGCTGATGGACCTTGACAAGAAGTCCGAGGAGGTTCCGGAGGGAACCGAACTGGCACACTATTTCCACGAGGAAATCGTACCGGCTATGGCCGAGCTTCGTGCCCCGGTTGACGCTCTGGAGATGATCGTTGACAAAGAGATGTGGCCGATGCCGTCCTACGGCGACCTGATGTTTGAGGTATAAGAAGTACATAATATAGGAAAGAAAGGGAGCTTTGCCGTCCGGCGGGGCTCCTTTTTCGGGCTATTTTCGGGCTGTTTCGCACATTTCCCTTGCGTCCGTGTACGCCCTTTGCTATACTTAAAAATAGCGCACAGACGCGAATTGTATAAAGAAAGAGGTGGGAAAATGGTAGAATTAGATCAGTTTAAATATACACTGAACGGCTATCAGGGACCATTAGTAGAATTGAGGGATTCACTTTGACCTGGCTAACAAGGCAAAGCGAATCGAAGAATTAGAGAGAGAGATGGAGGCTCCCGGCTACTGGGACGATCCCGAAAAGTCCCAGGAGGGCATGAAGGAGCTGAAGAACTTAAAGGATGAGGCAGAGGATTATCACGCCTTAGAGCAGCAGTATGAGGATATCGAGACCCTGATCGAGATGGGCAATGAGGAAAATGACCCGGATCTGGTGCCGGAGGTCCAGGCGGAGCTGGAGGCTTTCGCGGCGAAGCTGGATTCCATGACCATCAAGACCCTGCTGTCCGGCGAATATGACCGCAACAACGCGATTCTGAAGCTGAACGCCGGCGCGGGTGGCACCGAGAGCTGCGATTGGGCGGGTATGCTGTACCGCATGTATACACGCTGGGCGGAACGCCATGGCTTTACCGTAGAGGTACTGGACTATCTGGACGGCGATGAGGCCGGTATCAAGTCGGTCACCTTCCAGGTCAACGGCGAGAATGCCTACGGCTATTTGAAGTCTGAGAAGGGCGTCCACCGTCTGGTGCGTATCTCACCGTTTAACGCCCAGGGCAAGCGGCAGACCTCCTTTGTATCCCTGGACGTCATGCCGGATATCGAGGGCGATATCAATGTGGAGATTCGGGATGAGGACTTACGTATCGACACGTATCGTTCCAGCGGCGCGGGCGGCCAGCACATCAATAAGACCTCTTCGGCCATCCGTATCACCCATCTGCCCACGGGCATCGTGGTACAGTGCCAGAATGAGCGTTCCCAGTTCCAGAACAAGGATAAGGCCATGCAGATGCTGAAGGCCAAGCTGTACTTGCTGGAACAGCAGAAGAATCAGGAGATGCTCTCCGGTATCCGGGGCGAGGTCAAGGACATCGGCTGGGGCAACCAGATCCGTTCTTATGTAATGCAGCCCTATACCCTGGTGAAGGATCACCGCACCGGGCAGGAAATCAGCAATGTGAACGCGGTGCTGGACGGCAATATTGATCCGTTTATCAATGCGTATCTGAAATGGATTACGGTGAAACCGGAAGAAGAATAGAATATGCGCATTTTCAGATGTAGGAAATTCGTAAGAATTTTCTACATCCTTTTACTTGCAATCTTTTGTATTGTGTGATACGATTCTAACAGTTTAATCCACGACAGACATACAAGTGTTTCTGGATAACGAACATGGAGGGAAAAGATGTCAGAAAAAAGCAAGTATTTTGTAGTCACACAGAAGGCAGTCCCCGAGGTGCTTCTGAAGGTGGTGGAGGCTAAGCGTCTTCTGGACTCTTCCAAGGCCATTACCGTGCAGGAGGCCACAGACCGGGTGGGTATCAGTCGGAGCTCCTTCTATAAATATAAGGATGATATTTTTCCCTTCCATGACAATTCCAAGGGAAAAAGCATCACCTTTGTATTGCAGATGGACGACGAGCCGGGACTTCTGTCCCTGGTCTTAAAAACCATTGCGGATTATAAGGGCAATGTGCTGACGATTCATCAGACCATTCCGATCAACGGCGTGGCCTCCCTGACCCTGACGGTGGATATTCTGCCGACCACGGGGGATGTATCGTCCATGATCGATCAGATAGAGAGCCAGCCCGGCATCCATTATCTGAAGATCTTAGCAAGTGAATAGAGGTTCACAAATAAGATTAACAAAAGGAGCAAAAGACAAATGATTCAGATAGCAGTTATGGGCTACGGAACCGTAGGCTCAGGCGTGGTAGAGGTCCTGAACACCAACCAGGCATCCATCGACAAGCGTGTAGGCGAAGAGGTTCGCGTCAAATATGTACTGGATCTGCGTGATTTCCCGGGCGATCCGGTAGAATCCGTTCTGGTTCACGATTTCGAGACCATTGTAAATGATCCCGAGGTAAAAGTAGTGGTCGAGGTTATGGGAGGCGTGGAACCTGCGTATACCTTTACCAAGCGGTGTCTGCTGGCAGGAAAGAGCGTATGCACCTCCAATAAGGCTCTGGTGGCGGCCCACGGCGCGGAGCTTCTGCAGATCGCGAAGGATAAGAATCTGAACTATCTCTTTGAGGCCAGCGTAGGCGGTGGCATCCCGATTATCCGTCCCCTTCAGACCTGTCTCACCGCAGACGAGATCGTGGAAATCAGCGGTATCCTGAACGGAACCACCAACTATATCCTGACCAATATGACCTACGGCGGAGCAAATTTTGATGACGCCCTGAAGGACGCCCAGGAGAAGGGCTATGCGGAGCGCAATCCGGAAGCGGATGTGGAAGGCCACGACGCCTGCCGGAAAATCGCGATCCTGACTTCCCTGGTAAGTGGTCAGAGAGTGGATTTTGAAGATATCTATACCGAGGGCATCACGAAAGTAACCGCTGAGGATATCAAGTATGCCGATAAGCTTGGACGCGTGATCAAGCTTCTGGCTATGAGTAAAAAAGAGGCGGACGGCAAATATTACGCTATGGTAGCGCCGTTCCTCATCGACGCAGCGAACCCGCTTTACAATGTAAACGGCGTATTCAATGTCATTTTCGTGGAAGGCAATATGCTGGGCGATTCCATGTTCTATGGAAGCGGAGCCGGAAAGCTTCCGACTGCCAGCGCTGTGGCAGCCGATGTGGTAGACGCATGCAAGAACCTGAACGAGAATCTGGGCTTTTACTGGAGCGATGAGAAGCTGGTTCTGGGCGATACCAAAGATGACAAGAGACGCTTTCTGGTTCGCGTGAAGGGCGACGCCCAGGCGGATGCAGCGGCCATGAAGGCCCTGTTCGGACCGGTGGATCTGGTAGATGCAGGGGTTGAGGGCGAGTTTGGATTTGTGACGGTCAGCTTAAGCGAAGCAGAGTATGCGGAGCGCGCCGCGAAGACCGACGCCATCCTGAACCGCATTCGTGTGGAGGGATAAGAAGCAATGAAGTATGTGATTGTATTGGGCGATGGTATGGCCGACGAGCCCATCGAGGCCCTGGGAGGCAAGACGCCGCTTGAATACGCCGCGACGCCGACCATGGATGAGATGGCGCAGAAGTCCGAGATCGGACTGGCGCATACCATTCCCGAAGGTATGAAGCCGGGCAGCGACACGGCGAACCTGTCGGTACTGGGATATGACCCGAAGAAATATTATACCGGACGCTCCCCGCTGGAGGCCTTAAGCATCGGCGTGGATATGAAGCCCGACGATATCGCCCTTCGGACCAACCTGATTACCGTATCCGACGGCGATGAGCCTTATGAAGAAAAGACGATTATCGATCACAGCTCCAGCGAAATCAGTACCGAGGACGCGGCGATTCTGCTGGACGCAGTTCGGAAGGAACTGGAAAATGATACCTATCATTTCTATGTGGGAACCAGCTACCGCCATCTGCTCATCTGGAATCAGGGCAGCGTGGTAGAGCTGACTCCGCCCCACGATGTGTTGGGACAGAAGGCGGGCGATCATCTGCCGTCGGATCCGGTTCTCCGGGAGATGCAGAAGAAAAGCTATGAGATTCTCTCAAAACATCCCATCAACCTGGAGAGGAAGGCCAGAGGCCTGAATCCGGCCAACTCCTGCTGGTTCTGGGGCGCGGGCACCCGTCCGGCTTTAAGCTCTTTTGAAGAGAAGAATCACAAAAAAGGCGCCATGATTTCCGCGGTAGACCTTCTGAAGGGCATCGCCGTGGGAGCAGGCATGAAAAATATCGAGGTGGAGGGGGCCAATGGTCAGCTTCACACCAATTATGAGGGCAAGGCCCAGGCGGCCGCAGACGTGCTTTTGAAAGAGGGCTATGACTTCGTCTATGTCCATGTGGAGGCTCCCGATGAGATGGGCCACCAGGGCAGCGTGGAGCGGAAAGTCCAGGCCATCGAATATCTGGATCAGCGTCTGATCGTCCATTTGAAAGAAGCTCTGGACGCCTCCGGCGAGGATTACCGGATGATGATTCTGCCGGATCACCCGACCCCGATTTGTGTGCGGACCCATACCAGCGATCCGATTCCCTATCTGCTCTATGACAGCAGAAAGGCTTTCGCAGGAAGCGCGGGTGTCTATAATGAAAAGGCAGCGCAGGCGAGCGGCATCGAAGTGATGCACGGCTACGAGCTGATTGACAAACTGTTTGAGGAGAAATAGCAATGCTGATAGTGAAAAAATTTGGCGGAACCTCTGTAGGCGATAAGGAGCGCATCATGAATGTGGCGCGAAGATGCGCAGAGGATTTCAAGAAGGGTAACGACATCGTGCTGGTTCTTTCCGCAATGGGCAAGACCACAGACGAGCTGATTGCCAAGGCAAAGGACATCAATCCGAACCCGCCCAAGCGGGAGCTGGATATGCTGCTGACCACCGGAGAACAGATTTCCGTAGCTATGATGGCCATGGCTTTCGATACCATGGATATCCCGGCGATATCCCTGAATGCGTTCCAGGTCCGGATGCACACCACCCGGGTACATGGCAACGCGCGTCTGAAGCGCATCGATACCGACCGTATCATGCACGAGCTGGAGCACCGCCGTATCGTCATCGTGACCGGCTTCCAGGGCGTGAATAAATACGACAACTATACCACACTGGGCCGCGGTGGCTCCGACACCACAGCCGTAGCGCTGGCGGCAGCCCTGCATGCGGACGCCTGCGAGATCTATACCGATGTGGACGGCGTATACACCGCCGATCCGCGTATCGTGCCGAAGGCCCGCAAGCTGGATGAGATTACCTATGATGAAATGCTGGATCTGGCGACGCTTGGCGCAGGCGTTCTGCACAACCGTTCCGTGGAGATGGCGAAGAAATACGGCGTGCAGCTTGTGGTACGCTCCAGCTTAAATGATCATGAAGGAACCATTGTGAAGGAGGAAACGAGTGTGGAAAGAATGTTAATCAGCGGCGTAGCGCTGGATCGAAATACAGCCAGAATTTCAGTCATCGGTCTGAAGGATGAGCCGGGCATGGCCTTCCGTCTCTTCAATATGCTGGCAAAAGAGGGCATTAACGTAGACGTGATTCTGCAGTCCATCGGACGTGAGAACAGCAAGGATATTTCTTTTACCGTATCCCGGGACGAGGCGGATCAGGCTGTGAAGATCATCGAGGCCAATAAGGCCCGCATTGGCTGCAACAGCATCTCCTGCAACAAGGAAGTGGTCAAGGTCTCCATCGTAGGCGCAGGCATGATGTCCAATCCGGGTGTGGCTGCGAAGATGTTCGAGGCGCTGTTCAATGAGAATATCAATATCAATATGATTTCCACATCGGAGATTCGTATCACTGTGCTGATCAACGAAAAAGATGCAGAGAGAGCAGTGAATGCGGTACATGACGCATTCGGTCTGGAAGAGTAAAAAAAAACACTTGCCAAACGGGCCAAAGTGTGGTAGCATATCTAATGTTCAGGACATTTCTGTTCTGCCACACGATGGCCCCCAGGGGCAGCGTTAGATATAAGATGAGGCTCCTTGGTCAAGCGGTTAAGACATCGCCCTTTCACGGCGGTAACACGGGTTCGATTCCCGTAGGAGTCATTTACGGACCCATAGCTCAGTTGGTTAGAGCAACCGGCTCATAACCGGTCGGTCCTGGGTTCGAGTCCCCGTGGGTCCACTTTTAAAAAGTAAACCTTATAATTTCATATGGCCCGATGGCTCAGTTGGTTAGAGCGCCGCCCTGTCACGGCGGAGGTCGTGGGTTCGAGTCCCATTCGGGTCGCTTGCACTGTTAGTGCATATGCCGGCATGGCGGAACTGGCAGACGCACAGGACTTAAAATCCTGCGGGACTAACCTCCCGTACCGGTTCGATTCCGGTTGCCGGCATGAAAGAGAATCGCTGAATTCCTTATAAAATAAGGGGTTCAGTGATTTTTTTATGGCGAAAACCAGAGGTGCATCACAGGTGCATACAATTTTTGGAAAAAACCGAGTTGACTTTTTGCAGTACCGAATCATTGGTACTGATTTTTTTTATGTAATGAGTAGTCATTGCAAGCGTAGTATGACCTAACATATTCTGCAGCTCTGGGAGCGTAACTCCTTCATGGTAAAGAATAGAGGCAGTTGAAAATCGGACCTTATGCGAAGAGCGGTATGGTATGTTAAGCTCTGTGCAGCATTTTTTCAGGTGATCATTGTAGGTACCCGTGGTCAGGGTCACGGAGTCTTTTATAAACATATAAGGACTGTTGGGATTACGATCCTTGATTTTCTGGATAATACGAAGCGCTTCATCAGGAAGTGGAAGCCAGCGTATACCCTCGGATGCGTGTCCCTTTATGTCTTCTTCAATTTCATTCTTATAATTCATCAAACGACATATGTGAATGTAATTCCCATAAACATCATCAAATCGAAGTCCTTTAAGTTCCCCGATTCGTAGTGTTAAATGAAACTGCAGACGAATGGCCAAGGAATACAAGTCTTCTTCATCTTTGAGATGATCCAGAATCATAAGACGTTCTTCTTCGGTATAAGGCATGATAGAATTGTTTTCTGGCTTATATGTGAATTTCCGGTAATCAATCTCGCTTAATGGGTTGTGAATTATAATGCCTTTCTCAATGGCATAGTAAATAATGCCATTCATGATACTTTTCATATTATTAAATCGCTTACGGGTCAGAGTACGATTTTTAGTAATAGAGCGGAAGAAAACAATGTAGTTTGGTGCCTCCAAACTCCGGAGAGGAAGCAAGGTGATTTCTTTTCCCTTCAGAAGAGAATTCCACACATACTGATCCTCTTTGATAGTTTTTTCTTTTGCAGGGGACTCGTTTAAGCGGTATTCAATCCATTCTGGATACAAAGATGCAAGTGAAGCATTTTGGGAGCCAAAATAGAATTCATATAATTTGTCAATAAGGTTCTTGTACGTCCCCCCTGTCATTTGGCTTCCATTTGCCATTTTGGTGACAAATCTGCCGTCAGCACGTTGATTAAAAGCATAGTGGTGAACATTCTTTACAGCTTTTTCTTTTAACATATGTAATTGTTTTTTACCCTCTGATGTATCAATCATATCAGCGGATAGTATCATTTGCAAACACTTAATTTGTTCATTTAATACTGTAAGCATAGTTTCACCAATGAAAAATATAGTAGTAACGCAAAAATAAGGGGAATTTTGTGTATAGGAAAAATACCTTTAGGGTGTAAGATGCTTTACCATAAAGGTTTACTTAGAATAAATTAGAATAGAGCAAATTGTTTATATAGCTATAATTAAGCGCCTTTTTCATCAGGCATATCATTTTCGATTTTCAAGAGGCGGTATACACAGTCCTGTGTTACCGGATCCGAATTACGCATAGTAAGAATTAGTGTCTGTTCAGAAGAGGACAGAAGTGTTTTTTTGTAAGGACCGCTGGTATACTCCAACTCATCTACATCTGACCGGGCAAAGCTATCAAGGGTCACATGGAAGTGATCACAAAGTTTGATCAGAGTAGAAATCCGTAGATCTGATGAGCTGCGAACAAAGATGTTCTGAATTGTGGTGTAGGGGATACCAGTTGCCTCTGAGACAGCGGTTCGTGTTTCGCCTGTCTGTTCCATAAGATACACTAATTTTTCAATAATGGTCATATCAATAACTCCCTTATTTTTAATTTAGGATTATTATACATCAAAAAATACCCAAAGTAAAGTATAATAATACGAATAGTTAATACTGATTTGAGGCACAAAACCACAAAATATTTACAAAAAAGCACCATTATGATAGAATTGTGCATACAAAAATGGAGTGCAAAATGCTTGACAAGCAAAATAGACGATCATACAATTACTCTATTGAGTAAAAACGAATAAAACACACAGTTAAGATAATGAGAGGGAAAGCGTATGAAGTCTATTTATCCAAATCTGGTAAAAATACTCAATCGAGAAAAGATTACTGTGATGGATGTAGCGATGGAGTTGTGTGTGCCGACAGATGAAGTAATAGAAAGATTGTCCGGTGCAAAGGAATTCTCATATGATGATTGCCAGATCATCATGCAGCGCATATTTAAGGGGAGATATACCTGGGATTACATTTGGTGGTGTGACCGGAATGAGCTGCAATGATAGCTATGGCAAAGTACAGGAGATACGAAGTTGAAGAAAAAATTATGTCCAAGAGAATTTCGCAGCTTAACATATGCTGATAAAGCAATGATCCAATATCTGAGCCATCAGGGGCAGACACTAGAGTATATAAGTGAAGTCCTGGATATAGATATGGATTTATTGGCTGCAGAATACAATCAATATAATCATAATGGCAAATATTACGCAAAATGGGCTTGGGAGCATAGGGACTTATGAGGAGGCAGACATATGAAAAATCCGGAGAAAGATTTTGAAGCGATAAAACAGAGAGAGTATAAAGTGGTAAAACATAATGCTCTTATAGAATCGGTAGTCCCTTACATGGATAAAGTGACTAAACAAAAACATATATTAAAGGCAGTCGAACAAAGAGCTGTGAATTTTATTTTAAGCTTAATTTCGCCGAATTGTGAACTTCAAAGGAATCTTAGATTTACATCTGAAGGTGCTCTGGAAGTGGAATTTCCAATTTCTCAATATTGTAATACATGTGGCCTTTCTATTTGTGGAAAAAATTATAAGGACATTAAGGCTACTTTACAAAATATAGCTACACGCGGATTTTGGTTGGATGACAAAAAAGGTAATAGCTTTCTATTTACGTGGATTACAACACCTAAAATCAATAGTGATGATGGAACAATTATAGTGACCATTCCTGAGCCGGTGGTGCCACTTCTGATTAAGCTTACAGATAATTTTACTGTGTTCTCATTAAAGGAAACGTTGGGGCTTAGAGGTAATTATAGTAGCCCCTTTTATGAATTATTTGCAGCGAAGGCATTTCAGAAAAGTCGTACAATGACAATCGAGGAGATAAGAGAAAGATTCGCATTAGAGGATAAGTATCTCAAAATAGAAGATCTGAGAAAATGGGTAATAGATCCTTCTATAAAAGAAATTAACGAATTAACAAGCTTGAGTATTAAATATAAAGCAATACGTTCAAATCGAAAAATTATAGGTTACACTTTCATGATAGAAAAGAAGTTTGGTGTAGATAAAGAGTTAGCTGAATTGGAAACCACAAAAAAGATAAAAGGTGTATCGGAAAGCAGATACAATCTTATGAAGGATTATTACCAAATGGAACTAGCAGATTATGTAAAAGGGTAAATGCTGATATATGAATGGAACAGTGCAGTGGGTATTTATTATTTAATAAAGGATATTTTATATTTACTAAGTATTTTATATTTAGGGAATGAAAAAAGCTGTAAAATAACAGCTTTTTTTTTACAAAACAGGAGAGCTGGTACATGAAAACAGGAGAGTTGGTACATGAAGAGAAATTGAAAACAGGAGAGCTGGTACATGAAAACAGGAGAACCGGTACATGAAGAGAAATTGAAAGCAGGAGAAGTGGTACATGAAAACAGGAGGGCTGGTACATTGTGAAATGAGCCAGTGGGGGACTATAAGTTTTAAAATATATGGCTATATGAAGTATTTCGTATATAAAAACAGGAGAAAAAGTACATTAAAGAGCTGAAAACAGGAGAGCTGGTACATGAAAACAGGAGAAATAGTACATCAATAACTGAAAACAGGAGAAAAAGTACATCAGAGAGCCGAAAACAGGAGAAGTGGTACATGAAAACAGGAGAAATGGTACATCAGAGAGCTGAGAACTGACACATAAAAACGGGAGAAAAAGTACATCAAAAAGCCGAAAACAGGAGAGCTAGTACATGAAAACGGGAGAAAAAGTACATCAAAAAACCGAAAACAGGAGAGCTGGTACATGAAAACAGGAGAAAAAGTACATCAAAAAGTCGAAAACAGGAGAGCTGGTACATGAAAACAGGAGGAATAGTACATAAATGAGCATAGTAAATTTATGGAGTAAATTTAAAAGACGGCGTTACTTTGATGAAATTCTTTGTCAAGAGCTAATGATTCACGAATCTATGTGTGCGTATATACAAGAGTGCAGGCCAGAAGAAAAAATGACAATAGAAAAGCTGCTTGCAGAAATAGATAGCCAGGGAGTAACCTGGGATAGATTTGAGCTTCAGGAGATGCGCAAGAAATATAGTATGGAGGAAGTGGATCAGAACATAAAGAGGCTGGCAGAAAAAGTAGAGGTAGCAGTTCTGATGGGGGATCAGGTTATGTGCGATTTGTTCAGAATCTTTTACCCAGCGTTACATTGTTGGAATTACAACAGATGGAGAAAACGGGATGATATCTCCTTCATGCTGAATGGAGCTGATGTAATCTTTGTCGTAAGAAGTTGTTCAGGTAAAATGATGAAAAAGATAAACAATTATGCAGTACCTAAAAAAGTACCTGTGATTCCAATACGACCGGTTTATATTGAAGATGCATGTGATCGGGTTGAAGCCCAGAGAAGAGTATTTGCAATGACGATATTAAGAAGACATGTTGGAGAATTGAAAGATGAAAAAGAAATTGTATCAAATGAGCAGAATCAATATGGAATTGATTAAATTGGCCGGAGGAAAGTTTCAGCCTGAAGAATTGATAGGCTGTAGGTACTATGGAAAAGTATATGAGGGGATACTGCAGCTCAATGGTAATACTTGCAGAGCTGTGGTATGTAATTACCGGTTTGGAGGCGCACAGTTGATTGGATTAGTCCAAGACGAGAATATCACAGATAAAGAAATGGATGGCACAATAGATTCATTGATTCATTTTTTTGCAATGAATGGAAAATGTATAAAAGATGAATTGGGAATAAAGCGAAATATATATAGTGTAATATTACAGGCCGCAAAGATACTGGCGATAATATTGGCAGGTATTATGTGCAAGCGCTGGTTTCAGGGAGGATACCAAAGCGGGGCGGCTATCATCTATTTGCTGGGATGCGTTGGGCTTTACCTTTTAGCAAAAGCAAGTGAGATATTTCTGCCGGCAATGATAGATGTCCATATTGAAAAATGAGAAAAAATTGCGTTGCTTGCAATTCATGATCTGACCGATATAATAATTTGTAAATATTGAGAAAACAGGAGGAGGTCTACGTGAAAGATTTTTTTAAGTTTCCATTTGATTTAAAAGCAGAAAGGAATTTAACATTTTCAAGGAAAAGTACAAGCTTTGCATATTCAATGAGTGCGGATGCTATCAACTATGGAAATGCATTGTACGAGACATTGCAGATTATGGGAAGTATTCCTATATCTGAAATTGAAGAGATGGGATATGTGGAATCAGATCTCAAATATTGGAATGATTGTATCTATGCGGATGAGGATTACAAAGATCAGGAGTTTGAGGTTACATATAGTACCAGCAGTGAGTATTTTGTATTTCCTCTGCTGAATTTGACATTTTCATCATATCAGTTGAGCGCATTGGAAGAAGCTGCATTTAGTGAGATTGAAGATGCACATATAAGTACATTGATATCAGAAATTTACCGCAGGAAAAAAGATGAAGGATGCGCCGTTATTGTTACAGATATCAGAAGATCCCCATTTATCAAGAAAAATGATGCAGATACCCTTATAGGAGCTAATCTGAGCGACATTATGATTTTTGCATTGCAGCAGCTGGTGGATATTATGGCTGTAATTGTCCCAGAGGATAATACATTGTTGCGTGGTAGCTTGAAAGCGTATGGATATAAACCGTTAAAAGCAGATACGCAGATTTGGTTGAGAGAGCCGCTGAATGAAACGCAGCAGTAAGAAAGTAGGACTATTCTGTATTACGGAGCTGGTGTTGGTATTTCTTATAACACATTTTTTGATACTGCCTGGGACATATATACCATCAGCATCCATGGAGCCAACGATCAATAGTGGGAGCATTGGAATTATGGTGAAAGGGATACTGGCTGGAGAATATGAACGAAGGGACATTGTGGTGTTCATAGAGCCAGATACACGTTCGAGATTGTTTTGCAAGCGTGTAATAGGATTACCGGGAGATACGGTTGCAATCATTTCTGGAAAGGTTTATATCAACGGTGTTGAATTATCAGAACCATATATAGGAGAAGCAGGAACAGACGTATATGGCCCCTATGAGGTACCGGAAGATTGTTACTTCATGCTGGGTGACAATCGTGAAAATTCTTATGATGCAAGATTTTGGGAAAATACTTTTGTAAGTAAAAAAGATATAAAGGGAAAAGTAGCTGTGATCTGGTATGATAAGAAATTCTGTTGGAAAGAACTATGAGTATAATCCCTGTTGATTTTGAAAATTCAGAATTGATGGGGATTTTGACTTGTGTACACCGTGTACACAAGTTGCAGTGAAGGTCTCTTGAGTACAAAATGAGATAAAATATAAATAAATGATGCAAATATTGACAAAAGTGTAATGATAAGATAAGATTAAATAAAGTAAATTGATATCAACAAGGAGGAAAAGTTGATGGCTGGTAAACCTATGTTAATTGCGGTAGATACGGGAAATCATTCTATCAAAACACCGAACACAGTATTTCGCGCATGTTACACAGAGTATGATGGCGCTCTTGGAGGAGATTGCCTGGTTTATGAAGGGAAGAGTTACAGTATATGTGACAAGAAATTCCCACATGAGGATAATAAAGCAAATTTTGATTACATGCTTTTGGTAATGATCGCAATGGCGAAAGAGATTATGCTGAAGAAAGAAAAACGTGATCTGAGATTACCGGAAGTAATTGAGCAGAACGTGGTTCTGTGTCTGGGGCTGCCGCCGCTGCATGTTAAGAAATATAGAGATCAGTACATTGAGTTTTACAAACGGGATTATGATTTTAGTTATGCAGGCCAGAAGTTTAAAATTCATGTGGATGATGTGATGATATTTTCACAGTGCCTCGCTGCAGCCAATAGCCAACTCGGAAATATTGTGAGCAAGGGAAGTAACATCTATCTGATTGATATTGGAGGCTATACGACAGATATTTTGAACCTGGTCAAAGAGAGCGGAAGCGGCCGAGTAGAATTGAACAAGGACTGTATCCGGACCATGAATAAAGGTGTCCTGCGTATGTATAGCTCTATTGTAAACCGGATAGAGGAAGAAAAGGATTATGAGATTCCGTTTGTGGATCTGGATCGCTACTTCTTGGAGACAAAGCGTTCGGTGCAGTTAGAGGATCAGCTGCATGAAATCTATGATAGCGTATCTAAGGATTATGTATTTAATCTTTTGAACGGTTTCCTGGAGGAAGGTGTTAAATTAACATCTGCAGTGCCGGTATTCCTCGGAGGAGGCTCCCAGATCTTTATGTCTCATATAAAAGATTATTTTGCAGGGAAGAGCCATAGATATGAGCCGATCTTCATAACGGATGTAAAAGCAAATGCTCAAGGGTATCTGGATATGGGGAGAAATCTCCGGAAGGAGTAAGGAATGTCAGAGTATATAAGAGTAAATATCAATTTTTTACCTGAGAATCAGACACATATGAGTGTTTACAATGAAATAATGGAGGCCAAGAAAAATAAAATCCAGCCGACGGAATTTCTGATAAATACAGTGTTGGAACTCCGAAAATATAAGGCTGAGAAGCAGCAACTGGAGGAACGGCAGAAAAGATATGCAGAGTATATGGAATATCGGAATGCACAGACTGGTGGAGCGATAGAGCAGCTATTGGATCCGATCCCATATAACATACCGGCGCCAAAGGTGGAAACGGAAAAAGAGCTTCCAGAGCAGAAAGTCCAAGAAGAGCAAAAGGCCACAGTGAATTATGCGGAAGCGGAAGATACGCTCGAAGCAGAAGAGACAGAGGATGCAAATTCAGCTCTGGGTAACGAATTGATGAAAAGTATGTTCTTCTGATGGTTGACAATATAATCCAGGAGATTATAATAAAACCATAGACTTAGCATTCAACATAAAAACAGCGAAATAATATAGAGGATCAATATGTATCATTGCATATTGGTCCTTTTTGTTTTTATAAAATGGGAGTCTAAATACTTTCAGGAGGAAAAAAATATGTTAAAAACATAATGGATCCAGAGTAAAAAGGATTGTTGCAAAGAAAAAAAACAGTTATACTATAACTAGAAAAGGAGAGCCTTATGGGTAAGGTAGGCAATCATGGAATCTCACAAGACGAACAGAACCAGAGGTACTTGGAGGAGAGGAAGAACCATTATGAGAGTGTAGTAAAGAAACTCACCATTATGGATGATGTATTTATGCGGAATGTATTGAAAAAAAAGAGCTGTACAGAGTATATTCTGCAGATAATCATGGGTGAGAAAAATTTGCGGGTAATAGATCAGGTTTTACAGAAGGATTATAAGAACCTGCAAGGAAAATCTGCAATTTTGGATTGTGTGGCTGTGAATGCAGAAGGAAAAGAAATAAATGTAGAGTTTCAGCATGAAGATCAAGGGGCATCACCTAAGAGAGCAAGATATCATAGTGGGTTGCTGGACATGAATACGCTGGAACCAGGGCAGGACTTTAGCAAACTGCCAGAAAGCTATGTTATTTTCATTACCAGAGGTGATGTGTTGGGCTACGGACTTCCGATTTATCATGTGGAAAGGAAGATAGAGGAAGTCGAGAAGAATTTCAAGGATGAGGCGCATATTATCTATGTGACGGGAAGCAACAGAGCGGATACGGAACTGGGAAGGTTAATGCACGATCTGAATTGTAAAAATCCGAGTGAGATGCACAGTGCGATTCTGGCAGAACGTGTATACGAGTTAAAAGAAACACCGGAAGGAGTTGAGATTATGTGTAACGAAATGCAGAAAATTTTGGATGAGGGAATTGAAATTGGAACGGAAAGAGGAATAGAGAAAGGAATAAAGAAAGGAATAGAACAAGGAATAGAACAAGGAATAGAAAAGGGAATAAAACTATGCCAGGGTTTCGGCAGTTCCAGGGAGCTTGCGAAACATAAAATTATGGAGGAGTTTTCACTATCTGCAGAACAAGCTGAAGAAAAATTGAATTTGTACTGGTAAACTTGCAGTGTAAAGGGTTGTTGTAATATCAAAAATGATATTACAACAACTCTATTTTTTTTATAAAAATTCCGTTGCTTGCCTTTTGCGAAATTTCCCGTATAATTGATGTGTCAGAAATGAGGTGAGCAAGTGGAATTATACGAAAGCGGACAGTTGGAAAAAAGTGATATACTGGATAAGATCATAAATGAGCAGGAAATATTGAATATATTTTTCCGGCGCTCTATTTCAAATGCAACACGGGCAAATACAGCAATGAAATTGCTGAATGCGGAGATTCAGCGGGATCCGTCCATCCGCTCTACGGCACTTGCATTATCTACTTATCTTACTCAAAAATGGGCGCTGGAGCATAATATAACAACGGGCCTGTCAGACAAAGAGTGTCCGGAGGGAATTGCTGAAATGATAGATCTGAATCGGATCCTGTCTGAGATCTTGGATGAAAAGGACGTATTGATGAATTTGAAGTATCGGAGGCTTCAATTTGCCAATACGAGAAAAATTACGGATCTGGTAGAGAAAGCGGTAAATCATCTGCAGTATATTCCGGAGAATGGGTACCGCTACCATCACATTATATCCGGATTGCATATATATCCGGGAAAGTATGGGGAAAATGGACCGTCATTTTATGAAGTGAAGACGCATTACATAGCAGCGGTAAAAATGCTGAGTATTCAGTATGGAGAGCGGTTTGATTATTTGTTTTCGCGGATCCTGTATTCGAGGCGTTCCTTAGATGAGGAGACCGAAGAGCTTTTTCACAATACGGAAGCTCTGATGAAATGTTACTGTACAATATTGTGGAGATACGGAGAGGATGGCACTTTATTCAAGGCAATTAGAAACTGCAGGACTACGGAGGAACTTTTGGAATTTGGACATAGATTTGCAGATCTGGATTGCGAGAGGAGCATATTGGAGTATATGATTCTGATCCGCAATGCAATCGAGCAGGTAAAGTATTTTCCAAAGAACGGGGAATTATATTATGAATTATTGAATATACAGACTGAATTGATATTGAACCAGATTACTTTAGATACAGTCCTGAAGAAACGCCTGCATTTGTCCAGGGCCTCATACTTTAAGCAGCGGAGAAAGGCTTACGATGTATTGAGCATTGTTTTATGGGGATATTCAACAAGGACAATGATTTCTTACCTGACAACAAAAGATTGAAAATTTTGATATCCCGGCTCTGACCGGGATATTTTTATGAGCTTAATTGACAAAATTATTTGGAAATTATCGGTGATTTGAATTTTGATAAGACTGACATTTGAATGTTATCTAAACTTGGATTTGAAGAAATAAAAGATGCTATTTGAATTCCATGTTGCACGGGTGCGAGTTAAGATAAGGAAAAAGAAAAAGAGGGGGATAATCCTGTGGAAAAAAAGAAGATAGTAAAAGTAGTAATAACGCAGGTTCTTGTAATTGGAATGTGCTGTGCCCTGGCATTTGCAGGCGAAGATATATTTACAAGAGCAGAATCTGCAGTTGGTGGTTACGAAGAAAGTGTTTGGAGCCTGATTCAGAAATTAGTAGTAGTTATTGGATTGATTGCTGGAGGCGTATATATTTTAGCGCCGGACGATAAAATGTGCCAGACGGGAAAGAAATGGTTTTTTAGGTGTATAGGAGGCTTTGCATTAGCGTCAGCATTAAAATATGGTTGGCTAACAGATATGATCACGAATATCTTTAGCAAATAGAAGCACAAATTACATACGAATACATGGAAGGAAGCTGATGAAGCTTCCTTTTGTGTTGGATAAAAAGGAGATGAACAGAAATTGGATTCGTTAATTACAACAATCGTGAACTTTTTTTCAGAAGGTCTGGCAGATGGTGTGAAAGAGATGCTAAGGGCCTTTGCCAGTTTAATAACAGAAACATTACTGGCACCGTTTAAATTTGCAACGCCACAGGATCTGACAAAATGGTTTGCAGGTCTGTCTACTTACATGGATACCATGATTGTGATAGGGATCGCATTAGTCATTATTATCTGTGGATGGGCGGCATTGATGCAAATAATGTCACCAAGAGGAACAGAGGACACATCTTTATCCATAGCAGCACGGACAATTATAGCAGGATGGCTGGTATTATCCAGCAATACAGTAATTGCCACAGTCCTCAAATATGGAGATGCATTATATCAGCTGATTTTTACATCGGAGGATATGATTAACTTCTCTGATGTGATAGGAGGTTTGCTTGATCAGACACCAGAGGAAATCGCTGATCAGATAACGGTAGCGCAAAGTGCATTCTTTTCAACAATTTTGATTTGTATAACTAAAATCTCAACTTTCCTTATTTTATGCGACTTGGCGGTATGCCTTGCCACTCTATATGTATCCTTTTCCCTTGTTTTTGCCCTTATGAGGTATCTACAAGGGAAAGTTTTTCTTATTCGATTTTATTCTCCAACCACCTTATCAAGTAGTCGGGCTGAGTTTCGCTTACCTTCTCGGTTAGCGTGTGCATAGACATTCATAGTGGTACTTACATCCGAGTGTCCAAGTAATTCCTGTACATCCTTTGGTGCTGCTCCATTTGAGAGCAGGTTTGTGGTATAAGTGTGTCGCAGGGTGTGGAAGTGGAAATTATCATCAAGCTCCGACAATCGTTTCCTTGCTGTCCTTAAAGCTGTCTCAACCGTTGCAGGGGCTTCGTATGCTCCGTCCGGTCTGATACATACAAGGTTAATCTCGTTGTAATCAAGCGGAATGTCCTCTGTGCCATCCAAATGATAAAGCTCATAGTAGATACGATTCTTTTCCTTAACTTCCCTGTAGTAGTTCCTCTGATAGAGTTCTCCGTAACTGAATACCTGCTTTCTCTGTTCCTTTTTCGCTTTCTTTAAGATGTCAGCGAGCGTATCACAGAAATCCACGATACGGACTTTCTTTCGCTTTGTCGGACCAATCTCGGTCTTGTGCCTTGCTCCGTTGTAACGGACACTTCTTCGTACTGTCAGATACTGTTCCTCAAAGTTAATGTCACTCCAAGACAGTCCGCATACCTCTCCAAGTCTAAGACCTGTGTAGTACGCTATCTGTACCGGCAGGACAGCAGGCTTGTTTCTTTCTTCCAGATACTCCATAAGCGTTTGATACTGCTCTGGTGTAATCGGGTTGATAACCTCTGCATCCTCATCATTATCAGAAAACAAATCCACATCTTCCTCGGCTTTCCTACGCATTACCACATACTGCATTGGATTGAATGTGATGTACTGCTTTGGAAAGACTGCAAATCGGAAGGACTGTTGCAGGACTGCGTGGAAAGAACGGATATAGTCGATGGTGTAACCCTTTGACTTAAAATTTCCTTCCTCACCGCCAAATGCAAGTAAATCCATAAACTTCTGCAAATGCTCCGAAGTGACTGTCTTTAGTTTTCTGTTTCCGATTGGGTGTTGTTTAATCCTGTTTACTGCCTGTAAATAGTTACCGACTGTACCGTTGCTAAGTGAACCCGTTTTCAAATCTTCCTCTGCCCATACATCTAGCATCTGTCCGAGTGTGAGGTTGTCCGCTTTGGCTAGAAATTTCTTTGCGTCATAATCCTCCATAGCCTTGCGTAACATTTTCTCTGTCTCTGATTTGCTCTCCGTACCTGCAAATTCTTTCTGAACCAAGTTACCACTTGCATCCTCCACATAAAAGCGGTAGTACCATTTCTTGCCTTTCTTCCTTACAGAACCTTTTGCCATAATCGTTTCTCCTTTCGATATCGGCAATCGGAACTGGTGAAATGCTTCTTGCGTGTAAGTATATCATAGCTCCGTCTGCCTATCTATACCGAATCGGGATCTTTTTCTGATAAAAGATTGGCTAGTCGATTTTTCGCTGTCTCAGGATTCTTAGAATACAGTCTTACAATATCGCCCATATCGTTCAATGCGTTGACGGTGTGGGTGATTTCTCTAAGGAACATAATCTCATTGTATTCCTTATTGGATTCAAACCCCATTGTCTGGGCGAGCATTTTGTTATCTGTATTTCCTTTGAAATTCTTACAAGCGAACTGGAACGAATCCACGAACAGCTCGTATTCCCGTAACATCAGTAGTAGCAGGTCTTTGGAAAAATCACTTTCGGACTGTTCCATATCATAAGGGAGCTTATTCAGAATGGAAGTCATCACATCACGAATCTGTAATTCTCTTTTATCCGTAATGTCTGTTTCGTATTCGTCCGTCTCACCTTTCAGCCATTCCACAGATACATGAAGTGCATCTGCCAGACCTTCTAAGGTCATTTTCTTGGTGTTATCAATCGTTCCTGCTTCGTATCTCTGAATGGTTGAGGCTGTCACGCCCATTTTTTCAGCGACATAAGGCTGGTTCAATCCTAACTCCTGTCTACGGCTTTTTGCTCTGCTACCGATTGTCTTTCGCAATTCTTTATCTTTTAACATACTTGCGAACCTCCTTTTTCGGTATGTCATTACTATACCACATAACACGATATATTGCAATACGCAATTCTATAAAAGATGATAGAATTTCGTAAGGCTTGACATAGCGTTATAAAAGATATATACTTTAATCAGAATTGCGTAACGCAAGTTTTAAAAAAGGCTAATCCTTTCTTCAAAAAGGAACATCCTCTGATATACAAGACTTGTAATCCTACGCAGGAATGAGGTGATCGAATGACAGAATTAAAGTTTGCTCTCTCCATTGAAGAAGCTGCCGACTATACAGGTATCGGAAGAAACACTCTTAGAAATCTTGTGGAATGGGAAAAGCTGCCTATCCTTAGAGTGGGAAGAAAAATCTTAATCCGCAGGGAACGATTAGACGAGTTTCTGATTCTCAATGAGGGGAAGGATTTACGAGACAGACACGCAGTAAAAGCGGTCAAGGGAACAATGAAAAATGAATAAGGGACAGTCCTAAGACCATCCCTCTGGTATGTATCTGACTAAAAGCCATGATATACCTACACGCAAATAGATTATATCACGGACAAGTCCTCAGATACAACCAGAACTTTTGGAAAATGAGGACAAGATGGATGTGAATGGGTGCAATCGTCCACCCAGTTATAGCTTGTTGGTAGGACAAGTCCACCCAAGATGCAAAAGGTGTTATGAATAGTCCACCCAAGCCAGAAAATGAAGTGGGTGCAACCATCCACCCAAGTGAAGCCGACTGGTAGGACAAGTCCACCCAACTTACAAAAAGTGCTGTGAGAAGTCATACCAAGTGTAGCTATGAAAAAAGCTGTCCGACCTATGACAAAAAGTGTACGCTACTATGATTTTGAGTGTCCAATCTATGGGGTACATTTTCAAAGAGTTAATAGTAAAAAGCTCTATTAAAATCAAAATGTAATAAAACAATGCACTATTAAAAATGAAATTTAATAGGAACTTTTACTACCACTTCCTTGCCAGACACAGTTTAAAAGTAAGCGAAGTAACACAATGCTATTGTCAGGGCAAAAATGCTAACGAATCGTGCTATTGTTTTTTCGATTTTAATAGCAGACTTCTACTGTTTCTACGGTTTTTGCTAAAAAGTCTGAATAATAGAACAATGCTATTGTTAAGGCAAAAGTGCTAACGGATTCGTCTATTGTTTCGCTGATTTTCATAGCAATCTTCTAGCATTTCTGTTAAGAAAAGGGAGTGCCGGATACGGCACATAAAAAGTGTGCCATTAAAGGCACAAAATTAGGTGCTGAGGGAACAGTTACAGCTAAAAGTGAACTTCATAAGCAAGCCCTCGGCGTTTGAGAGCGAAATACACCCATCGCACAAAACTTCGTTTTGTACTCTGTGTATTTCGCTCTGCGAGGCTTAGCCGCCACAAGGCGGATGTGTTCGCAAGACGAGTGCCTATGCACTCGCTCACAGGGAAAGTTTACTACTCACATCTCATCTATCTTATCTGTCCTCTTTTCCAAAATCAAAACTGGGAAAGGAGGAAATCGCTATGCCAAGAAATTCATTTGTGCAGATGTCAAAGCTCCATAATGTTCGTGGAAGAATCTATTATATCTCCAGTGACAAAAAACAGGAAAATCTCTATGCGGTATATGAAACCACAGACCGAAAATTTTGGACAGAACTTGCCAAGTGCAATCAGGCAGAATTTAAGAAAAGCGGTACAGAGGGAAAATGTATCGAAGCAAGAGAATTTATCATTGCCCTGCCGGAATCCTTTGTGGATTATCCGCCAGACGGACTATTAAAATATATGACGGATAAATTCAAAAGTCGGTATGGTGTTGATTGTATTGCAGCACTCCATCATAACAAACGAAAGACGAATTATCATATCCATCTTATCTTTGCAGAACGAAATTATCTTGACGAACCGATAGAAAAGATTGCCACCAGAAATATGTTCTATGATGAGAAAGGTAATCATGTTCGTACCAAGAAAGAAATCCTAGACGAGAATGGAACTATCCGTAAAAGGTGTAAGGTGATCAAGAAAGGTGAGGTCTACGAAAGACAGATGTTTACCATCAAGGACGCTCGCTTTAAGCAGGAACATTTCTTAGATGAGGTCAAGGTATTTTATACCGATGTCATCAACGGACTTGTCAAAGATGAGAAAGAAAAGCTGTCTGCATTCAAGCGTGGGGATGTCTATCTTGCCACTAAGAAAATCGGTAAGAACAATCCAAAGGCAGATAAGATTACACTCAATAATAAGGTCATACAGGACTGGAATCGTACTGTGGATCACGCTTTGGTATCGGGGATGGAGCGAAAGGAAATCTTAAAGGTAAAGCAGGAACAGATTTCAACTCCGATTAAGGAATCCATTCACAAGTATGGCAATCATCCGGAGCTTTTGTTTATGATTATCTTTCGGGCAATCGAGCTGTTAAAAGAACTCATAAAGTTGCTGATACAGAAACAGGAACAACAGAAAGCCAGAATCTCCGACCTTATGGAGCGAAGAAATGAAAAACAAGAGAAACAACCAGCTCCATCCGTTACACAGACAGACAATCAGACAATTCCTGCTGTGACCCAACCATTCAAAGCACCTGCTACTACTACCGCAGAAAAGACCGTTATTCCGCCAAGACCAAGAATGTCTGAGCTGGCACACGATTATGAGATGCGACTTGAAGAGATTATGGAGAAACTTAAACGACAAAACAGAGCCATTCATACGCAGGAAGTGAAAAAAGACCTTATTGACGAGGATTTGAAGAACTGTACAGGATTATTCCAAGGAAAGAAACGAAAGGAATTGCAGGCACAGTCTAACAAATACGCAGAAACGATTAAGATTATGAAGCAGGGATTATCCCATATCGTGCAGGATTACAAATATCCAACGGTAGATGCGTTCCTGCAAGTCTATAAACAAGGCAAGTCCGAGTATGAATCCTATGTCAAAGCAAACAAGGAATGGAACTCCAAGTATGGAGAAAACTCAATCCATCGAAAGCTGGCAGAAAAACAGGCAGAAGTTCAGAAACGGGAACAGGACAGAGATTTTAACTATCGTTCGCCATCAGACAGAGGAGCTAGATAATCTAATTAAATTCAAAAAAGATAAAGACCATCAAATTCTTTATCTTTTTTGAATATTTATGAAAAGTCATCCTGCTATTTAAAGTGTCTCATTAGATTTTTAATTGTTTCGACTATCATAAGAATGATTACGCAGAAAAAGGAATAAAACAATGTGGTATTCATCTTCGTGTTTCCAATTTTATAAAACAGCAGAAATCCAATGCTAACAATTATCACAGAAATAAGTTTATGTATCCATTTTTGTTTGGTGGTTAAACATATTTTATGGTTACTTATAGGTGCAAATAATATACACATAAGGACAAGTATCAAATATCCTAGTACAGTTGGCTTTAAATAGATTATAGCCCACTTATCAAGACAACCGAGAAAAAAGCTGCCTAAGATACATGTTAACTGCGTTGGAGCATGGGCACCTCCGGTATAATGTCGTAACAATGAAAAGGTAATTACCCAAATTAGGGTATAGCCGAGTGTATGTGATAAAACTCCCCATACGAACAATAACACTATGGTTATAAAAGTATTCAAAAAACATTCTAAGCCATATATGTATATTTCTAATTGATCCGCAGAAACATCCTCCCCGGATAGTTCTGCTAACTTATTAGCAATAGATGTAGCCCACTTCGTAATCATTCAAAATCCCCGCTTGTATCAAATCTTGTTGTATATTTGGCAAAAGCACTTATCACGTCTTTGGAATAAGAACGTGCGATTTGTGTAGTTAGATGATTTGACAATTCAATCGTTCCTGATGTAATACGATAGATATGTGCCATATTTACAATATAAAAACGATGGGTTCGGATAAATTCACTTGGCAAATGGACAATAATCTTATTTAGGGTAGACATTTGTTCATAGCATTTGCCGTCTACGGTCAATATATCCACATAATGTAATCTGCTCGAAAATGTCAATATATCTGCATAGGGAATACTTACAATTTCCTGCTTGTTTCGGTATATGTAGGTATTATTAGATAACTCCTTCGCGATTTCATCCAAACACAGAAAAAGAGTATTTTCCTTGACGGGTTTTAGCAAGTAGTTTAAAGCTCTGACTTCATATCCTCGGAATACATATTCTCTAAAAGCTGTTAAAAATACAATAATACCTTGATAACCAGATTCACGAAGGCGTTTAGCAACCTCAATTCCATTCATTTGCCCCATTTGTATGTCAAGGAAAAATGCTGAAGCCTGTATAGTTGTGCCTTCAGAATTTTTTGAAAAATATTCTTCGCCCGATTCGTATTCGTCAATTTCAATATCCCAATCATATTGCTGCCCGTATTTTCTTATTCCATTTTTCAGCCGTTCTGATTCGATCACAGAATCTTCAAGTATGGTTATTTTCATTTTCATAGTAGTTTGTTATTCTCCTTATCCGGTATCATAATATGTACGGAAAAAATTTTGTTATCAGATGTAATCTGCAATACGCCATCTGCCTTTTCTACAAGCTCTTTTACTCGTCTTATCCCAAGTCCATGTTCTTTTCCTTGTTTAACACTCAAAATGTCTCCATCAATGCTACCTTTTATCACACCATCATAATTATTTTCAATGTGAATCAGTATCATATTCTGGTAAGGTTTAATATAAAAATAAATGTATGGATGCTCGGTTGGATCAGAGATTATAAGTCTTTCTCCTGCTTCAATGGAATTATTCCATATATTTCCAAGTATGGATGAAAGCTCAACAGAATCAAGCGGAAAATTTTCAGGAGCCATAATAGAATATTCTGTCTTAATTCCGTGTTTTTCAGCATAATCAAGTTTTGCGGTAAGTATGCAGTCAATAGCAATATTTCCCGTTGCTATGGCACTTTGCGTAGTTGCAAGAGTGTTATGGTATTGCTCTGTATATGCTATAAGTTCATCCCATTTCTTGTCTTTTGCTAATACGTTGATTGCATCCACATAAATCTGCATATCATGTTTCATTTTTCGTAATCGTTCAGTTGTCTCAGATAAGCTATTGAACTCAGTCCTTTCCAGCTCATAAATCTTTTGTTCTTCCAGTAATCGTATGTTTTCTTCTTTTGAATAACCTAGCTGGTATATGTATAGCATCAATACTAAAAATAAAATAATAAAAAACAAGTCAACCAATGATAGCCTAGCTGAAAAGGATGAATCACCAAATTTATCAACAGATTCCAAAGTCAGCCTTAATATGTAGTGCCCGATTGCAAGTCCAGAAATTGCGATGAAAATATATGCAACTTTTTGGAACGGTGAAAGAGATATGTCTTTGTTTCCAATAGAATGAAATAACAAGACAAAAACAGCTATCATTGCCAAATATAACATGGTATATGGCTTCCGTAATGTTCCACCTAATAATAGCTCCAGAGACGCTCCTTTATAAAGAGTAACGGGAATAAAGAACGAAATCTGTTCTGCAACTAAGCAAATGATGGAATACGAAAAGCCCCAAAAGATACGGCGAATTATACTATCACGATAGAACAATACTGCATATCCAATGTCCAAAACACAAGATGACATCAAAGTGCTGTAGGATGATATTCCCATTTTATTCAGCGTGCATAACACAGCAAACTGAAATGATACGAAAAGAAACATCAAAACTGCTTGATGTTTATAATTTGCTCGAATACGCAATTTTTTATGGATAAATATTATAAACAATGCCAGTTCTAAGAAATTAACAATATATTCCCATATTGAGTCAATATATAGCATAGCTACCACTTCCTTTAATCATTCTCCGTCATATTTTATCATCAATAAAGTAGGTACACAACATAATATGCTACCGTTTGTGCATAGTGAGCTACCATTCATGCATAGAGGTATTGAAAAGTATAAAGATTTTGTTATATTCAAGGTATACTACTACATCTTAAGTATTCTGAGAATCTATAATATGGAGTGGAGATGATAAGATGTCGTACTTTAGGAATATTAACAGGATATATAATGTGTACTAGTATGTGTTGCGTTTCAATTTTCATAAAGATAACCTTTAAGAATAATTGAAGATAACCGTTGTTACATGATTGAAAAGGAGTGAAGGAGTATGCATTTTAAAAAATCTGTTTTAAAAAATCATTTATTGTATAGCATTATAACTTTAATGGCTATAGCAATGCTATTTCCTATTACGGCATTTGCACAAGCTTATGTACAAACATGGGATCTTGTTGATTCTGGCAAACATCTAGACTATGACGGAAACAGCACTTACATGAGTTATATTAACACTGGGGCTGCCACATGGAATGCATATAAATCTGGAGTAATCAGAAAAGACAGTGCTTTTGTTGTAGAAGATGTATACGTAAGCGATGTCAATGCTTCGAATGGATGGGCAGGCATGACATATTCTAGTGGTAAAATTGAACTCAATACCTATTATATGAGCGGTTATAGTAATAGTAAAAAACAGAATGTAGCGACACATGAATTGGGACATGCATTAGGGTTGGATCACAGTACTTCAACAGATGTTATGGATGCAGCAATTACGGGACATACTAGTACGCAGGCATTATCTCAAAATGATAAAGATTCATATGATGCCGCATATAATAATTATTAGGGGAGGGAGAACGCTATGAAAAAATCAAGTATCTATGGTATTTTGTCTATTGTTCTTATCGTAGGAATGTTTTTTACAGGATGTGCATCCAAAAATAATGCAAGTCAACTGAATACAAATGTATCTAACTTGCCAATCCACCAGATGCACGCATCTTTTGTATATGATACTGATAACATTCGCGAAGCTGTTGGTATCTGTGATTACGTATTTGTAGCAAAGGTTGTCAGTTGCGATGGAACCGAGTATCGAAATGTTATAACGACTGAAGATGAAAAAGGAAATCCTAAGGAGGTCGGTTCGCCTTACACTAATTATACTATTCAGGTTCTCGAAAATATAAAAGGTGAACTTATTACAGATAAACCTATTCCTATTGTTAAACAAGGCGGAATTTCAGAAAAACAAGATGCTATTTATCTGTTTGAGAATGATTCACTGCCTTCCGAAAATTCCATTTATATCTTTTTGGCATATGCACAAGAGGATGGTTCGTTACTAATTTCTGGTCCAAATTCAAATGTAATGTGTAACGATTCGAATATGTATTCTATTAATTCTGTCTCAGAGGAAAAATCAGTTACAGAATACGATGAGTTTATTACATATAAAGATGCTAATGATAATGAGATTATTCCAGTTGATCGAGAGCGTTATAAATCTATATATGAGACTGACAATAATTAATCATTATTTCTGAAATATATAGATTAAAGATGGCAGGTAGGTGCTTAACCTATCTGCCATCTTTTCGGTTTTATACCTATATGTAGAACAGTTC
>CABIXM010000002.1:51912-133786 GCA_902362725.1 Clostridiaceae bacterium | reverse complement strand
CGTGGTTTGTTGTATGAACCAAAAGTACCAACGCAGTTAAAAAAATAAGATTGGGAGGAATTGACTATGATGTTAAAAAGTTTAAAACAGAAGATTGCAAAAGTAGGTATTGGTTTGTTTTGTGCAGGATGTGTATTTCTTTCTTCAGCAGCATATTCTCAGGCGGCATCTTACACCGCTTATGCACTTAAACTGAATAAGACTAATAACTTTACCTCTATGCATGCAAAAACAACATCCGATGATTACATCACAAATGAGGTAACAGCAATTACCAATACCTCTTACGCAAATTTCTGGGCTGTCAATAACAGCAAGAGTAAAATATCTAATAAGTATAAGCAGGGTGTTGGAACAGGATCTTGTAATTTAATCTTTACCAAGAGCGGTTATAATTCTACTAACACACAGGTCGGTATGGGAATGGAAAATTATCAATCTCAATTATCAACTGCATTTGTAAGTGGAAATGTAGATTTTAGATAACAGAAGGGATGGGCATAAACCTCTTCGTGGGTTTATGCCCTTTTGGTAAAGATTATGAAAAAAATGGTTCTTATAGAAATCAAACATTGTATTGATCGTGCAGAATATAAAGTTGTTTTTATTGCTCTAATGATTTTAAATATTGCTTCGTATATTTTATGTGTAAAAAATGATATAGGAAAAAGTTATCAATTTATTCGTTCAGCAAATGAAAATTTCGTATTACAGGGCACTGAAGCGGCATATATTCCATATATAATGTATCTGTTATTGCCTGTTTATGCAACAATTATTGCATCACTTTCCTTAATAAGAGAAGAAAAAAGCAATAGTTCAATCCTACTTATTCAAAGAATCGGGAAAAAGAAATATTTAGCAGGAAAATTATTTGGCATTCTGATTGTAACCTTTTTGACAATAACAATACCAATGCTCATAAATTTATTATTATGCCACTTGACATATCCAATACATGGATATGACAGTGCTTGGGGAGAACCTGATTACGCTATAGGTTTGGTATCATATAACGCTGACAATTTTCTTGATATGGTGAGATTGCAACATCCAACTTTATATAATCTAATATACATTTTTAATTACGGAATTTTTGGCTCGGGATTAGCTATCTTAGCTTATGCTCTTTCATATTATAACAAAATGAAAGTTCTATATTTCGCAAAGATACCTGGTGCTTTGTTTATATTCTATATTGTTTTTAATTTGATTGTTTCTGTCTTTGGGCTAAATGAATTCTCTATACAAGGTTATATTATGCCTAATGTTCATGGAAATATAATAGGAGAAATTGTTCTGATATTGCTTATTTTTGGATTAAGTATTGGCATTATACAGAGAAAAATAAAAAATTATGAAGTTATATAAGAAAAAAATTTTGAATGTTAATGTTGGAAAATGCTTACTAGTATCACTTATAACATTTGTAATTAGATATTTTTATGCTAATGTGTACTTGGGGTTTCATAATAGTCTGGTTACAATAACAGAAGGAGTACGTTCACAAATATATTTTGGGGGAATACTAATAGATCATTCGTTTGACCTTATATCTTTATCATTTTTTGCGATTTTGTTTATCCTTGAGATTTGTTATCTTACAATGGACTTATTTAATGATGCAAATGATAACATGGTAATTCTACTTCCTCGTTATGGGAAAAAACACATAATTTATAAGGATATATTAATAAAAATGATATTACGTGACTGTATTGTAGTTGTTTCCGATTATTTGTTTTTTCTTTTTGTAGAGCATACCTCTAATGGCTTAGAAGATTTCAAAGTTATTTTTATGCTATTGATAGAGATTTTTCATTTGCAAATGATTAGTTATTTGTTTTCATTTTGGAAAGATTCAATTATAGGATACATCGTTGCATTTATTGTATTTTTTATTCCAGTAATGGTGTGTGGATTTTATTTTTCAATGGGAAATGTTATATGGAAAATTTGGCATTATTCCTTGCTACATATTCCTTTATTTAATTGGCATAACAAGCTTATTATATATTATGTCGAAGAAAATTACGAATGGACTACAAGCAATATAGATTTATTGAATTTTAAGTCAAGCTGTCTCATTTCAGTTATATCATCCGCTGTTTTGGTGTGGATAGGTAAATTTCTTTGCGAAAAAAAACAAATATTGTGAGGTGAATGATATCCATGAATTTATATGTAAAATCTATTTCAAAGTCAATTAAAGGTGAAAAAGTGCTTGATGATATCAGTTATACATTTGAATCTGGTAAAATATATGGAATATATGGTAAAAATGGTTCAGGTAAAACAATGCTACTCAGAGCCATTGCAGGTTTTATAAATACAGACAAAGGATACATAAAATATAATCACAAGGCATTACATAAAGATATGGATGTTTTACCAGATTTAGGAGCTGTTATTGAAAATATTTCTTTTTGGAGTATGTATTCAGGATTTGAAAATTTGAAAATGCTTTCCAATATAAAAGGAATTGTATCAGATGAAGAAATATATGAAATAATGATATACTTTGGTCTTGATCCCAAATCAAAGAAAAAAGTAAATAAATATTCATTAGGAATGCGTCAAAAACTAGCTCTTTGTCAAGCACTGATGGAACATCCAAAAATTTTGCTTTTGGATGAGCCAACTAACGCATTGGATCAGCATAGCATTGATTTATTTCGTGAACGTATATTGGAAGAAAAAAAGAATGATACCATTACTATACTGACAAGCCATAATAAAGAAGATATTGAAATATTAGCGGATGAGAAGATATGCATGGAATTTGGTAAAATTAAGGAGTTGATGTAATGAAGAAATTTGTATTAACTATCTGTGTTGTAATCATTTGTATGGTGACAGCCTTATTCTATGGAAAGACTGGGATAAAAACAACTACAGGGGTTCATGATCCTGATATTGCTTTATCAGAAAATACAGCTATGGAAATTTTCTATACAGGAGGGCAGAAAACTTCTTACTTTAACAATGAAAGTAATTACTCATTGGATGATATGGAAAAAGATTCTTCTTTAATAGCTCGTATAACTGTAACAAATTCTCGTGAAATGAGTTTACGATCAACAAAAACAATGGTAAAAATAGAGGAAATCTATAAGGATAATTCTGCTAATCTTTCAGTAGGTGACTGTATTTACATTATAGAACCTGTATCATTTGTTAGAGGTGAAGAATTTTACACTAACGGATGGCAATATCTGAAGACCGAAGATACTTATTTAATATTTTTAAAAAATCTAGGATGTATTGATGGGTATAAATACACCAAAGAGGAAGAAAATTCATTTATGCCTGTATCGGAAATATATTCAAAGAGAAATCTAACTCATGATGAAAGTTGTGTGGTTTTTGATTCGGCGGAAACTCTCTATTCAAGTATATCTATGTTTGCATTTTTGACCTCAGAAAAAACTATAGTAGATAATTATGAGAAAATATGGAAAAACATTACAAATTCAGGTAAGTATGAATGATTTAATTATTTATGAATGAATCTCTCCTATTCTATTTCCTGTGAGAAGCGTATCAATGTTAGAAATTCATGGAGATACTGAATTAAGCAATATGGAATCATTCAATCTTAAAGAAACTAAAAATGGAGATAATAGAAATTGAATAAAAAGAAATTGGCAAAGAGTGTTGTAGGCATTGCTTTAATTGTAAGTGTAGCTATACTTATCGTTGTATGTGTTGGAAAAATAAAGCACATTCAGAATAAAAAAAATATTATTGGTACATGGAAGAATGCAAATGCAGAGGAAGTGTTTACCTTTCAAGAAAATGGAGGACTTGTTGTAAACAAAGATATGCCCGAATTGGGTATTACCTGTGGCAATGCATTATATAGCATATCTTCCTCAAATATGATTTTTGTGGAACAGAGAGATAATAGCGTGAATTTTGAGATAGAAGTAGATCAAAACGAATTAACAATCTTCTTTATGGGTCATAAATATTGGGAATTAACAAAATAGCAATTGCATATAAAGCGATACTCATGATATCCATAACCATAAAATATAGAGCCGATGAATCACTCGTTATTTCGATTGTGAGTTATCGGCTCTATTTCATTATTTATGGAAGGGCTAAAGAAATATCGTATTTTATAGAAATACTTTTGACAGATTTCTTCTCATTTTTATGTTCTTTTATCAAGTGCTATACCATTCCATATTCATCGCATTCACCCAATCTTGCATTTCTGAATCAAGATACAAACGGGCATATTCTAGTGGATTGTCAATCGCCAGTGCATCCAACATTCGTTGAGAGTTAGGAGTAGTAATCAATCCATCTTCTGCCTTGCCACAGTCAATCCGAAGTATGTAGCCATTGTAATAATTGATGTCTATGATGTTGTGATATTTATTATATTCTGCATGAACGATATTCATATTGCAAAGTCCTTTCTCTTATCTGTTTCAGTTGTAGAAGCATCTTGACCAGTTCCAGCCGATTATGTGATTTATATAATGTTATTAGCTGTTACCGGATTTTGCTTCCCTTGTTTTTGCCCTTATGAGGTGTCGTAACACAAGGGAAAAGGATATAACATAAGGGAAAGTCTAAGGGAAAGCTCACTTGCCAAAACTGTAGTAAAATCAAGGCATTGCGGATTTTATCGTAACACTTTATAATACCAGTTAGGTGTTAAAGAATTGTAGGTATCAAAATTTTTATTGGCAGCGTATTTGTGATCATTCTTGTAATCATTCTTCTATGGAATTTTATGAAGGTATGGTTTCAACTTTTTTCGAGATATGCTAATTTCTGTGTGCAGCTGTATCTTTGTCCCTGTACGCTGTGTACTTTAACGAGCGCCAGTACGCAATTTGTATTTTGGAGTTATGTCAGGACAATGGTGACACAGCTGGCTCTAATGATTTTGAATGCTTGGTTTATCAGGGTATTTTGCGTAAATATTGCAGGTGGATTTATTGCTGCAGCAACAGATGCATCCTCATCCATATTACTTGTCTTTATGATGCAGATAGGATATTTGAAAGTAGTGCAAAATGCGGAGCAGATGCTCCAGAATTGGGGATTAACCAGTATGTCATCCGGAAAAATGATGGGAGATATTCCCGAAATTATGTCGAACTATCGAGCAGCAGCACAGATGATGACAGGAAGAATTCCGGGATTTGGCGGTGGCTCAAATTCTGGAGGGAAATTTGGCGCTGGAGGTCTTATTGGATTAAAAGCAAAAGCAGGCCAGTTTATCGGGAATGTACCTGGAGCTATAAAAGCAGCACCGGGTAGAGCTTCTGCAGCAGTTAAGAATTTTGGAAATGGAATGAAAGCAACTGCGAACAGTGTTGCAAAAAGTGTGAGAGGTAATAACAGTGCGGTCAAGACAGCAGCACAGGGAATAAAAGCAGCAGGAAAAGGGGTTGCTTCAACGGCTATGAGTGTTGCTAAAGGTGCAGGAATAGGAGGAATAATTGCCGGACCGGCTGGAGTTGTTGGTGGTGGAATCATCGGAGGGGCAGGACATGTCTTTTCTGCTATTTCAGCAAAAGGAGCAAAAGCGGTGGCGAGTGAGATGAGAAGTGCTACACCATCTAAAAGTCAGGTTGTGGGAACAGCCACAGGAATGCAGACAGCAATGAGAACGATAGCAGGATTGGACAAAAGTGGAAAGACAAGTTATCCGCACTCTAAAATTCCGAATTGTATGGATGTGAAAGAGAGCCAGGCGATTCCATTTGATAGCAATAAAGATATGGAACTGCAGGCGAAAGGTGTATTTGGAGATAATGTAGTGAATGCAGCCAAAGCTGGAGGCATGGGTAAACTGACAGGTGGCTCCTATAATCCTGATACGGGAAAAGGTTCTTTAACATTTGAAAAAGAGGGTACAGATGGAAGCGTTACAAGAAACGTAGTCAGCTGCTACAGCCTGAATGGTGATAAAAATTACAGTGTTGCAGAAAAGCTGGGAAAAGAAGAAGAGGGAATAACTTCTTTAGCTCATTCCAGAAGTGAGGATGGAAAAGAATTTGTATGTTACCATGATCACGTACCGAAAGCATTTGAACAGCAGGAGACAGAATATAAGAAAGACAGCAGGGAGTACGTGCCGAACGAGAAAGCTCAAAATCAGCTTAATGCAGCTGTTGCAGAGGCTAATGCGGCATATGCTGAGAATCCGGATAATATATGGCGGTTTGTGGAGAGAACATCTGAAAATTCTGTGCAGCCCACTAGAGAAGTTGGTAATGTCGGAAGTGCAGCATATGAGGTGCTGAAAGACTGGGCTAAAGCTACTGGACATAAAACAGATGGAAGTCCGAAGGATCTGGTTGATGCATATACGGATTTCCTGCGTGAACATGACTATATCTAAGAAACGAGAGGTGACATATGAATAATTTACCGACAATAGTGAAGGATCGGATTCAGAAACCGGTCATAGCGATTGGAATCCTGAGTCTGGTGATGATATCTTTTTTGATTCATGGGGACTGGAAAATTGCAATAGTGCTTCTTGTTTTTATAGCAGCTATCGGTGCAAACATGTATGATTTCTATAATCAGTATCGAAAGGGAAAAATTCTGATCTGCAGGGGAGTGTGTGAAAATATAGAAATCCAGGGAAATATTATACGAAAGGCTATGAAAATTCCAAAAACAAATTATCAGATCCGGATGACAATAAACGAGGCTGGGGAGTATTGGGATGAGCGTGAGGAAAAAGAGGTTTTGATTTACCTGCATGAAATGAAAAATTTAGTATTGCATAAAAGCGAAACCTACGAATTTGCTTTCCGTAATTCTGGAGAACTGGATAATGCATCTTTGGTGGCATATAAACTGATTTCAAATAAGACGAAGAAAGATGAGCAGTATGGAAGAAAATAAAAATATGGCCGATGATCTGGCTGATGGTGCCAAAACAGCGGCACAAGATGCGAAAACATTAGCTAAAGCAGGAGCTAATTTGGCTGCAGGTAATATTGCAGGGGCAGTTAAAGAGGTGGCAAAGAATCCGGAAGTGATTCTTCATGTGATAGAGGCAGTCTTTTTAGCAGTTATAGCCATGGGAGTTGCGTTGCTTTTATTGATATGTTGCGTCTTGGGTGTTGTAAATAATCTGGCATCGTGTTTTACACAACTCTTTTCAGGGGAGGAAGGAACATGGTCCATAGAAGCAAATTATGAAGAATATGAGACGAAGCTTGAGAAAATCTATAAAAAGGCATATAAAAGGTGCCGGAAACAGGCCGAGCGACACTATAACATCATATCGGAGGCCGTACATAATGCATGGGAATCACTGGATGTGGATGGAGCTGATGAAGTAGATTTGACATTTAGGCATACATATAGCGGAATGTTTGGAGATGATGTAGGGGATAGTTCAGATGATGACCAGATTGCGATCAATCAAAGCATTATGCGAATGCTGGAAATGTACGATTTGTGGAATGCATCTATGGCAGATGAGGAAAGTACAGATCATGATGAGTCATATTACACCAATATTGAAGAAGATGAAAATTGGGACGAGTATGATGCAGATTCACTGACGGAGGATTATGAGGAAACCAAGAATACGCCCACGTTAAAAGGATTGCGAAAACTGATAAAAGAGAACAAAGACTTACTTTTTAGAACGCAGACGGCTGATATAAGCGCATTATCTCCGGATGCGTTTTCGTTTTCAGGAACGGTAGCAATCAATGATACAAATAATTATATTACCACAGCGACAGATAATGGAATAGAAACAGAATATGAGGGAGAGAATGAAAAGTCGGTTCAGAAATACGAGCTGGAGGTAATGACGTTTATCCAGTATACCGGAGAACAGGAATTTAAGGATCAGGTTTTTCAAATGTCGCCGGAAGATTATCAAAATGCTATGGGAATGGCAGAAGCCTTATCTATCGTAGTAGGATATGGTGGATTTGGCAGCATGGATAATCCGGAGATACAGGCGATATTGGCAGAATTAAGAAGCCAGGGAATAAGTGAAGACAGGATTGCAGTGGTGGAAGCAGCATTAAAGGGTGTAGGTATGTTCCAGTATAGCCAGCCGCTTCGTTCGCTTGCAGGAACCGGCCCGGATAATTTTACGGTTGGACAGTATCTGGATTGTTCCAGCTTTGTCAGATGGAGCTACTGGAGTGCTGGTTTTGACAGTGATTGCAGTACAACGGCTGATTATGCATCGTCATCGTATTTTCATAGAGTAGATCGTTCAGAAAAGCAGCCAGGGGATGTTTTCTGGCATCAGAATGCAAGAGGAGTCAGGCATGTTGTAATTTATGGCGGAAATATTGGAGGCCAGGATCTATATATAGAATGTACCTCGCCTGGGTCGGTTATGACCTATGGGGATTGCTATTATGGAAATATATCAAGCTATCAATATTGCTATCGTTACAATGCGTTTGACTAGGAGGTGTCCATGAAAAAAATATTTTGGATATTTATATGTTGGCTGATTTTGAGCATGGGAGCATCTGCAGCGGACAGCTCGATTATGGCAGAAGCTCAAGAAAATGGAACGATTGAATTTACGGGAGAAGTACCGGACGGTTTCAAAAAAGGACTTATAGTAAGAATCGGAGACACTGATATCGTAAATGGTCAGTGTTTTTTGTTGCCTCAAAGCGGATACATAGCAGAAAAGGAAATGTCTCCGGGAAGGTATTTGGTTAGTGCAACCATTCAGAATACATTTACAAACACAGATTATGATGTGAAATGTACGCCTGGAGAGGTATATGTCAAAGAGAATGAAACGCTGGAAGTGACAGTTACGGTGTTAGAGAAAGGGAAAAACAGTGAGAAAGAAACAACGGAAATAAATGAGAACAGCGTAGAATCGAAGACACAGGAAGAGGTGAATGTAGAAGAAGCGTCGGAAACAGATGTGGTGCAAAAGAATCCATGGATAAATCGAATTACATTGTTGATGGTATGGGTAATATTATTTATGGTTGCAAAGAATCTTATTGCTCATGCGTATAATGAAAAATTTGAATGGGTGGTCAAAATTGGATTTGCTGTAATAACTGTGGGAATAGTGATGGTGCTGCTTTTTTCATTCCGGACTGCAGATTTAGAGCAAGCTGCTTCTGACAACACGGATGTAGAGATAAAGAGGCCGGAAATAACATCGTCTATACCGGAAACAAAAGAAGAACTGACAGAGGAACAGACTGAAAGTGAGAAACAGGAGAATCCGTCATACGCCTTAGAGCTGTATATTGGGAATCACATTCTTGATTCGGTATATTCTGGTGAGGATACAGCCTATGGTTATTATGGAGAATTTGGTGCATCTAATGCGGAAGCCTATGCGATATGGGAAAGGCAAAAGGAACAGGATCAAAATGAAATTTATGGATACGATACGACAACAGGGCTGCCGGTATATATGTCAGAAGATTCAAAACTGTACACCTATTCAGGAGTAACACAGATTTTTTATGACCAAAATAATCATTTGCCGGACGATGAAAGAAATAATTTGCGTGATGCAGACGGGTATTGGCTTGCGAACCGTAATACGAGGCCAGAATATGAGATATTAAAAAATGCATTTGAACAGGGCAAAGGGATATTGAACGGTGAGTCTGAGTGGTCTGCAGGAACTGTATTGAGTGATGGTCTAGTGGTTCCTGATGTGAATTTTATTGAAAAAGATGGAAAATACTATGTCCCTGTATCAGAACTGAATGGTTATTTGCCGTATGAGGTGAAGGTCACAGAAACAGAGATTCAGATTATGTATCCGGGAAGTGCGGCTGCTATAAAATTACCCGCGCAAGGTGAAGAGGCTTATGAGTATTTGTTTTATGGAGGATTCGGATATAAGAAATTTACCATGGAGGCAGAATATCCGTTCCAACAAAATGATATCTGGTATGTGGAAGCAACCACATTTTCACGAATAATGGGTATAGATGTGAAAATTGGGGATGGTCTGATGTATTTGAGCAGCGGTGAATATGATTTTCCACGGGAAGTAAGATATATTCCATGGTCTTCTATGGATTTTCAGGATTTTATAGATTTGCATTCGGAAAATGATTCAAATGAAATACTAGGAGAGGAGTAAAGGGTGGCTTGCTAAAAGATCTAATAAAATATATTGAAAAATTGAAAGACGAATCACCAGAAAAGATGAAAAAACTGAAAGCACTTATTGCTTTGAGCATTCTGGGAGCATTTTATCTGATTGGTGTTATTCTTCAAGAGTTTGATACAGAGCTGAAGCTTAAAAATTTACTTTCGCCTGATGGTAAGAAATTTACCTGGAATCCGGTAGTATGTTTAAGATATAGCTTATTTTCAAAAGAGGGATGGATATTATTTTTTGCATTAGTGCTGGGGTTGGTGTTCCTGGGATTATATCTGGTACCTAAACGGGCAAAAATAAATCCGGCAGTAGAGACAGATGATAAGGGGGTAATTCGAAAGGAATATGCGACATATGGATCAGCCAGGAAAGTAGGTGAGGAAGAAGCAGAAAAATATTACGAGGTAGGAAAAGCAAAAGATGTAGATGGTATGATATTTGGCCAGTTTGATAAAAAAGGTAATAGAGTGTGTGCTATGAAGGCTGGTCCAACAGATAATCAAAATGTTTATATTGTTGGTAGTCCAGGAACAGGAAAATCATATGCTTTGATTCGAAGCCTGATATTGCAGTCGGTGAAGACAAAAACCTCTTTTGCTGTAGTTGACAGTAAAGGAGAATTGATTCGTGATCTGTATAAAACCGTAAGAAGTGAAGGATTCGTAAATAAAATTTTTAATCTGGTAGAACCGGAATTCAGTGATTCATGGGATTGCCTGGGGGAATGCTTTGATGAATATGGAGATTATGTCTCAAACAGAGCGGAGGATTTTGTGGATACCCTGTTTGCCAATACCACAGATAACAATAATTCCGGTGATGAATTTTTTGAAAAGGGCGAAAAGAATCTGTTATCAATGTTTGTCAACTTTGTTCTGCAGAGATATATAAAGTATGTCCTTGAAGAATATAAAACAGTTTTGACAGCGCTTATATCCGGCCTGCCGGAAGTGAAGTTTGAGGAGATGCCGAAAACCACAGAGATTTTCAAAAAATGGCGGTATGCCAGAAATATGTACGGTGCCAGGGCTAAGATGTGGAAATTACGGATTCCGATAGAGGAAATAGAAAAAACGCTTGAATTGATCAACTCCTGTATTCGGATGGAGGATGTGTTTGAAGAAGAGAGCAGACGGAAGGTAAAGGCACGTTTGGAAGAATTTCTTGGGGAGGCAGATCCGAAAGAGTTCAACAGTGATGCAGCTCACATTTTTATAGATGAGATGCTGGATAATGAACAGCGCTGGGTCATGAATAAAGTGAATCTGAAAAGATGGTGTTCCCAGGGAATAGCGACAACACACAGAAGCGAACTGCGGGATGTTTTATACGAGCTGCTGCTGTTTTCAGGAAAGACCGATAGTGATGCACAGGAAATGATAGAAACGATAGAGCATGGTGAAGGAACTCCGAGATGTACAATTTCAGAAGTATACTATCTTGTAATAACTAAGAGTACGAAAGAAATAGATGTATTGTTTAAAGATGTGGATAAAAGTTCACCTGCAGGAATCGCATACTGTACATACTGTGATTCTACAGACACAGCAAGACTGTCATGGAAACAGGGATTAACAACCAGGCTTGCGATATTTAAGGATCAAAACATTAGAAGGATCACAAGTAACCGGGATATTGAACTGTCAAAAATGGGAGATCAGCCGACGGCTATCTGGTTGAAAATTTCAGATAAGACAAGAACATATAGCGCATTGACCTCATTGTTCTTTTCATTTCTCATAAGTGATAATTCGGATGCGTTTGATCATGCTGCAGACCAGAATAGGAAATTACCGATTCGTATTATTGTAGACGAAGCTGCAAATGTGGGAGCCATTAAAGTGCTGCCGGTTGCAATAGCAAGCATCCGAAGCAGAAAGATGTCTATTGTTCTGGCAGTCCAGAAAATGAATCATTTGGAAGCGTTGTACGGAGAACAGGAAGCGGAAACGATTCAAGCCTGCTGTGATTATCTGGTGTTTCTTGGCTCAAATGATGAGCAGTCGGCAAAATTTATGGAAACACGGTCAGGTATTGAAACAATACAGGTAGCATCTGAGAGGGAAGCGTACCGAAAGTTCGCACCTGATAGCGCCTTAAAAAATTATATGGTGACGATAGCAGAGGGGCAGAGAAACGTATATAACATGGACGAGATATGGACATTGGAACCGCGAACATTACTGCTGGCGAAAAGAGGTGCATATGTTCTGAAGCTCAATACGTTTGGATGGAATCTCCATCCACTCTCGAATGGCGGGGATCTGCCGCAAATGAGAACGATTGAATATTCGACGGCCAAGGATAAGTATCCATATTTTGATTACTGTATAGATAGCTTCTACTGTGAACAGCCTAAAATTATAGCTATCAGAAAACAGCTTTCCATGGAACTGCCTCATGTAAATTTATTGAAGACTGTCGAAGAAGTGTGCGCGAATTATACCAGGCGATATGAAGAAAGGGAAAAATGGCTCAATGGGACAGAAGAACTTGCCAGAGCTGTTCAGAAACTGGATGATGTGACCGAAGTAGAAGAAATAGAGGAAGTACATGAGGCTGAGAGCGTAAGCACATCACAGGAGAGCGTAGACGGGGCAAATAAGACCGCTGAAGAAGAAAAACATATAGATGAAGGGGTAAAACCAAAAGAGCCGTTAAAACGCGAAATAGAGGCTCAAAATGAAGAGCTGGATGCGCCAATTATAGGAAAAAGCAGACGAAATGTAAGAGGCGGGAAATTGGATTAAATCCCACATGGGAAAAAAATAAAGGAGGTCATTATTATGACAGAAAAAGAGAATAAGGCAGTTGTAAATGCGGAAATGGAAGAAGCGATTGCAGAAGCACATCTTCCGGAAGTGATTATTGATGATGGAGCTGAGAAACAGGAAGAGAGCCTTGCAAGACCGGCAAGAATGATCACGGATGATTTTGATCAGGATAACCCGGTAGAGTTTATTCACCCGGAAGATGAAATCCGATTGAAATGGTCTGAGATTAGAAATGATGCTTCCAGAAGACGGATCAAGAATTGTGAGGTGCTGGGCTGTTCCAAAATGCCAAGAGATCAGGGAACCTATATCACCACTAAAATTAACGATTTCAAAACAATTATTCCGGCTGAGGAGTTTTTCCTGGATGGAACTTTTTCGGACAATATTAACGAGACAGACCCGAAAGCAAAATGTGAAAGACAGATTCAGATGGCTCAAAGAATGCTGGGAGCTAAAATTTCTGTCATCATTACTAAGGCGATTTCACATTATAACGAGGAGACTGGAGAACGTACATATGCGATTGAGGCCAGTAGAGTAGCAGCTGCTGAAGTACGAAAGAATATTTATTTCTTTGGAAGAAGGGCAGCAAACCGGACTCCAATTGTTGGAGATACCGTACCGGCAAAACTTCTGCTGGTTTCTGATAATTCGGTACTTGTGGAAGCATGTGGAGTTCAGACAAGAGTTCCGTTCCCAAGGCTGACAGGAAGAAAACACTTAACATCTTCCAACGTCTTAGATTATTTCCCAAAGGATAAGGCAATTCCGATGGTGATAGAAGAAATTAACGTGGACAAGGAAAACAGAACTGTGGAGTGGAGACTTTCTCATAGAGCAGCAGAGGATCAGATTCAGAAGACAGTTTTAGATGAAAGCTATATTGGACGGCGGTTTTTAGGAGAAGTAATTTCTGTTACAGAAGATTATTATATTTCTTATTGCGAATCGGAAAATGTAACATGCTCCACACCGATTGACCGGTGTATGACGGAACAGCGTTTGCGCCATGGAGATCAAGTTGCACTGCAGGTATACGGCATCGGGAAGAATTTCCTTAAATGCAACTGTAGAAAAATTTAACCCAACTTGTGTACACCGTGTACACAAGTTGAAGATTATAGGCAGATACCAGAAATAAGGTATCTGCCTGGAAAGGGAAATGATATGAGCTTTGTTGCAGATCCGTTGGAATGTACATTAGATAAGTACAGTGAATTGATGGTGAAAGAACAATGTTTTGAAAGCGCAGATATATTTACTTATGGACGGCAGTATGCGGTTAATGTGGCATACAGGGATAAGATATTAACGGTTCTTTTAAGTACAGTTATCCCAGGAAGTGTAAATTTACAGCGGATGGAAGAATTCTTAAAAGTGCTGAATCAGGAAGATATCAATGGGTTTTATTTGGTATCAGAAAACGGCAAAGCGGTTTCAGTTACATATAACCAAAGGGTAGGTGTTCTGGAAGGGATACCAGAACGGAAGACACTTGAAAAAATATTGGATATAGGAATTGCACGAATAGGATTATTTTTGAAAAGATGGAGTGGTGAACAATGGCAAGAGATGATAACAATGAACAGGCAGTGACATACAATATTCCACGGAACTATTTTACTAAGGGGCGTATAGGGGATGTTATATCTTTCCGGGGACTGGTGGAAGGTGGGATTATGAGTGTGCCGTTTGTAAAATTGATTTCTATGTTCCCGATACCGAAAGATTATCGTATGACAGGTTACATTGTGGTAGTTGCTGTATGTCTATTGGTTGGAGCAATCGGCTATAACGGAGAATATCCATCAGAATTTGCAATTACTTTAGTAAAATTTTTTCAGATGAAACGAATTGCATATTATAATCCGAGAATAAAGCTGGAGGCAGAACCGGAGTATCTGAAAGAAAAACAAAGAAAAATTCTCCCAAGAGAAAGAATCATGCAGCTGCTGAAACGGGAAGAGGTGGAGGATGAACTGCAGGATGAGTCAGAAGAGGAATATGCCTGGGATTCAAATGAAGTCTTTTTTGAAGATGATATTGGATACAAGGAAAAACCGGAAGCGTTGAAAACGGCTGCCGAAAAGAAAAAGGAACGTGAAGAAGCGGAAGAAGAGGCCAGACAGGAAAGATTGCTTAGAAAAGCAGAACAGAGGAAAGCGCGGGATTTGGAAAAGCGTCTGAAAAAACTGGAAAAAGAAAAAAGGCGTGAGGCAAAAAAGAAAAAGAAAGCTGGAGATATAAGGCCAGTTGAAATTATAGAGATAGAACCAGTATCAGAGATAGCACAGGAAAATGAGCCGGAAGTTATCGAGGTAATAGAGGAAACACCAGTTATAGAAACTATTACACCGGTAGAAGACGAAAATGAAAAAGTACAGGAGATTGTAGAAATCAAAGAAATAGAGTCGTGAATGGTAGGGAAAACATATGAAGAAAAATGAAAAAAGAGAACACCGTGAGGCACGCCCAAATGTGATAACACGGATGATGCAAAAACACAATACAGCCCTGCGGGAAGAAAAGGCAGATGAGATCCGAGAGAAAGAATATCTTAATTCCGTAAAAATGCGTAAAAGTACACAGATGACTTTGCCGATAGAAGATGTATTTAATGGTTGCATCATCATGAAAGATGGTACTTACAGCAAAATCATTGAATTGTCACCGACAAATTTTAGTTTAAAGCCAGCAAGTGAGCAGGCATTGATTATTGCTAAATTTGCAAATTTGCTTCGTATTGCTCCGTCAAGAATACATTTTAAATCTGTTTCTAAAAAAGCGGACATAGATAAATTCATCCATACACTGAAAGAAGAACAGCGAAGCGAAAAAGTTCCCAAATGTAAAATTGTTCATAGTGATCAGATGCAGTTAATCAGAGAGGTGTCGGAGGCAGAAAGTGTATCCAGGCGCTTTTTTTGTATCCTCACATTAGATCCGAAAGAAGAAAGAGGACTTACCTCAAATGTATATGCGATAACCCAGCGGCTGAATAGTGAAATGGAAAACCTGGTCAAACAGTTCCATCTTATAGGGAATGAAGCAGTTTCGCTTGAAGTTGATCCGAACGATCCAACACAGGATCAGGAGGATATGGCAGTAATAGAAATTTTATATGATATTATTTGTCGGAAAAAAAGTCAGGAAGAAAGCTGTAAAGAACATGTATTGAATGTGATGAAAGCGTATTGCAGGGAAGCAAACGTAGGAATTGATAACCCTCCATACATACCTGCAGTAGAATACTTCTCTCCCGGATATATAGATTTGAGTCATCCAGATTATGTTGTAGTAGATGGAACATATTATATGATTGGGTATATTCCATCCAATAAATTTCCAATGGTCGTACCGAGTGGTTGGTTATCGCCCCTGGTGGAAGCGGGTGAGGGAATTGATGTGGATCTCTGGTTGGAAAAGAGAAACAAAGAAGAGATTAGTGGACAGCTTAACAGAACGATCCGGCACAGCAGAGTGTCTATGGATACAATAGAAGACACATCTGAGTCCTATGAAGCAGCGACTGATGCCGTGACAACAGGATTCTATTTTAAAGAGGGTTTTAAGGCAGGTCAGGATTTTTACTATATGTGTATCATGATAACGATTTCAGCAAATTCTTTAAGAAATGCACGTTATATTTATAAAGAGATGGCGAGTCGGGTCGTGCAAAATGATATGAAGATGTTTTTGGCCAGATTTCATCAAGAGGAAGCTTTTATGAGTACGCTGCCGTGTGGGTGGCTGGATAATTACTTTTTCCAGAAGAGCCGACAGAATATGTTGACCATGGATGCCGCCAGCTCATATATGCTTACGAGTTATTCCATGTGCGATACAAATGGAATTTTTCTGGGCGTAAACGATATAAATCATAGTGCGACATTGGTGGATATTTTTAATTCAGATCTTTATCGAAATGCAAATATGGCAATTCTTGGGTCATCAGGATCAGGAAAAACATTTACGACCCAATGCATGAGCGAGAGACTGAGGCTGAAGCAATACCAGGTATTCTGTATAATTCCTAAAAAGGGTGTTGAGTTCAAACCATGTTGCGACGCGGTTGGAGGACAGTATATTATTGTCAGCGGAGGCTCATATCATTGCATTAACATCCTTGAAATACGAAAGCCACAAGATGAAAATATGAGATTACTGTATGGTAACGACATTGAACAATCGTTGCTGTCACAGAAGATAGGTTCAGTTAAGACTTTCTTTTCATTGCTTGTTCCGGATATTTCTCTGGAGGAAAAGCAGTCGTTGGATACAGCGTTGATTAGCACCTACGCAAAAAAGGGGATAACGAAAAATAATGATTCGCTTTTAGATCCAAATAATCCTGGAAAGTATAAAGAGATGCCAATTCTTGAGGATTTACAGAATGTCTTAAAAGAGATGCCTAACATGGAAAGAATTGAGCAAATTATGGAACCGTTGGTTCACGGATCAGAGTCAGCTTTTAATGGACAAACAAATGTAGATCTGGATAATCTGTATATTGTATTTGATCTGGATTTTCTGTCAAAAGAACTTCTCCCGGCAGGAATGTATATTGTTATGGATTATGTATGGGATAAAGTAAGAGAAGATAAAACGATGAGAAAAGCAATATTCATGGATGAAATCTGGGCGTTGATTGGTGCTGGAGCAAGCAGTGTGGCAGCGGACTTCGTATTAAATATTTTTAAGCTGATACGAGGCTATGGCGGAGCTGCTATTTGTAGTACACAGGATCTGAATGACTTCTTTTCTTATCAGGATGGTGCTTATGGAAGAGGCATTATCAACGCATGTAAATTTAAGATTGTTATGGGTCTGGAAGAAGAGGAGGCTAAAAGGGTTCAGGAAACATTGGAACTGGATCAGGCAGAGATTAACATGGTCAAGCAATTTAGTAAAGGAAAGGGACTTGTGTGCGTGAATCACAGCAATGTTGCAGTGGATTTTAAAGCGTCAGATTCTGAATGTGAATTGTTCTCGACGGATCCTAAAATCCTTGCAGCCATAGCGAAAAAAAGGAAAAGGCAGCGTAATATGATTGTTTAATCAAAAATGAGATAAATTTATATAAAAATGAATCAAAAATGAGATAAATATGATGTCGGAATAAAATCCCTCATATTTATCTCAAAATAAGCAGAAATGATACAAAAATGAGTAAAATGCAAAGCTCAAGAAGCGGAAGGGGATAGAAATGGTATATTCGGAAGTAATACTGGAATTATTGGATAGAGTGCAAGTCTTGGAACGAACGCAAGTCGTATGGTATGCGGAAGCCTTAGATGCCTATGGACAGGGAGAAATGGTTATAAAAAAGGCTCTTCATGGACTCCTTAGAAGGGGACAGTTATATGAATATCAGGAAGGGGATAGATGTTATTTATCCAGAAATCCAGTAAAAAAGCTTGATGAAACAAATAAAATGGAGATGTCGTTGTTCTGGGTTTTGCTTGATGCAATGCCGTATAGTCAAAATTTTAAGATGAATCTATTAAAGACATTTCAACTTACATACATTAACGGGAAGAATAAAATTGTTCAGGCGGTTTATATACCCAGATATCAGGAAACAGCAATTTGCAGGCTCATAAAGGAAATACCTGAAAGTGAATATGATAGAGAGGATTGTAGAATTGCAGTGCTGGAAGATCCGGAAGGGCTGGAAAAGCTTCAGAGAATGGGATTTACACATGTCTTACATATAGATCAGGAAGAGAAGAATCCGGATGAGAGGATGAAGATATTAAAAACATTCCGCGGTGAGGAAGCATGGAGGGATATTTGAAATGGAATATCCCAGTTCAATCAGTAATATAAAGAAATATTTGGACAGCTCTATTAAAATCATACAAAAGTATCAGAAGAGTGGTTGTGAGATTATGATAGCTCTGGATGAAGAAAGGATTCTTCATAATGTGGAAATGATAGCAGCCGCTATTCGAAAGCGACTAAAGAAAAGGGACTATGTGGATATGGTAAAACATTCGATGGAGCCTGAGTCCATATTGGTATCTGTAGGAGAAGAAGCTGGGATTATTGTAATTCGGCTGCCGGAATTATTGAATCGGAGAAATAATGATTGCTGGTATCTGAGAGACGTTGTACAGAGCCAGTTGGCCGTTTATATGGCAAAAAGGGAAATGAAATTTTCAGCAGATGAAAGGTTATACCTATGCTATGTGAGACGGCACGAAGAACGGTTGGTGAGGCGGTTTGATAACGATAATACAGAGGCACATCATATTACAGATGGAATCGCAACAGCCTTGAAACTTGATGATAATGCTGCGAGAATACAGGTGTTATATGCAACGTTGCCCTGCAAGACAGGAGAGGAATGCTGCAAAGTCTATATTGTTCCGGGAAGGAAGATAGGGGGCTTCATGACAAAAATAGAGGAGAGTTAAGCACTCCATTTTTGTGTGAAAAATCAAAAAAAACATGCCGTTTTCTATGATTACAAAATCATTAAACCCTCCGTTTTTATATTCAATGAAAACATAAAAACGGAGGGTAAAAAAAGAACAAAAATGCTGGATTTTCAAGGAAAATCGGGTGGGAAAATTACAGAGTATACTTTTCCTCAAAAGTAAAAAAATCATCTCATAAAATATACCGATTTATAATAATACTTTTGCTCAAAGAATAAGGGATAGAGAGTGGAAGAGAGGAAGAAAAAACAACATGGGAGAACATAAGAAATTACGAGGAGGCTCATTGTCTCTGAAATTTATACTTGAATTGTATTTTGGGATTATTTTACCACGTAAGATGATGACCAATAAAAATACTCTTGCCTACAATGAACGCTATATACGAGATACATTTCGCTGGTTGGAGAATAAGGGGTACATAGAATATTTTAAACTCGCAGGTAAGAGATACTGTTACCTGACAGAAAAAGGATTTGCAGTATTGGAACATACGGATTCCAGATATGAGATAAATCCGGTAAACAGGAGAAGACATCAGTTCTATGAGAGAGAAGCCAGGGAGCAGGCCAGAAGTGGAGAGGTTTACCTTGCAATGGAGAGATGCGACATTTTAGCAAGTCCTAATTTGAGGAGTACCTTGGAAGATCTCTTAAATGAGAAAAAGATTTTAAAAAAATTGTATTCTCGATATGAAGGATGGCATTACGCTCCGAATGGAAAGAAAAAGGAATATAGCAGCCAGGAACTTTTTCAGGAAGGAATTTATTTCACATCCCAGGAAATAAGGTATGCAGCTATGCAAATGAACTTGGGCGATATGTTTAAAATGTCACGAATGGAAGGAGTATTGATTTATAGGGATAGAATTTTCATCTGTTATAACACCATGGAGCGGATGCTGCGCTGGAATAACAGTTGTGAAGATACGGCAGTGCTGGGACTTTCAAGATTATTTTACGGGTTTGGAATGGAAGAGGGTGGATTGAAGGTACAGGAAAAGGAGATTATCGGAATTGTATTTGGACATCGCTATGGGACAAACCTGAAAAAACTTGTGTGGGGAAACACAAAGGAGATGCCAACGGAAGCTACGGAAGATAAAATACATTATCTTAGCAGTAAATTACTGTATTCAGGAAATATCAGAAACTTTTCAAAAATGTATTATCTTACACTTGAGAATGATCAAATGATCCCACAAATGAAGAGACTTCTGTCCCATGTTTTTGCAGAAGACCTTATAGCCCAGAGAGAGGAAAAGGCATTTAACAAAATAGCAGCAGAAACGGGAGAAAACTGGATCTGGATGAACGAGTGGGATAGATGCGGCGTGAGCTGGGGACAGGCTGGTAAAAAGCATAATGTATACCGCCTGACAGATCTGGAATTGAATCAGCTCAGGGAGCTGTTGGAAAAGGATGAGGAATATTATCTGATCACCTTTGAGGAGTACGGACCATATCTGCAGGAAATTTTAGGAGGAAAATTGAAAAGGCTCTATTATTACGAGTCAACGAGAATGGATAGTATCAAACTTGGGTGGCAAAAGGAAAATGTTATAGAATAAAAATCTCATTTCTGAAATTGGCTATATGTTTTTCAGATATGAGGAAAAAGTGGTAAAAAAGTCAAGCCAATATCACATTTAAGAAAATGGCAGTAAAAATCAAAATAATTTGACATTGCAACGAAAATAGGTAAAATGCAGACAACAGGACAGACGAAAAAATCACGGTAAAAACCATATGTGAGAAAACAACTTGTGTACACGGTGTACACAAGTGAGAAAAAGGGGAGACGAAGAACATGAATAAAAGCTATGTGGCACATAAGGAATATGTTCGGGGTATAGTCAGGGAAATATATCCGGCAGCAAATCTGGATGAAGATTTTTTCTTGATCCTGCAGCCTATATTGCAGCGGAACTGTGAAAAGATAGATACGCAGAAGTATGATGAGTCCTGTTGCATGGTGAATGTGTATCAAACCCATAAGAACAAGCAAACCAATATTTATACTACAGAAATGCATCCGTTCCAGAACCGAAGAGTAGCAATCGCAGGGAGCAGGTACGGATCTGTAAGAGTAGCGAAAAACAGATTTCAGTCAGAAGATTTTGAAAAGCAGCTTCTGTATGTGGAGGGTGGAAAACAGGTTAGTGACATTGGAATTGTTATACGAGTTGGAAATTTTGATGAATTGCAGCTACTGGAAAGTATAGAAATTATCTGGGATTATGATATGGCAACAACGACTCTTTTATATGTCCCGACATTTATGCCTCCGAAACGAAAAAGTAACTGTTATCTTCTAAAAGCGGAAATACGGGACGAACTGGAAGAGTCGCGTTTGGAAATAGGAGAAACAAGGATTATTCGCAATAATGGAAACACACAGATTAGTCTAAGAGAAAGGCAGACAAATGGGAAAGATCACTTTATCCACTATATTACAACAGAGCTGAGCGCAAGCCCGCTGGGAGAGAATATTCGTATTGCGGGAGCAAGTAAAAAATATATGAAATGGCAAAAAAGGAGGTTAAAAGAGGAATGAGAGATTATCACTTATGGAAAAAGGGCGATAAAGTGTGGGTTGTTGATTACCGCGATAATAAGAACATCAACGTAGAGGCTACGGTAATCAGTGTGATGATGTGTCATAAAGACACGGATAATTCAGTCTTAAATATGGATCAGTTATATGATGGGGTCCTGGTTGTGGAAATGCCGGATGGAATGTACATCCATGTAAATAATATGTTCACGTTCAGAAGTAAGGAGGAAATAGAGATATACCGAAAATTATATCTGGTGAAGGGACCAGGAGAAGATGATTTGATGGAGTTTCTTCCGACAGTTCCCAAAGGGTATACGCGGTATCGGTGGTATGGTCCGGAGGGTGTGGCATGAACAGTAAAATATATGGATTTGAGTCTGGAGGAGATGAGACCAGTACAAAGTTACAGATGATTCTATTTAACAAGTATACAACTAAAATTCAACAACTTGCTTTTAAGCAGCATGTATTTTTGACTTTAGGATGTATAGTGGGGTACGCATGTTGGAAATTTAAAACTTCACCGATCATAGGTGAGGGAACATGGATACAGACCGGCTTGTATATTCTTCTGATGCTGATGACAGTCTCTGTTTTGAAAGATATCCGGACTTCCAGAAAGCTATCGAGAAGACTGGAGGACGGCATAAATTTTGATGTAAGAGAAGGAATTTTCCTGGGATTCAGTAAAGGAACAGATGGGGAACGGATTCTCAACATGGATTGTGACGGCGAAGAGTGCCGGGTAGTGATCAGTTACTGGGAGCAGTTATATTTAAGGGCAAAGAGGCTGGAGACCGGACATCAGATATATATTATCCGGTTTTCGAACGGAAACTACGATATTGTGAGAAAATGAAGGGAGAACATAAATGAGTAAAGTAATTGCAGTAGCAAATCAGAAGGGCGGGGTCGCAAAAACAATGACTACATTGAGCATAGGTGTGGGACTGGCCAGAAAAGGAAAGAAGGTTCTGCTGATTGATGCCGATGCACAGGGAGATTTAACGACAGCTCTGGGTTACAAAAATGCAGATGATATGGATGTGACATTAACAACGGTTATGGAAAAGATCATCCGAGGTGATGAAATCGGGCTGGATTATGGTATACTGAAACAAAAGGAAGGAATAGATCTGCTTCCGGGAAACATAGAGCTATCAGGAATGGAGGTTTCATTGGTCAATGTAATGAGCCGGGAATTGATTTTAAGAGAATATATCAACAGCATCCGGGAGCATTACGATTATATTATTATTGATTGTCCGCCGTCTCTTGGAATGATAACCATAAATGCATTTGCAAGCGTGGATAGTGTATTGATTCCGCTGCAGGCAGCGTATCTTCCGATCAAGGGTCTGCAGCAGTTAATCAGAACAATCGGAAAAGTAAAAAGACAAATCAATCAGAAATTGGAGTTTGAAGGAATCTTGTTTACTATGGTGGATGCAAGAACCACATACGCCCAGAAAAATATGGAAAAGATAAGAGAAGCGTATGGGAACAATATTTATATGTTCAAAACGAATATCCCACAGTCGGTAAGAGCTGCAGAAACACCGGCATGTGGAATAAGTATTTACCAGCATGATCCAAAGGGTAAAGTAGCCCTGGCATATGAAAAAGTAGTTGAGGAGGTACTGGCACATGAGCAAGCCAATGGCATCTGATTTTGAGGTTACATCCTATAATGATTTATTTGGAAATGATGATGAAAAGAAACTGATAGATGGATTGAATAGGGCAAAGGAGGAGATTAAGATACTTCCTTTGTCAGAATTGCACGAGAGAGCGGATCATCCGTTTAAGGTTCGTCGGGATACACAGATGGATGAACTGGTAGGAAGCATAAAAGAAATTGGTGTTATGCAGCCAGGAATGGCAAGACCAAGAAAAGAAGGGGGATACGAGGTCTTAGCCGGATACCGAAGATGGCTTGGATGTGAAATTGCCGGATTATCAGAAATGCCGTTCATTGTAGGAAATTATGACGATGATACCGCAATTCGAATCATGATACATACGAATAAATACCGGGATTCATTTCTTCCGAGTGAAAAGGCAAGAGCTTACAAGATGGATTACGAAGCTGCAAAGCGCCAGGGAAAAAGAAATGGTGGTAAGAAAACGCTGGAGGAGATGGCAGAAGAGTTTGGAGAAAGCTGGAAGACTATTCAGCGGTTTATTTGGCTGGCCAGATTGAATGACGAACTCCTGGAAATGGTAGATGCGGAAAGAATCGGAATTTCACAGGGCGTAGCGTTGTCGTTTCTGAATGAAGAAGAGCAGAGCTATGTGCAGGAGATCGTGGAGAAAACAGGGTGCAAAATATCTAAGGATGATGCAGAAAAATTAAAGGGATACTCAAAAGAGGGAAACCTTACATATGCCCTTGCTAAAGAAGTTCTGGTGAAAAAGAAATCAGCCGTGGTAGAAAGAAAAGTCACAATTAAGGAAAAAAACATCAAAGAATATTTCCCGGAAAGCTATACGAGTCAGGAAATAGAGAAGGTATTGTATCAACTCCTGGATGAGTGGAAGAAAAAACAGAATTTTGCAGAAAACATCGGTGACACTACTCATACACAAAAGACGGAGGAATAGAGCTATTGAGTAAGAGAGGAATACCCAATGGTTTGAAAGTGGATATTAAATCGGCTAATCGTTTTTTCCAGGGACTGAAGGAAGAACCCAAGAAGCCATCGTTGACGGAAATAGAGAATCAGGAACTGGTAAGTAAAATTGTCCCGGCTATGGAAAGATATTATATCTGCAGTGTGGCAAAGTTTGTTGTTCGTCATGTGACGATTAAAGCACAGGGGATTGCTATTTATGAAAAATGGGAATCAGTGTGTAAAGCGTATTTGCAGGAATACCTTAGTGATACTGTATTCGGGATCGACAAAGGGGAACTTTACCAGGCATGTGATCTGGTAAAAATAGGAACCTTACTGTATATGCTAAGTCCGGAGGCGAAAAAAGCTGATGCATTCCAAAGGGTAAAAATAGCGGAATCGTGCAAACAGGACATATGGATGTACATAGAGAAGATAATGCCAAGCGTAACAAAAATGGCATTAGAGCCGGATAATGAGGGAAATGAATACCGTTATGCGGAAAAGGTATTGGCTCATGCACAGAGAAATTATGAAAAAGACAGTACAGCCAAATATACCGTTTTTGGAATCTCTTATATGCTGCTCTGTAAAAAAGAGGAGTTGGAAAAGCGGGATCTGATAAAAGAACTTTATGTACTGTTCTGGAGTTCTCATGAGGAATACTATCCGAGAGGACAAATTGATACTGAGAATGATAGGCTGCTCTATATTATCAAAAAGGTATACGCATTTCAATTCCGGAACGGAAGAAAACTAGAGGACCTGAAAGAGCATTACCGCGATGAAAAGCTGGATGAATTAGTAAATGAGGCACCGGACATCCCGCATAAAGGGCTTTCCGGTGATGCCGTAGCTCAACCGGTCTTCATGGAAATGGTGATGCAGCGTTTTGGACTGGATGAAGACGAGATTGTATTCAGTAAAGCTGATCGCGCAGCTATTGCAGGGTTTATGTCCAAATCAGATATCCATGTGGACAAGGTGTGTGAAGGAAAAATGATGGCCGGTAATATAAGCGAAGAATATGAATATTATTTTTCGCACAGCTCCGATGCGATTTGGAGTGCTTTTTTAGGATATGGCATGGCAAAAGCATTATCTGAGAGAAGAAAGAAGGATATTCTTTCAACACTTAACGGGAATGTTCCGGATATCAAGGTACAAAAAGAGGATAGTTTAAAGGCCAGGTTGAACGAACAGGAACAGGAACTGGCGAAATACAGGTTGGAACTGGAAGAGAAGGACCGGCAAATTCAGAATTTGAAGGTAAAGGAAGAGACCGTAAATGAGAATTATTACCGGCAGTTGAACAAGGCCACGGCATTACAGGTACGACTTGAAAACATAGAGCAGGAAATGGAATCGCTGAGTGCAGAAGCTGGGAAAAAAGAGAAAGAGGAACAGAAGCAAGCGAAAGATGGTTGCATAGATAGTCTGATCCCAGTGGAGCAGTCCGCAGAACCGGATGAGGTGGCAGCAGAAAGGCAGACAGTTGAAAATTCCGTGATAGAGGGAAATATCAGAGCCTTGACCGGAATGTTTGATATCCTGATTGTTGGAGGAAACCGGAACCTTACAAAGAAGCTGGGGGATAAATATCCAAAGCTACATATCTGGGATACGGATCAGGATATGGCAGAGAGCTTTATTGGATCCATGGACTATATTCTTTTCAAGCATGATTCCATGGGTCATAAGACTTATAATAAGACAAAGCAGGTAGCGAAAAGCAAAGGGATCCTGTACGATTACTTATTACCGGTGACTTCGATTCCGTTGGTTGAAAAAGATCTGTATGAAAAAGTCATGGGAGTATTCAGCAGCCTGGCTGAAAAATTCTAAAGTGCAGATGTGGATCAAATTTATAAAATGAGACAAAATTATTAAAATGAGATAAAATTTGTCTCATTTGTGTTGACAAAAATGTAATGATAAGATAAGTTAAAACCAACGAAGGAAATCATATCTAAGATTTCAGAGGAAACATCATATAAGCAAAGCTGCAGATTTTCTTATATGATCCAGAGGATTCGTTTTCTTATATTCAGAGGTACTGTAACTTGTGTACACGGTGTACACAAGTGAGAAAACCGCAAGAATGATGAGAAGTGACAATACAGAGAATGGGAGGAACGATTTATGAAAAGAAAAAGCGTGAGTATTTTACTTGCTGCAGTAATGGCTGCTACATTATTTACCGGGTGTGGTAAAAAGGAAGAGCCGACCCAGGAAGCAGTTGTAGAAGAGGTTACAGAGGAAGAGACAGAAGAGCCAGAGGAGCAGGAACCGGAATATGAGACTGTAGCATATTCAGTGGTGGTAGCTTCAGAAAATGAGGATGGGACCTATACAGCTTATGACGCTGATAATACTTACATCCTGACACTTGCAGAGGAGCTTCCGGAGGATCAGCGAGCCAAGGTAGCAGTTGGAGCAGCAATCAGTGTATCGACTGAGGTAGAAAAAGAAGCTGAAAGTGAGGAAGCAGAAGTGACCGATTCAGAAAGTGAGCCGGAAACCGAGAGCGAGGAAGAAACTACACCAGTACCGATTCAGGTAACTGCAGTAGCGGATATCAGTGAAGAGGAAGTAGCAGATCTTACCTATGCAACCTTTGAAAAGATCAATGGCTTTTCTGTAGAGGAAATGACGGACACTCCAATGTATGCAAATCAGACAGTAAATGTGAGAAAAGGACCGTCTGCAGATTATGAACAGCTTGGCTCACTTTCCTGGGGAGACGAGGTTACGGTTACGGGAATCGCTTCTACTGGATGGTATCAGATCCGGTATAATGATGAGACGGGGTATTGTTCCAATAACTATATCGTAAATGATAAACCAGTAAAGAAGCAGACACAGACAGCAAGTGCAGGAAGTTCAGCAAGCGCAAGTACAGGAAATTCTGGTAGCAGTGCAGCAGCATCCACAGATATGCAGGGAGCGTTGAATGCAATGATGTCCATGGGATATTCCGAGGAGCAGGCCAGAGCTATGATTGAGAGCCAGTTTGGAGCAGGTTCTTCCGCTGGAGCAACAGCAAGTGCATCTTCCGGAAGTTCTTCTGATTCAGGAGCATCGACAGCAGAGAAAACAACATCTACATGCCCGGCACTGGCCGATGCGATCAATGCGGGAAGAGCAGAGGAAGGTTTGGATGCGCTTGCGTGGGATGATTCTCTGGCAGCGATTGCAAAAGAAAGAGCAGAAGCAATTACAAGTGATTTGTCCCATAGTGGAATGAAAACATTAGAAATGCTTACAAAATCTCAAAGCAGTGATCCGCAGACTTGGTACAATAATTTTTATAATTCGAGTACACACCGTATAGAAATGATGGGAAAGACAGAGACAAAAATTGGAGCTGCGTATTGTTATTATAACGGTAGCTATTATGTGATAGTAACATTAGGAAGATAATTAAAATCATAAATAGAGAGAAAAGAGCAACTGTACATAAGTATGGTTGCTTTTTTGTTTGGAATAATGACAGAGTTGGAATAAAATTTCCGTTGCTTGCATTTGGATAAATTTAATGTAATAATGGCGTAGTACAGACCTTATCTTACTCATAAGGGTAAAAATAAAGAAAGGAGAAAGTGTGAGTATGAGGAAGTATGGGAAACGCTGTCTCTGCTTTTTACTGGCGCTGGCAATGGTTTTGTCCAATGTATCGGTTGGCTCTGTTGCATATGCGTCGGAATTAGAGACTGTGGATTCTGCAAGAGAATCTGAGAAAGATTCAAATTCTTCCGATGTACCCGAAGAAGAAACGGAAGCTGATGCTGAGAAATCAGAAAATGAAGATGATGATAAGTCTGATGAATCACCAGCGGACGAAAAGGATGGGGAATCATCTGAAAACACGGCAGAAGATACCAGCGAAGATAAAAATGCTGGTGATGTTGTGGAGGATGAAAAGGAAGAAGAGAGTGTTCCTGACGAAGCGGAGCTGACAGAAGTTCCAGAAGAAGCAAAAGAACAGGAAGAACTTTCGGACGCATATGAAAATTATGTGTACGGCGATCCGTCATATAGTGGAAACTATGTGATTGGAACAGATGCTGATGGAAACGATATCTATGAAATGTATTCAGAAGATATTGCAGAAATCATATCTATGGCAGAAGAAGGAATGGTTCTGGAGCGGTTCTTCAGTGGAACCATTTTTGCAGGTTTTGATCTGGATGATTTGCGACAGATGCAGGAAGATGGTTTGTCTTTTGACTATATTGCAAATATGTACCTGAACGACAGGGAATTACCTGATTGGGTATATGATGCGTTAGCAAAAGCACCTATGACACTGGACGATCAAATTTCGTTATATGCTAATGGTTCAGGACCGTCATCCTTAACATCCATGGGTTGCAGAGATATGACATCATATGCGATTGGCGTGTTACCATCGCTGGGAAGTAATCTGAGCCATGGTACGGTGAAGCGGTTGCTGGCCAAGGGTGATGACGGAGTTACATACAGTGCATTTTGTGCAAAATATGGCGGATCATATCGTTCGGGCTGGCAATATCATCAGGTAGATTATTCGGATTGTATTGCACCAAACGGAAGTCACTTATCAGCAAATCAGTATAAGCTGATTCAGTCTTTTGTAAATACTTATCTGAAGACAACAAAACAGAGCAATGCTGACTATGCAGCTATTCAGACTGTAATATGGTACGTGATCAATCACGACGCATCTTCTTTCTGGGCGCAGCAGGCATGGGGAGAAGGCGGCTTGAGTCAGGTTGCACCGATCATGTGGCCTGCAGATCCGAGTTACATTTTAGGAGCAGTGATCTCCTGTGCTTATGCATGGGATCGGGTATCAGAAGGTGGATGGACACTGGATAATTATGGAAATGTAGATTATTATCCAGGTCAGCACGCAGAAATTCAGTTTTGGGCGGCATCCAATGACAATGCACAGTGGATTATTACTTGGGACATTGGTGAAGGAGATACTACGTTTGAAGCAGTAGAAATTCCAATGATGGATAATTTCTACTTAGAGAAAAAGGCAACTACAAAATATAATGTAGATATTACCAAAGAGAGTGTCATCACTAATGAACTTCTGGAGGGAATTGATTTCCGGGTAGATGAGAGCGAAGCAAGTGGTTTTGATCTCACATATGACATTTACACCGGAACACTGGCAGAATATGGAAATGATTATCCGAATGCAACTACAAGCACTTTTGGACAATCAACAACTGTAAGTGATCCAGTTCCATATATGGATGCGGACGTGGAACCTTCGGGCGGTCAGCATACGACGGTAATTACAACCGATCAAAATGGACATGCATCCACTACATTTATTCACAAACATACGTTTAGGGAGTTTTATTCCACTTGTTATGATGGATTTCAGAATGAAATTGATTATGAAATGTATCAGGCTATATGGGGGAAAACACTTGCTGAAGTAAATGCATTAGCCGATGGAGAAACAATTTCTGTAGCATACATGGGAGCAACGGTGGAAATGACCGCTGATGAAATCAAAGCCATTTATGATGCCCAGCAGGTTGTATACACCCAGACACAGGAAGAGGCACAGAGTACCATTGATTATGAGTATGATAATTATGTGGCTCGTACCTACACCTATACAGTTACGGAGTTAGACAAGTATGGAAGACCGGCAGCCACGGATTCTAATGGAAAGACGCTGGATGCGATCAATCTTCCGAAAGAAGGATATCGTAAAGATGTCAAAGATGTGACTACCATTGAACCCTACACAGAAGTAGTAAAAAATGGTGGCACTATGATAGCAGGCGGTAAAAATGATGTAGATCCGAATACCAATGAGAGAAACATCACGAATGAGCCATGGTACAATCAGATTTTTATTAACAAAACTGACTTGGAAACAAACAGTCAGATTTTGTATGATACAGAATTTGAGATCTATGAATACTATCAATGGAAAGCGACAGCCAAAGCCCAGGAGCAGAGTATTTATCCGGCAATGATTCTGAATCAGATGATTACGGAAAATGGTTCCACACTGAAGCTGGAGCATATTGCAGGAGCAAAGCTGACAATCACAGATGAGGATGGTACACATGAGTATCTTTCCCAGGATCTTGATACAGATAAGCTGAAAGCTGCAGTAGATAATCCGAGTGATTATGTAATCGGCTTTACGCCGACTTCTGCAGGAGCCTATAAAGTACATCTTTATCTGACACTGGATTCAGCAGCGGATCTGGGTAGTACATCCCAGGTAACATATAATGAGACAGAGCTTCATGATCTTGGAACCTGCACCTGTGCTGGAGAATGCACAGACGATTGTCCGGTATGCCAGAAGAGTAAAGACTTCTGCAAATTAACTACTGAAAAAGAGTATACAGCAAAAGCGCTGTATGCACAGACAGAGCATCGGATCAATCTGACCGGTTCCAGTGTAGATAATAGTGCAAGTGCAGTAACGTATACGACGGAAGATGGCGGTACGATTGTATTGTCCATATCCGGCGAAAATATGGTTTATACCTATACGGATGCATCCGGAGCAGAGAAGACCTTTGTGAAAGGTGATCCGAACTATGCAAGTGTGTACTCCAGCAATACAGAGCTGTATTTCTCCTACTATGAGGTAGAAGATACGGGAATTGTTCTGTTTACCGAGGACGGCACCTCATATAAGGGACTGGATGATAGCCGGTATTATGTGAGCGCTACCGATAATGGTGATGGAACCATGACTCTGTACTACTATATCGGAAAAATCCTTGCAGATGGCACATATGAGTATGTGACAGATTTCTCCGTATCTGCAAATCAGATTACGTTTGCAGAAAGAGATACCAATGTTGGCACTGACATCAATGATTATACAACTTGGGGCCAGGATAATTATGAGATCGTAAGGGTAACACCGGAGATCGCTAAGAAAATGGGATGGTCTGATACCACAATCGGTATGTATACCGTACATCGTCTGGGAGCAACCGATCAGTATGCCGGAACAACCTTTACGGATACGGATGATAAAGCGACCGGAGAGAAGTTTGGTTATTATGAGTATGGCACGATTTATTACACACAGGCCAACTTAGGACATTATTGTATCGTGGAAAAGACAGCACCTGCAGATGGTGAAAAAACGGGATACCTTGGAAACTACGAGGATCGTGATTACACAAAACTGACAGATGAGTCATCCAAGAAAAATAATGATGGAGCGCCGTATGACACTCCGGATCAGAAGAGTACCGTAAAAATGGTACATTATCTGCATATGTGTGAGGATACAAACCAGTATGCCACTTATATGCTGACAGATGGATACAAAGATTATGACAGCGTGTATTATACCAATTATGTAGAATATCTGGATGATCCCGGACATACAGCAACGGAAGATGGATATGATGCTCATTATTATGATCAGTCAAGTCTTCTTCCGAGTATAGGATTAGAGCGATTTACCTTGAATGATCCGAAGCAAGATACATTGAATCAGGATTGGGATCGCCTTATGAATCAGTACCTGCAGGAAAAAAGCGGTATTTTGGTAAATCGCGATTCTGAGAAGACAGATACCTATTTTGCACTGCGGGAAGCACGAAATCTGATCACGAATTTTGTTGGAACGACAATCAACGTAGACAGCTATAATGACAACGATTCGGCAGAATCAGAGATTACCTATAACGGTACTTATACAGATACACAGATTAACTATCACAGTTATGCAGGTGATAATGCGGAATTCCTGAATAACAGAGCCGGATTCAACAGCACAGAATATTTGCAGGTTGGAAATGTGATATATGATGATGCAGCTCAAGAGAAGCAGGCCAGGTTCACCAATACAGAGGCAGATGTTAATAAAGAACAGGGATATGCATTTATTGACGAACGTACATACGGATTTATTCGCTTTACAAAATATGATGCAGACGCTGAAAGATATGTAAGCGGTACTCTGGATGATCAGTATGAGGCGGGAACAGATCACGGTGATGCAGATCTGGATGGAGCAATCTATTCTCTCTATGTGGCAGAGAACAATACGTTCGATGTGGACTATTACGAGGGAACTCTGGATGGGAAACTTATCTGGGCGCAGCCGCTGAAAGCGGGTGGATACCGGGTGATCTTTGATGCAGATGATGATGCATCCAACGGTTTCACAGATGAGGGAACCAATACTTATACGGATTACCCACATGCTTATCTGAGTGAGAATAAACTGTACCTGGATTATACGGATGCCGCAACAGCAAGTGTGGAAGTAAGTAAAAATACGAGACAGTACAGTGGAATTCAGCATCCGGACGGAATGTACGGTGGCGAAAAGCATAACGGATGGTATGCGGTTCTGGAGGAACAGCAGGTATTCGTGGATGCGGATGAAGACGGATATGGGGACACCTGGACAGTACAGGATGTAACCTTGCAGGCAGGAGCTAAGGTAGCAAGTGCTACGATCAAAGATGGAGAATTCCAGATTGATGGCCTTTATCTTGGCAATTACTATCTGGCAGAAGAGATCCGTGATTCTATCGTAGTATTCTCCACCGATAATGACGATGACGAGGCATCAGAGATTAAGTGGCTTTCTTTTGCTCCTGGATATCTGGCAGCAACGGATTCTGATGGAAACCCAATCAAATATCATTACACGTTCCCGTATGAGGGAGAAATGGTAGAGGGCGTACAGTATGATCCGGAGCAGGTATATGTGCAGAAGGAAACAAGCGGAGTATCTGAACAGCAGGTCGTAAAAGGTGCAGGTTTCCAGATTGACAAGGAGACTACAGCAGATGAAAGCGCATCCTCCGGAAATACACAGTATAAGAAACTGGAGGGAGCAGGTTTTACCGTATATCTGATTTCAGAGCTGAGTAAAATTGTAGACGGAACGATCCAGCCGGCATTCAACATTGACGAAGGTAATATGCTGGTGAAGAACAATGATCTGGTTGCGCTGTTTGATGAGACGGATAATCTGATGGGATATAAATTCACCGAGGATTATATCCTGGCCCATCATCCATTTGAAGAGAAATATGGTGGAACTGACTATGATCTGGATCAGGTAAACCAGTTGGTTTATGTGGCTGGAAGAGGATATTACTATGTAGTGGATATTTTGGCTGCATATAAGGATCCGTACTATTCCAATGAGACCTTAAAATGGGATTTCACAAATGAGGCAAATGCCATTGCCCGTATGTATGAGAAGAATGCGACGAAGGTGGAAGAAATCAACAAGGGATATGATTACACCACAAATCATCTCAATTCCGGAAGCCCGTGTGAATGGTATGGATTAAATGGCATTAGTGACGGTTGGGTGGCAACTGGAGTGAAAAATGAGTACCGCCTGTCAGAACTGTTCTCAAACCACTATGGACATATTAAATCCCCGGAACTTCCGTGGGGAGCTTATCTTATTGTAGAGACAACAACTCCGCAGGATGTATTCACAGTAGATCCATTTGTTGTTACAGTAACGGATTCTTCTGCAACGGAAAACAGAACCAAATATGTTACAGAGACAGATACCACGATTGTTACCTCACTTGTGATGGTAAAACGGGATGCTCAAAGTGGACAGGATGTTATCCAGAAGGGTGTGAGCTATCGAATCTGGAACTATCAGAAGAATAATTATCTGAAAGAATATCTGCTTGGACCGAATGGAAATTTATCTACAATACAGAGAGATATTTTTACCACAGATGAGGAAGGACGTATTGACGCGGTTGCTTCACTGGAGAAAGGCTATTATCGTCTGGAAGAGTTGAGCGGACCGGAAGGATTCTACAATACTTATTGGGATCAGGGTAATCCTACAGATGGTGAGCAGCTTGGCGGCGTCGGCACAGATGCAGAGCGGCTGACAAAAGACAATATGTTCACACCGTATTACGGTACGGTTGATTTTGAGGTAACTACCGAAAGAAGATACAAGGCTTCCGGTATCACCAGTAATGGCAACTTGGATTATATCTATATCGGAGAGACCTATTACAACAAAGAGACTTTAGGAAAACTGAATATCCTGAAAACAGGAGAAGTTTTAGTTGGCTATAGTAACACGGACGACATTGAGTATGCAGATGAGTATACAGATGCGGCCGATGCAGCATATAACAACCTGAAGGCCAGTGCAAAGGATCGCGCGGTATTTAATCAGATGAAGGATCACTATGATCTGGGTACAGATGAGGTAGAATACCGGACCGTGGAAGAACAGCTGAAAGTAGATAATATACAGAAAGTGGATTATCTTGCAGTAGATGGAAACGGTGTTCGACTGGCAGCAGTATACAAGACTGCAGATGGAGATATGCTGACCATGAATGGAGGAAAGGTCTATAACACCGGCGTATATCAGACTGTCGATGGTAAGAAGACCTATTATCCGGGAGTGGAAGAAATTGTAACAGTTCCGAACCAGTATATTTATACCGACGCTGCAGGCAATCAGAAGATTATTACAGCAGATGACAGTACCGGCTCCGTCGTATATAAGGATGAAACCGGAGCAGTTGTCACGGATGCAGCAGTGATTGCCGCATTAAAGGCATATGCAAAGATTGTAACGCTGGATGGAACAGAAATTGTAGGTACAGCGGACAGCTTTACGCAGATTACAGACAGCTCTAAGATTCTGATGATCGTATATGACCTGTCTACCGACATTTACGAAAATGCATGGCTGCGTGATGTAACAGATACCTATATTTATACCGTATCCGGAACCAATATCATGAATACCTCATATGTGGTAACAGAAGAAAATGGAGTGTTGACCACAAATGACTATGGCGTATTGAAGGATAATGGAAATGGCACATATACCTTGACCTATACGGAAGCTATTTATGATCCGGATATCAATTACAACTATAAATTAAGCCTTGCGGATGGAACTATCCTGAAAGTGAAGCTCGTAACGTATGGCTTATATATCACAGATGACGGAAAAGTAGTAAAACTTCTTCCGGCAGGCGGTTACAGTGTAACTGATACAGACGGAACGGAAAAAGATTATCCGGATGCTGCAGTTTCCTTGGATGAGGAAAGCACAGGGGAAACCTATGATTTTGTTTACGAGGAAAGACCGCTGGCAAATGCCAAATATCAGATAACGGCAGCAGAGGATATCTACACACAGGATGGCAACGGTGGAACCTGGTTCAAAAAGGGAGATATTGTTGCAACCGTAGAAACAGGTGAAGATGGCGAGATCGTGTCTTATGTGCCAAATTACAAAACAGCAGAAAAGGCAGGATCAGGTTCTTACGACTATACATATTATTACGGAAATACAGATGGAACCAAGACATCTCTTACCGGTAAAAAGTATTATGATGCAGATGAATATGCGACAACCGGATCTATTAAGAACTACTGGGTAGATGGAGAAGGAGGAATGAGCCAGAAAGACAAAGATTTATATGGAGTCCCGGCTTATACAGACAAGAATATCTATCCGAATACTTTTTACAGAGAGCGTACACTTAATATCATGCGAAGACTGCGCCGTAGTACAAACTCTCAAAATCTGATTGCTACAGACTATGTGACGAGACTGGAAAATGAGGGAAATATTACTACAGACAGCGCCGGAGTGCTTACCAAAACAGACACAGGCTATCGTTTAACCTATGAATCAACAGATGAATATCCGGGTGCTACGCTGAAAGAAAACGGGGATTATTATCTCCTGACACTGCAGGACGGAAATACGATTGAAGTAAAAGAAAGTCAGACATTGTATCGGATCACGGAGAGCAATGTAGCACCGTGGGCGGAAGGAGATATTGTCGAGAAAACTGCAAAGGGCTATCAGATTACCCATACAGATACTGCAGAGGCAGGAGTAGATAAGGGAGCTGGTGTAGACGGAGCAGCAGACCTGGGATATACCCATGTGGCAGTATATGATAACGCATCTATTCGGGACAATGGAAATGGATCATGGACATTGATTGACAAAACCGGTACAGAAATTGTAACCATGCAGGATCATGTCCTTGTAACAGAGATGGGTGGATATGTTTATAAAACTGCAAATGGATATCAGGTAACGGATGTCCGTAGCGAGGATATGACAGCGAGCAGCTATATACAGCCTGTGAAACTGGTACCGCGTTGTGCAGATCTGGTAATTAAGTCAGAAACATATCATCTGATCTGGGATAAGCTGAAGCAGAAATTCCGTACCGCTGCCGGAACGGAAATTACGCTTGCTGATGATTATAGTACGTTGACGGTAAAAACTGGAGATACAGAGACTACATACCAGGCATTCGACTTATTCATCGAATATGATCTCAATTATGCTTCACAGGAAAGCATTGTAAAGGTTGAGAAGGACGGAACACTTGGTACCGTATCTGTATATCTGCCGCTCGGAAAATACAACGTACAAGAGATTGCTACACCGTATGGATTTTTAATCAATAATCAGGTTCAGACGGTAGATTTCAAGTATGCAGATCAGATCAAAGAGGTAGTATTTAATACAAACGAGGAAAGTTCGAAATGGACAGATGACACGATGAAGATATGGGCCAGCAAAGGACTGAATTGGTTCCTGGGAGGAGTCAATACGGTTGCAGAGAAGCTGTATGATATCTCCGGCGTAAACTTCTGGACATGGGGAACCTACGGTGATGCAGAAAAACCGTATTACCAGGATAAGAATGGTTTCCTTTCCTCCTACGATTTGAGAGTAAAAGCATGGAGTCAGGAGGATGTACCTGAAACACCAAAAGATGATAAAGTAACGATCAGTAAAAAAGATCTGGTCACTGGTAAGGAACTTCCTGGGGCAAAACTGGAGATTACGGATGCCAAGGGAGATGTGGTCGAAAGCTGGACATCTACGGATACGCCACATGAAGTAACACTTCCGGATGGAATTTATACCTTAACGGAAACTACAGCTCCAAACGGATACGAGAGAACAGAAAGTATTAACTTTGTTGTAGAAAACGGATCCGTGAAGAGTGGTACGGTGACAATGTTTGATGCACCGGAAACAGAAGACGGCATTTATATCAGTAAAAAGGATATCACCAATAAGGAGGAGTTACCTGGAGCAGAGCTGGAAATCAGAACTGCAGACGGTAATGAGGTGGAAAGCTGGACATCTACGGATACACCGCATAAGACGACCCTCCCGGATGGAGATTATAAGCTGATCGAAAAGACGGCTCCGGATGGTTATGAGAAAGCGGAAGAGATCTCATTTACCGTGAAGGATGGAAAAGTCGATGGTGGCTATGTGCTGATGTATGATTCTGATGGTAAGATACCGGATACACCAGGAGGAGACAGACGGCCTGAATCAGAAGAAAATCAGTGGAAACTCGGAGTTGGTATTTATAAGGCTGATAAAGATACAGCTGCTTCCCTGGGTGGAGCAAAATTTGGCTTATATACCAAGAATGACATTTACAATGTAGATGGCAAGCTGCTTATTCAGGCAGGAACAAAACTGGCCGTTGCTACGACGGATGAATCCGGACATGCGAATTTTGCAGTTGACATTGCCTTAATGAGCAAATATCTGGATCCGGCAGCAAAAGATTCCGATCTGATTTATCAGAAAACGGTATCTTACGAATATGATTCGCTGACCGCCGGACCAAAAGAAGGAACTTTCTGGCTGGCAGCCCCATCTTGTGACACCATTCTCGTTACGAAAGACGGAGATGCTTACAAGACTGCAGATGGCAGAACACTTACGATTGACACAACCAAGAAGACAGTAAGTTATCTGGTTGAAGAGAGTATTGATGGAAATACATCTATTAACACAGGAGATTACTATATTCAGGAGATTACGCCTCCGGATGGCTACTTAATTGATGACACAATTTATCCGGTAGAGTTTAAATATGACGGCGAATATAACATGTATATTCCTGTGTACGCAAAACACGCAAATGAGCAGACAGAGGTTGGAATTACAAAGTATGATCTGACTGGTTCAGAGGAGATTCCGGGTGCGGAGATTGCTTGCTACAAAGTCAAAGATGTGAATGATGTCGATGAAAACGGATTGATCAGTCATGAAGATGACAATTTGATTGAAATTGACAGATGGACTTCCACAGATGCGGAACATACTGTTAAGGGCTTACTTCTTTCTAATGGAGAGTGGCCGAGGCTCAACAATCAGGAAGTACGGGAAAACATCTATGTATTCCGGGAACTGGTACCTGCAGATGGCTATGTATCAGCAAAGGACATCGAATTTAAGCTGTATCAGCTGAAAGATGCGGATGGTCACTGGATGGATGCAGATGGCAATTTGTATGGATACGAAGTAATTGTGAACCATGTAACTGCAGATCAGGATTATGAATCTGGTTTGATCCTTGCTCCAAATGAAAATGCGGACGATTGGATTCTGACCGGCCAGACAGAGAATTCCTGGGATTATACAGAAGTTCTGGATGGAGAGGTCATCGCAAAATGGCTTCTGGTAAACAAAAACCTGATCCTTTTCGTAAATAAAGATGCAACAAAAGAGACCTTGGCGAAGGTCCTTAGAGAATCTGATTTTGCGGATAAAGAATTTGAAAAGGTATACTTTGAATTTGCTGGCAATAGAATCGAGGATATTGATTTCTATAAAGATTTACAGGTAACAACAAGGCCGGCTGATTCTAAGATCACCTATACGCAGACATGGGGAACGCTCGATGATCTGCATCTGGTAATGTATGATGATACAACGAAGGTAAAATTCTCTAAACAGGATATTGTGACTGGAGAGGAGATTGCTGGAGCGCATCTGCAGATCGTAGATGAAAAGACCGGTGCGGTAGTCGAAGAGTGGACCACAGGTGATGATGGATATGATGCAGATGGAAATCCGATTGCTCATTACATCGAAAAGAAGCTGAAGGTGAAATATCCTTATATTCTGAAAGAGACACTTGCTCCGACAGATAACGGATATGTGAAATCCAATAGTATTAGATTCCAGATTGATGACAGCGGAGAAATCCAGCATATCATCATGGAGGATGACTTTACAAAACTGGAAATTTCTAAGGCTGATATTACAACTGGAGAGGAGATCGCCGGAGCGCAGATGGAGATCTGGACTGCAGATGCAGACGGAAATCCAATTACCAAGTATGCAGAATGGACCACAGGCCAGGATGGATACGATGCAAATGGCAATCCAAATCGTCATTATGTAGATTATATGCCGACAGGAAATTATGTGTTGGTAGAGAAAACAGCTCCAAGCGGATATCTGGTTGCAGAAAATGTACCGTTTACGATTACAGAAACGGGGCTGCTGCAGAAGGTACAGATGCTGGATGCTACTACGATGCTGAAGATTTACAAGTATCGGACCGGCACGACAGAGTTTGTAAGTGGCGCAACCATTAACGTATATGAGGTTCCGGAGCAGTACATTTCTTATCTGACACAGCCGATTAAGGTAGAAACGGATGCGAAAATCGTAGATCCGGATGAAACGCCTGATTTCCCGACCAATGATGAAATTGTTGGCTCAACAGAATTAGGCGATTACCTGACAGGAGTTAAAGCTGCACAGACAGAACACAGAGAGACTTATAAGACGCAGCTCACACTGCAGTATTCATTACTGAAAGCAGATCTGGTTAATGCAAATTATAAGATGACACAGCTGCTTCCTGATGATGTGGAACTGAATCAGGATGATTTGGGAACTGCATTTGAAGCAAAAGACGGCGATGAGACAGCATTTACTTATAAGTTTAGCAAGACAGATGCCGGCTATGCTGTGACAGTAGAATTTGCAGAGGCTTATGTAAATGCGGCAGGCCATGATAATTTCAACTTCCTGGTAACGATGGAAGCCAATATTAAAGACAGCGCATTACGCCAGAGTGGAAGACTTGAGGTGAAATTCACCGATAAAGTAAAACTCGTGATTGCGAAGGATGAGATTGTTGAAATTGACAGTAGCGTGGATACACCTGCTGTAACGATCCGACTCACAGATGAGGATTTGAGAGCGACAATCGTATCCCAGAACAAAGCGGTGTCCGTATCTGGCCTGAAGCCAGGATGGTATATCGCAATGGAAGCAAAAGCTCCGAAGGGATATATTTTGGATACGACTCCGCAGATCTTCCGCTTGTTGAATGCGACGGGAGAACAGACCCTGTACTTCTACAATCAGCCGGAGAAAAAGAATTCCCATCATGGAGGTTCAGGAAGCCATGGCTCGGATGATACGCCGACTCCAGTTACACCGACTCCGGAAATCGGGAAACTGACACTTAGCATTAACAATGGCTGGTGGTGGAACAATGTAGTGACAGAAGACGATGGTACTGCAGGTTACTCTATCAAGGTGGAAGTTGCATCTGAAAACCCGATGAAGAGATTCCCATTTGTGGCAGTTGGAGCTATAGCGGTTCTGGCAGCGGCAGGCGGTTTCCTGATCGTTAGAAAAAAACGTGAGGAGGAAGCATAGGTGAGAAAGAAATATCTTTCTTTGCTCCTTATCTCGGCGGTACTGGCTGCATCCTTAACGGGATGCGGCCAAAAGGCTGCTGAATCAGATCCTGGAGCAGAAGAAGCAACCGTAGATGAGTCTGAAGCTCAAGCAGCAGAGATTGAGCAGGAATTTGAGTTTTATTCAGATAAGGAAGACGAAATGTACTATAATCTTCCGGATGTTGTAGAGCAGGATGGAAAATCCTATGAGCTTACGACAGACATCTCATTAGAGACACTGGGAACCAGAAAGGTAGTACAAAAAGTCGTAGAGTCTGATGTAGAAGATCTGGCGGAACTTCCGGAAACAATGGAATATAAAACAGATAGCGGAAATACATACACACTGACCAATGAACAGGTCTATGTGAAAGAAAAAGATGCGACAATCAGTATACCGGTGACAGACACAGTTGTATATGAGGATCAGTATGGAAGACCCAGTATCCCAGGAACAAAGACTATCACATATTTTAATAAAGTGACCGGTCAGGATGAAGAGATCCAGGGAACATTGCAGGAATTTTATGAGTCCACACCGGGGCATTGGGAAAATAGTCTTCATGTAGATGGCGTATTTCAGGCACCTTCTACCAATGTGTCAGAGTTCACACTGGCAGGAACGGACAATGTGACGGTACCGCAAAGTGCGGCAACGCCGGAATGGGCTACTTATCAGACGGATGTATTAAAATCTTTGGGATTATCGTCCAAATATTTTCGGATCAATGCTGCAGCATGGAATGGAGATGCCTACACACAGGACGGCTATATTATGCGAAATGCAGTATTTGAAGGAGATGCTTATGTTTCCGCGTATACGGCAGTGTATCAGGGAAATGGAGCATCCATAGGTTATAAGACAAAGGTATTTTATCGGGCAGATGCCGAAGCGGTTGACGCGCCAGATGAGGATACCACAACCGTATTTAAGATTAAAGCAGTGGTACGGTATAAATTGATGGAAAGTTAATGTTTGAGCCGGGGAGGGAAATCCCTCTCCGGTAAACAAAATCATGAATAAGAAAATTAGCAGTGAGTGCTTAAAATAGAGTGTTTACACATATGAGGTAGGTAAGTGGAGCGAATAAATTATGTAAGAAAATTGGGTGATCATGAATTGCAGCAGCTGACACAAATCTTTTACTGTTCAGCAAATGTGATTTGCGTGGATATAAGAAAAGAGAGCAGCTATGGAAGAATAGAAGGGCTAATAACGGATGTTCTACTGGAAAATCCGGAGGACTTTACGCTTCGCACAGACACTATGTATATGACAGATTATGAGATTGACAGCATGTTCGAGCCACAAAACAAACAGGAACATGATAGACGGATCCGGCTATATCAGGAAAAAATGCAGGAGATATTCGGAGAAAAATATAAAAAAGATTTAGAAATTGAGAAACGGAGGAAAAGCGATGAATAATCCATTGGAAGGAACAAAGGTTATAGGTTTTGTTGTTATAAATTGGGACTCCAAACAAATTGCCTGTGACTTATATGAGGGAAACCGAGTGATTTTACCGAGTGGAAAACTTGGCCAGGCAACACCGGAGACCTATGAAAAGCTATTGGCACTATATGAGCAGGGTGTCCAGGATGGGGCGCCGCTTAGAACAGCGTATGCTTATAATGTGGAACATGGATTGAATGTGCCGGAGTATACAGCAGATCCGGAGGCAGCAGAAAAGGGAGAAAAAATTAGAGCTGCAGAGGAAGCAGAAGCAAGAGTACGTGCAGAAGAGGAAGCAGCTGCAGCTGAGGCCAAACGGTTACAGGAAGAAGAGGAACAACGCAAACGTGCGGAAGCGGAGCAGAGGGAGAAAGAGGAGCAGGCGAAAAAAGAGCGTGAAGAGCTGGAACAGGAGCTGGCGGCCAGAGAAGAGCAAAAGCGTCGGCTGGAAGAGGAAGCCAAAGCTCAAGAAGCTGAGAAAAAACGTCTGAAAGAGGAGGCAGCGCAGAAGAAAAAAGAAGAGGCAGAGGCTAAAAAACGGGAAGCTGCAGAGAAAAAGGAAGCAGCGAAGAGAGCAGCTGCAGAAGAACGCCTGCGAAAAAAAGAGGAAAAGGCCAAGCGAAAAGAGGAACGTGCAGCGGAAACTCCGGAGGAACGGAAGAAGGGAGTAATTCTGATTGCGGGGCTTATGATATTGATGGTTGCAATCTATGTGGGATTGACGGTGTGGCCAAAGCTGCAGAAAAGCCAGGGAGAAAATCAGCCTACAGTTGAGAACGAGGCTGCAACGGATAGTAAGAACGAATATATTGTCATTGCCCTGGCAAAAGATGTTGCCATGTCTCAAATGATCCAGGAGACGGATATTAAGGGAGTTATTGTATCCGCGGAGCAGTATGAAAAATACAATTCGGAGACATTCATCAATTCTTCTGGTGATGTACAGTATATGGCATTACTTTTATGGGACGATAAAGACAGTGTAATTGGACAATATGCAGCAACGGACCTGAAAGCGGATTCGCTGTTATATGACACGAACGTATCTACACAGCATGTGGTAGCAGATAAGACTTATGTAGAAGCAACAGTAAATGGAGAAGATGGCACATATGAGGTGGAAGGAGATGTACTGCCAGGCAATACAGATATTAAGATTGTTGCAGTAATCACTACGGATGGAGGGGAGCCGGTTCAGATATTGCTTTCACAGATGAAACTTCAGGATAGATCACTGGAAAGCATATTCAATAGTGCCGGTCAAGATATTCTGGAGCAGCTTTCAGAAAAAGCAAATGGCACAAATGAGGACGATACACAATCACAAGAGAGTGAAGAGTAATGGAGGGACGTTTCATGGATAAGAAAAAGAAAATGATCATCGGGGGCGTAATCTTAGTTGCAATCGTAGCAGCAGTGGTAATTGGCATGTATTTACGGTCTCCGCAGTTCCTGGCAGGTAAAGGTGAGGGAAATGCTACGGGAAAAACAGCAATTACAATGATGCAGGATATGTATGGCGAAAGCAAGCTGGAGAAGCTGGCAGATGTAAGTGCGGTTCCGGAAGGAACGGATCCCATGGAGTATATGGTGGCAAATAGTGTGTTTGTTCTGGATCAAGAGTATGTAAACCAGAGAGCGGAAACAGAATTTTTGATTATGGAATCTGCAGCGCAGGCTGCCGGAAAAACATATGAGCAGTATATTGCGGACACGTATGATGGGAAGACAACTGATGAATATGAACAGGAAAGAGTAGCAGCCCATGAAGAGTTCCTGAAAGAACGGTTGGTGGCGTATGAGATAGCCAAAAAGGAAGGTATTACGATCACTACGGACGAGTACGAAGAATTGCTGCCTGAATATGCAGAAAAATTCGGATATGAGGATGATACCGAAAGGTTTGCACAGGAATGTGATAAAGATACGATAGCTGCAGAGATGCTGTACGACAAAGCCTGCAGTTATTTAGAGAAAAAGGCAGGGTGAAAATTGCAGATGGAAGATGAAGTGTTACGGGAAGATGAAGAGGCAGAGATCAGCTTCCATATCATTGCCAACATTAAGATAAAGAAATCGGATCCGGATTATAAAGATTTTGTAGAAGCCATGAAGACGCAAAATGGCGAAGTATTAAATCGGCTGCTGAAGTTATGGAGCGAGTACATAAGCTTTGAGGACGACAGCATATTAGGATATTTGGTGCCAAAGAATGAAATAGCAGCGGCTCTTCCGGCTCATAGCCAGGTGATAGATCATCGAGGAAATCAAGTATTTAATTATCCGTTTCTTTTGGACAATCAAAATATTGTTATGAATCTGCTACGGAATACTGCAGATGATGCGAGAAGGAGTGACGAACAGGAGGAAGCGAAAGCGTGAAAGCAATAGAGCTTTATATTGTGAGGTATATCTATCGGCATAATACTTTTTCGGGACCGGCTATTTCCAATGCTACGGTCCGAATCGGAACGAAGGGGACAGGCTTGGACAATGTAAAAATAAAAAATGAGTTACAAGAAAGGGCTTAACTTGAGAAAGATGGTCTGGAGGAGCGTGTATTATGGAAAATCTGATTTTGATGTTTTTTCTCATTTTTGGAGCGGCGTTAGTGTTAAAAACAGTGAGAGGAATATTTAAGGTGGCAGGGACAATTTTGATTATATTGTGTGTGTACAGATTTTTAAGTCTGTATCTCATGTGATTTTATAGCTCTGACGCTCTGTGAAGCCAGAAAACAGGGAAAGAGGATGGGAGCGGGAATTACTGCACTAAAATAAGAAAACGGGAATACCGGTCACTGAGAGGCTTGCGGAGGCGAAACAGAAGAGCATTGAAAATATATTTTGCGATATTTCATAGGAGTAGAATGCCGATGGTGTTTTCCATCGGCATTTTTAGAAAGAGGGGAAGAGTATTGAATAAAATATTGCGGGCGCTGTTAATTGTGCTGCTTTTTTCACTTGGAAGTATCGGAGCTGCATTGATATTCTACGGAATCTCGGAGGATAAAAACGAGATAGCCTCAAATGAGAAAACAGAAACGGAAACAGGGAAGAATCGGATTATTTATGCGGATCCTTATTACGAGATCAATGGTGAGGATATGGCACTTCTTGAGGCGTATAAAAAGTATAATCCGGATGTGGTTGGGTATATCCGGATCCCGGATACAATTTTGGATCACCCGCTTATGCAGACAAAAACAGACGAAGAATTTTATCTGAATCATGATTTGGATAAAAAATATAATAGCCACGGGATCCCATTTTTATCCAAAGATAGTGAGATAGAGAAAAAAGGCTGCAATATAGTCATATACGGGCACAATATCCACAAAATAAGTCGGGATATCTTTTGTGATCTGGCATATTACGAGGACATTGAATATTACAAAGCGCACCCGATTATTGAGACAATTTCTGAGTCAGGAACACGGAAATGGCTCATATTTGCCTATTTTATTACGGATAATTCGGAAGAAGGTGCATTCCGATATTCAGATTATACACGGTTCCTGGCAGCGAAAGATCTGGATGAATTTTTGCAACAGGTAAAGGATAGAAACTGGTTGGATGTGCCGGTTGATATAGAATATGGGGATTCTTTGATCACTCTGTCCAGCTGCTCGAATGAGCTGGCCGGGAAGGGAACAAACCGTATGGTTGTCATAGGAAAATTATTAAAGACAGATGAAGAATACACGGAAATTGTGGAGAAAGCCCAGAAAAATGAGGCACCGCTTATTCCGGAAGAACTTCAATGACAAAATGTAAATTTACAAAATCTATAAAGAATCTATTAAATATTCGAACATTTGTTGTTGAATTTATATTTGAATGATACGCTTGTTGCAAAATTAAATATGCACCAAGGAGGAGGGAAAGGTGGAAATACATATGAAACCACAAAGAATTGCATGGCTGGATGTTGCGAAAGCAATCGGGATCTATGCAATATATCTGGGACATTTCGGGGATGCTGCAGGCCCGGCATATAAATTCGTATTTCAATTCCATGTTCCGTTATTCTTCTTTCTGGCCGGATGCACGGAGCATTTCGGCAAAGAAAACGATTGGCGGGCTGAGATAGTGAAAAATATGCAAAGAGTTCTCATACCGGCATATATATTTGCATTGCTATCATTGGGATTACATATTATCAATGCGAATGCAGATCTGAGCGAGGTGAAGGGCTGGCTGAGGCTCATAGCTCAAGGGCTTATCCGGAATAACTATTTGGCAGCATCACTTTGGTTCCTGACTTGCTTATTTGTGATGAAGTTACTTTTTATGTTAATTAAACGGATGAGAAAATGGTACCTCATCTTGGCGGCCGGAGCATTACTTTTTTTGGTTGCAGAATATAAGATTACACCGCGGCCGGCAGAAGTGCCGCATTGGTTTTATAATCTGGACAGTGCGTTTTACTATATGCACTACTACATTTCCGGATTTTTAGTATTCCCTGCAGTTAATAAGTTTTTAGAAAATAGAACGTTGCGTTCCAGAATTGGAAAATGGATCCTGGGATGCATAACAGTTGGGTATACGGTTCTGATGTACTTTCAGATCAATTTGCTGACTGTTATACCGGCGGCAAACAAAGTATTGAATTCCCTGTTAAGGCTGGGAAAAGCGTATCTGATAATAGGAGCAATCATTATCATATCTTACTGCTTTCAGAATATGCAGCCTTTAAATGAAATTGGACAAAACACACTGTATTTATGCGGCGGCGAGTATATTATAAAAATTTTGGTTCCTTCAGTGATTGGATTGCTGGGACTTAGCTTGAATTTAGATGGACTATTATATATAAGTCTGTACACTGGAATTTTACTCTGGATATCAATGAGAACAGTGGTTCCGGTATTAAAAGAAACGGTAAAAATTATCTGCAGAGAAAATCCTGTATGTAGGGAATGATAAGTATGTTGTCTGATTTCATGTGAATTCAGGGAAAAGCCCGCTACTGTATGGAGAATAATCAACGAAGAATAAGGAGAAAAATATGAGTTACAATGAACGTTGCAAAATCAGCTTTATGAATAATTGTTTTATAGCTTTTGTTATCGCTATGAGCATAACTTTAATTGTAGAAAATATAGGAGTTGTAAAGTATAAAGATAGCCATTCATTTATGTTTCTTACATTCATATTGTTATCTGCAGTATTTCTCACGGTGTCATTTTTGAAAAATACAAAAAAAGAATACAAAGACATTCTGGAGAAGAGAATGAGTTATAAGTGGAAAAAAGCCAGATATAAGGATGTCGAGCGGATAATAAAGAACCACATGATAGATGGTAATAGACATTATATGATACAGGACGATGAAATAGAGTACAGCAATGGAGAACAGGCTATGGATCCAGAAGAGGATGAGATAGAAATAGAGGAAGTGTATAGTCACGACCTGATATATGATCATGGAGTAATATATATTCTTTCATATATGGACTATATAAGATATAGAAGACTGCATTGTACATTTATAAAAAAGATGGAAAAGAAGCAGGAAAACGATATGCGGGAAGATGAAGAAAAATTTTGGAAAGAGAAAAAGGAAAAACTTGTAAGAAGAAATGAAGTTTCATAGAAAGTCTGCAGATACAGATATGGGAGGGTGTAATAGTGGCAGGTGAAAATAGAAAAGAAGTATTTTTCAAGGCAATAGGATATAGAGCTGAGGCAGAAAATGTTTATGTACGGTTGCAAATGAATTTCCCATTGGCTGACGAGGGGATGAAAAACAGCAGGCCAGTAGTTAAAAGAACAGATTTGAGCAGGGGAGGAATATAAGATGGCAACGCAAGAAAAATTAGTTACTATGAGAAAAAGAACTTTTAAATTAAATTTGATCGACGATGACTGTGAAGATTTCATCATAAAAGCGGCTTCAGTTGGACTGACACCTGAAAAGCTGCTTGAGAACTTTATTAACGATCTTATCTGTGGAGTATGTACGAATGGATCTGATGAAAGAGAATACGCAGAACGGTGGTTTAATAGATGCGATTTTAGAATGTTCCCGGATCAGACATTTGGAAGCTACCTGCTTGAAATGGGGGATGGCATTGGTTGGATAGATGAAATTCTTAAATGTGTTGAACGAAGGGGGAATTCCAGAAATGCTATAGAGGCTGCAAAGAGAGAGATTGCGGATCCGGATAATAATGATTGGCAAGAGATCTTCCAATATGATTATGAAAAGGATTGTTATGTGAAATCATATGAGTCAAGAGAGGCGTGGGAGCAGGTCGAGCAGGAATATATAGAGGGCGAGGAAGAGGTCATAAAAGAGAGTGAAGAATACATAAATGATGCGATTCAGGATTATCAAAAGCACTGCAAAAAAGAGATAACCTTTGAAGAAGCAATTCAGGATGCAAAAAAGTGGAAGCAAATTTATGAGAACTTGTTGGAGGAGACAGGCGAAGGAAACGCTGATATGAGAAACGAGGATGAGTAAAAATGGGAAAAATGCAGGAGCTGCATTTGCTCATAAAAGATGTATCTGCAGAAAATATCACAAGATTAAGTGACTTTGCCATTCTACAGGAAAAAATCGGGATCCATGTGAATGTTACAGATAGTGAGCAGAATGAAGTGGTTATCCGCTATGATCAGGAGCATGTGCAGGAAAAATTGACAAGAAAAGCGGGCCGGAAGAAGAAAAAAAGCGATATGACGGTCGGTGAGGTTAAGATACTGCAGAGTCGTGGTATGAATAGAGCTGCAATCGCAAGAGAGCTTGGGATCAACAGAAGTACATTGCAGAGAAGAATTAAGAAAGCAGAAGCCAATACTCTGCCGGACGATGCCTTTATTTGAAAGCCAGAGGGAGGAAGAAGTTGCTGTGAACTTATATGATGTATTTGACTTATGTACAGACAAAATGGTGATACATAACGGGAAAACAGAAGATATTGTTGAACAGTTGCAAGTGACAAAACACATGTTCTATCATTCCGTCAGCCGGGATGTACCAATGAGAAAAAGATATCAGATTATCAAAACCAGGGAAAAATTTGTCTGGCAGGAAAAAGAACTGCAGAGGCAAGAGTTCGCAAAAAACTGGACTCAATTCTGTGAGCCGTTTTTGAAGATGGGAGGAAAAGTGAAATGACCATAAAGCGGAGTACCTTAATAGAGGGGATTTTGATTATATGTATGGTAGCTGTTTTAGGATTGGTTACAGCGATACGGGAGCCAGCTGCAGAGAAGAATCAGGTGAAAACCATAGAAGAGCCAAAGGTAGAGACTGCAAACATTTATATCTTAAAAAACATTCATTATACCGGGACGTATGTAGTTGGAACGTGGACAGATGAGTTCGGAAATGAGCAACAGGTAAAGGCAAAAATGCCAAGTGCAGGAAGTGGCAGCATTTATAATGGCGGTAATGTCGCGCTGCAGACATACGAAACGCTGACAAATGGCACTTTGGAGAATTGCTTTTACTGGCAAGAAGAATGAAATGGTCAATACGCAGTAAGAAATTATTGAACACTAGGAAAATAATATATGGCTGATGATTTTGGAGAAAATTATTGGAGGAAAAATGCATGAGAGATATAGAATTTGAGCTAGTTGGGGATTATGCGCTGTTTTCAGATCCACTGACACGACCAGGCGGGGAGAAGAACAGCTTGATAGTGCCGACATATGAAGCTCTGAGGGGCGCTGTACGGAGTTGTTTCTGGAAGCCAACAATTATATGGATTATTGATCAGGTGCGGGTTATGAACCCAATACGGACGGAAACGAAGGGACAGTTATTGATCAACTACTCCGGTGGGGGCAAGGACCTGGCATATTTTACATATTTACAGGATGTGAGGTACCAGGTGAAAGCGCATTATGAGTGGAATAGAAATTATCCGGAGCGCAAAAGTGATTGGAATGAGAAAAAGTATACGGATATGATTGAGAGAGCGTTGAAGGCTGGTGGACGAAGGGACATATTTTTAGGAACCAGAGAATGCCAGGCAGAGATACGCCCATGTAAGTTCGGCGAGGGAGAAGGGTACTATGATGCTGTGGGTGAGCTGGCGTTGGGGTATATGTATCACGGAATGACTTACCCGGAGGAAGCGGTTATGCAGGAAGATAAAAAATATTTGACTGTCCGATTCTGGAGACCGGTCATGAAAAATGGTGTTATAACATTTCTGCGTCCGGAGGAATGTACAGATAAAACACACATACGGAAAATGGAATTTACAAGGTTTTCTTTTAGAGAGGGCATATAAGTACCGGGCAGTGTAAAGAGTGGTCTGGAGTCTTCCAAGAGGGCAGAGGAAAGGAAATGAATATGCTCACATTAGAATTACGGCCATATGATCCAGAATCAGATGAGCTGCGGAACGGCTGGGATGCTCTTTCAGTAGAGCAGGCAACAGCAGAAGGGAAAAATCTCTATGTCGATCAATTCGGGGATATATGGACTGACGGAGAGCGCGAGTATGTAGGCAGAATAAGAAAGAGGGAATAGAAGGTGAACTGGTTAGAGAGTTTATGTGAACTTTATCAAAAAAATGAAAAAATAGCTGGTGTATATATGAAAGGCAGGTTTGACGAAGACTTGATTCTGGTACCGATCTATCATAGTACGCTGATTGCTCATATTACAGTTTTTCTTGATACTGCAGGAGAATTTATCAATGCAAAACGGGTTCTGAAAGGAGAGGGACTGACCATTATACCAGTAACGGAGGCTTCTGCGATCCGGACAAGTAATTGCGCCCCGCATCCGTTATGTGACGGTTTAAAATATTTGGCAGGTGATTACGGAGTTTACTGCGGAGCAGATGGTAAGAAGAATACGAGAGAATTTTATAAAGAATATATGGCAGTGCTTAAAGCCTGGAAAGAGTCACAATATAGTCATCCAAAATTGGATGCTATATATGAATATCTGCAGAAAGGAAATTTGATTAGGGATCTGATATCTTGTGGGTGCTTAATCCTTGGAGAAAACGGATTGCTGTCAGCTACCGATAAATTGGGAACGACAGCCCAGGCAGATGCGATGATAAGATTTATTATTGCAGAAGAGAAAACTGCAGTCCAGGCATCCATGGAAGAAAAAGAATATCCAGATGATGAAAAATGTTGGAAAGATCTTTCTTTACAAAAGCAGTACATAAAATATTGCAGATGGCAGGATGAGGCATCTCTGCATGAGAGATCCTATGCTACGGGGGAAATGGTCAGAGTCACTTATAATAACCCTAAAAAAATCAGAAATGATGCGGACAGTGGAAAATTGATTTCTTTTAATGATCAGGCCAAGAAGAATCATTTTTTATTTGAGGGGTTATTCCCGGATGCAAACAGCAGCTTACATCTGGGATATGAGGAACTGCAGATGGCCTACAACGCTTTGAAGTGGGTCATTCGAAAACAGGGAACAACCTTCGGAGATCTGTGTACAGTATTTTATATAGGCGGGGAAGGAGATGTTATTCCATCGTTTGCGGCCGGTTCAGAAGATATCATGAAACAATATAGTAACTTAGTAGCAGAGCCGGGAGAAGAGGTTTCAGAGCTGCAGGAATATGAAATTGTACAACGTGATGCGGAACAGTTTACAAAGGCTATGCAGGGATATGGAAAATTATTATCCCCAAATGAGAAAATGCATTTTTTAGCATTTAAGGCTGCTACGCCTGGCCGATTGGCTATTGTAGAAAACCATACAATTTATACAGGAGACTATCTAAAGCGGATTGAAGAATGGCACAGAGATATATCCTGGCTTCAACGGGGATATGAAGGTAACTATTTCTACGGTTCCTATAATTTGAAAAATATTGCGAGAATCCTTTATGGAGAAGACAAAGATAAAAGTGGACGGCTTACGCTGAAGGGGAAAAATGTGTCAATGGAACAGCGTATAACGGAACGATTGATAGGATGCATCCTGTTCGGTGATCCACTTCCGGAAGATATCGTGAATCGGGCTGTACATCTGGCATCCAGACCGCAATCTTATTCAAAGTGGTACAACTGGGAACAGATACTGAGTTTTGCCTGTGCCTGCATAAAAAAGAAATGGATCGAAAAAAACAGGGAGGAATGCGGAGTGGAATTAAGAAAAGACTGTACAGATCGCAATTATCTATACGGGCGGCTGCTTGCGATTGCGGATCGGATGGAGTATCGCTCATTTAAGCAAGGAGAAAGCAGAGAGACAAATGCGAAAAAATATATGACAGCTTTTTCCATACATCCTTTCAGAACATGGATGATCATAGAACAGAAAGTAAGATACTGCCAGAAAAAATTAAAAAAAACAGAGGCGTTATATTATCAGAGACAGATTGCTGAAATAATGAGTTTGTTTAGACCGGGAGATTATGAGTCGCAGGAACGGTTGGATGGTATGTATCTTATGGGATTTTATAACGAGGCCACAGAGCTTCAGCGCTATACATTAAAGAACAAAGGAGAAGAGGAACATGAGTAAAGTAGAGGGACGAATCGATTTTGAACTGTTGGTGACAGTAGAGAGTGCTAATCCAAACGGAGATCCGCTGGAAGAAAATCGACCAAGAATGAGAACAAATGGACTGGGTGAAATCAGTGATGTGTGCCTGAAAAGAAAGATTAGAAACCGTTTTCAGGATTTGGGATACAAAATTTTTGTTCAGATGGATGAACGTTCAGATGATGGGTGTAGGAGTCTCAAGGCCAGAGTGGACAGCTGTGAACGGCTGAAAAACGCAATGAAAGGTAAAGAAACAGATGGAAAAGAGTGCGCCAAAATAGCATGTGAGGAATGGCTGGATGTTAGGGCTTTTGGCCAGGTGTTTGCATTTAAGGGAACGGAGATGTCGGTTGGAGTACGCGGACCGGTATCTATCCAGCAGGCGTTAAGTGTATCTCCAATAGAAGTTGAAACACTGCAGATCACAAAGTCCGTAAATTCAGAAGATAAAAATGGAAGATCATCAGATACTATGGGAGTCAAATATTTGGTGCCGTTTGGTTTGTATGTTGTTAAAGGAAGTGTGAGTGCTGAATTGGCTGATAAAACAGGTTTTACAAAAGAAGATGCAGGCATATTGAAAACGGCATTGAGAACTTTGTTTGAGGGCGATAGCTCTGCAGCGCATCCAGCGGGAAGCATGGAAGTGAGAAAAATGTATTGGTGGGAGCATACTTCCAGAACTCCTGAAGCGACGCCGGCTGAGATATTCCGTTCGGTGATGATTACGCCGAAAGTTACAATTCCGGAAAAATTTGAAGATTACGAAATTGAACTGAAAGAAATCAAAGGAATTGTAGCGCCAGAGATTATTTAAGAGAAAATTTGGTGCGAATATGAAGCAAACATGAGAAACGCAGGGTATTCGCACCGATATATCTAAGTAGGATAGTATAATTTGCAAAATTGATTTGGAATAAATTGTTAATTATGCAAAAGAAATGGCATATTTTGAAGCATAATATTAAGCCATTTTGCTGATACACTCCGTAGTGAGTGCGAGTTGAAAAATACTTGTCAAGGAACTTAAATGTAAGAATATTGTGATACACTCCGTAGTGAGTGCGAGTTGAAAATTTCCAACCATTCTTTCATACGCGGATACAGCAGGATACACTCCGTAGTGAGTGCGAGTTGAAAGGAGCTGGGTGCAATGACACTACAGAAACAGAAGGATACGCTCCGTAGTGAGTGCGAGTTGAAAGATAGCTAATCCAACGATTCCACAGATGGATGGGAGATACACTCCGTAGTGAGTGCGAGTTGAAAGATCGCAGTGCGTTTCGAAAATCTCGGCCAAATTCGATACACTCCGTAGTGAGTGCGAGTTGAAAAGCCCAAGATTTGCAAAGTGTGTTGCCAAAAGTTCGATACACTCCGTAGTGAGCGCGAGTTGAAAGAAGGTGTGTTTGGCTGGTAACCTGGATATGTTCTTGATACACTCCGTAGCGGGTGCGAGTTGAAATGACATCTACGAGTATTATGGGTATAAGGTAAATTTGGCTTCACCTGTAGAGGCCACGAGTTGAGAAATCTAGCGGAATTTTGTCAGGATATCCCAGGCAGGATTCACTTTGTAGTAAGTGCGAGTTGAAAGGATACGGTCATATTTTTAGTAAGACCTATGGTGATGGATTCATCCTGTAATGGGTGCGAGTTGAAAAGGTATTTCATCTACCGTTTGAATCAAACATTGAAGATTCACTCTGTAAAGAGTGCGAGTTGAAAGAAGATATTTCAGTAGCCGTTGTCAAAAATCAGTAATTCGTTCTATGGAGCGCAAGTTGAAAATCTGGTGTCGTTTGAAAGGTCTATATCATAATCTGCTTCATCCGGCAGATTGTGGATGATTATCTGAAAGGGTGCGGCACTTTTGGAAGAAAGGCATTGTACTATAAATTTTAAAGGGTGATGATAATATGGAAAAAAAGAAAATAGAGTGCCTATATAGGCTTTTGGAGCGTGCGGAGAGTGAACATGATACGGAGACGGTAGCTGCGTTACGATGGGCAATTCTCCAACTTGAAAACAAGTAAAAAGCGCCAGAAAGGATAGCTCACTTTATATGAGGGCGCGAGTTGAAATACGTCGGTTGAAATGGAAAACTCATTCTGAAAAGAATGCGAGTTGAAAGATCGGGGACATTATGGAATATCACCTGCTCTTATGAAGAAGAGCGGAAAATGTGAGGAGGAAATAAGATGTCAAAACAGGAAGTGTACGCAAAAATATTTAAAGAATTACTTGAAGCAGAGCTACTCAATGAAGAAGGAGTAGATGATTTACAGAGGAACGTAGAGGAAGTTATTGGAAAAGCGCTGGAAGATTATACGTTGGTGTATACGACAGGGATTATCACTGAATAGAGAAATAAGCAGCCGTGTCTCAAAGCTTCGAGATACGGCTGCTGCTTAAATGAGGAACAATTATGAAGATGGAAACAGCATATGAAGATTTATATGATAATCCGGCCACTTTGACAGAAAGTGAAATGAGCTGGTTTGAAACGATCTGCAGACAATGTACAGAGGCAGTAGAGCTGGAAGAAGATATTCCCATTTATTCAATGAATCATTCTCGATTGAAGGGAAAGAGTAAAGAAGCATACGGAATCATATGGAAAGCGGAAGATCAAACATATATTACGATAGACACCTATTTTATTCATGAATGTTATGAGTCAGTCTTCCATAATGCCTGGAATGTGACATTTGAGACGCTGGAGCATGTGATAGCTCATGAATTTGCACATCTTTTCTACTGGAGGCATGGCAAGCGGCATACAGAGAAGACGGAAGAACTGTATGCACGAATCCAAAATAACATGGAAGAAAGCAGGTAAATATTTTTATTCATTACTATTCTCCTATGTGCCGCAGCATGGAGGAGGTGCCGACCATTTTCAGGTCATAAAGCTTCTTTGTTTCTGATTCCAGGTGATGGCTGAGCTTGAGAACTGGATAACAGGGGAAGGCTTAAAATAATTCTTGCAACCGTATTTTCACAATTCTCTATAATGAACTACATTTGGGCCAGCAGGCCAGGGAAAGAATAGGAAAAGAAAGAGTATTCTAAGTAAAGGAACAAAAAGGGATTGATAGAATTTACATGGTCCGAACGAGTAAAATATAAAATCAGGAGAGGCCGACACATTAGAGAATAGTAATGAATATAACTATTTGGATGATTGCACAATCAGGCTTTAAGGCAACGGGAAAAAGTTAAAACTCCGTGTGAGGCTCTGTACGCTCCAGAAATCGTTTCTTTAATCATAGCGGGAATATGTTCACAGTGTAGTTTATTTACAGAATATGCCCCTGCTATGCTTGTCCTGGAGGGGCATAGGCGGAGCTGGAGAAGCCAGGATACAAGAACTGGGCGAGTAAAGCCAGTATTGACAAATTATGGTGTATCCGGTATCCTATATTACATAGACTTAGTAAAAAACGATTGAGGAAAATCCTCATGGATTAGCGAAATAATTTAAGGACGTATTTTACCATTACGGTAATATGCGTCCTTTTTTGTGTCCCGTCTTTTGCTGAGTCTATTTATTTGCAAAAGAAAGGTGGGTAGAAAGTAAACGTAGTGGCTGAGAATGCTGAATTTAAAGGAGGAAAAAACGATGAGTATTTTATTAGACAAACCGGTTAAAAGGACAAGCATGACCATTTGGGTGCCTCGTGAGAGCTGGATGTTCCTGCAGGCGCGGATGCAGCAGGAGAGAATGGGCGTGGAACTTTCGGTAAACGCACGTAAAAGGTTAAATCAAGCTTTTACAGATTTCTCACATGAGGAGAAAAAACAACTTAAAGATGGTGACTTAGGTGGCTGCATTGGAAGTCCGGAAAATGCCTGGGAAGAAGGTAGGTGGATATCCTGGAGCTGCGAGGACATGAAAAAAATCCTGGATGCAGCGGAACTACCATGGGAACCAGGCGAAACCATAGAATATTTTGAAATATAGGAGAACAAGCATGGAAAAGATAGATTATGAGAAAGAATTCCTGAGTATCTATAATAAGTTCAATCAGAAATATTCTAAATGGGAAGTATGGAAAGACTTTTTATATCTTTCGGCCGCATCTATGGCGAATACGGTGAAAACTGCAGAATGGCAGCAGCGGGAAGAACGTTATCTGCAGACGATTGGCAAATATGAAAAAGAGTATCAGGAAATGATGCCAAATCTGTTTGCGGTGACTGCAGCAGCACTGGACGATAATCCGGAACAGGATTTCCTGGGAAAACTGTATCACCGAATTGGTCTGGAGCAGGAGCAGAAAGGGCAGTTTTTTACACCGTATCATATCTGCGAATTTATGTCGGAAATAAATTATGCAGGGGATGAGATGCTTGATGCGAAAACGGGTAAAAAATATATAACGGTAAGCGATCCAGCCTGCGGAGCAGGTGCTATGTTGATTGCATTTGCAAATACAGCAAGGAAACACAAGATAAATTATCAGGATAAGGTACTGTTTGTGGCTCAAGATATAGATGAAACAGCTATGTTAATGTGCTACGTTCAGTTATCATTGCTCGGATGCAATGCTGCAGTCATAAGAGGAGACAGCCTGGCCAAGCCCGGATTTCATCCGGATAATGATGTGTGGTTTACACCGATGCTGTATCTGAAATGGGAAAAGTTTAGAGGCTTTTTTGAAGGTACAGAAGAAGCAACCCAGCAGATCAGCATGAATCCGTTAGATATGAAACAGTTTGTCGAAGAAGCAAGCGGTCAGATGACGCTTGCTATTTAATTGTATATAAGGAGCGTTAGATGAGAATTATTACATATGGAACAGAATTTGATAACAATATGAGACTGAAATTGGTCCAAGAAAAATGTATTATTTATGGGAAAGAAAGTGCTCTGGATTCACCAAAGAAAATAGTGCGGGTCATGAATGAGGTTTTTGGGCTGAACCGAAAAGCAGAAGAATTCTTATATTTGATTACCTGCCTCAAGGATAATCCTACAGGCTTTTTTGAAATCTCCCATGGAAGCGTAGATTACGCACAGGTAAGAATTGCGGATGTGTTGAAAAGGGTGTTGCTGAGTGGTGCAGTAAATTTTATTATTGTCCATAACCATCCTTCCGGAAATCCGAATCCATCTATTGCAGATCTGGATTTTACAAGAACACTTCAAAACGGAGCTTCTGTCTTGGGTATCAATTTTTTAGATCATATCATCTTAGGAAATCCCGATTATTTCTCATTTAAGGAAAAAAATATGTTGATGGAGGAATAGCGTTGAATGCAGAAAAGGCAGTAAGAATCATAGTGAAAAATAATGATCAAGTGGGAAAAATCATCAAATGGTACCAGGATAATAAACAGACGTTGGATGCAGAGAAATTTGTGATACCATTTCAGTCTGGCAGTATTATATTACCGGGAGAAATCATTAGCTTTGAAGCAAAGCAGTATGGGTTGATTGAGCTGTGTCTGCAGATAAAAAGCGGGAAAAAAGTTTTGATGTGGGATTACGATCCGGCAACAGGAACTATATCAAATCACAGGTTTCCAGCCAACATGAATCATGTGCAGCGGAAAAAAATGATTGATGTCATGGTCAGGGAGAATACAGATGTAATAGAATCTGTCAAATACCATGCCTTGATGAAATTTTCCATTCACTATAATGCAGTAATAGAAGTGAAAGGGCAATCACTTGGAAAATATGGTGAAGCTCAAGAAAAATTGTCAGGTAAACCAGCAGCTCTGAGCGGAAGGACCTATTTACTGATGGATTTCCCGGAACGTGAGGGAAATGTTGTTCAGGATAAGAGAAGGTACCACAAGCCAGAGTATGTTGTTCAGGTAAAAGGACATTTTAGAACGTATAAGAGTGGGAAAAAAGTGTGGATCGAACCATTATCCAGATATAAGGAAAATGGGAAGGTGTAGTCCTGCTTATAGCGTCAGAATATGCTTTCCAGCCGGTAATTGCCGGCTGGAAAAATGGAAAGGAAGCAGAATATGAGAACAGTGTGTATTAGCCTCAAAGAGTTGTATGAAGAAAAAGGTGCTGAGTTATTTTATGGAGGGCATATTGAGCATAGACAGGAAGGGGATACAGAATATTACGATTTGAGAAAACCCGTAGATAATTTGTATCTGGCCTGCGACGGTGAAAAATGCAGAATAATTCATGAGGATAACAAGATGGTAATATTGGAAACGGTAGATACTCAAATGAGAATTTATCTTACCCGTGAAGAATATCAGATTGCAACCTTTTCATAGGAGGAAAACGGGTATGACAATTAAAGAGTATATGAAAGCTGGGAGAGTAGAAGGGGATGCATCCACTCTGAAAAGAGTCGCCTGCGTAGATATTGCATTTATCAATCGCAAAGGAGAACGGGATGAAACACAGCTGACAGTAACACATCACCTGCTTACAGAAGCGGGAAAGGAAGAGCTGTCGGAACTTTTCTCATCGCTGGCTGCAGAACTTAACGCTTGTAAAACTAAGATCATGTATATTGGTGTTGTTGCATCTGCAGATACGGAAGAAGAATTACATGAGCTGGGATATTAAGGAGGAACATCTTATATGAAAGCGGTTAGAATTGAGTGGGATACAGATGGAGATAACGAAGCGTTGGCGTTTCTTCCGGAAGAAATAGAACTTCCAGATGGAATGTCTGATGAGGAGTCAATTTCCGACTATATTTCAGAGCAAACCGGATTTTGCCATAGAGGATATGAGTTGGCAGTATAAATTTATACCTCAAGTAAAACAGAAAAAAACATTGAGTTTTACCTGCAAAATAGGTATACTAAAGAAAAAGGAAGTGGTAAACATGGAAATAAATTGGGAAGAATTAAGTATCAGCAATGATTTTATTTTTGGAAAGGTTATGCAGAATGCAAAATTATGTAAGGAGCTTCTGGAAATCATTCTGGGGATAAAAATAGATCGTGTAGAGTATCCGGAGCCACAGAAAAGTATAGATGTTGGTGTGGATGCGAAAAGTGTGCGTTTGGATGTATATGTACAGGATGGAAAGAATAGTGTATATGACATCGAAATGCAGACAACAGATGGACCGGAGCTTCCGAAGCGAAGCAGGTACTATCAAGGTGCGATTGATGTAGGAATGACAGATAAGGGAACTTTTTACAAAGATTTAAAAAGAAGCTATATTATATTTATCTGTACGTTTGATCCATTTGGAAGAGACAGATGTGTGTACACATTTACGGAACGTTGCCAGGAAGAACCAGATTTGGAACTGGGAGACGATACCTATAAGATCTTCTTGAATGCAACAGGTCAAACGGACGGGATGAGTGAAGAACTTACAGACTTTTTGGAATATGTCGCAGGAAAAGAGCCTAAGACCTCGGCGGTAAAACGGCTGGATGAGGAAGTACAGCAGGCAAAGCGAAATAAAGAATGGAGGCGTGAGTTTATGACATTGTTGATGAGAGACGAAGAAAATGTAAGAAAAGGCATGGAAAAAGGCATTGTTGTTGGCGAAAAACGTGGTATGGAAACAGGTATTCGTGCAATGGTTGAAATGTGCCAGGAAGATGGAAGATCTTTAGATTCTACTTCTGTGCGGATTAAAGAAAAGTTTTCAATGTCACCGGAGGATGCCATAAGATATGTAAAAAAATTTTGGAAGTAAAGCATAAGCGAGGCATGAGTTTATGTGCAATTTGAGTCAGGGAATAAAGGAAGCTGGCATTGCTGTTGGCGAAAAACGTGGTATGGAAAAAGGAATTGCAGAAGGTATCCGAGCAACGGTTGAGATCTGCCAGGAAGATGGAAAAACCTTAGACTCCACATCTATGAGGATCAAAGAAAAGTTTTCCCTATCTCCGGAGGATGCCACAAGATATGTAAAACGGTTTTGGAAGTAAATTACAAGCGGAGAGCAGGATAGGAGAGGCTATGGTGAAAACATATATTGTTAAAAAAGGCCAGAAACCTACGAAAGAGCAAATCAGAGCAATCAAGGAAGCGAAAAAGCATCCAATTACATTTGATAAGGATTGTGAAGAGCTTTCTCCAGCGATGCAGAAAGCATTCCGCTGTGCTGTCATCCAGAGAAACAGAAGAATACATGAAGAAAGGACATGACATTAACTTGTATTTTAGGCATCATCATTGTATGATGCCTAAAAAAATTGACAAATTTCATAATTGTGATAATATGAGAGTATAGACTTTTAATCACTAAAAAAATTGCGAAATAAACACAGGACGGACTATGCAAATAAGCATATGCCGTCTTTTTTTGTGCGTTTTCTGGTGACAGGGTCTTATTTTTTACCCTAAAACAGAAAGGAGAGGAAAAAGATGGGTAAAGGCTTTGAAAGCACTATATTTTCCAGCCCAATACGAGGCAGTGGAGGTGATGCAACTTATCGGGGGAATTGCTGCCCTGGCATTATTGAGAAATTTATCGAGCAGTACGATATGAAATATCTCTCGGATTATGCTATTGGCAGTGGAACAACCGTAGATGTATGCAACCGTAAACACGTAAATGGGTATTGGACCGATTTGCGTTTGGGATTTGATCTCCTGAACGCAGATATCCCGGATGTTCCGGAGAATATCTTTTACCATCCCCCCTATTGGAACATGAATGGAAAGATCATTTATTCCAATACAGAGTATGACTGGAGGGAAGTAAGAGATAGGTACGGATATGATCCGCGGCTTTCGGATCTGTCCCAGATAAAATCATGGGATGAATTTGTAAAACAGTTGAACAGGACTGTTATGAAGCAGTTTGCAGCTCTACAAAAGGGTGGCCATATGGGAATCTTGATGGGTGACATCAAAACAAGAGGTAAACTTTTTTCGATGCTGCTTGAAATCTGCAAACCTGGGACCGTAGAGCAGGTGATTGTGAAAACACAACATAACTGTGTGTCAGATCAGACCCATTATGCGAAAGCCTCTTTCATCCGGACGGTACATGAGTATCTTTTGATTCTGAGAAAAGATTTTCCGTATATTCTGGACTACCAGATGGTAAAAACGGAAAAGCTGGATATTCGTAATTCGGCTTCGGCAACATGGAAAGATGTAGTGGCTGCAGCGTTGGGAAAGATAGGAGCGCCGGCAGAATTGAAAATGATTTACGATGAGATCGAAGGGTATAAGCGGTGCGATAGCAACCGGTTTTGGAAAGAAAAAATTCGGCAGACATTACAACGGTATCCATGCTTCAGACAGAATGATACTACCTGGGAAATTGTAAATGCATAAAAGAAATGGAGGAAATGAGTATGATGACTTATGAAGAATTCAAGGGAAAGATGATAAACAGCATCAAGGAATATTTACCTGCGAAGTACAGCGAATTTGATATTTTTGTGGTGAGTATACAGAAGATAAATCAAAAACTGGATGGGTTAAGATTAAAATTCCTGGAGCAAAGACTTGTCCCACGATTTATATCAATGATTTTTATGATGCTTATGCGAAGAAAAATGATTTTGAATGGGTAATGCGTGGGGCAGCAAAGATCATAACCAGAATAGAGTCCTCAATGCCGCAGAAAGAAACAGAGGTACAGGACTTTATGTATAATGCGTCCTTAAATGCAGAACTGTTCCGACGGAATGTAGTAGTTGAACTGGTGAATACAGAGATGAATGAGGAACTGCTAAAAAGGGTGCCATACAGAAAATTTAATGATTTGTCTGTCGTTTACAGATGGATATACGATGTGGGAAGTAATGGACAAAGTGGAATTCTGGTCACAAACGAATTGGCGAAACAGTATTCCATGAGCGAAACAGATCTTTATGAGAATGCCCTGAAAAATACGAAAAGGCTTTTCCCTATTGAGATTGAATCTATGCGAGAATTTACAGAGAGGATATTGGGTGCAATTTATCCATCAGGAATGGTGAGTTTGACGCAGGAAGATATGGGGCCAATAGACGGTATGTGGATACTATCCAATATCGTACACATAAATGGAGCCACAGTGTTGCTTTATCCGGAGGTTCTTGATGAAGTAGTCAAGCTTGCAGATTCAGAGCTGTTGCTGCTACCGTCATCCAGACATGAGATAATTGCAGTTTCTGTGGAAGCTTTGAAAATGACAGGGCAAAAGACGGAAGAGGTAGAAAAAATGGTGCATGAAATAAACATGGAGCATGTTCCGCTGGGAGAACAATTATCGAACGAAGTATACCTCTATGGCGATACCAGAGAGGTTACGCTGGCAAATCCATTTAGGTAAAAAGGAGAAACAAATGAATACAAAAATTGAGTATTTATATCGAGATGCTTCAAATTATAAGAAAATAAATCAGGTAATAGTATCAGGCACTTTTGATGAAGCTCAAAAGGAAAGTATTCAGGATTGCTTGTCTGATGGAGAGTATTTTATCCCAAAGCAAGTAGGATTCCCGGAGATACGTTTTGATAAACTTACTGAAGATGATCATTGTTGGTTTGAATTGTCGGTAGAGAATTTTTCAGTTACGTCACTTCCAGCAGAAATTCAGATGTCAGCAGAAGATGTTGTCAATGCATTTCTTGCAGCTAAAGATAACTGGGATGATAGCATAAAGCTGGCATAGAATGGTGGTGAACGTATGGCATATCTATTATCGGAAACATTTAAGTTTCCAAAAGATAATTTCGAAAGCATGAAATATCAACCGTATGAATTGAAACCCAATTTCAGCATGTACAGAATATATGAATGGCATAGATACTGGGATGGAAAGATTTATTTATCTTTTTCAGGAGGGCTTGATAGCACGGTACTTGGGTATCTGATATGTGAGGCATATGTGAAATATGGCTTGCCAGGAAAGATACCGTTGGTATTTTGTGATACAGGCATGGAATTTCCAGAGATCAGAGAGTTCGTTACATATTACATAGAGTGGCTGAAAGAAAAGTTCCCACAGTTGGAGTTGGAACTTGTTAAATTGCATCCGGAACACAGTTTTCGTTGGGTATGTGAAAATAAAGGATTTCCGATTATCAGCAAAGAGACGGCAGGGAAGATTAAGAAATTGCGGCATGGGAAATTAGGTGAAAGATACCGGAATTATCTTTTGAATGGTGATGAGCGTGGAAAATTCGGAATGCTGTCAAAAAAATGGCAGTACCTGGCTGATACCACACGAATACCAGAGGATATTTCGGATGTGTGCTGTGAAATCTTAAAGAAAAAGCCATTTAAGAAATATGTAAAAGAAACCGGCCGATATCCATTCATGGGAATTACACAGGATGAAAGCTTCAGGCGGGAAAACCAATACAATCATACGGGATGTAATGTATATGATGGATCAACCATTAAGAGCCAGCCAATCGGTTTTTGGACAAAACAAGATATTCTGCGCTACAAAGTAGAAAAAGAAATACCTATTTGCAGCGTTTACGGTTGCTGTATCAAGAATAAGCAAGGAGTTTATGTTTTGACTGGAGAACAGAGAACAGGTTGCGTTGTATGCGGTTTTGGATGCCACTTAGAGTCTGAGCCGAATAGAATACAGCGATTGCGGGCATCTGATAATGAACGGCATCGGACCATGTGTGAGAGAACATTGCAGATTACTAACAATGGCGTGACCTATATGCAGGCGCTGAATGATTGTGGTATACCGACTACAACATGGGAGTTGGAAGGCCAGATGAACATTTACGATTTCCCGGAATTTTTACCAGATGCAGAAAATATCGGGTGAAAATAATGCAGGTGAGAGAAAATCTCTTATGGAGAGGAGAAACAGCTATGAAAATAGAAAAAATTCATATTTATAATGAAGAAAACAGTAAGAGCGGAGGCCCAGAGGCAACATTGATCCGAGTGTGTGAATTTCTGGATGACCTCAAAGACAAAGATGGAAGGTACCCGAAAAAGGAGATTTCATATTGTCGAGCATATTACAAGGGGCAATGGTGGAGAACCTGGTTTTCGGTACAAGAATTGTCTGATCGGAGCTTGGGCGAAGAGATAGACTCATTTGTGGATGCATTTTTTGAAAGAAGAGAATTCTATGATCTGGATTCATTGAGCGAGTTTTGCCGCAATTATGCAGCTGCTACGACGGATCCAACAGAATATAATCTTTTTTCAGATACAGAGCATTTCAACATATGGATCAGATTGATTACCAGATCCAATGATTACAATGTGTACCTCACATTTTTAGAAAAATAAGATTTGATCGAGGAGAGCTGGAAACGGCTCTCCTTGCTTTATTTTACAAAAGGTGGAACCAAGTATGAGTAAAAAAGTAAAAGGGCGTTATTGCTATAAATGCGGCGTTCAGATGAATACCTGGGATGTGCGCTTGACCAATATCTTTAAAGTGTATGATACTTGCGAAAGCTGTTTCTGCAAAATATATGATATGGATCAGGACACATTCAGAAATTATATGGATAAATACCTGGATGAGCGGCCATGCCAGGGACTGTGAGGCTGATATGAGAGAATATAATAAGTTGACAAAAGAATTGCTGGCCGAAGGATATTCAGCAGAGTGTCATCCAGATTATGTTATGGTAGGAAGTACCTGCCCGGACAAGGATAATCCATTGAGTAATTTAGATGGTGGATTTGTATATGTACGTTCTCATATTAGAAAGATGACCTTTCGGACACCTTGCGGATTGCAATGCAGAGGTGAAAGTTGCATGTCAAGTCTGGAACTGGAAGGAATTGAGTGGACCTTCGAAAATGATATGGCAACTGTACAATGTCCATATCGAATAGCAGTATGTGAGGATAAACACGAATCTTTACCATGTACCGGTGTGATAAAGACCTGGTGTAATGTACATCAGGTAGATGAACCGTATCAATATGAAAATAGTCTCGAACAAGTGGAAGAACTGGAAGAAAAAAGAATAAGCGAAGACAAGCGTGAATTCATAGAGGCCAGGAAGGGAAGAGCTTGCGAGCATCATATGTATTACGATCCGGAACAGCGGGCATGGACAATGCGGTATCGTCCTCAAATATGCGCTCAAAATAACTGCCGTGGCTACTGTCCAATTTTAGGAAAAGAACTGGATAAAAAAAGAGGAAATGTCTTTTATGATCTGAAGACTACTTATTTGCGGACAGATTTGAATGGAACTCTGTTTGAAGGACAGGTAGATTCTCATATTGAAAAAGGCAGAAGAGTATTTCAAAGACCGGTCAGCCTGGATATTTGCAGAAGCTATGAAAAGCTGTGTAAGGCAGAGTTGGAAGCGAGTATTCGCCTGAAATACCATAGTCAGTTATTCTATGCGGAATTTCATCATGAAAAATTTGAAATTGATATATTGAATATCCGCTCTGAATGTCGTGCCAGCAGGGATTTACTGGAGGATCTGGAAAATCTGAAACAAGGAATAAAAATATCTTTCTATGAGGAAAACGAACAATGGAAGCAAAAACAAAAGAAAGAGGCTCGGCGAGTGGCGCAAAAAAAGAAGCAAGAACACTTTGAAAGGCTAATCCTAAAGAGTGGCTATGCGTCTCAAACGAGAGAAATGCAGAAGAAAATTGAAAAGATTCTATCTGCAGAGCGAATCCGGGAACTGGAAGCAGAGTATGAAAAACGGATAAGAGCTGAACGGGAACGTCCGGTGCAGCTCAATTTGTTTGAAATGTTGTAATGGGAAATGAAAAAGGTCGTGGATGTAACACGGCCTTTTTCATGTAAAAATCATGTGGGATAGTCTGTTTCACCAGAGAGAAGGGATTCCCTGAGTTCTCGTTTGTATTTGTAAAATGTATTCCTGGCGATACCGGTTAATTTCATGCAATCGTTATCATGTAGAGTTCCACCGAAATCAATGGAGTGTTTGAGAATTTCAGTTTTTTTCTCGATGCTTTTTTTTGTAGTAAGTTTCCGTCCTGGAACACCGCCAATTTGCTTACCGTTGAGGCGGGCGGTTTCGATTCCCTGGCGGGTTCGCGTATGTAAATCGCTGACTTCTTTTTCAGCCTGCTCAAAGGCAATGCGAATTTGTTCTTTGGCCAAATCCATCATTAACTCGTTCATAGCGTCGATCATGGTCTTGGCAAATTTATCTGCAGCCGGATTACCTGTGGTGAAATATATATTGATTCGCTGCTGCAGTGCTTGCTTGTATACAGCGGTATTTACATGCGGTTCATTCAAGAATTCAAGTACAAGTCCTTTCTTGAATAGTTTTTCATATTCTTCACAACCCTCGTCGGCGCAGCGGGCCATTCGTGAGACGGAATCAAAGACGATTCTATCGCCGGGTTCTGCAAGGCGTATAATTTTATCAAGTTCCTTCCGGCCCTGGAACATGGTACCGGTAAATATTTCACGCACAATGATCGCATCCGGATAACGGGCCAGTATGTTTCTTTCCTGACGTTCAATATTCTGAGTAGGTCTGGATATTCGGCAATAGCCAAAAGTCTTCATAAAATCCTCTTTTCTAATATTAAAATGAATGTTCGTTCGTTTTGATACTAATATTTTATATCGGAAAAAGAAAAAAGTCAATAAGTTTTGATACTATTATGGTATACATTCGTTTTGGTACAAAAGGCAAAGAAAAATTGCGTTGCTTGCAAGTAGGGAAGACACCCTATATAATGTAGGCGAACCAGAATTACAGAATGTGTTCCGGAATAAAGAAAAGGAGACAAAAGAGAAGTGAATTTCAGATTTAAGTTGAAGGAAAAGCATAAACGGTTGCTCGTTATATGCGGTGTAGCATTGGTCCTGTTTCTCTCGGCAAGAGGAATTCGGCAATGGCTGGTGGTCAAAGATATGACTGCAGAGGAAAAAACAATTTACTACGAACAGAAGCAAGAGGAAAAACAGGGATACCGCTGTATGTCCTCGCATCAGCTGACAGAGGAAGAGGCAGTTTTAAGGGATTTGTTTCAGTATCTGAAAGCGGGTAATACGATTGAGGCATGTAAGATTATGGATGTGCCGGATGCCTTTGATACAGAGACTTATAATCAATGGTTGAAAATCACAGGGATTCAGCCTCTTTTTGCTTATGATTTGTCAGAGATAGGTATACTGGACCGGCAGGAGGAACGGGAAGAGACAGTTAATTACAAGTCAGTCACGTATGATGAACATGCGTACTATATTTTTTTTACAGGGGATAATACGGTACGCTGCAGGTTTGTGTATCAACCGGAAGACGAAGTGATGCGGTTTGTTCCGGATTCTGGGATTATAGAAAATTATGAATTAGAGTCCCCGTCCAAGAATCTCTATGAATATAGTGCAAATGTGGAGGAAGATGAGGATCTGGAACAGTATTTGGTTACGACAATAGAGCAGCCGTATCTTTCAGAGGAAAAATGGTCTACTACATGGTATAAGTTTGAATTCCCAAGATTTTTAAATTGTACACCGCATTTTCTTATTGCATCAGAGCTGGGGACTTTTGAAACAGAATATGTGGAACAGGAGTCTTCGACATCTTCCTCTGCAGAACCGTATCATACGGTCCTTGCAATCATTCCGGATGAAACCGTCAATGAGATTTTGGATCAGGCCAATAATAGCTTGAAAAATATTTATACGCTTTTACAGGCACAGGCCAGTGATGCAGAACTTGGAAAATACCTCTTATCGGGTAACATTCTGGAGACATGTTCGCAGAGTAACCGGAACTACGATGCGATCTACGAGAAGCTGCAGACAGTGACGGACTGCAATTTATATTATAATAAGGAAGCTTCGGGAACACTTCCGGTCGAATATAATTGTAGGCTTGCAGAAAATGACGGCGTGATCGTAAAAGTAAATGCGTCAGTGAATACGACATTGGGGGAGTGCAGAAAAGTAACGACACTGCATTTAAGGTACATGGATGATACGTGGAAAATTGTTGATATGGATACTACCAACGCAAATAATCTGTTTGTGGACATTTCTACGTTTGATCCGCAATGGTAAAATAGGAAAGCAAAAATGAGTGAAAATTATGGTGAATGTATGGGAAAGTTATTAAAATCAGATTATACTAAGATAATGCAAAACAGGCTCGGAATGTCTAAAAAAGAAGTTGAGCAGGTTTTGAAAGTACAGGAAGAAATTTTACTGGATGCAGTAAAAGGGGGGAAAAAAGTTATTTTTTCTGGATTTGGAACTTTCGAGATGAGGTATTATAAAGGCAGAACGAAGAAAATAGGTCTGGATCTGCAGGAGCCGACGAGAGGTAAGCCGCATGTTCACCTCAAATTTAAAATGAGTAATGCCTTGGAAAAGCACCTCTGTTCAGAAGAAAATTGAATTACAGTAATTGCAAGTGTATTCAGTTGAACTATTTGGCGGGCAGGATACTTGACAAAATTTGCCTGGACGATATAATAGAACCATAGACTTAGTATTAAAAAATTAAACAGCGAAATAATTACAGGATCAATATGCAGATGCGTATATTGATCCTTTTTTGCGTTTAGGAAAATACGAGTCTAAATATTATTTAGGCTACGGCCGGAAAGGAGTGCCAATGAGCACAAAATTTATGAAGGACTCATATGAGGAAACCTTTAACAACATGGGAGAATTACTTGACAGACTCAAAGAACTGGAGGATGTCAGCACCTGGATCAGAGATGTCGCGTTACGAGATATTCAGATTCATGCGATTGTACCATGGGAAGAACTTCCAGAAGAATATCGGAGCCAGGAAACCATGGAACCAGAAACGGTAGAGGATACGATGCATAACTCTGGATTCTATGTTACGCTTCCCGATGGTCAGGCATATTGCTTGCGTGAACAGGGAATTAGCAGCGTTCAGGGACGAGCGGGTATCACAGGTCAGGCATATCGGAGGCTGTCGAAAGAAAAAACGGCGCAGCATCTTAATGATGGACTTTCTGTTACAGATATTGGGAAGAAATGCTATATCCGTAACGAAGGTGGAAAAATCTTGAGCATCCATTCGGATGAGTACAATCCCTTTAATATGTATGAAGCCTATGCTACAGCACAGGAATGGTTAGCATTGCAGTATCCAGATGCAAAATTTGTGGAAGCAACGATGAATCATGATGGTGTAGTATCAAAATTTGATTTTTCGGCATACAATGCGGAACTGTTCAATGATGTAAAAGAACTGTTCAAGGCAGAAGTAGTTTTCCCAACACTGCAGATAAGTATGGGAGATTCTGCAAAAGCGGCAGTAACGATTGCACCGGAGGTATATGCTAATGGGCTGAAGATCCCGCTGGGAGATCCGATCACGAATAAGCATCGTGGAAATGATAACCCTTTGGAGAAATTCAAGAAGGCGCTGCTGGAAGTAGAAGGCCAGTTTGAACGCAAAATAATGAATCTGCGTACCCTGGCAGACATTGAGATTACATATCCGCTGGATTGTTTTATGAATATGTCAGCTCAAGTAGGTTTGCTGAAGCAGTATACCAAAGCTACAAAAATGTCTGCGGAAATGTTCAATATCATGTCTGTATTCCCGGCCCAGGAAGCTAATCAGAAGATGTCTGCTCTGGATGTGTATATTGGGATGTGCGAAATTATTTCCTATGTCTCAAATGAGACGAGAGCCAAAGGTGCAGATGTGGAAGCTGGAGTAGCTAAAGCAACCTCGATGGTTGCACGCGCGTTGAAAATTAACTGGAAAGGTACTGATTTTCCGAACCTTGATACAATTAAAGGAGGCGGGAAATAGTGATTGGTAAAAAACCGGTAAAGGTTGGAGACAGCGCCGGCATGACACAGGAGGAATTTGCAAAATCGCGAATCGGAATTGGAGGAAGTGATCAGGCAGTCCTTTACGGGTACTCTCCATGGAATAGCATGTATGGATTGTGGGCCAAGTGCTGCGGAATGAAAAAATACGTGTTTAAAGAAGAGGATGATTATGCAAAAGAGAAAGGTCATATTCTGGAGCCGTTGGTTGCGGAGGTATTTCAAAGAAAAACCGGTTTTAAGGTGATCAACGATACCGGAATTTATCATCATGCGGATTATTCTTTTATGCGTGTTAATCTTGATCGGATGTATGAGCGTGAAACACAGGACAAATATGGAAATAAAAAGACAATTCGTGGAGTATTGGAATTGAAAACCACATTTCCGGAAAATGCAGCAGTTGAAGAGTATTGGAAGAAGGGGAAATGCCCGGAATACTACCGGCTTCAGGTATTGTTCTATTTGGCCGTCATGGATCTGGATGAAGCATATATTGCTTGCATGTGGGGCTTTGACGAGAAAAAGAATTATGCCTGTGTGCGGATCGAAAGGAATATGGAGGAAGAGGCTGATTTGATAGAACGTAATGTGCGATTTTGGAATACTTACGTTATACCAAGGAAAAAGCCTCCGCTGGAACTGTCCAAGAAACCGAAGAATACGCTTGCAGACTTGCGGGCGTATTCTGGTTTCGCGGATCCGAATCTTCCATGTGTTATTTTCCATCCGGATTATTCGGTGGATGTAGAGGAAATGGAAGCGGTTGATGAGCAAATTGCTGAACTAAAAGCAAGGATCAAGGAACTGGAAGAAATCAAGCTGCGGTTGGAAATCCCATTTGTTGAGGCAATGGGGCAGGCAACCGTGGGAATGATCCCGGCCAGAGAAAATGATTCTTACTATGAAGTGGCTTATAAAGCGCGAAAGCAAACCGTAATTTCGGCCAAAAATCTGATGGAAAAACATCCGGAGCTTATGTCGGAATATACGAAGGTGAAAATTGGTGAGTTACGTGCAGATTATCCCCAGATATGTGAGGAACTGTCAGAACAGGCCGGGGATGAGAATCGAAGCATGAAAATCAGAAAGAAAAAGTTTACAGCTAAGACCAGAGCTATTTACAGGCAGAGAATGGCACAGCTGCAGAAAGGAGCTTGTGGTACGTGAAATTAAAAATTTACATTTCAGCTCCGGATGAGGAAATGAAAGCAGCAGATACGAAATCTGTGATCCAGATGAAAGCAGTTAATTTAAGTGTTCTTCTGGCTCTCAAAGGAGTGAAAAGCAAATTTTATTTTCCACAGGAGTACATAGGCGGGTTATTTCCTCATCCCAGTAGAGGGGAAAAGCGGATGATCCGTCAGATGTGCAATCAGATAATTGCAGAATGTGATGCAATTTATGTTTGTGGAGCAAAGAAAAAAACAGTGAAGACAGATTTGAGACTGGCTTCAGAGAAAGAGCTGTTTGTAATTCGTGACGAGTATTTGCAGACGGATATTGAACAGCTTATAAGAGAGAAAGGATGTATACGGGAATATGAGCATCATTAACGCTTACTATTCCGGGTTTACAAATTACATGTCCGGCGATTACTCAATATCACAGTGGAAAACAGATGATATTGAGAATCTGCCGGATTCTTTGAAACCGGAAGGTAAAGGAAAATCAAAAATAAGTTTTTCAGTTAAAGGATACAAAGTAGAATTGCTGAAAGGAGTATTATTTCAGCTGCAGGGAACTTGGAGTGTCGGGAAGAATGGCATGATCGGATTCGACCTGAAATCAGCTATGCCAGTTGAGCCAACAGGAGCAGATGGACGAATTGCGTATTTGTCCAGTGGTTTAATAAAAGGTATTGGAAATAAGCAGGCTATAGCAATAGAAGAAAAATTTGGCCCGGATATTTTCAAAATCCTGAAATCTAATCCGGAACTGCTTTTATCTATCCCTGGAATTGGAGTAGAAAAACTGAAAAAGATAAAATCCTCTTATCAGAAGACGGCATTTGTGAAAGAATTACATGAACTGATCGGAAATGAGGAAATATCGCTGCAAATGGCATATCGTATCTATCAGACATTGGGAGACAGAGCGTTGGAACGTGTAAAAAGTAATCCTTATATTCTGGTTACGAAGGCAAATATCAGCTTCCCGATTGCCGATGCAGTGGCTCAAAAATTGAATTTTTCCAGCACAGCAAAAGAAAGAATAGAGTCAGTAGCAGAATATGTTTTTTCACATTATCGTGTGGAAGGTCATTTATTTTTACCACAAGACTTTTTCTTTCAGGAGCTTTTAAAGTATTTGAATACCGGAACACGAAAAGTTACATATGAGCAGACAGCAGAACAGGTACAGAAATTGTGTAGAGCTGGAAGCTTTGTTGTAGAGAGCAACAATCGTATATATCCGGAACTTTATGCGAAAATGGAAAAAGAGACAGCCAGGAAACTATGTGAAATGAATCATTCGCCTATTCAGTACGATAAACAGAAATATTCCGATGCAGTCAACAAGTTTTTGAGGAGTGTAAATATTTCCTTATCGGTGCAGCAAGACCGGGCGATTCGATTTGCCCTGGTAAAGAGAGCCATGATTATAACAGGTGGTCCTGGTACCGGGAAAACTACGGTCCTGAAAGGAATTATACAGTCTTATCGCAATGCAAATCCGCAAAAACATATATTTGTATTAGCGCCAACAGGTAAAGCAGCCAGAAGAGCTGCAGAAGCCACAGGCGAAGCAGCGGTAACAGTTGATAAGATGTTGTATTCACTGGATAATGATGAGGCTGATGAGATAAAAGATGCATTTCAGAATGGCTTAGTGATTTGTGATGAGATGTCAATGGTAGATGCCTTGAAAATTTGGAGACTGACGAGTTATTTCACTGCCAATAGTCATTTTGTTATGGTTGGAGATGCAGATCAGCTTTCATCAGTTGGGCCAGGAGACGTATTAAGGCAGCTCATTATGAGTCGCTGCATAATGACGATTCGATTGGATACTGTGTATCGGCAAGGAGAAGATTCAGCTATTTGTACCAATGCTCATAAAATCAATAATGGGGATGCGGCTCTGATCTATAATAAGGAATTCTCTTTTGTTGAAGCGGCTACGGACGAGCAGGCTGAATCTCTGATGGAAAATATATTCCTGAATATGGTGAAGCTGCATGGATATGAGAACGTTGCAATGCTTACTCCACGAAGAAAAAATTCTCTTATCGGTGCGGAAAGCATGAATAAGTCCATTAAAAAAAGGCTTGGAATCCGGTCAGACAAGGTAGTACATGCGAATGGCCAGGATTTTAATGTGGGTGATCGGATTATGGAAACCCAAAACAATGACAAGGCCAATAATGGAGATGTCGGTACAATCACTGGAATCATTCCATATAAGGAAGATGATAAGCTGCTATACAAAATAGAAATTTTGTTTGATGGCAACAGTGAGAAAGTAACATACTCGCAGGGAGACATGGCAACCGTAACATTGGGATACAGTGTTACGATACACAAGAGCCAGGGATCCGAATATGCGTATGTTATTATACCGATAATGGAATCTAATAAGGGGATGCTAAAGAGAAATCTATTGTATACCGGAGTAACCAGAGCAAAAAAAGGTGTTGTTCTGGTTGGCCAGAAGGATATGGTTACATATGCTGTGAATTCTGTGGATAGCGGAAGAAGAAACACTATGCTGGCTGAGTTTTTGTATCGGTATGAGATGGAAAAAAGAACGCAAGGAGAAGATGAAAAATGAATTGTAAAGTAAAATTTGATATCCCGTGTGTTATCCAGAATGCATTGACGCTTCCGAAAGGATGGAAATGGACCATGTATTGTGATGGCAGTGGTCATATAAGCGATCCTGTTGGCAGAACAATTTTTTCATATGATCTGGTGGCCCAGGTGTTTGAAGAAAATGGTGGAGGTCAGCAACCTTGGAGCGGCAATGAGGAAGAAGATGATTTGTTCCAGGATATGAATCTGGAAGGTTTTGTGAGATTTGCAGAACGTAAAATAAGAACAGAGATAAAATAAGACATAGAGAAGGACATGCTGCAAAGCGTGTCCTTCTGCATTAAAGGAGAAAAATAATGAATATCAGAATGGCTGCAGTTATATCAGTTTATGGAAATGAGAAAAATGAATTGCTGTATCTGTTAAATAAAAAGCTGGAAGTAAAAACATTTGTATATGAGGCGGTTTCAGGGATTCTGCAGATATCAGAAATGGAGGCGCGGAACCTCTTGAATAAAGCAATTTCCAGTGGGAACATATTTATGAATAGCTCAAAACACAGAATTTTGCAGTTGTTGGAGAAAAATGGGGCCTGGATAGAGTATATTGATAATCCGGATCCGGAAGAACAAATGGCAGCAGTAAGAAATAGTCGTCTTGCTTTAGCAAAAATAAAGAATCCCAATCGGAGCGCAATCATATTACATTTACTTAATGGAGATTACAATTCTTCCCGGTTGGGCTATATGCAAAGTGATGAGGAAGAGTTTCGGAAACTAACAGAAGAAGAAATATGCCAGGTCATAAAAATGAAGCCTGCAGCTATGTGTGGAGTGCCGGAGGAGCTTATTACTCAAAACATGGTATACACATTTCTGGAGTCTATGTTGGAACAGAGAGAAGAATTTTTACTGGGTGGGTTCAGTAACATCCCTGAAAAATTTCGAGATTACATGTTCCGCTTATATTTTGCAAGCTCTGAAGCATTTAATCTTGGATACTTTCCAGAAGGTGAGAGAGAACAGTATATACCAGAAAATATATGTGAGGCATTGAGACTTCATCAGTATCATCCTGGTTATGCATATCAGCTGTATATGCATCTTCCGGAAGCGCAAAAAACAAGAGAGAATTCTATAGAATGTATTAAGGCACATCCAAACTGTATGAGCAATCTGCCAAAAAGATTACGGAAAGATGATTTTTATCTGGAACTTGCAGAAGCAGGAGAAGATAAACAGTTGTCCTGGCTATCTCATGTAGATATTGCAACCATGAGTAAGAATACATTTCAGTTTCTGGCACTTCATTATGATATTAAAAGTTTGCCGGATAAAATTCCAACGACGTATTTTACAGAAGAAATATGCGAAAAACTGATAGGGTGTCAAAATTTTGTGCTACCTAAGATGGAATTTTCGGCTTGCTTTTGGGAAAAGATTGCCCGTAAAGGTGAGGCTGCAAAAATTCCGGTAAACAAGATGACAGCAGAGCTTGTGGCAACGCTTCTTAGAAGTCGGCGGTATCGCGTGTATACGATGATAGATGAGAAGTGGATGACAGATGAAATGTGGGAAATGGTTATTCGGGAGCGCCTATATAGGAAAATCTCTGAGCTTCCAGAAAAATACATTACAGCTGGTGTAATAGAGGATGCAATCACAAATAAGATAGTTTCTGAATTTTGTGAGATTCCACGGCAGTATCGGAGTGAAAAAAATGCAGAATTGCTGATGCAATACAGTCCAGAGTCTTTTCAAAGAAATGCTTTTCCAAAAGAATATCAGACAAAGAAAATATGCGACAATGCATTGTCGGTATGCGAGTATGGAAGTAATTCCTGGTATCATGTATTGTCTAATTGTGCATACAGAGAGAAAAAAGATACATTATATGCAGTGGAAAATTTTAGTCAGGCTATCGAGCTGGAAGATCTGGATAAGGAGGAACTGGATATATCAGTAGAAAAATATCCGATGAATATTCTGAGAGCGCCAAAATGGTATGTTGATCAGAAAAATGAGCTTGTGCAGCAAACAGCGAACAGAATGGATGGGTTCCCGGAAATATCGACATGTAACTGGTGATATATGCTCTAAGTGACTTCTTAATCATGATTTTGTCATGGTTAGTGAAGCAATCACTTAGAGCATTTTTGTTTCAGGAGGTACAGCCATGAGAAATGAAAAAATTACCCCACTGTACGAGCGCCTGAGCCGGGACGACGAGTTACAGGGCGAGAGCAATTCCATATCCAACCAAAAACAGATGTTAGAGGATTTTGCCCGCCGGAATGGGCTGCCAAACCCTACGCACTTTACAGATGATGGTATCTCAGGCACCCGTTTTGACCGCCCCGGATTTTTGGCGATGATGGAGGAAGTGGAGGCAGGGCGTGTAGAGGCAATCGTCATCAAGGACATGAGCCGGTTGGGGCGCGACTATCTGAAGGTCGGTCAGGTCATGGAGGTTTTGCGGCAACGCGGTGTTCGTCTGATCGCCATCAACGACGGTGTGGACAGTCTGAAAGGCGATGACGATTTTACCCCATTCCGCAACATCATGAATGAATTTTACGCCCGTGATACCAGCAGGAAAATCCGTTCTGTGTTTAAGGCAAAAGGTATGAGCGGCAAGCACCTGACCGGCACTGTGATTTACGGCTACTTATGGGACGAAAAACGGGAGCATTGGCTGGTAGATGAGGAAGCCGCCGAAGTGGTACGCCGTATCTTCTCCCTCACGCTGGAGGGATATGGGCCTTATCAGATTGCCTGCAAATTATCCGCAGATCGGATTGAAATTCCCGTCGTACACCTTGCCCGCTTCAACGAGGGTGTGAACCGTTCAAAGCCGGTCAAAGACCCCTATGGATGGGGATCATCTACCATCGTGAACATTTTGAAAAAACGAGAGTATTTGGGGCACACCATCAATTTCAAGACCCGCAAGCACTTTAAGGACAAGAAAAGCCACTATGTTTCTGAGGACGAGTGGACGATCTTTGAGAATACCCATGAAGCCATTATCGACCAGCAGACCTTTGATCTGGTGCAGAAAATCCGCAGCAATGTACGGCGTTATCCAAACGGCTGGGGCGAAGCAGCTCCCCTCACAGGCTTACTCTATTGTGCCGATTGTGGCGGCAAGATGTATGTCCACCGCACCAACAATGGCAAGCGGATTTCTCAATATACCTGTTCCAATTATACCAAAGTTCCGTGTGGGACACTATGCCTTACACAACACCGTATCAATGAGAGTGCTGTTCTGACATTGGTTTCCGACACACTCCGGGCTATCGCTGAATATTCGAGAAATGACCGGACGGAATTTATTCACACTGTTCAGGAGACGCAGGTTGCTCAACAGAGTGCCGATATATCGAAAAAGCGCAGGCATCTGGCTACTGCCCAAAAGAGAGCCGGAGAACTGGAAAAACTGATTTGCAAAATCTATGAGGATAACGCCCTCGGCAAGCTGCCGGATACACGATATAAGGCGCTTGATGCACAGTATGCCAAAGAGCAGGACGCACTTGAGATTGAAATTGCGGAGTTGGAAAAGGCTGTTACCGGCTATGAGCAGAGCCAGAAATCAGCAGAGAAATTTATAGCCCTGATTGATAAGTACGAGAATTTTGACACGCTGACAAATACCATGCTCAACGAGTTTGTAGAGAAAATCCTTGTCCATGAACGCTCCCGAAAAGGCAGTCAGGATACCACGCAGGAAATTGAAATCTACTTTAATTTTTTAGGACGCTATATTCCACCATCCTTACAGCCGGTTCCTTTAACCCCAGAGGAACAGGAAGAATTGCGGAAAAGAGAAGAACGCAAGGACAGGCTCCATCAGAACTATTTGAAGCGGAAAGCCAGCGGCGCACAGAAACGGTATGAGGACAAAATCAAGGCGAAGAAAAAAGCGGAAATGGACGCTAAGAAAGCCCTGATCCGGGCTGAGGATATGAAAAAAGGTGTTTTTTCTACTATCGGGCAGCTACCAAAAGAAGAACCGCGCAAAGGCAGCATAGCAGCCAGCGCAGCAGTCTAATCATCACGGAGCAAAGGAGCATGAATATGAGTAAGTTGACTTACATTCGTTGTGGAGATTATGATATACCCAACCTAAAACTTTCTGAACAGCCGGAAACTTCTATCGGCAAGTACGGCAGGATGCGAAAGTCCTACCTGAAGGAACACCGTCCTATTCTCTACAACCAACTGCTGATGAGCGAGAAACTGTATCCGCACCTGTTAGAGATTGATTGGACAGCGCAGGAGCGCGTGGACACCATGTTGCCTCACATGATGGAGGCTGCGGGTGTCACTGAGGAACTGAAAGCCTGTGATCCTATGCGCTGGGTAGGACTGATGAACACATTAACGGCACAGATTGAGGAAATTTTAATCAGGGAACTGATTTGCAGTTGAATGGGAGGTGTGGGAAATGCTGACCTTTGAAAAGGTTCTGGAAGTGTTTCAGGCATATCTGGATGATGATCCTCTGTATGAGGTGGTGCAGACCAGCCACGGTTATACATTGATGGCATGGGAACCTCACCGGAATGACTGGTACAGCGCCGAAATACAGAAAACTCCGGAGGATTTGCGAAACGCCTTGCTGGATACATACGCCAACTTTCTGGAAGATAAGATTACCGGAAATGACCGCGATCTGACTGTGACAGAAACCGGAGAAATCCAGCAGAGGTGCCGGGAACTTTGGGAAAAGTGCCGGGAAACTTGATATAGAAACGCCAGAAGGAGGCCGCGATTATGCGTCCTCCTTCTGCTTCGCAGTCTGTTCCATTTTGAGCGCCCCGTCTATGGCACCTTCGATAATCGGCAGGTATTCTTCAGGGCAAAGCTTCAGCTTGTGGCTGACTCGTTGCCGCTGTTCGCTTTCTTCCCGCATGATCTCCGGGTTAAAATACCGTTCCACGGGAAGTCCGCAGACCTTAATCAACTGGATCATCACAGGCAGGCTCGGAATCGCACCTTGATTCTCAATGTTGGCAAGATACCGCCATTCAATCCCAACCATTTCTGCCAATGTTTTTCGTGCCAGACGCTTTGCCTCTCGTGCGGCTTTGACATCTGCGCCGAAGGTTTCAAAACCGGGACAATCTTCAACTTTCGCCATATAACATCACCCGGTTACATTGTATAATTCATACTTTGCCTGTGGAATGTTGCTATATGTATGTTGGTTGAAGTTTATAATTCACATTCCGTTTCTTGCATTGTTCGAGAAAGAGAACTATAATGTACTCTGTGGAGGTGCGAAATGGACTATATGACATTGAAAGAGGCCGCCGAGAAATGGGGCGTGACACCTCGTAGGGTAAATTATTATTGTGCCGGTGGGCGTATCCCCGGCGCTGTGAAAATGGCCGGTGTTTGGCTGCTCCCTAAAACTGCGGAGAAGCCGCTTGATGGCCGGACAAAACAAGGAAAGGAACTACGCCATGAATAAAATTTTGATTATAGATGATGACAGAGAACTGTGCGCTTTGATTAAACGCAGCGTACAATCGGAACATATAGAAGCCGATTTTTGTAATACCGGAAAAGAGGGCTTGCAGAAATTAAAAGAGCAGGAGTATCAGCTTGTGGTGCTGGATGTGATGATGCCCGGTATGGATGGCTTTGAAACGCTGGAAGAAATCCGCAAAGAGAACAGCCTGCCGATTTTGATGTTTACATCCAAAAATGACAGCATTTCTAAAGTGCGGGGCTTACGGGCCGGGGCGGACGATTATCTGACAAAACCGTTTGATATGGACGAACTGATTGCCCGTATTGCGTCCCTCATTCGCCGCTACACCCGCTTTAATCATCAAGCCGGAGCTGTGCAAAAACTGGATTTTGATGGATTGCAAATTGACCTTGAAAATCGTTCTGTTACGACGGAAAATGGCACTTTTGAACTTCCACCAAAGGAATTTGATCTGCTCCTGTACTGCGCAAAGCATCAAGGAAAAATTTTAACAAAACAGCAGATTTATGAGGAAGTTTGGGGCGAAGAATATTTCTATGATGACAGTAACATTATGGCGATTATCAGCCGGCTTCGTAAAAAATTAGAAGTCAATCCTTCAAGCCCAAAGTATATCCAAACGGTCAAAGGGATTGGCTACCGCTTTAATAAGGAGGTATAGCCAATATGGAAATCATCGTTTTCTTGTCCATTGTGATTGCTGTTGTGGCTGTGCTGACTTCCATCGTTCTCGTTCGGCGCGTAAAAAAACAAATCGCAGAAATGACCGATGTGCTGGTTGATGTGAAAAACGGAAATGGCAACCGGCGTATTCTGTCTGCAACAAATGAATTGACAGCACCTCTTGCCTATGAAATCAATGAGATTGTTGTGTCCTATGAAAGCAGACTTTCAACTGTACGGCAGACAGAAGAAACCAACCGCCAGCTTATGACGAGCCTTTCCCATGATGTTCGGACACCCCTTACCACTCTGATTGGGTATCTTGACGCTGCACACAAAGGACTGGTCACAGGAAAAGACCGGGATGATTATATTGAAACCGCCCGACGGAAAGCCCATGATCTGAAAGAATATATTGATGTGCTCTTTGACTGGTTCAAGTTAAATTCCAATGAGTTTGCTTTGGAAATCCAGAGCGTTGAGGCCGCAGAGCTGACAAGAAATATCCTGATTGACTGGATACCGATTTTTGAGGATAAACAGGTTGATTATGACATTGATATTCCCGAACAGCCTGTCCGGGTAAGATTGGATATGGACAGCTATATGAGGATCGTCAACAATCTCATTCAAAATGTAATCGCTCACAGCCATGCAGACAAAATCAAAATTGTCCTGTCAAAGAAGGAAAATAACATGGAGCTGCTGCTGGCGGATAATGGAGTAGGAATTGAGAAAGACGATTTGAAACACATATTTGAACGGCTTTATAAGTGTGATAAAGGACGCTCCGAAAAAGGAAGCGGACTTGGTCTTTCTATTGTCCATCAGCTTGTAGAAAAGATGGGTGGAAGCATAACAGTTGAAAGCTTTCCGGGAGAAGGAACTGAATTTATGTTGCTTTTTCCTTTGGAGATTTAAGCGGGTTCCCGTCTTTATGGCGGGAACCTTTGTCATTTTTGCCGGATTTCAAATTGCAAGGTTAATGCAAGGTTGCGGCAAGGTTAATGCAAGGTTGGCGTGATAGAATACCTTACAGAACAGGAGGTTTTGAATATGGATACAAATTACATCATTGAAACAAAAAATCTGACGAAGCAATATGGCTCACAAAAGAGTGTGGCTGACTTAAATATCCATGTGAAGCGTGGGAGAATTTATGGTCTGCTGGGCAGAAACGGAGCCGGAAAAACCACTACCATGAAAATGCTGTTGGGCTTAACGAAGCCGACTTCCGGGGAGGTCAAAATCTGGGGGAAACCCTTGCAGGGGAATGAAAAGAAATTGCTGCCCCGTATTGGTAGCTTGATT
>CABIXM010000002.1:0-51662 GCA_902362725.1 Clostridiaceae bacterium | reverse complement strand
ATCCTATCGGTATTGCAGAAGTACGCTCCTTTATTCGGGAGCTTTGCGACGCAAGAGGAAAAACCATTTTGATTTCCAGTCACATTCTTTCGGAGATTTCCTTGCTGGCTGACGATATTGGAATTATCGACCACGGCGCATTGCTGGAAGAAGAAAGCCTTGCTGAACTGGAGCAAAAAAGCAGTAAGCATATCCGGTTTACACTCTCTGATACTGCACAGGCGGCAAGAATTTTGGAACGCAATTTCCATGAAAACCATTTTTCCATACAGGACGACCACAATCTGCGCCTGCACAACCTTGATCTGCCTGTGGGGAAAATTGTAACTGCCTTTGTAGAAAATGGATTGGAGGTATCGGAGGCGCATACTTGTGAAGAAAGTCTTGAAGATTACTTCAAGCGTGTGACAGGGGGCGAAGGAATTGCTTAAACTAATCAAATGCGAATTTTTGAAATTAAAACGGAAGCCCTTGGTATTTATTTCTCTGCTGCTTTCTGTTTTCATGCCATTGGCTTATGCTTTCTTTCTGGCAGATGTAAACACTGATGTGGATGCTGTAAATGGAGTGATGTCCAGCCTGTTCCAGCTCAGTGCTTATTTGCTTTTGATGCCGCTCCTTGTGATACTGGCTTCCAATCTGCTGTTTGAGGAGCTGGACAATGACACACTAAAAAACCTTGTTACCATACCGATAAACAGAACCAAGTTGGTGCTGTCCAAGATGCTGGTTTTGCTATTGTTTGCCGTTGGCTTTATGGCAGTTGGAGGATTGGTAAATCTTGCGGTTTTGCTGTTTCAGGGCTGGGAGCCGGTTGGGTTTTGGACCTTGTTTGGCGTTGGGATAGAAGAAGGGCTGATTATGTGGGTAGGCGCACTTCCATGTATCCTGCTCGTTGTTCTTCTTAATAAAAACTATATCGTGTCGGTCGTGATTACCTTTTTCTATACGACTGCAAATTATATCCTTTCGATGAGCGATGCGTTCCTCACACAGCCTTTTGGTTTGAATATCGGAACCCTGTTTCCGGGACCGCTGGCTTTCCGCTGGACCTTCCAATTTTATGACCAAAGCCAGACCAGTGCGGAATTGGCAGACTTGTTGGAACGGATCAGTCCGTATTTTCTGAATGGTGTTCAGGTGTTCGGTGTGATTGTTGGGGAAGCCGTTGTATTTCTTGCGCTGATTGCGTTGGTTTACCGGCGCCAGGAAATCTAAGGGGGTGTAATTATGTGGAATTTATTAAAAGCAGAATTGCTCAAGCTACGCCGGTGCCAAATACTTTGGGTGGGGCTGGTGGCGCTTGCACTCTGTCCGTTGGTGCAATATGGGAGCCAGCTGATTGTGGAGGCGGAGTACCGAAATCCAAACTATGATTTTTCCACTCTGTTTGAGAATGTTGTCTGGGGCAATACGCAGATGTTTTTTCCGATTTCACTGGTGATGATTGGCAGCTGGCTGATTGACAGAGAATCCACCCATGATACGCTGAAAAACATCATGACAATTCCTGTTTCCATGCCGAAAATGCTGGGAGCTAAGCTCTTTTGGGTCGGGATTTTTGCAGTCCTGCTGGGAATATACAGCGTTGGCGTTACCTTGATTACTGGATTGACGGTTGGATTATCGGGACTGACAGTGGAAGTGTTTTTTCATGGAGGTACACAGATCGTGTTGGCAGCTCTGACGACCTATTTGGTCTGTATGCCGCTGATCTTGATTTTTGGGCAGATCCGAGGGGCATATCTGGGAGGTTCCATTCTGGCGTTTTTCCTTGGATATAGCATGCTGTTCTTCAAAGGCGGTATCCTTGCCAGCATCTATCCGTTTTCTGCTGCGCTGATTTTAGTGGGCTTTGACATGAGTGGATATGCCGGAACAACCACAGCCCCGAATCCTTTGCTGGCAGTCATTGGGGTTGGCATCATGGTTCTCTGGGCGGTGCTGTTGTTACTGATGTCCAGTAACAAAAAAGAAATAAAATCCCGTAAACAGGCAAATTCCAAGGGAAAAGGAAAGCGTGCTGTACGCAGGAAAGGAAGGTGATACCTGTGAAGAAAATAGTTCTATCATTATGCTTGATACTGTTGGGCGCTTCTGTGCTTTCCGGTTGTACAAAAGATGAAGTTCTCGATCAGTATAACAATATTGTTCAGTCTGCTGGTTCCATAGCACTTACCGGAAATTCATCCTTACAAGGTACGAAAGAAAAAGGAATTGATGATTATACAGGAAGCTATACAGCCAACTATGAGGATTTTTCAGATACAGAGTATTTGTTCGGCGGAACTTCCATAAAGCGTGAAGCGGGTAAGGATCTGTCTATTGACTGCGCGCTGGAGGTTACGGATGGAACTGCAAAAGTATTTTGGATTTCTGGAGCTGATGAAGAAGTCACTTTGCTTGAAACAACCGGAACATATAGTGATACAATTACACTCCCTGAAGGTGGAAACTATATCGGCATTGAATGTGAAAATTTCACTGGAAGCATTGAATTGAATATGGAGTAACATTCTGCCGGACGACGGCAAAAGAAAAAAAGCCGTCGTAAAGCAGACACATTTCCACGCGCCTATGAAGCGGTGGCTTTGATTTCAGAGCCGCCGTTTCTTTTCGTTTATCCTAAACCAACGACGACCTAACACCGTGTAAATCCACGGCGGCATATAGGAGGATTGCCGCCGTGTCTATGTTTGCCTTTTTTCACAGTACCCATGACCTGCACCAGCTAAAAAAAGCCTGTTTCCAGCAGCGGAGCAATGCGGCCAGCAGTATGCACTATACCATGTAACTAAACAGCCAAATATACTCTATTACGCTCGTATGGCTTTATGCCGTCCGGGCGCTTTTTTGTCCCTATGGAGCCGGAACATCGGGTCAGCATGGCCCGAACTTTATCCCCGGTGCCGCGCCCCACCACCCCATTCAGATTTTCCCAAAAAAGTCTGAATGGAGGAAGGACAGATGGAAGTTACCATCAATTATAACGGACAAGCTGTGGCCGTGGAGGTCACGCTGGAAGTCTATGAATTTCTTGATCGGGCAGATCACAAAACGGAGAACCTGTTCCATGAACAGCGGCGGCATTGGGATGGCCGGGAGTTTGACGAGTACATCATTACCACCGAGGGTGTAGGAGCCTACGGCGAAACGCCGGAAGAATACCTTTGCCGCATGGAAACGCTACATGAGCTGATGGCAGTTCTGGACACCTGTACCGAGGCCCAGCGCCGCCGGTTCCTGCTCTATGCGCTTGACGGGCTGAGCCTTGCAGAGATCGGTGTGCTGTGCGGCTGCTCCAAAGTGGCTGTGTATCAAAGTGTGGAGGCGGTCAGAAAAAAATTTATAAATTTCTTTGAAAACAGGCTTAACGAATGACCTGTTTTCTGGCTACCAAGTGAAAGGGATCATTTCCCTTATCTCAGCGAGGGGCGGACAGCGGACGAGCTGCCCGCCTCTCCGATTTTCAGGAGGTAAGCCTATGAAAACAATCAATCTGCGGTGGATGTATCCCCACTACCGGCATGACGAGTTTGTGGATGTTACGGACGAGGTATGGGCAGCGATGTATCAGGCCCAGCGGGAGATGGAGAACTATGAGCGTCGGAAAGTCTACCACCGCGCCTACTACTCTCTGGACGCATACAGCTGGCTGGAAAATTACGCACTGGAACACAGCAGATCGCCGGAAGATATTTTGCTGGAACGAGAAGAAATGACCACCCGCCTGCACCTGATAGCAGCTCTGCCGGTGGCTCTGGCTCATGCCACTCCGACACAGGCCCGCCGTGTTCACGCCTACTACATTGGAGGTATCAAGCAGCCGGAAATCTCCCGGAGAGAGGGCGTCCACAGCAGCAAGGTCAGCGTTTCCATCCGTCGGGGGCTGCGGAATATGCGCCGTTGCTATGATGGCCTTTTCCAAACAGAGTGAGGGCGTGCCTATGCAGACCATCAATCTCAAACAATATTATCCATTTTGCAAAGAGGACATTTTTGTGGAGGTGTCCGATGAAATCGTCGAAGCGTTTCTTCTGGATAAGAGAGCCGAGGCCGCCAGGGAACGCAAGATGTTCCGCTATAAGGCGTTTTACTCCCTCGATTGTAACGACGGAATCGAAAATGCTGCAATCGGCTGGGCGCAGCCATTGCCAGAGGATTATCTGATAGAAAAAGAGGAATTAGCCGAATACGAAGAACTGATACGGCGATTGTACGAAGCCATTTCTTCCCTGCCACCTATGCAGGCCCGCCGTGTCCATGCCCGCTATATGCTGGGCATGAAAGTGAAAGATATTGCCGCAATGGAAGGTATCACACCATCGCAGGCGGGAAAATCCATCCACGCTGCACTGCGGAGGTTGCGCCGGTACTTTGTGCGTCAGAAATGGACGGTCAATCTATGAGCGTTTCCAAAGAAAAGAGGTGCATGATATGAACGAAAAAATTACAGCCCACCCCCAAAAAGAAGAACGGGAGAAAGTCCTGAAGGAAATCCAGCAGCTTGAAAACCGAAAGAAGATTTTGGAGAACAAGCAGCGGAACGAAGAACGCAGGGTTCGCACCCGCCGCCTGATTGAGCGCGGAGCCATTTTGGAGGGGATTTTTCCGCTGGCTCCCAACCTTTCCGGAACAGAGGTCAAAGCATTTTTGATTACCCTGTCCCATCTTCCGGGGGCTGCGGAATTGACTGCAAACCTGTCAAAATCCGGGGATACGCCATAAGTCCCTTGTTTACAAGGGCGCACTTATACACCGTTGCCGGTGCTGTGCGCCCTGCCGGGGGCGTTGCGTACTTCGTCCGCGATGGGAAGCTACGCTCCCCAAACCCCTTGTGCGCTCTGCGCAGCCGGACACCCGCTTTGCGTTTGTCAGGCTCCACAGAGCCTGTTATCCCCTCACTGAAAGGAGGTGTTCCCCATAGATTTCTGTCATATCCCCGTCAGTATTATCAAGCGCAGCGCAGGCCGTTCTGCCGTTGCCGCAGCTGCTTACCGCAGCGGAACCAAGCTGACAAATGAATGGGACGGAATGACCCACGACTACACCCGGAAAGGCGGCATTGTCCATGCGGAGATCATGCTGCCTGCCCACGCCCCGCCGGAATTTGCAGACCGTTCTATCCTCTGGAACAGCGTGGAGCAAATCGAGAAAGCAAGAGACAGCCAGCTTGCCCGCGAGATTGAGGCAGCTTTACCCCGTGAACTGTCCGGCGAACAACAGCTTGCCCTTGTGCGTGCCTATGTGAAGGACAACTTTGTAGACAAAGGAATGTGCGCCGACTTTGCTATCCATGACAAGGGAACCGGCAACCCTCATGTCCATATCATGCTGACGCTCCGGCCGTTGAAAGAAAATGGACAGTGGGGCGCAAAGTGCCGCAAGGCATACGATCTGGACGAGAATGGACAGCGTATCCCGGATGGGAAAGGCGGCTGGAAAAATCATCGGGAGGATACGACCGACTGGAACGATAAAGGAAATGTGGAGATTTGGCGGGCAGCGTGGGCAGCCTACACCAACCGGGCACTGGAATCTGCCGGTAGACCGGAGCGTATTGACCACCGCAGCTACAAGCGGCAGGGCATTGATAAAATTCCCTCTGTCCATCTGGGGCCAGCTGCCAGCCAAATGGAAAAGCGCGGTATCCGCACCGACAAGGGGGAAGTAAACCGACAGATCGTCGCCGACAACAAGCTGCTGAAAGAAATCAAAGCTCGCATTACCCGTCTTTATCGCTGGTCGAAAGCGGAAGCGGAAAAACCACAAACGCAGCAAAGCAGCTTGACCGCCTTGTGGGAAGCCCAACAGCAGTTGAACGCTCCCCGCACCCGCACCGGCAAAATCCGGGCTTTGCAGGAAAGCGCTGCACTATTCAGCTTTTTGCAGGTAAACGGCATCCAGTCTATGCAGCAGCTTCATGAAAAAATCGCTGATATGAACAGCTGTTACTATGACCTGCGGGGAAAGATCGTCAAGGCTGAGCGCCGGATCGCCATTCTTACCGAACGCGGGGAGATGTGGGAACAGTACAACCAGTACAAGTCCATCCACAAGCAGCTTGCCAAAGTAAAACCGGAAAAACGGGAACAGTTTGAGCAGCGCCACAGCCGGGAACTGATCCTGTATGATGCAGCAGCCCGGTATCTGAAAGAACTGAAAGACAGCGGCGAGGGGATCACCCCGAAGGCATGGCAGCGGGAAATCGACCAGCTGGCCGCCGGAAAGCAGACGGACACGCTTGCCATGAAATCCATGCGGGAGGAGTTGAAAGCAGTGGAACGGCTCCGCAAAACCGCCGAGCAGCTGTCCCGACAGGAAAGGGACAAGTCTCACGACCGTGGGCCGGAGCGGTAAAGGCTACCGCGTTTTGGCGTACCCCTGTCAAGTGCGTCGCGTTTCACGACATACTTTTGCATACAGAAAAACCGCCGTACAGGTTTCCCCATACGGCGGCAGACTGTTTATTTGCCGAACAAGTCGCTGTGTGTGCCGGTGCGGGCCAGCGTCAGCACCAGAACATCATCCTCTATGCGATAGACAAGCAGCCAGTCCGGGAGAATATGACATTCCCGATGACCTGCCCAATCGCCGGACAGGTCATGGTCACGGTTCTTATCCGGCAGCGGTTCGCCCATTGCCAGCAATGCTACGACCTGCTCCAGCAGCTCAATCTTCAAGCCACGCTTGATGGCTCGTTTGTAGTCCTTTTTGAAACTGGTCGTGTACTTGACGGTATATTTGGTTTCTTTCATCTTTTCAGGTCAGCAAATAACTCGTCAAGGTCATTGTAGCCCTTTACAGACGGGTCTTTTGCAATCCTTTCCGCTTCCAGCATGGCAGCAACCGTTTCTTTGTTCGGCTGTTCCAGCCTTACTTCAAAGGGAATGCCGCCTTCACGAAGCGACTGGCGCACAAAGATGTTAAACGCCGTAGTCAGGTTCATGCCAAGTTCAGTAAACAGTGCGTCCGCCTGCGCTTTCAAATCTGCGTCCATGCGGATACTGATGTTTGTGGTATTTCCAGCCATACGATCAACCCCTTTCTGCTGGCAATTATAGTATATGCCATTTGCACGAAGAAAACAATACTTTGCACGAATATTTAACAATAAATTCATTCAAGGAGGTTACCTGCTTTATGAAAGAAATCATTTATGAAGAACAACAAGACTGAACCTATCCCTGTCATGGATTACCGCCAGTACCGCAGAGCGCGGAAACTGGTGCATGAGTGCTGCAACTACATTGCCGGAAACTGTATCGCCCTGGACGATGGGGAGGAATGTATCTGTGTCCAGTCCATTTCCTACTCCCTGTTGTGCAGGTGGTTTCGGGCGGCGGTATTGCCGCAGGATAAGGAACTGGAAACGGCGCTGTTCCACCGGCTGAATGCTAAGAAATGCGCCGTATGCGGGGCGCTGTTTACCCCCGGTTCTAACCGGGCTAAATACTGCCCGGAATGTGCCGCACGCATGAAGCGGATTAACGCCGCAAAGCGCAAGCGGAAACAACGGGAGAAATGTCACGCTTTAGGGGCTGAAAAACCCTTGTAAATCAAGGCTTTTTTTGAGGGTGTCAAAGGCAGTCTGATAGATTTATCCTCTGACCCCTAAAATAGCCTTAAAATGCGTACAGAATCCCAAAAGAACCCCTAAGGAGGAACCCTATGTCAGACAATCGAAAATATTATTACCTGAAACTCAAAGAAAACTATTTTGATGATGATTCCATCGTGCTGCTGGAAAGTATGCAGGACGGTGTGCTGTATTCCAACATTCTGCTCAAGCTGTACCTGAAATCGCTGAAACATGGCGGGCGGCTCCAGCTTGACGAGGACATCCCTTACACAGCGCAGATGATCGCTACCATTACCCGCCAGCAGATCGGCACTGTGGAGAGAGCCTTGCAGATCTTTTTGAAGCTGGGTCTTGTGGAAGTGCTGGACAGCGGCACATTCTACATGAGCAACATCGAACTTTTAATAGGCCAGTCCTCTACCGAGGCCGAGCGAAAGCGGGCTGCAAGGCTTCAAAATAAGGCTCTTTCTGCGCTCCGGACAAGTGGCGGACATTTGTCCGACATTCGTCCACCAGAGATAGAGATAGAGTTAGAGAAAGAGATAGAGATAAAGAGAGAGATAGAGAAGGTACGCCCTGAAACGGGGCACCCTTCCCACACCTATGGCCGTTACCAGAATGTTTTCCTGACGGATGAAGAACTGGCAGACTTGCAGGTCAGCTTTCCTGCTGTATGGGAACAGTACATCGAAAAGCTGTCCGAGTACATGGCTTCTACTGGCAAGCGTTATCAGAGCCATGCAGCGACCATCCGGCGTTGGGCCGGTGAGGACGCTAAAAAAACGGTCACACCCTCACGCAACCGGGATTACAGCGTAAAGGAGGATGAAACTGTATGATTGAGATTACCGCAGAAATCCGGGCATTCATCGACAAGGCAGCTGCCGGTGTGGAATTGGCTGAGGACGAGTATATAGACCCGTCAGACGGGCTCATTCACTGTAAGAAATGCGGCGGCCAGAGGCAGACCGTTGTGCCATGCTTCGGGAAATCCGGCTACTTTATGCCGCACTGCATCTGCCAGTGCCAGCGGGAGGCTGAGGAGCAGCGCAAGGCTGCTGAAGAACGGCAGCGCCGCATGGAGCGTATCAAACGCCGAAAGGCACAGGGCCTGCAAGACCGTTATCTGTACGACTACACATTTTCCAATGATAACAGGCAAAACCCATTGATGGACAAGGCTCATGCCTATGTGGAGAACTGGAAAGAGGCATATAAGAGCAATATCGGGCTTTTACTGTTTGGAGATGTGGGAACCGGCAAGTCTTTTTTCGCCGGATGTATTGCCAACGCTCTACTTGACCAGGATGTGCCGGTGCTGATGACGAACTTCCCCACCATTCTGAACCGCCTGACAGGGATGTTCTCTGAGGACAGGTCAGAGTTTATTGCCAGCTTTGACGAATATGACCTGCTTATCATTGACGATCTGGGTGTAGAGCGCAGTACCGAATATGCTATGGAGCAGATGTTTTTCGTCATCGACAGCCGCTATCGCAGCCGAAGACCCATGATTATCACAACAAACTTGAAACTGTCCGAGCTGAAAAATCCGCCTGATCTGGCCCACGCCCGTATCTATGACCGTATTTTGGAACGGTGTGCGCCGATCCTCTTTGACGGGAAGAATTTCCGGGAAGAAAATGCCGGTGTCACCCGACAGGCAGCAAAAGACATTGTAAACAGTAAGCACGATTGATTTTTTACCGGGCGGCACAGACCCGTTCGGAGAAAGGAGCGCTATGAACAAAGAACCCCGTACTATGCAGATGGCAGACGCCGCTGCTGCGGCCAGAGCGCCGGAAAACACGCCAGCGATGGTAAAGAAAATCGGCAAGACGACCTACAAGGTTCATGTCCATTTCAGCAATACCAGCACAGAAACCATGAGCGATAAAATCAAGCGTATGCTCAAAAATGAAATTCAGCAGATGTGACAGACTGATAAACTAAGCCGCCTTGTGCTAAACTGATGATGGTACGCACCAAAATTTTTGTCAAGGAGGACATGAAAATGCTTTACACAGAAAAAGAGAAACATGAAATTGAGCGAGTAAAGGAAGTCTTTGCGGAACATCTGCGGCAAAGCCCTGATTTTGAATTGCTCTGGTCGGACAAGGTGGGCTATGTCTGGCTGACGATTGGCGTAAATCCAGTCTATGTGGATACCGGTATCAGGATAGAATCTGCCGCCGATCTCTGCGGCAAGTGTTTGGATGATGTTGCTACGGATGTTTTATATATGACTGGCAACGATCATGCACTGGAAGCAGCCGACCCGCTGGAGTTAGCCGAAATCAAGCGGCTCTGGGAGCCATATATCAACCAGCTGCCAGACTATGCGTATCTCTGCAAAGACCTGCTGAACGGAAAAATGTAATCTATCAAACGAGGTGTCAGGAGCCATACAGTGCTTCTGGCACCTTTTTTGTAGATTTTTTGTGAATTTGATTAAAAAGTCCTTGACAATTTGTCTCTGGGAAAAATGCGAAGAACTTAGTATTTTTGATTTTATGTAGAAGGAGAATCACGAATGAGAGAAAAACCATATACCGTAAAAGAATTTTTTGAGAAGGTAAAAGAAAAAATTTGCAATGAAGGAAACTGGCCAGATGGTATTGATTATGCATTACCAGAGAACAAAGAACTGGAAATACGGTCATCTGAATTTAGTGTCGTTTCTCAAGTGGCTTATGGAGGTAGTGAAGGGATTTATCTGGATATCTATTTGGATGGATCCATAGATGAAAAACAGGAAAAATATAGTCGGATGAGAATTGCAGTCATAAAAACATTAAACGAATCAAGAGAGGCCATGCGAATCATGGCAAAACTTGGGGCAGACTGGGTAGTAGATGTGACAGCGATTGTAAATGAGAATATGGAAGATTTTACCTGGGATGGCTTTAAAGTGCAGGTCTATAATTCTGAGGGACGCAAATGCCTAGGATATTATTGTATGGACAAAGAACAGGCCAGAAAATTTTATGAAAAGTATTCGGTAACATATAAAAGAGTTACTTTATGCGATATGGAGTCCAGAAAAGTTATCTGTGATTCAGCAGCGAAAAAATGAAACTAATATGTAGCTACCGTAAACTTGACATAAATTACAAAATTTGCTATTCTTGCATCATAGACTTAGTAAACAGCGATTGAAGTATTAGGCTTCATGGAATAACGAAATAATTTTAAGGCGTATTTTACCTATTTGTAGGAAAATACGCCTTTTTTGTTACTCTTTTTACTGAGTTTTGAATAAGCGGGAAAGGAGAAAAGCAGAAAATTAAGGCGTTACACACAACAAAATTAAGAATGGAGGTAGAACATTGAAAAAGATGTGGGCCAGAGTTGGAATATCATTTGATGTTCCGGAGGAAAAATTTCAAAAAATCCTGAAAGAAAGGAAAAACGGAAAGGCAATAGGGGTGATACTGTCAACTTGCAGACAGCAGTTCGATGGTGAAAGTTATTTGCCTGCAGATACAGAAGATAATCCGGATGAAATTGACTTGGAATATTTGCCACCCAAAGAATCGGATCCGTATAAAGCCAGACTTATACAGGAACATATGGAGAAGATGGAACGTGATAGACATTATCGTGTCCAACTTCGGGGAACTGCAGAAGGAAGCGTAATCAATGTTTCAAGGCAGGCATTACAACTATTGCTGGATTATTATTCGTAAAATGTTTGGCGTGAAGCCTGACAGGAGGATGAGAGATGCAAGGTAAAAAGACGGTACAGGAACTGGCAGGTGAATTGAATCAACTTCTGGCACGGTTTAAGCGTAACATAGATGCAGTTGGAAGCAGAGAACTTTTGAAAGAAAATTATGCTGCAGCTTATAAAAAAGCTGTAGAAGTATTGAGAGTAACTGCCAACAGCTATGTAGTCGCACTGCTGGAATCTCATGTATGGCCTATTCATCCAGATTTTGAAAAAGAAGAGATGGAGATTATAAAAAATGTAATCGAATCTTCGGGAATGGTAAAAAAAATGAGCAAACGGATGATGCAGCAATTCAGTGTGGAAGGACTTCCAGAAATGGCAGATGAATTGTATTGGCTCTGCAGGAAAGAAATAGAGCCGTATACGGCACTGAAAACAGGTTTCATCATAGACTTTTCAGATCCATCAAGCGAGTGGCTGGAGTACAATTTGCTTACGCGAGAGGTTAAAAAGGATGGCAGGTGGATTCCGATCAATGTAAATTGGGATCATACATCATTTGTGCTGTTTGAAAAACAAAAAAATTCACATTTATAGGAGAAGGATGAGTATGAAACAAATATTATTTCAGGATAAAGAATCAGGATTAAACCATGTGGGAATTTTAATGGATGATGGAGATGTCATTTGTGGCTGCTGTGGAGGCTTGGTACCGGCAGATGAAGTGAATGAGATGGTTACAATCATCGAAATTTATGATAAATGGATTTCACTTGATCTACTTATGGACAAGATGAAACAAAGCGATGGAAAGCCGAGAAAGATTATCAATGGTTGCATGAATCTTGAACGAGGAAAAGGAGCTAATATTCTCATGGGAGATCGGTGGTTTCATACCTCATATGTGCAGGATTTCTATATCGTAGGTGGAAAAGTTTACATAGAAACTGAAAACACAATTTATTGCACAAAATAAATCTGATGGATCCGGGAGCATATGTCTTCCGGATCTATTGTTTAGAGAGAGGAAAAATTGATGGATAAGATAATAGAGATTATGCGTAAAAAAATTAAAAAAGGAATGATTCTTGAGCTTACAAGTAAAATAGAGGATCCGTATTCTCCGAAAGAAAAAGGAAGCCGTTTTATGGCAGAGTATATTGATGATGCCGGTCAAATTCATGGGAAATGGTCAGATGGCGGTTCCATAGCTCTAATCTGCGGGAAAGATGATTTTGAAATAGTTGAAATGAATGAAATTAGTTCCTTATATGAGAAATTGATTAAGGCAGGTGAGGATCCGGAGCATAATGAAACATTTCTGGAACAACTGTGGGAAAGCATGGAGGATATTCCGATGGATCCTAAATCGGAAAAACTTGAGCAAGGTTTTTGGATGTTTCCGTCAGGTACACCGAAGATGAAAATATGGAGTTGGTTCGATGAGCGATATCCATATGGTGTGATTAAACTGCTTAATATAGTGGAAATGAAAAAAGAAGCGACACCGTTTATCTCGGATAGTAATATACTTCCTGCTGGATGGAAATGGAGACATTATTGTGACGGAAGCGGGAGCTTGTGTACTCCGGATGGAAATACCTATTTGTCATATGATCTCGAAACAAGAGAATATATGTTTGCAAACATGGCATGGGAGTTTTTCCCAGATTATCCGGAACACATGTCACGGGATGAGTTTGTTGAATTTGCAGAAAAACTTATAAAGAAAAAATTAGAAGGAGAGAATAGGCGATGAAAAGAATTGTGGAAAAGCAGTGTCCAATATGCGGAAAGGTTACCTACATGGTGATTGATGCGGAAAATTATGATCAGGTGATGGAGTACATGGTTGCGCTGTATTTTAATACAAAACGTAAAATGGTCCAGAAGGCACTTCCATTTTTAGATAAATTTGGGCGTGAATTTATAAAAAGTGGTTATTGCCCGGAATGCCAAGAGGATTTATGTAATTCTGTACTGGAGGACAAGAGCAGCTATTTTTCTTGTTCAGATATTGATAATGAAGTATTGGATGAATTCTTTGAGGTTGTTTATAAAATTGGTGCCGTCAATGCACTTTCGTCTGATAAAGCAAATACTTTATCAATGCATCAGAAGCTCTATATTGCCAACGCATTTGAAGTTTGGGAACGGCTGCAGGTGGACGATTCTGGTAAGATCATTCTGGTTTCCGAAGTTTCCGAAGATGAGAAAGGGAAATCTTGACATTTGAAAATATTGGATGTAGAATACAGGCATAGACTTAGCATATCATAGTGGTGAGAACCCAAAACAACGAAATAATAATAAGGACTTATTATGCATTTATTGTATATAAGTCCTTTTTTTGTTGGGAAAAATGCAGGTCTTTTACATAGATGTAACCTGATGACGAAGCCAAAGAAAGGAGGATTACTTACAGTGATAAGTAACCAGATTACGAAATTCCAGAATAACAAAAAATTAGTGGAATTCGTGGACAAAATGAATCCAGCAGCGCCAAGTGCATATGCACACTTGCACGCCGGACAGGAGGAATTAGCAGAGGGAGAGAGAAAAATATATTCCCTGATTGGAGTGGGAATAGCAGATTACTCTCAAGGAACTGGAGAAGGGAAAACACAGTATGCTACATTTAATCTTTCGCCGTGTGATGTAAAACAGATAACTGCCAATATTGCAAGGGAAATAGACAAAGTATTTTTAAGAAGTGCGTTTTCTTATGGATACAAGCAGAATTCATTTCTGATATTCGCAATTTCTGTCTTTTCAGCATGGGTGGAAGAACACATAAAACGACTATTCAATTTCCTGAATATGAATTTTTCTTTTCCCGCACCGGATGGAAGCCAAAAAGAAAATCTGATTTTTGCAGCCAATAAGAGTATTGATCGTAATGCAGGTGGAGCGTTGGCCCAAGATCCCTATTCTAAGAATAAGGAAATCGTGATTTATACGGGGGATAAATTGATAGCAGCCTCGAAAGATCAGAATGGGAAAAGCCCAATGTCCAGGATTGTGATTAAGCGATGCGGAAAAGACAGCGCAGGAAATCCGAGGCGATCACCGTGGCAAATAGCCATAAGCAACGGGACTGCAGTAGCAGTGAAGACAGGAAGCGGAGGATTCAAGGCGAAAGAAGACAGTTACAAAACGGACAAGTTTTTGTTTGTTTGGCTGACTGATGATGAAATTGAAAAGTTGTTTCGGTCCGTATGTGATTATATCCGCGTATTTGAAAATACAATGTGTTATCAAAACATAAAAGCGGGTAGATCAGAGTTGGAAGAGACACGAAAAAAGAAAAGTCAGGAGCGATAGTGAAATGATAGCGGTATATTGTGATGGGAGCTACCATGCAGATACAGGAAAAGCTGGGATTGCGGTAATACTTTATCATAATCAAGCTCCGGTTTATTTATTAACGGATGAGGTGGTTGCAGCAAATCCGACGGATGCAGAAATGGCAGCTCTGGAAAGAGGAAAATCTGTTGTGGAACTGCTATATCCGGAAGAAAGCTATGAACTGTATACGGACTGCAACAATGTGGTTGCGAAAAGCCAGAAAAAGTTGCAATCAATAATAAGGTGGATTCCAAGAGAAAAAAACATGGTTGCAGATGCATTAGCGTGTTGCGCTCACAATTTCAGCGTTGAATATAATGCAGATGCATTGAACTTACTTTTGAAGGAGAAAAAATAATATGAGAATGTATTTAAGAGAATTGGATTATGATAACACTTTGATTATGCTGGCAAAATTTATGGAAATAAGAGAGCAGAAGCCATTTTTCTCAACGGACTCATTGCTGTTATGGTTGAAAAGTAGTCTGGAAGATGGAGAAAAGCTGAATATTAAATCAACAGCAGAGGATGCTGCAGATGGAGTCACTGTGAACGTAAATATCCAGATTATTAAAGGGAATGAAACGGTTCATGAGGCAGAAGGGACAAGCAAGAGTTTTACTGATTCTCTACGGCCGGATGTTAGTTATGACAGTCGGAACTATGCCTATAAAAACGCCTATGCAGATGCATTAAAAATGGCTCTTATGATTCTTGGATTCTCATCTGAAACACTTTTGATGGAACTTACCTGTGCAGAAGTGATTACGGAAGAGGGGTTAAGAGACAAGATCCGGATGACTGAAGAAGAAATGGAAATTCCGGAAGTGACTGGAAAGACAACTTTTGTTACAAAGAATGTTGTAGAAGAGACAGAGGTAGCTTGCCGGGCAGCAGAAAAGAAAGCTGCAGAGGAGGCGGAGATGGCTCGCCAGGCAGCGGAGAAGAAAGCTGCAGAGGAGGCAGAAGCGGCTCGCCAGGCAGCGGAGAAGAAAGCAGCAGCGGAGGCAGAAGTGGCTCGCCAGGCAGCGGAGAAGAAAGCTGCAGAGGAGGCAGAAGTGGCTCACCAGGCAGCAGAAAAGAAAGCAGCAGAAGAGGCAGAGGCGGTTCGCCAGGCAGCAGAGAAGAAAGCTGCAGAAGAGGCAGAGGCGGCTCGCCAGACAGCGAAGAACGGTCACAAATTAACTATTGAAGAGGCACTTAACTATAAAACACCTGCAAATGCCGGTGGCCCTTATAGTGGCAAACCATTTAGAGATATTTATGATCAAAGAGGTAAGGCTGCAGTTATTTCTTTTGCAAAATATTATTTATCCAAAGCAACTCCAGAAGATCCGATGGTGGAAGTGTATAGAACGCTGCTGGATGGAGCTATGGAGCTGAAATAGGAGGGTATTTATGGAGGAGTTTACTTTCTCCGTATCGGATGTATTAGACTATCTGGGCGTGCAACATGCACGCTCAGGAAGCAGAGATACCGAAGATGTGGTTTGTCCGATATGCAAAGGGAAAAAGCTGCATGTTGTTTATTCCAAAAATCTTGCACGATGCAATAAATGTGGAGCTGGTGGTGGTATGTTGCAATTAGCTTCAGATGTTTTAGGGATCAGCCGTCCAGAAGCAGCGCGTTTGATTGCAAAGTCTACAGGAGAGTTTCAGGAAAAGCTATCAGAAGAAAGGACTTCATCACGAAATATAGCAAAATCAGAAGATGAAATAAGCTCTGACTTTGCTAAACATAAGGCAGTTACTGCAGATATTGAAATTCGTGATCGGACTTATGCAATGTATCTGGATATGTTGTCTTTGTCAGAAGCTCACTTAAATGATTTGAGAAAAAGGGGACTTAATGATATTCAGATACAAAAATTCGGATATAAGTCAGTTCCGCTGATTGGTAAAGAAACATATCCCAAACGGCTGCAGGAACAGGATGCGTTGTTGCGAGGTGTTCCAGGATTCTATTGTAAAAATTATGTATGGAAAGCCAATATTGGCTGGATTCATGGCTTTTATATACCGGTAAAAGATATAGAGGGACGAATTCTGGGGCTGCAGATACGAAAAGATTCTTGTGTGGATAGCAAAAAGTATATTTGGTCAAGTTCATGGTCTGATAATTTCCTGATGGACCAGGGAAGCAATTTGGAAGGAATTCCGAAATTTCATCATGTGGGATTTCCGAAGGATGGGGACATTCCGATTATAGGGCTGACAGAAGGACCGCTGAAAGGCGATATAGCACACTCACTGGGATATAAGTATCCCATTATAGCTCTGTGTGGTCTATCGAATCAGTTGGGCTTATATGATGAACTTCTCTGGCTCAAGGAAAACAGAGGGCTTTGCGAAGTTCAGGATCTGACAGACATGGATAAATTTAAGCCAGACGAAATGCAAGAGGATGGAACGGTAAAAATCAATTATGTACGCCGCTGGTGTGATCAGATTTCCAGTAATATTGAAACGTTGGGGATCAGATGTCAGCGCTTCCGCTGGGATATCAGATATAAGGGAATTGATGATTATCTGCTAGTAAAAAATAGGAAAAAGGAAGAGCAAAAAAGCCATGAGAGAGAGGGAAAACTATGATTAAAAGATACTTGGATATTTGTACCAGCCATCTTAGAAAGGAAACGCTGGATGGATTACAACCGGACAAGTGGCCGTACAGTTACTCATATAAAGAAGGCGTGTTCATTACTGTGTGTGATGACGACGACAATTTTATGGCTGCTCTTCCGGAAGATCTTCAAATCCTGATAAGATACGCATGGAATCATAATATTCAGCTGATTCGTCTGGATCGTGATGCGGCTGAGAGTGAGGAACTTCCACGATATGACTGGTCTTCTATGTAAGAGGCAAACCCAAGTAATATATGCTGGATATCAAATGTAAAAAAATTACAAAAACGATATTGACATAGATGTAAAGGTAAGATAAGATTAAGACGTAACTGAGAGAATAGTAGTTGAATTACCTGTATAGCATATAAATATGCCATTCGACTACCCTCGGCGCAAGCTCCATTATCATCGAATGATATAGACACCTATGAGTATAAGCAACAACATCCAAGCTCGTAGCGCTGTGTCTGCAGATTAAACAGTGCTGGCAGGAAGGTACAGTGTCTGCAGAGAAAACCGATGAATAATATTGGGGATGGATGACTTACTGACATATTATGTCAGGCTTACCGCACTGAGGCTGTGATCAAACACAGCCTCTTTTTTTGATCCGGGAGGACAAATTATGGTTTATGTGATTGATAAACAGGGAAATCCGCTCATGCCTATGGAAAGATATGGGAAGGTGCGGAGAATGCTGAAAAGTGGTCGAGCAAGGGTATATTCTAGGACACCGTTTGTAATTCAGTTATGCTATGACATAAAAGAACCAAAATGTCAGGAAGTTGTCTTAGGTGTGGATGCTGGACACAAGGAACTTGCTCTTTCCGGTTGTTCGTCGGCACAGGAGCTATATGCAGCGAAAGTGATGCTCCGAACAGATGTTCCGAAGTTAATGGAAGCTAAAAAGAATTTTAAAAGACGAAGAAAAATCAATCGGCGTTATCGTGCGAAACGCTCACAAAACCGAAAGAGAAATTCAGAGCATGGTTGGGCTGCCCCTTCTGTAAAAGTAAAAGTTGATGAGATTATACAAGCGATCTTGCGTGTGAAACAGATATTGCCGGTTACAGAAGTGAGGATGGAGATAGCAGAATTCAATTATCCTCAAATCAGACAGTATATATATGATGGAATAGCGATACCGCATGAACTGGATTTATATGATGTGCGTCAATATATGCTTTGGAACTCTTATCATACATGTGAATCCTGTAAGGGAAGAGAAGATACGAAAAAGTTAATTGTAGTGGGCCAAGAAGCAAAAGATATGGTTGTTCTGTGCGCGAACTGCTATTTACGATATGAAGCTGGGAAAAAGAAATTGCCAAAACCTAAAATGAGAAAAAGTCCTGCAGATATTCCGGAGTTTGGAATGGTTCGCAAGTATTTGAGAAGAAGAATATATTCGGCGATAGATCCATCAGAAATTGTAGAGGTTTATGGTTATCAGACAAAGATCAGAAGAGAAAAATTCAAATTGCCATACTCAAAATTGAATAATGCCTTTGCAATAGCAGCCAGTACGGAGAGCCAGAGTAGTAGTGATAAGGTTTATTGCTACAAAATCCTGAGAAGACATAATAGGATGTTACATAATGCAACCGTACTAAAGGGAGGAACCAGAAAATTACATCAGGCTCCATATATTGTGAAAGGTTTCCGGCTCTGGGATAAAGTTCTGTTTGAGAATCAGGAATGTTTCGTTGCTGGAAGACGGAAAACAGGGTATTTTTTGCTGAAGGATATAAAAGGGAACATAGTACATACGGCAGCATCTTATAAAAGAATAAGATTGTTGGAGATGTCAAAAGGGTATATTGTAGCGGAATACAGCCGAAAAGAGTCTATGTTTGGGGCAGAATAAAAAAGAGTTGACCTTTGAAATAAAATCAGATATGATGTAGGCATAGACTTAGTAACTCAAATGAGTAGAAATGAACAACGAAATAATTCAAAGGACTTATTATGCGTAAAAGCAGAATAGGTCCTTTTTTGTTGTCTGTTTGCAAAAAAGTCTAAATTCATATTAAAGTGTCCAGGCCAGGACAGAAGGAGGAAAAATGGCAGATAACAACAGAACGTACACAACATGGATGCAGACCAAAGTCGGAGATAAGACAGTGGTGTATCTGGAAGGGTATGTGAGAGAGGACAGAGAAGGGAACACGGTAACAATTAAAGAGGTGAATGGAAAGGATGGTCCGGTAAATGTAGCAACCGTATTAGTATCAGTAACGATCGGTGATCGAAGGGCTGAGAATCTTTTAGGCTATGTGAATAAAGAGTACGGCAGCTATTTTGTTCGAATATCCATGTTTGGCTCGGTGTGTGATAGAATTCAGAAGTATGCTCCGGCAAAAAATCAGAGACTTGGATTCCTGGGAATGCTTAGTATAAATGAGTATGAGGGTCGAAATGGAGTTATGAAAAGCCTGAATTTGACTGCAAATGATTTTAAGGTTTGCACTGCTAAAAAAGAAGGTGGAGAGACACATAACCCAAAGCAGACATCAGCGAATAACAATCCTGAGCAGGAGCCGAAGAAAACAACTGGTAATCAGAAAGGTGGTTCTGCAAAAAAGAGTCAGCAGGAAACAGGACCGGTACACGATGATCCAGGGGCATTTGATATGTCGATCTATGAGAATGGTTTCACTAATCTGGATTTATCAGATGAATTACCGTATGACTAAAGCAAAAGAAGTGAGCAGAGGCAGGAATGAAGATTCTTGTCTCTGTTTTGATGTGGAGGGAAAATATGTTTCAACTATTTCATAAAGCAGAGAAAAAGAAAAGTTTTGATGCTGTAGTAAAAGATGAAAAGCGAAAAAACACAGAGAGTTGGTATAATGACATTTTCGAGAAGGTTGCAAGTGTATATCTGAACTTGCCGGTGACAGAAAATGAAATGACACGGAAGTATCCTGGTGAGATCTTATGTGAGAATATAGCGACTGTTCCGGAAAATATAGATCTGGAAGTTGCTATGAGTTTGTTCCGGAAGGATGGAGTGGCTACAAAACTGGACGATCAGGGACGCTTATTCTTGGTCTATCGTGCAAAGGAGGTGGCTGCTTCGTGTTAAAATCAATATTTTTGGTATCCGGTTCAGTTATAACTACTAAGGAGCCATTTGAGGATTCGGTAGCCGTAAAATCATATATGATGCAGATGAAAATGTCACAGGACTCGTTTGGAAGTTCTAAATATGCGGTTTCCCAGGGAAACACCAATATGCGTCTGTCATATTTCCCGGCATTGATCGAGGCTGTCATGGAATATGTTTCTATGGAAGAGAAGCTTTCAAAGGGAATTGTTCCGGAAGCAGCTGTTGGCGAGGCTGAATCGGGAGAATATTTGGTTGAGTATCCTGGCAAAGAAGAAATGCTGCAATTAGGCAAAGCTGTAAATAGAAATGGCCGTTGGGAATTTAAAATTGCTGTGGTAAGAAAAAATGCGGTCTCTATCAAAGGCGCTGCTGCATACGAAATAGGAAAGGCTGGTAATTATGAGCAGGTTATGTTCTTCGCTTTGATACCAGAATTCCTTAAAAATGTAGAGTTCAAGGAAAAGTACGAATACTTCCGAACGTCTCTGTTAGATTATCAAAAAAGTACATCTGAAACTTCCAAGCATTCATGTTGGGAAGCGGCTGCAGTTCTTTGTGATAATGTTTATCAGAGATGCACATATACGGATAACTGCAATGCCATAGACGGAAGTGGAATGAAGATTGTCTGCCAGGATCAGGGGACACAAGAACTTCTTTCCATAAGCGACATCGAAAATGTTACTGTAAAGAAAATGCACGCCGGAGGCGAGTTCAAGAAATTTGCCGGAATGGTGAAAAAGAATGTTTTAGCTGGACATAAAATGGCAGAATTACAGTTACAGAAGAAATGGACAGTGCGTTCTATTACCGATGCGTTTGTTCGAAATCCAAACAGACAGTTGACAGATAGCGAAAAACTGATGATGCAGGCTACAGCGGCAAAGTTGGGAGAGTGGTACCAGGTACCGAAGCAGCTTGTAAAAGCAGCAATCGCGGCCAAAGCTACATATGGAAAGACGATTGCTTTTTCCAATTTCTATTTTTATGGAGAAGCTGGTGGAGGAAAAACAAGTGCAGCAATGGCATTATCCCTGGCATTGGGAATCCCATATGTGTCGATCACTTTTTCTGCCAATACTGAAATATTAGATCTTCTGCAGAGCATTGCTCCGGAAACCGTAGATGAAACTGGAAATGTGTGTTCAGTCGCTGAATTGGTAAAAGAATATCCAGACTCTTTGAGCTGTGCATTGGATCCAGTTGCAAGTTACGAGAAAATCACAGGCAAACATAAAGATGACGCTACACCAGAAGAGGCTATGGCAGCAATTTTTGATAAAATCGCTGCAGGAATGAATACAAGTGGCCAAAGATTTAAGTATGTAGATAGTCCGTTGGCCAAGGCTTTTCGGTATGGCTATCTGGTAGAACTACAAGAACCCAATATTGTAGCAAATCCGGGAGTAATTGTTGGACTAAATTCATTATTGGATAGAACGGCAACTATGGTATGCCAGAGCGGTGAAATTGTGAATAGGCATCCAGATTTTATTGCGGTGGATACTACGAACAGGAGTTATGCAGCATGTAGGGATGTAAATGCATCTCATTTGAGCCGATTTCATATGGCATTGAGGTTTGATAAGCCGTCAGATGATGAGATGATCGAGCGTATTAAGTCCAATACAGGATTTGATGATACGAAAACGATTCGCAAAATGCTGAAAGTACAAAATGCTATGTGCAGGGTACTTCAGACCAGTGGCGAGGAGAACTACTCATGTGGAACCAGAGAGTTATGCAACTGGATTTCGTGGTATGTACTTCTGGGAGATGCTTATGAGTCAGCAAAAGATACGATTATTCCGCTGGCTACTCAAAATGAAGAACTGATGTCAGAGCTGGAGTCTTGTGTTTTGACAGAATTTGTTTAAACAGTATTTGAAGGATCTGCGTTGTCAGATCCTTCAGAAAGGAAAAATATGAAATTTGAAGGATTACAAAAGAAGGTATCGCAGTTCATGAAAAATTTGACTGCAGATACTTTTTTTCAGTCAACAGAGTATTTGGAATACTTACAGAAAATGGTGCAGGCAGTATTGGCACGGTGTTTTCAGGAAGCGGGAAAAATAAATCCCCCCAGAATAAAAGTGCAGGTGCTGTATGAACCAGAAAATAAAACAACAGCTTGCACAGACAGTAATAGTTGGATTTTGCTCAATGCGGCATATAAGCTTATCCGAAACGTACCGGATTTAAAAAAGCAATTCGAATTAAGCATTGGAATGGTACTGCATGAACTTAGCCACGTTCTTTTTTTAGATGGTCTGGGATGGCATAATTTTTTCGTGGATTATGAAAAAGCGGGAATAGTTCGGAAAATGACCTTTTCAGAACCGGATATGCAGACAGACTATGAAGAAATGCAGGCCAGGATTAAAGACAATGGCATTATAAAGAAAATTATAGGCAAGGATTTAAAATGGCTTGAAAATGCAATGAACGATGCTATTGATGAATTGCTGATTTCTGAGATGATTTCAGGTTATTATACAAAATGTTTATTTGTTCTGCGGGAAGAAATGTTTGATAAAGCTGAAACGATGGAAGAGCGATTGAACAAAAAGTCTGCAGATGAAGGACCAGAAGCTGTGACAGTGAAAAAAATCAGCTCACTTATGATGCAAACGCTGTGGTATTCAAAATATGGTAAAACAAAGCTTGGAAATGAGTTGAATATTTCCCCAGATCTTCTGATAGATTTAGAGAGAATCAAGAATATCATAGATGCTCATGGAAACAGTAATAATACAGTGGCGATAGAAAACTGTATTATTACCATAGCGACAGTTATGTGGCCGTATTACAGGGAATTATTAAAGTATACGGACAGCACTGCAGAAAGCAGCCAGGGACAGTCAAAAGACGAGGGGCAAGAGCAGAGCCGAGATAATGAGTCGTCTTCTTCTGGGGAGAATTCGTCTGAAAAGAAAGCTGAATCAGAGCAGAATAATTCTATGAGTACCGGAACATCAGAAAAAAATGATGCCGAAAATGGGAAAAATACAGAACCGTTGGAAGCAATGATGAAAGAGCAAGAGAGCATGAATGCCTCTATGCCCTTTACAGAGGCGCAAGGAAGCTCATATAAGGGAATTTTGAGAGAGCATGAACCAGATATGGAGAAAGCTACGAAAAGGGCACAGAAAGCCTCTGAGAGCGTGCAGGACGGTGAAGCGAGTTCTTTTGCTGGAGGGACAGAATTTGATAAAATCTTAAAAGCTGTGGCTGAAGAAAATGCCAACGTTGCATATGAAAAAGAAAAATGTCAGGAGCTGCAGACACAGAAGCGAGAAATCGTCAAAGAAATCAGAAGAGAAGATTCATATTATGATCAGGGATTTCAAATAAAGCGAGAAAGCAATATCCCGGATACCTATGAAGTTCTTTATAAACTAATTGAAAAAGAGGTTTGTAAAGTGGCGAACGCTTGTTCTAGGCGATTGGAGAAAGAACTGGAGGAGCGTAAAATTAACACCAAAATGTCCGGGCAATATATGGGATACTTGAACAAAAAACAGCTTTACAGAACGGATGGACAGGTATTCTATCGCAACCGTATTCCATTTGAAAAACTGGATCTGTCATTATGTATTATAATGGATGAATCAGGCTCTATGAGAGGAAATCGTATAGAAGCTCTAAAAAACATGGCGGTTTTGGTAGATCTGTTTGTGAGAAAACTTGAGATCCCATGTTTAATGTTCGGGCATTCCACAGGAAGAAGCGAGGGGACGATAATGTACCATTATCGGGATTTTGATTCCTGGAGTAAACAGGACTCGTTACGATTGATGGGAATTACGGCCAGGGGTAGGAATAACGACGGTCATGTTATTGCATACGCCATTCAAAGAATGATGGAGAGAGAAGAAAGGACAAAGGTGATCATTGTTATATCAGATGGACAGCCGCACGAGACAGTTCATATGAGAGATACGATTCAAAGAGGCAGAAAGGCAGGTATAAAAATCATTGGCGCAGCAATCGGAGATGATGCGGAAAATATAAAAGCTTTGTATGGGGAAGAAAATTTTCTGAATATAACAGAGCTTAATAATCTTCCGAAATCTATGGTTGCACTGATAAAAAGATATATTGTCTACTAAAAAGAAGATATTGACAAATATAATATTAGTATTGTATTCTGAGTGCATAGACTTAGAAGATACCTGCAGTAAAGTGTGGGGAAGAAAACAATATGAAATAACCAAAGAACCAGTTTGCCTATTGGGTAGATTGGTTCTTTTTTGTTTTCTGGGTCTAAAATTTTACAGCCCAGAAAGGGCAGAAGGGAGGCCAAAATGTTGGCTAAAGATGTAGTTGTGTTGTTGTTTGGAGTTCTGATCGGGGTGGATCTAGTTTTTCTTGCGTGGTGCCTGTACTGGCTTAGAATTGATACCTTGAAAAACAGATATCAGATTTACAATCTACGAACCTTGAAAAGACATCATCGGGCAATGAAACTAGAAAAGAAAAAAAGAAGGAGGGATAAAATCAAGGTATTCATTCAGCTTTTGAAGTGGAATTTATCTCTGTTCTCAAATAGGACGAGAAAAAAAGCCTGGCTGGAGGTATATGAGATATCGGTAAAGGGCATAGAAAAAACCCAGATCAGACATCAAAAATTACTTTCAGATATCAGGAATTCTTGATCGAAAGCCGGAAGAGGTGGAGACAGCCTCTTCCGGCCTGTACATGGAGCAAATAATTTCAAAAGAAGGGTATGAGCTGATGAAAAGATTTTTTATTATCAGTTGGAATGAAGAATATCTGGAGGCAAATTTAGTTGGTGGCCCCTTTGAAGAAACGGAGTGTGAACAAGAACTGTGTCAGTGTTTACTTACCGGTTTGGTAAAGCTTGGAGTTGCTTCAGATGAGACGGAAGCTCAAAGTATGTATGATGCAGCTGCAGGAAATGACATGCCGAGCGAAACATTAAGTGTGCATTCCACGGGTGGAAGCATTCGTTATGGAACTGGGTATACAGAATTTTACCAGATAAGATCCTGTGATATTCCTGTATGAATTACCTTTACAACGAGTAAATATGATGGCATAATATTATATAGTACAGTAAAACACTATAAATATTGGAATATTAGGAAAGGAGCTTTTCGCTATGGCAGTAAAAAGTGTTTCCAGAAAAGGATATAAAGTTGAAATAAAGTTAGATCTGGATAATCTTTCGGCGAAAGATAGAGATAGTCTTTGCAGGAGAACAGATAGTATTTTCTCATCTGAAGAATTAGAGTGTAAGGTTTCTACCTGTGGAACGAGAACATATCTTGGAAAGGGTCATACACAGGATTATGGAAAGTTCTGGGCTGCGATTTTTCAGTTGAAGACTGCAAAAGATATATCTGCACGTTTGAAAGAGTGTACCTGGTATAATGGGGAAGAAAGGGAGAATCTGATTACAGATTTTATAAGGAATTAGTATGGATAGTTCGCAGCGTAAGGGGATCAATTTCGATCTCAATACGGAGCAGTTACAAAAATATTATCCAGTGTCTGCTTCTTGGAGAAATGCTTATACAGATGTTAAAGCTTTTTTTGAAAGCAACGGATTTGAGCATATACAAGGCTCTGGATATCATTCCAAAGAGGCAATGTCTGAGGCGCAGGCAATGGCTGTCATATACAAAATGATAAAAGCGTTGCCGTGGCTCAATTACTGTGTTAAGGTTTGCACTATATCTGATGTTCCGGAACTGTTTGATATTTCGCATGTATTTGAGCGAGAAGCAAGAGAACTGGAAGCAAAGAAAAAACGCAAAGACATTGACAAATAGCATAGAGTATAATTTGGAGCAAAATGCCAGTTCATTTACGAACTGGCATTTTTTGTAGGATAAAAGCTATTTTGGTTCAGTAAGAGAAAGGTTCCCTAAATGATACTGTGCGCGATCCTGATCCGTGGTAGAGGATTTGCATTGGGTTTGAGAAGAACGGCAATAGGGACAGAACGGAGCTTTCAGGCCGGCATTTGTAGTTTTCTCACATGAGACAATGAATTCCCCACCACAGTCATCACAATAATATAAAGCTAGGTTTGCGTAGTAATAATACTCATTTAATTCGAGCATGAAAGATCCTCCGTATATTTTTGTTTATAGTATTTCCGGATTTTTTCCAGTATTACATAGGCACGTTCACGGGATACATGTAATTCCCTGGCTATGGCGGTCATAGAGGAACCTGTCATATATAATTTGGCGAAATCAGAGTAGGGCAGCTGCGGATCCGTAAGATCCAGACGGTTAAATTCTTGTTCCCTGGATAAACGCTTTTGACAAGTCGAACAAAGGCGTTCTCCTGATGTGGGGCAGCCACATAGTTCGCAAGAACATCTTTCCAGTGAAGATGATTTTGTAGAGACCGGTACATTCAAGTTTGCTCTTTTTATAAAGTGATGTATCATTTCTCTACTGTATCCGTATTTTTGCCCGATTTTCTCATATGAGTCTCCATTTAAGTACATTGAAATAATGTCGCGGTTTTCTGGAGATAATGTATCCAGAGCAATGTTTTCAAATTCCTTCCTGCGCTGGAGCTTTTTCTTGCACAACCGGCATAACGTGTCAGAGGTTTTGATAGTGGCACCACATTCGCTGCAAAAATGTCCCGACAAACGAGTGGGACTCCAATACAAATTTGCAACATCACAGTTGGTATAATCATCATCCTTGGCCAGAACGTGAGAATAATTGTTTGGGTTAGGAATGAAGTATTTGGCAACAAGTAGATGTAGAGAAAAACAGGATTGTTTTCCTTTTTCAGTGGTCAAAACTACTTTTTTGGTGATACGTTTTTGCTTTCGTTGAATAAAGGGGGAGATGAATTTGTGCATAGATGTAGAATATATTTTCCCATCTGGGAATAGTCGATACCGTCCATCAAATATGAGAACAGGGGTTAATGCTTCCATGATAGTCCTCCTTCATATGTAAGAATAGTAGCATTTTAAAACGTGGAGGTCAATATTTTCATGCATACTTGACAGAGGAAGATGCGTACATATATTATATATGTAAGGTTGAGTTGCACTTAATGCAAGAGGTGCATAGAGAGGTGCAGAATCTATCAGAGGGTAAAAATCTCCTTTCTTTAACGTATATTTTTTAGATTAAAACGGTTCGATTCCGGTTGCCGGCATGAAAGAAAAGCTCCGAATTCTTACAGAAGATGAGAATTCGGAGTTTTTTGTATACCTTTACAAGGTAAAATGGAAATGGCATAATAAAAGGAAATGAACGGACCGCTGAGTTTATAAGGGAGGATTTCTATGCCGGAGCATGAAATAAAGAAACTGGAAAACGCGGTATATGACGCCGCTTATGATATTGAAATGAGTACCGGGGTAATGAAAAAGCGAAAACTCGAAAAACATATGAGGTGAAGCTGCAGGAGAAAAAGACAGAAAATTCTGAATTTAAAAAACCACTTGCATTACCCCATGAGGTGTGTTATTATAATCAGGCAGTCAGGAAACATTGCTTGTGAATGACTGAAATGTGGGCGTAGCTCAGCTGGATAGAGCGTTTGGCTACGGACCAAAAGGTCGGGGGTTCGAATCCTCTCGCCCACGCTGAAGAAAAAGGAATTCTGAGAAATCGGAGTTCCTTTTTTCGTTTTGCGGAGTTATAATCAGAATTAAGGTAACACAATCCGGGAAAGTGTGTATTGCTATTTTCACAGGAGTTTGCTATATAATATAAGCAGAGTGTTAAGAGGGTATAAAATACTGGATTTTTGCGATCGGAGGAGGGTATTATGGCACATAAGATACTTACTATCGGAAGACAGCTGGGAAGCGGAGGACGCGAACTGGGGGAGCGTACGGCGGAAGCTTTGGGAATCCCGTTTTTTGACCAGAACCTGATTTCCATGGCCGCGGAGCGCGGCGATCTGGCGGAGTCCTATCTGGCCCGGTTCGACGAGAAGAAGCATAACCCCTGGATGTACGAGATGGTTACCGGAGGAAATAAGCATGTGCCTAAGGGAGCGCCATTACAGGAGGCCCTGTTTAAACTTCAGAGCGATGTGATCCGCCATATTTCCAAAAGAACCGATGCGGTCATCATCGGACGATGCGCGGACTACATCCTCAGAGAGCGGACGGACGCCAAAGTCTTAAGCGTTTTTGTCTCCGCACCCATGGATGCCTGTATCCGTCGTAAGATGGAGCAAAAGGGCATTACGGAAAAAGAGGCCGAAGCCCTGATCAAAAAGGTCAACAAGGATCGCAGAAAATACTACGAATTCCATACAGGAAAGGACTGGAGCGCCCCGGACAGCTACGATATCTATCTGGACAGCAGCAGACAGTCCATGGAAGAAATGACAGAAGTTCTCGTAAAACGGTTTAACGAGCTATAGGCAGAGGAGCATTCTATTATGGAAGAAAAGAAACAGAAAAAAAATCCCATGGTGAAGATCGCGACCTTCATCGTGGATAAGCGCAACCTGTTTTTCCTGATTTACATTGTGGCGCTTATCTTCAGTGTTTTCGCGAAATCCTGGGTAAAGGTTGACAATGAGCTGACCGATTATCTGCCGGAGACTACCGAGACCCGGCAGGGCCTGGATATCATGGATAAGAATTTCATTACCTATGGAACCTCGCGTATCATGATTTCCAATATTACATATCCCCAGGCGGAGGCCCTGGTAGATCAGATCGAGGCCGTCAAGGGCGTGGATCAGGTGGAATTTGACGACACCGAGGACCATTTCAAGGGAACCAACGCCCTGTATTCCATCACCTACACCGATGAGGCGGAGAGTGATGTGAGTCTGCAGGCTCTGAATGACATCAAGACCCTGCTGTCAGATTACGATGTGTCTGTGGCCGGCGAGGTGGGCAATGATATGTCCGTGACCCTGGCCCAGGAGATCAACGTGATCATGGCCATCGTTATCGTAATCATTATTATCGTATTGCTGATTACCTCCCAGACCTACGCGGAGATCCCGGTCCTTTTGATGACCTTCGGCGCGGCCATCCTGCTGAACCAGGGAACGAACTTCGTGTTCGGTGAGATTTCCTTCGTCAGCAATTCGGTGTGTTCGATCCTGCAGTTAGGCTTGTCTATCGACTACGCGATTATCATGTGTCACCGTTTCAGCGAGGAGCGGGAGAACCTGGAGCCCAGAGAGGCCTGCATTACGGCTCTGAGTAAGGCGATCATTGAGATTTCATCCAGTTCCCTGACCACCATGTCAGGTCTTTTAGCCATGATGTTCATGCATTTCCAGATCGGCTTCGACCTGGGCCGCGTGCTGATTAAGGCGGTTATCTTCAGTATGATCGTGGTATTTACCCTGATGCCCGGTCTTCTGATGCTCTTCAGCAAATGGATTGACCGCACCCATCACCGGAAGTTTATCCCGGATATCTATGGCTGGGGCAAAATTATTACAAAAATCTATCCGCTGCTGATGCCGATTTTCGTGGTGGCTATCGTATTTGGCTGCTATTTTTCCAATAAATGCCCATACGTATTCAGCCAGAACAACATTGATACCATTAATCAGAGCGAGGCGCATATCGAGGAGACGAAGATCAAGGAGAACTTCGGCGATACGAATATCATGGCGCTGATCGTACCGTCCGGCTATTATGATAAGGAAAAGGCGGTGCTGGAGGAGCTGGAGACTTATGACGAGGTAGACTACACCACAGGCCTGTCCAATATCGAAGTATCTATGGATGACGACGATGACGACAACGGCAGCTCTGAGAAATCAGATTCCTATATGCTGACAGATTCCCTGACGCCCCGGCAGTTCGCTGAGCTGGCGGATATGGACATCGAACAGGCGCGGATTATCTATTCGGCCTATGCGGTAGACAATGAGGAATACGGCCATATCATCAACAACCTGGACGGCTATGGCGTTCCGCTGCTCGACATGTTCCTGTTTGCCTACGATCATCTGGATTATGTAAACTTAGATCAGGATCAGGTAGATAAGCTGGACGATCTCCATGATCAGCTGATTAAGGGTCAGGATCAGCTCCAGAGCGACAAATACACCAGAATGCTGATTAGCCTGAACTTGCCGGAGGAAAATAATGAGACCTTTGAGTTCTTAAGCACCATCCGAAAGGTGGCGCAGAAGCATTACGGCGAGGACGCGGAGATCTATCTGGTCGGTAACTCCACCAGCGACTACGATCTGTCCAGCAGCTTCAGTCAGGATAACCTGATGATCAGTATCCTGTCGGCACTGTTCGTCATTATCGTACTGTTATTTACTTTTAAGTCAGTGGGTATGCCGATTCTGCTGATTATCGTCATCCAGGGAAGTATCTGGATCAACTTCTCAGTGCCTTATCTGACCGGTACGCCGCTGTTCTTCTTAGGATACCTGGTAGTAAGCTCCATTCAGATGGGTGCGAACATCGACTACGCGATTGTTATCGCGAACCGTTATACGGAGCTGAAGAAGGAAATGTCGATAAAAGAGGCCATTATCACAACTCTGAATCAGGCGTTTCCGACTATTATCACCTCCGGAGCCATCCTGGCGACTGCGGGCGTATTGATTGCGCTGATTACGACGAACCCGGCCATCTATGGCATCGGCGTGTGCCTGGGCCGTGGTACTATCATTTCCATGATTCTCGTTATGGCCATCCTGCCGGCCATCCTGATTCTGGGCGATAAGATTCTGGAACGCACCAGCTTCAATATCAAGTACCCGGAGCGGACCCACAGTGTCAGCGGCAAGGTCCATGTGGACGGCCGTGTGCGCGGTTATATCTCCGGACAGGTTGATGCGGAGATTCACGGCGTGGTAGACGGAGACATCAATGCAGTGGTGGATGTGAAGCAGATAAAGAAGCTGGATCAAGAGGAGGACGAAGAAGATGACTGGTAAAATGAGACATGCGGCGGGCGGACTTCTGGCGGCTGTGATGACACTGTCCCTGACCTTTTCTCACGGCGTGCCGGTGGTATACGCGGACGGTGAAAATATTACGGTTGCAAGCGTAGAGGAACTGGAAGAGCTGGCGAAAAACTGCAAGCTGGATACCTGGTCCCAGGGAAAGACGGTGACCCTGACGGCGGATCTGGATCTGACGGGTTCGGATTTCACGTCGCTCCCCACCTTTGGCGGAACCTTTGACGGAGGCGGACACACGATTTCCGGCCTGACCTTCGACGGGGACGGAGCTAACCAGGGATTTTTCCGATATGTGCAGGAAAGCGCGACAGTAAAAGATTTACATATAGAAGGAACCCTGACGCCCACCGGCAGCAAAAAAAATATCGGCGGCGTGGCAGGCAGTAACAGAGGCCAGATTCTGTCCTGTACCTTCGCGGGAACCATCGACGCCCAGACCAATGTGGGCGGTATCGTGGGTATCAATGAGGAGACCGGATCCATCTACAGCTCCTCCGTCAGCGGAAGCATCTCCGGAACCCACAGCACCGGCGGCGTCGTGGGCCGGAACCTGGGGCAGATCATCAACTGTTCCAACGAGGCGGAAGTAAATACCGGCGAGCAGGAAGAAGGAACGACGCTTTCAGATCTGAATGTGGATACGAATCTGAATCAGATCGCCAGCAGCGAAGAGAAGACAGAAATTCTGAATACGACCACGGATACCGGCGGTATCTGCGGCTATTCCTCCGGAACCGTGCAGAACTGCACCAATGAAGGAAAAGTCGGCTATCCCCACATCGGCTACAATGTGGGCGGTGTGGCAGGCCGTTCTGCGGGCTATTTAAGTGGAAATCAGAATTACGGCTATATCCAGGGCCGCAAGGATGTGGGCGGTATCACCGGACAGATGGCTCCGGATTTGACGCTGCGTTTCGATGCGGATAAGATTGAGGAGCTGCGCGGTGAAATCAATAAACTGGGCGATCTGGTGGATGACGCCCTGAACCATATGGACGATTCCCGTTCCGGCATCTCCGATCGGATGGATAAGATCTCCGATTATACGGGCGACGCCAAAGACAGCGCCCAGTCCCTGACCAAAAAGACCACCGAGTGGGCGGATACGAACCTGGAGAAGGTAAACAAGTCCGAGGCGGCTATCAAGGCGGGCGTGCAGGACGCGAAGAACGCTCTGTCTCAGATTTCCAATGTGTCCGGAAGCTTCAATGAGGAGATAAAGAAAATCAACGGAATTCTGGATACCATCAACGGGCCGGAGCATCAGAATGAGGTTAAGAGCATCCAAGACTCCATGAATACGGCGTCTGAGAAACTGGCCAGCGCGTCCAGAAAAGCGGCAGACGCTCTGAATGATTATCAGCAGACTTCGGATTTGGCAAAGCTGATCAGCGCCCTGACGGAGGCGTCCGGCGATCTGAGCGACGCTGTGAAGGCTCTGAATGACGCACAGAAAAAGCTGAACGATCTGTTGCAGGATCCGGATATTCAGGATGCGGCCAAGAAGGCGCTGGAGGGGTTGGGAACCATGACCTCCGAGATTGAGGATGCGCTCACCGCCATGAAGTCAGCCCTGGACAAGATGGGGGCAGATATCTCCGGCATCGATCTGTCTTTTGAAAAATTCGGCGACGATTACCGCGCCGAAGGCGACCGCCTCTATGCGGCCGTGGGCGGTATCTCAGAACAGCTGGAAAAACTTGGAGATCAGATTTCCGATATGACCGGGGACATGATCGACGATTTTCAGGGCATCAACGCCCAGTTCAATAAAGTGATGAATACCATGGTGGATCTGGTGACTGACGTGACCGATACCAGTGATTCTATCGAAGATAAAATCGTGGATGTGTCCGACGAAGAGATAGAGAAGACCACCCGCGGCAAGGCTTACGGCTGCCGGAACTTCGGTGAGATCGAGGGCGATGTGAACGTGGGCGGTATCGCCGGTTCCATGGCCATCGAGTATGATACAGACCCGGAGGATGATATCACGAAGCTGGGCAATAACAGCCTGAATTTCACACTGGAGACCAAGGCCATCATCCAGAGCTGCGTCAATAAGGGAGAGATTACATCCAAAAAGGACAGCGCTGGCAGCATCGTCGGCAATATGGCTCTGGGACTGTTGACAGACAGCGAGGGCTACGGCAGTGTCTTAAGCACCAACGGAAACTATGTGGGCGGTATCGCGGGCTATTCCGACTCCGTCATCCGCCGTTCTTATGCAAAATGCACCCTGGAGGGCGGCGACTATGTGGGCGGTATCGCAGGCTGGGGTAACGATATCCGGGACTGCTACAGCCTCATTGAGGTAACAAAGGCAGATGAGTACATCGGAACCATCGCGGGCGATGTGGATGAGGACGGCGAGCTGTCCGGCAACTACTTCGTAGGCGACGCCTACGGGGCTGTAGACGACATCAGCTACGGCGGCAAAGCGGAGCCCATGGAATTCGCGGAGCTGGCGGCGAAGGCTGAGATTCCCACCGATTTCAAGAGCTTCGAGCTGCGGTTCGTGGCGGACGACGAAGTCCTGAAAACGGTACCCTTCGAGTACGGCGCGGATCTGTCCGACGTGGAGTACCCGGAGATCCCGAAAAAGGACGGCTACAATGGAAAATGGGAAGAGGCCGATCTGTCCGATATGACCTTCTCCAAAGACCTGAACGTCCTGTACACCACCGAATCCACAGCGGTAGCCAGTGATCAGATGCGTGACCTGGCACACTCTACCTTACTGGCAGAGGGAACCTTCAGTCTGGACGCCAAGCTGGTGCTGGTGGAAGCTGAGGAAGATGTAAGTAATGTACCTACCAGGGGCATCGTGCTGGAGCAGTGGACTTCCACGTTACGTGATCCGGTTCTGACTGATGACGTCTCCTACAAGCTGCGTTTCATCGCGCCGGAGATGGCAGGCAAGCCGGGACTGTACCGCCTGAATGAGGACGGAACCTGGAAAAAGATATCCTGTCAGAAGGACGGCAGTTATCTGGTATTCGACGCAGACAGCGCTGAAATCACCTTCTGCGTGACCGAGGAGCCGGGCGGTGTGCTGCTGTACATCCTGCTGGGCGTTCTGGCAGTCCTTCTGCTGATTGTCCTGCTCGCGGTGAAGCGGCTGCGGAAAAAGAGAAACGCGAAAAAGGAAGCGAAGCAGCAGGAAGCAGAGGAATCTGAAGAATAAGTTGACAGAAAATACAGGAATGGGATATGATAAGGGCACTGAACAGATACCGTAGACCAGAGAAAGGGCAGAGGTAACAGATGGACAGAAATGAATTTGTGAGCACACTGCGCGCGGCGCTGACCGGCGAAGTATCGCCGGCCGTGGTAGAGGATAATGTGCGTTATTACCAGAATTATATATCCCAGGAAATCGCTTCAGGGAAGAGCGAAAAGGAGGTTCTGGAGGAGCTTGGGGATCCGAGGCTGATCGCCAGAACCATCATCGATACCCAGGGAAACGACGGCTACGGAAGCGACCCGACCTATACGTACTATGAGGAAGAGCCGGAAGCTAAGAAGGGCTTCCATGCAGAGTTTAACGATGACGGCGGCATTGACATCAAGTATAAGCGGTTTAATTTCAATACCTGGTACGGCAAGCTGCTGGTGGCGGTGGTTATCATTCTGATTCTCGTTCTGATTGGTGCCATTGTGGGAGGCATCCTGTCCCTGGTGCTGCCGGTTTTGATTCCGATAGCGATTGTGCTGCTTCTGGTGCGGCTGATCATGATGATTTTCGGTGGCTGGTAAAAAACCAGAAACTGGAAAAATAATTTACGCCCCTTCTGCCATACTAGAAGTGTAAACGAAACACATTTCACAAGGAGGCAGAAACCATGGCAAACTACACCGACAATATGAACAACAGCGAGAGCAAAAGCTATACCGACATGAACAATGCCAAGAGCTCCGCAAAAAGCACCACCAGTAAAAACAGCGCAAAGTCCAAAAGCTCCGCCAAGAGCAGCAAGAACGCAAAGAGCGGGTCCGAGGACTGCAACTACTAAGTCCGACTACGAAACAATCGAATCGCCCGGCTCTGCTCCGCAGATCCGGGCGATTTTATGCGGAGCCAAAGTCAGAAACTCCCGGGGAAGAAAATTTTTCCCCGGGAGTTTCGTCCGTCTTATCCCTACTCTAAAAAGAAATCCGAATACCTCTCCAACAGATAATCCGTAGCTTTCCTCTCATCCATTCCCCGGATCTCCGCAAGAAACGCCCCGATCTTCAGCTTCCGTCTGGAGGTAGAAAATCCCAGATGATTCAACAATTCAAAATCCGCCTCCGTCAGATAAAAATGCAGTTTCACACAGGAATAGCCCAGCGAATCCAGCATCGTAGAGATACGATTCGAAAATACAATCAAAAAATCATAATCCAGCTTTTCCAGCAGATACAACTCATTGATATTGATCACATCCAGAAGCTCCACATCTACCCGGAACTTCATCCGTTCCATGAAAAAATCAATCTTTTCAATCGAAGAATTGGTCACGATCACCAGCTTCTTCCGATTGCGTCCGGCCAGCTTGTTGCGATTGGTAAACTTCCGGAAAATCAGGGTCAGAGAAGCAATCTGAAAATGACTCAGCCGGGTCTGATAAGTTTCCTCATAGTCAGAGATAGCGCTGCTTAGAATATCATAGAGCCGGTGATACTGCTCTTTTGTTTCCTCCAGCTTATTATCATAAAAAGAAAAATGATAGGTATTTCGTATCAGCGATTTATGGAGATACGCATATACCTCTTCATAAATAAAACGGTCGTCACAAATCCGGGTAATGATATTATTCTGGACTTTCCGTACCAGTTCCCTGGTGATGGCAAAAAGGTGCTCATTTACCGGAGGCATGACCCGTGTGCTGAAATCCAGGGAGGAAATCAGATGATTGACAAAGGTATTTTCCGCAGTGCGCTTCATAAGATGATAATCCTGTACTGGAACGGGCAGCTCCCGGGAAGTCTCCAGCGGATGCCCGAAATGCTGACGGAAATACGCGCAGGACAGATAAATATACAGGAACTTCACAGACGCATAGGAAATTCGAAAATGGCAGGTTTCAATAAGCTGCATTAACTGAGTTCGTACCGTCTGGATCTCTGCGTCAGCCTGAATCAGAAAATATTCAGCAATCATGGTCTGCAGCGGATGATTGGCCAGACGCCGGGTGAGTTGAAAATCCTGTCCAACCTCCAGATAGCGGGACAGAATACTGGTGACGCAGATACGAAAGGTCAGTTCATCTCCCACAATCCGAACGCCGGTTTTCGGAACCACTTCCGTGCCGAGATTCTGCGTTTTCAACCATTCCGACAGGGCGCGGCTATCTTTTTTCTTAGTCGAAGGGCTGAAATGAAGCGTCTCATATAAATGAGACATATTTAAAGCCGGATTAAAAAAGGCATAGATAACCATAATATCCAGACGCTCATTCTGGGAGGGCACATAATCCTCCAGGGTCAGAGATTGAATAAATGCCAGATATTCCGGATAGGTCATCTGAAAAACAGCCTGATTGTTGCTGATGAGAATCTGTTGTGCAGGCGCCAGATATTCATTGACCGCAGCGATGCTCCGCTTCACGGACGCAATACTTTTGCCTGAAAGCCGGCTGCATTTTTCCAGAGACAGCGTCTGCTTTTCCTGGATAAAAGCGCAGGTCTGTAAATCGTAAGAATGAATACTCATAGTTCATTTCCCCCGTATAGCCGTATTATAGCAGATCTTTCGGTTTAAGGGTCATATTTTGTAATTTTTTCAGGTCGAAAGGTGACCTTGAAGAGAAAACGCACAAGGGCTATAGTATAATTAATCTTTGGCCAAAGGATGCAGAAAAATAAGAGGATGAGTAATTGTTAAGAATTCAGGAGGGTTATGATGAGCAAGAAAAAAGCGGGAAGCTTTAAAGACGGAATCCAGACCTTTGGACGTTCACTGCTGCTTCCGATTGCACTTTTAGCACCGATTGGTATGGTTATGGGTATCTGCAGCGCTTTGGGGCAGAGCTACATGATTGAGAAATTTCCGATTCTGGACGCAGCCGTATTGAAACTGATTATCAGTGGAGCGAAGGATATTACCAGTATTATTTTCAACAATATTCCGATTCTGTTTGCCATGGGCGTAGCGCAGGGAATGGCAAAGAAAGAAAAGGGAATCGCTGTATTCGCATCTGTCGTCGGATATCTGACGCTGAATACGGTCATGAATGTATTCCTGAAAAATACGGGTACGCTGGCAGACGCCGACACCATGGCGCAGGTAGGCCAGGGTATGGTGCTGGGCGTACAGACACTGAAGACTGAGGCTCTGAGCGGATTGATTTCCGGTCTGGTGGCTGCCAAGGTAGCAGATAAGTTTTACAATCTGGAGTTGCCGCTGGCCTTCGCGTTCTTTGGAGGAAAGAAATCCATTCCGATTATTACGTTTGTATGTATGATCCCGATTGGCCTGGTGCTGCCGATTATATGGAACCTGTTAATCAGCTTCCTGATCAGCATTTCCTTTATCTTTACCACCAACTACATCGGAAGCGGTATTTACTATATGCTGCACAGGGCGCTGATTCCCTTCGGACTGCACCATGTACTGGCAGCGGTTGTCCGCTTTACAGAGGCAGGCGGAACTTATCTTATCAATGGTACAGAGTATGTAGGTATCCTTCCGGCAGTCAATGAGATTTTATTTAATCTGGGTCCGGACAGTCCCTACTGGGCAGAACTGATGCCGAAGCTGACCAGCTACCTGGGAGGTTCTCAGATGCTGACTACACTGTTCCGTATCCCGGCCATTGGTCTGGCGATGTACCATACTTCATACCTGAAGAACCGCAAGATGTGCAAGGGCGTCATCATGACCTGTGTACTGACTGCTTTCCTTGGAAATATTACAGAGCCGCTGGAGTTCTCATTCCTGTTCATTTCTCCGCAGCTTTTCGCGGTATACTGCGTACTGTGCGGTCTGATGACCATTCCTTATCAGTTCCTGCATATCAGCATCGGATACATCCGCGGAACAATCTTCGATTTTGGAATCTTCGGTCTGATGTATGAGAATACTCACTGGCTGAACCTGATTCTGCTTGGTATTGTAAACTTTGTAGTATTTTATTTCGTATTTAAATTCTTCATCAGAAAATGGAACCTGGAGACGCCGGGACGGGAATCCTTTGAGATTGAGGAGTCCGCAAGCACACTGCTGAAGGATAAGAACTGGCCGGAAATCGCCCGCATCGTAGTCGAGAATCTGGGCGGCCCGGAGAATATTGTACATGTGGAAAACTGTGTATCCCGACTTCGTATCGATTTGAAGGATCCGGAGCAGGTCAATCAGACAGGTCTTCGTGATTCCGGCTGCGCAGGTATCTTTTTCCCGTCCAAGAATCATATTCACGTGGTATTCGGACCGCATGTGGAATTTGTAAGAAATGCCGTTGATAAATTGCTGAAGGGATAAGAAAAAATGAGAGCATTATATGATTCAAAGAGCAAAGGAAATGACAGAGGAATCAAGAAGCTACTTACAAAGGAAGCAAAGATAGAATCCTGGCTCCTTGCGGAGGCTGCGCTGGCTGACGCGCAGGCAGAGGAAGGCTTTATTCCTCGCAGCGCAGCAGACAATATCATAGAAAATGCGAAACTGGAGCGAATCGATCTGGAAGAAATGGATCGCATTCAGGCAAAGGTAGGCCATGGCTTTGTACCATTTGTAAAGGTGCTGGTAAAGGCCTGCAGCGAGGAGGGTGGAAAATACGTCCATTACGGCGTGACCACCCAGAATATCCAGCAGACCGGGCAGCTCTATGTCACCTATAAAATCCATCGGATATTCCAGTCCTATGTGGCGGATATCCTGGAACACCTGGGCGATCTGGCTGAGGCTCATGCGGAGACGGTGATGCCGGGGCGTACCCATGGTCGTCATGCCATTCCGATTACCTACGGTTATAAAGTATCTGTCTGGATCAGCGAGCTCCTGAACGCACAGGAGCGCCTGCAGGAATGTGAAAAACGGGTATTCCAGGCCATGGCAGGAGGCGCGGTAGGCGCCTTCAACGCCACCGGCGAGACCGGCTGGCGGGTGCAGCAGCGCTTTGCCAAGAAGCTGGGTATGTACAGTATGCCGGTTCCCTCCCGCAATATCTTCAGTCACAAAGAAGAATACATCATGAACCTGGCGCTTTTATGTAACGCCCTTCACAAAATAGCGGAGGAAGTTTACTACACGGGACTGGAAGAATTCGGGGAGGTCAGCGAGGCTTTTCAGAAGGGTACAGTGGGAAGCTCCACCATGCCCCAGAAAATCAATCCGAAGCTGGCGAAGGGCATCATAGCCAACTCACAGAAGCTCTATTCCCTGGTATCCACCGGACTTTTTACCGGCGTCCGGATGTTTGAGGGAGATTCCAGCGCCTACATGCTGTATGACGGTATGCTGGAGGAAGCATTGGAACTGACGACAGAAGTCCTGATGCGCGCGGAGGAGCTGACCGCCACCCTGCATGTGAATAAAGAGCGCATGTATCAGAACGCCCTGTTAAATAAGGGTCTCGACAACAGTGAATGCGTCATGATGAAAATAGCGGAAAAGCTTGGCAAGGATCGCGCCCATGAGTTATTATATGATAAAGCGATGCTGGCAGAGCTGGACGGCAAAGATTACCTGACCGTACTGAAAGAAGATCCGGTATTATCCGACAACTTCACCGATCAGGAACTGGAAGAAATGATAAAACCTGAGAACTACACGGGACTGTCTGCCTTTCTGGCCCGCCGTATGGCAAAAGAAGCAAAAGAACGCGCCCAAAAGGCAAAGGAGAACCAGAAAAATGGGATTATTCAGCCGTAAGAAAAAAGAAGAATTTGTATCACCGATGACCGGAACTCTGCTCCCCATCGAGCAGTGTCCGGATCCGGTATTCGCCGGAAAAATCATGGGAGACGGCTTTGCGATCGAACTGACCGGAGCCGAGGTAACCGCGCCTGTGAGCGGAACCATTGCCACCGCATTTCCTACCGGACATGCATATGGCATCAACACCGATGACGGAAAAGAAATCCTGATACACATCGGCATGGACACCGTAGCGCTGAACGGACAGGGCTTTGACGTAAAAGTAAAGCAGGGAGATACCGTAAAACAGGGTGACCTGCTGGTAAAAGTAGACGTAGAGTATTTGAAAGCGCAGGGAAAATCCGTAGTCTCTCCGGTCATCTTCACAAGCGGAGAAAAAGTAGAGCTGCAGAAAACAGGCGCAGTTCAGAATGGAGAAAACGGCATTGTCAAAATCAGGTAAAATGCTGGCGTCCGACTTCGATCGGACCTTCTATGTAAACTGCGAAATTACAGAGGCCAACACCCGTGCAGTGGAAAACTGGCGGCAGCAGGGCAACCTGTTCGTCATAGCTACAGGACGGGAAGAAAGCATTCTCAGGGAAAAACTGGAAGAATGGGAAGCCGAGGCTGACTATTTGATCTGCAATAATGGCGCGCGTATCGTAAGCTGGGACGGCCGACTCCTGTATGAGAAAATAATGGATACGGTCGAGGTACTGCAGATAACCGATTATCTGCTGGAACAATATGGAATGCCGGTAGACGTCACCTGCAAAAGCTTCCGAAAACAGGTCATCACAGGAACCGACCCGGAGGAAGATCTCATCATGTACAACGGTATCCACGAGACCATCACACAGGAAGACTTCCGGAAAGCCTGTCGGGAAGTCCTGCAAGTCCATGTGCGTTTTTCTAATAATGAGGAAACTTGCAAAGCAGCCGAGGCCATCAACGCCCGCTACCCAGGCGCAGAGGCTTTTGTCAACGAAAACAACGCCGACATCGTAAGCCGGGGTCTGGGCAAAGCCGAAGGCATCGCTATCCTGGCCAAAGCCATCAGCTTCCAGGGTCAAATTGCCGCCATTGGCGACGCCCATAACGATCTGGGAATGCTCCGCCGCTATCAGGGCTGCACGCTGCAGGCTGCCAACCCGGCTATCCGGCAGGAAATCCCGATATCCCGTACATTTGCAGACGTAGCTGCCTGCCTGACCTATCTGTCCATAAATTAACGTGTCATCTGAATCGCCCGGCTCTGATCCGCAGAGCCGGGCGATTTTATGCGGAGCCAAAGTCAGAAACTCCCGGGGAAGAAAATTTTCCCCCGGGAGTTTCGTCCATTCTTCACAATCCCTTTGCCTTCCGCATATCTATAAAGTATACCCTTCTATCCAAAAGGTGATCCCATGAATTTTGGCACCATCTCCCCCAGGGAAATAGACAGTTACTTATTTAAACCCGACTATATCCTCATAGATATCCGCACGCCGCGGGACTTCCGCCGCCAGCACATCAAAGGCGCCGTCTGCATCCCCTATGAGGATCTGCAGGAGCGCGTCCGCCTGCTCCGCCACAAAACCCTGATCCTCTACTGCGAGCGCGGCAGCACCAGTATGAAAGCTGCCCGGGAGCTGGCCGAAGCAGGCTACCGGGTCTGGACCCTGGTGGGCGGCATCCAGTCCTACAAAGGCCGGAACCTGGAACATTATTAGAGATTCAGCCCCGGCATGGCGCAGAAAAATCATTGACAGCGGGGAAAGGGCATATTAAGATAAACTATAAGTGGATGACGGCAGGCGCAGGAGCAAACAATCAGAAGCGTCTGCCGTCAAACTAAATGCAAAAAAGTAAGAAAATGGAGAAATAAAGATAAATGGAAACATATGAATTCCTTGCCCCCTGCCACTTCGGCCTGGAGGCGGTATTGAAACGGGAAATACAGGACCTGGGGTATGACGTAAGCCTGGTCGAGGACGGCCGCGTCACCTTCATCGGCGACATGGACGCCCTGTGCCGCGCCAACATCTTCCTTCGGACCGCGGAGCGCGTCATGCTTCAGGTGGGACGCTTCAAGGCAGAGACCTTCGACGAGCTCTTCGAGGGCATCAAAGCCATTCCCTGGGAAAACTACATCCCGGCGGACGGCAAATTCTGGGTCACAAAAGCCACGTCCGTAAAAAGCAAGCTGTTCAGCCCGTCAGACATCCAGTCCATCGTCAAAAAAGCCATGGTGGAGCGCCTGAAGACCAGATACAAGATGGAATGGTTCAGCGAGGACGGAGCCTCCTACCCCATCCGCATCACCTTTTTAAAGGATGAGGCCGTGGTAGGCCTGGATACCTCCGGCGTCTCCTTACATAAGCGCGGTTATAGAAGACTAACCAGCAAAGCGCCCATCACCGAGACCCTGGCGGCAGCCCTGATTATGCTGACACCCTGGAAAGGCGACCGCATTCTTGTAGATCCGTTCTGCGGCTGCGGCACATTTCCCATCGAGGCGGCCATGATGGCGGCCAACATCGCCCCGGGCATGAACCGGGAATTCGTGGCTGAGGACTGGAAAAACATGATCCCGAGGAAGCTCTGGTATAACGCGGTGGAAGAAGCGAACGACCTCATCCAGGACGACATCGAAACCGACATCCAGGGCTACGATATCGACCCGGACATGGTAAAGGCGGCCCGGGAAAATGCAAGAGAAGCGGGCGTCGATCACCTGATTCATTTTCAGGCGCGGCCGGTCTCTGAGCTCCGCCATCCGAAAAAATACGGCTTTGTCATCACAAATCCGCCCTACGGCGAGCGCCTGGAAGAAAAAGAAGCCCTGCCGGCTCTGTACCGGGAGATTGGCGAGGCCTATAACCGTCTGGATGACTGGTCCATGTACCTGATCACCAGTTACGAGGACGCAGAGCGGTATCTGGGCTGTAAGGCGGCGAAGAACCGCAAGATCTATAATGGCATGTTAAAAACCTATTTCTATCAGTTTCCGGGACCCAAGCCGCCCCGGAGACCGCGGCAGGATGTATGAAAAAAGCAATCAGAAGACTGATAGCGCTGGCATTTGTGATATGCTGCGCCATGGTTGTGCTCGACATGGAGACAGAACCCACCGAAGCGCCTTCGGACGGCGCGGCCCTGGTGGAATCCATGCTGGAAAAAAAGGCAGGAAAGACTGCCGAGAGCCTGGTGATTCATCAGGAAAAGGAAGAAGCGGAGCTGCCTGCGCGCTATGATTACCGGGAGGAGAAACGTGAGGTCCCGGTCCGGGATCAGGGACAGCACGGCACCTGCTGGGCCTTCGCCAGCCTGACCGCGCTGGAGACAGCCCTGATGCCGGAGGAGCTTCTGGATTTCTCCAGAGACCATCTGAACTATCACAATCATTTTAAAATGGGTACCGAGGAGGGCGGCTCCTACATCATGTCGGTGGCTTATCTGACTTCCTGGGCAGGACCGGTGCTGGAGCAGGACGATCCCTACGGAGACGGCCGGTCCCCCGATGATCTGACGGCAGTCTGCCATGTGCAGGAGGTGCGGATGCCTGCGGCGAAAGACTACGAGGCCATCAAGCAGACCGTGTACCTGTACGGCGGCGTAGAGAGCTCCCTGTATATGGATTTTGACGATCCGACCCAGGATTCGGCCTACTACAGCCGGGAGTACAGCAGCTACGGCTACACCGGGGAAGAGGCGGCCAATCACGATGTGGTCATCATAGGCTGGGACGATGATTATCCGGCGGAGAATTTCACCCGGGCGGTGGCCGGAGACGGCGCATTCATCTGTCAGAACAGCTGGGGAGAAAGCTTCGGGGAGGACGGCATATTTTACGTGTCCTATTATGACACGAATATCGGAAATGACAATGTGGCTTACATCCGGGTGGACGGCCCGGACAATTACGACACCCTTTATCAGTCGGATCTGTGCGGCTGGTGCGGACAGATTGGCTACAATACAGAAAAGGCCAGCTTTGCCAATGTATACGAGGCCGCCGGAAATCAGGATTTGAAGGCCGTGGGCTTCTACGCTACGGGACCGGATACTGAGTACCGGATCAGCATTCAGCCCGAGTTTACCGGGGAAGAGTCCCTGGGAGAGGCGCAGATTCTCCAGTCAGGTTATCTGCAATATGCAGGTTATTACACCATAGATTTGAACGAAACAGTGGCTGTACAGGCGGGAGATCGGTTCGCGGTGATTGTGCAGATTACCACGCCGGGCAGCCAGTACCCCATTGCTGTGGAATATTCCTCCGATGAACTGAAGGAGGCCGTGGACTTAAGCGACGGCGAGGGCTACATCAGCGCCGACGGGTATCACTGGGAGCGTGTGGAGACGGAGCAGCAGAGTAACCTGTGCCTGAAGGTATATGCTTCGGGCAGGGACTGAGCAAAAGAGGAGAATATATGGAAAAATTAATATTTGCTACGGGAAATGAAGGAAAGATGAAAGAGATCCGCGAGATTCTGGGACGGCCCGGTCTCACGATCCTGTCCCAGAGGGAGGCCGGTATCGTGAGCGACGCAGAAGAAAACGGCACCACCTTTGAGGCTAACGCCCTGATTAAGGCCCGGGCTGTGGCGGCCCAGACGGATGCCCTGGTGCTGGCGGATGATTCCGGCCTGGAGATTGATTATCTGAACGGGGAGCCGGGCGTCTATTCCGCCCGCTATATGGGGGAGGACACCCCCTATACCATCAAAAATCAGAAGATTCTCGATCTGCTGGCAGGCGTGCCCGAAGATAAGCGCACGGCCCGTTTCGTGTGCGTGATTGCGGCGGTGCTGCCGGACGGACGGGAGTTCACCACAAAGGGTACCATCGAGGGTATCATCGGTTATGAATCCCGGGGCGAAGGCGGCTTCGGCTACGACCCGATTTTCTTTGTGCCGGAATTCCACTGCTCCACCGCGGAGCTGACCATGGAGCAGAAAAATGAGGTCAGTCACCGGGGCAAGGCACTGAGAGCCATGAAAGAAGTATTAAAAGAGGTAAACGCATGAAAGTACTGATTGTCAGCGATACACACGGAAAAGAAGGAAATCTGAAGGAAGCGATCCGCCGGGAGCAACCCATCGACATGCTGATCCACTGTGGCGACGTGGAGGGCGGCGAGGAGAAAATCCGGCAGATGGCCGGCTGTCCGGTTCATATGGTGGCGGGCAACAATGATTTCTTCTGCGATCTTCCACGGGAGAAGGAGTTCGAGATTGGAAAATACCGGGTGCTCCTGACTCACGGACATTATTATTATATTTCCATGGGAACCGAGATGCTGAAGGAAGAGGCGAAAGCCCGCAGCTTCGACATCGCCATGTTCGGCCATACCCATCGCCCTTATCTGGAACAGGATAAGGAAGTGACCGTGCTGAATCCGGGCAGCATGTCCTATCCCCGTCAGGAGGGCAGGAAGCCCAGCTATATGGTCATGGAGCTGGACGAAAAAGGGGACGCTCACTACACCATAAAATATATCTGAAAAAATCTTGAAAATAATTTGAAAAAAGTTGTTGACAATTTTACTTTTATCCAGTAGAATATATTTTGCGTCACGGGTGACGCGGTGGTGAACAGCTTCGGGGTGTGGCTCAGCTTGGCTAGAGCGCCTGGTTTGGGACCAGGAGGTCGCAGGTTCGAATCCTGTCACCCCGATGATACCTATGCGGGTGTAGTTCAATGGTAGAACACCAGCCTTCCAAGCTGGATACGTGGGTTCGATTCCCATCACCCGCTGACTGTGAGTACTTGGCGAGGTATTTTCGAGCCTAGTACGAACGTCCACCTGAACACTTAGCGAATTGGGAGCGCAGCGAGCAAATGAGCTTAGTGTTCAGTGTGTACTGTGAGTACTTGACTCACAGATAACACTTCTTCGAAGGGTTTGTGTTCGTAGCTCAGTTGGATAGAGCAACGGCCTTCTAAGCCGTGGGTCGGGGGTTCGAATCCCTTCGAGCACATTTGCAGATCGTCTGATTTGCATATGCCGTTACTTGGCAGTAATATGGTGGGTATAGCGCAGCTGGTTAGCGCGCCAGATTGTGGCTCTGGAGGCCAAGGGTTCGAATCCCTTTATCCACCCTTTTGCGAGAGCAAAATTTTGGGCTATCGCCAAGCGGTAAGGCACAGGACTTTGACTCCTGCATTCGCTGGTTCGAATCCAGTTAGCCCAGTTGGGCGGATGACGACCTTCCGCAGCTATTATGAATAAGGAGCATTAGCTCAGTCGGTAGAGCACTTGACTTTTAATCAAGTTGTCCCGGGTTCGAATCCCGGATGCTTCATGAGAGGATCGAAGATTTTGTGAATACAGGGTTTTCGGTCTTTTTGTTTAAACAAGTCCACGGAAGTGGACGACATTCGCGGATATGGCGGAATTGGCAGACGCGCCAGATTTAGGTTCTGGTGGTAACCCCGTGCAGGTTCAAGTCCTGTTATCCGCATAGAGAACGGCGCAGCTTTTCGATGCTGTGCCGTTTTTCGATCCCGGATTACCCCGGATTCACAGGTATTTCCTCTTGTTCCCACATGGTATCTGTGATATAGTGTATAAGATTAGGAGGTTTTAATGCATGATAAACTGGAAAAAAATGACAGCCCTCATGACGACAGGCATCCTGCTGGCCACAGCGGCAGGATGCCAGAGCAAAAACAGCTCCCAGGGCGCGGATATAGATATTGAAGATGTGATAGAAGACACGGAGGAGACGGCGGAGCCGGAGAAGAGCACAGAGGTTGTCTCCGATCTGGAAGCCCGAATTTCCTGGTGGACTTACCCGATTTTCGTGGAGGACGAGGAACAGGGAGATGGCAGCTACGAGCAGTCCCTGATTCAGAAATTTAACGAAAAATACCCCAATATCACAGTAGAAGTGAAATATCTGGACTACACCGATGGCCCGAAGCAGCTGGAGGAGCAGATTAAGGCCGAGGGCGGCGAGCTGCCCAATGTGCTGCTGGATGAGCCGGGACGTATCAGCACTTACGCGAAGGAGGGACTGCTCTCCGATTTGAGCGACCTGTTTACCGAGGATGTGATTGCGGATATGGTCAGCCCGGGAATTATAAGCGCCTGCCAGTCCGGAGACGCCTATGTAATGTACCCCTTAAGCGGATCCAATTACGTTATGGCTTTCAACCGCTCCATGCTGGAGGAAAGCGGAGCCATGGAACTGCTGAATCAGGAAGGGGCCCGCACCTGGACCACGGAAGCGTTTGAACAGGTGATTACGAAGCTTCATGACGCGGGCTTCAACGCGGGAATGCTCTACTGCTCCGGAATCGCCGGAGACTACGCGACTCGTTCCTTTATCACGAATCTTTACGACGGAAGCCTGATGAACGAAGATATGACTTCTTACACTGTGAACAGTGAGGCCGGTCAGAAGGCTCTGTCAAAAATTAAGAGCTGGATGGACGGCGGGCTGCTCCTGAACGGAACCGACTCTTCAGGAGCGGACGCAGTGTCCTCCTTCGTGGCGGGTAACAATTCCTACTGCCTGCTGTGGAGCCTGCCCCAGGCCATCAGCAATGCGGAGGCACTTCAGGAAAACGGCGTGGACGTAGTCGTGATGCCGTACCCCGCTGAGGACGGAACCCCCTCTCTGGAATACATGCTGAACGGCTTCTGTATATTCAAGACCGAGGACGAGCAGAAGGAGCAGGCCTCCCGCTATCTCATTGACTTCCTCTGCAACGACGAGAGCGTGGCACAGGAGAATGTGGTGCGAAGCGGCGCATTTCCGGTGCGGAGCTCCATGGGAGACGTGTATGGCGGAAATGAGGAGGCCAGTCTCTATGAAGCACTGATGCCGTACAGCGGCCCCTATTATCAGAAGGTAAACGGCTTTGAGGAAATGCGTGTCTACTGGTATCAGATGGAGACCGAGATCCTGGACGGAGAGTACAGCGTCAAGGAAGCGGCGAACAGCTTCGTAGAGTACGCAAACAAGACTCTGACACAGAAAAAGGAGCAGTAATATGACAGGAATTCGCGGAGGCAGAATCATCGATCCGGTAAGCGGCAGAGAATTTACCGGAGATCTGATCCTGGAAAATGGGACAATCAAAGCTGTGGGAGAAAAGCTTAATCTGGAAAGCTGCGAAGAGATTCTGGAAGCGGCAGGACTGGTGATTGCGCCGGGACTGGTGGATGTGCACGTCCATTTCCGCGATCCGGGACTTACTTATAAAGAAGACATTCTGACCGGCGCGCAGGCAGCGGCGGCAGGCGGTTTCACTACGGTCGTCTGCATGGCCAATACCAAACCGGTTATCGATAACGCTGAGACACTGACCTACGTGCTGGACAAAGGAAAAGAGACCGGCATTCATGTACTTTCCTGCGCCTGCGTTACCAAAGGCATGCAGGGAAAAGAGCTGGTGGATATGGACGGACTCCGTGTGGCAGGAGCGGCAGGCTTTACTGACGACGGGATTCCGATCCTGGACGAAGAAGTTCTGAAAGCGGCGCTCAGTAAGGCGGAAGAGCTGCAGGTTCCCGTAAGCCTTCATGAAGAGGATCCGAAGCTTATCGCCAACAACGGCATCAACCGCGGCCCGGTATCTGAGAAGCTGGGCATCGGCGGCTCCCCGGCGGAGGCCGAGATCACCATGGTGGAGCGGGACTGCCGTCTGGCCGAGGAGACGGGTGCAAGCGTGAACATCCAGCACATCAGCACGGCGGGAGCCGTGGAAGCAGTGCGGGCGTCCAAGAAACGAGGTTCCCATGTGACCGCCGAGGCAGCTCCCCATCATTTCACCCTGACGGATGAGGCTGTTCTGACCTATGGTACCCTGGCGAAAATGAATCCGCCCCTCCGGACGGAAAGAGACCGGCAGGCCGTCATCGAAGGACTGAAAGACGGCACCATCGACATGATTGCCACAGATCATGCGCCCCACAGCATCGATGAGAAGAGTAAGCCCCTGACCGAAGCCCCCAGCGGCATCATCGGCCTGGAGACCTCCCTGGCCCTTGGCATCACAGAACTTGTCAAACCGGGTCACCTGACGCTCCTGGAGCTGATGCGCAAAATGAGCCAGAATCCGGCCGCCCTCTATCACCTGCCCTATGCAGGCATCACCGAAGGCGCTCCCGCAGATCTGGTCATCTTCGACGCGGACGAGGAATGGAAGGTCGAAAGCTTCCGTTCCAAGGCAGTCAATTCTCCCTTTAAAGGATGGACACTGACCGGACGGGTGCATTACACGATTTGCGAGGGAAAGGTTGTATATAACCTGTAGAAAAACAGATGCGAAAAGAAAAACGCTGCCTGTGCAGATGATCTCCATCATCCACGCAAGCGGCGTTTTTTGAGTGCATAGAGATAGCAGAAAGCGGAGATCGTGAAGTCGCAAAATGCGATCGCAAACTCATTTCTGCTCCTTCGACAACAGATATTTCTGAAAACGGATATATTCCCGTACCTCCAGCTGTTTGTAGTCGGGGAAGTTCAAAAAATCCGTGATGGCCTTGGCGTTGGCACCGCTTAAGGGAATCAGGCTCTTATTGGGAACAGCCGCATAGTGCCGGGGATCCGCTCCGTCGGCAATGAGATCCGAGTGGGCTGACAGGTTCGTCAGCACCAGCTGATCCAGTGAAACATCATAGATATCAGCGAGCTTGCAGATCAGATTGATATCCGGGACGCGGTTTCCGCTCTCGTAGACGGTGTAGGTCTGCCTTGCAATATGAAGCTGTTCACTGATATATTTCTGCGAATATTTCCTGGCTTCGCGCAGACTGCGAAGATTATCAGCCAGATAAGATTCAGGCATCGCGCGTTCTCCTTCCGAAAAGATGGCATTATTATACCAGTTTACGGATTTTCATATGCACAATGTCACAAAATGCAGCACAAGCCCGAAAAAACAGCCATCAAACGATGACAAACATCGCAGCTTCCTGACGCCCTCAGAGGAGTCAAATCAGAGCTTTTTCTGACTGAGTGTGCTGTTATGATACTCCGACGACCAGGTAACCTCCTCCCCGAACCACTCCGGCGGCGTAAACGCGTTGGCCTGTTCCTCAGATGGAAACTCCACCTCAGCAAGCCACAGGCCTTCGAAAGGAGCGGCAAATACATCCAGCTCAATGGTGAGGCCCTCGGGGAGTGGAATCAGATACCGTTTCTTGGAGATAATATTACCGTCCGCTTTGGCCTTCAGATGTTCATAGCTCTCCGCCGTCAGAGGGAGATTATATTCCTCACGGCTCATAAGCCCTTTGGATTTGTAAGTAAGAATAAAAGAATCATCGCTGCGCCGCACCCGCACCACAGGCTCCGTACACAGATAGGCCTGCTCCAGCAATCTGCAGGGAAAAGAATCCAGGTTGACCGGCAGCTTCGGAATTAAAAATTTGCGTTCGATTTCCATGAAAAAACCTCCGTAGGCCCTTCTTTCAAACCCGTATGAAAAAGGTGAAAGGAAAGATCCTATTATTTATATTATAAAAGGACAGTAGCACATAGATATGGAAAATTCAACGGGAATTTGCTATAATAGGCGAAGAAAACAAAAGACTGTGACAGAAAACGGAAGGAGTCGGAAAAATGAAGAAAGTAAGTATATTTCTGGCAGAAGGATTCGAGGAAGTGGAGGCGCTGACGCCTGCCGATCTGCTGCGCCGGGTCGGAGCGGAAGTGACCCTGGTATCGATTGGCGATAAAAAGGAAGTAGCCGGAAGCCACGGCATCATCATTACCGCAGACCGCCTGTTTGTGGATACGGATTTCGCAGACGCAGATCTTCTGATTCTGCCCGGCGGCATGCCCGGCACCCTGAATCTGAAAGCCTGCGATCCGCTGTTGGAGCTTCTGAAAGAGCATAACGCCAGGGGCAGAAAACTGGCTGCCATCTGCGCCGCGCCCACAGTTCTGGGCCATGCCGGTCTCCTGGACGGCAAGCATGCCACCTGCTACCCCGGCTGCGAGGACGGCCTAACCGGAGCCATCTGTGAGACCACCCCGGTAGTCACCGACGGCACCATCACCACCAGCCGCGGCGTCGGCACCGCCATCCCCTTCGCCCTGAGCCTGATCGCCCAGCTCTACGGGCAGGAGAAGGCGGACGAGATCGCGAAGAGTATCGTGTACGAAGTGTAAGATGAAGAACAGGTTCCGGCACAGCCGTCTGCCGGAACCGTCCGTCTTATGAAAAAACTTCCAGAATATCCGCCGTCCCGCCGTGTCACACTATCATCATGGAGGTGATAATCATGACACAGCAGAATTCCGGTTCCAACCAGAACCAGATGGCGGTCCCCGAAGCCAAAGCAGCCATGAGCCGCTTCAAAGAAGAAGTAGCCAGCGAGCTGGGTGTCCCCTTAAAAGAGGGCTATAACGGCGACCTGACAAGCGCCCAGGCCGGATCCATCGGCGGCGAGATGGTTAAAAAGATGATCATGAAGCAGGAACAGCAGATGAGCGGCAGATAAAAGAAAAAAACAGCCCCCGGCAAAGCCGTGGTATGCTCCCCGTCAAGAGGACAATAAAAAATAATAAATTTTTGTATCGTCAGCCATGCTATGGCTGGCGATATTTTAT
>CABIXM010000001.1:119214-256258 GCA_902362725.1 Clostridiaceae bacterium | reverse complement strand
GATCCGCTTCAACCGATAATCCATCAAAAAATCTGCTGTCAGGGTAGAACTAGATTTTTCACACATTCTCTATGCGTCCGGTGGAATTTAGTCACGCACACTGAACTCCAGCGGTCTCTTTTTCATGCCCTGAAACTGAGTATTTTTTGAAAAGACAGCTTCATTATAGCAGAAATCCTTTGTTTTATCACTATAAGTGGTTTTAAAAATCAGAATTTTAAATATGTGATGGAATTTACTACTGCACTGGAATTTCGGATTTCAAGTCAGCGAAGTTTTCCCCTTATACTAAATTCTATCACCATTTAATGTTTGCTTTTACAAAGGAGAAGGGCTATGAAAAAAGAACTGAAACAGGCTGAAAATGCGAAGATCACGGTAAAAATGGCGGTGGAGCTGTGGCTGTCCGGAAAGCGGTTGTTCGCCAAACCGTCCACCTATGCCAAATATGTCCATACAGTGCGGAGCCATATTTTACCGCATCTGGGGGAAATGAGCGTGGCAGAAATCAATACCGGCTATCTGACAGAATATTTGCGGATGCTTTTACAGGAGGGCCGTGTGGACGGCACGGGCGGGCTGGCTCCGAAGACGGTCCATGATATCTATGTCATTATTCGTTCCATCTTGAAGCTGGCCGAAGAGACCTGGGATACGGCCAACCGGGTTTCCCGCGTCTCCAATCTGTGGCGGCGCACGGTCTATGTCCCAATTCTGGATACTGCGTCCAGGAAAAAGCTGGAGAGCTGGCTTTTCAAAAACCGCGAGGATAAGCGATGCCTGGGCGTTCTGCTGTGCCTCTATACCGGCATGCGCCTGGGTGAAATCTGCGCGCTGAAATGGGAAAATATCTATCTGGACGAGGGCTTTATCCGAATCAATTCCACCCTTCAGCGGATCCAAAATGTAGACGCGAAGGAGGGTGAGCCCCGGACGCAGGTGGTATGCAGTCCGCCCAAAAGCATTGCCTCCAGCCGGGATATTCCGCTTCCCCGTTTTATTCTGAAGCTTCTGGAAAGCGATCCGCTGCGGCCCGACGTGGACTATTTTTTTCTGACAGGAAGCACGGAATTTCTGGAACCGCGCACCTATCAGAACCATTTTAAACAATATCTTTCCGTCAACGAAATCCAACCTATCAATTTCCACGCCCTGCGCCATACCTTTGCCACGCGCTGTATTGCGGCTGGGGTGGATATCAAATCTTTGAGTGAAATTCTCGGACATTCCAGCGTGCAGATGACGTTGAATTACTATGTCCACCCATCCATGGACGACAAGCGGCGACAGATCGAGATGCTCGATCAGGCCGGGTAAATCATTTTCTGAAAAGACTCCTTTTCCGGGAGTCTTTTTTCGTGGAATAACATACTTCACGAAATTTCTTTTTCTTCCGCAATTTTTTCGGTATCTCCCAGTAAACCCCGTAAACTTTTCTCGATTTTCCCTCCAGAATATGGTAAAATAAAAAAATATTTACGCGAGGAGAGAAAAATTTTATGTTGGAAACCATCGAACGCATCAACAGCGCCGTCAATGGCTTTGTCTGGGGTATCCCGGCTATGGTCTGTATCATCGGCGTCGGTCTGTATCTGACCATTCGAACCCATTTCATTCAGTTTCGCAAGTTTGGCTATACCTTTAAGGTGACTTTGGGGAAGCTTTTTCATAAGAAAGGAGCCGCCGAGGGCGCGGTGACGCCGTTCCAGGCGGTCTGTACGGCCCTGGCCTCCACGGTCGGCACCGGCAATATCGCAGGCGTCGCAGGCGCTATCGCCCTGGGCGGTCCGGGCGCAGTGTTCTGGATGTGGTGCTCGGCCCTGCTCGGCATGTGTACGAAGTTCTCCGAAGTGACCCTGGCTGTGCATTTTCGTGAAAAGAACGCCAAGGGCGACTGGGTCGGCGGTCCCATGTATTATATTAAAAATGGTCTCGGTCCCAAGTTCAAGTGGCTGGCCTGCATCTATGCGGTGCTGGGCGTATTGACTGTCTTCGGTACGGGTAACGCGACTCAGGTGAATACGATTACCACAGCCATCGACACGGCAGTGCTCAGTTACGCTTCCGCTTCGGATCAGTTTATCCGGACCATGAACCTGATTATCGGTATCGGTATCGCCATTGTGGTGGCAATGATTCTGCTGGGCGGCATCAAGCGTATCGGTCAGGTAACGGAGAAGCTGGTTCCGTTCATGGCCCTCTTTTATATCGTTCTGGCCATCGGCGTTATCGTGCTGAATATTCAGCGCGTGCCCGCTGTCTTTGCTTCCATTTTCGAGGGCGCGTTTACTCCCTCTGCCGTGACTGGCGGCGCAGTCGGTACCTTTTTCCTGAGCATGAAAAATGGCGTGTCCCGGGGTATTTTCTCCAATGAGGCCGGCCTCGGTACCGGTTCCATCGCCCATGCGGCGGCGGATACCAGCGTAGCAGTGAACCAGGGGTATTTCGGTATCTTTGAGGTATTTACCGATACGATTATTATCTGTACGATGACGGCTCTCGTTATCCTGTGCAGCAGCGTACCGGTGAACTTCGGCGCGGCTGCAGGCGCGGAACTGACTATCAGCGGCTTTACTTCCACCTATGGCAGCTGGGTTTCTATCTTTACAGCGGTGGCGCTCTGCTGCTTCGCCCTGTCTACGATTATCGGCTGGGGCCTCTACGGTACCCGCTGCATCGAGTTCCTGTTCGGTTCCCGGGTCAATAAGCCCTTCATGGTGGTTTACTCCGCGGTAGCGATTCTCGGCGCGACTGTGGATCTGGGCCTGCTGTGGGGCGTGGCAGATACCTTCAATGGCCTGATGTCCATTCCGAACCTGATTGCCCTGTTTCTGCTTGGCGGAACCATGGTGAAGCTGACGCGGCATCCGGATGCCATCTAATTTAGTTTACTTAATATTTTAATAAGAGAACCAGTTATCAGGTACTTTGTTTGAAAATGCTGTTATATTACAGTCTTCGATTCTTCAAACAGTTACTGATAACTGGTTCTTTTTATGATTACATCCATAAGGAACTTCTGGTACAGTTCTCCGATTTTCTATGCTTCGTTCTGCGCAGCTGCCATTTTTGCTTTCTCGTAGATCTCTCTATAGCTCTTTCCCGTCTCCCGCGCGATCCGCTTCACGTCCTCGTATTCCGGGTAACATTTTTCGGCGCCGTCGGGCTGCTCACAGGCTTTGATGCGGACAGTACCGCCGGGGACTCGGACTTCGAAGAATCGGCGGGGCAGGGCGGTGCGCTCGACGCGGTAGCGGCGGACGCCGATGGTGGTGGTCTCGCGGAAGAGGATGGCGTCCAGGGCGCGGATCTGGTCTTCGGCGCAAAGAACGGACAGCTGGTAGGCAGGGCGGTTTTTCTTCATGAAAATGGGGGTGAACCAGACGTCCCGGGCTCCGGCTTCGAAGAGGAGATCCATGGTGTAGCCCAGGACTTCTCCTGCGCAGTCGTCGATGTTGCTTTCCAGGATCCATAAGTTTCCGATAGGGGTCTCTTCAATGAGCATGGCGCGGAGGGTTCTGAGCTCGCGGTCTCCATTTTCCAAGTTTACATAACTTGTTCCCGTGCCAACCTTTTTGACTGTAAATCGCTCCGGGCAGACGCCTGCGGCGCGGGCTGCGATGGCCAGACCTGCGGCATCGGTGGGGCCTTTGTCGGACCAGACGGGGGAGGCAGTGATTTTTTCTATCTGTAATTTACCAAGGAGACTGTCTATCTGTGTCAGAAGTTCTTCCTGCGTTGTTCTGTGCTCTTTCCCCCGCTTTTCTGTATCCCGCTTTATTCCTTCTTCTGAAAGATTTGTTACTGCGTAATTACTTTCTCCCCGGGAAATTGCGTGTGCTCTCTCCTCTGTTTCTACATCTTCCGACAGCTCCCGCAGCGCCCCCAGCACCATTTCCCCGGTGATCCCCTCGTAGCATTCCAGATACAGTGTATTCTTACTCATGATCGGTTTCCTCCCCGTATTGTTTACATAACTCGATAAAGGTGTTCATATTTCCCGTCAGATATTTGCTCTTATGGTAAATGATGTTCAGATTCCGTTCCATGGGCTCGGCCAGGGATACCTGGATTACCGCGCCCTCCCGAATGGCCCGCCGGACCAGCAGATAGGGCAATACGGCTACGCCCAGTCCTTCGGCCACGCCACGGACGATGGCCTGGGTGCTGACGCTCTCCATGACCGGATGGACGGCCTGCTGCCGCAGCGCAAAGGCCGCGTCCAGGATTTCCCGGCCTGCGCTGCCCTTTTCCCGCATGAGGAAGGGATATTCCGCCAATTGCTCCAGGGTTACTTTCTTCTGGCGGCCAAGCGCATGCCCGGGCGGCAGGATGGCTGCCAGCTCATCCCGCATAAAGGGCACGGCGCAGATGTCCTCGTGCTCGGGCTGATTTTCGATGAGGCCGACGTCGATGGCATTGTCCAGCACCCGGCGCTCGATGAGGGAGGAATTGTTGATCTCCGCTTCCGTCCGCACCTCCGGGAACTGCTCCTGGAAGCGGTGCAGCAGCTCCGGCAGGATGTGGGTGCCGATGGTGATGCTGGTGCCGATGCGCAGGGTGCCGATGCGGTCCCAGTTTTTGATGCGGGTCTCCATCTCGTCAAAGAGCGACGCAATGTGCAGGGCGTAGCCGTAGAATTCCCGCCCGGCCTCGGTGGGCAGAATCCGCCGTCCCCGCCGCTCGAAGAGCCGCACACCGTAATATTCCTCCAGCTCCTTCACCGCCAGGCTCACCGACGGCTGGGCCAGATGCAGCTCCTCAGCTGCCCGGGTGATGTTGCTGTGCTGAAAGACGGCCACGTAGATTTTCATATGTCGCAGTGTCATAGTTTTCGTTCCTTTATAATAAATTCATTATGATAATTATAAAATAATACTATTTTACATATAAGTCAAGAATCCTTATACTGGTTGCGTAGGAGGGTTTTTCAATGAATAATAAAAAGATGGTTTTATGGAAAATATTTATCTCGACGCTCTACCTGAGCGCCTTTACCTTCGGCGGCGGGTATGTAATCGTGACGCTGATGAAGAAGAAATTTGTGGATGAATATCACTGGATCGAGGAAGATGAGATGCTGGATCTGGTGGCCATCGCCCAGTCGTCGCCGGGCGCTATCGCGGTAAACGGAGCCATCGTGGTGGGCTTTAAGCTGGCGGGACTGCCCGGTACGCTGGTGGCGATTCTGGGGACGATTATTCCGCCGTTCCTGATTATCTCGGTGATCTCGATCTTCTATGCGGCGTTCCGCGATAATTTTGTCATCAGCCGACTGCTCCTGGGGATGCAGGCGGGCGTAGGCGCAGTCATCGCTTCCGTGGTCTATGATATGGGCTCTGGCATCGTACACAGTAAAAATATTGTGTCCATCCTGATTATGCTGGCAGCTTTTATCGCGTCCTGTGTGTACGGCATCAATGTCATCTATATTATTTTGGCCTGCGCGACGCTGGGGACGGTACGGACGCTGGTGAAAAATCGAAACAGCCGAACTGATACCTCGCATACTCCTCATGACAAGCAGTCCTGACTTTTGGAAAATGATTTATAAATAGAAAGAGGTTATTGGAATGATTTTACTGGAATTATTTTTAAGCTTTCTGCAAATCGGAGCCTTCAGCTTCGGCGGCGGGTATGCGGCCATGCCGCTGATTCAGGCTCAAGTGGTGACAAAGTACCACTGGCTCTCCATGGCTGAATTTACCGATCTCATCACCATTTCCCAGATGACACCGGGACCTATCGCGGTGAATTCGGCCACCTTCGTCGGTATCAAGATCGCCGGTATACCGGGAGCACTGATAGCGACCCTGGGGTGCATCCTGCCCTCCTGTATCATCGTGACGCTGATTGCTTCACTCTATCTGAAATACCGAAATCTGTCCCTGCTGCAGGGAATCCTGGGGTCGCTCCGGCCTGCGGTAGTGGCCATGATTGCATCGGCGGGGATCTCGATTCTGATTACGGCGTTCTGGGGTAGCAGCGCCGCCATCGCACTGGCGGATACCAACTGGGATTTGGTGGTGATCTTCATTCTCTGTATCGTGTTATTGCAAAAGTGTAAGCTGAATCCGATTCTGGTGATGGTGCTGGCGGGCGTAATGAAGGTGGTTGTAGATGTGGTAGTAGGGTTTCTGTAGAAAAGACACGGGAAATTTCCCGTGTCTTTTCTATTTCTCTTCGATCAGCATCGCCCGCAGGATATTCGTATTCTGATACTCCCGCTTCCCCGCGCCCATGCCGACTTTTTTCACACAGTAAGCAGCCGGGATCTGTCCCTCGGATAATGCCGCAATCGCGGCGCCGGTCGGGGTAACCATTTCGCCCTCCTGCTCGATCTGGTGGAAGGTCAGGTGATGGGCCGCCGCAATCTCCAACACCGCCGGAACCGGCACCGGCAGTACGCCGTGCTGACAGCGGATGTGGCCGCAGCCCTCGGTCAATTCGGAAACGACCACTTTATCCACATTTAACTCGTCCAGGCAGGCTGCCGTACCCACAATATCCACAATGGAATCCACAGCGCCCACCTCGTGGAAATGTACCTCGTCCACCGGATGACCATGAACCTTTGCCTCAGCCTCGGCTACGGTACGGAACATCTGCAGGGACAGAGCCTTGACACGGGGCTTCAGGTCGGATTCCAGGAGCATCTTTTCGATGTCGGCCCAACTGCGATGAACATGGGGATGCATGTGTGAATGTTCATGCGTATGCGCCGGTACCTCATGTTCCAGGATCACGTCAAAATCGCTGACCAGCAGTCCGCTCTTTACGATTTTCTTCACTTGGATTTCATAGCCGTCCACCGGCAGCTTCGCAAGCTCCGCCCGCAGGTTCTCCTCGGTCGCGCCCAGATCCAGCAGGGCTGCCACGGTCATATCGCCGCTGATGCCGGAGCGGCACTCCAGATATAAGGTATTGCCATTACTCATCTTTTTCTTCCTCCACTACCTCTTCACTGAGATGTCTGCCACCGCAGGCCAGCCGGTTGATCTGGGTCGCCACATAAGCCGCTCCGTAACCATTGTCGATATTTACCGTGGTAATGCCGTTGGCACAGGAATTCAGCATGGTCAAAAGGGCCGACAGGCCGCCGAAGTTCGCGCCATATCCCACGGAAGTCGGCACTGCGATGACCGGCACATCCACCAGACCCGCCACCACTCCGGCCAGCGCACCCTCCATCCCTGCTACCGCAATGACGCAGCTGGCGCCCTGGAAGGCCTTCATATTCGAAAGCAGGCGGTGGATTCCGGCCACGCCCACGTCATAGAGGCGCGTCACCTTGGTGCCGAAAAATTCCGCCACCTGGGCTGCTTCCTCTGCCACCGGCACATCCGCCGTACCGCCGGTACAGACCACGATGCGGCCTATCCGCTTCCTGTCCCGCTTCTCCACCTTCAACACCCGGGATACCTCGTCCCAGACTGCCTCCGGAATTGCCTCTTTTACCGCCTCATACTGCTCCCGGCTGGCCCGGGTGCCCAGCACGTCGATGCCCTCCGCCGTCAGCGTCTGATATATTTTCACCAGATGGGGCGTCGCCTTTCCCTGGCAGTACACCACTTCCTCGAAGCCCTGCCGCACCTTCCGGTGATGATCCAGCTTGGCGAAGCCCAGATCCTCATAGGGGAGGTTCTTCAACTCGGCTTCGGCCTGTTCTATCGATATTTCATTATTTTTTATCTGAGTTAAAAGTTTTGTCACATCCATGTGTCAGCACCTCGGTCTGTCGGTTCAATTGATCAGATCTATTGATATTATAAATAGTTCCTGGGATAATAACAAGTGGAAATCCTGTCTTTGTTTTTTACAAAAAGCATTTTATCACTAACACACTGCCTGACAGAAATAGCAGGCAGTTTGAAAATTTTCGAAATAAGGTTTCATCCAGCTTTTTCTGCAGACAATCTCCCAAAAAAATTCCCAGAATCGCCGGAATGACTCCGATCCACACATAATGCAGGTTTTCCCTGCAATACAGCCCCTGCGCTGTGAACAGTACAACCATTCCACCGTTCAGGATTAACCAGAGCACAGACAGGGTGGAACGCTGTACATCCTTCTTTGCAAAATGCTCTATTGCATAGATAAGAAGGAAGGAACCACCAGAAAGAAACGCGCCGTGTACCAGGCCTGCCATCAGTAAAATCAAGTTGTCTAACCATGACGGAAGCTGTCGCGGATTCGTCTGTCTGAAATTCCGAAGGGCCACTCCTATCACCAGCAGTCCATACACTGTCAAAATTGCCGTCCCGTACAAATACTTCAGCAGAAATTGTGCCGCTAGGATTCCTGCCGCCATATAAATACCGATTTTCCGAACCTCTTTCCAATCAATGAAGCTACGGCAGCTCAACACGGGATAAATACAGCTTAAGATTCCAACTGCCGTCAATATCAGCCTGGCTTGCTCCGGACCCAACAGCAAAATCGCAAACGGCATCGCCAGCATAGTACCGGCGAATGCGCCTATAGTCTGAATCAGGTTAAAACTAAATACAAGAAGTATAAATAATGTTAATTTCATAGCATCCTTCTAATAAATATGGCACCGCCCGATTCTGCGGTGCCACGACAACTTTTCTTCTATATTTTCTATACGTTTGACAAATCGTCGTCTTTCATGCACAGATGGACTGCGCCAATCTTAAAGGTTTTCGGCAACGCAAGAATATTGGGGTTCGGTCCTACATATTTCTTCTTCGCATCCTCCAGAGCCTCCTCGAAGGTTGCCCGTGTCTTCAATCCCATACTTCTGGCGATGCCGGGTTCCTGCGCGCCTACGATGTAGATGGCGCTGGTATTCATTTCCGCGATATGCGCGCTGCTCATCATGGAAAAGCCGTGGAACGGATGGAACGCATTCGCAAAACGATATTTGCGGATATATTCTTCATTTGTCGCGAAATATTCACCGTAACGGTTCATATCCGGTAAGACGTTCATATAATCATGCTGGAACATCTCGTACAACTCACGCAGATACGGCCATCTCTCATCGTGGAAATATCCATTGCAAATAGAGGAGCAAATGATGACGCAATTATCCTTCATAACGCGCTTGTGGCGAACCACCTGCGCGGAAAGCGCCTGCATCAACTGAATAGGATTGGTTCCCATACCGTCACCATAATGGAAATTCTGAGGCATACCGAATACCATGACGTCATATTTCTCCTCGGCAAACGGTACATAGGTACGCTTATTCGCCATAATCCAGGACTTGGGCTGCATCACTTTCGCATAACCGGAATTGATCTCGATCTGACGGGAATAAGTGTCCAATACCGCGTCGCAGCAGAAGAAAGGATGGCCCATCTTTTCTTCCATCAGCATTCCGATCTCATTGAATTTCGTTCTCATCATGCTATGTCCGGAAACCGGTGTGAAATCCGATCCGTGCATAACCTCCGGAACATGGTGGGTAGCTATGGAACGCCAGTGGGTGATACCGGTCGCGCAGTGCTTGTAGCCTCCGGAATAACCGCCATAGGGATTGCCCTGGGTGTGACCGATCAGAATGGGAATATCACAATCGAACACATACTTATTCATCAGAACCCGATCGCCGCGCTCGGTACAGCCCAGATCCACCAGATGCTCATAATCTTCGGAATCATGACTTGTAATCTGATGGGTCCAGTAAAACTCGTCAAATAATTCCTTACCCAGAATCTGTTTTGCCTCTTTTGTGGTAGTTCTGGGATGCAAGCCATTGGAAAACAGAAGCAGAATATCTTTTTTCTCCACGCCTGCCGCATACAGCTCATCTACAATCAGACGAATCGCTACTTTTCTGTGGGAGGTCGGCTGGCAGCCACCCTTTACAATATCCGGAATTACGATAACGACTTTGCTTCCCTTATGAGCCAGCTCGGAAAGCGGTTTCATTCCCATAGGATTGCGTATGGATTCCCGTGTTTTGGCTACGATCTGATCCTCCGGGATACAGGGCGGATCTGGAATGGTCTCTCCCGGAATAAATACATCGGTAGTATCCGGAAGCTCTGCTGTCATTGTGCCATGGCCATATTCAAAATCAAGTTTCATACCTCTCTCCTCACTTTCCCAGATACAGTTTGATAATCTCCAGATATTCATCCGGATAGAAGCCAATCTCGCCGGTAAAACGGGTCAGGCCAATCAGCCCGCCGTCAATCTCGTCGATGGAAGCCAGCATTTCCGCATTTTCTTTCTTCAGGCCGCCACCATATACCATGTCGCAGCCGCCGGTCACCTCTTTCGCGAACCGGGCTATCTTGGTAATATACGCTTTATCTGCTGGTGTTTTTCCGGGTCCTATGGACCAGATAGGCTCATACCCCAACACAACCTTTGTCTTGTCCACGCCATCCAGACCTATCCGGAGCTGCTCGCCCAGAACCTCCTGCCAGTGCTCCTGTTCCTCGCTCTTTTCACCGATACAGTAAAGAACCTTCATGCCTCTTGCCTGCGCCAGCTTCACTTCTTCGTTTAAGATCCGGTTCACTGCTGCTGTGTCCGTCGCGCCTGCCGCCTGCATCACGCCCAGCTTGTCCGCACGCTCCTCACAGTGGCCGATTACGATGGTATCTACCCCCATCACCGCCATAGACGCCGCCGGGCAATTGGTCGTAAACGCGCCGAAGCCGTCCCGTCCGGCGTCCATCCGGTACACGCCCTGGCCTCCGATCTTAATTGGACTGCCCTCGCTCTTTGCCTCTGAAGCCTTCAGAATCTGGGACTCCGGATAGATCTGAACGAATTCCACCTCCTGCGGATCGTATTTCTTCAGCTCCTCCTGTGTATGTGTTACGATATATTCGCCCCATTTAGATACCGGCGCCAGCCGATTTAAGCCCCCAAGCTCAACCGGGATTTCAAAGCGCTTTAAGTTTACATAAATATGCTTCATATACCCCTCCGTAAGTTTTTATTTATTATGTACCATTCCATGTCCGTGATCGTCATTGGTAAAATACGCGTTCGCCCCGTGTTTACGGTAAAAATGCTTGTCGCTCATGACCTTTGGAATGGGCTGCCAGTCCGGTTCGATAGCCAGCATGTGAACCGCCATTTTACAGATTTCTTCCAGTACTACCGCCTTGTGAACTGCATCCCAGCAGTCCTCGCCCCAGGTAAAGGGACCGTGATTGATGGACAGGGCCGCAGGCACATCTGCAGGTGATATACCATATTTCTGGAAATACTTTACAATCGCCATGCCTGTATTCCATTCGTAATCATGAATGATTTCTTCGTCAGAAAGAGCCTCCACGCAGGGAACGGATCCGGCAAAGTAATCCGCATGGGTTGTGCCAAAGCAGGGCACGTCCCGGTGTAGCTGCGCCATCACTGTCGCGTAGGTAGAATGTGTATGTACGATAGCGTTGCACTCCGGGAAATTTTCATACAGCGCCCGGTGAATATCCAGATCCACAGACGGGTTCAACGGATTTTTCTCTCCGGCCACCTTATTGCCCTGCAAATCCACAACGCTTACATTTTCCGTGGTCAGATCATCGTAGGGAATACCCACGGGCTTAATTACAATGATTCCTTTGTCCCGATCAATGGCGCTTACATTTCCCCAGGAATATAGCACCATATGACGCCTCGGCAGCTCTTTGTTTGCCTCAACTACGATTTCTTTTAATTCCTGTACTGTCACTCTATCCCTCCGTTCTTCAATGCCTGACTGTAGGCTCTGTACTTGTCCGAAAGCGAATACGCGCTGTCAAACAGGTTGAAGTATCCGCCCACGATCACATCTGCTCCGTTCTCGATACATTTCATGGATATGGGAATATCGGCTCCTCCGTCGATCTCAATCCGCACCGGGCTGTCGCCTGCCATTTTCCGAAGTTTCCGTATCTTTTTATAAGTATGCGTAAGAAACTTCTGGCCGGAAAATCCCGGTTCTATGGACATCAGGGTTACACAGGACAGACCCGGAAGCAGATCCTCCAGCAGTTCCACCGGCGTGGACGGATTCAACGCGATGGCGGCCTTCATGCCATTTTTCTCTATCTCCTGACACACTCGGAACGGATTCACGGTAGCCTCATAATGAAAACAATAATAATCCACTCCCAGCTCCGCAAAGGGCTTGATAAACTCCATCGGCCTTGTACACATCATATGCGCATACAGGGGGCTCTTCGCTTCCTTCCGAATGGCCCGAATACAGTCGGTTCCAAAGGCGAAATTCGGTACAAAATTGCCGTCCATCACATCGATATGCAGCCAGTCAACACCCAGCTTTTCCACCTCGACGACAGTCTGCCTAAGCTCCATCTGATCTGCGCAGAGCAGAGAAGGTGAAATATGATACATGCTATCCCTCCCCGTTGTATTCTAGAACTACTTTCATATTGACGCCCCGCTTTTCCAGCGCAAATTCCATCATGCCCTGTACCTCGTCAAAGGGGAATTTTGCGGAAATAAAGCCTTCGGTATATACTTTTCCGCTCACCATGAGTTCCACTGCCTTCTGAAAATCTTCCGCCGTATACGTAATATTGCCCAATACATTTAACTCATTTCTCTGGATGGTCGCCACATCAATCAGTACAGGCTCCGAATAATTTCCTACAATTACCACCGTAGTCGTCTTTCCCGCCAACTCCAGAATCTGCGGCAGAATCACCTTCGCGCCTACGCAGTCAAGGATAACGTCCGGGAAGGTTCCGTAAATTTCATAAGCCACATCCTTCAGGGAGCGTCCCGCACTGCTTACACAGTGCTGAATACCGGCTCGCTTCGCCATCTCAATCTTGTCGTCACTCAGATCGCACACAGCGACCTCCGAAGCCCCAAGAAGCTGGCAGGCCTGCGCTGTAAAATTGCCGATAGTTCCCGCGCCTACCACCAGGACGCGCTTACCCTGCACCTGTCCCCGAAGGGCCGCATGGATTCCCACCGCAAAGGGCTCAATAAGCACCGCTTCATCCAAAGGACAGCTCTCCGGAATCGGGTAGACATATTCCCTGTCGATAACAAAATATTCCGCTCCGAGACCGTCTGACTGGACGCCCAGGCAATTAAAATTTTCACACGCGTTTTCATGACCATGACGGCAGGAATAACAGGTCCCGCAACTGATAATCGGACGGATCACTACTCTGTCTCCGGCTTTTACATGTGTTACGTCTGCTCCGGCCTTTACCACCCGCGCGATTCCTTCATGGAATGGTACAACCGGAAATTGCATATATCGGTTTCTTCCGGCAAATACCTGAATATCGGTTCCGCACACGCCGATTCGTTCAATCTTCAGCAGAACCTGATTGTCCCGATAGCCTGGTATAGCCGCTTCCTGTATCTCTGTATGCAATGCGGATGTAAATACAATTTTTTTCATAGTCCTATTTCCTCTGCATACACTTTTTCGCTGCTTCCACAATCTTCTCCGCCGTCAGTCCGTAATATTCCGCCAGATCCGCCGGGGTTCCGGAACGTCCGAACTGATCCTGAAGTCCTACCATCTCCTGGGGAACCGGCTGATGCTTCGCAAGTACCTCGCTGACTGCTCCGCCAAGTCCACCCATAATATTGTGATCCTCTGCTGTTACGATACAGCCGGTCTTCTTCGCGTATTCAACCACAAGCGCCTCGTCGATGGGTTTTACAGACGCCATATCGATGACTGCTGCAGAAATTCCCTCTTCTTTGAGTTTCTTTGCTGCCGTTGCCGCGCGGCTTACCATATCCCCCACTGCAATGAGTGTTACATCTGTTCCATCCTCTACCACGGTTCCTTTTCCAATTTCAAAGGTACAGGTCTTTCCGTTTTCATAGATTTCCGGGGTTCCCATTCTGCCAAAACGCAGATAGACGGGTCCGTCATACAGAATGGCTGCCTCTACGCAGCGTCTGGTCTCCTCCGTATCCGCCGGGCATAAAACCACCATTCCGGGGATGGCGCGCATCAGGGCCAGATCCTCCACGCACTGGTGGGAACCGCCGTCTGCTCCGATCAACACACCGCCGTGGGTCGCGGCGATTTTCACGTTCAGATGGGGATATGCCACACTATTGCGAATCTGATCGTAGGCTCTTCCTGCTGCGAATTCCGCGAAAGTGCTAGCAAATACGGTTGCGCCGCAAGCTGCGTAGCCAGCCGCGTAGCCTATCATATTCGACTCCGCAATTCCCATGTTCGTAAACCGCTCCGGGAATTTTTTGGCAAAATGAACGGTCTGTGTGGCTTTTGACAGGTCTGCGTCAAATACATAAATCGGATACTTCTCACCCAATTCTGCCAGTGCCTGTCCATATGCTTCTCTCGTTGAATTCATACTGTTCACCCCTTTAACTCTTTCATTGCAGTCTCATACTGTTCATCGTTGATGGCTCCACCGTGCCAGCCCACCTGATTTTCCATGAAGGATACGCCTTTTCCTTTCACGGTTTTGCACCAGATCAGGGTCGGTTTTCCTTCGCAGGCTTTCGCCTTCGCTACAGCTTCCACCAGTTCATCCACATCATGGCCGTCGGCCTCTACCACATTCCAGCCAAAGGCTTCGAATTTTTCCCGAATCGGATACACCGACATTTCCGCACTCACATGGCCATCGATCTGCAGATCGTTGTTATCCAGAAATGCCGTCAGATTATCCAGCTTAAAGTGACCTGCGCTCATAACCGCTTCCCATACCTGGCCTTCCTGGATCTCGCCATCGCCCAGAATGCTGTATACACGGAAGCCTTTTCCGGTCTGTTTCGCAAAGCGGGCCATACCTGCCGCTGCGGAGATTCCCTGTCCCAGAGAACCTGTGGACATATCTACGCCCGGAACCTTCTTCATATCCGGATGTCCCTGTAAAATGCTGTCAATATGGCGCAGGGTTTTCAGTACCTCTTTATCAAAATAGCCTCGCTCCGCAAGCGCCGCGTAATAAGCGGGTGCCGCATGACCTTTGGAAAGCACGAATCGATCCCGATCCTCCCATTTCGGATTTTTCTCGTCCACATCCATCTCGTGGAAATACAATACGGCCATCATTTCCGCTATGGACAGGGAGCCGCCCGGATGTCCGGAGCCGCCGCAATGGATACTCTCCACGATATTGATGCGAATATCATTGGCGGTCTTTTTCAATTCTTCTGAAGAATAAGCTAATTTCATAATCCTGCTTCCCTCCTTATTTAATCAGATCCATGGCCGGCATACCCAGAGCGCTCCAGCCACCGTCTACGAATAATGTCTGTCCTGTGATATAGCTGGACTCATCGGAGCCGAGGAATACGACTGCGTCTGCGATCTCGGACGGGTTTGCCAGACGTTTGAACGGAACAGCTGCCAGAATCTGATTCTCAGATACGACACCCAATCGATAGCCGTCCTGTACCATATTAGTCAGAATCCAGCCAGGCGCTACCGCATTGACACGGATAGCCTTTTTCCCGTTTCTGTCCTCTGCCCACTCCGAAGCAAGCACTGCCGTCATGGCGTTTACGCCGCCTTTGGAGATAACATAAGGCGCGCGTCCCGGTGTCGTCTGCGTGGATGTTCCGGAGGAGATATTAACGATGGCTCCGCCGCTGTCGCCCATCAAGAGAGCTGCCTGCTGACAGCAGAAGAATACGCCCTTCAGATTCACGTTCATCAGCTTATCCCAGTTTTCCTCTGTGAATTCCTTAGACGGGCAGCGAATCTGAATTCCCGCACAATTGACCTGTACATCCAGTTTTCCGAAGTGCTCTTTCACCTTTGCAAATGCAGCCTTGATATTCTCTACGCTGGTAACATCCATCTGGAACGCATAGGTTTCCACACCGAATTCTTTCTGAATCTTCTCTGCTGATTCCATCGCAAGGGCTTCCTGAATATCACCAATCACAATTTTCGCGCCCTCTGCCGCGAATTTCTCTGCCATAGCATAACCCAGTCCACGGGCGCCGCCTGTAATAAATACAACCTTGTCCTTCAGATTTTTCATAACTGCTCCTTTCTACCACCACTTGATCATATCGGTAATTTCTTTTCGGATTTCAATAAACTTCGGATCCGCAATCTGTCGCGGTCTGGGCAGATCCACATCAATACTCGTCTTAATTTTCGCAGGTTTGTTCGTCAGTATTAGTACACGCTCTGCCAGGTAAGTCGCCTCTTCCAGATTATGCGTGATAAAAAGTACTGTGCTTCCCGTCGCCTGCCAGAGCCGGATAACCTCGTCTTCCAGATAATAGCGCATCTTGATGTCCATCTGTCCATAGGGTTCGTCCATCAGAAGCAGATCCGGATTCAACGCGAAGGCACGTCCGATAACCACTCTCTGCTCCATGCTGACTGACATTTCATGCGGATAAGCGTCTCTATATTTTTCCAGACCTAACAGGCCGATAATTTTCTCGCGCTGTGAAACAATTTCCTGTTCCGGTTTCTTCTTGATTCTCAGGCCGTATTCGATGTTCTGCTGAGCCGTCAGCCACGGAAAAGCCGAGGGCTCCTGAAATACAAATGAAATGCTGTGCTTCTTCGGATCCGCACGCTCTCCGTCAATCAGAATTTCTCCCTCTGTAGGCTCCAGAAGCCCTGTCAGAAGATTCAAAAATGTTGTCTTTCCACAGCCAGTAGGACCTACAATGCAGACAAACTCTCCCTTGTTGATCTCAAATGAGATATCGTCTAATACCAGCAAATCACCAAAGCGCTTTGTCAGATGATTTACCTGGACTTTCACTTCTCGTTTTTCCATGATATACCTCCTGTCTATAACGCCAAGTCTGTATTTGCCTCTATCGCTTCACGAATCTTCAAAAATTCTGTATCCACGTAATCTCTCGGTCTGGGCAATGCGATCTCATATACCTCTTTTACTGTCGCCGGACAAGCGCTCAGAAGAATAATCCGATCCGCCAGATATACGGCTTCCTCAATATTATTCGTAACAAAGATAACCGTTCTCTTTTCCTGCTCCCAGATGCGTAAGATCTCTTCTTCCATCTGATACCTGGTCTGCGCGTCCAACGCTCCAAAAGGCTCATCCATCAGCAGTACCTGCGGATTATTGCAATAGGCTCTCGCAATTCCCACTCGCTGTTTCATTCCTCCGGAAAGCTGCTTCGGAAGTGCGTTCTCGAATCCATGCAGGCCTACCAGATCAATCAGATACTGTGCCCGCTCTCTGCGTTCTTTTTTCGGAACACCCTTTAATTCCAAAGGCATTTCCACATTTTCCATAACGGTTTTCCACGGAAATACTGCCGTCTTCTGAAATACAAAGCCCAAATCTGTCTTATCACTGTCTACAAATTCTACTTTTCCCTCTGTCGGCGTCTCCAGTCCACTTACCATATTCAGGAGAACGGTTTTACCGCACTGTCCCGGTCCCAGCAAAACCAGAAACTCGTTTTTGTATACATCAATGCTTACATGATTAACGGCTTCGAAAATTGTCTTTCTGGATACAAAGGAGCGGGATATATTTTCCAGTCGAACCTGTACTATTCTTTGCTCATCCATCCGCATAATTTCCTTTCAATAAGTGTAAATACGGCGCTTAACAGGGCTCCTACCACGCCGATCAGAATCATGGCTACCATAATCAGGGCCACATCATAGCTGTCACGTCCACGGTTAATCAAAAATCCCAGTCCGGATTTACTGGACAGCATTTCTGCCGCTACCACTACCATCCATCCGGAACTGATAGCGATCTTGATACCCGCCAGAATCGCCGGCATAGCTGCAGGAAATACCACATGCCTCAGCATCTGCCAGGTATTGGCCTTGTAAATCTTTCCAACCTTCAGATACATATCGTCTACCAGTGAAACACCTGACATAGTGTTCATAACAATCGGGAAAAATGCTCCGATAAATACCAGAAGTACCTTCGGGAACTCTCCGATACCAAACAGCAGGATGATAAGCGGAATCCACGCAATTGGCGGGATCGGACGCAACGCCATCAGAATCGGGTTAATAGCCGCTCTTACTTTTTTATTCCAGCCCATAACCAGTCCGATTCCAACCCCGAGAATAATAGCTGCAATCAGCGCAAGCATAACTCTCTTCAGACTGGCAAATATATGTCCCAGAATCGAAATTTTCATAACCGGTTTTTCAATCAGTTTTATAAAACGTTCAATGGTCGCCATAGGCGTCGGAAAGAAATCCGGCTTACTGTTTGACACGAGAAACCAGACAACAATCAGTCCCAGGATAGACAGAGTGGAAAGCATGATATCCCGTGCCTGCGAACGATTCTTTTTCATCCTCTGCTCCTCCATTTCACAACATGATTTTCCAGCTTGGACAACAGCGTCGTCAGAATAGCTCCGATTACGCCAATGGTAAGCATTCCTACGATGATAATGTCAGGTCTGACAAGGGAACGGCCCTGCTGAATCATATAGCCCAGACCTGCCGTAGCTGCCAGAAGCTCCGACGCAACTAACGTGGACCATGCATTTCCCAAGGCTACCTGTATGCCGGTAAAGGCCAGCGGCATGGCGTAATTTTTGCTGACAGTCCAGAAAATCTCCCACCTGCTGGCTCCTGACGTCTTGGCCACATTCAGATATACGGCCGGCGTCAGCTTGATGCCGGTATGAGAATTGATGACACAGGGAACAAACGCTGCCAGGAAAATAATAAAGGCTTTTGCCGTCGTTCCGACTCCCAGCCAGATAATTGACAGCGGAATCCACGCGATAGGCGGAATCGGTCGAATGATTTCAAAAATCGGAGATACCAGCTTATCAAAGGTATGATAATAACCCATGATTAGTCCCAGCGGAACGCCCACAATAACCGCGCTGCAGTACCCTACCAGAACCAGCTTCAGACTGGTTATAATATGAACACCCAGCACCGCTCCGTCCGGTTTCGGATCCGATAATTTCTGTATGAATGTTTTTACTACTGTAGTGGGCGCGCACAGATATTTACTGTCGATCCATCCTATACGAACAGCCAATTCCCAAATCCCCAGAAATACCAGCACGCTGATGGTAGATATCAACAGGAGCTGTCGGTTTTCTTTCCGTTTGGCCTTTGCTTCTATCAGAATGGAATTGGCGACCTCTGTTGAAATTTCTTTCGATTTATCGCTCATATACCTCTCTCCATTATGTAAATAAGTCAGAAGAAGGGCAGTACAAACTGCCATCTATACTACCCTTCTCTACTTATGTCATGTTACATTCTGCAAGCTCTTATTCTATTTTCCGCTCATATATGCTTCCATGAAGCTGGTGTCTACCATGCCATTTTCGCGAAGCTTGTTCAGGTCATCCTGGGAAATCTTGCCCTGGCCCTCGAAGAACTCTGCGAATACCAGCAGGATATCATTTGCCTCGCATCCACCGTCATCTCTTACGGTAAAGAGCTCTTCATTTCTCTCGATGGACGCGAACGGTCTGTTCTCTACTTCCTTCACAGCTGCTGTCTCGCTTAAGCTGATGCCCTGCTCCTCTTCAAAGTCATACAGCATCTGTGCGGTTCCTTCCGGATCTGCGTTCAACTCGGTCGCTGCCTTTAAATAAGCCTTCAGGTATGCATATACGCCGTCCCAGTCATTCTGGATAGCGTCCTCTGTAGCTACGATAACACACGGCTGGGTAATTCCAAGTCCTACTGCGTTGGCTACCTTTACCCAATCGGTATCTTCCTCTGCCTGGAAACCAAACGGAGACCACAGCGCAACCACATCACCGGTTCCTGCTTTGAACGCCGCATAGGAATCTGCAACAGAGGTATCAATCAGATTGATATCGTCTTCTGTCAGGCCCAGATGCTCCAGAAGTCCAATCAGCATCATGTGACAGGATGTACCTGTCGCGCAAAGAACGGTCAGACCCTTCCAGTCGTCCGCTGTTCCGTATACACCCATCTCGTCCGGCGTACACTTTGCAAGCGGGCTGTCCGGACGTACCCAAAGGTCTACGGTGTTTTCATCCGGTGCCGTAAACCCAATTGCTTTCAGGTTATAGCCAACAGCTCCCAGTACGATACCGCCGGTACCTGTGGTTCCCACATCCCATGCACCGGAAGCGATAGCCTCGTTCTGAACCGGGCCGCCAGAATACATGTCCACAGTCGGATCCTCGCATTTAAAGTATCCCTGCTCGATCGCATATACGCTCGGCAATGCGTGAATATATGGATGTCCGCTCACCTTGATATCATAGACTGTATCATCCACATCTTCTGCTGCTTCAGAGCTTTCCCCCTGCTCTGTGGTAGCTGTCGCTGTGTCTGTGGTCTCCGATTCTTTCGCTCCTCCACACGCTGCCAGGCTGGCAATCATGGTCGCTGTAAGTAACAGTGCAACTAACCTTTTCATTTCTTGTCCTCCTTGTACATTTTATAGTTTTTACACCTCTCCGTGCCTTTATTTTAGTTTATTTTCACCTCATAATCAACATGGTTTTACGCAAACGTTTGTGTAATATGTCAGATCTTGACTTCCATTTATTGACTTTCTCATTTGTTTTGTATATTATGGTTCTAACACTTCTCTTTTTCAACTTGGACGCGCCTTATATTACCGGGGGAAGTTTGAGTTTTATTAAGCAATCGCAGACATTACAGAAGAGGAGATTTTTATGACATTAAAAGAAATTGCTCAGGAAGCCGGTGTCTCTATCTCAACCGTCTCCCGCGTTATCAATCAGGGGAATTCCAATGTTGCAAGCAAAGAAGTACAGAATCGTATCTGGGAAATTGTACGGCGCACTGGTTATATTCCCAATTCCAACGCAAGAAATCTGAAAAACGGCATGACCTCTGTTATGACAGAACCTTCCCGTTCCATTGCCTGTCTTTTTGCCAGAACTCCAGATGCCATTACGGATCCGTTTTTTTCCCATCTGGCCCATAGTATCGAGAAAGAGGCTTTCAAGCAGAATTATATTTTGAAGTATTCTTTTACTTCTATTGATATTCAGGATCCGACTACCTTTCATCTGATCACAAACAATCAGGTAGACGGCGTGGCGGTTCTCGGACGGTGTGATAAGCCTATGCTGAGTTTCCTGAAGAAATATTTTAATTATGTAATTTATGCCGGATTGAATAGTTTAAATGCAAAATATGATCAGGTGCTTTGCGAAAGCCTTCAGGCCACGGAGGCAGCTCTGGAATACCTGATTGGACTGGGGCATACCCGGATCGCTTATGTGGGCGAAACGAAGAATGAAGAACGTTATACCGGATACCTGGCCACTCTGCTCAAGCACAATATTCCGATCCGCAATGAATTTATTTCCCATGTGATGCTTTCTTCCGAGGGCGGCTACAATGGCACCAAGACGCTGCTTAGCCGCACGCAGGACATGACTGCCATCTTCTGCCCCAATGATCTGACTGCCATCGGAGCCATGCGAGCTTTACAGGAGTCCGGATTCAAAATTCCTGCGGATGTATCTGTAATTAGTATTGACGATATTGATACCGCGCAGTATCTCTCACCAATGCTTACTACGATTCATGTGCCATTGGATGAAATGGGACAGACTGCCGCCAAGATTTTAATTGACCGTATTCAGGGCGGACATCATCTGCCCATGAAGATTTCCCTTCCATTCTATCTGGCGGTACGGGAGAGCTGTGCGGCACCCAGGAAATAGTCTTGTAAAAAAGGACACCTCCGGGATAGGAAGTGTCCTTTCTTATTTTACATTTTCGTTTTAAACTCCTCCAGACTCTCTGCCCGCGCTGCAAGCTTATGCCATCTTCTCAAAGTTTCTTTATCGGTCTGCACTTTGATTTTGTTTTTGAGTTCTTCTGATACTTCACCGCAGTCTTCCAACAGTTCCAGGATATCCTGAACTGCGCGATTCTGATCTGCTTCTTCCCGCTCATAGTAAATAATATCATCCAACCTCATAAATTCTTCTCTCACCTCCGGCAATACCTTTACCTTTTTGACGTGTTCGTGTATCCTCTGTAATCTTTCACTTCTAGCGTTGGTCTCTGTACTGTTCTGAAAATATTGAAGCAATTCTCGAATTGCAGGACTTCCGCCCTTTTTTCCTGTTGTATTAAAATAAATATACCGCAATCCGTCTTTATATTCAAGCCCCGGTACTTCCAGACATTGATTTATAATCTGGTACATCATGTAATTCTCTCCGAATGGATCATACGGTAAAATTGTAATAATATACAGGTTGGGTAATTTTGTAAAATCACGTTCCCCGCTCTCCATATATCGACTATCAATCTTTGCCTGATAAAAACGATTTGATTTCTCCAACCCTCTCTTATGATAGCGACACGGTTCAATATCATATACGTTTATAAGTTCCCCCGCACTTTCGATAATTTCTACATCCATACGTATTCCTCGGAGATTAGGTGCTCCGGCCGAAATTACCTTCTGAGTATTTATATGAATCTTGCCTACCTCTCGCTCCAAAAGCGTAGACAGTATCAAACGACAAAATTCCTCGCCACCTTCTCTGTCTGATGCTGCTGCATTCATGAGAAAATCGTCTATCACATTCAAGTCCTCTAAACTTCTTTTCTCTCTTTGGATCTTTTCCATCTCTACCTCTCTTTCTAACGGTAGTTAAATACATACCGTTTTTTTATTTCTGTGAAAATAGCGGCGATATGCCTGGAATTTGACTACTGAATTTCTGAGTTAATTCTTGACTTTTTCACTACTTTAAGTATAAACCCGGTGTTGAGATTGTCAATTTTTTACTTTCTCTGTTTTTCTACAAAATCCTCCTTATTTATAAGATTTTTTACTCTTTTCTATCCGTAGGAATTTACCAGCTGTAATTTCTTATGGTTGCTTCATGAAAAAGGACACCTCCTGGATGGGAAGTGTCCTTTCTTTATCTCTCAGCTTTTATACCAGCTTCTCTGTATACACCTTAATCTTCGGCTCCGTGCCCGACGGACGGATTACTGCTTCGCTGCCGTCTTCCATCCACATCTGGAGGACGTTGGAGGCCGGGAGGCCGTCGACGCCGTCTTTATAATCTTTATAGCGCACTACTTTGGATCCCCCAAACTTCATGCCCTCCGGGCTGTTCAGGCCCTCGCGGATCTGGGCCATGCGCTTGTCGGCTTCGGCGCCGTTGAATTCATAGGTTTTGAGAGTTGTCTCATAGTGTCCGTACTTGGCGTACAGGTCATCCAGGGCATCCCAGACCGTCTTGCCCTCGGCCTTGTAGGTATCGGCCATCTCACAGAACATCATGGCTGCGCCTACGGCGTCTTTATCGCGTACATAGCTGCCGATGAGGTAGCCGCAGCTCTCCTCGAAGCCGAAGACGTAGCGGTCTTCCTCTCCTGCCTGTTCCAGCTTGCCGATCTGCTCGCCAATCCATTTGAAGCCGGTCAGGGTCTGGATGACTTCCACACCGTAGGCTTCCGCGATACGGTCGACCATGGAGGTACTTACGATGGTGCGGACAGTCACCGGATGCTCCGGCAGGGTTCCTGCTGCCTTTCTGCAACGCAGGATGTACTCCAGTAAAAGAATGCCCACTTCATTTCCGTTCAGGCGCTCATATTTGTCGCCCTTTTTCGCCACCACGCCCAGACGGTCGCTGTCCGGATCCGTGGCAATCAGCAGATCCGCGCCGGTCTTCTCACACCACTCCAGGCCAATCTTCAGGGCGTCCGGAGACTCCGGGTTCGGGTAGGGGCAGGTGGGGAAGTCGCCATTGGGCTTTGCCTGCTCGGTGACGATCTGCAGATCTTTGATACCGATGTATTTCAGGATACTGGTGACCGGAATCAGGCCCGCGCCGTACAACGGCGTGTAGACTACCTTCAGGCCGGAGGTCAGCTCCTTCTTCGTCCGCTTGCGGATGATAGCCGCCAGGAACGCTTTCAGGGTCTTCTCGTCGATCAGGACGATCTGTCCGTCCTCCACGTACTCTTCGAAGGTCTTGCCGCCCCGGGCCTGGCTCTTATCTGCTGCCCAGATATGCTGTTGAATCCGATCCGCCGCCTCGTTGGTCACCTGGCAGCCGTCGGAACCATATACCTTGTAGCCGTTGTATTCCCGGGGGTTATGGCTGGCGGTCACTACGATTCCCACAGTAGTCTTCAGATGACGCACTGCGAAGGAAAGGGTCGGGGTCGGCATCAGCTTCGGGTAAATGTATGCCTTGCAGCCCTGCATGGCCAGCACCCGGGCCGCCTCGCGGGCGAACTCCTCCGAATGGTTCCGGCTGTCATAGGCCAGCGCAGCGCTTGGATGATCACTCTGCTCTTTCGCGTAAGCCGCTACGCCCAGGGTAGCTTCCTGAATGGTCTCCAGATTCATATGATCCGGTCCCGGTGCCATGGTGGCGCGCAATCCGCCTGTTCCAAATTTCAGATTCATATTCTTACCTCACTTTCACTCCTCTGTCGAGCGGAGAAGCTGTAATGTTCCGATGATTTGATAGGATCCTGTCTCTTTCGGAAGGTAAATGCTGTCTCCAGCCTTCAGGGACATTTCCCCGAAGCTGGTCTTCAGGACGCCTTCGCCTTCCAGAATCAGAAGCGATTGAAAGCCTTCGGCAGTATCGCCTGCCACACTTTCGCTTATCTCATATAATTGTACCACAAAATACGGACATTGCACTAATAAAGTTCTGGAATATCCATTTTTCCGGATACGGGGACCCATGGGGCGGTGTCCGGCCAGGGGCGGCATGAAGCCTGCCACCAAGGCGGCTTTCTCAATGTGGAGGGGGCGCTTCTCATGGTTGGCATTTTCCCGGTTGTAGTCGTAAACCCGGTAGGTCACGTCGGAGCTCTGCTGAATTTCCGCCACGGTGATGCCGGCGCCGATGGCGTGGAGGAGGCCCGCCGGGATGTAGAAGACGTCGCCCTTCTTCACAGGCATTTTCCGGCAGACCTCCAGAATGGTCTGGTTCTGGATGCGCTTGCGGAATTCGTCCTCGGATATCTTGTGCTTCAGGCCATAATACAGATATGCGCCCGGCTCGCAGTCCAGCACATACCACATCTCAGTCTTGCCACTTTTATGTTCCTTTTCCTCGGCAAATGCATTGCCCGGGTGCACCTGTACGGACAGGGCCTCCCGGGCTTGGATGATTTTAATGAGCAGGGGAACGTCCTCCAGGCCCTCGTTGAACCAGGAGAGCATCCAGTCTTCGGTACCCCAGATGTACTCTTTTCGGATGGGTGTCAGCTTCTGTGGCTGTGTGGGCTGCATGCGTGGCGTCCCCCTTTCTCTTTTTAAATATCATATTTTCCCAGTTTTTTACTTTTCTATTTATCGCTGCGCAAAATCGCCGGTCTCATAACGCTCGCAAAACCACTCGTAGGTCTGACGGAGTCCGGTCTCCAGATCGATCTTCGGCTCCCAGCCAGTGGCCCTGATACGGCTGATATCCGTGAGTTTTCTGGGCGTTCCGTCGGGCTTCGTCGGATCCAGGACAATCTCGCCCGCGTAGCCGGTCACCTTTTTCACCAGCTCGGCCAGCTCACGGATGGTCACTTCCTGACCGTAGCCCACGTTGAAGAAATCGTCGCCGTCATAATGATCCATCAGATACAGGCAGGCGTCTGCCAGATCGTCCACGTTCAGGAACTCCCGTAAGGGCTTGCCGCTGCCCCAGACCGTGACAGTGGGCGCATGGTTGATTTTCGCCTCATGGAACTTGCGGATCAGGGCCGGAAGCACATGGGAATTCTCCAGGGCGAAGTTGTCATTGATGCCGTAGAGGTTGCAGGGCATGACACTGATATAGTGGGTGCCGTACTGACGGTTGTAGAAGGCGCACATTTTCAGGCCGGCGATTTTCGCCAGGGCGTAGGCCTCGTTAGTCTTCTCCAGGTAACCGCTTAAGAGGTACTCCTCCTTGATGGGCTGCGGGCAGTCTCTGGGGTAGATGCAGGAGCTTCCCAGGAACAGCAGCTTCTGCACCTGATTTTTGTAAGCCGCGTCAATGACGTTGGTTTCGATCTGCAGATTTTTCATGATGAAATCTGCCGGGTAGGTATCGTTGGCGTGGATGCCTCCCACTTTGGCTGCGGCCAGAATCACGTAGTCCGGCTTTTCCTCAGCGAAGAAGGCCTCCACATCGGCCTGACGGGTCAGATCCAGCTCGGCGTGGGTTCTCGTTACAATATTTTTAAATCCAGCCTTTTCCAGGCAGCGAACCAAACCGCTGCCGACCAGGCCACGGTGGCCTGCCACATAGATTTTTTTGTTGCGGTCGAGGGGTTCGACTGCCTGGGTATTCTTTCTTTCTGCCATGATATTCCCTGCTTTCTTCTTACATTTTTTACCAATTTTAAAAATATATTTCTTTTTACTTCTCTGTTGTACCACTATACAATTATTCTCATTCAGATTTACTTTCTCACTATCTTTGCATGAGTTTTAACTGTCTGATCTTTTTATTTCAACACGCCTGCCGTTGTGGAATTCTTCACCAGCTCCATATCGTGCTCTGTCATAATCTTCACCAGCTCGTCAAAGGATGTCTTCCGCGGATTCCAGCCCAGGGTCTCTCTGGCCTTAGTCGGGTCGCCCAGCAGCAGATCTACCTCCGCCGGACGGAAGAACTCGGGAGATACCTCCACCAGCACCCGGCCTGTAGCCACGTCGATGCCCTTCTCGTCCACGCCCTCGCCTTCCCAGCGAAGCTGTACGCCCGCATGGGCAAAGGCCGCCTCCGTGAACTCACGGACGGTTCTTGTCTCGCCGGTGGCAATGACGAAATCCTCCGGGGTGTCATGCTGGAGAATCATCCACATGCACTCCACGTAATCCCTGGCGTAGCCCCAGTCGCGCTTAGCGTTCAGATTTCCCAGGTACAGCTTCTCCTGACGGCCCGCCAGAATGTTGGCTACGGCCAATGTAATCTTTCTCGTTACAAAGGTCTCGCCCCGGCGCTCGGACTCATGGTTGAAGAGAATGCCATTTACCGCAAACATACCGTAGGCTTCCCGGTAATGCTTCGTGATCCAGTAGCCGTACAGTTTCGCCACCGCATAGGGAGAACGGGGATGGAACGGCGTAGTCTCCTTCTGGGGAATTTCCTCCACCTTGCCGAACAGCTCGGAAGTGGACGCCTGGTAGATCCGGGTGGTTTTTGTGAGACCTGCGATGCGGACTGCTTCCAGCACCCGCAGCACGCCGATGCCGTCCGCGTTGGCGGTATATTCCGGCTCCTCGAAGGACACGGCCACATGGGACTGGGCAGCCAGGTTATAGATTTCGTCGGGCTTGATTTCCAGCATCAGGCGCACCAGATTCATGGAATCGGTCATGTCGCCGTAGACCAGATGCAGACCGTCGCCTTTCGCTTCCCGCTCCTTTAAAAGGTGCTCGATACGCTCCGCAGTGTTAGTAGAACCCCGGCGGAATAAGCCGTATACCTCATAGCCCTTCTCCAGCAGAAGCTCCGCCAGATAGGAGCCGTCCTGTCCTGTAATTCCTGTGATTAACGCTGTCTTTTTCATCTTCGTTCTCCTCATTTTTCTGCGCCTTCCGCTGCAAAGCCTCCGGCTGTACTGATCGTTACAAAATATGGCTCAGTTCTATCTCATCCCAATGAAATGTGATTCGATTGATATCCTCATTTCCGCTGCTGGTTCCCACATGAATCTCGATGTACTCGAAATCGTGGAAGGCCTTGACCGCGTGCCGCTGATTTTTGCGGATGCAGACGGCTTTTCCCTGGCTTAAGGGAATCTTCGTGCCCTCCAGAATCAGCTCGCCGGTGCCCCGAAGGACAGTCCAGATCTCATCCCGGTGCTCATGATAGTGATAACTGGAGGTCATGCCATCATAAATGCAGATCTTCCGGGTCAGGGTCGTCTGTCCCTGGCTCTCAGTGTCGTCCAGAGTCTCCAGAGTACCCCAGCGGCGCTCCTCGAACATGGGCCGGGAATCAAAGGCTGACGCAATGGCTTTCACATTGGCAGTCTGGCTCTTGTCTGCCACCAGAATGCCGTCCTGGGCGGCCACCACCACCAGATCCCGGGTTCCCATGACGGCCACGGGCATCTTCAGTTCGTTGATGACCTGGGTGTTCTCGCAAGTGTCGTCCAGCACCACATTTCCGATGGTGTCGGTGCTCATCTGGTCTGCCAGGGCGTCCCAGGTTCCCAGATCTTTCCAGTATCCGTCGAACTCCACAGCGGCCAGGTGCTCCGCTTTTTCCAGCACCTCGTAGTCGAAGCTGATTTTCGGTAGGCTCTCGTAGGCTGCACAAAGGGCGTCGTAGTCCTCCGGTACGCCGTACTTCTTCGTGCGCTCCAGGATATCGCCGATCTTCACGCAGAATACGCCGCAGTTCCAGAGAGCCCCTTCCTTCAGAAGAGCCTCTGCCTTCTCCTCGTCCGGCTTCTCCGCGAAGCCCCGGACTTTAAACCAGCCATCCTTCTTTTCTCCCGGCAGGATGTAACCGTATTTAGTGGCCGGGTAGCTGGGCGCTGCGCCCATCAGTCCTACCTCTGCGCCGGATTCCCGCATGATCGCCTCCAGCTTCTTTACCGTCTCAAAGTAGCTGCCCTCGGTGTAGGGATCCACCGGCATGATCGCCGCATAATCCTCCCGGCTGGCTCCGTGCTTCAGAAGCCAGGAGCAGGACAGCAGCACAGCCGCGAAGGTGTCCCGGCGCCCCGGCTCCACTGCGATCCGCGCCTCCTTCACCTGACTTTTGATGAGCTCCACCTGCTCACTGCCAGCCGTGATGACGGCCTGCTCTGCGATGCCCGCTTCGCCCAGCTGCTCCCAGACTCTCTGGAGCATGGAACAGCGCTCCATGGAATTATTTTCTTTATTGACTACCTTCAGATACTGCTTGGGCCGCGCGTCGTTGGACAGGGGCCAGAGCCGTTTTCCGGATCCTCCGGACAGTAATACGTAGTACATACAGCTTCTCCTCTGCGAAATGATATTCTCACATTAAATATGTATTTTATTGTTTACTTTCCCTTTTGTCTTTCTCTTGCTTTTGCAAGTATATACCTGTATATTAGAATTAACAAGTGAGGATATTGCCGGAAACAGGTATTATATTGCTGTTTCTATTTTCCGCAGGAGGTCTTTTCCCATGAAAAATTATTTCGATAAATTCCCCGATTCCTATCTGGAAAGCTCCAGGCGGCGGATTCAGACGCCCAGCGCCTTCGCCCGGTCTGCTTTCTTCTATGTGCAGGAAACCGGCTACCTGAAGCTTCGGGAAAGCCATGTGGCCAGCCGTAAGAATCTGGAATCCTATCTGGTGGTGCTGGTGCTGTCGGGCAGCGGCGTGCTCATGTACGACGGAACCCTCTACGAGCTGCAAAAGGGCTCCTGCTTTTTCATTGACTGTATGGTGCCCTATTATCATCAGAGCAGTGAGACCGATCCCTGGGAGCTCATCTGGGTGCATTTTAACGGCTCCTCCTCCCGGGAATATTATCAGTATTTTGCGGCCAACAGCGCGCCCGCCTTTCTGCCGGCGGACTTTGATACGCTCCGGCAGAAGCTTACAGGGCTTCTGGATCTGAATGAAAATTCGGATTTTCAGACGGAGATCAATTCCGCCCGCCTGATTGTAGATATTCTGTCCATTTTATTGCAGGACATTACGGAATCCCGGGAAGAAAAATACCCCGGCCGTCTGAAGATGACCGAGGTAAAAAAATATCTGGATGAACATTATACGGAAAAGTTTTCCCTGGACGAGCTCTCGGAGCGGTTCTTTCTCAGCAAATACCACCTGTCCCGGGAATTTCACCTGTATTATGGCACGACTCTGAATCAGTATGTGATCTCCCGGCGGCTGACCCAGGCCAAAAAGCTGCTGCGTTTTTCCGCCCTGACTCTGGAGGAGATCGCCCGGGGCTGCGGCTTCTATGACGCCAGCTATCTGAATCGTCAATTTAAAAACTCCGAGGGGATAACCGCCTCGGAGTTCCGTAAAAAGTGGAAAAATTAGGTTTTTCTCTGTTTTATTTGTAAGTCAGGGCCTGGGTGGTGGCGTCATCCGCATTTTCCGCAGTGATCCAGTAGTAACCGGGCTCGATAACAGACGCGTTGTCCAGACCGGCGATGGTGCGGAGCGCCGATACCATACAGGCATACCCCATGCCGAAGGCGTCCTGAGCCATGACGCCGGACAGACTTCCATCCTTCACAGCATCCACCAGCCTGGAGGAAGCGTCAAAGCCTGCGGCCACGACGGTCTGTCCTTCCGGCGCGAACTTGGACACCACTGCAGCCAGCACACGGGTCACATCATCATTGGATCCGAAATATGCCTTCAGATCCGGGTGATCCGCCATAACGGCAGCCACGATCTCCTCAGCGCTGCGCTCATCCTGGTTTACATAAGTTGTATCTATAATCTGTACATTCGGATGATTCTGTTCGATTTCCTCCCGGAAGCCCTTCTCGCGCTCGATGCCGGTCTCGGTCTCGGAGTTGTGTACCAGAAGCGCCACCTCGCCGGAATCACCGATGGCCTCGCAGAGCTTCGCTGCGGCTTCTGCAGCCGCTTTACAATTATCTGTCTTGGTCTCGCTTACAATCAGGGCATTGTCAATGCTGGAATCTACTGCGAAGACCGGTACGCCGTTGGACTCCGCCAGCTCCAGCTGGGTCTTGCCGGAATTCACATCAATATAACCTACGATCAGGGCGTCCGGATTCTTGTCCAGCATTTGGTCGATGATATCGATCTGCTCGGACACGCTCTCTTTGGCCGGAGCGTCATAGGTCACCTTCACTTTTGCGTTACCGGTGTAGCCCAGAGCTTCGTTTAGGTCTGCCACAGCCTGCTCCGCACCTGCTTTCACGCGTTTCCAGAAGCTGCTGGCGGAATCCTTTCCGACCATGGAAATGGCGGTTCCTTCCGGAACTTCAATACCTTCTATGGAAAGATAATTGATTCCATCCGCTTCCATGCTGAACAGTTCCCGGAAATTCTCCGGCATCGCGTCCTCGTCCGGATTCTCTGCCGTCTCGGCAGTCTTCTTCGGTTCTTCCGTCTTCTGCTCCGTCTTCTCTGTCTCTTTTTCCTGTATTTCTTCTGTCTTTGCTTCCTGCTTCGGCGCTGTAGTCTTTTCTCCCCCTACTGCACAGCCTGTCAGAACGCCTGCAACGCAAAGAAATACGATAAACTTTTTCATCATGTTCTTCTCCTGTATATCTTTTGCAGCCTTCCGGCTTATCTCTGCCCATGGATGGGTAAAATTTACGTTACAAAGTATAACGTAAAAAGGGATATGCCGCAAGACATATCCCTGAAAATACCGAAAATCTTAAGAAAATTGTTACTGTTTACACAGTAACACGCTTTAGTTGATAACTACGCCCTTCTGCAGCATGACATTGGCGTACACTGCGCTCTCGCCGGTGGCGATGATCGCGTAAGCCTTCTTCGCCTCCTCATAAAACTGGAAGCGCTCGATATTGCCCACGCAGGCAGCGCCACGCTCGTCGTGTTTCGCCACGATCTCCTTGTAGGTATCCCAGATCGGAGTCTTTACCGGATCACCCGGCATAACCTCCATCAGATTCATGGGCTTATCCACATAGGTGTCCAGAGGAATCACCTGCAGGATCGCGTCCAGAAGCTCCGGCACGCCATGTCCGTCACAACGGATCACGATCGCGTCCTTACCCATGGATTCGGCCGGGAAGTTGCCGTCTGCGATTACGATACGGTCACTGTGTCCCATTTCACAGAGCACCTTCAGCAGCTCCGGGGACAAAATCTTCGGAATTCCTTTTAACATAATACTTCTCCTTTTCCCATACCGGCCGCAGGCCGGCATATTTTAGAAAGGGCACACCAGCCGGTGTGCCCTCTGTAATTTTTATTTGGTTTTCAGATATACTGTCTGACCAGATTACTCGTACAGGTTCTGTGCGATCTCTGCGTCACCGCAGTTCTCTGCTGTATACCACTGGCATCCTGTATCTGTATCCTTAACAGCTGCGGTGTTTCCTGTAGCTGCATCGTACAGAAGCTGAACCAGAGTTTCACCCATAGCTACCGGAGCCTGAGTAATGGAACCAAGCAGAACGCCATCCTTAACTGCCTGAATCTGAGCTGCGCCAGAGTCAAAGCCTGCTGCAACGATCTTGCCCTCGCCAACGCCGCACTTGTTCAGGTTCTCATTTGCGGTGATGATAGCGTTTGCGGAATGCTCGTTGGAGCCGTAGATTGCGATAGTATCCTTCTCGTTCATCAGAGCGGTTGCATCTGCTGCAGACAGCTCAGAGGTAACGCTTGCCGGTACACGAACGTCGATAACAACGTCAGCGCCATCGGTCTTCTCAGCCTTGGAATCTGCGATGTACTTGTCGTTTCCAACTACGTTAGAAGTCTTGCCATCAGCCTTAGCCAGCTCAGCGAACTTGTCGATGAAGCCAAGACCTCTGTTGATAACGGACTCGGAAGTAGCATCCTGAGCTACTACACCAACACGAACCGGAGCGGTTGCGTTAGCTACCTGATCCTTAACTGCCTCGTAAACCTTCTCTGCTGCCAGAGCGCCTGCTGCGTAGTTGTCAGTAGAGCAGTTTGCAAGTACGGATCCTTCCGGAGCGCCCGGAACACCAGAGTCAAATCCGATTACCGGAATCTTGCTGTCCATAGCCTTCTGAAGCAGATCCTTAACGGATTCTGTATCCAGAGCTGCCAGACCAACTGCTGTCGGGTTAGCGTTCAGAGCACTCTCAAGCTGCTGAACCTGCTGGGAAATGTTGGACTCACTGTCCGGACCTACGAAGTTAACAGTAACTCCGAGCTCTGCAGCCTTCTGCTCAACACCCTTCTTCACTGCCTGCCAGTACTGATGCTGCAGACCCTTGGAAACGATTTCGAAAGACATGTTGCTTGTGTCAACTGCCGCTGCTGCGTCGTCTGTAGTCTTCTCAGCTGCGTCATCCTTGGTCTCCTCTGCTGCCGGTGCGTCGGTTGCGGCATCCTTGGATCCACCACCGCAAGCGGTCAGGCCTGCTACCATTGTCGCTGCAAGAATTGCTGCTAATACCTTCTTTTTCATGTAAAATCCTCCTTTTATTAAGTTCTCCTTATTGGATTCTTTTTATATGAACTGCTCGCCGCAGTACACATCGTTATATCATTTTTTGATACTTATTTGTCCAGCTTCTTGTTCTTCAGAACGTCGATGTAGACCGCTACAATCAGAACCAGGCCGATGATAATCTGCTGATAGTTTGCCTGAAGTCCGATAAGCGGGAGTCCTGTCTGGAGTACGGACATAATGAATACTCCCAGGATAGTACCGGAGATGCTTCCGGCTCCACCGCTCATGGATGTTCCTCCGATGATAGCTCCGCCGATAGCGTTCAGCTCTACGCCACCGCCGCCTCCGGGTGCCATGGACTGGAATGCGGAGCTGTAAGCCAGCGCTGCAAGTCCTGTGAAGATACCGGAGAATATATACGCCATAGTCTGATATTTCGCTACGTTGATACCGGACAGGCGGGTTGCCTCTTTGTTACTTCCGATGGCGATGATGTAACGTCCTGTACGTGTCTTATTAAGCACGATGCTCATAACCACTGCCAGAATCATGACCCACAGGAAACACAGGGGAAGTTTGAGCTCGCCTACTGTCAGCTTGAACAGGCTTCTGGTCCAGCCGTTGGGTGCGGTAGCGCCCGGCCAGGTTACACTGGCTCCGCCGGTGGCGATAGCGCCCAGACCTCTGGCAATCATCATGGTACAGAGGGTTGCCAGGAACGGAGCATGTCCGCCCTTGGAAACAATCAGTCCGTTGATAATTCCCATTACCAGACCGCAAATCAGGGTTGCCAGAATACCTACGATAACCGGCATTCCCTGACGTGTAATCAGGTATCCGCCAATCAGTGCGTAGCAGAACATACCGGTTCCGATGGAAAGGTCAACACCGCCTGTAATCAGGCAGAAGGTTACGCCGATTCCAAGGAATGCCAGGTAGTATGTATAATCCATGATACTTAACAGTGTAGAATACTGCCGGAATGAGGGGCTTACCGCGCTGAAGAACGCTATCAGGGCAATCAGCACAATCACGACGACAATTTTCTGTACACCAATCGCTCTCACAAGCGGATTGTTTGTAAAAGCATTTCCGTTTTTCTTGTCTGTCATTGTCTTATTCCCTCCTAATTTCTAAGCGTTGCCGCGTGCATGATCCGCTCCTGTGTGGCTTCTTCGATTCCCAGCTCGCCGGTCTTTCTTCCCTCACACATGACTACGATACGGTCACTCATTCGCAGAATCTCTGTCATCTCTGAAGAAATCATGATAATGGATTTTCCTTCCGCTACCAGCTCATTCATCAGGTGATAAATCTCGCTCTTCGCGCCTACGTCGATACCTCTGGTAGGCTCGTCGAAAATCAGGATGTCACAGTTTCTTACCAGCCACTTGGCGATAACCACCTTCTGCTGGTTTCCTCCGGACAGGTTGACTACCAGCTGATCCACGCTGGGTGTCTTGGTCTTCAGGGCCTCTACATATTCCTGAGCTACATCCTTCTCCTTTTTCTTATCAATGAAGATACCCTTCATGAAGTTCTCCATGGTAGCCATGGTGGAGTTCTCAGCTACTGTCTTGTCTACTACAATACCGAAACGCTTACGGTCCTCGGAGAGGTAACCGATACCGCATTTAACAGCGTCCTGCGGAGTCTTGATCTCTACCTTCTGTCCATTGACATAGATATCGCCGCTGTCCTTGGGGTCTGCTCCGAACAGCGCTCTGGCTGTCTCGGTACGACCCGCGCCCATCAGTCCGGAGAAGCCGAGGATTTCGCCCTTATGAAGCTCGAAGCTTACATCCTTTACCATTCTTCCCGCATTCAGGTGCTCTACCTTCAGAACTACCGGCGCGTCCGGCGCAACCTGGCTTTCTGTCTTCGGGTCCTCATAGATAACACGGCCAACCATCATGTTGATGATGTCGTCCTTGGTGGAATCCTTGGTAATCAGGGTTCCTACATATCCGCCGTCACGCATAACGGTTACACGGTCTGTGATAACCTTAATCTCGTCCATACGGTGTGAGATATATACGATACCCATCTGCTTGTCGCGCAGGTCGCGGATAATCTTGAACAACTCCTCGATCTCTGCCTCGGTCAGCGCCGCTGACGGCTCGTCGAAGATAATAACCTTTGCGTCGTGGGAGATAGCCTTCGCGATCTCGCACATCTGCTGCTTTCCGACTGTCAGGCGGCTCATGGTCTCCTTCGGGTCGATATTGATACCAAGCTGATCGAACAGCTTCTTTGCTTCTTCATTCATCTTCTTATCGTCGATGAGCTTTCCGTTCATGTACTCACGGCCGATAAAAATGTTCTGAGCTACGGTCAGATGACCCATCATGTTCAGCTCCTGATGCACGATAACGATACCTGCATCCTGGGCCTCTCTCGGATTGGTGAATTCTACTTCCTTACCCTCGTAGGTAATGGTTCCCGCATCCTTATGGTAAATACCTGTCAGAACCTTCATCAGAGTTGACTTGCCCGCTCCGTTCTCACCCATCAGGGCGTGAACCTCTCCCTTGCGGACCTCCAGGTCTACGTGATCCAGCGCATGTACGCCGGGGAACGACTTGTCAATTCCCTTCATGGTTAAAATTACGTCACCCATTTTTCGCTTCCCCCTTCCGATTAATTCCGTCTGCGCCGGCTTCTAAGGTCAGCGTAAACAACCACCAGTACGATGATACCAGTAATGATATACTGATAATTGATCTGGAATCCCATAGCCAGGATTCCTTCCTGCAGAAGGGCTATAATCAGAACTCCTACCAGAGTTCCGGCGATGGATGCCACGCCACCGGTCATGGAGGTACCGCCCATTACGCAGCCCGCGATTGCCTCGTTGTTGAAGGTATCGCCCAGACCCGGCTGAACGGTGGTGTATGCTCCTACATAGAAGATAGCTGCAAGTCCTGCCAGCAGGCCACAGATGATGTAGGCAAGCATTTCCCATTTCTTTGTATTTACACCGGACAGACGAACCGCCTCGCGGTTGCTTCCGATACAGAGAATGTATCTTCCGGCTTTTGTCTTATTTAAAATAATGGAGCAGATAACCGCGCCGATAACCAGATAGATAAGGCCGGTCGGGATATCCACGCCGTTTACTTTCATCTTAACCAGATTACGGAACCAGCCGTTGGCGTCTGCTGACTGGGGCCAGCTGACAGACTGTGTCTTGGTAAATACGGAGCCGACGCCCTTGGCAATCATCATGCTCGCCATGGAGGTGATGAAGGAAGGCAGTCCTGCGTAAGCTACCAGGAAGCCATTGATGATACCGAAGATGGTTCCTACCAGAATGCTCACCAGCAGACATACCGGAAGCGGAACTCCTTTCAGAGTCAGCAGGTATCCGGAAATCAGTGCTGAGCAGAACATCACCGGTCCAATCGAGAAATCGATACCTCCTGTCGCAATTACGAATGTTACACCCAATGCAAGAAATCCTAAAAAGTAAGCGTAGTTCAGAGCACTTACGATTCGAGAATAACTTACAAAACTTGCATTTGTCTTAATCAGCGGCGTCGCAATGGCAAACAGTATGTACAGCACCACCATAACACACAGCAGAACCAATGTGTTAAAGCCAATTTTCTTGACGAACGCATTTTCCTTTATCTTCTCCACTTTCCTTCCTCCTAACTTCTGACTGCTCCCCCGTCTCACCCCATAAGAGACAAAAGGAACGGAACAACCATTTCTTCAGTCTTGTCCGCTCTGTCAATCTATGACTATTATATGTCCAAAATATGAATAAAGTAATAGAAAATCTTTTTGGAAAAGTTGAAAATCTTCTTTAAATCAACGCGAATAGGGTAAAAATCTACTATTTTCCAACATAAACAAAGATTTAACAAGCCCGGCGCATACGCGCCGGGCCTGCTAAACCTTTATTTCGTCACCGGGAAGAGCAGCTTCTGGTTCTCCTGGGTATACATATTCTCTTTTGTGATCAGCTCCGAACCGGAGTCGATGCTGGTCTCGGTCTTCCGTCCGCGCGTCACGTCCACCGCAGTCTCCACGCTCAGGTATCCCATGTTAAAGGGCTTCTGAACCACCAGCGCGTCAAAGACGCCAGATTCCAGGAACTGGATCTGTTTGATGGAGCTGTCGATGCTGCCCATGTGGATAGTTCCGGTCTTTCCCTGATTCCGGACTGCCCGGGCCGCGCCAACAGCGGAATACTCGTTCAGCCCCACGATGAGATCCATGGATGGATATTTCTTCAGAAGATCTTTTGTCTGCTCATAAGCCTTATCTGAATCGGAATCACAGAAAACGATCTCCGCCACCTGCGTCCCGGCTTCTCCCAGGCCCGCCCGGAAGCCGGCCTCCCGGCCCACCGCCGTGGAGCTGCCCTTCACATGGCCCACGATTCCGATGACGCTGTCTGCTTTCACAAATTGCTTCATATAACTTCCAAGCTTATACCCGGCTGCGTAGTTGTCCGTAGCCACTACCGCGCTGCCCATGGGCTGATCCATGGTAGAATCCGCCAGCACCAGCCGGATACCGGCCTGTTCGATCTGCTCCGCGTAAGGGACTGTCTGATCTGTACTGCAGGGACAGAGTACGATGGCGTCGGGCCGGGCGGCAATGGCGTCGAGAATCATCTGGTTCTGTGCGTCGATCTCCCGCTCATTTTCCGGGCCCTCCACGGTCAGGTTCACATTATATTCCTCCGCCGCGGTCTGGCCGCCCAGATACACTGAGGTCCAGAAATCCGTATCATCCAGCGCCTTCTGAATCAGTACGATATTCAGGGGTCTGGCCGCGTCCCGGCTCTTTTTCCAGTACCAGAGACTTCCTGCCAGCACGATCAGGGTCGTTCCGGCAATCAGAAAAAGTCTCGCTCTTTTCTTACTCATTTTCAACTGCCGCCACGTCCTTTCCCGCCGGAATCACCACGATGGCGCAGGTTCCCCTGCCCGGCTCGCTCTCGTACCGGAGCCCGTATTCCGGGCCATAGAACAGCCGGATGCGCTCATTCACATTGGAGACGCCCACGCCGTTTGATTTGGTGTCCCGGACGTGCTTCTCGAAGATGTGGGCCAGGGCCTCGGCGTCCATGCCGATGCCGTCGTCCTCCACCTCCAGCTGAATGAGGCCGCCCTTCCGGAAGCCCCGGATTTCGATGGTACCTTTTCCTTCTTTATATTTGATGCCATGGTAAATGGCGTTTTCCACCAGAGGCTGCAGCAATAATTTTACAATTTTTTCCTCTTTTATGTCGTCTTCGATGGAAATGGAATATTCCAGCTTGTCCTTATATCGCATTTTCTGGATAGTCAGGTAGGCCCCGGTGCAGTCAATCTCCTCGCCGATGGTCACCAGCTCCTGTTCGTTGCTGATGGTCCGCCGGAGCAGTCTGGCCAGGGAGGACGTCATGGTCACAACCTCTTTATTCTTCCCCCATTCCGCCATCCAGATGATGGAATCCAGGGTATTATACAGGAAATGGGGACTAATCTGGGACTGGAGCGCCTTCAGCTCGTACTTGCGCTTGGCCCGCTGCTCCCGCTCGGTCTGGTGCATCAGGTTCTGGATCTCTTCGGTCATAATATTGAAGCTGCGGGTCAGGGAGCCGATCTCATTGCCGTCCCGGACCTCCAGGGCCGCATTGCTGAAATTGCCCCGCTCCACCTCCTTCATGGAACGCTCCAGGCCCTTGATGGGCCGCGTGATGGCGCTGGAAAGTAGATAGGCCAGAGCCAATGCCACAAGAAAGAGCACCAGGGCCATTACCACGTAGATCAGCCGGGCCGCGTCCGCGTCTGCCATCAGCTCCGCCACATTGGAGACGCCCACCACGGTCCAGCCGGTGGCCTCCGACCGGGAGATGGTGTACAGCTTCCCGTCCTCCGTCAGGAAAGAGGAAGCCGTGCTGTCCATAACCTCAGAAATCCGTTCATGCTTCATGCCGCTGTAGATCAGCTGCTGCTGGGGATGGTAGACGATACTTCCGTCCTTGTCCAGAATATAAATATAGCCCTTATTGCCCAGGCTGATACGCTCGCACAGCTCCCGGATGGAGTTGTAATTCAGATCCACGAAAAAGACGCCGCAGACACCGGGATTGGCCTTATTGGTGATGCTCCGGCTTAAAGTTACGACCCAGTCATACTTGTCCCGCACCGCGTTCTGCACATGGGAGGAGGAGATGGCCGCCTGACCGTCAAGCTCCAGGGCCTCCTGATACCAGGACAGTCCGCTCACCCGGATATAGGGATTCAGCTCCGCTTCCCCATCGTTGATGACCGGAGCCCGATCCTCAGGCAGCAGCGCTATATTCGTGATGTCGCCGCGGGTATCCACCACAGTCCGGAACACGGTGGTAATTCGATCCCGCAGCTCCTGTGCCCGCTCGTCGCTTAAGTTCTCTGTGAAGAGATAATCCCGGACGTCGTAATTGCTGGACACGATATAGGAAATATTTTCCATATAATTCATGTAGGAATCGATATCGTTGTTTACCTGGCCGATGAGCTGCGCAGTATATTCCTGGGAATTTTTCAGAATTGTATCCTCTGTGTACTTCAGCGAAATCAGCAGATAGGTCAGCAGCGCAAAGACAATCAGCACGCTGAAAGCCGCGATGATGGATGTACGGATACTGTGAAAACGCATCAGCAGATTCTTTTTCATTTCTTCCGTTTCTCCTTCGCGTACTCCGTGGGGGTCTTGCCGGTGGCCTTCTTAAAGGCCACGCTGAAATAATGGGGATCGGAGAAGCCCACCTCCCCGGCCACCTCATAGGCCCGCTTAGACGTATTTTCCAGGAGCTGCTTCGCCTTCTCCATCCGCTTCCGGGTCAGGGCCTCGATAAAGGTCTCGCCGGTATGGGTCTTGAACATGGTGCTGAAATAGCTGGTGCTCATGGCCAGATAGGTGCAGACTGAATTCAGTGTCACGTCAGACTTCATGTAATTATGCTCGATATATTCCATGGCCCGGCCGGCCTGCTTTTTGCCGTAGCTGTCCCGCTGCTCATTCAGAAGTCTTGAGATACTCTCACAGATGGCAATGATGTCCGTGGACATGTTCCGGAGCCGCTCATAGGTATAGAGCCGGTTCATCAGCTCTTTTTCCTCTTTATAAATCTCGTTCTCCTGCTCCTCCTCCAGATCGGCGCTGTTCACCACGCTCAGAAGCAGATTCTGCATGTAAATGATGGCGCGGGTCCGGTTCGTCCGACGCTCCCGCAGCTCCTGGGCGAAGCCCCGGATCTCGGTCTCGATCGCAGCCGAATCGCTGGCCTTGACAGCCGTCAGCACCCGCTCCGCCCAGTGGGGCACATCCACCGGAGCGCTCTTGCGCGCGTCCAGCATGCCGGACCAGAGTATCTGGGCGCCGCCCAGCAGCCATTTCAGCTCCAGGGCCGCCCTGGCCTTCTCGAAGGACTGATAGAGCTTCATCAGATCCGTCACATCCTCACCCACGCCGATGGTGGTATCGATAAGCAGCAGCTCTTTTACGGTCTTCCGGATCTCCGTCAGTGTCTCTTCCATCTTCCCGTCCAGTTCTTTCTTCGTATCCCCGCAGAAGATGATCACAGTCCGGGCGTCCATGTTCTGAAACACCACGCCCAGCCCTTTCTGCTCCACCAGTTCCTGGGTAATATTATAGATGGAAAATAAGGCCAGCTCCTCCCGGACGCCCGGATACTGATTCAGGAACGGCGACAGATCGTCGCCCTCCACAATGGCCGTATTATAGAAGGAACCCGGCAGAGAAATATCCAAATCCTTCATCTTCTCTTCCAGGTCCTCCGTTCCCTCGTCCCCGCGCAGAAGACTGTTCAGGAAACGCCCGCGCAAAAGAGGCCTGTTGCTCTGATAGGCCCCTTTTAATTTCTTTAATGTAGTTCGTTTGGCTCGTGCCTCCTCCAGGCGTTCCTTCGCTTTCAAAAGCACCCCGGTCAGCTCCGAGGGCGTAATCGGCTTCAGGATATATTCCATAACCTGATAACGCACCGCCTGCTTGGCGTACTCGAATTCATCGTAGCCGCTGATGATAATCGTCCTGGTATCCGGACAGTTCTCAAAGATATAGCGCGCCAGCTCAATGCCGTCCACATAGGGCATGCAGATATCCGTCAGCACCAGATCCGGCTTTTTCTGACGGATGGCCTCCATGGCGTCCCGCCCGTTCTCGCAAGCCTCCACCAGCTCAAATCCCAGTTCCCCCCATGGAATATTTTCGCCGATCGCCTCGCGGGTCAGAGCCTCATCGTCCACCAGCAATACCTTATACATTTTGCTTTCCCCCAATAACCTGTTTTATCCGATAAACTGATTAACCAGACTCATAATCCTGTCAAAAAACCGGGTAATGAAATTGCCGACCTGCTTCGTGTCTACCTTGCTCAGATCCAGTCCCATATCCTTCAGCTTGTTATAGATCTCACCGGCCTGCTTCGCCAGGGCATCCACGTCGATGTCCAGCTTGCTGATCTTGTGCATCAGGTCAATCAGCTGCTGAATCTGATCGTCGCTCAGCTTAATATCGAATTTTTCCATAGCGTCACGGATGATTTTCTCAATATCCGCATCACTGCTTACATTATTTTCCAGGATCTGCTGTTTGATGTAGGCTACCATGTCGGAAGCGGTCTCGGAATCGCCCAGGGAAGTGCCCAGGTCACCGGTCACCACCAACTCGTTCACTGCAGTCTCCAGGGCCTGCTCATCCACCTTGCTGCCGTTCATTTCCGCGTAGCCTTTGACTGCTCCGATCAGGGCGGAGGTTCCGGAGATATTGGACGGAGCCGCCACGTATACATTGGCGTCCTGAAGGCCTGCGGTCAGCAGCGCATTCGTGTACATGTCGATGGTGCAGTAGCTGATATTATAAGTAGTCACATTGAGGCCCTCTCCCTCGTCCGCCGGACGAATCAGCACGGATGACAGGGCGTGGGTGCCGATGACGCTGGAGGAGAGATAGGAATCCAGATACTGATGCTCCTCCGCATTGGTGATGCTGATCACGTCATAGTCGCTCAGGTCGCTCTCGCTGATACCCAGAAGCCCCAGCACGGTCGCCCGCTGATCGGCGCTTAAGTCCGCGCCCAGAGCCAGAATCGGCTTGTCGCCTTCTGCCGCCTGGGCTGTCACACCCATACCAAGTACCAGCGTAAATGCCAGTACCAATGCCGTAAGTTTCTTTATGCTTTTCATGATTTTTTACCTCCTGCTTTCCGCCGCGGATCGCTCATCCGCACGTACAGCCATGCGTAGAGATCCTTGTAGACCGTAGCCCGGTCCGTCTCATTCAGGATCTCATGTCTGTCATTTTCATATAAAATCCAGGTGACATCCTCCATGCCCACAGCCTGAAAGGCTTTCCGTACCTGCTCCACGCCTTTTCCGAAATTGCCCACCGGATCCTCGGTTCCCGATACGAACAGAATCGGCAGATCCTTCGGCATTTTCTGAAGATTCTCCGGTTTGGAGGCGTCCTCGATGCTGTAAAACAGGTTATAATAGCCGTTCAATGTAAACAAAAAGGTGCAGCGCTCATCCTTCAGATAAGCATCCACAATCCGCTCGTCCTTCGTCAGCCAGTCTCTGGTGGTCCGGGCCGGTCGGAAATGCTTATTATAGCCCCCGAAGGCCAGATTGTCAACAAAGGGCCAGCGATAGCGCCATCCCTTCACCTTTGCCACGGCCCGGCAGAGGTTCTGGCCGAACCGCAGGGCCGCCATGGGCTGGGTACCGGTTCCCATGATAATCGCGCCGTCCAGCTCGTCGCCGTAGCGGCACAGATACTGGCGCAGCAGAAAGGATCCCATGCTGTGGCCCAGGATGTAATAGGGCAGAGCCGGATACCGCTTCGCCGTCTTTTTATGCAGGGTTCTCACATCCCGCAGCAGAATCCCGTTACCGTTCTTCTCCGCGAAATATCCCCAGTCCTCTTTCTCCACGATGGAGCCGCCGTGGCCCAGATGGTCGTTGCCCACCACCAGGAAGCCCTTTTCCGTCAGATAGGACGCGAACTCCCCGTAGCGCTCGATATATTCCACCATGCCGTGGAAAATCTGAAGGATCGCTTTCGGTCTGCCTGTCTCCGGCCTCCATTCCACCCCGTGGAGCTTCGTCCGCCCGTCCGCGGACGCATAGGTAAATTCCCGTTTTACTGCCATTCTGTTTTCCTCAAAAAAGGGGCGTCCCAGAGCATCTCCCGCGCGCATCTGCACGGAGACCGCTTTGAGATACCCCTCTCATCTCTCTGTATCTTTTATTTTCCTGCAAGCATATTCTCCGCGAAATCCTGAATAGCCTTTGCCGCCCGCTCATAGGTCATCTGCGTGGTATTGATGCACAGATCGTAGTTCTGCATGTTCTCCCACTCCTGACCGGTGAAATAGCGATAATAATCGCGGCGGTACTTATCTGTCTTGCTGATGAACTTATCCGCAGTCTTCCAATCGATCTTCTGACGGTTCATCTCTTTCTCGATGCATTTTTCCCGGGACGCGTAAATGTATACACGAACCAGTCCCGGCTTATCGCGGAGCACATAATCCGCCGCGCGGCCGATAACCACGTAATTGGACTCGTCTGCCAGCTCCCGGAGCACCTTTGCCTGGTAGTTGAACAGGTTATTGTTCGAGGTGAAGTCCTCCTTCTCCGGCGGGATCAGTCCGCCGCTGTATACCTTCTGGGACGCCCGAAACAAAAGGCTCTGCTTCTGATCCTCGTCCGCTCTGGCAAACAGCTCCTCGCTGATACCGCTGTCGTCCGACGCCAGACGCAGGATATTCCGGTCATAAATCTCCACGCCCAGATTCTTTGCAAGAATTTTTCCGATAGAGGTCGCCCCGCTTCCGCAGGTTCTGGTGATTGCAATTATGAATTTGTCCATATACAAGCCTCCTCTTTTATCTGCTTATAGTTATTTTTATTGTAGTTTTTTTTCGTAGGTTTGTCAATTGCTGTTTCGCTTGTCAAACGGAGACTGCTCTGCTATTATCAGATTAGATTTTCATCTGATTTTTCCATAGTATATAAAATAAGGCAGGTATCCTCTTTATGAAGCATATCACTACAAAATTTCAAAAGCTCTCCACGCCTGCGGCCGTCCTGGTGTCCCTGGGCGCAGCCCTGGTTCTGGCGCTGGTATTGGAAATCGGGGTTTTTCAGTTTTCTTATTTTACACAGGGCTCCGGGAGTTATGCGGAAACAATGCTTGATCTCTCCGGGGTGGAGGGGTGGAACGGCGAGGCCCTGGCGCTGCTGCCGGAGAATCCATCGGTCTCTCTGGACGGATTTTCGCTTCCGGTCCGCAGTGCGACCATCACCACAGCCGGTCCGGCGAAGGTGCTGACCGGGACGTTAGGGATCTGTGACGCGGCCAGCCCGGCGAAGACGGCCGGGGCGGGCACCTTCACGGTGAATCCCGGCGGCCGTGAGAATACTGCTACGGTGCGGATCCAGAGCCGCGGCGATCTGACCCGGCTGCGTCTGACCTTTGAGGAACTGAATGAGCCGGTTTTTCTGATCTCAGTCACCCTGAATGCCCGACAGCCCCTCACCATTCACTGGCTTCGTGTATTCCTTCTGACCGGACTTCTGGCCGCGCTGTTCCTGGCCTTACGCTTCCGCCTCTATGCACAGGATTATCAGCCGGACAGGCGCAGCCATAAGCTCCTGAATCTGGGCGTGCTGCTGCTTGCTCTCTTTATCTCTGCTGGAATTCTGTATGGAAGCGACGCTTCCCACCAACTTCTGCGGCCCTACCCGACCCTGGAGGAGGTTCGCTCCCCGGAGATGGTGGTGGACGCTTACATGCAGCAGCTGGACGCCTTTGAAAAAGGACAGCTGGAGCTTGACCTGGACGTCAATCCGGCCCTGGAGGAGCTCGGCAATCTCTACGATAAGGGCGAGCGGGATCTGAACCACATCACGTATCACTGGGATCGGGCCTATTACCACGGGAAATACTATTCCTACTTCGGACTTGCACCACTCTTTATGGTCTATTATCCCATCTACTGGCTGACCGGCATGCTGCCGACGACTGTTTTCGCCGGATCCTGCCTCACGGTTTTTGCTATTCTATGTATCTTCGCGGCCATTCAGGGGCTTATGCGGCTCTTCCGGCCCAAGGCCAATCTGCTGCTTTTCCTGCTGGGGGAAATGGCCGTGGTCGGCGGAAGTTTTCTGTGGCTTTTACAGGCTTCGGCTTCCAGCTTTTATTATCTGCCGCTCATCGCCTCCTTTGGCTGGCTGGGCGCGTTTACGGCATTGGCCTGCTATGGATATCTGGCGGAAAAGCCCTGGAAACGGGTACTGCTCTTTGCGCTCTGCGGCCTTTCTGTGGTCATGCTGGTGCTGTCCCGGCCCAATGCGGCGCTGCTGGCAATGGCCTTTGCTGCTCCGCTGTTCCTGCGGATTCTCTTTGATAAGAAGCGGTCGGCGCGGCAGCGGTTTCTGGAGAGCGCCCTGCCGTTTTTGATACCGGTTCTCATTGGGGCAGCCGGAATTATGTATTATAATTACATCCGGTTTGGTTCGTTCTTTGAGTTTGGTACTTCTTATCAGCTGACGGAGAGCGATATCCGGTTTAATTCGGTGACTTTCAGCCTGCATCATTTCGGTTCCATGCTGTATCACTATTTTGCGGAGTCCTTTGTATACACAGAATTTTTCCCCTTCCTGCGTTTCACCACGGAGAAATGTGTGGATTTCGGCAACTATCTCTATCAGGAATACAGCGCAGGACTCCTGCAAATGCCGCTGAATCTGGGCATATTCCTGTTGATTCCGGCCGTATTCACGCGGTCTTCTTCCTCTGACCAGAACGGGCTTCTGAAAAAACAGACCGGCGTACTGGTTCTGCTGGCGGCTCTGGGCCTGGGGTATCTGGATTTTATGCTGGGCGGAATCCATATCCGCTATGTCTGCGACCTGACCCTGGCTCTGTCAGTGCTGGCCCTGTTCCTGATACTGGAGCAGATCCATTTTGACGGAACGCGTTCCGCGCGGATTCTGTACGTAATAGTGCTGTGCGCGATACTGGTGACGATTGGGAGAGGAGTTCTTACGATTTTCTCGAATGAGACCAATGATGTGTTACTAAAGAATCCGGACTTCTATCTGTATGTGAGCCGGATATTCCACTCATAAATGCGATAATATTTTTTATGTAATAAAACAGGGCTGTTACAGCAGAATATTACAGTTTTCCATATCCCATGTTCGCCCGTTTCTCGTTACAGCAGTATGCCTGGCTCAGACTAAAGTCTGCTCCATTCATACAGCTGTCTCGAAAAGGCGGACATCTGGATATAGGAAAAACTGTTTATACTCTCTGCAACAGCCCTTTATACTGCATTTTACAAGCTACGCTTAGATGTTCAGCAGCTCGCTGTAAGCCTTCAGCGCTCCGTCTGTATCATGAGCCAGTACGCGCTTTGCCAGCACCTTACCCAGCTGTACGCCCTCCTGGTCGAAGCTGTTCAGGTTCCATACAAAGCCCTGGAACATGATCTTATTCTCAAAATGAGACAGCAGCGCGCCCAGTGTCTCCGGAGTCAGCTGATCGCCCACGATAATGCTGGAGGGACGTCCGCCCGCGAAGTACTTGTTGCGGTTCTCATCTTCCTTGCCGCAGGCGAAAGCTACCATCTGGGCAACGACATTCGCGCAGAGCTTCTGCTGGCTGGTGCTGTCCTGAATGTCCACGTCTACGCCACACTGGTTGTTCTTGAAGCCGATGAACTGCAGCGGTACGATATCGGTTCCCTGATGGAGCAGCTGATAGAAGGAATGCTGTCCGTTGGTTCCCGGCTCACCGAAGATCACCGGTCCGGTTACATAATTTACCGGCTCGCCGAAGCGGTTCACGGATTTTCCGTTGGACTCCATATCTGCCTGCTGCAGATGTGCCGGGAAGCGGCTCAGTGCCTGAGAGTAGGGAAGTACTGCGGTGCAGCCCATGCCCAGCACGTTGCGCTCATATACGCCAATCAGAGCGTCCAGCATAGCCGGATTCTCCAGAAGGTTCTCCTTCTTTGCCAGGACATCCTCTGCGGCTGCGCCTGCCAGGAAGCGGTCAAATACCTCCGGTCCGAAGGCCAGGGATAATACAGCGCCGCCTACCGCGGAGGTAGAGGAATAACGGCCGCCGATATAATCGTCCATGAAGAAGGCTGCCAGATAAGCATCGCTCTTTGCCAGCGGGGAGGTCTCGCTGGTTACGGCTACCATATGCTTGGAAGCGTCCAGTCCTGCCTTTGCAAGAGCGTCCTTTACGAAGGACTCATTGGTCAGGGTCTCCAGGGTGGTGCCGGACTTGGATACCAGCACGAACAGGGAATGTGCCACGTCGATGGACGCCAGTACGGCTGCCGCGTCGTCCGGGTCTACATTACTGATAAACTTCGCTTCCATCTTGAAGGTATCATGTTTTTTCGCCCAGTTCTCCAGTGCCAGATACATAGCCCGGGGACCCAGGTCGCTGCCGCCGATACCGATCTGTACGACGGTAGTGAATTTCTCGCCTGCCGCGTTGGTAATCTCACCTGCGTGTACTTTATTGGCAAATTCTGTTACTTTTTTCTGTTGCTCTACGTAAAACGCGCGCTTGTCCACGCCGTCCGCTACGACTGCGTCGCCCAGCTGTCCACGGGTCAGCTGATGCAGAACCAGACGCTTCTCACCGGTATTGATGACCTCGCCGTTATAGAGCGCCGCGAACTTCTCTGTCAGCTGCGCTTCCTTTGCCAGCTTCGCCAGTGCCTCCAGCACCTTTCCGTCCACTGCCTTGGCAGCGTAGTTATATACCATGCCTTCTGCCATGGGTACACTGTATGTTTTGACACGCTCTGCTCCGTTTTCTCCGGACATCACCTCTGCCAGATTTACGCGTTCCGTGTCCTTCAGCTCCTGATAAGCTTTCAGGGTATCCAGATTCTTCCATTCTACCATTATAGATTTTTCCTCCATTTCTGTTATTCCGATACCACAACCTGTATGCAGAATCACCTGATTCACCCGCATTGTACCATATTTATATCTTGCGATCTACCCCTGCAAAAATTTTACACAAATTTTTTTCATTTTTTTTAAATTTTTACTGGACAAACCTGTTCACTTGTGCTATGATATCATTTGTTGACGGCAAGTCGCTAAAACGGCGTGTGGCTCAGCTTGGTAGAGCGCTACGTTCGGGACGTAGAGGTCGCAGGTTCAAATCCTGTCACGCCGACGAATGAAAAGGAATCCTTGGAAAAGGGTTCCTTTTTTGTTATAGAAATAAGAAAGAATGTGCCAATGGCACATTCTCGCGCACTGATTTTCCGGCGCTTCACTCTTTCGTTTTATACCCGTCTCTTCTTTTTCTTTTTCGCCAACGGCCGGAACACGGTCACCCTGCCGATGAAACACACAAGCTGCACCAGTATCACACCGACGGTGATTCCGATGCTGTCGATAGCCACATCCCGTTTCGACGGTCCGCGGCCTGCCACAAAGGACTGGTGATACTCGTCCAGGGCCGCGAAGCCCACACAGAAGCCGCCTGCCAGTAGCAGTAGCCAGATGCCCCGCACGCCGTACACATACAGCGGAAATGACACTGACACCGCCAGCAGAAAATATTCGGTCATATGGGCCAGCTTCCGCACCGGATGTTGGATTTTCTGGATATACTGCGCCTCCTCCTGCGCAGTCCAGTGCAGATCGAACGCCTCATTGGCCGTCTCCACGATGATTTCACTTACCTTGTAGCTCAAATTGCCCGAGGTTGTCCCGTCCTGAGCCGAAAAGCCGTAGATGACGTACATCATGGCCAGGGCCGGAAGGAAGGACAGGGGTTTTAAAATTGCTCTTAAAAATGCTTTTATCATAACGTGGCTATCATAGCACCATTTTCCCGGGCTGTCCAGCGGGGCGGCAGAAGATTAAGGATTCTATAAGATTTCATAAAAAAACCTGTATCTTCAGCGGCTTGGGCGTCCGCCAAAGATACAGGAATCTTTCTTTTTCCCATTTTCTTACAGTATTCCAAAATGAGCCAATGCCTTCGCGATTCCGTCATTCCGAAGATCGTCCGTCACATAATCCGCGAAAGCTTTCAGCTCCTTGCAGCCATTTCCCATGCAGACCCCGATTCCCGCGTAGACAAGCATCTCCCGGTCGTTCTGATTGTCGCCAAAGGCGATGCATTCGCTGTCCCGGATGCCCCATTCCGTCAGTACCTCTGCAGTCGTCCGCATTTTATTGACGCTGGAAAGCATCAGGTCGCTGCTCTCGCCGTCGATCCGGACGCCTACGCAGCGCCCCCGAAAATGGGCATTGAACGCTGCAAGCGCCTCATCGCCACAGCCCAGATTGCCGCCGTCGGGGCAGCGGGTCTTGTGGATATCCGTGACGCCCTTTACGATCATACTGCGGGAGGATTTGGTTTTATGATAGAAGTTTTCAAAAACCGGCTTGTAGATGTACTCATAGACCTTGTCCGGGTATTTCCAGAGAAGTCCGATGTCATGTCCCTTGCAGTAGTCGTAGACCTCTGAAACCAGTTCCGTATCAAAGGTATATTCTTTTACTATTTTCCCTTCCCCGTCGATGACCAGGTGGCCGTTGGCGCACACGATGGCGTCGGGAATCACACCTTCCCGGAGGATCACCACGGCTGTCAGCGGCGGGCGGCCCGTAGCCAGGACCACCCGGACGCCCTTTGCCTGCAGCTTCTTCAGAGCCTCGATGGCGCTTGGGATAAATCTTTTATTCTGTCCGTCATAGAGAGTCTCGTCAATATCAAATACCGCCGCGCGAATCATAGACTCAGCTTCTCGCCGCTGTGATGAACGCCTTGGCGTTATCATAGTCGATGGGGTTAAACAGATAATGATCCTTCTTCAGGGTGGTGCCTACTACAACCATATCGCAGTACTTCAGCATCTCCTTGATGTTATCCGGATTTGCACCGTTGTTGAAGTTGATGGGGATATCCGGATTCAGTGCCTTGCATTTGGCTATCATGGACTCGGAAGGCTTCTCGTCCTTCTTCGGGCCGTTCATAGAATAGCCAGCCACCGGCGTGTCCTTGTAGTAGGTGTTGAACATCTCCTCGGTGCTGCGGGTGTCCAGGCTGCTGCCGTTGTGGGGTTCGAAGCTGCTGTATACGGCCACATCCGCCGCGCCGATGGATTTGGCGTAGCGCCAGATGTCACCCGGGGTCTTGCGGATCTCGCCGTAGTTGCCCACCTGAGAACCAAGGAAGAAACCTCGACAGAAGACAGCTCCCACAGCTTTTGCCACAGAAATGGCAGAATAGGGGTCGTTCATGATACCTACGCCGAAGGGAATGGTCAGCTCCCGGGATACCTCGGTGACGATTCTGGTGTACGCTGCCAGCGCGCCCTCGCCGATATGCTCCACATAGGGGAAATCTGCTTCATTGGCAAATACGGCTCCGTCGAAGCCCAGCTCCATCAGAATGTGGGCCTCCTCCTTCAGGTCCGCCACATGCTGCTCCATGGTATAGGAGGGATCCCAGAGCGGCGTACCCGGCAGGGCCCGCAGGTGCAGGCAGCCGATGATGGGCTTCTCGCATCCGAAACGCTGTTTGTGCTCTTCCATTAAATTTCTTCTCATGATGTCTCGTCCTTTCTGAAAAGCGGGTACCGTGTTCGCGGTACCCGTTGTCTGTGATTGATGATGTATTATGCCAAAATTCCCAACAGTCCGCACAGGATGCCGACTACAAAGAGAATCAGAATAATCTTGACCGGTTTCATTCCCTTATTGACCATCCGGTAGCAGCCTAAGAAGGCCAGCAGCGGAAGGAGCTTCGGAAGAATGGTGTCCAGTACGGTCTGCAGCTCTACGGTCGTCTGTCCGAGAGCGATAACCAGCGGCGTGGAGATGCTGATACTGGAGGCTACCAGGCTTCCCAGAACCATGATACCCAGGACGCCCAGGGCGTCTGTCACTGCGGAAAGCTTGCCGCCCGCCAGAAGCTTTGTAACGGAAGCCTTACCGGATTTATAGCCGGTGAAGTATACGAAATGGCTGAAGCCCAGGGTATATACAGACATCAGTACCACGAAGAGGATGGGGCCGAGGATATTGCCGTTCAGCGCCAGGTCGCAGGCGATACCCAGAAGTACCGTCTTTACTAGGCTCTGGGTTACGGTATCGCCGATGCCTGCCAGAGGTCCCATCAGAGCTGCTTTGATGCTGTTGATACTGCTGTCGCTGATGGCCGCGCCGTTGGCCTTCTCCTCCTCCATACTGGCTACGATACCGGCGATGGAAGCGCCCCAGTTATTCTCGGTGTTGTAATAGTTCATATGGCGTTCCAGGGCTTCTTTCCGCTTCTCCACGTCGTCCGGATAAAGCCGTCTGATAATCGGGCACATGGCGTGTGCAAAGCCGAGTCCCTGCATGATTTCGAAGTTGTAACACTGCTGTCCGAAGGTAACCCAGAGCAGCCAGGATTTTGTCAGATCATTTTTTTCCAGCTTTACACCCATTTTATTCTGCCTCCTTCTTTGATGTATACATGAAGTGCATGATGGCGAAGCCTGCGCCAATCAGAGCCACCGGCATGGTTCCCAGTCCCAGATAAGCAGTCGCTACGAAGCCGAAGATAAAGAACGGGACCATGCTTCCCTTAAACAGCAGGTTCATCAGCATACCAAGTCCGAGAGCCGGCAGGATATGGCCGACACAGGAGAGACCTGTGGAAATCTGCGGCGGGATCACTGCCAGGATGCTGTCCAGGGCAGAGGAACCGAAGTAAATGATAATAAAGCCCGGAATAAAGTAAATCAGAAAGCCCCAGAGAAGCGGAGCAATGGTGTTCATGTAAGCGACGCCCTTTAAGTTGCCTGCTTCCGCGTACTTTCTTGCCTTTGCCACCCAGATGGTATTCAGAGTTTTCTCCACCGGAGAAATCAGGGAACCGAGTACGCCCAGGGTAGCCGCAACCGTGATTCCTACGGATGGATCCGCGCCGGCCAGCATACTTGCCGTTACGCCGATGTAACCGCCCAGGGTTACGTCGCTGGCTACCGTACCTCCGATAACGGTAACGCCGATATAGACCAGCATGATCGTTCCGCCCATTTCCAGACCATAGCTGATATTTCCCATGATGATACCGTTCAGAAGTCCTGCCACCAGCGGGGCTCCCATGCCCAGCGACCATTTGGACCACATCGGCGCGCCGGTCTTACACATCCAGGCCAGAAAGGCCATCAGTATTGCTTGAAATAACAGTAACATAACACTCTACCTCCTATTTTATATTTTTTTCATAATGTCTACCTGAGCGTCCTGGGGAAGCTTCTGGATATAGACATTGATGTTCTTCTCATGGAGTCCGCGGACGATATCCTTCTCGGCGTCGGAGATATACACCTCTTTGGTGATGGCCTTGCGGCCCGGGGCGCTTCCGATATTGCCGATGTCCAGCTCCTCCAGCGGGTATCCGTAGTTCACCAGAAGGCCCGCGTACTTCAGTTCCTTAAATAACAGCATGACGTTATCTTCTGAGGTATCCTCACTGAGCTCCGCAGCCGCGTCCGCCGCGCTCCGCACCTCCACCTTGACGCCCTGGGGGGCGCTCATGGATAAGACCTCCTGCATAAAGCTGTCCTGGACAATCTCGTCGTCCACCAGAATAATTTTCTTAATCCAGTATTTTTTCACCCACGCCGTCATGACCTGTCCGTGAATCAACCGTTCATCTACTCTTGCAAAGCTTGCTTTCTTCATCCTGCTTTTACCTCCTTCAACTGACTCTTCAAATCCACGATACCGCCGCCTCCGGCCTCTATCGCTGTCTTTTTCAATTCCTGAATATCTGCTGTCTCTATGTCTCCCGCAACCGCCAGAAGCATCGGCAGGTTGCAGCCTGTTATAACTTCCATTTTATCCCAGTTGTTCTGGATAATCTGCATACAGGAAAGGAACGGGGTTCCTCCCAGCAAATCTGTGACAACCAAAATGCCTGTGGCCTCATTTTCGCGGACACACGCTTCCAGCTCTTTACGATACTGGCCGATGTCCAGCTGCTCCGGCATATTCTTGAACGCCAGCTGCGGTACCTCGCCATAAATCAGGCTCACGGCATGTACAAATGCCTCCGCCAGATTTCCATGTGTCAGGACCAACACCTTACACCGCATTTTGTTCCCTCCGTTTCTTCGTTGCTTTGATGAAACTTATTCTATATTTGCGCTTCTTTATTGTCAAATTTGACGGGGTTCTATCCGTATCCTCCTAGTGTGTCAGTGTATTTTGACACATTCGCACCTCCCTCTCGCTCCTTTTTGTTGACGTTTTTCCTCTTCTGTGTTAGTATTCTTCTTGTTTCAACACACTTTTTGCATTTTCGAAGTTTTTTCGACACACTATCAAGGAATTTGACACACTTTTTTAAGGAGAAATTTATGATTTCCAGAAAAGACAAGATTTACGACTATGTAAAATTACACACAAAGGAAATGATTGACACACACTCCCTGGAAAACAGCGGTTCCGACGCCCTGTCCATCGCTCTGGATCTGAAGCTGGACCGCACCAATGTGTCCCGGGAGCTGAACACCCTCTGGAAGGAGGGACGGCTCATCAAGCTCCAGGGGCGTCCCACCCTCTATCTGGACTGCGAAGCCCTGAAGACCGAGTATCCCAATCACTATATTCCTCTGACTGTGTCCGCCGGTTCCTCCCTTCTGGATTTTATTCAGAAGCCCCAGAAAACTCAGAAGCGGGAGCTTCCCTTCCATAAGACTGCCCTGGACGCCATCATTGGCAGCGCCGGAAGCCTGAAGAACGAGACCGCCCAGGTGCTGGCCGCTATCTCCTATCCGTCAGGTGGCCTCCCGGTTCTCCTGGTCGGCAGCGCCGGCGTGGGCAAGCGGAAATTCGCAGAATCCCTGTTCCTCTATTCCCAGGAGACCGGCGTTTTCGACGAGAACGCCCGGTTCATCATCATCAACTGCCAGGATTACGCCCACTCCGAGGAGCGGCTGATGCTGCAGCTTCTGGGCCACACAAAAACCAGCGCTCCGGGGGCTCGTTCCGCGAAGGGTCTGCTGGACGCGGCCAACAAGGGCATTGTCTACTTTGATGGTTTACATAAGTTACCATCCAAGTCCATCGATCTGGTCATCGACCTTCTGAAAAATAACGCCTACACCCGGGTGGGAGAAAACCGGCCCCGGCCTCTGGAGGCCGTCATCATGGCTTCGGTCCGCGATAATTTGGACGCGGATTTCATGGACACCCTGCGCTCCAATTTTCCCATCGCTGTGTCCCTGCCTGATTTCTACCGGCGCAGCTCCCAGGAAAAGATTGAGATGATTCTCGACCTGGTCACCCGGGAGGCCTACTCCATCCACAAGAATATCCGGCTGGATAAATCGGTGCTGACCGCCTTCGCGCTGCCCCATTATCCCAGAAATGAATCCCAGCTCCGCAGCGAGATTCAGTCTGCCTGCTCCAAAGCCTTTGTGGAACCGAAGAATCAGGACGCCTGCTTCCTCACCATTACCTTTGACCATCTCTCGGACTTCGTACTGTCCGCTGCCAATACCTGTCCGGATGATAATCACGCCTTCATCCGGACCCTGGCATTGTACAAAAACAACTCCATTATCTGCGAATCCAACGGCCACTGTGACGCCCTGGACTTCTATAAGGAGCTGCCGCTGTCCTCGGACGAGTCCACCTCTGATGGAGCCGCCGGATCCGATTCCCCCTCGGCAGACGCCCGGCCCTCCCTCCTGATCGTATGCCACGGACACGCCACAGCCTCCGATATGCAGGCCTACACAGCCGCCCAGGCCGCCCAGGCCCATGTGCTGACTGCCGCCATCGATTACACCGGTGAGGCTTCTTTAAACAGCCTTCTACTGCAGATCTGCGACGCGGCCCGCCGTCTGAACCGCGGCGCCGGCGTCTTAATTCTGGCGGATATGGAGCCTATCACGGGGCTGGAAGCTTCGGTGCAGCGCCGTCTGGAAATTCCCTGCCGGATTCTGCCCTCGGTGACCCTGGCCTTTCTGATGGACTGCATCGATAAGTGCGCTTCCGGCCTGAGCCTCGACCAGTTTGCTTCCCCCGGCGTCGCGTCCCTGCCTCCCCGGAAGGAACTCTCCCAGGAGGAATTCATCAATCATCTGGTCAATGACATTCTCTCCCGGACGTTACTTTATGTAAACCCGAAGAAAGCCACCGACGTGCTGCTCTACTCCCTGAACACCATTCTCGATCAGCTGGGCATGCAATATTCTCAGGAAATCGCCGTGAAATATCTCTCCCACGGCGTCCATATGCTGGAGCGCATCATCAAAAATGTGCCGCTGCCCTATTATCAGCTCAGGCAGTTCACCAACACCAACCACCAGCTCATGGACACCATCGCCCAGAGTCTGAACGTGGCCTCCGATACCTTTGGCGTCTCTATTCCCTCCAGCGAGATTGCCTATCTGGCGGAAATCTTTCTGGCGGAGCGCCCTTAGGCCTCCCGCACCGCGTCCTTCATGGACTTCACGTACTCTCTGACCTTCGGCACACACTCCGCGCCGTAGGCTGCGCAGAGCTTCACGATGGCGGATCCTACGATGGCCCCGTCAGACTGGGAGGCCATCTTCTTCGCCTGCTCCGGAGTGGAGATACCAAAGCCCACTGCGCAGGGAATGTCCTTCGCCTCTTTCACCAGCTTCACCATGGCTCCAATGTCCGTGGTGATCTCGGTCCGGGTTCCGGTGACGCCCAGGGACGATACGCAGTAGACGAAGCCGTTTGCCTCCTTTGCGATCAGTTTGATACGCTCATGGGATGTTGGAGCAATCAGGGAAATCAGGTCGAGACCGTATTTCCGGCAAGGGCTGTCAAATTCTTCCTTTTCCTCAAAGGGCACATCCGGGAGAATCAGGCCGTTCATGCCGATGGCCGCTGCCTTTCGAATAAAGTCTTCGGTGCCTTTTCCGTAGGAAAATACCACATTGGCGTAGGTCATGAATACCATAGGGATGTCGGTTTTCTGCCGGATCCGCTCCACCATAGTGAAGATCCTGTCGGTGGTCACACCGCCTGCCAAAGCCCGCATGTTGGCCGCCTGGATGACCGGTCCTTCTGCGGTCGGGTCTGAGAACGGGATACCCAGCTCGATTAAGTCCGCGCCCGCCTCCTCGCAGGCGTAGACCAGCTGCTCCGTTACCTCCAGCGACGGGTCGCCGCAGGTGATGAACGGAATAAATGCTTTTCCATTTGCAAATGCGTCTCTTACTTTCTTACTCATGAAGATCCTCCCCTCTGTAACGGGCAATGGCTGCGCAGTCCTTGTCGCCCCGTCCGGAAATCGTTACCACTATAATCTGATCCCTACGCATGGTCGGCGCCAGCTTTCTCGCATAAGCCACCGCATGGGCGCTCTCGATGGCCGGGATAATACCCTCGGTCCGGGACAGATATTCGAAGGCGTCCACGGCCTCATCGTCGGTCACCGGCACGTACTGAGCCCGGCCAATATCGTAGAGGTGCGCGTGCTCCGGCCCCACGCCCAGATAATCCAGCCCCGCGGAAATGGAGTACACCGGCGCGATCTGTCCGTATTCATCCTGGCAGAAATAAGATTTCATGCCGTGGAAGATCCCTAAGCGTCCGGTGGCGATGGTGGCCGTTGTCTCCGCCGTGTTCACGCCCCGTCCTGCCGCCTCGCAGCCGATCAGCTGTACTTCCGGGTTCTCGATGAAGTGATAGAAGCTTCCGATGGCATTGGAGCCGCCGCCCACGCAAGCCAGCACCGCATCCGGCAGCCGTCCCTCTTTTTCCATCAGCTGCTGCTTGGTCTCTTTGGAAATAACTGCCTGGAAATCTCTTACCATCATCGGAAACGGGTGCGGTCCCATGACGGAACCCAGCACATAATGGGTATCCGCGATCCGGTTTGTCCATTCCCGCATGGTCTCGGACACCGCGTCCTTCAGGGTGGCTGTTCCACTGGTCACTGCGTGAACCTTCGCGCCCAGGAGCCGCATCCGGTATACGTTCAGCGCCTGCCGCTCCGTATCCTCTTTTCCCATGAAAATCTCACATTCCATGTCCATCAGCGCCGCCGCGGTGGCAGTGGCTACGCCGTGCTGGCCTGCGCCGGTCTCGGCGATGACACGGGTCTTGCCCATCTTTTTCGCCAGCAGCACCTGACCCAGCACATTGTTGATCTTGTGGGCTCCGGTGTGGTTCAGATCCTCACGCTTCAGATAAATCTTCGCGCCTCCCAGATCCTTCGTCATGCGCTCCGCGTAGTAAAGTCTGGAGGGCCGTCCCGCGTAATCGTTCAGAAGCTCTGTGAGCTCCCGGTTGAACTCCGGGTCGTCCTTGTAATGGTTGTAGGCCTCTTCCAGCTCAATCACTGCGTTCATCAGTGTTTCCGGAATGTACTGGCCGCCGTGGATTCCAAATCTTCCTTTTGACATTGTATTCTCCTCTTTCCTTTGCTGTATTTTACTTATTTTTCTTATTTCGCTGTTTTATACTGCCAGACGCAGCTGCTCAAGCGTCCCGCCGTTTAACTGCCGCAGGGCCTCGCCCTTATCGTGGCTTCGCATCAGGGTCTCGCCTATGAGCACCGCGTCCACATCATTTTCGTAGAGAACCCGGATATCCTCGAATCCTTTGATGCCGCTCTCGGAGATAAATACCACATCCCGGGGAGCCATGTTCCGAAGCCGGATACTGTTCTGCATATTCACCTCGAAGGTTCTTAAATCCCGATTGTTCACGCCTACGATCCGCGCGCCCGCGTTCAGGGCCATCTCCACCTCCCGCTCATCGTGGGCCTCCACCAGGGCGTCCAGTCCCAGCTCCTCTGCTATCTGCCGGTATTCCCGCACCTGCGCTTCCTCCAGGATGGCACAGATGAGAAGCACCGCCGACGCGCCCAGCTCCTTCGCCTGGTAAATCATGTATTCGTCCACGGTGAAGTCCTTCCGGAGAATCGGGATGGATACGTTCTGTACGACCTCCTGAAGATACCGGTCCGCCCCCTGAAAATAATAGGGCTCCGTCAGACAGAAGATGGCCGACGCGCCTGCCGCCTCGTACTCCCGGGCGAGCTCCACATAGGGGTAATCCGGGGCAATCAGGCCTTTGGACGGCGATGCTTTTTTCAGCTCGCAGATGTAAGACATACCCGGCGCGGCCAACGCCCCGTAGAAGGAGGGGGCTTGTCTTTCCTGCTCCCGGATTCTGTATTTCAGATCCAGAAGGCTCTGCTTTCTTTTTTCCTCCTGAATTCGTTCCCTGGTTCTTCCTGCGATTTCGTCTAAAATATTCATATTGCTTTCCCTCCAATAAGAGAATCCTGCTGCGCAGGATTCTCTGCCGCAGTGCGATGATTTTTTTATGCAATAGGGAATTCCATCCGAATTTCCTATTGCATAAAAAAAATCCCTGACAGACTTTTACATCTGTCAGGGACGAGTTCTACAAAAATATATGCTACCCGCGGTACCACCCTGCTTCACGGAACGACCCGTGCTCTTGCGGAATACCTTCATATTCCCGGCAACTGACGTATGCCTTACGTCGCAGAATACTTGGTTTACATAACATAATCCTTTGACTGCGCCCTCAGCGGTCCATTTGATATCCTGCATCTCGATCCGGCTCCCACCTCCCCGGACTCTCTGGGCGCGCATGAACATCGTTATCTCCGCTTCAACGGTTTAGTTCATTAAATTTTTTATTAACTTACCACGATAGTAGGGATTTGTCAACCCATTTCTTTAATTTTCTCCGGTATGGCTCATGACTGCTGCGGAATAGGGTGGCATATAGATCTCAATCGCTCCGTCACTGACCAGATAATGGGCTTTTTCCAGATTGAACTCCTCTTCCATAGACAATACCTGGCGCTCAAACAGCTCGCCGTCCGGAATCTCAAGCTGCCAGACCGGAATCGTCATGCGCTCGGCCTCCTCTGTATTATTAATGATGGTCAGCACATGGTTGTCGCCCAGAAATCTGCCGAAAGCGAAATGTCCGCCTTTGGCGTACACCGGGATACCGCTGCCCCGACGACAGGCCGGATTCTCCTTGCGGACGCGGATCAGTTCTTTGTGGTATCGGATCAGATCCTGATCCTCATGGCCCCAGGGATAGGTTCTTCGGCTGTCGGGATCGGTGAATCCGCAGACGCCGGCCTCGTCTCCATAGTAAATGGTCGGCGCGCCGTGCCAGGTCATCATCATGGCCACCGCCTCCCGGAAGACCGCCTTGGAGACGCCTTCCTCGGCCGCCTTGCTGCCCAGTTCATTCACGCGGCCCACCTTATGGTTGGTGCGAGTCAGAAAACGGGAATGGTCGTGGTTGGAAAGCTGGTTCATGGCAATCAGGAAGGACTGGCCTGTAAAGGCGCAGGATTTTTCCCGCAGGGTATCGATAAAGACATTCACATTGTTCATCAGATCCGGCTCCCTGCTGTCGCTGTGCTTCTCCATGCCGGTCAGATACCAGGTGATGGGCTCCATGAAGGTGTCGTAATTCATGATGGAATCCCACTCGCCGCCCTTCAGCCAGCTGGTGGCGTCGCCGTAATGCTCCGCGTAGATGACGGCGTTTGGGTTGGCCTCTTTTACATTTTTCCGGAAATCCTGCCAGAACTTGTGATTGAAATCAGCGGACAGGCCCAGATCGGCCGCCACGTCCAGACGCCAGCCGTCCACGTTATAAGGCGGAGAAACCCATTTCCGGGCAATGCCCATGATATAATCGTAAAGCTCCTGAGAGGTCTCATAGCTCAGCTTCGGCAGGGTGTCATGGCCCCACCATCCGTCGTAATAGGGATTGTACGGCCACTCATGGGTATTATTAAACTTGAAGAAATTCCGATATGGGCTGTCCTCAGAGACGTAGGCGCCCTTTTCATAGTCGCCATCGCCCTCGTAGATGCACTCCCGATCCAGCCATTTATTGAAGGAGCCGCAGTGATTGAAGACACCGTCCAGCAGCACACGTATGCCGCGCTTGTGCACCTCCTCCACGAAATGGATGAAGAATTCGTTGCTGGCCTCCAGATTTTCCTTGCTGACCACGCGCTTAATGTACTTCGTTGCCTTGGTGTTATCCAGCTCGCCTGGCGGAAGCAAGTCGCCGCCATCCTCCTTGATCACGGTATAGTGGGGATCGATATAGTCGTAATCCTGACAATCGTACTTGTGATTGGACGGGGACACGAAAATCGGGTTCATGTAAATGACCTCCACGCCCAGATCCTGCAGATAGTCCAGCTTATCCAGAATTCCCTGCAGATCGCCGCCGTAGAACCGACGCACATCCATACCCTCGGGCGGGGCGCTCCAGTCCTTCACCTGCTCCACCTGCTTATGGATGTAACTATATTCTCCGGTCAGTACATCGTTGGTGGAATCGCCGTTGCAGAAGCGATCCACGTAGATCTGATACATGACCGCGCCCTTGGCCCAGTCTGGCGTAGCGAAGCCCGGAATGATACGAAAGGCATAACAGTCCTGCAGATTGTCCGTGACACTCAGCTTATTATAAAAAAGCCGCTCCTCATTGGAACGGATTTCAAAATAATAATAGATGGTATCAGTTCCTACTTTGGTCTCGATTTCGTAATAGTCAAAGCGGCCTGCGGAACAGACCTTCGTCATCGGATTCCGTTCCTTTCCGCTGATAAAATATACACTTTCCACATTATCTTTCGCCGTTCGAAAGCGCAGCTTTACCCGATCGCCTGCCTTCGGCTCCAGCGGAATCCGAAAGCCCTCCGACTCTTCCACGAAAAGCGCCTGTCGGTTAATCTTTCCCATAATTCTCTCTCTTTCTGTCACAGCCGCTCTCCCGCGGCCGATTCCCGATTATCATTTTATAATACCGGTTCTTTCATTTCAACATTTGTTTATTCCGTAACAATCTTTACCCACGTCACTGTTTTTGTCCTATATATTCCGTCTCTGCCGGTTTCACGGATGTTTTTACATAAAGTGAAACAGACAGCTCGCGCTGTCTGTTTCAGGAGAAGGTATTTCTTTTTACTTATGGGGTGTAGCAAAAACTATATAATGTATTGGGGGTTTTACGAGTATTATTATAACATAAAGTCGCGATAAGTGTGCACAAACTTCACAAAAATCATTATCTGTTTTTGTGAAATATTCACAATGCCATTCCGTCATAATGACGGAAATATAAATTCGAAACGAATCGAAAAAGGGATCCCACCAACCAGCGGAATCCCTAAATGCTTACTCTTATACAGCCGGTACGGCCTCTTCCTTTTCAAACAATGCCTCGAACTCTTCTCTGGAAATCTTCTCTTTCTCCAGAAGCAGGGCTGCCGCTGCGTCCAGGACGTCGCGGTGGTCCAGGATGATGGCTTTGGCCTTGTCGTAACACTCGTCTACGATACGTTTGACCTCGGAATCGATCTTGCTTGCCACGTTCTCGCCGTAGCCCTTGGTGTGGCCGTAGTCGCGGCCCAGGAATACTTCTTCGTCGGAATCGTAGCTGACCAGGCCCAGCTCGTCGGACATGCCGTACTTGGTGACCATGGCGCGGGCCACACGGGTAGCCTGCTTGATATCCTGGGAAGCGCCGGTGGTGATATCGTCAAAAATCAGCTCCTCGGCGATACGTCCGCCTAAGGATACCTCGATATCCTGCAGCATCTTGCCCTTGGTATTGAACATCTCATCCTTCTCAGGCAGCGGCATGGTGTAACCAGCCGCACCGACACCCGTGGGGATGATCGATACGCTGTATACAGGTCCCACATCCGGCAGCACATGGAACAGGATCGCGTGCCCTGCCTCGTGGTACGCGGTGATGCGCTTCTCCTTCTCAGAGACGATACGGCTCTTCTTCTCCGCACCGATACCCACCTTCACGAAGGACTTGCGGATATCTGCCTGAGTGATATAAGGACGGTTGTCCCTGGCTGCCAGGATGGCCGCCTCGTTCATCAGGTTCTCCAGATCCGCTCCGGTCATGCCTGCGGTGGTCTGGGCTATCTGCTTTAAGTCTACATCTTCTGCCAGCGGCTTATTTTTCGCATGAACCTGTAAGATCTCTTCTCTGCCGCGTACATCCGGTCTGCCCACCATAATCTTCCGATCGAAACGGCCCGGACGTAAGATAGCCGGATCCAGGATATCCACACGGTTTGTCGCCGCCATGACGATGATGCCCTCGTTCACGCCGAAGCCATCCATTTCTACCAGTAACTGGTTCAGGGTCTGCTCGCGCTCGTCGTGGCCGCCGCCCATACCGCTGCCACGGCGTCTCGCCACCGCGTCAATCTCATCGATAAACACGATGCAGGGACTGTTCTTCTTGGCGTCCGCGAACAGGTCGCGCACACGGGAAGCTCCTACGCCGACGAACATCTCTACAAAATCCGAACCGGAGATACTGAAGAACGGCACGCCCGCCTCGCCTGCTACAGCCTTGGCCAGCAGCGTCTTACCGGTTCCGGGAGGGCCCTCCAGCAGCACGCCCTTGGGAATGCGGGCTCCCACCTGGGTGTATTTCTGGGGCAGCTTCAGGAAATCCACGATCTCGCGAAGCTCTTCTTTTTCTTCCTGCAGGCCTGCCACATTTTTAAATGTGGTGTTAATCTGCTCCTGGGTAGTCATGCGGGCCCGGCTTCTGCCGAAGTCCATCATCTTGCCGCCACCGCCGCCGTTGGCCTGACGGTTCATCAGAATCATCATCACGACCACGGCTACCACGGCCGCCAGAAGGGGCGCGCCCAGGGACGCCATCCAGTTATTGGTGCTCACCGCAGCGAAGGCTACCGCCACGTCCCTGGACTCCAGAAGCTCTCTGGCCTCGGTGGTGTCCGCCACATTCACATCCTGACGGCTGCCGTCCTTCATGGTCAGGCGCACCGTACCGGTGGGGGTGGCTTCGGACTGGCTGATCACGGCGGATACTACCTCGCCATTCTCCACGGCAGTCTCAAACTGCTGATAAGTATACAGATTTTCCATGTCCATCCGTCTTACGTAGGTGCTGAATAGATAGATCAGCAGCGCCAGAAAAACCAGATAGGCTCCGGAAATCCGAAATTGTCTGTTGTTCAAAATGGTTCCTCCTTATATCCGTACGTTCAGCAGCGCCATTCGCAAAACCGTTAATCCACAAACTCTAACACTCCGATATACGGCAGATTCCGGTACTTCTGATCGTAGTCCAGGCCATAGCCTACCACGAACTCATCCGGAATGGTAAATCCGGTATATTCCACATCCACGTCTACCACTCTGCGATCCGGCTTGTCAAGCAGGGTGCACAGGGTCATGGTTTTCGGATTCCGCTGTCCCAAAAGCTTTACCAGGTGGCTTAAGGTCCGTCCGGAATCAATGATATCCTCCACGATAATCACATTCTTCCCCTGCAGCGGTTCGTCCAGATCCTTGCTCAGACGTACCACGCCGCTGGACTTGGTCTCCGCGCCGTAGCTGGATACCTGCATAAAATCGATGGTCACCGGCACGGTGATTCTCTTGGCCAGCTCGCATACGAAGAATACGCTGCCCTTCAGAATACAGATCAGGTGAACCTCCTCGCCTGCAAACTTCTCGCTGATCTTCTGTCCCAGCTCTTTGATCTTCGCGTCTACTTCCTCTTCGGGAATCATAACTCTGATTTTCTCAGCCATGTTCATTTCCTCCGCTTATCTGTACTTTTAAAATGTTCCTGGTGTCCTCCGTGACCTTATACGCCTCACTGATACGATACCCCGGAATCCACACAATATGCGATTCGTCCGCCAGCAGCCGTAACTCGTCCCGGTCCGCCGCCGGCACCTTTTCATCAATCAGATACGCCTTCAGCTTTTTGCGTCCATGCGCCCGGTTAATCTCCAGATAATCCCCGGGTTTCCGCCCCCGGATCTCCAGACATTTTTTTATTTTATCATAGTCGAACCATTTCGTATATGTTTTTTGGGGAATAATTTCAATTTTTTCCGCTGCCAACAGGGTAAATTCCCATATCTGCCCCCGAATCCGGACGCTGCCCGGAATCTCCGGGCAGATCGATGCAGGGCTGCCCTGCTGCCGCGTCGACTTCCCGCCGCGGCTGATCCGAACGCCCTCGTATTCCCGTCTGGCGCTGCGGCCATTTGGCAGGTCGATCCGGCTGCCGGTCTGCTTCTCCATGAGTTCCCGGATCTGCTCGATGTGAACCCGCTCCACGTCCTTGAGACCGCCAAGCTCCGCCATACATCGCCGGAGCACTCTGCCCCCGATTAGCGTCTCCTCCCTGGAAAATGCGTTTGCAAAGACAAAGCGGGCGTCCTCCTCCTCCCGTACCGCAAGCCGGTAGGCCGCATCCGTCTTCCGCTCCAGATACTGCTCCACTTCGCCCAGCTCCGCGGCTGCCTCGGCCACATGCCGGACCGCCTTCACGTTGATCTGCTCCCGGGCCGTCTTCAGGATATCGCCCCGGATCCGGTTCCGTGTGTAGTCCATGGTCAGATTCGTACTGTCCGTCCGCCAGGCGATGCCCCGTTCGGTAAGCCAGGCCTCGATCTCCTCCCGCTCCACGCAGAGCAATGGCCGGATAATGTTATCCCGCACCGGACTCATGCCGGAGAGGCCCTTAAGGCCGCTTCCCCGAAAGAGCTGGAATAGCACAGTCTCTGCCTGATCCCCCGCGTGATGGGCCACCGCAATCCGCGCGCCGCTTAAGATCCTTGCTTCCTCCGCGAAGGCCTCATACCGGCAGAGCCGCCCCGCCTCCTCCAGGGTCAGGTGCTCCCGGGCTGCCCTCTCCTTTACGTCAAAGGAAACGGTCCGCAGCGGAATCGTAAGCCGTCCGCAGAGCTCCCGCACATAGGCTTCGTCTCCGTCAGCCTCCGCGCCCCGCAGGCAGTGATTGACATGCACCGCAAAGAGCGACGCGCCCTTTTCCCGGCAGAGTTCGTGCAGCAGGAAAAGCAGGCACACGGAATCCGCTCCTCCCGATATGCCCGCCACGATCCTGTCTCCCGGACGAATCATCTGATATTTTTCTGTAAATGCACGCACGCGATCCAGCATTTTCCAGTTTTCCTTTCGTAGTTTTTCCATTACTTTTAGTATACCATATCTCTTTAATACTTTACCAGCCCCATCACCAGCACCGTCATATCGTCCGCGGGCTCCTTCTCCCGGTACTGGCGCACCCGGGCCAGAATGTAGGCGGCCAGCTCGGACGGATTTCCCGTATCATGCTCCAGGATGATGTCCTTCATCAGCTTCTCCTGATGGGCCGCAGGCAGGGCATCCAGCACCCCGTCTGTCACCATGATAACCATGTCGCCGTCGTAGAGCTTTCTGCTGGTGCAGTCCGGCTCCAGCTTGTGGAAGACGCCTGCGGGCAGGCTGGTGGAAGAGATGGTCTCCACCCAGTTTTCCCGCCGGATGAAGGTGGTGGACGCGCCCACCTTCAGAAATTCGCAGATGCCGGTATACAGATCCAGCGAGCTGATATCGATGGTGGAAAATACCTGGGCGTCCGACCTCACAATCAGGGCTGAATTGATCATCCGCACCGCCGTCTCCTTGGAGAAACCTGCCTCCAGAAACTGCTCCAGCAGGTCAATGACCATCTCACTGTCCCGGTAGGCCGCCATGCCGGACCCCATACCGTCCGACAGCGCCCCGATAAACTGCCCTTCCCGGCACCGGTGCAGGGAAAAATTGTCCCCGGAGATGGTTTCTTTGCTCTTGACCGCCTTCTCCACGCTGTAAAGCACCTGAAAATTCGTCCGCTCCACGAACAGCACCGTCGCCTTCTCGCTTCCCACAAAGGCCCGGCTGTCCTTGCCCGGCATCATGGCCTTCTTCATCAGCCTGGACAGAGCCTCCGCAATGTCCTTCGTGGCCACGCATTTGCGGTGACGGGTGCTGATGGTCAGATAAACCTCCTGCCGCCGGTGTTCCTCCTGGTAGACCATCACCGAATGGACACTGAGCCCCATACTCCGCAGCTTTTTCGCCAGCCGCTGCTCCAAATCCTCGTCGGGCTGTGTGTCCCAGGCGTATTCCACCGTATCAGTCATAATCCGCGCCATTTCATTAAGCTGTACCGCCACCGCCGCACGGTTTTCCTCCAGTCTCGTATTCCAGAGCAGCTTCATTTTCTCCGTCTTATCCAGCCGTTCCTCCTCCGGGACGGCCTCCGCCATCCGGCCTGGCGTGCCTGCGAAGCTTACCGCCAGGTTGTGAAAGGCCTCCCTGTATTCCGTAAGCCGCTGTTGTACCGGATGGGACTGCTCCTCCCGCTCCGTGGGAAGGGGTTTCAAAATCCACACCAGAATCCCGCCGCAGATCACGGTAAGAGAACATACCAAAAGTCCCTGGGCCGCTCCCAGAAGGATGGCGTAATCCCGATCCATCTGAAACATTCCTACGCCAATCTGCATCGCTGCCACGCAGCTGCCCGCCACGATTCCGTAGAGCCAGCCGTAATTTTCCTCTCGTTTCACGTTCTTGTTCCTCCTCGTCTTCCGTGTGTGTCTGTGTGATTGGGAATTATAGAGGACGGAAACGGATTATTTTGTCAAATGGGGGCGGGTGATTTCAGAAGTTTTCGGCAAAAGGGGACATAGAACGCTCTTTAAGAACCTGCCGGAAACTGAAAAGGCTGTCCGAACCCTTTCGGGTCCCGGACAGTCTCCGTGTTCATACATTATGTAAACCTGTTACTCTTTGGCCTTGAACAGAATCTCGTCGGGATAGACGAGTCCCAGCCGTTCCTTGGCCACCTCTTCCACATACTTCTTAGTCTGGACGTATTTGCCCAGCTCCTCGATATCCTTCGAACGCTGCTCTTCCTCTGCAATCTGGGCCATCAGCTGCTCTTCCTGCTTCTGGTAGGCCCCGTTCTTCTGCTGGAGCCGATGCTTCGCATAAAAACCCGTTACCAGCAGACACATCACAGTCAGTATGATTAGCCGATATCCCATGCGTTTTCTTCGGTTCATCCCGCGCCGGGTTTTTGTCGCCATAGCTCCTTTCGCCTCACTTTCGTTCTGAAACTGCTTTTAAAACGGCTTTCTTCTGCCGTTTCCCATCAAATCCACCTATTTGTGGGTACATTTATTTTATTATAGTCTTTTTTATTTATTTATGCAATTTTTTTCTGAGATTTCGGCATAAATTTCGGCATATTTTCGCAACCCGGAGGTAAAGAAGCATGCCCAGCACCACGGCCGTAACGGCGAAACCCCGGACGGCTCCGCTGTTCTCCCGGTACAGCATCCGGAAAATCAAGAATCCGCAGGTCAGCCAGTAGGCCAGATCCTCCAGCGCCATCCAGACCGTCCCATGGGATATCAGCCGCCGGAACACCTTCAGGCCCTCATAGGAGAAGGCCAGTGCCGCGCCATAGAGGAGGGCTTTTCCGAAAAACTGCAGTTCAAACATGATTCCCCCGCCCATAGGCTATTTGAACAGGCGGCCCAGCAGCGACGCGCCCGCCTTATGAAAATCCGTGACCTCTGAGTAGGCCATACTGTCTATCCGTCCCTCGATATCTACCTCTCCCTTCTCCAGGGTCAGACGGTTCACATGGAGATCGGCGCCTTTGATGGTCAGCATGCCCTGCTCCGTCTCCAGCAGGATTTCCGCGATATCAAAAGAAATCACGTCAGTGACGCCGCTGATGGTACCCGTCCGCCGGTTGCTTAAGAGCAGCTTGTGGGCTTTTGCGTACTGCTTTTCTTCCAAAAAAAGACCTCCCCATACACTTACTAGTTTACAACTAAATGTATGAAAAGGTCTTTCTCATTATTCCTGTTTTTAAAGATAACGGTAGAGCTCCTTGGCGTCATCCTTGCGGACGGTCTCCTGGACGTCCAGGACTTCCACCTTCACGGACTTACTGCCAAACTGAATCTCTATCACGTCGCCCGCCTTCACGTTCACAGACGCCTTGGCCACCTTGTCGTTGACCAGCACGCGTCCTGCGTCGCAGGCTTCATTGGCTACGGTTCTCCGCTTTATCAGACGGGAAATCTTTAAATATTTATCAAGACGCATAGATTAGTTCAGAGCATCCTTCAGTGCTTTTCCAGCCTTAAACTTCGGGGACTTGGACGCTGCGATCTGCATAGCCTCGCCAGTCTGCGGATTTCTTCCCTCTCTTGCTGCTCTCTCAGATACCTCGAAGGTTCCGAATCCAACCAGCTGGATCTTCTCGCCCTTCTTCAGCTCTTCTGCAACTACATCTGTGAAAGCCTTCAGAGCCTTCTCTGCGTCCTTCTTGGATAACTCAGTCTTCTCTGCGATAGCAGCAACTAATTCCATTCTGTTCATCTGGTAATTCCTCCTAAATAATACTACTACTCTTTTTGTCGACGATATGTCTGTGTGTGCGTTCTTCCATATCTTCTTTCCTATTTATACCCGTTTCTCATTTATTTGTCAAGGTATTTCGGGTTTTGTTACTCAAATATGGGAGCGATCGCTGCTGCCAGCGCATCCTTCTGGACCTGGGCTTCAGCCAGATCCTTTCCGAGTGTAGTAAAGTAGGTCTTGATCTTCGGCTCGGTTCCGGACGGGCGGACGATGACTTCTGCGCCGCCTTCCAGCTTGTACACCAGTACATTGGCTGCCGGGAGACCTGTCTCCTCGGGCTTCTTATAATCTGTTACCTTTACCACCGCGTAATCGCCGATCTTCGCGGGCGGGTTCTGGCGAAGGCCGTCCATGATGCCGGCCATCTTGTCCATACCGGACAGTCCCGGGAACTCGAAGCTGTCTACCTTGTTCAGGTAACGGCCATATTTCTCATAGATCTCTTCCAGACGCTGCTTGATGGAGGAACCGATGCTCCGGTAGTAAGCCGCCATCTCACAGATGAGCATGGAACCGATGATGGCGTCCTTATCACGCACATAGGGGCCTGCCAGATATCCGTAGCTCTCTTCGAAGCCGAAGATAAAGCGGTCTGCCTCACCTGCTGCTTCCAGCTTCGCGATCTGGTCGCCAATCCATTTGAAGCCGGTCAGAACGCTACGGAGCTCCACGCCGTAGTTCTTCGCCACCGCGTCTGCCAGCGGAGTGGATACGATGGACTTCACAGCCACCGGATTCTTCGGCATAGTGCCCTTCTCAATGCGGCCTGCGCAGATATAGTCCAGAAGCAGAACGCCCATCTCATTACCGGATACCAGCTCATAGCTGCCGTCCGGGCACTTCATGGCGATACCCACACGGTCTGCGTCCGGGTCGGTAGCCAGCATCAGGTCTGCTCCGGTCTTCTCCGCCAGCTCCAGTCCCAGACGGAGAGCCTCGAAGATCTCCGGATTCGGGTACGGGCAGGTGGGGAAGTGACCGTCCGGATACTGCTGCTCCGGTACGATGGTCACATCGGTGATGCCGATATCCTTCAGCACACGGGTTACCGGAACCAGGCCGGAACCGTTCAGCGGGGAATATACCAGCTTCAGGCCGGATGCAGCGCAGATACCCGGACGCACGCTGCGAGCCTCGATGGCCTGATACAGGGCTTCTTTACAGTCGTCGCCTACGTATTCGATGAGGCCTTCTTTGATACCTGCCTCGAAATCCATGACCTTCGCGCCGGTCAGGATGTCAGTCTTCTGGATCTCGGCATATACGATATCCGCCGCCTCATCCGTCATCTGGCAGCCGTCCGGGCCGTAGGCCTTGTAGCCGTTGTATTTCGCCGGGTTATGGGACGCGGTCACCATGATACCCGCATTGGCCTGATAATAACGGGTTGCGAAGCTAAGAGCCGGAACCGGCATCAGGGCGTCGTAAATGCGAACCTTGATTCCATTGGCTGCCAGCACGCTGGCTGCTGTCTTCGCGAACACGTCGCTGTTGATACGGCTGTCATAGCTGATGGCCACAAGCTGGCTGCCGCCCTGGGTCTTTACCCAGTTGGCCAGACCCTGGGTCGCCTGACGGACCACATAGATATTCATACGGTTGGAACCTGCTCCCAGCACACCACGCAGGCCTGCGGTACCAAATTTCAGGGCTACCGCAAAACGGTCCTTAATCTCATCGTCCTTTCCCGCGATGCCTTTCAGCTCCTCAGTCAGAGCCGGATCCTCCAGTTCCGTGTCCATCCAACGCTTATAATCGTCCAAATACATAACTGATACCTCACTTCTATCATTATATTTCAGCCTGAAGCACTCGCTACTGAAGGTGTAAGAAAGTGATTCAGGTCTGCAAAATCCCATCGGCGAAGCCGATTTTAAATGGATTTTGCAACGTAACTGCAAAGGGACTGAACAGTTACGTTATCTGTGTCTAATTTTAGAATATTTGTACAGGAAAGTCAATGTATTCGGGCATATTTTACAGCATATTTACGGTATCAATACGTCTTTTACCATTTTCTTCCTGCGCTCATTCTGGGTCAGGAATACCTGCAGCTTCTCAGCGCTCTTCTCCGGTACCCAGGCCTTATTCGTATGGTAATAATGATGGGCCAGCTTCCAGGCTTTCTCAGGGTAATAAAGGTTCGCAGCCAGGTAGGCCCGCTCCTCCCCGGACAGGGGAAGCTCCCGCTCGTAGGCGGTCAGCATCCGCCCTGCCAAGGATCCGTTCCAGTTGTGTTTCTCCATGATTTTCCGCAGGAACAGGCAGAGGTCATTTACCTGCACATTGATTTCAAAATGGCCGAAGTTCACCAGGGCCGTCTCCTGCCGGTGAAACATGATATTATGATGGACATACTCGCCGTGGCAGAGGTGTTCGCCCTCCACAGCCTGCCGGTAGAGCGCCTCACTCCCGGAAGCCTTCAGAAGATCCAGGGCCTCCGCTCCATTCTGGAAAATGGTTTCGGCGCATTGCAGATACAGCAGCTCGAAATCACCCTTTTTCTGCCGCGTCCGGATAAAATTCCGGGTCCGCTTCATTTCCCGGTTATGCTTTTCTAACTCTTCTGTCCGATCCGCGCCCAGAATCCAGCGGCGCTCCGCCCCTTCCGTGTGCAGAACGTCCCGAAGCTCCCGGTGGACCCGGGCCAGGAGACGCATACTCCGCAGCAGCTCCTCCTCATTCTTCGGGTCACATTCCCGGCCCGGCGGCCAGTCCTTGACGACGTAGGGCGTCTCGTAGTCGCCGATGGTAATGAGCTCTCCCTCCCGGCTTACCTGCACCCTGTCTACGGCGCAGACGCCCCGTTCCGTAAGTGTCCCAAGCACCCGCTGCTCCAGGGGAAGCTTTGCGCGCGAGCCTGCAAATTCTTTTATCATTTTTAAGCCGTCTTTTGTCTCCAACATAATTCCGCCCCGGCCGCCGTAGCTTTTCAGGACCTCCAGATCATACTGCTCCAGGATTTGCAGCGCTTTTTCGTTCACAAAAATCCCCCCGTTCCTTTCAAATCTATGAGGAAACGAGGGGTAATATTCTTTCTAAGAGATATTCTTTTGTGTTGTATTCCGGGTGCTCGATGACCGCCTCCAGCATCCGGTTCAGAATGATTCCAAGGCCCGGACCCGGCTTCACGCCCGCGTCGATGAGATCCCGTCCCGTTACGGCCAGATCCTTTAAGGACAGACAGTTCCGGGCTTCCAGAATCTCATTATACAGGCGCTCGGTCTCGTCTATGTTCTCCAGCTTTTCCTTTAGAAGCGCCGGATTCTGAGCCATGGAGTCTGCCCTGCGAAGCTTCAGGTAATCCGGGAACAGATCTGCTCCTATCCGGTGAATGGCCCGGCGCACGCCCCTGTGGTTCAGCGGGATCTGCCGGTCGTCATGGACCTCCACCAGCTTTACGATCCGTTTGCGGGTGTCGTTATCGAATTTCAGGCGGCGTAAGATCCCGTTGGCCATCTCCGCGCCCATCTTCGCGTGTCCGTGGAAATGATCGATTCCCTGCTCGTCGGTGGTGCGGGTGACCGGCTTTCCGATGTCGTGAAGCAGGGCAGCCCACCGGAGGGCTTTCTCCTTCTCCACGCCGGTCAATGTATACAGGATATGATCGCCCACGCCCCGGCAATGATGGGGATTGTGCTGGGGCGTCTCCATGCAGGCGTCGAATTCCGGCAGAATCACCGCCGTGATACCTGTCTCCCAGACTACCCGGAAGACCTCCGGGTGATCTGAGGTCAGAAGCTTCATCAGCTCCACCTGGATGCGCTCGGCACTGACCTTCCGAAGACGCGGCGCAAATTCCGCCAGGGCCGCTTTTGTCTCCGACTCAATCTCGAAATCCAGCTGGGCGGAAAAACGGACTGCCCGTAAGATCCGAAGGGCATCCTCGGTAAACCGCTCTCTGGGGTCGCCCACGCAGCGGATCTGACCACGCTCCAGGTCACCCAGGCCGTCGAAGGCGTCCACCAGGCCCTCTTTCTCATTATATGCCATGGCATTGATGGTAAAGTCCCGCCGTTTCAGATCTTCCAGAAGATTCGGCGTAAACAGCACCTGCTCCGGGTGGCGGCCATCCAGATATTCGCCGTCAATCCGGTACGTGGTGACCTCGAAGCCCTCTTTTCCATTCAGGACCGTCACGGTACCGTGCTGGAGCCCCGTGTCCACGGTTCTGGGAAATAAGGTCTTCACCTGCTCCGGCTTCGCATTGGTGGTGATGTCCCAGTCCGCCGCCTCCCGGCCCAGAATGGCGTCGCGCACGCAGCCGCCCACCACGTAGGCTTCGTAGCCGGCGGCGGTAAGGGTCGTGATGATTTCGTTAGCTTTTTCAGGAATCTGAATCTTCATGTGCGCGTGTCCTTTCTATCTTATTTCCGGGCGTTTTCCGTCAGAATCTATATATGTAAGATTCTTCCAGATAAGCTGTAATGGAAAAGCGGCCCGAGGGGGTTGGCCTCCAGCCGCTTCTCGTAACTGTTCAGTAGCTTCTCAGCCCTGAATCATTTTCTTCTATCATTTTTAGTATGCCTTGCCCCAATAAACAAGCGCCTTCGCAGGCTTGCCGCAGCATACGCAGGTGTCCGCGATGTGATCCTGCTTAAACGGCATGCAGCGTGAGGTTGCTGTGGTATCTTCCTTAATCTTGTCCTCGCAGGCCTGATCGCCGCACCACATGGCACGTACGAAGCCCGGCTTTTCATTGACAATCTTTACAAACTCTTCGTAGTTATGAGCGTCGTAGGTATGGGAATCCCGATGCTTTCTTGCCTTCTCCAGCATATCACTCTGCATGGTGGTCAGCACCTCGCCTACCTTCTCGGCCAGCTCCGGCAGGGCAACTACGATCTTCTCGCGGGTATCGCGACGGACAATCACAGCCTGATTTGCCTCGATATCCTTCGGTCCAATCTCGATACGTACCGGGATACCCTTCATCTCCTGCTCAGAGAACTTCCAGCCCGGGCTCTTGTCAGAATCGTCTACCTTCACCTTAAAGCCTGCCTCCAGTAGGGTGGACTTCAGCTCGTAAGCCTTATCCAGGACGCCTTCCTTATGCTGGGCAATGGGGATAATCATCACCTGGGTCGGCGCGATCCGCGGCGGCAGAACCAGTCCGCTGTTATCGCCGTGAACCATGATGATAGCTCCAATCAGACGGGTGGTCATACCCCAGGATGTCTGATGTACATACTGCAGGGTGTTGTCCTTTGCGGTATACTGGATACCGAACGCCTTGGCAAAACCGTCGCCAAAGTTGTGGCTGGTACCGGACTGCAGCGCCTTGCCGTCATGCATCAGCGCCTCAATGGTGTAGGTCGCCTCCGCGCCTGCGAACTTCTCTTTATCGGTCTTGCGTCCACGGATAACTGGCATAGCCAGAACCTCCTCGCAGAAATCCGCATACAGGTTCAGCATCTGCTGGGTACGTGCCTCTGCCTCCTCTGCGGTCGCATGGGCGGTATGGCCCTCCTGCCACAGGAACTCACGGGAGCGCAGGAACGGACGGGTGGTCTTCTCCCAACGCATAACGGAGCACCACTGGTTATATACCTTCGGAAGATCACGGTAGGACTGGATCTCCTTTGCGTAAAAATCACAGAACAGGGTCTCGGAAGTAGGACGGATACACATACGCTCCTGCAGCGGCTCCAGTCCGCCATGGGTCACCCATGCTACCTCAGGCGCAAAGCCCTCTACATGATCCTTCTCCTTCTGAAGCAGGCTCTCCGGAATCAGCATGGGCAGATATACGTTCTCAACGCCTGATGCCTTAAAACGCGCGTCCAGCTCCTTCTGAATATTTTCCCAGATCGCGTAGCCTGCCGGCTTGATCACCATGCAGCCCTTTACGCTGGTATAATCGGTCAGCTCCGCTTTCTTTACTACATCGGTGTACCACTGCGCGAAGTCCACGTCCATGGAAGTAATCTCTTCGACCAGTTTCTTCTCCTTTGCCATTCTTTTCTCCTTCTCGCCCATGGGGCCTTTTTCATTTATTTTTATTTAACAGTACGCTGTTATGATTATCACGCCCAGATGGGCGTATCTTTTTGTATTGTAGTACGAAAATGTCGATTTTGTCAAGGTTTTCGCGGGGATCCCGCGATTTCCTTTGACTGCTTTTCTGTAATTGGGTAAAATAGATTTATAATACGAAATATGAGATTGGAGGATTCCCATGAACGAACAGGAGATTCAGAAACTGGTGGCCCGGCAGCGGCGATGCTTCCGGTCGGGCGCGACGCTTTCCTATAAAAACCGGATGGCGGCCCTGACGCGCCTGGAACGGCTGGTAGCTGAACATGAGCCGGAATTTCAGGAAGCGCTGAAGCTGGATCTCGGCAAAAGCGCCGCTGAAAGCTATCTGTGCGAAACCGGCCTGCTTTTAAATGAAATCCGTTATCTCCGGCGGCATCTGCGCCTCTGGATGCGCGATCGTCTGGTCCCGACGCCTCTCGCGCAGTTTTGCTCGACAAGCTACCGGAAACCCTCGCCCTACGGCGTGACGCTGATCATGAGCCCCTGGAACTACCCGCTGCTTTTGACCCTGGAGCCCCTGGCCGACGCCCTGGCCGCCGGTAATACGGCGATTCTGAAGCCCAGCGCCTACTCATCCTGCACCAGCCGTCTCATGGGGCGCCTGATCCGGGCTTATTTTCCGGCGTCCCTGGTGGCTGTGGTGACCGGAGGACGGGCGGAAAATACGGCACTTCTGGAGCAGCATTTCGACTACATCTTTTTCACCGGCAGTAAATCGGTGGGCCGTTTCGTCATGGAGAAGGCCTCCGCACACCTGACGCCGGTGACCCTGGAGCTTGGCGGAAAAAGCCCCTGCATCGTGGACCGCACTGCGGACATCCCTATGGCAGCCCGGCGTATCGTCTTCGGCAAGTTTCTGAACTGCGGACAGACCTGCGTGGCTCCCGACTATATTCTCTGCGATATCCGGGTGAAGAACCGGCTGGTCGAAGAACTGATCCGGCAGATTCGCGCCCAGTTCGGGGAGAATCCCCTGGAAAATGGGGACTATGGCCACATCATCAATGAGAAGCATTTCCTGCGGATTCTGAATCTGATGAACCCGGCCAAGACTGTCTTTGGTGGACGGACAGACGCAGATGCCTTAAAAATCGAGCCTACCATTCTCGATCGGGTCACCTGGCGGGACGACGTGATGCAGGAGGAAATCTTCGGACCCCTGCTGCCGATTCTGACTTATGACTCCATCGACGACGTGATCCGCCTCATTAACGAGAAGCCGCACCCGCTGGCGCTCTATATTTTCACACGGAACCGAAAGCTGGCCGACCGAGTTCTGACCCGCTGTTCCTTTGGAGGCGGCTGTGTGAATGACACCATCATTCATCTGGCCACGCCTTACATGGGCTTCGGCGGCTTCGGGGAGAGCGGCATGGGCAGCTACCACGGCAAGGCCGGGTTTGAGACCTTTTCCCATCACAAGAGTATCGTGGATAAGAAGAACTGGCCGGACCTTCCGATGCGGTATCAGCCGTATACGGAAGGGAAGCGGCGGCTGGTGAAAATATTTTTGAAGTAAACTCCGCTGATATCTCTTATCTAAAGAATAATTATATCTATACTATAATTATTCTTTAGCATCTAGTAGTACATTTAACTCTGCAAAAACCAGATATGATACTACTAAAAATATCTTTTTAAATCATAAATCTACTTAGAAGAAATGTCATTTTCTGTAACTGACATTTCTTCTTTTTTATCTATATCTACCCGCTTCCACAATTCTTGAATCACCAGCACCGATAACGGCCCCAGCACGATCCCGCCCGCGCCGTACACCTTCACGCCTACATACACGCTGGCCAGCACCACGACGGGCAGGATCTTCAGGTGCGCGCCCACCAGTCTCGGCTCCAGAAGTTCCCGGGTCAAGGTGCAGATGCCATAGGTGACCGCCAGCACCAGGGCTGCCCGGTAGCGCTTCTGCCAGAACACCAGAATCAGAACCCAGGGCACAAAGACCGTGCCGGTACCAAAGATCGGCAGCGCATCCAGAAGGCCTGTACCCACACCCGCCAGCACGGGACTTTTCGCCGCCCCGGACAGCCAGATCCCCGCGGTACAGTTAAGCATCACCAGTCCCATGATGATCCCCTGGGCCCGCAGATATCGCCCTACTGCCCGGGAAATTCCCCGCAGAGACATGGACACCTTCTCATAAAAGCTCCACCGCTGTCCCATTTCCCGGATCTTCTCATAGTCAGCAGCCAGCAGAATCGTAGCAATCCCGGTCACAAAAAGTCCGGCAAGGAAGCTGCCGAGTCCCCGGGCCGCCTGCCAGGAGCTACCGAAGACGCCGGGCAGGATCTGCTCCCAGGTCTGAATTCCAAGGCAGGCCGCCTGCTCCTCCACAAAGGCCCGCACCGCGCCGTTATTTATCCGCAGCATTCCGCTCACCTCATCGCAGCAGCGACCCAAAAGCTCCTCCGCCCGCCCGGGATAACTCCAGTAAACACACAGCCGCTGTACCTGAATGTGCAGATTGCGGCCCACAAGAATGCCCACTGCACCCAGCGCGCATACTGCAGCCGCCAGCAGCACCGCCATGGACAGCGCCGGACGGAAACGAAACCGCCTCTTCAGCGCTTCCAGCAGCGGCCTGCACCAGTACACGATAGCTCCCGCGATCAAAAATGGAATCACCAGGGGCGCCAGATACTTCATTCCCAGGCAAACCGCCGCTGCGATTCCGATTTTCTTCCACAGATTCTGATATTTCCCTATCCACTCCATAAAGCCGCTCCCTTCGCATCTGCCCAGACTGACAGTCTCCCGAAAAAGCGGACGGCTTCTTCTCTGTCTATCCTAGTATCTGCAAAAATGAGAGTTTTACCCTGTGGATAAGTGATTTACATAAATTTCTGAAAAACCGGATTTTCCGGCTTCCGCTCAAATTCCATCCATTTTCCGGTGGTGGGATGGCGGAACTTTATCCGATATGCACACAGGGCCGGGAAAGAGTTATCCACATTATCCACATAGTTTTCAACCTTTCCGTATTTGCGATCGCCCACCAGAGGGGTTCCCATGCCTGCCATCTGCACCCGGATCTGGTGATGACGGCCCGTCTCCAGGCGGATTTCCAGCATTTCCAGGTTATCCACACACTTCAGAACCCGGTAGTGAAGCACTGCCTTTTTCGCCCCGGGGCGGCCCTCTTTTACGATCTCAGACCGGTTATTTTTTCCGTCCTTCCACAGGAAATCCACGCACTCGCTCCAGTTTTCCACCGAGTTTTCCACATTATCCACAGTTTTTCCACATGGATTTTCCTCATTGGGGATAGCTTGTGGATACTTATCCACATTGTACCGGATCGCCAGGTAGGTCTTCTGCATCTCTTTTCCCGCGGACTGCTTGCTCAAAGAAGCCGCCGCCTTCGGATTCAGGGCAAACACCACCAGACCCTCCACAGGCTGATCCAGGCGGTGAATCAGTCCCAGATAAGGCGCGCCGCCCTTCGGGTTCTTTCTATATAAATAGTTTTTCAGCAGGCTTTCACAATCCTTCGCTCCCACCCGCGCGCTCTGCACCGGCACCCCGGCAGGCTTGCGAATGACCAGCACATCCTTGTCCTCGTAAATGATTTCCAGTTCCTTCATACGCTCTCCATCTTACCGTTTATTCGGCGCTTAACGACTGCCCCGCGCCGTTTTTCTTTATCACACTATCGCTATTATAACTTTCTTATTCTCCCGCCGTCAATGCTTACCATTTCCTGCCGGCTGTGTAAAGATGGCCGACGTTACTGTTCACAGCTGCTGTTCCGTGAGCAGCCCCTGTCCATCCCCTTCTCCGGCCATTACCCCAGGAATTCTGTCAGCACGTCGTTCAGAACCTGCTCTTCCTGGGGATTCAGGCTTTTCCCGGAACTCCTGACTGACGCCGACTGCGCTGCCTCCTGCTGCCCGTCCACCTCTTTTTCCCGGGCCTCCTTCTCGAAATTCGGAAAGCTCTCAGAGGCCCGGGCCGACAGATTGCTGCGCAGCAGCTCCCGCTTGGTATCCTTCACCACCGAACGAATCTCCCGCACGTCCGCCCACAGATAAAGCACCACGATCAACAACACGGCCCAGGCCGCTATCATCACGATTCGAAACATCCTGTCCCCTCCCGTTTTTTTACTTCCGTATGCCTTTTCCATACGGAATTTTTTCTATCTTTTATTATAAAAGGCAGGCAGGTAAATAAAAAGAGCGGGCGCTCGTCATTGCCCGACAGGGGCTGACAAGCTTCCCGCTTATGTGACTTTCTCTTATCCTCTTTAGATTCTGAACGCCAATCTAGTATACATCCTCCGGAATCCGGGACACGAAGTCTTCTACCAGCTTCACGCTGTGCTCGATGGCCTGAGCCTCGAAGGTGGGATAGTCCATCGTGGCGCTGTTGTCGGCCTTGTCGGAAATGGCGCGGACGATGACGAAGGGTACCTTGTTCAGGTACGCCGCCTGCGCGATGGCTGCGCCTTCCATCTCGGTACAATAGCCTTCCGTCCAGGACGCGATCTCATTTTTCACGGAACGCTCCGCCACGAACTGATCGCCGGTGACTACCCGTCCCACAAAGACGCGGATATCCGGGTTCACTTCCTCACAGGCTGCCTTCGCCAGCGCGACAAGCTCCGGGTCTGCCGGAAAGCTGACCGTATCCATGCGGGGGATCTCGCCTCTGGCGTAACCGAACTGCCGCGCGTCCATATCGTGCTGCAGTGCGTCGGAGGATACCACGATATCTCCGATGTTGATCTCCGCTTTCAGGGAACCTGCGATTCCTGTATTGATGAGGTGGCTCACATTGAACACATCCACCAGAATCTGGGCACACATGCCTGCATTGACCTTGCCGATGCCGCTGCGCACCACCACAACCTCGCGGCCATTCAGATGACCCTGATAGAATTCCATGGATGCCTTTTTCACCACTACCTCTATTTCCATTTTTTCTTTTAAAAGAGCAACTTCCTCTTCCATCGCTCCAATAATACCTGTTCTGCCCATAGACGCCTCACTTTCTTCACTTCTCCACCCTCTATTTTACCAATTGTCGTATGGAATTGCAACACCAAGTATTTATCTGCACAGCTCCCGCACACTTCCTGTGATGACCTTCCTGACATTCGTAACCTCCCGGGACATCTCCTTCCGAAGCAATGTCTCCACCTTCTCCTGAAACACGAGACCATAGCGCCCTTTGATGCGGCATACATCCTCGAGGGTGCTTCTGTCACCGCAGGCCGGGCCCGATGCGATCATTTCCAGGTTATCGTCCATGATATCTGACAGAGTGATCCGCTAAATCTGCCGATCCGAACAGGCCTTCGCCAGCCTGCCGCCCTTCACAGCCTGATCGGTCAGGACCTCCTGAATAGCCTCTGTCCGGATAGTTTTTGCATCATTTCTTATCTCGCTCAGTTAGCCCATCTCTTTTCTGTGATATTTTTTCTATTATTATACCAGATATTTCTTCCAGTACAAGAAAAGCCGGTCGAAGTATCGGGTACTCCGGCCGGCTCGTCTTATCACATCACAAAACAACAGAACTCGCTTTTTTCAAAGCGTGTGGATCTTTACTTTTGGTTTTTTGGTTACTTACATGGTTCCTTATTCAGTTTTTTGTTTTCTTTATTCAGTTGTACATAAATGATTCGTGGATGGCTTTCGCCTGTTTTCTTCCGGTAGATTTCATCGCGTCCTAAGCTTCAAATTGGGAGTATGAATGCGGTGGTTAGGATGCGGTGAGGACACCAGTGCTGGTGGATGTGGTCTCCGTCGTTGAGCCTTCTGTTACAGAATGCACGCCTCTAACGTGATACTTGTAGCCTTTGGTTACAGAGATGTTAGCTTTGCTGCCATGGCAAGATGTAGTATTGGTTTCCTTAAAATGGTATTTAGCAATGTTTCCAAAGCTTTTTCCACCATCGGAACTCTCATCCAGATAAACTCCGACTTTAACTTCATCACATTTAGAATAAGCCGTTGTTGTACCAGACACATTCATCAAGCAAGTTCCCGCTCGTTTTAAACCACTAGTACCATCCTTTAAATAAGTTCCCCTTGCAATTCCATACCAGGTATCAATTACTTCATCTTCCGTATTCACGTACTCATGATAGCCTGGCATTTCTTCTGCGTGACTGATGATAGCCCCTATGTTGCATAATCCTCCTATAAACATAAGGCTCATCATCGCCATTGCGATTCTTTTCTTGTGCATATGCATTCCCCTCCTTCATAGTGCACTTCATTAACAGTTGCATATAAGAATACGAACGAGGGGAACTAAATCAGACACTTTTAAAATATATTTCTTCTAATATTTCTTCAAATGTTTCCAAGTCTAAATTTCCATCAATATAATAGTATGCGTTTCCTTGTTCTATTTGTGTGCTATACGTCTTCTTTCCATCACCTCTATCAGTTTCTATTATTTCCAATTTTAAACTATTATAAAATGTTTCTATTATATCTACATGTTTACCATCCAAGTTTTTTTCAAATGTTGCCTCATCCATCTGTTTATTTTCATAAACTGTCAGGATTTGTTCTTTATAAATAAATTCCATCTGGGCTTCGCCCATATTTTCATCTATATATACCTTATCTAAAACCATTTTCTGAGGTTTACTACCTAACCTCAACGCCTGTATTCCAAGCCTCTCCTCTATCTCCTCATAAGCCTCGTCCTCCGTCACTTCTTCATAAGAAGCAACATCCCCACTATTAATGGTCGTATTAAACTCCCTATCCTCCCCCGAATTCTCCACCTTCGGCACAAACAGTTTCGCGCCGGTGGCTCCGACTCCGGTTGCGACTACCAGGACTGCGGCGGCAGCCACGGCCAGGAGGACGCGTTTTTGCATACGGAAGGGCTTTCTCCCGGATGCAGGATGTTCTTCCAGCGAAACGACGTGATCTGTTCCGGTTTCCTTTTCCAGATCGTCGGTCTCAGCTTTCTTCCCGGCCTCGATGCGGCGCATCAGGTCGTCGAAGGAATCGTCCGGCATCTTCATGGCGGCAAGCTCCGGGTTCGCAGCTTCACGTTCCTTAAGACGTCTCTCCAAATCGTCCGCTTCCTTTTCAAATTCACTGCTTATCCATTCATGGAATTTTTTTTCACTCATATTCTTACCCTTATTGTAACAGCTCAGCTATTTCCCGTTTTCTTCCGGTTTCCTTCCCTTTTCCATTTGACAGATGGAGGGAAACCTATCATAATAACGGTAAACGATGTGTCAGTCCGGCGGTTGCGCCCTTCTGAACGGTTCTTTACGGAGGTGTAATTTTGAAACGAATTCTTTTGACCGGCGGCGGAACTGCCGGACATGTGACGCCCAATATCGCATTGCTGCCGCGGCTTCGCGAGCTCGGCTACGATATTTCCTATATGGGCTCCTATGACGGAATCGAGAAAAAACTCATCACAGAGTTCCAGATTCCCTACTACGGTATCTCTTCCGGCAAGCTGCGCCGGTATTTCGACCCGAAGAACTTCTCCGACCCTTTCAAGGTCCTGAAGGGCTACGGCGAAGCAGTTCGCATCATCAGGAAGCTGAAGCCGGACGTGGTATTTTCCAAAGGCGGCTTCGTGTCGGTGCCCGTGGTACTGGCTGCAAAGCGCTGTAAGGTGCCCTGCATCATCCACGAATCCGATATGACACCCGGCCTGGCCAACAAGCTGGCGATTCCGGCGGCTTCTAAGGTCTGCTGCAATTTTCCGGAGACTCTTCAGTATCTGCCCAAGGACAAGGCCGTTCTCTCCGGCTCTCCCATCCGTCAGGAGCTGCTTCACGGCGACGCGCTGGCGGCCCGGAAGTTCACCGGTCTCACCGATGACAAGCCTGTGATTCTCGTGATGGGCGGAAGCCTGGGCGCCGCTGCCGTCAATGAGGCGGTGCGGAAGATTCTGCCGACACTCCTGAAGGATTTCCATGTGATCCATCTCTGCGGCAAGGGTAAGCTGGACGCTTCCCTGTCCGGACTGTCCGGTTATGTACAGTATGAATACATCAACGAGGAACTGAAGGATCTCTTCGCCCTGGCGGACATTGTCATTTCCCGTGCGGGCGCCAACTCCATCTGTGAGCTGCTGGCCCTCCACAAGCCGAACCTGCTGATTCCGCTGTCTGCAGCGGCCAGCCGCGGCGACCAGATTCTCAACGCCCGCTCCTTCGAGAAACAGGGCTTCAGTCTGGTACTGGAGGAAGAAGCCATTTCCAATGAGGTACTTCTCCAGACCATCCACAGGCTGTACGATGAGCGCGCTTCTTTCTCAGAGGCTATGAAAGCCAGCCGTCAGACCGATTCCATCGATACGATCGTCGGACTGATCGAGGAAGCCGCTTCACGCTAGCTTTTTCATGCGGCGGAACTTATGATTCCGCCGCTCTTTCTTTGGTTGTCTCCTGCAGCATTTCGGCCGGAGTCATTTCCTAGTTGTTCGGGAAATTGTCCTTCAGCCATTTCTTACATCTTCTCAGATAGGTGTCAACGGTGCTAATCGGAATTCCCATTTTCTTTGCGATTTCCCGTTTCGGTATGCCAAAATAATCGAACAGTATCAGAATCTCGTACCACTTTTCGTTCTTTTCACGTACCTTCCGAAGGATATGATTACACCAGTCGGTATCGTCCAGGAACGCTGCGTAGCGATCCACCGGATCGTCCGCGCCGCGTACCAGAAGGTCGCTGTTCTCCTCGATCAGCTCGTGGTACTTCTTGCTGCGTCGAATCCAGTCGCAGGTCTTATTGTAGGATACCACATACAGCCAGCGCTTCACACCGCGCTCGTCCAGACGCCCCATGTAGCCATACAGCTTCAAAAATGTCTCCTGACAGATATCCTGTGCCAGGTAATAATCACTTGTCATATCATAGACTTGCCGAAATACCAGATTTTTATATTTTTCGTATAGTTCACGAAATTTCTCTTCTGTAATCCCCATACATATCCTCTGTATTTCGGTTTTAGTCTTCTTTTAACAGCCCTACCAGCTCCTCTTTCGCCTCGTCGGTCAGGCTGCCCTGCTTCCAGCCGATTCCGGCCTCGTCGTCCCTGTACCGGGGAATCAGATGCATATGGAAATGGAATACGGTCTGTCCCGCTGCCTCTCCGTTGTTCTGAATCAGGTTCAGGCCGTCACAGCCCAGTTCCTTCTTCATTCTGGTTCCCAGCTTTTTCGCCAGAAGGATGGCCTTCTGTGCGTGCTCTTCATCCAACTCAAAAAGATTCGCAAAGTGATCCTTGGGCACCAAAAGCGCGTGTCCTCTAGTAGCCGGATTCAGATCCAGAAACGCCCGAAAGTCGTCGTCCTCATAAATAGTCGCGGAAGGAATCTCACCGTTCGCAATTTTGCAGAAAATACAATCATCATGTCTCATTTTATGCTTCCTCCTTTTGTCGAACTTTAAGCTTTTTGTAGTTATTTGTAATTATTTGTCGAACTGTTCCATCTTGTCCTAATTTCTTCCCCGTGCTACACTTAGCTACAGGAGTGATATGGACTATGGATGAACTTAATTTTACAATTGCAAAAATCACACACGAAATGCGCAACCCGCTGACGCTGATTCACAGCTCTCTGCAGTTGATTCAGAGCACGCACCCCGAGGTTCATGATTTCCAATTCTGGGATCAGACCATGCAGGATGTGGATTATCTGACGCAGCTTCTGGAGGATCTGAGCTCTTACACCGATGACCGCCGCTTTTTCATGTGCGAGGTGGACATCCGGGAGCTTCTGCTCTCGCTGGAAAGCAGCCTCCAGCCTTACATACAGGAACAGGGAAAACATTTCTCCCTTCACCTGCCCGCCCAACTTCCTTCGGTCTTCGGAAATCCGGTGAAGCTGAAACAGGCCTTTTTGAATCTTCTGAAAAATGCCTTTGAAGCGACGGATGAAGGCGGCTGCGTGTCGCTCTCCGCCAGAAAATATCTGGATCAACTGATTATCCGCATCACCGACGACGGCTGCGGTATGACGCCCGAGACGCTCGCGGCGATTTTTACCCCCTTCTCCTCCGGCAAAGCCGGCGGTACGGGGCTTGGACTTGCCATTACCCGGAAGATTATTCAAGCCCATTATGGAATGATTGAAGTCGCCTCTACTCCCCACCGCGGGACGACTTTTACCATCACACTTCCTCATTTATAGGCATATTTTAGTATACGAATTCTCATAACGCAAGTAAATTTTTGTAAAAGTCAGTTTATTTGCAAAATGTCAGCGGCTCTGCACGTGCAGAGCCGCTTTTATGTTACCCTTTGGTGACATATTTAGAATTTCATAATGTCTTTGACTTCAGAGATAAAAATCGTGGCGCCGCCGATTTTCAGCGTCTTCTCGACCTGTACCATCATATTCCCGTTGTATTCCCATACCTGGCAGCTCTCTTTCCGCTCGGTGCAGCTCTCCCGGATGTAGTCCAGAATCTGTTCCTGCTGCTCATCCTCCACACAGATGAATAGGGTTTCGTTCTTCTTATTGGAATAGAGTCCGGATGTCTCGAACCTGGTCGCATGAATCCGGTTCCGGATAAGCAGTGTCGCCAGCTCCGCGTAATCCTGCTCCTGTACAATTACTATCATCAATTTCATGACATCATCCTCCTGCCCGCCCTGGGCGACGATTTCGATTTATTCTATATAGCCCCAGTATACCTGACCAAGAAGGATTTTACAACACCCAGGTAGGCGGGATACGTGTATTATCTCTTGTTCTCAAGATAACAAAAAAAGCACCGACCCCGCAGTTGTTCTGCAAAACCGATACTTTAGAGTGCGCGATCAGGGGTTCGAACCCTGGACACCCTGATTAAGAGTCAGGTGCTCTGCCAGCTGAGCTAATCGCGCTTATTTTGTTTGTTCGTTTTGGGCTGTCCCTCAACGCAAGATTTATTATACTGCATGGTTTTCAAAAATGCAAGCACTTTTTTTCATTTTTCTTGATTTTTTTTCAGAAGTTGTTTACAATGTAGAAAAAACCGCATATTTACGGGGTTTTTCGAGTCCCGGGGATTTGAAAAAAGTTACTTTTCCTGGTGATTTTTCTGCTTTGGGGCCGAAAAACCGCAAAAAATATTTTCCGTGTATCTAAGAAAGAATCCTGCGAAGCAGGATTCTCCGCCTGCGGCGGGTCGCATAAGCGACATGATTCCATTCCGCCGCAGTGCGATCCCCCGGAGGGGCTTTTTGCTCTATAGGAATCATGACTTTCGCACTTTAATGTAACACGGTATTTCCTATAGAGTGAAAAAGAATGTGCCATTGGCACATTCTCGCGCCGAGGCGCGGTTGCTTCAGCAACCATCTACCACTGCGCCGAGTGCGCATCTTTGCAAACTCTGCTTGCTTTTATGGAATAGGGAATTCTATCGGAATTTCCTATTCCATAAAAAAATACATGGATTGCGTGCAAAAAGGAGGACTATTTTGAGACTGAAGCATATTAAGGGGGCGGAGGAAGCCATTGCCGTCAATGAATTCGTGGTACACGACGCCAAGGAACGTCCTGGAAAGTGGCATGAGCTTTTCGGAAATGATCATCCAATTCATATAGAAATTGGCATGGGCAAGGGGCAGTTTCTGATGGAACTGGCCAGACGGAATCCGGATATCAATTATCTGGGCATGGAACGCTACAGCAGCGTGCTTCTGCGGGCGCTGCAGAAGATGGAGGAGGAGCCGCTGCCGAACCTGTATTTTCTGTGCGAGGACGCGGCGGAGCTGCCGGAGATGTTCGCTAAGGAGGAACTTAACCGAATCTACCTGAACTTCTCCGATCCCTGGCCCAAGGCGCGCCACGCCAAGCGCCGCCTGACCTCCACCGAGTTCCTGGCCCGCTACAACCAGGTGCTGGCCGCGGACGGTCATATCGAATTCAAGACCGACAATATGGATTTGTTTGATTTCTCCCTGGAGAGCGTGGAAGAAGCCGGTTGGAAGCTCGTCGGCTGCTCCCGGGATCTGCATCACGACCCGACCATGAATGAAGGAAATATTATGACGGAGTATGAGGAGAAGTTTTCGGCAAAGGGGAATCCTATCTACAAGCTGATCGCTGTCCGCTAGGAAGGGCAGGCCGTAAGGCCTGTTCTTTTTTCGCTCATTTTCAGGCACCTGTATTCCCGGATTTGTTCGCAATTATCAGATAATACAAACTATATTTCGACATTGAAAAAGTCAAGCCGATTTTCCACTTTTTCTCCGGCATTTGTGGTTTTATTTAATGTGTACAGAACGTCTGTTTCAAAAAATACTATGTAAACCTGTGTTTTGCACATCCAAAAATGTGGATAATGTGGATAACTTGGTTGATAACTTTATTTTATGGGCTTTTTTGTACTTTTCTGTGTGGATATCTTTTTCAGTTATCCACGTGGATTCGTGCATAATTTTACGGACAGGGGATTTCTTTGTGCAATCTGCAAGCGGCGATCTCGGTGGGTGACATAAAATTGTGTGTGGCTGTCTGATAATTTGGTTATGTTGTCTGATTTTAATTAGAAGCAAAAAAGAGTGCGATATTATTTGTTATGTAATAAGAAACAGGAGCTCTCTCGAGCTCCTGTTTCTAAATATGCTTTATACTATTGAAATTAGAAAATACGTCTTACACAGATAACACTCTTGTAGTTCGCCGGGGAAGTATACTTGATTCCGGTGGCCGGGGTGCTGGCGTGTACTACGGTGTTGTTGCCACAGTAAATAGCTACGTGACCGCTGTAGCAGATGATGTCGCCCGGCTGTGCCTCGGAAAGACTGACGCTGTATCCGACGCTTCTCATGGCGCTGGAGGAATGGGGCAGGCTCACACCGAAGTGTGCGTATACTCCCATAACAAAGCCGGAGCAGTCGGTTCCGTTGGTCAGGCTTGTACCGCCGTATACATACGGATTGCCCACGAACTGGCTTGCGAAGCCGACTACTGCATTGCCGCTGCTGCTTCCTGCGCCGCTGCCAACCACTGCCTTGGAACCGCTCTCAGCCTTGGTCTTGGCTGCCGCTTCCTGTGCTTTCTTCTTGCCTTCCTCTTTCGCTGCTGCTTCCTTGGCCAGGCGAGCTTCCTCTTCTGCCTTGGACTCTGCCTGCACGAAATCGGTTCTCAAATCTACGTAATCGGTGGATACCCAGCCGTCACCTTCCTCGATGGATACCTTTACGAAGCCGTCCTGCTCGTCGGTCACGGTCAGCTCCTCGCCCTCGCCAATCAGTCCCAGGACGCTGGCGTCTGTGGTCGCGTCCGTTCTGACACGCAGAGTCTGTGTGGTGACGGTCGCCACGCGCTTGCCTACTTCCTTGGCCAGCTCCTCGGCTGCGTCGCCGGTCACTACGTAATCGGCCTTCACATAACCGGTCACGCTGCCGGATGTAATCTTATACCAGCCGTTCTCCTCGCCGTCCACAGTTCCTGCAGATTTATCGTAAAGCTTTCCGAGAACTTCGCTATCCTCATTTGCTTCGCTTCTGACATTTACGTAATCATTTACCTTTGCAATACAGACACCCTCGAACTCTGACGGGGTCATATCCTCCAGTACCTTCTCATCTGCATCCGGATCTGCTGTCTGAGCCTCTGTCATAACAGAAGCGATTCCTTCCTCCGCCAGTGACAGGCTGCTTGCTTCTGCCCGAATTCCGCTGAAGCTGAAGCAAAGCGCTCCGGCAAGACATATCGTTGCAAACTTGTGCATGCTATCGTCCCTCCAATGTTATCTGTAGCAGCTCCGCCCTTCTCGTTGTACAGAGCTGTTGTCTCAATCTCATTTCTAAATATTACAAATTTGTTAAAACTTATGACTGAATTATAACAGGGTGATTTTGGTTTGTCAACCTTGACAGCCCTCTATCTTCCAGAATTTATATTTTCTTTAGAAATCATCCGGACCGCCTCTCGTATTTTCCTTTATTTTCCTCGTAAATTTCACATTTTCCATTGACATTTACAGATAATTTGCTAAAATAAAAGAAACAGTAACAATTATCATTATCAAATAAGGAGGGTCTTTATGCCAGCTTTAAAATACAGCCGTCAGAGAGAATCCATTATGCGCTTTCTCCTGTCCCGGTACGACCACCCCACCGCAGATACCGTCTATCTGCATGTAAAAGAAGAATTTCCGAATATCAGCCTCGGCACCGTCTACCGCAACCTGGCGCTGCTGACCGACCTGGGCGAGATTATCAAGATTACCACCGACGGAGCCGACCGCTTCGACGGACATGTGGAGCCCCACTCCCATTTTATATGTAGAAAGTGCCACGCGCTCTTCGACATCCATATGGACGACGAGTCCTTCATCGATGAGAAGGCCCAGAAGGTGTTCCCGGGCATCATCGAGGGACACACGGTGCAGTATTACGGCATCTGCGAGGAATGCGCGAAGAAGCGCACGTCCTGACGCCGTTCCTTCTATATATAACAGGAAATGAGACAGGCGGGCGCGCAAGAATTTGTTGATAAATATTTTTAAATATTGCTTGACGAACCCAGGAACGTGTGCTATATTAATATCAGTAACAGGAATCGTTACTGATATACATCAAAAAGAAATAGAACATCAAAATATTATTTTAAAAAGAAAAGGAGAACAAGATTATGAAGACATGGGTATGTACAGTATGTGGTTATGTATGGGAAGGCGAGACAGCACCGGAGAAATGTCCCCAGTGTGGAGTTCCGGCATCCAAGTTCAAAGAGCAGGCTGAAGGCCTGACCTGGGCAGCTGAGCATGAGGTAGGCGTAGCACAGGGCGTAAGCGAGGACATCCTGAACGATCTTCGCGCAAACTTCAACGGCGAGTGCTCTGAGGTAGGTATGTATCTGGCTATGGCTCGTGTAGCGCACAGAGAGGGTTATCCGGAAATCGGTCTCTACTGGGAGAAGGCAGCTTACGAAGAGGCTGAGCACGCTGCAAAGTTCGCAGAGCTGCTTGGCGAGGTAGTTACCCCCAGCACAAAGAAGAACCTGGAGCTGAGAGTTGCTGCTGAGCACGGCGCAACCGAGGGCAAATTCGACCTGGCAAAGCGTGCAAAGGCTGCTAATCTGGATGCGATTCATGATACTGTTCATGAGATGGCCCGTGATGAGGCTCGTCATGGCAAAGCATTCGAGGGTCTGCTGAAGAGATACTTTGCGTAAGCTATAAGGCATGCAAAAGCATAAGGAAATGGTTCAGAGGGAGCTTACTCACTCTGGGCCATTTTTTTACATTTTTATAGGGCGCCAGCCCTCCTCAACAAACAAAAAAGGGGAGCTGCCTCAGCAGCCTCCCCTTCTCTTTTTCTATCTTACTTAGCACTGTGCCGCGAACTCGCGGATCTTCTCTTTCATAGCCGGAATATCATCCTGCAGCTTCAGAATCGCGTAGATGGAGGACTGTATCGGACGGCCCTGGCCGCAGTAGATGGCGGCGATGGCGATGAAGCCACGACCGGCTGTCATATCATTTGTAAACAATCCCAGACGCTCCAGAGACATGTTCATTCCACCAAGCGCACAGCCTACAGCGCCAATCAAAATCGCTGCGTACTTATAAAAATCTGTATGGAGTCCGATGGCCTTCGCAGCCTCCTCGCTCTCACCAACTACTCGTACATAGATACCAAACTTCGTATGATACATGACCACATACATCAGGAAAATCATGATGAAAGCCAGGTATGTAATCACTGGATGTCCGCTTAGGATGCTTCCAATAAACGGAATTTCCTTGATAATTGGAATGTTGATTTTCAATGCGTTCAGGTTGAACTCCTGCAGGATAATATTAGAGGAGTTCAACATAACCAGCACGAATCCCGCTACCGCTGTGGATATCATGTTGATGGCCAGACCTATTATGATGACATTACCTTTCATGGTAACGCCAAGGAAAGAAAAGACCAGACCGTATAACAGGGTCGTCGCAATGGTAAACAGCACGGTCAGCGCCATATTACCTGTCATATAATAGGTAAGGATGGATACGAACGCGCCGTTCAGCATCATGCCCTCCAGCGCGATATTCAACACGTTCGCCTTATAGGCAAACATTCCTCCAAGTACACACAAAATAATCGGCGCACTGTGGTATACACAATCATAAAGAATACTTTCCAACAGCTGCATACCTATGCCTCCTTTCTCTTTGCGTGACGGCCAAATAAATGAAACCGTTCGTTGACAAACTTTACTGCCAGGAACAGGACGATCAGGCCCTGAATCAATGCTACAATTTCCTTCGGAACGCTGGTGTACATATTGATGCTGTCGGCTCCTGTCTTCAGTCCTGCATAGAAGATCGCTGCAATCAGGATACCGATGGGGTCGTGGCCGCCCATCAGGGCAATCAGCATACCATCCCAGCCAAGTCCCGGGCTTCCGGAAAAGCTTAAGGTGTAGCTGTACTGATCTTCCATCATCCAGCCTGCGCCCGCGATACCTGCCAGTGCTCCGAACATGGCCTCATCGCTTACTACATGTCCTCCCTCTGAAACAATGAAGTAATACCAGACGCGCGCCGGAAAATCGCAATGATTTTTAGCCTTGACTTTTCTCATTTTTTGCATATAATATGAATATAGTTACACATAGTTTTGAATACTACTTACAAAATTATTAAAAACCATGTTTATTTTAAAAACAACGAAAGGGGTTGTTACCATGAAGTTTGAAATCAAGGATCCGGGAAGCGCGATTACTCATTTTATCGGTATGCTGATGGCGGCTTTTGCAGCGACGCCGCTTTTAATTCGGGCGGCCAGTAATCCCGATAAGATACATCTCATTTCCTTAAGTATTTTTATCGTCAGCATGATTCTGCTGTACGCGGCCAGCACCACTTATCACACGCTGAATCTGTCCGAGCGGACGAACCGCATCCTGCGGAAAATCGATCACTGCATGATTTTCGTGCTCATCGCAGGCTCCTACACGCCGGTGTGCCTGATTGTGCTGGGCGGCAAGGTGGGATATACCCTCTGCGCCATCGTGTGGGGCATCGCCATCGCGGGCATTATCCTGAAGCTGTTCTGGATTACCTGCCCGAAATGGTTTTCCTCGGTGCTGTATATCGCCATGGGCTGGGTATGCGTACTGGCGTTTACACAGATTCTGAATTCCCTGTCTCCGGCGGCTTTTGGCTGGCTGCTGGCGGGCGGCATCATTTACACGGTGGGCGGTATTATCTACGCGCTGAAGCTGCCGCTGTTTAACGCCAGACATAAGTATTTTGGCTCCCATGAGATTTTCCACCTGTTCGTGATGGGCGGGAGTATCTGTCATTTCATTATGATGTATGTGTTTGTGGCAAGGATGCCCATTGGGCTGTAAAATCGGAAAACCAGAGAGGTTCTGCAAATCGCAGAGCCTCTCTTTTTGTTTAATCGAAGTTATATTTTAGCTCGATCTGTCCTCTCTGTATTTAATCTGATTTGCATGAAAGAGCTCCTTTATATATAATAGAAATGATCTACAACCGTATATTTCTACTATATATAAGGGAGTTTTTATCCCCTTTACCTGGGAGAAAATTATGAATTACACCTACATCCTCCGGTGCGGCGACGGCTCGCTTTACACCGGCTGGACCAATCATCTGACGAAGCGCGTGGCGGATCACAACGCGGGCCGCGGCGCCAAATATACGAAAGCGCACCTGCCGGTGGAGCTGGTCTATTATGAGATCTTTGAGACAAAGGAAGAAGCCATGAAGCGGGAATGCGCCATCAAAAAATTAAGCCGCCCCCAGAAGGAACGGCTTATTGAATCGGATATGAATTTACTTAAGGAAGCAGCTCCTTCGGATTAATGCTCTCCCCATCTTTCAACACCTGGAAATACAGATTGCTGCCCTCCTTGCTGTAAAAGCGGGTGGGCTCCGCCACATATCCTATCAAGTCTCCAGCCTGCACATAGTCTCCCTGCTGCACGGCCGGTTCTTTGATCTGTCCGTAGATGACCTCATAGCCGCTGCCGATATCCATGGTAATCGTCGTGCCGGTCTCGTCCCGATTTTCGATGGAGGTCACCTTTCCGACGGCAGCGCTCAGGACGCTCTGATCCACGCTTCCTTCTATTATAATAGCCGGATTGTACTTATACTGGTCCAACGTCGGGAAATACACGGTCTTGTCCATGCTGTAATCCACCAGAATATTACCGGCAATGGGCCAGAGAAGCTTCCCCGTCTCAGCTGAGAAGGACAGGGGCGGCGCTTCCGCTCCTGCATTGGCCTCGATGATCACCGGCTCGTCCACATTCATTTCCGCGTATTCACTCTCCAGCTCCGGGCTGTCCGAGGCCGTGTCCTCTGTCGGCGCTTCCGCCGTCTCCGCAGGAACTTCCTCGTCGGTCCGATCCCGCGATGCGCTTCCCGACGCCGCCTGGCGCTCTTCTTCAGCCTGCGCTGCCTTCTGCTCCCTGGCCGCTGCCAGCTCCTGCTCTCTGGCCTTCGCCGCGTTTTCCGCATCCGCCATTTCCTGCTCCAGCTTCTTCTGCTGCTCCTCAGTCTTTCCCACCGTGTACATGCCGAACATGGTCACGCCCGCCAGAAGACACAGGCTCAGCGCTACCGTCGCCATTCTTCTGCCCGCCGGGCCGGTCTGCCGTTTCTTTTTTCCTGTCATAAGCTTCACCTCTATGATTTATTCCGCTTGTTTCTCGCTATCCCTAGGATAGCCATTTTCGGTGATGCTTATACAATCCAGATTTTTATAAAAATATGTCAAAATTGCCCGATAGTCCTGCCCCTCCTCCGCCATCCGGTTGGCTGCATACAGGCTCATGCCGAAGCCGTGGCCCAGTCCTCGGGTCACGATACGGACGCCCCCGTCCGTCTCCTCCGCGGTGAAGCAGCTGGAGTTCAGGCCATAGCGGAAACGGAAGGCCTCGCCGGTCAGAATCTCGTCGCCTGCCTGCACCTCCGTCACATATCCGGCGCTGTCCCGCCCCCGGATCACCGGAAGCGTCATGTCCGGAAAATACGTGATCTTCAGATAATCCGCAGATTCCAAATCATTCTCACATTCCACAGAAGTCAGATAGGCGTAATCTGCCCCCAACGCGCTTCCGGCCCGGGTTTTTCCGGCGCTCACCGCATGGTAGGGCAGATCCGGCAGAGTTCCATCCAGGGCCAGCACCTGCCCTTTGGTCTCTTCGGCTGCCTGACGGCATTTTTTCAGATAGCGCTCCCGGTTTTCATAATTCCAGAGCTCCGCGGCTGTTTCCTCGGTGCAGGCAGTGAATCCCAGCGCCTCCAGGTCCGTTTCCTGAAGTTTCTCCGCCGCCTGCTGCCAGTCGTCTGTTCCATCATATTCCATCGCTTTTCGAAGCAGATTCGTCCGGATCACCACCGCCTGGGCCTTCAGGGCTTCCGGCTCGCAGGTCACCGGGATCTGCATGGGCAGAATCCCTGCCACGCAGCGCTCAATGGTCGGCTGTTCCTCCTCACCTCCTCCCACATTCACCTCACCCGTACAGAGCACCACCGCCACATAGGGCAGCAAAAGCAGGATCATCAAAATCGAAAGGACTGTCTTCATTTTTTCTCTCATTCTACAGCTTATGCATAAAAAAAGAGAAACAGACCGCCGCCTGTTTCTCTTTTTAGTTTACATAACTCTATTTCTCTCTATCTGCCAGAATCAGCTTCCGAATGGCCTCCACACTCACGTCGATAGCCGCCGTCATATCCTGACTTTCGCTGTCACTAAGGCCCTGCTTCCTGCGCTCCTGATTCCAGAGCACATTCAGCACGCAGCCCGCGCGCATGCCCAGGATCTGCGACACGATGAAGACCGCCGCGCTCTCCATCTCCGAAGCCAGGCAGCCTGCCTTGATCCAGGCGTCCCATTTGCTCATGAGCTCGTAGCCTGCCGGCATCCGTTCCGGGCTATGCTGGCCGTAGAAGGAATCCTTGCACTGAACCACGCCCGCGTGATACGTATGGCCCAGCTCCTTTGCGCTGTTTACCAGCGCATTGGTCACATCCAGATGGGCGATGGCCGGAAATTCCACTGGCACGTACTCCTTGGAGGTGCCTTCCATGCGGATGGCTCCGGTGGCCACCACCAGATCGCCGCCCTTCACCGGCAGGGCCATGCCACCGCAGGTGCCGATGCGGATAACCGTATCCACGCCAATCTGATGCAGCTCCTCGATGCCGATGGCCGCTGAGGGACCGCCCATACCAGTTGACATAACATATACTGGTTCCCCCTCAATCTCGCCCACCCAGGTGGTGTATTCCCGGTTTTGTGCCACAAATCGCGGATTTGCAAGGTGCGCAGCGATTTTCTCCACCCGCCCCGGATCGCCCGGCAGAATGGCGTAGCGCGCCCCGGCTTCATTGATAAATCCGATATGGTAAGGTTTCTGATGTTCATTATACATAAGCCTGACCCCCTTTTTCTTAACCATACACGATTTCACCCCATTTTGCAATGGAATTTCCTGTTACATGAAAAAGAATGTGCCATTGGCACATTCTCGCGCCGAGGAGCGGTTGCTTCAGCAACCATCTACCACTGCGCCGAGTGCGCATCTTTGCAAGCTCTGCTTGCTTTTATGGAATAGGGAATTCTATCGGAATTTCCTATTCCATAAAAAGGACAGACGCCCGAAAACGTCTGTCCTTTTGTCATCTACCCTTTATTTTGCAGCCTTTTTGCCGCTGACTTCCATATCTTCCTTCGGAAGCTCTACCGTCATCTTATCCAGATGCCAGATATCGTCCACGTACTCCTGGATGGTTCGGTCGGAAGAGAACTTGCCGCTGCATGCGGTATTCCAGAGAGCCTTCTTTGCCCACTGCTTCTCGTCTCGGTATACAGACTCGATCTTGGCATGGGTCTCTGCATAGGACCGGAAATCCTTCAGGATGAAGTAGGTATCTGCCCGATCGCTGTTGTTCGTATTCAGCAGAGAATCATACAGGTCGCGGAACATCTCCGGATCCTGGGGTGCATAATAACCATTGATCAGCTGCATCAGCACGTGACGGATATCCTGATCGGAATTGAAGATATCCATGGGATTGTAGCCGCCATGCTGCTCATAATTGATAACCTCGTCTGCGCTCAGACCGAAGATAAAGGCGTTTTCCTCACCCATCTCTTCTACCATTTCCACATTTGCACCGTCCATGGTTCCGATGGTCAGGGCTCCGTTCAGCATGAACTTCATGTTACCGGTACCGGACGCCTCCTTGCTGGCGGTAGAGATCTGCTCAGATACATCTGCTGCAGCGAAGATCAGCTCTGCGTTGGAGACACGGTAATCCTCGATAAAGACAACCTTGATCTTGCCGCTAATAGACGCGTCGTTGTTGATCACGTCTGCCACGGAGTTGATAAGCTTGATGGTCAGCTTCGCGCGGCGGTAGCCTGCTGCTGCCTTTGCTCCGAAGATAAAGGTTCTCGGATAGAATTCCATATCCGGATGCTCTTTGATCTTATTATACAGATACATCACATGCAGGATGTTCAGCAGCTGACGCTTGTACTCATGCAATCTCTTAACCTGTACATCGAAGATGGAGCGCGGGTCTACGGTGACGCCGTTGTGCTCCTGGATGTATTTCGCCAGACGCACCTTGTTCTGATACTTGATGTTCATGAACTCCTGCTGCGCCTTCTCGTCGTCTGCGTAGACTTTCAGCTTGCTGATCTGGGACAGGTCGGTGATCCACTCGTCGCCGATGTGGTCGGTCACCCACTGAGCCAGCAGCGGATTGCCGTGAAGCAGGAAACGACGCTGGGTAATACCGTTGGTCTTGTTGTTGAACTTCTCCGGCATCATCTCGTAGAAATCCTTCAGCTCCTGCTTTTTCAGGATCTCTGTATGCAGTCTCGCTACGCCGTTTACAGAATGGCCTGCCGCGATAGCCAGATGAGCCATCTTGACCTGTCCGTCGTAAATGATAGCCATCTTGCGGATCTTCTCCTGATCGCCCGGATATTTTGCCTGGATATCCAGTACAAAACGACGGTTGATCTCCTCCACGATCTGGTATACACGGGGAAGCAGACGGGAGAACAGCTCGATAGGCCATTTCTCCAGGGCCTCTGCCATGATGGTGTGGTTGGTGTAAGCGCAGGTCTTAGTCGTTACATCCCATGCCTCGTCCCACTCCAGGCCTTCCTCGTCGATGAGGATACGCATCAGCTCGGCTACCGCTACAGTCGGATGGGTATCGTTCAGCTGGAACGCCGCCTTCTCGTAGAACTTGCGGATGTCGTCATGATTTCTCTTATAACGGGCAATGGCCTCCTGCACGCTGGCGGAAATAAAGAAATACTGCTGCTTCAGACGCAGCTCCTTGCCTGCCATATGGTTGTCGTTGGGGTACAGAACCTCTACCAGCAGCTTCGCCAGGTTTTCTTCCTCTACGGCCTGCTGATAATCGCCCTTGTCGAAGGCGTCCAGGCGGAAGGTATTCATGGCCTCTGCGTCCCAGATACGAAGGGTATTCACTACGTTATTGCCATAGCCTACTACCGGAAGGTCGCAGGGGATAGCCCGTACGGCCTGATAGCCCTTCTGGATAAAATGGTTCTTGCCGTTCTGATCGACCTCTACGTCTACGTAGCCGCCGAACTTGACGATCTTCGCGTACTCCGGACGGCGGAGCTCGAAGGGATTGCCGTCCACAAGCCAGTCGTCGGGAATTTCTTTCTGATATCCGTTCTCAATTTTCTGCTTGAACATACCATAGCGGTAACGGATGCCGCAGCCGTATGCCGCATAACCCAGGGTTGCCAGAGAATCCAGGAAGCAGGCTGCCAGTCTTCCCAGAGCTGCGTCCGGCTCCTGATCCTCGATTACGTTCAGATCGCAGCCCAGCTCCTCCAGAGCTTCCTTTACTTCGTCATAATAGGTTAGGTTAATCAGGTTATTGCCAAGAGCACGGCCCATCAAAAATTCCATGGACATGTAATACACGATCTTCGGATCCTGCTTTTTCATCTGCTCCTGGGTTGCAATCCATGCGTCGATGATCGCGTCCTTGGTAGCCAGCGCTACCGCATGAAAAATCTGGTGCTGTGTTGCCTCTTCAATGGGTGTCCGGTACAGAGTCTTCACGTTGTAAACTACGCTTCTCTTAAAGAGTTCCTTGTCGAAGGGTCTCTTATTCATAATAGTTTCCTCCTCTTTGATACCGTTTATCACTGTTCACTCCGTTCACAGTGACACGCTTCGCAATGCACAGAAAGTATGCTGTCCGCATCATTTCGTGCTGCAAGACCAGAACGCGCTTACGCGCGCTCTACGCCCATGGTAACATTCTCGCCGTTGATACTCCAGTCCTTCACGTAGCCATTGGCCTCGTCGAACTTCACATCCACTGCCAGAACCTCGGACTTGATCTGATCCGCATTGGCCCTGATCAGCTCTTCGATCTTCTCATTGCCCTTGCAGGAAATCACGATCTTGTCGGTTACCTGGAAATCTGCCTCTTTCCGCATGGTCTGCACCTTGCTGATGATCTCGCGGACAAAGCCCTCCTCGATCAGTTCCGGTGTGAGCTTGGTGTCCAGCACTACGGTGATGGTATTGTCACCGTCAGATACAAAGCCTTCGGTCTGCGCCATGTCAATCAGCAGATCCTCTTCAGATAATACCACATTTGTACCGTTTACGTCAAATGTGAGGCTTCCCTTCTCCTTCAGCTCGTCCATGGCGGTATTGCCGTCCACCTCAGACAGGTGCTGGCGGATGCCGTTCAGGAACTTGCCGTACTTGGGTCCTACGGTCTTCAGCTGCGGTTTGAAGCTATATGTGGTAAATGCGCGGACGTCGTCGGTAAAGTCTACCTTTTTCACGTTCAGCTCGTCCTCGATAATCTCGCAGTAGTACTCAGCCAGCTTGTAGGGAGCCTTTACATACATCTGGGCAATGGGCTGACGGTTCTTGATGTTCGCGGTGTTACGGCACGCACGGCCCATCACAACGATCTTCAGAACCTCATCCATATCGCGCTCCAGCTCTTCGTTGATCCATGCCTTGTTTACAGTCGGGAAGTCGCACAGATGGATGCTCTCGGGAGCATCCTTGTCGATGCTTCTTACCAGATTCTGGTAAATTTCTTCTGTCATGAAGGGTACCATGGGCGCTGCCGCCTTGGAAATGGTTACCAGGGAGGTATACAGGGTCATATAAGCATTGATCTTATCCTGCTCCATGCCCTTTGCCCAGAAACGCTCACGGCTGCGGCGTACATACCAGTTGGACATATCGTCCACGAACTCCTGAAGGGCTCTTGCTGCCTCCGGGATCCGGTAATTGTTCAGGTTATCGTCTACCTCGCCTACTACGGTGTTCAGCTTGGACAGAAGCCATTTGTCCATGACACTCAGGGAATCATAATTCAGCTCATACTTCGTTGCGTCAAATTCGTCAATGTTGGCATACAGCACGAAGAACGCATAGGTGTTCCAAAGGGTACCCATGAATTTACGCTGTCCTTCCTGTACGGCCTTTCCGTGGAAACGGTTGGGCAGCCAGGGCGCGCTGTTGATGTAGAAATACCAGCGGATGGCGTCTGCGCCGTATTTATCCAGCGCGTCAAAGGGATCTACCGCATTTCCCTTGGACTTACTCATCTTCTGGCCGTTCTCATCCTGTACATGGCCCAGAACGATGACGTTCTCGTAAGGAGCCTTGTTGAACAGAAGCGTGGACTCTGCCAGCAGGGAGTAGAACCAGCCTCGGGTCTGGTCTACGGCCTCGGAGATAAACTGTGCCGGGAACTGCTGATGGAACAGCTCCTGATTTTCAAACGGGTAATGATGCTGCGCGAAGGGCATCGCTCCGGAGTCGAACCAGCAGTCCAGTACCTCCGGTACGCGGCGCATGGTCTTGCCACAGCAGGGGCATTTCATGGTGATCTGGTCAATGTACGGGCGATGGAACTCGACGGTCTTCGCGTTCTCGTCGCCGCTCATTTCATAAAGTTCTTCTCTGCTTCCGATGGACTCCTGGTGTCCGCAGCCTTCACACTCCCAGATGTTCAGCGGAGTTCCCCAGTAACGGTTACGGCTTACGCCCCAGTCCTGAATGTTCTCCAGCCAGTCGCCGAAACGTCCCTTACCGATGCTCTCCGGGATCCAGTTGATGGTATTGTTATTGCGGATCAGGTCATCCTTTACCGCGGTCATTTTGATGAACCAGGACTCACGCGCGTAGTAGATAAGCGGTGTGTCGCAGCGCCAGCAGAACGGGTAATCATGCTCGAACTTGGGCGCGTCAAAAAGCTTGCCCTCTGCGTCCAGATCCTTCAGGACTTCGGGGTCAGCCTTCTTTACAAACATACCTGCATACGGCGTCTCGGCGGTCATGTTACCCTTGCCGTCCACGAACTGTACGAAGGGCAGGTCGTAGTTGCGGCCCACACGTCCGTCGTCCTCACCGAAGGCCGGCGCGATATGAACGATACCGGTACCATCGGACATGCTGACATAGTTGTCTACCGTTACATAGAAACCTTTCTTATGCTGCTTTGCAGCTGCCTCTCCGGCGCAGGCAAACAGCGGCTCGTACTCCTTGTACTCCAGATCTTTTCCGACATATTTTTCCAGAACCTCGTAGGCGGGCTTGCCTTCCTCTGCGAGACCGCCCAGCACCTTGTCTGCCAGGGCCTCTGCCAGGTAGTAGGTGTAGCCGTCTGCTGCCTTGACCTTTACGTAGGTGTCGCTGGGGTTCATACACAGACCCACGTTGGACGGCAGGGTCCAGGGGGTGGTGGTCCATGCCAGGAAGTACGCGTCCTCATCCTTTACCTTGAAGCGGACGATGGCGGAGCGCTCCTTCACCTGCTTGTAGCCCTGGGCTACCTCATGGCTGGAAAGGGGGGTACCACAGCGCGGGCAGTAGGGAACGATCTTGAAGCCCTTGTACAGCAGGCCCTTCTTCCAGATCTCCTTCAGCGCCCACCACTCGGACTCGATGTAGTTGTCATCGTATGTGACAAACGGATGCTCCATGTCTGCCCAGAAACCTACGGTGCCGGAGAAATCCTCCCACATGCCCTTGTATTTCCAGACGCTCTCTTTACATTTGCGGATGAACGGGTCCAGGCCGTACTGCTCGATCTGCTCCTTGCCGTCCAGACCCAGCATCTTCTCGACCTCCAGCTCTACCGGAAGTCCGTGGGTATCCCAGCCGGCCTTTCTCGGTACCATGTAGCCCTTCATGGTGCGGTATCTGGGGATCATATCCTTGATAACACGGGTCAGCACATGGCCGATATGGGGTTTACCATTGGCGGTAGGCGGTCCGTCGTAGAAGGTGTAGGTCTCGCCTTCCTTGCGGCTGTCCATGCTCTTCTCGAAAATGTGATTTTCATCCCAGAACTTTTCAATCTCTTTCTCACGGCCGACGAAATTCAGGTCGGTTGATACTTTGTTGTACATGATTTTTCCTCCTTTTGAAATCACTGAAAACCCTGTTCTCCAGAATTTCAGATTCGCGGGGCGGCGTCCGAAGGGACTTGTGCCTTTCGCGAAAAAAAACGACCCTTGTCCTGTAACAGGACAAAAGCCGATCGCTTCTGTGAAACCACCTTATTACAACATGCCATCACATGTGTCTCCCATAACGGAGGAGTCCCGCCGGAGCCTACTGGTATTGCTTTTCGGATACAAAACGCTTTCAGCCCGGAGCTCGGAAGTGATTTTCAAAAAGTCCTACTCGCACCGGGCTTCCACCATCCCCGGTTCTCTGTGCCTTTTGGCGCTTTTCTACTCTCTTCGTCTGTGCCTTTTGTTGTTTAGTTTTCTTGCTATTGGCTAGTATACCCCGTTTTTGCGGGATTTGTCAACCATTCGGCCGGATTTTACCCATTTTTTCTTAAGGAAATTTAAACTTTTCTCGGAAGCCCTTGCGCCCTTTCCGGAAATGACCTATACTTAGAATCAAAATGTTACAAATTTATTCCAGGAGTGCTTTTATATGAAGTTTTCACATAGATTTCGGTTTTTTACGGGTCTTCTGACCCTTTCCCTGATGGGTTCCCTCTGCTTCAACCCCGTTTCCGCAGAAGCTGCGAAAAAAGCCTCGAAAAGGACGGCCGCGCAAATCGCCGCGGAAAAGGCTGCCGCCGAGCAGATCGAGGCCGAGCGCCAGGCTGCTTATAATAAGGATATCGATTCCAACGCCATCGACGGCTGGCCCCAGGGCCCGCAGATTTACGCGGAATCCGCCATCGTCATGGAGGCTTCCAGCGGAGCCATCCTTTATAATAAGGATATGGATATGAAAAATTATCCGGCCAGCATCACGAAGATTATGACCGCGCTTTTAACCCTGGAGAACTGCTCGCTGGATGAGACGGTCACTTACTCTTACAACGCGACCCACACCATCGACGCGGGAAGCAGCAGCATCTACACTACTGAGGATGAGCAGCTCACAGTGGAGCAGTCCCTCTACGCGCTGATGCTGGAGTCCGCCAACGAGTGTGCCAACGGTCTGGCGGAGCATGTAGCCGGTTCCATTGATGCCTTTGCGGAAATGATGAATCAGAAGGCGGCGGAGCTGGGCTGTACCAACACCCATTTCGCCAATGCCAACGGCCTCCACAATGACGAGCACTACACCAGCGCCCACGACATGGCGCTGATTACCCGGGCCGCCATTCAGAACGAGGATTTTCTCCATATCTCCGGCACGGCCAAGTATCAGATGCAGCCTACCAACAAGCGTGACGAAATCACCTATATGACCAATCACCACTATATGATTGCCCCCTACAAGGGGATCACCAAGTACCTGGACGATTCGGTCATCGCAGGCAAGACCGGTAATACCAGCGTGGCCAAGGGCACTCTGGTCACGGTAGCGGAGCGGAACGGCATGACGCTCATCGTCGTGACCATGCGGACCCAGTCCACCGGTGAGAAAGGCGTGCCGCTGTTCACCGATACAGCCTTGCTTCTGGACTACGCCTCCGAGAATTTTACGCCCTTTAATGTCTCCGAAAATGAGACCAATTTCTCGGTATCCGGCTCCTCTTATATCGGAAGCGCCATCTTCGGACAGTCCAAGCCGCTGATTCAGATCGACACCGGCGCGGACATCGTGCTTCCCAACGGCGTCTCCTTTACGGACGCCTCCCCGGAGCTGACCTTCCAGGATGAAAATGCGGATTCAGATGTGATTGCCAGCCTGTCCTATACCTACAACGGGGAACCGGTGGGTACGGCGGATATTTCTCTTACTAAGGATAATTTACAGGAATTTACATTCGATAAGGAAACCGATTCCGGAGAAACCGCGGATACAGAAACTAGCGGAACCGAAGAACCGGTTCAGCAGACTCATTTTATCAAGATTAATGTGCGGCTGATTCTGATCGTGGCGGCAGTGCTCCTGCTGCTCTTCCTGCTGTACCGGCTGATCCGGCATCTGATGAAGACCTTCCAGCTTACCCTTCGTCTGCCGAAGCTACAGCGGAGACGCTCACGGAACCGACGGAGCTCCTTCCATGGCATGAAGCCTGCTGCAAAGAATAAAAAGCCGGAGAAACGGTATCATCGGACGCCAAAGGATCGAGGCGGATGGGATGATCTAGATCTTTAATATCCCTTTTGCCTCCGCCAGCCGTTCGTCAAATTGTTCATAGAAATCCCTGCCTTTTTTCCAGGGCTTCTGATAAAAACTTTTTAAAATATACAGATCCACCATTTTCTGGTATTTCTCACCGTCCTGCTCTCTGAGCCGGGCGGTGATTTCTTTCAGAAAATAATGCCAGTCGATGATGAATTTCTCATTGCGCTTCAGATCCGGCGTGTCGATCCATTTCTGCACCTTCACCTTGGACTTGGGCTCCTTAGGACATTCATGCACCTGCAGGAAATACTGAAAGCTGTGGTTCTCATAAAGCCTTCCCAGCGGAAAGATCCGGCAGAAGCCCGGCCGCAGCCCATGGATGCTGCAGCGCCCCTCCGCGTTCAGAAAGCCGCAGCGCTCCTGCTCTCCCGAAGTCTTCATATTCGGCAAAATGATGCCCTCCACCAGATTCAGTTCCAGTTTATCCTCCAAAAGCGCCTCGAAGCTGACGCCCAGCCCCGTGGTCAGCCGCCACACATCAAAGGGATCCAGAATAATCGTGCTTCCCATGCTCTCGCAGCACTGGGAACACCCCGCGCACCCGCCGCAGTCCGCCTTCACCATATCCCGGGGCCCGTAGAGCCTTCCGTCGGAGACCTCCTTCATATCAATTTCACGTTCCATCGTTTTTCTCCTTGTCTGTTTTCTTATTTTATGGTACACTCTTTAAGTGAAGTCAGTCAAGACTGACTCGCAGGTTTCTGTAGCTCAGCAGGATAGAGCGTCCGCCTCCTCAGGTAGAACCATGACGGAACCCTTTTGGAGAAAAAGGGTAGCGTTTGAGGGTCACTTAAGGATGCGAAATCTGAAAAATCAGAAGAGATAAGAAAGAGATAGTTCATCACAGAAGTGATAGAATTATAGATGATGGTAGCCGGAGCCAAAGGGTCGAAAAATCCCGGAAATACGGCATTTGTTCTCGTAGTTAAATGGATATAACAATAGCCTCCTAAGGTTGTGCTCTACCAGCTGCCTTACGGGGAAAAGTGATCGTTGCCAGTCTCAATTTAATATAAGTCTCTGTAGCTCAGCAGGATAGAGCGTTCGCCTCCTAAGCGAAAGGCCGTGGGTTCGAATCCCGCCAGGGACGCCAGCAAACACGCCGAAAACCTTTGATTTATCAGGGTTTTCGGCTTTTCTTATTTCTGCGGCTTTTGTGGCTTTTTTGCAAAAAACCTTGGTTTGCTAACATTTGCTAACGAGATTTGGCCTTTTGCTAAGAAAGGCGGTAAGTCAGAGGTTCGATTTTTACCAAAGGAACTTGCAAACATTTGTTAGCAGAAATTAGAGGAAGTTGCAAACAAAATCGCGAATTTGCTAACATCGCTCAAAAATGCTTTCAGAACCTTGCTAACAAAAAAAGTGTTTGGTCACTGTGCAAAGTGGTTCAAACGAAGAAAACCTCTCACAAAGTGAGAGGCGTTCTTCTGAGGGAGGGACTTTATAAAGCTTTTGCCAGCTGCTTGAGCAGTGCGGCAGTTTCGGGATTTTTAAGCAGTTCCAGTATCTTCGCTGCATCACTTTCATCACTTTCAGTGACGGCAGTATCCGCAGTTTTAGGCTCTGTATCTTCAACAGGGTCAGGGGTCTTGGATGAGTAAAATGCTTCCTCCAATCGCTGAGCGTTTATGCAGCGATCCTCGTCGATGATGTGAGAGTAGACATCTGCAACCATTTTTACCTGAGCATGACCAGAGTCGCCCTGGACGGATTTCATATCGCCACCATTGAGTTTCAGCTTGTAGGTGATACTGGAGTGACGGAGAGAATGGAATACAACATGAGGCAGTCCGTTTTCTTTGATAAGTTTATTGAAAGCACGGTTAATCACCTGGCTTTCCATCGGACGGCCATTGCTGGAGCAAAAGACCAGGTTATTGTCGATGTATTCATCTCCAAACAGATCCATCAGCTCATCAATTTCTTTTTTTCTCTCTACCAGCATATAGGCAACTGTTTTCGGCAGGTACACGCGGCGAATACTGGTTTTGGTTTTAGGCTCTTTCAGGACCAGAGCAGTATGGGTACTGGCTATGCAAGGTGGAAACTTCTTAATAACACCTTTGTCGCTCAAATCGTCCAATGCACCTCGTGTAACCCGTTGCAGCTCTTTGTTGACGAATATATAAGCTGAACCATTTTCTATGCTCTGTGGTGCAATATCAATGCAGTCCCAGGTAAGGCCCAGCATTTCACCAATGCGTAAAGAGCAGGAGAACGCCAGATTTAAGGCAAGGGAGAGGATAGGATCATCACAGACTTCCATAGCCTTGCTCAGCGTTTCGGCAGTCCATATATCCCGTTCTTTATGTTCTTCTTTGGGAAGTGTCGCATTCAGGACAGGGTTACGGCTGATTAGTTCCCAACGCACCGCCTGATTAAAGGCACTGCGAAGTAGCTTGTGAATTTCTCTTACTGTATGCGGGGTCAGATATTCGCTTGTGGGTTTGCGGTTGTTGACGCTTACCGTTTTCACAGAGAGCAGATCACGGTAATACTTATCCATCATCCTTGGAGTGATGTCGGATAGTAACATATCTCCGATAATAGGAGTTATGTAGTTTCTCGCCAGACCACGGCGGCTTTCATATGTTGACATTGCCCAGGTATTTACACCATAGATGGACATATATTCATCGAGCAGATCGTTCAGGGTCTTTGCCGTAGGAATAAAGAAGGTTCCAGAGTCCTGCTCATACTCAATTTGCTTTTTTCGTTTTTTTGCTTCTGCATTTGTGCTGAAGGTTTCCCAACGCTGTCTGCGTTTTCCGTTTTCATCTGTGTAATCATACACCACAGAATATTTGCTTTTACGCTTCACGATAGATGCCATTTTCATTGCTCCTTTCTGAGATTTTCACATAATGAGTTTGCTTTTGATACCAGGCTTCAAAACTGCTGGTAATGATACGAATTCTTCGATCAACCAAGGTCGTCTCAAAATAGCCCCTTTTAACAAGGTCATAAGCTGTGCCAGATTTCAGCCCCAAAAGATCCGCCATTTCCGGAACTGACATCGTAGTATGCCTCCATTTCTCTCCGGGCGGTGTACCATCCACTTTTTTATAGTGGAACTGGCCGGCATACCAATCTTCAAAGCTATCCAGCATAACTCTCATTCGTCCGGCCACTTGAATTGTTTTGAAATAGTTCTTTTTAACCAACCAGTAGGATTCTACTTTACCAAGCCCAAGCATTTTGCCCATCTCTGGTACAGACATACTGGTCTTTACTCTTTGTTTTTGCATGGCTTTTGCCTCCTCTATAAAGTTTTTCTTGCTATGGCCTCATTGTAAGAGAAAGCAGAAAAAAAGTTAAGGATGTCGATTTGGAGATCGGCATCCTTGACAAATCATTCATCTGCGTGATCCAGCCAGTCATCAAAGCTCTTTTTGGAAATGCGGATATGACCGCCGACTCTGACGCTGTGGAATACACCCTGTTTTACCAGATTATATGCTGTGGGACGACTGATACCCAGAATGTCCTGAATCTCATCGACCGTATAGGTTCTTTTGTCATAGCTGACAGGATTTTGTTCATTAAAGCGGTTCAATTCCGCAATTCTTGCTTCAAACATAAAAACGCCTCCTTTATCCGGTAAGTGGCCTTACGGAGCCTCCATTTCCTCCGGAATATGAATATCTAAACTAACTTGCAGAGCATCATCAATCGCTCTCATTTCTTCGCGAGATACGCGCCCAATGTACGATAAAACACGCCTTTTATCAATCGTTTTAATTTGCTCCAGCAGAACAACAGATTTCAGTCCAAGCTCTGGAACGCTCTCCAGTGCATAGTGTGTGGGCAGCTCCTTTTTCTTAATCCATTTACTGGTGAGTGGAGCTACGATCAAAGTGGGGCAGAAAAAATTCCCCACATTGTTTTGAAGAACCAGGACAGGACGGGTGCCGCCTTGCTCTGATCCAAAATAAGGGTTCAAATTGGCATAATATAAATCCCCACGCTTATAAATCCAATCTTCTTTCATGTTCATCCTCCTATGTTTTGAGATTTGATTATGTAAGAAGGAGGCTCTGCAAATTACAGAGTCTCCTTCAATTTAGCGCCTGTTTTATCCCTTACTTGTCCACGACACCCCAGGGATTTGGGTAATCATTAAGCCGCAGGTGGCTGGCCTGCTTCTCAGGAGTTTCACCTCCACTTCGTTTGGTCTTACCCATGGCCTGCGACGGTTATTATCACGCTCGGACTATGGCTGTAAGAGAGCTTTCCTCCTTGTTATGCCATGACCGGATGCCATCCGATGTATTCCAGCCTGATATATTTCTGATAAACCGAAAACTCATCTATACAGCAAAAATGGGTTGGCCTGTTATGCGAGTGGCAGCTCTCAGAAAATATACCGCTGATGTAGCGGCTATTACGCCCAAAGAGGATCAAACTTAATGATTCGTATATGAGGTTGTCAAGGTGCAAGTGAAAGGATTTCCCTCTCACTTGCTACTGCCACTTTTTTAGAAAATCGCAACCAACTTTTTTATTTTTTCTTCAATTTTTTTCAATCGCTTATCTGCGGCTTGCCGAGTAATACCATATCGTTGGGCTAAACAAGTTGCATTTGGTATTTTCATTTCATAATAGGACAATATAAAATCTCGTTCTGCTGGACTCAGTTTCAATAGAGCTTGGTGTAAATCCTCAAGAAGTAAATTCTGAATAGCTTGTTCCGCAGTATCAACAGATTCATCCACAAACAAATCTGTATCCTGATAACCTTCCTCTGTGCCGTCACGATCTCCCACATGAGAAGCCGGGAATATAGAGCGACTTTTCTCATGTTCCTGGAGATAGCGGCTGTGGCGGTCCTCCTGTTGGTATTTTTCAAAATCTTTGCGAGAACATTCCATGATAATGCGGTCATCTTCATCACGGAACATTTTGACTGTTTCAACAAAAAAGCGCCCAGTAAAGCAACCATTGCGGCGTGCCTTACTGAACGCTGAAAAACTGATTTCCTCCCATTCCTGTGGGCTGTTATTTTTCCAAATGAATACTCTCGTCATATCCTTTCCTCCGTTCAAATTCTTGGTAGTCAGCGAATTTGAACGGTGTCATGGATATTTTGCTATGTACGCCTCCCAGCGCATACCGGCCTCCTAATACCGGGCAAAGAAAAAGGCCGGAAGTGTTTTCACCTCCAGCCATGTTCCTGCCGCCATATTGCAGCAGGAATGAAAAAAGCCCGGTTAATGCCGGGCCTTATGTAGAAATGTATTCAATTTAGCGCATTCCTGCCACTATAACAAGTATAGCAGGTCGGAAGTCGGAAGGGAGTAGGGATTAGGTCGGGGATTTGTCGGGATTTAGTCGGGATTTAGTCGGGGCAGCTCCTCCAGGACTTCTGGAATAGAATATCCAAACAAGCAAACAGAAAATAAATAGATGGCTTCTCGTTTTCGGTCATAAAAGACACTGCGCTCTATATTTAGTTCTTCCAGCAATTCTTTCTCTGTACTGTTGAACCGATAGATAAATTGCTTAGTCAAAATTTCATAGTAAAGTTCTCCTCGATCCGGATACCGTTTCAGACGAAGGAGTGCACGGTCAATAATATTGACCAGCATTTGATTTTGAACAAGGCAGCAAACTTTTTCTTCAAAGGCTTGCAGTTCAATATCTGGTGCAAAATTTTCAAGATAGCAGAGGCCAGACTCTATATCTTGTTCTCCCATAATCCAAGCAGTTTCTTGTAATTCTTCTGCCCGTTCACTCAGAACCCAGACTACATCACGGTAAATCTTTAGAATCAGCTTACTTCTATGAAACGCAGCGTCGCTGTTAAGCCCCAAAGCTGTTAGCCTGCTGTTACATTTTTGGATTGTTGTGCTTTCTTTTCTCATAGAACATCCCTCCTTGTTCGCAATATTGCGAACATATTAGGTACAAAATAGCATAGCAGAGGAGCGTGAGAGAGGGCAGTGCCTCTCTCTATTCCCCCATTTGGTTATATCAGGTTTCTGGATTTTAGACGAATCTGCATTGCTTGCTTGGAAACCTCAAAAATATTTGCCATTTCAGCAATGAGCTGTTCATCTGTCCGGCCTATTTTAAGCCGGTAAAAACATTTTTTGATCTGCGGTAAAGGCATCAGCAGAGCAGAAGCCAGAGTATCCGCCTGACGCTCAATTATGCCATGACTTTCGTCGGAAGAAACATTTCCGTTATAAGCAGCAACATCTCCAGTACCAGAGTACAACTTCTTATGTAGTACCCAATGAGCCAGCTCATGGGCACAGGTAAAACGGAGCCGCCCTAATTTTGACGGATCACAAAGCCGTTCATCAATTAAGATTGTACCGGCTCTTACTGCAATCATTCGATACTGTCTCTGTATCTGGTCATATAAGACAACAGCACCGTCATCGAAAATTGTTTCCCCTAATATCTTGGGGTTTTTTCTTAGTGTATGAAACTCCAGGATTAGATCAAACTTTGTCTCGATAATGGTTTCGATTGGCACAGGACATGGTTGCCCGGATAGCAGAGAGGGATCATATTCCATCAGGATTTTTCGCCCTACTGCCTCGATTGCTTCTGTACGGATTTGTGGAATTGACAAAGCTCTCCCCCCTATCGTTTACGCTCCTTTAGCATTTTCATAAATGTCTGCCATTCTTCATCGGTAGCATCTACTTCTTTTGCCACACGCAAGGCTGCCCGAACAATATCTTTTTCCATGATATAGTCTGGCAAATCAGCAGATACTGTATTGCGTGATTTTGCAGCCAGATCCAAAAGCAACTCATGTTCTGATTTATCCAAATTCAGAAAGGCAGAGATGCGTTCCACAAAATCTCCATTGGGTGCAGGACGGCGGCTTTGCTCAATATCACACAGATAACCGTAAGCAATATTCAAATGCTTGGCTGTATCGCGTAAATTGAATTTGTGCGCCTTGCGTTTCTCGGCTATAAATGATCCAAAAGTTATATTGCCCACAGCATTCACCTCTCATTTGTTCGACGAACTGCGAACATCTTGCTTATATTGTATATCGAACATCTGTTCACTTCAAGGATAAAAATTTCATTTGAAAAGAGGTGTTAAAAATCAATAACACCTCTTTTGCGCTATATAAATTCCTGAGCGATTTGCTGCATTTCCGTAATGCACTCTTTGGGAGAGAGAATTTTTATTTTCCCTTTGAATTTGAATATCCAGCCATAAAAAGTTCCACTGGGGTTCACTTCAATTTTGGCTGTGAAGTGTGTATCATCATACCTATCAACAGCAGCATCTTCTCCATAATGATCTATGATTACTCTCATCAATTCGTTTTCACATAGAAGGGTTACTTCCTTCGATGACTCCGATGTAAACATATCAACCATTTTATTTGTATAGGAGGCTACATCAAATCCCTCTATCGGCATAAAGTAAGTTTCCAGATTTTCTACACTTGTTAGCCGATCTACACGGAAGTGAGCAATTTTCTGATGCTTCAGAGAAAATCCAATCAAATAGTAATGGTCATTTTTCCATTCAAGCGCATAAGGATTTACGACATAATAATATCCATCATGCTTTAAGATTTTCTTTTTTTCTTGAGTATATTCATAGTATTGGAACCGAATTTGCTGATGGTTTCCAATCGCTGTTTGGATATTGTCAATGATGTAGTAAACCTTTTCATTATGCGGTTTGACACGGCTGGATAAAGCAGCAAATTTTTGAAGCTGCTTTGCCTGATGTAGACTGGTCAGACGGCATAATTTCTGCACCAGCTCCTCAGACTTCTTGGCAGAAATGATCTTCGAGGATGCTACTGCGTCTGTCAGCATTTTCAGTTCTGGATACTCAAACAGGCGGTTTCCCATAAAATATTGGTTTTGGGTACTCTTAACCACCACAATATCAATCCCCGCATCGATCAGCGCATTGGTATCTGCGTAAACAGTCTGCCGCACTGCCTGAATTCCTTTTCCATTCAGATGGGCAATGATGTCAGATACTGTGGCGGGATGGTTTTCATCGGTCCGCTCATAGAGAAACCGGAGTAATTCCAGTATCCGCATATTTGTTGAATTCTGCATACTTCACCTCCTCGATTCTTAAAATGGCCTATTTTGTATGGTGTCCAGCCCCAAAGACCAGAAGCAGGGCGACAGCACAGAGAAGCAGGCCGATCCAATTTCGATCTATAATCAGCTTGATCACCGCCACAAGCAGAAGTCCGCCTACCAGGAGCACAACGCCATTCATTCAGCGTCCTCCCGAAGCATAGTTTCCCATGTTGATGTCCAGCACCCCTCTGGGCGGCTGGATCAAGGCATCTTCATATTGGCACTTCCACTGGATCTCCCGGCACATCTGGCCATCCGCCACGCCGTCTATGGTTTCCCCATCCTCAATGGGGTTATCATGCTCCAGAATATAGGACGCTGCATTATAGGCGTGGTTTACCACCCAGTTGGGGTCCATGCCGTGGAAGTGGTACTGGAGATCCGGCAAAAACAGGGTGCTCATGCCCACCGTGTCGATGAGCATATCCTCCGTGCCCTCGATGTTGAAGAAACGGACATTGACGCCAAAGCGGATGAACCGATCCGGCCCCTCAATCTGATGGGAGCGCACATCCTCTGCCAGAAACAGCTTACCGCAGTTCTGGAAATAGAACGCCTCACAGGTGGGGTACAGCTCTGCCAGAGCCTCCAGAAAGTCGGCATCCAGGTTGGCACGCTCCAGCGCTGGAAGCGCCGCAGTCAGCATATCGGTGGCCACCACCTGATATTTGCACTCCCGGAAGATCCGGTCACGGTCCTCCTGGCAGTCCCACATCTGGCTCATCAGAAAGGCATCAAAGCCTTTGCCCTTGAACTTGTCGCATTTCATCACCATCAGCTGTACCGGGCACTTGCCGTCCTGAAATTCCGCGACATGATCCAGGGCGGCAAAGCCGGCCATTTTCTTATCATAACAGAAGCACTCTGTTGATCCGATGTGCTTCTCCATTATGGCAGTCATTTTTTCTTTATCCGGCATTTCTACCGGCTCTTTGAACAGCATCTGAATGAGATAGGGACCTCCGGGCTGGGGGCCTTTTTTGTCGTCCAGATTTTGCTGGAAAGCTTTATTGCTCATTTGGTTTCCTCCTTAATAATCAAGCAGGATAGGCACCTGCTGTTCCTCGGCAAACCGCATGGCCCGCCAGAACATGGAGAAGGCGAACTTGGCCAGGGATTGGGTGTCATACTGGGTGTGTTCCGGGATGTCTGCCTTGCTGTACTGTCCATCTGAGTCTACGGTTCCATCTACCGGGTATCCCTCCGTGTCTGCCCAGCCAAGGATGGTGTCCTCATCGGCCTGCCATGCCAGCTGGTTCAGCTTTTCCAGCTCCTTCCGCAGTCCGCCCAAGGTGGCGATAGCGGCGGTGTCATCGGTAGGCAAGGACCCTTGGAACAGAAAGCTGTCAGAAAGAGGGAGCCACCAGGTAGCCCCACGAAACAGGGACCACACCCGCTCCTCATCTGATGCAAGGCGGGCGACCAGAGGATGCTCCCCGAAGATCCAGTCCTTCTCCACGGTGGAAGGCACCGGTTCCTCGTATGTACGACAGGCGGCCACCAGCAGCATAGCGCCAAAGGCATCCCAATCCGGCTTATCGGTGTAATAGGGCCGCTCGTTGTCCTCCGGCCATGGAGTGTAGGGCGGTTGGTTCGGCTGGGAAATGGCGGCTAAGATCTGATCCCGCCAGTTCTCCACCGCCGCCTGAACCTCGGCCGAGGACAGCTCCTCCTCGTTGTCGGCGGGTTCTCCATCCGGGGTGATGCGGTTGAAAGAGTATCCGTTTTCCTCCGCCCACTGCTGCACAACAGTTTTCCAGTTGTGAGAATAGTACCGGGTCAGCGTCCCGGCGTAGATGTCAAGTCCCATAGTAATGTCTCCTTTTCAATCAAAATCCATCCAGACCAGGTGTTTTCCGCAGTGGAGGCACTGGAACAGATAGCATTGCAGATGCCCGCCATTGACAGATTCCCGGATCATTTCTTTTTGCTCATCGTCCCACATCGGATCGTCCAGTACCTCCTCCAGCACACCCAGGGCCCGCAGTTCCCTGGCACCCACATGGCCCAGGTAGGCGCAGTAGTCGCCGCAGTGGGCGCGCCAGTATTCCTGCTGCCAGCCGGAGTAGCCGGGGGTGCGGTGGATCAGCTCGTCCAGCTTCTCCGGATCGTCTACACCATCATCCACAGAGAAATCATCTTGAAAACTACCGTCATATTTCCGGGCTGCTTCGCCGTTGGCGATGCACTCTGGGCACAGATATGCAATATCCTCCACGGCGTAAAAGGGGGCTGTATAGAAAATATGGGTCGTCTTGCCACAGCAGTCGCAGACAACGCCGTCTGCGGATTCCTCAAAAGCCCCAGTTTCCAGAGGGTTTGGGTGATACCGGAAGGCGGGCAGGCCCAGCTGGGCCTGCCGTTCCTTCTCTTTCTGCTTTTCCTCCGGCGTTTTGGGCTTGGGGAGAGCATAATGATTGCCCCAGTTTTCCGCATAGTCCTTCAGCGTGCCCAGCCGCTTGAGGGTCTTTTTATCGGAACGATTTCCGATTTGGCAGAGCAGTTCGTAGGCGTCCTTCTTAAAGTCCAGCAGGTCATATACATCCACCAGCACTTCCTTGGCCTGCTGATCCTCACTCTGCTCAAGTTCTTCCTTGAAGGTATATAGAGCGCGGACATTGTCTGGACCTTCATTGGTCGCAACAAACTGTTTTTTTAGTTCGATATAGGTTTTCTGATATTCTGTCATTGGTCGCACCTCCCATCAATCCCACCAGAAATACCAGACAGTGGACTGCCACAGGACATCTGCCAAGGAGCCAATGCTTCCATCCTCATTCTGATCCAGATCTGGGCAGAAGCCATATTGCTCCACAGCCACTTCCATAGCTCTTTCCTTGGAGATCGGAGTCGGAAGTTCAAACTCCAATTCATCGTGGCTCATGGCGGCAGGGATGGCACCATGCTGCTCGAACCAGTATTTCGCCACTGCCATCAGGTCCGGCGTGTCGGGGCACTCATTCCAATTTCCAAAGGGCAGATAGGCGAAGATCTCCCAGGGGTTCTTGACCGGAATTTTGGCCAGAATGAGCGGATAGGTCATGTGGCTATCCGAATCCCAATAGCAGGAGAAGCGGTCATTGTCATAGCCGCCCTCCATCTCGCCCAGGACTTCCGCCTCCCAGTCCATGTCATCGTCCTCGGCTTCTTCCTTGCGCTGGCCGGTCAATTCCTCCAGAACCGCCTTTCCGTCCTTGATGGGAGCGGAGAGCATCTTCTTTCGATACTCCTCTACTGTTTTGAGGTCAAATTCGTAGAAGTCCGCATTGTGCTCCGGATCGGCGTTCATCACCAGACACTCCAACAGCGTTTCATCATCCGCCTTGATGAGCACGGGAACAAAGCCCTCCCGTACCCCCAGCCGCTGGGCGTAGCTGTATGCCGACATGATGGGGTCATCATCTGCCATGGATGGGAAATAGGTACACTCGCAGTCCAGATACTCCATGATGGCCTGAGCAACCTCGGAAGGCTCCAGCGTGTCCTCGTCGAAGTCCTGTCCCTGCCAGTTTTCAAACCGTTCCCCGATCACCTCTGCCATAGCCTGATAGTAGTCCTCGTCAAAGGGGATGAACAGGTAGGCTTCATCCTGGAACTCATCAGAGTGATACCGCTCCGGGCCGAAGAAGCGGAGGGCGTTGTCGTCAACATCGGCAGGATAGTAGGGGCTGTCGCCCTCTCCGTAGTAATAGCCTGCAAAGGCACGGCCTTGCTGATTGAATAGCACAGAGAACAGACAGCCGTCCAGCTCATCCCGGATAAACTCCCGCAGATCCACACTGGCAGGATCAGCTTTGACCTGTTTGGCCACTTCGCTGTATTCTTTCAGGAAGTCCTCACCCATCAGGTCGTGCTCCATGCACCAGCGCAGGTAGATGGCCATGTGGTTATAAGCGTTGATGGGGTCAATTGGCAGTTCCTTCTCCTCAATGCTCTCGATATGATAGGAGGCATCGTCCATCTCACCGTCAAAATCATCATTGGAAAGGGTGCCACGGGTGATAGCATCCTGACGATCAGGCTCCACCACAAAGCTGATGCCGTTCATTTTGCCCAGCAGGGCGTCCGCGTCATGGGCCAGCTTATATTCCAATTCATCCCGGTAGAGAGGAATCACCTGATAGAAGTTGACCTCCTCGCCACTCGGCAGAATGCAGACCTCGCTGCCATCTTCGGTATCCTGGGGACCAGTCAGAATGGCGGCGCACAGCTTTGTGTCCTTTGCAAAATCCTCCTCATTGTCCATGGTATGGCCGAAGCCCAGCCAGGTATCGCTGGCAATGGGAAGGCGGGCCAAGGATTTCAGCAGGCGGATGGGCCAGTACCACTTTTCGTCTTTCATGGACTCTTGATCCAGCTTCCAGTCCGCAGGCAGGGCAATGGCCAGCTCCGCCCGCTCCAGCTTATATTCCGCCAGTTCCTCCGGCACATTCATCCGGTGAGCGCCCATGCCCATGGTGACCAGGGTGCAGTAGTCCCGCTCCTCAGAGGGCGGCACCACGCAGATGTCCACATGGATGTCGGGAGAAACCAGCTCATGGAACACATTCTCGAACTTGCCGAAATACTGCTCAATGTGCCCCTCGACGGCTTCCATCTCCTCCTCGGTGTAGACTTCGGGATTACTGAATTCTTCCTCATCCTGCGTGTCATCATTGTCTGAGTGGTCGCAGCTGTCATCCTCCGGATCTCCCTTTATAGGCTCGTAACCGATCTTCAGGGTCATCTGTTCCTCCGGCAGGGAGACGCCGGGGCTGCGGGTGATGGTGTGCTTATCGTCCGCAGAAAAACCGATGGTCTCGCCGTCTTGCAGTGTCACATCACACGCCAGCACATAGGAGGCAAGGCTGGCCAAAAAGTCCCGCAGTTCCTCCGGCTCAGCGTCGGTGTTCAACACCTCCATTTCCTCCTTGCCAAACACATCCATGCCGTAGGTGTAGCCGTTTAGGCCCCCCTCGCTCCGGTACAGGCCGAACCAAACCCAGTTGAAGATGGGCAGTTCGTCCTCTTTGAGCATATCGGCAAGGCCCTCATAGAAACGAGGCTCAAATACCACGCCGCTGGTGTAGACACCGGTGGCGTATTTCTGCTTGCAGCACACTGCCATCGCCTTGGTGAACAGCTTGCCCCGTTCCAGCAGTTTTTCCTCCTCGCCCAATACAGCCACCATGATATGGGCCTTGTGCGCTTTGGCCACCTCTACGGCCTCTGGCCACATATAGTTGTTTTCGGCGTTGATCTCTGCTTCATTGTCAGGGATGTGACCGTGGAATAGTGTCACGATCAGCATCATATTGCCGACCCGCATTACCACAGCGTCATCGCTGTTCTCAACATCTTCGTCGCCCTCATCCGGCTCCTCATCTACGATGCCCCATTCTTCCCGCAGATCCCGGATCAACTGCTCCTTGTCCCACTCTGCTTTGGAGAGGAGCACAGATCCGGCAAAGGAACCCTTACGGTCAGTTTCCTCCTCGTCGGCGTCATCCTCAAGATCCTCTACATCTTCATCCAGATCATAGAGGGATTCATGTTCCAGTCCACAGATGAACTCCTCAAAGCTGTCTGCCAGATGGGTGATTTTATAGTCATTTTCCTGATCCACATGGACCACCGCAGGCTCTCCCTGGGGGCCGCAGGCACGGTAGTCCAGGAAAATCATATCGTGTCCGGCGCTGGGACAGTCGCAGATGGCCACACCGATGGCAGGATACTCCCACTCATCGATCATAAACTGGCTGCCCAGCTCTCCGCAGAGAGAGCAGCTCTTTTCTCGCCCGATGCCGAAAATGCCGGTGATAGCCACATGGTCATCTGCCCAAGAGGTAGGCTCATCGCAGGGATAGCAGGTATTCACCGGAATGCCGCCGTTGTGCTGCTTCATCAGCCAGATATAGGCGGCAGGAAGTTTATAGCCCAGTTCCTCCTCCACGCTGGCGATCAGCTCATCGGAAGGCGGATCGCTGACATACTCTTTCAGCGCATACATACTGTCGTCCCAGAAGTTGGTGAGGTCGAAGCCCTCGAAGGGGGTATCACCGGGCACGAATTTGGCCTTCTTCCGGCTGCGCTGGCGTTTCCGGATCTCCGCCTTACACTCCTGAATCACCGCCGAGGCATTTTCGTCCTCTGGGTCCAGTTCTGCCCACCGCTGGGCGTAGGGAATGGCCTTTTCCTCCTGACCATAGAGATACTGATAGCCGTAGGCCATCCGCATATTCCACTCCGCCTTGTCCTGGCCTTCCTCCCGGACGGACTCCAGCACCTCGATGGCGCGGCACAGGGCCTTGTCTCCCTTATAGCGAGGGGTGCCCTCGTCATGGTCCCCGATAATGGCGTAGTTTTCCAGCGCCCGTGCCAAGGCGTAGGCGGTGCGATAGTTCCTCCAGTCCTCTGGGATGGCATTCAGTGCCTGGATACAGCGGGTGTACTCATCCTCGTCGTTCCACTGCTCCAACTGAGCGAAGAATGCTTCGGCGTTCTGTTGGGTATAAGGAATATAGTCCATGCCCGTCAGCGCCTCGTCCAACTCGTCATCCTGATTCTCAGTTTCTGACCCAGCATCTTGTTGCTTTAGGGGCACAGAACCTGCTTCACGGCGGAAGGTGTGGAAGATGGCCCATGGGATGTCCGTGCCTTCAAAGAACTCTTTCGCCATGTTCAGTGCCTCTCGGATGTCCCAGGCGATGAAGTCCACATAGCCGCAGTAGAGGCCGGTGGCCCCGCCGGTGAGAGTAAGCACTTCCGAACCGTCCCCGATGGTGAATAATTCTTCCAGCTTGTCCCGGAAGTCGAAGATCTTCTGACTGCCTTCCTCCTCCCGCAGGGTATCCAGGGGATAGCAGAAGAAGCCCGCTACCGCGCCGTCGGCATGGAGATCGTCCATAAAATCATTGTCGGCATTCAGATAGCCGTTGATGAGCGGCACACAGCAGGTGGAGCCGGCCATCACATCCAGCCGCCAGTCGGCTTCCGGGTTCTTATTGGGTTCCATTTTGTAGCCAAGGTAGCTCTCCAGATAGGCATTTGGATCAGTGGAGAGCTCCAGGCCCTGCTCCCGCAGTTTGTCGGGCAGCTGGGACAGGAGGAAGGGCGGCTCTGCCTTGGGTTCCTCCAGCACATCAAAGCTGTCTATATATCTCATGTGGGGGATCTCGCCCAGCACTTGGTCGGTGAGGGTAGTGAGCATCCACCAGACCCGGCCCTCAGCCTCCCGGAGCATAGGTAGCAGCTTTTCGCAGTAGGCAGAGATGGCGAAGCTGTTTTCGCCCTGCTTCTCCAACCAGATCTGCACATCCTCCCCGGAGATTTCCCAGCCATCCTCGGTACGCAGACCGATGTTCTGGAGGGGCTGACGGCCCACCAGGATGTTCCAGTGCTTCAGCATCTCTTTCGGAGCGTGCTTCTGGAAGTAGACCAGCTCAAACAGCTTGACCTTGTCACCCTCCGGAGTGAGGATCAGCTCGTACTTCTCGCCGTTGAAGCCCATTTCAAAGGAGATTTCATCAAAGACCAGATTCAGGGTTTCCTGCATTTGGTCCACGAGTTCTGCGCCGCGGGTGTGGTCTTTGTCGTTGTCCATCATCTGGCGCAGCTCTGCTTCCATCTCGGCAAAGGTTTCCCACCAGTTCTCTGTCCGCTCCCGGAAGCACTCCCAGAACTGCGGCAGAGAAATACCCTTTTTGCACCGGTCGATAAACTCTTTGGTGTCCTCGTCACCAGGTCGAGCTTCCAATGCCTTTTCAAAATATCGCAGAGCCCGGCCCTCCTGATCCAGATAAAAGTAAGAGTAACCCATGCGGAAGTTCCAGTAATAGTCGTCCTCGAAGTATTCCTCATGGGGCTTTAGCAGAGCGAGGGCCTTTTTGAGCATTTCTTTGCAAGTTGGCTTATGTGGGTCTGCCAGATTGTTATAGGCGCGGGCCAACTCGCTGTCCATCTCAGGGGTACGCTCCTCGGCGGGGATGGCCTCCAGCGCATCAATAATTTTATGTTGTTTGCTCTCCTCATGCCACTTCTGGCACTGCTTCAAAATGTCCATATCAGGGTCCTCCTCGTCCTCATCTGGTTTCCAGTCTTTAATCTGCTGGAACACGCCATTTTCATCCCGCTCAAAGGCGCAGGGAGCGGGTGTATGCAGCAGAGGAATGATGTCGGGGTCGTCGTTGCAGATCGTATTCAGCTTGTAGATCCCAGCATTGTTGGGGTCGTCCATGTACGCCTCGCTCTCGTCACCGGCGGTGAAGCGCCAGCCGCTGTCCCAGCCGCCGTCCGGCTCCTCCCTGTAGCAGTAGCCCACCTTGCGGCCCTCTACTGTGATGCGGTTGGTGGCGATGCAGCCATCGGCACCCTTCCAGTCAGGGAGCAGAGATTTCACATCCTCCGCTTTCACATGGTAGTCCCGGTTGCGGCCAGCGGCCTCGTACAGTTCCTTCCGCAGCGCCTCCAGATCCCGAGCCATCTCCTGGATCTCCTCGTTGTCCATCATCTCACTGAGGTCATATTCCAGCGGATTCTGGGCAAAATCCGCCAGTGCCTTGTTCATGGCGTCATGCTCCTCTGGCGTGACGGTGATGCGGATGCGGCGGGCAGGGGTGTTGTACTCGTCCAGATCCTGAAGGTTTACACTGCCGCTGACGCTGCACTCCAGCAGGATGGCGGCCAGATCAGTGACCACATCAATGGCGAAGTGGAAGTCCATCTCCACGCCATCGGAGTGTGTAAACTCCAGATACTCCACGGTCTGGCGGAAGTCCCAGTTTTGTTTGTCCAGCCCAATCTTGGCAAATATCTCGCTGAGGGGGATCTCCTCTTTCTTCTGGTCTTCCAAAAATGCCACAAGGTTCAGGCTGTCGTCCGAGCCTCCGATAAAGTTACCCCAGTATTTTTTGATATACATTTGTTACGCCTCCTGTTCCGAGATTAGTCGCTTGATGAGCCAGTCCAAATGCTCTGACCACGCAGGAGCGATCTCACCGCTGTCCTCGTTCTTCCAAAGATCCACAATCTCACGGATGCCGTCCTCGTCCGGCACCTCGTTTTTGATGTCGGTGAGCTGCCGCAGCAGGAAAGCAAGGGCTTCTTTGGATGCTGTGAAACCGGTGACTTTATCCCATATAGCTTCTTCATGATCGTAGTCCAGCTTGCCATTATCCTTCCATTGGAAATACAGCTCCGCCAGAGCCATCGCAGTATTGTCAAAGAGGAAGTCGATTTGTGAGAAGTCAGCTCCCAGCATGACTTCCTCTTTCATCAGTTCGATCATCTCGCCCAGATCCATTACCGGATGCTCCGGTACATATTCATTTTTGAGGATGTCCAGTACATCCAGTCCTTCGTCACGCTCTAATGCTTTTATGCCCCATGCTCCCATGTCGGCACCTCTCTTTCTTTATTTTGTATGAAGCTTCTATTGTCAATCATAGTTCTCCAGCCGAATGATAGGCCGATAAAAGTCATAATCTCCGTTTAGTTCATTGTCCTCCTGCACTTCCGGCTTACAGTGGGGCGAACAGGGTAGGAAACCGAGAAATGGACCCAGCCCGCCGCAGATATTGCACCCGCCGTCACCACCGCAGGTGGTAAGCCTATCAGCCTGCACCACTTCCCGCATATAGGGATCGTAGGCGATGGACAGGCCGAAGAAATTGGGTTCCTCCATGTCGTAGGACCTGTTCTCGTCCTCATCCATGTCCTCAAACCAGCGCAGGCGCATGGAGTAGTCCAGCCCATCTCCCCAGGGGAACAAGGTTTGGCAACCACCGCCGCACAGGTAGGCCCACTCATCTGCTGTGGGCAGCGAAAGCCCCTGCTTTTCCAGCCCGGTAAGAAGTTCATCGTAGTCTGTGCGGTTATAGATCCAGGTCTGAAATCCATCTTCCGTCCGTTCTATGCGGGCCGACTGGTGCAAGGTAAGACTGCTGCTGTCACTCCAGGCAAAGTCACGGAACTCCTTCAGCCAGTCAGGGTGGGCGGTCAGCCTGGGATCGTCCATCTTGACTGACTCCCAGCAGAGTTCCTCCAGCTCCCGGCCCACCAGCATGGGGCCAATGGCCGCTTGCCGGACGGGAGCCATGCTTTCCCGGATCATCTCCTCCGGGTTCTGCGGTTCCATTTCCCATTCCCGGAACAGATACTCCAATTCCTCCCGGCTCTCCTGATTCAGTCCCACGGCAAACTGCTCCCAGCCCAGGGTGACGGTATCGCCGGGAACAAAGACAAACTTCCGGCCATCTTTTTCGAATATGCCGGTGGTGCAGCTCTGGCCCCAGCGGTCAAAAGTATGTAGACCGAGAAAGGTCATATCATAACGGGCAGCCAGGCTTTCCATCAGCGTCTGCTTCTCGGTTGTATCCATTTGATTGAATTGGGTGCGGAATAGTCTTTCGTTCATAACAAGTCCTCCTACAGCCTATCCAGGTTTTCCTGTAAATCGCCCTGCATCAAGTGCTGGGCAATGGCTTGGTTCAGTGCCTTATGGGGGTGATAGGCTGCCTGCTCTACATCGTGCAGGCACTCCTCCATCAATGCCTCCGGAGAAATGCCTTCCCGTTTGCCATAAAGATGGCCGAAGGCATAGCACACGGACTTGAGAAAGCCGAAAATATAGTCGTGATTTCCACGCATACTGGGCAGGTCGTTGAACGAGCCCATACCTCCGTATGCCCGAAGATGGTGGGCAACCTCCCGCTGCTGGTTCCAGTCCTGAATGTCCCGCTCCAGCCAGCCGATCCAGTTTTGGAACTCTGGATGGTCTGCCAGAAGGATGGAGCGCAGACAGGTCAGAGCCTCGGTATAAATATCAGACTGTTTCATTGGCCATCGCTCCCCCAAATACCTCCATAAAGCACACCATCTTTTCCAAGGAACAACATCCGGCTGCGAAGCAGGCTGCACTGCTCCACAGCGACCTTGTTTCCGTCACAGGTGGGAATAGCCTCCTGTTTTTTCCCAAGGTGATCACCATGAGCGGTAAGGAAGTAGAATTTATCCCGTTGCTGGTATCCGCCTTGAAACAGGAAGGTATTGCCGGACGGGGCAACAGAAAAAGCTCCGCTTCCTTCGATTGGCAGTTCAAATACAAAGTCCTCTTTGAAGTTCGTCCGCACCAGCCGGAATTCATCGTAATAATAAAACCACAGGTTTTCTTCTTCGTCCAGGCTGATGGCGTAGCAGTCATAGATGGAATAGTTCTCATTCTTCCAGAGAGGAGTTCCCTCCGATGTCCATGCAATCAGGCCGCAAGCACCCAGAGGTTCATCCCAACCGTAATTACCAAATACACCTTCGTCAAAGTAGCTGGTAATGATGGTGCCATCTTTTTTTACCACACAGTCTTGAATGCCATCCCCCAGGCAGAAACGGGACAGCACAGCTCCGTCCCGGCTGACGATCCAGGCGTTCTGGTCGGGGCCGTTTTCCCGATAGGCGCATCTTGCCCCCAGCAGGAGGAAGTGATCACCTGCGGGCCGCAAATAATGAAACTGGAACTTCAAGAGGCCAAGAGGAAACAGCGTCGTTTCCAGCACCCGCTGTTCCGCCCAATCCAGCTGGATTTCCACTGCGGTATAGGTGGAAGGAGTGCTGAGCCAGTCCTTACCCTGTGTTTCGGACGGCTGTTCCATGAGAAGATAGACTTTTCCATCCCTTGCCGTGAAAAAGTCTGTCACTTCTGTGCCCTCCAGATGTTTTTCCCGGCGCAGCTGGTCCAGGTCAATGATGGAGAACAACGGCAGATTTTTGGCTTTTATAGGTTTGTTCATAGTGTCTCCTCCTGGCTACTTTAACGCTCCATCATAGGTGTGGCTTTCCCAGGCGGCCTCAAATTCCGCCTGCTCTATGACGCAGGCGTGGAACTCCTCACCCCAGACATGGGCGTTCAATTCCTCCACGGTGGGGATCGGCGTGATCTCGATGGCGCCGTCGTAAAGGTCAGGGATATTGCGGGTGCGGCCATCTGCAAAGATGTCAATGGAGTGGAGGGCCAGCCGCTCATTTTCTGTATCCACTTCATAGAGGATCACCGACGGTTCTCCCTCCGGTGCGTCCTCCCAAAAAAGCTTGATGTACTCCATCATTCCATTTCCCTCATTTGAACCAATGCCACCCCGTCATGGTGCCGGTTACCTCATCTATCTGTATTGCAATATCATAATTGCCGCGACAGCCCAGCAAGGCCGCGAGATGATCGTTTTCCATAATCAAATCATAAAACTCAACCGCTATGTCTTGGAATTCCTTCGGAATTTCCAGTGCAGAGAAGAAATCCACTGATTGAGCATTTTGGAAAAATTCAATGGCCGTTTTACTGCATTTTACTATAATCCCTGTTTGAGTAGTCAAATCTTTCATGCTTTCGCAACCTCGCTCATGTTCAGATACATCCCCATCGTTTTTTCATTGTCACAGGCCGCCCGGATCATTTTGGACAGCAGCATCAAATCGTCGATGTATTGGGAGTACACGCAGAACACATCCTCGTCAGAGTCGAAGTGAAACAGATCCACGCCGCTGTTATTTTCCTCGAACTCCTGGATCACGCCCCGGACCAGCCGCTCCCAGTCTCCGCTGCTTCCAGTCAGTCCCAGCCGACGGAATACTTCCGTCCGGAATCCATTGTTGATTTTCAGCAGAAGGGAGAGCGCATAGGGGTGGTGGGGAATGAGAAAGAATGGCGCAATCTGCTCCGGCTTCACCCAGATTTTGAAGGGCGGACGCGGGTCAGGTATCCAAGGCAAGATTTCCCATTCGTCCTCCGGCCGGTTTCCGTATTGGCAAAGGTCTTTCATAGTGTTCTCCTTTGTTCTGTCACATTTTTAATCCTGCTCTCGATAACTGGCTTCAATGTCAATGAACCGCACATACACGGCGCAGATTTTGCCCTTGGCGTCATACCCGAAGTAGACAGGATAGTAACCATCCCCCCAGCCGGAGGCAAAGATGGGCAGGTTGCAGTCCGTGCCCGGCACTGTCCAGTTGAGCCAGTCGCCGCAGTCCCCCTGATATTTGGGGTAGGCTTTGGCGTTTTCTTCCAGAAGATCGCAGAACAGGTCGTTGTAGGGGTCGATGTCCGGGTCTTCTTCTAAACGCTTGGCCCAGTATGCCTTGAAGGCCGCCTGGGTCTGGATGTCCGCGACACAGCCCATCCCGGCGTCTACGCCAAAGCCAAAATACTCGTCCTCTCCCAGTTCCTCGTCCAGATCCTCGTTGCCCACCATGCCCAGCTCATAGCGGACAGGCTTTTCCTGAGAAACCTCCACCTTGACGCAGGCATAGCGGTCGCCGTATTGTTCGCTGGGCACCACGCAGATTTTTACGGGATAAGTTCCGGCGGGGATCGTTTGAAGGAACGGCAGAGTGTCCTCCAGTTCCACCAGCGGATCACAGGCGAAAATCTGCCCGCTGGGGAAATGGACGGTGCCGATGTCCAGCACATCCACCGCCATGTTCCCAATCACTTTCTCTGTGAAATGGGCCTCCAAGTCATCTTTACAGGTCAATTTATCCTTGATTGCTTCGTATTTGTTCAGCCATTCAGTTGTAGGCATATCAGTTTCCTCCTGTTGATTCTGTTTCTTGATGTACACACTCTTTGAGCCGTCCCAATAGCAGTTCACACACCGGCCATCCTGAAAATGATGGTCACAATTCGGGTAGCCATAGAGAACATGGGCACATTCTGGCACAGCCCCATCATCTGTGAGGAGCCTTTGAAAAACAGGCTTCCGCACTCATCACAAAGGGCCAGTTCTTTTTCTGCCATAGGGTTCACCAGTCCCGTTCCCGGATGGCCTCCTCGGTGTCAATGGGGATGCCAAACCACTCCAGAATGTAGGCCACGGTTGCCGCAATACATTCCCGCGCCACCGTTTCGATCTCGCTGTCGTTCTCGTCAAACTCCTCCTGGAGATCATTGATGCCGCAGACCGCCTCGTCCAGCGTTTCCTGCACCACTTCGGTGTCGGTTTCGCCACTCTCCAGCAGGGCGATGACCTTCTGAAGCTCGTCCTTTACCTTGTCCACCAGAAAAGCAGGATAGTAATCGTCCTGATACATCTCGTCCAGCAGCTTGTAATTGGGGTCAAATGCTTTCATAGGGATTGCTCCTTTCCTCGTGTATGTCAGTCACGCTCAGCTCTCATGTGTGATACAGAAAATCTCCTTGTTCAAATCAAAGTAGATTACCATCAGTTCGTCGGTAATCTCCGGGTTAAAGGACAGATCCAGAATGAAAACTTGCTGGTTCATCTCGCTATCCACCAGACTGCCGAACCGCTTGAGCTTCAAAAAGTCAACCATCTCAGCAAAGGACAGTTTGGCTGGGTCGGTTCCCGGAAAAAGTTCCGCCACAATATCCGGGCCTACATCGTCCCGATGGAACTCCATGAAAAATGTCACAACGCTATGGTAGCGGCTGTCCTCGTCTGCCAGCGCCGCTTTGATGGCGGCTTTGGCCTTCTCCGCCAATTTCTCCGCCTCATCCAGCATTTCTCCCACCGCATCCATGACAGCAGGATCGCCGGTCAGTTCTTCCTCTACATCGAAGATAAAGGGTAGTCCCGATTCCTCGGGAAAGTTGAAGATTTCCTCACCGGGTGTATATGTAAAATCAATGCGTTTACAATTCAGTTTCATAGATATACCTCTTATTTCAATTTCAGCACAAATCCCCAGATACTCACCACAATCAGGAGAACACCCAACAGAAAGAACACCACCCGCCGGTATCCTCTGCTGTGGCGGTGGGCATCCCGCGTACCAGTGGGGTCGCAGAGCCAGTTCCAGTTGCGGGTCGCTCCAATTAAAATCACGGCCCCGATGAGCACCGAGGCAATATACCAATGCTCTTGCAAAAATACTGTGATCTGTTCGCTGTTCATTTATATATAACCCCCTTTTCATCATCGGGAGTTTCCCGCCGAATAAATTCCTCCCGTTCTTTCAAATCTATTTCCAAGGCTTTTTCCTCCTCAAGATATTCCTCGCAGTCCCGAACCAGCTTTTGGGCGGCTGGGTCATCCGGGACCAGGGCCAGCCAGTGCTTGGCGTATTCATAGGCGGAGGCGGCGGAACGGTATGCCATCAGGCAGGAATAGCCCATCCGGGCGTTCCAGTAGGGATCGTTCTCACCCTGGGCGCGGACGGACTCCAGCAGCTCAATGGCGTGTCGGATGAGATCCCCGTCCACTTCACCGTCGGTCCCATGCTCTCCATGATCTCCCAGCACCGCCAGATTGCTGTAAGCCCGACTCAGCTTGACGGTCAGCAGATAGCCCCGCTCCTGTTCCGGGATGGCTTCGATGGCCCGGATACACCGGGAATACTCGTCCTTCTTATTCCATTGCTCAAGCTGCTCCAGCAGCTCTGCTTTTTCTGCCTGATTCATCATTTCACCGCCTTTTCCGTGTCATTCTTTGCCTTTTTTGAAGTGTCCGCTGCCTCGCCAGGTGTTGACCACACAGGTGAAGATCTGGCCGCAGTGCTTGCACCGGATCATGTGGGCCATGATTTCATCCGCCCAGCCATCCTCTGTCTTTACCTTCTCCAGTGGGCAGGTGGATTCCTCTTGCATCAGTTCAAATTCCCCCTCCGACACCAACTGCTGAATGTAAGCAATACAGGCCAGATAGTCCTTTGGGGCGTCAAATTTTCTCCATGTTTGAATGTTTCGGCAGTGCTCGCACATACAGAGCCCTCCTTACGCAAATACTTGCTGGTATTTCTCTTTCAGTTCCTTGGGCGCCGTCTTGATGACCTTGCTGCCGCCGTTTTCAGAGGCTGTGCCCCAGATGGCCCAGAGCACATCACGCCACAGGTAGGCCAGCGCCCTTTTGTCATTGCCGGATTCTTCCGGCAGGTAATATTCCAGATGCCCTTTGATCTCCATCAGAGCATCCAAGCTCTCCTCATTGGCAATCAGGGTGCGGAACTCCTTTGCGGGCTTCAGATTCTGCATGGACTGGACACCGTGGACCAGCACCGGCAGGGACTGAGCAGTAAACCCGTACTTCTTAAAAAAGGTGTGAATAAACTTTTCTTGCAAAGAGGAGTGCTCGTCATCACAGCGATCCAGGTAATCGCACACCAGCCGCCACCACTTCGGCCCTTCCAGTCCCAGGGCAAACACGGCAAAGGTGCCAGGCATGGCGCAGGACTCATCAGAGAGGTTGTTGTACCACTCGTCCTCCTGCATGGCCAGCCGAGCATAATTCTCCATCCGGACATGGAGACGGGGATACCGCACCGCACAGGCAAAAAGCTGATGGACACCCTTCTTGGGCAGGCCGGGGATGGGCAGGTAGATCTTCTCCGGTCCGCGAAACTCGATGGAGTAGCTGCGGGGGAACTCCGGCTGCTCCAAAATCTCAATCAGATAGCTGAGAGCCTCCTCACAGGCCCCCTCGCCGCAGTCTCTGGCGGTAATGCGGATGGTGGCGAAAGCGTCGTTAGCCGAGGCGGTCAGGTGCTTTGTTTTCCGCTTTTGGATATTAGGCGGCAATTTGCCGCTGCCATTGGTTTTCAGTTCCTTTACCATGTCAGGACGAATCTGGGAAACCAGGCCAAGGATGTGTTCAGTGGTGAGGGATTCAAAACTCTGCCCATACACCGTATGGCAGATCGCCACATAGCAGGCAAAGCGCAACAGACCTTCGTCCACATCCTCCGGGCGCAATTCCGGCAACACCGTGCAGGGCGGAAAGACTGTAAAGCCATCTTCACGCTCTCCCACAAGGAAATAGCGTTCCTGCACCTGTTTTTCTATGTACTTCTCCAACTCATAGCAGATCTCTTGCCAGCCCACCAGCCGCCGCATGGCATCGCAGAGAAAAACAGCATCCTCGTTGGGAAATCCCTTCAGTGGCAGACTGATCAGATAGCGTTCCAGCAGCTGATCCGGAAGGAAGGGCGTTCCATTATGGTTTCGCACCACGGTCGGGTAGGCGGAGTGATTTTCACGGGCGGTGCCGTTCAGCACATCCTGAATACAGATATCCGCTTCCGCCAGCACCTCTGGAGAAGTGTCCGGTTTATGAATCAGATAGTAGCGGTCTTTTATGCCGTCGCGTTTTGGCAAACTCATGCTTGATCACCTCTTTTCAGACAATAAAAAAGCCCCACGCCGCACTGTCATAAAGACAGTCTGACGCAGGACATGAAGAAGCCGCGTTGAAGGAGCCGCATCCACCAGCAGATGTAGTTTCTTCAACAACCAAAATATTTTTTTCGTATCTTAAAGCAGCAAATTGCTGTCCAATATATTTGTTCATAGCGGCACCATTTGTTCTGAGCGTAGTTTTATATCTTATTATATCACAGCACCCCTTCAATGAAAATATTTTGTTGGAAATGCTAATGAAAAATTTTTGTGAATTTGTTAAGGCGCAGGGGCTGTTATCTCCATAGTGTCTGGATGGATCAGAGTGATTACTTTTCCCTGATGCAAGGCATAGTTGACTGTCTGTGCTGTACCTGAGCGCAGCTTTTTCTGATTATCAAACACACCGATAAGGTACTCTGCATGATCGACCATATAGTAATTCCTTTTTTTATAACTGGAAACATCCGCAGAATGTGAAATAACAATGGAATCGTTTGCGTTTTGGATCAGCTTTTTCAATCTATGTCTACTCTGATCCGGCCATTTAGAGTCATAACCGATGAAGGGAACTACAACGACAATTTTAATATCTTCGTATCCCGTTTGTGCCCTCAATGTCAGCAGCTGTTCTCCAGCCCACATATCCACACCAAGAGCACCGCCGACAAAAAAAGTACGGACAAATTTCTCGTCATGAAGTATCCGAAACTGCTCCAGGAGACATTCTTTTAATTTTTGGCATAGGGGATCTTCCTCATTATATCAAAAGCAAAATCTTGTTGGTCGGTGGCCGGTAATGGCGCAGGCATACTGATTCATATAAATCACCCTTGATAACTGCCTTGATTACGCATATAAAGCAAAAATAACGCAAATAATAATGCGTATAAAGGTTGTATTATAAAATTATAACACAATACATACGAAGTATCAAGAATTGCTTTCTGCTATGCTAAAAGTGCAGAGAGGTGAGCGTATGGACGAAGAATTTATCCGCAATCGGATCACAGAATTGCGATTGAAAAAAGGTGTTTCAGAATATCAGATGAGCATGGAGTTAGGGCAGAACAGAAGCTATATTCAGGCGATTTCCTCTGGGCGTTCTATGCCGTCTATGAAGCAGTTCCTCAACATCTGTGAGTATTTTGAAATCACACCGCTTCAATTTTTTGATGCACAGGAAAATAACCCTCAGCTTATCAAGAAGGCTTTGGACGGAATGAGAAAGATGTCAGATGACGATTTGATTATGCTGATTGGTTTTATAAGTCGCTTAAACACAGAAAACTAACGATAGGAGGCAGTAAGCGTCCCGTCGTTAGTTTTTCATTTTATGCGCAGCATATTGTGGCAAGCAATGCTTGTGGCTATCCATTTCGCCACAAGCTGCTTGTTGAGGGCAGCGCCCCCAAGCCCCTTTGAACACAGAATTTCATTCTGTGGCTGCGCGTTCTGCGAACGCTTTTGACCAGGACCAGCTTACCGCTGGCCGTGGTCTTTTTCTTTTTCAACATCCTGTTCTACCTCCATTTTCAGCACTCGGTCTACATTAGCCTTTGCCGTTAAAAGCTCCCGCATTTCTTCACGGGAACGCCGGTACTCGGCATAGGTCTTTTTCTTTTCTTCCAGCAATTTCGCGTACTCCGTCTGCAACTCTTTGACCTTGGGCAGCTTCTTGACGCCCATCTCATCAAAGGCATTCTTAGCAGCCTGGTGGAGCAGAATTTCTTCCTCATGTTCCTCCCGGAATTTCTTAGAGTAGCCGGCCTTGCGGTAGTCCACATAGACCTCACGGGTCTTGGCATAATTTACGATGTGAGTACGCAGAACAGCAATCTCTGCCATGCGCTTTTCAGCTGCTTTGATCTGTGCCGAAAGCTCATTGTGATGTGCCGTGGCAGCCGCAGCCTTTTCTTCCAAAACCGCATACTCCAGCAGGTTATGCTCTGATAGGTAGTTCATGGTCTGCGCCATTTGCTTCAGATTGAAAACTTTAGCCCATCGCGCATAGCCAGCACCTTTTCCTGCCTGCAATTTTGCCTGAATGTCCACCAGCAGATTGACCTTCTGCGTCTCTGCCTGTGTAACTATTTTCTTTCGTGGGGTATGCGCTTTCTTCCCGGAGAGAACCGCCTGCAAATCATCTAATCCATATCCTTCGCCCAGGCTGTCCATTCGGGCGGCTTTCTCCCAACCGGGGAGCTTCAGGCGATACGATTTCCCGCGCTTTGATACCTCACAGCCGGACTCTTGCAGCAGCCTCAGCAGCTCCTCAAAATTAGCAGGACTTTGTGATAATGCGTTGTCAATCGCTACACGCAGCAGCTCTCGGTGAGAGGGCTTTGCCTGATCGCCCAGCCATTTGTTATAGCTCTTTCCGTGAGGTTTCGGATTCTCCACAATGGACAGTCCGTTTTCGATGCAGATGGTGTCACTTAACTGTCGGACTGCCTTGGTGCTGCCCCAAAAGTTTCGGAATTTCCGGTCATATTCTAAGCTGACCGATGACCAGATAATGTGATTATGAATGTGCGATTTGTCTATATGAGTGCAGACCACAAAGGCATGATTGCCCTTGGTAAAACGCTTGGCAAATTCCACACCCAGCCGGTTCGCTTCTTCCGGAGTGATCTCACCGGGGCGGAACGACTGGCGCACATGATAGGCGATCACATCATCCGCGCCGCGCACTCGTCCGGTAGCGGCAATGTACTGCCGCTTTGCCAGAAGGAACTCCGCATCCACAGTCCGGCTGTCACACGCATAGCCGGTAATGAGTCTGCCGTCATCTGTTTTCTTTGGGTTGGCCACATAGTCGATGATGTCACTGATCGCCCGACTTTCTGTGCGGCCCTTGCCGACATGAAGCGGCATGATTCTCGTGGTTGCCATAGGTCAGACCTCCTTCCCGAAAAGAAAACGGCCTGCCATAGCAGACCGCTCAGACTGTAGACAAAACGCTTTTGGTCAGCACTCCAGAAGCGTTTTTCTTGTTTTGGGTTCAAAAAGTGTGTACTTGATCAATAATAAACACTTTTGGGTTCCCCTTTTTCCCTTCCTGGCTATCATCTTTGCCAGTTTTTTCAGATTCATGCAGGCAAACGTAAGCCCGACTTTCATTTCCATCCGGGCTTTTCCTATCATCTGTGTATAGCGTAATCCGTGGTTTTCTTTTGCTGTTCCGAAGAGGCGCTCTACGGTCTCTTTCCGTTGCGCATACACTTCCTTCATCCCAATCGTATGCCGGATATCCTCACACTTTTCCATGTACGGCTCCCAGATATGCCGGGTCACTACCTTCACATGATCCCTGCTTTCTGTGCACTGCTTCAGATATGGACATCCTTCACAGACGATTCCGCAGCTCTTGTATTCCCGGTATCCGGAACGGTTCGTCGTATGATAAGCCAACACCTGATCGTTCGGGCATACATAGCAGTCAAAATATTCATCATACACATACTCGGTTTTTTTGAAAAAACCATCTTTGGTCATGGGGCGTTTATACGGCAGAAGCGGTGTGATACCATCATCCAGAAGTAACTTTGCTATCGCTGGTGTTTTGTATCCTGCATCGGCTACCAGTGTCTGAATGCCAATGTCTTTTATCTTATCATACAGGGATTTAAATGTCCGGCTGTCATGCTGGTTGCCGGGATTTACACTATAACCCAGAATCCATCCGTTTTTGTCACAGGCTGTCTGCACGGAATACGCAAAAACATTTTTATGTTCACCCTTTCGGAACCATCCGCTTTCCGGATCCGTTGTACTTTCCTTGACCGTTTTTTCTTCTTTTCCATCAGAGCTGCCACCACAGGAGGGGGGATCTTTGGGATCTTCCTTCTTTTCTTTCAGAGGCTTTTTCCCATGCGCTTCCCGGTCTTCATTGATTTCCTTCTTTAACTGCTCTTCGAAGAACAGTGCTTCCTCATCTGCAATCCGTTTCCGCATCTTTTTGCTGTTTGCCCGTGCTTTTACATGGGTGGCATCCACGAAGACCTCGGAAGGATCAATCAGTCTGTATTTATAGCATTCCTGCAGGATACGGGAAAAGATCTGTTCAAAAAGATCAGTATTCTTAAAGCGTCTGGTATAATTCTTTCCAAACGTAGAGAAATGGGGAACCTTGTCCATCATTTCCAGACCGAGGAACCATCGGTATGCGACATTGACTTCGATTTCTTTTACTGTCTGGCGCATGCTTCGGATGCCGTACAGATACTGGATGAATGGAATTTTAATGAGCATGACCGGATCCATGCTGGGGCGGCCATTGTCTGCACTGTATTTATCGATCACAAGATCATAGATAAAACTCCAGTCGATTGCCTGGTCAATCAGGCGCAGCAGATGATCCTGCGGAACAAGGTCATCCATGCAGAACATCTGAATCTGTTCTCTTTTCTTATCTGCATTCTGTGTCATCATAGGAAACACCGCCTTTATTTTGATACTTTCATTATACCAAAAAAGTAGTGAAAAGTCCCGTAAATACGGCATTTTCACTACTTCTTATATGCTTGTAAGTACATAATTTTTGCAGTCATGACACAAGAAAAGCTCCCTCACAGGAAGGAGCTTTGTCTACAGTCTGAACGGCCTGCCATAGCAGACCGCTTTCACTATTCTATAAAACTTTCTTCATCGAAAAAATTGAACTCATCATCTTCTAAGTGTCTTGGTGGAAATCTCATTTCATATTGCTCTTGCGCCAATGCACGGACATCAGGCCGCCTATCCTTTAGTCGATTTTTCAGCCAGGACAACTGCTCTTTCGATAGCCTCCATGGAAGATTCAAAAGACGATTCAGTGTCATCAGTTCAGCCTGCGTTTCTGCTGGTAGCGAAGCACAGGATTTACAAATGTGGGATGCATGACCTTTGCCTGAAAATTTTTCGTTGGCTTTGTATTCACCACAAACTTTACAATAGTGTCCATGCTTTTTCATAAGCTGATGCCCTTCTCGCAAAGAACATATAACCTGCGAATTGCTTTCATAATCACATCCCATTCCAAATCAGAAGCATAAGAAAACTTTTTACGGTATGCCTCCCAAAGTTTTTGCATAACCGAATCATTTTCCACTTCGTCAAAAACTTCTTCAGCCTGGTTAAGATACTTCTCCGATCCCCGTTTATGAGCAGTTGCCAGAAGCGCATCATGTAAAATTTTCGGGTTCAGCGTGGTTCCATGCAGCTGTTCTAAAATGTAAATATCGTAGAAATCTCTCATGCGGGTATTGGTTGTGGTTCTGGTAATAATGGTTTCCAGTTTTTCTGCCAGCACAGTTTCTAAATTATAAGCCCAAATATCAATGGAGCGATCTTCCAGCATAAGTTTGAATGAATACCGAACCTCTCTTGGAGTGATTGCATCTCCCGTAGAAATATCAATTTTCAAAGGGGTCACTACACCATCGAATGTTGTACTCATGCTGACACGAATCCCCGGATACTCTGCTTCATCCATAATCTCCGAAATACTTTTCAGCTGAAATTTAACACCATCATCAATCGGAACAGTTACGATTGATGAAATTAGATTCTCAATATCCTCCACATTAACATTAGCTCCTTTTATGGTTGCATCCAAATCCATCGTAGAGCGGGCATCCAATCCAACCATAGCCGCTACCAACATACCACCCTTCAAGATAAACTTATCACGATACTCAGAAAGAGAAATACGCTCCAAAAAACGCTCCATCATGTAGTTCCTCATTAAAATCTGAGCATCTGCGGATTTTTCTCTGGAAAGGTTTCGTATTAAATCTTTAAGCTGCCTTGCTGTTTTTATCATAAAAGTACCTCCAAATACTGTCGTAAAATTTTTTCCACCTTGAACATCCCAGCATATTGCATTAAAGCTCGCAGGTTCTTATCTTTTCTACGGGCATACGCTTTCAGTGCTCCCTGAAAGGTCTGAATTTCAATTCTGCTACGGCTTCTGAGCAAATCACAGATCGTTCGCTCCATATCATAAACCGGCACAGTATGCCCGAACGGAGTTTTCGCTGTTGTAAGTCCTACATCATGTAAGTCTGCTTTAATCGTAAAAACTTGAATGCCTTCTGCTTTCATTTTGCTTGGATTGCATCCAGTTTTGACCGTAACTGTATATTCTATTGGTTCACGGTCTGTCAGATCGTGAAAAAATAAAGCTGTTTCATGTGAAAATACTGCTTGTTCAAATCGCAAATGAAGCAGATACATGGCATCCACCCAGGAATCTTTGGACAGATAAATCCCATGTGCGACTCTATCCAAATCTCGTGAACGCACATAATCATAAAATACCGGCTTTGAAATTCCCGAAGATACGACCTGCGATGTTCGCAGCATTCCTTCTTGTGCTGTTAGCATCTGATCCAGCTGTTCAAATTGTCCCATCATGTCACTTCCTTTCGTACTAATATTATATTCAATATTAGTTCAAAAGTAAAGTCGTGGATATAAAATTCCTTTTCCCAAATTTAACAGACGGTGTCTGGCATTTTTATGGTTTTGCGTATTTTTATCCATAAACCAACTCCTGAATTGCAAATTTCAAACTCTGCACCTTGCCCAGTAGCCAGATTGCAGCCAGTGGCAGCCCCATCGGGCTAATCAAAAATGCCATAACCAGCAAAATCACACCATTCTGCGGGGAATAGGTAATAAGCACAGCCACGCCAAGCAGAGCAATTACAGTGCTGAGCAGACCAAGCACCAGACCGGATATGTAGATCAGCCCCGTGCAGAGCCAGACAAAAAGCGTCAGCACCAAAGTGACCGGTGCAGTTATAATCATCAAAAGCCCTTTCAAAATCTTCATGTTATTTCCTCCTTGCAGCGTTCTTGGTATCTTTTCTAATCATATTATCCGGCATGGGCAGGCAAAAGACAAGGATACCGATAAAAAGAAAAAGCGGAGAGAGGAGCAGCGAAGTAATGCCGTTCCTCCCTCCGCAAATGGAGTATCTATCCCTGTTATAAAAGTTTGGAAAGCTGGGTAAGAATTTCCTCTACGCCCTCCCATAACTGTTCCTGCCGCTGGGATATATCCTCCAAGTCAGCATCATAAACCCGTCCAGTCTCATGCACTTTACGGGTCAGCTGGTTTAAGTTGTTGCTGCTTCGGCGCATCAGGGAAACAAGCTCCTTCAACTCCGGCAGCTCCAGCTTGACTACATACCCATCCAGCGCCATTTTTCTTAGATAGGCTTCACGGTTGGAGGTTCCAAACTGAGACATTTTTTGCTCAATCACAGCAAGCTCCTCCGCTGAAACTCTAAAGTTTAATTGCATATCCCGCTTACGCTTTGCCATAGTTATCGCTCCGGCTCCCGTTTCTTCGGGGCGGCAGGCTTATGGGCAGGCAGCTCCTGTTTGAGCTTATCCCGTACTGAGGGGCGGGACGGTTGCAGTTTTTCTCCCTGAGTACGGCTGCGCTGCTGTTCTACACGCACCAGATCAATAAAGCCATCCAGCACAGCAGGGTGGCTGTTTAAGGCATAACCACAACGGACAGTTTCGGGATTATCGTTGGGAATGGTCTTAGCCCATTCTTTGTTGCGTCGGGAGTAGCGCCCATCCCAGTCCTGAAGCTGGACGGTGTTAGCCAGAACCATAGCCACACGCTCCATGCCATAGATCTCGATCACACCCTTTGCCGCATCGTGACTGAGATACATTCCGTCGAAGTGTTCCCGCACCGCCGCTTCAATGGACTCCTTGCATTGGAGATTTGCATTGTTGGAAGCCCGGTACTGCTCCAACTCCCCATGTTCTCTCGCATAGGCGGCAGAATGGGGATAGACCGGTGTTGTTCGCAGTTCCTCTTTGGCTCTGCACACATCATCGGCACGGTTCTCAATGCTGTCCCGGATCACATCCATATAACCGGTCTCCAACTTTTCAAAATAGCGGTACACATCCGCCAGCGGAGAGGGAGATTCCAAAAGTGCCTGAGCCTGGGCATCAGTCAGCTCCAGTTCCTCCATCGCCATCACAATGTCCTCACGAACCGTGTACTCATAGGTGTGGTGCAGGATTTCTTCCGGGGGCTGTCTTTTCAGCCAGTCCCGGAACTTGTCCTGTTCGGCAGCCATCTTTTCATAAAGGGCTGTATTCAGATCGTTAGTATTCATGTTATCGCACCTCCTCAAGCTGTTTTGGTTTCTTGTCTGTACTGCGGGGTTGCACCGGGCGTTTTAGGTTATCCAGCACCGAAGGCCGTGTACTTTTGGCAACAACAGACTCGGTGTGTGCCTGTCCCTTTCCGTCGATGTTGAGCAGGGTATCCAGCTCCACCAGACGGGCGTTTTTGCATCTCAGTTCTTCTTCATAAAGGAATGGCTTTCCGACTTCCTCCTTTGCCGCAGCTTGCTGCTGACAGAGGTTATCCAGCTGTGCCTTTGCCGACTCCAGACGCTGGGGCATCTGAGCAAGGGCATTGTCGATACGGGTAAGATTTCCGCGAGGGTCTGTACCAAGGGTTGCCCGGTGGGTCATCTGTCCTTTCAGCAGGAGCGTATACTCCTGTTTCCAAGCGGAAAATTCCACGGACATGGCATACCCCCGGTAGTTGCCGATCTGCACCGGATCGGAGGTTTTAACCTCCTTGCAGGCATCCAAAAGGGCTGCGCCGGCGTTCTCCTTATCGGTCAGCAGATCGCCACGGATTTCCATACCAGCAAAACCGTCCTCCGGGTGCGGGTGCGCTGCCAAAACCTCCAGATCGGATTCAAAGCCCTTGATAAAGCCCTTGTGCTTTTCAATCTCCTCCGGGAAGTATTTGAGCAGCTGGTCCTCCAGACGATATTGCTTGCTCTGGTGGTCGGCTTTCATCAGCTTCAGGCGGGATACCTCCACATCCAAATCCATGCGCTCCTTGATGCGGGGATCTCCGGCACACAGAGCCTTGATCTCTGCAAAACTGAGGGCGGTTTCATCCACATCATCGCAGGAGCGTACCGGC
>CABIXM010000001.1:113962-118905 GCA_902362725.1 Clostridiaceae bacterium | reverse complement strand
TCCGCACTTCGGTATTGGCTTCATGGATAAAAGCGATCTGGTCGGCAGGCATCCCCTGAGCAATGAGTTTCTGACGAATATCGTCATATACCGTAAAGGTCGGTTCCTGTTCCGGCAGAGGCACAGCGCCTTCCAATGCGTGAAGCAGTGGATTATCCAGCGTTTTCGCCGCCTTGCTTGCAGGAGCTTTGGCCTGTGGTGTAGAAATGTCGCAGAACACCAGCTGGGTCAGCTTGTCAGCTTTGCCGTCCCGCCAGATCTGCATGATGTTGTCCACACACTGATTGACCTTTGTGCCAGGTTCGTCCGGCAGCATCTGGTTGACGATCCTCTGGTCAAGCCCCAACTTACGGCCATCCGAGGTAATCTTGAGCATGTTATCCTGGGACGGGTCAACAGTTCCGCTGTGTACCAGCGATGCACGCTCCGAAAGAGCTTTGACCATTTCCTGCTGATGTTCGGTAGGCTGCGCCACGATGTTGTGGTATTCCACTTCCGGGGTAGGCAGATTCAGCTGGTCGGCAGTCTTAATGTCAGCCACTTCTTTGAACAGGTTCATCAGCTCCGGCAGGTTAAAGAACTTGCTGAATCTCGTTCTTGCCCGGTAGCCGGTGCCTTCCGGTGCCAGCTCCAATGCTGTGACGGTCTCCCCAAATCGGGAAGCCCAACAGTCGAAGTGGGTCATGTTCAGCTCTTGCAGGCGTTCATACTGAAGATAACGCTGCATGGTGTAAAGCTCGGTCATGGAGTTGCTGACCGGGGTGCCGGTGGCAAAGATCACACCACGATTTCCGGTGATCTCGTCCATATAGCGGCACTTGGCAAACATATCGGAGGATTTCTGCGCGTCCGATGTGGAAAGACCAGCCACATTTCGCATTTTTGTGTATAAAAACAGGTTTTTGTAGTTGTGGGCCTCGTCCACAAATAAACGGTCCACCCCCAGCTGCTCAAAAGTTACCACATCGTCTTTTCGCCCCTCGGCTTGCAGCTTTTCCAGTCTGGCTTCCAGAGACTTTCTGGTACGCTCCAGCTGCTTGACGGTAAAACGCTCGCCGCCGCTGGCCTGTACCTCTGCAATTCCCTCAGTGATCTCGTCGATCTGTTCATAGAGAAGCCGTTCCTGACGCTCCCGGCTGATGGGGATACGCTCAAACTGGCTGTGTCCCATGATGATGGCGTCGTAGTCACCGGTCGCAATACGGGCGCAGAACTTCTTGCGGTTATGGGTCTCAAAGTCCTTTTTGGTGGTGACTAAGATGTTGGCAGAAGGATAGAGACGCAGAAACTCCGACGCCCACTGCTCTGTCAGATGGTTTGGAACCACAAAGAGAGATTTCTGGCACAGTCCCAGGCGTTTGGCTTCCATCGAAGCAGCTACCATTTCAAAAGTTTTGCCTGCGCCTACTTCATGTGCCAACAGGGTATTTCCTCCATACAGCACATGGGCAATGGCGCTTTTCTGGTGTTCCCGCAGGGTAATGGCCGGGTTCATGCCTCCAAAAGTGATGTGACTGCCATCATATTCACGGGGACGGGTAGAGTTCATTTCCTCGTTGTACTGGCTCACCAAAGTCTGGCGGCGCTCCGGGTCTCTCCAGATCCAGTCCCTAAAGGCTTCCCGGATCGCCTGCTGTTTTTGAGCCGCCAGGGTGGTCTCCTTGGCATTCAGCACGCGGCGCTCTTTTCCGTCTGCGTCCTCTATGGTGTCATAGATGCGGACATCCCGCAGGTTTAAGGAATCCTCCAGAATCTTGTAGGCGTTGGCGCGGCTGGTCCCATAGGTGGTATAAGCTGCCACATCGTTGTAGGATACAGAAGATTTTCCCTTGATCTGCCATTCAGCGGTAAAGGACGAATAGTTGACCTCGATACTGCGTTGGAGATAAAACGGGGTATTAAAGGTCTCATACATAAACTGCTGGATATATTCCTTGTCAATCCAGGTAGCGCCCAGACGCACCTCGATCTCCGACGCATCCAGGTCTTTGGGCTGGGCGGCGGTAAGAGCTTCCACATTGACTGCAAAAGAAGGGTCCTGCTGTGCCGCCCGCTGAGCCTGACGCAGTTTGCGGCGTACATTGCCGGAAAGGTATTCATCAGCAGTCACATAATGGGGTGTGCCGTCCTGTTCCAGCTGTCCCGGCACACGGAAGATCACACTTTGCAGTTCTCCCGCCAGTTCTTCTTTTGTTTTTCCGGTAAGCTGGCTCATATAGCCCATATCTACGCAGGCTTTTTCCGAGATGGACACCGCCAGTGCTTCGCTTGCCGTATCCACAGTAGCCACTGCCTGATGGGGCTTGATGGTCCGTTTGGTGAACATATCCGCCTTGCGCTCCAGCTTTCCGTCCTCGTCAATAACTTCCAGCGCACAGAGCAGGTAATAGGAAGAATCGTCTGCATAGGCCAGGCGGTTTGCACGGTCATTGATGAGACCGTATTTGGCAGAAAAGCTGTCATAGAGCCGGTTTAGTTCCGCCTGTTTTTGGGTAATGGTGCTGTCTGGAACCGCTGCATCCATCTGAAGGTCGATCAGTTCCTGCACACAATCGCGCAGTCCCACAAGACCTTTTACGCGGGCTTCTGCGGTGGCGTTGAGATCAGGGCGCACCATGCGGCTGTTTTCCCGGTAGTACACCTGCCCGTCTACAATGACATAAGAATAGTTCTTCACATTAGGATCGGCAGGAATGGAGGTGCCAATGGCTTCGCCTTCGCCCAACTCCGGCAGCTCTGCCTCCTGATAAGTGCCATGAATATACTTCACCGCATCATGCAGCTGGTCGGAAAGCTCCAGTCCCTCGATAGGGTTCACGGTGTAGTCCATACCATGAGCAGTGCTTACCGGCTCCTGTCTGCCCAGCACCATTTCCGGGTGGTCGATAAAATACCGGTTGATGGCAAATCCGTCCTCCGTCTGTCCGGTTTGAGTCCATTCCGGCACGATGTCCAGCGGGCGGTCCCGCTTTTGGAGGAAGATGATGTCCGATACCACCTCGGCACCGGCATTCTTTTTGAACGCGTCATTGGGCAGACGGATAGCTCCCAGCAGCTCGGCACGCTGGGCAAGATAGCGGCGCACGGTGGAATCCTTGGCGTCCATGGTATAGCGGGAGGTTACAAAAGCCACCACACCACCGGGACGCACCTGGTCCAGTGATTTGGCGAAAAAGTAGTTGTGAATACTAAAATTCAGCTTGTTGTAGGCTTTGTCATTGACCTGATACTGACCGAAAGGCACATTGCCGATGGCAAGGTCAAAGAAGTCACGCCTGTCGGTGGTCTCAAAGCCGCCTACTGTGATGTCCGCCTTGGGATAGAGCTGCTTTGCAATGCGCCCGGAAACCGGGTCCAGCTCCACACCGTACAGACGACTGTTTCGCATTTCCTCCGGCAGCATACCGAAGAAATTGCCCACACCCATAGATGGCTCCAGAATATTTCCGGTCTCAAATCCCATACGGCCCACCGCTTCATAGATGGCCTGAATGACCGTAGGGCTGGTGTAATGGGCGTTGAGGGTGGAGCTTCTGGCGGCGACATATTCCTCCGGGGTCAGCAGCTCTTTCAGCTGGGCATACTCGGAAGCCCATGCCGGTTTCTCCGGGTCAAAGGCATCAGAAAGACCGCCCCAGCCCACATAGCGGGATAGGACTTCCTGTTGTTCCGGGCTTGCCTGCTGTCCGGCAACTTCCAACTCTTTCAGCAAACGAATGGCATTGATATTTGCCTGGAACTTGGCTTTCGGACCGCCTTCGCCCAAATGCTCATCGGTAATACGGAAGTTTTGTGCATTGCGGCGCAGGTTGGCCTTGTATTCCTCATAGGAGGCTTCCTCGGCAGCTTTGGCATTGGGGAAGGTCTGCCACTGGCCATTGACCTGAATGGAAACCGGGTGTTCGTCCAGCACTTCCTCAAAGGGTTTCTCCGACTCAGTCACAGGGGCTGGTGGCTCCGGCTCCTCGATATGCAGCCGTTCCACCACCACATCATAAGGCAGATTGTTCTTATCGCCCGGATAGACGGCCACGGTCTCGGAATGGAAGGTCGGGGATTCGGCAGACGGTTGGGGCTGTTCCTGTCCAAAGCCATCCATCTGACGGGCATACATCCCGCGCAGCAAAGGCGCAACTTCATCCCAGCGGAAATACAGCACAGCCAAACGCTTTTCCTCTGCGTCCAGGACTTCCAGCTCCATGCCCTGTGCCGTGGTACGGTAATCGGCAATATCGCCGGTCTCCAGATTCAGGGTCTCAATCTCATGAGGGTAGGCTCTGCTCAGCCAGTAGGCAATCTCACTGTTGCTCCTGCCGGATTGCAGCAGCGTGGAAACCTGTTTTTTATCTGCTTCATCCATCAGTCCATGGGACAATACATCCCGCAAGTCCTGATCTGCCTTGTCCGGGTCAATGGGAAGAAGCTCGGTATAGTAAGCATTGCGGCGGTCTGCCCGAAGCAACTGCTCGAACTGTTCTTTGCGCTCTGCCCGATAGATGGGATATACCATGCCGGTGGGCAGAAGCTGTACGGTGTCCTCCCGCAGCTCGGTGATCTGATAGGCGTCATCCTCGATATACACGGTATCGCCCACAGCATAAACCGGGGCGGCAGGGTCATAGGAAGTCCTTTGCGGAATTGGACTGCGAACGGCATCATATTCCTCATCGGAAATGGAAATCTCGGAAGTCTGCTCTGCCTCGGCAGCTGCGATCTGCTCTGCATCTGACATCACCTGTTGGATAAATGGGTCATTGTCCAGTTTTTCCGAGTCTGCCACCTGGCCGTTGACGATGCCCCTTTCCTCCAGGGCTTCCCGGATGGCGATGGGGTCGATATTGTCAAAACGGTCCTGTTCTTCTTCGGTATAGAACCGGTCCTCCTGAATGAGCTGGGCGATTCGGCGCTGTACCTTCGGCCAGGGCAGCTGCGTTTCCTCCGGG
>CABIXM010000001.1:111127-113734 GCA_902362725.1 Clostridiaceae bacterium | reverse complement strand
CGGTGCAGACGCTGGCGGAACTCCGGCACATCCGAATAAAGGCGGATCAGCTCCATATCCTTAGAGCCAAGAACCGCACGGCGCACAGCGGCATTACCCTCGATGACAGCATTTTCACGGTCAAAATGACCGCAGGCATTGCGGTATGCGGTATCCTCGGAAATAGCGGCAGTCACCACAGGCTTATACTGCTCAAACTGCTCCCGAAGGGTAGGCTTTGGCGTTTCTTCCTCTATCTCCGGCTGCTGGGCTTGAATGGCATCTTCTTCTGCCAGATCCTTTTCAGCCTGGATCTTGTCATACTGCGCTTGTTCCTGTTCGGTAAGATAGCGGCCTTTCTGGACAAGTGAGGTAATGCGCTTGGCAACCTTTTCCCAGTTCAAGTGAACATCCGGGCAGTCCTGCTTTTTATAGTGCAGTCCTTTCCCATCGTGATCTTCGCCGCTGTGTGTTGCGCCGGACAGGGCATGAGAGCGTCCGCCAATGCCATACTCGTCTTTAAGGAATCTCACTTTTTCCTTATCCGTATGGTTTTCCATGAAGAACGCATAGATACGGCCTTTTCCTCCGGCAAAACTGCTGCCGCCGGTCATGGCGGTGTCGATCTCATCCTCTGTAATGAAATGCTGGACGGTTGGCACTTGGGAAAGGTCCGAAGAAAAAGTCCTGCGGGGCAGGTCAAGGTCTTTCAGGTTCTCCCAGATTTCCCTTGGCCTATGGTAATGAAAGCGCAGCAGGTCACGGTCCTGCTGATAGGCAGTCCAGAAGGCGGCGTATTCTTCCTTGAGTGTCTGGCGGAAAGCCGGGTCATTCAACTGCTCCGTCAGGCGGCGGGTCTCCTCCGGGAACCCATTGCCTCTGATTTCTGACAGGCAAGACGAATATCCTGCTTCTCTGGCTTCCTCGCTGAAATCGTGGTACAGATACCAGAGCTTTTCTGCAAGGAGGGAGCGTTCATAGCCTGCCGCTTCTGCAAGCTCCACATTGGAGGCAAACTGGCCGCTCTCCAAAAGCTCCCCGATACGCTCTGCGGCGCTCTCCCAGGAAATGACCTGGGCAGACCTGTCATAACGGACAGACTTCCCGTGGGAAAGATGGATACCATCCTCGGCATACCATGCGCTCACACTGCCAAGGCCGTTGCCGCCGTGGTACAGCGCTTTCAGTATCTCGGCAATCTCAGCGGTGGTTTTTTGCTTTTCAAAGGCAGCAACCACACGCTCTCTCTGGCGGTCTGTATTGCCGCCCAAACGCAGCACATGGTCAATATCATTTTGGGCAAAAGAAAAAGCAGAGGATGTATGCGCTACATTCTCTGCTTCATCTATGGATTGGATCTGCTCCGCTTCGGAGAGGAACAGGTTTAGGGTCAGCTGTTGATAAGCTCCGCCATCAGGATCTCCTCTGCCTGGGCTTTGCAGGTGTTCATCAGGCCCACCCACTTCATGGGATCGCTGGCTTTCAGTTCCTCGGTGGCTCCCGCTTCCTTCGCCAGCTGGGGCATCATCTGTTCCAGTCTGCTCTGGGCGGTCTCGTCGATCTCGATGAGGTGCGGGTACAGCTTCTCGCTCAGCAACATCTGGTTGTAGAGGATGGGACGGTGTTCTTTCAGGTAGGTTTTCCTCATCCTGCCGTACTTGCCCAGGGGTTTCTCCGGCTGCTGGCTCAGCTTCAGGTCGGGAATCAGATAGTCTCCGTTCTGGATATAGGTCATGGGATTGTTCATCTTGCTTGCTCCTTTCTTGGTTGGCTTCGCGCTCTGCATTTCGGACGGTAACGCCGATCTGCCGCAGCACCTGCTGGTTGATCTGGCTGACCGCTGTTCCCAGCGCCCCGATGGTGGACGGGGTGTTGAAATCAAAGATCGCCATGAAATCTTCGTGGTCGAAGTAGCGTTCCGGCTCCAGTCCACAGCGGGACATCAAAGCGTAAGTGATGCTGACGGTGGCGGCTGCCTTGAACTGCACTCCGATGTTATACTCATCATATTCCTCCAAAAAGGAACCGTCAACGATATAGAAGAAGTCCTGCTGATGCTCCGTCCAGTATTCCTCAGCCAGTTTTCCGGCTACCTCAGTGAGCTGTCCGGCAAGGTCATCACCGGAAACATCATAGATGCGCTCCAGCATGGCCTGCACCGAATCCAGATGGCGCTCCTCCAGCTGCCACAGCCAGGGAGTGCGGGAATGTTCACGGGTTCCGGTGTCGGAAATGTCAAAGACATAACGCAGGCGAGGTCTGTCCCCGGAATCATCCACCAGAGCGATTCCCTTGGAACCGCGCCTTACATAACGGCCCATCTTTTCATTCCACAAATCGTACTCCGCACAGGCGGTGGCGTCCGGTCGCTGGGCATAGATCATCAGCTGCTCATGGAACGGGTACTTGTAAAGGCGGGAAGCAGTAGTGAGAAACCCTGCCCATTCCTGCCAGCTCCCCGTGAGCTGTGTTGCCACTTTGTCCGCCATCTGTGCATATAGTTCAGCTTTGGTTGGCATAGTGTTCTGTCCTCCTTTCAGTTTTGGGGTAAAAAGGTGGGGTGGCAGATCGCCACCCCATCCCTGCGGTTATGTTGTTTACTGGTCAAAATCCGGGTACAGCTCCAGT
>CABIXM010000001.1:107278-110794 GCA_902362725.1 Clostridiaceae bacterium | reverse complement strand
TGATGATACCGTCAATCATGCCGTAATCGTCCTCCAGCATCATTTCCGCATTTTTCAGCGGGTTTTCTGGCAGGAATCCGGGGATCTGGGTAAAACCAACACTGTCACAGTAATGACAGGATACCTTACCGTCCTGTCTGATCGCAACGATGTCGCTGACGCTCATGGAGGGACTGTGAAAGTCCACGGGCTTTTCCAGATTGAATTGCTGATAGAGTTTTTCCAGCTGCTCCGGCACAGTGCCAGACTCCCTCAGAGGAGCTGTGTAAATGAGGTCATAATTGCTGCGGTCTATGGAAATGTTATGGGACTTTAACCAGTCCAGATTCATAAAGCGCACATTCTGCGGATCGTCACGACTTACCTGATAGATGGCAAAGCAATCTCTGTTCTGGGAGAGAAATGCCTGTTCGCGTTCCTGCTGATGTTCCTGACGCTCCATGACCTTTTCGTGGAACTGAGGGCTTTTCTCCCATTCCTCATGGTCCACACCGAAAAGACCGCCATGATCCATGATTTCCTGCGGGTCAAACACCATGCTCTCCGTATTGTCCTCATACAGCACATAGACGGTCAAACCGGCGGCATCCAGTTCCAGCGCCCGTTCTCTGGTAACAGGGAGCATCCCATCATAGGTGTAGCCATATTCCTGCATATCCGGTGTGGATACCTGCTCATCCGGCATGGGGTATTCATCCAGTGCCTGCTCCTGCGCTTCCGGCAGCTGGGAAGAGGCAGTCATCTGACTGGTCTCTGCCTGCATCTGCTGATAGGCCGCTTCCTGCAAGGTCTCAACCATAGACAAGGGAGCGCGTCTGAGCGAAGTGCTGTCCAGATCGTTATCATCACAAATCTGGAGAACTGCCTTCATGCAGGAAAGCTCCGACATATCCAGCTGACCACCATCCAGCTCTTTCATGGACGCAGCATCGTAAAGAGTGTAGTCCCATCCGCTGTCACAAGGTTGGATATGAAGATAGGTAGTATCGTTGATCAGAAACAAAGCCTCCTGCTGGTTGGCATCCGCCCCCAGTACCTCCATTTCCGGCATGGTCGCAGCCAGTTCCTTTACCGCTTTCTGTACCAGCGGATTGTCACGGTAATAGTCGATTGCCTGAATAGTGTCCAGGTCAATGGTCTGCCCGGTCAAAATCGGAAACGGTCCTTCATAGTCGCTTCCGTCTTTCAGCTCAAAACCAATTCCTTTGATCCCGTTCATTCGCTCTGCCGGAATTTCCTGATAGATGCGGACCGCCTCCTCCAAAGACAGGTTATCGTGGTATTCTCCGAGGTTTGGAAACTCCATGCACTCTGCCACATAGTAAGTCAGATTGCCGGTTGGCTGCTCTATCGGGGCGGTTTCCGGCTCTGCCTTTGCATGGGGATCAATCCCACGCTCTTTGCAGATTTCCTTATAGTGGCGCTCAATGTCAGAGATCAAAGTGCCGGAGGTCTTATTGATGGTCTCCAAACTGGCTCTCAGCTCTTTCAGTTCCTTGCCCTGACTCCAGCTTGCAATATAGCCGAAGCTGTTTTCTCCGGTCTCAATGCCAAAATATTTGCAGACCGCATAGGAGATGCTTTCAGCCTCCACTTCCTCCGTGTGGCGGTCTTTCCTCTGTTCTTGCAAAAACTGGGTGAGGGTAGAAAAGCCGCCAACAAAATTCAGCCCTTCTTCCTCGGTCAGCATCAGGCGTCCATCTTCCGCCAGCTCCAGCGGCTCTGTCAGCAGAACGGAACCTGCATGGTTTACAACCACTTGTTCTTCTACACAGACCGGCTCTCCGGGGTCGTAGTCAGAACCGCGCAGGTCATAGCAATAAACGCCCTCCGGCAGATTATCACGGACAATCCGCCCATTGGAGAACAGACCGGGTTTATCAAACAGCTCGATCTCCTGATATTGCTCGTCATTGGCAATCTGAATCTTTTTCTGATTGTGGAGCTTGCTGTGGGCAATCTCGTGTACTGTGGCCGAAACCGTCTGCACCTCACTCATACCCTGACGAATGGCGATTTTCTGATGATCGGCAGAAAAATAGCCGTCCGTATCGGCGGCCATTGCTTCAAAAGTGATTGGCACCGGCGCACTACGGCGCAGGGCCTCCATGAATGCCTCATAATTGGGTACATTTCCAGAAAGGGAGGAAGCAAGCTCCGGCAAAGGTTTCCCATCGGTCTGGCTCACATCAAAAACCTTGACCGGGCGAAACATGGGGATCTCGATTTCTTTTTCCTCTGTGATGATCTTTCCGTCTTTATCCAGAATCGGAGCCTTGGTATCCGGGTCCAGTTTCTGCTCCTCGATTTTCTTCTTGTACGGTGTGGGGGCGATGATGGTAATGCCATGCTCGCCCTTTTTTACATGACGCTCAAACTGGTCTTTCCACTTATTGTATCCGGCTACCAAAGTGGCGTCCGGCTTCTGCATATAGATGAGCATGGTATTGTTTACCGAATAGCGGTGGAAGCGGGACATGACGGACAGATAACGCATATACTTTTCGCTCTCGAACAGTTCTTTGATGCCCTGCTCGATGCCATCCGTGATTTCCCTTAGCCGCTCTCGGTTGGTGGGTTTATTCTCAGCCATGATTTTCAATCTCCTTTCCAAGTGTGTGATTTCTGCTGTCTGTTCTGCAATCCATGCCTTTTGTTCTTCTTCACTTTCATAAAGAAAAAGGTCCAGTAGGTACTCTACATAGGTTTTCTTCTGGATCGCTTCCACAAAACGGGGGTGCGGTTCTTCCTCCGGTGTCCGGGGAGAATTGTCGGCCTCCCATTTTTTCAGCAGATAGTAGTAATCGGACAGTACGCGATAACACCGCTGCCGGTCCTCACGAAACTGCTGTGCCTCGGTTTTCTGCCGGACATACTTCCTGCGGGGAGGGGCCTGACTGTCATAGATCAGGCCAAAGTCCTGTGCCAGTTTCTCCGCCGCTTCTTTTGGAGAGAGGTCAAAGAGCTTTGCGGTAAAGTCGATCACATCCCCATCTGCACCGCAGCCAAAGCAGTGGAACCGCTGGTCTACCTTCATACTAGGGTTCTTATCATCGTGAAAGGGACAGCAGGCCATGCCATTTCGACTGACTTTTATCCCGTAAAACTCTGCTGCTTCTCTGGTGCTGACCGACTGCTTGACTGCTTCAAATACATTCTCTGCCATGTACCTTTAACTGCTGGACTTTCTCACAGGGGGCTGGTATCCGGCAGCTTTCGCACGCTCACTGGCAGCTTTGCGACGCTCGGCGCTGTATGGCTCCCGGACTGATACACACCGCTTAGGGACGGTAAAGTTATGGGCGTCCTTTCGGGTGATCTGGTCGGGGTGCTTTTTTGACAGCAGTTCCAGCTTCTCCATCAGACGGGGATCATGGGTGTAGACCTCAGCCATTGGTTCCGCCTGGTTATAGAGGAGAATGGTTTCCCGTTCCACTAAAGAGAGCTTCATCGGCTGCCTCCTTTCCGCTGGTCAAATTCCAGCTTGAAGTTGGCGTACTGTCCATCGTCCTCCAA
>CABIXM010000001.1:82267-106965 GCA_902362725.1 Clostridiaceae bacterium | reverse complement strand
TTCCCTTGATGACCTGATAAGTCCCCACCAGGTCTCTCAGCATGGTGCTGATTCCATCCAAAAACTCCTCCGGGGCAAGCTGCCCGCGCTCGATCTCGCCCAGGCGGTACTCCCACTCGGCAGTCAAAAGCGGCGATTGCAGCTGTTCCGGCAGAACGGTGATCAGGGAAACTGCATCGTGGGAAGGGAGAAGCTGCACCGTTTTCCTGCTCTTTTTTCGTTCCAGAAAACCGGCAGATACCAGCTTTTCCAAAATACCGGCACGGGTGGCCGGTGTCCCCAGACCTTTTCGCTCGGCATCCTCCGGCATATCCTCTTTTCCGGCAGTCTCCATCGCGGACAATAGGGTGTCCTCCGTAAAGTGTTGAGGCGGACTGCTTTTGCCTTCTTTGACGATTGCAGCAGCAACCGCAAGGGTCTGTCCTTCGGTCAGCTCCGGCAGGGCTTTCTCTGCGCCATCTTTTTTCGGCTCTGCATCCTTCATTTTGGCACGGTAAGCGTCCTCCAGCGCTTTCCATCCGGGGTGCTTCACCGTTTTTCCTTTGGCGGTAAACTCCCCACCGGCACACGCTGCAATCACAACGGTTTCCGAATAGATATGGGGCTGGGCTACGGCGCACAGCAGACGCAGAGCCACCAGCTCCAGCACCGCTTTTTCTCCCGCAGGAAGGGCAGAAAGGTCTGCATCCTTGAGATTTCTGGTAGGGATTACTGCGTGGTGGTCGGTTACTTTCTTATCGTTGATGACCGTCTGCGGATCACAGGTAATGGCGATTTCCTTACGAAACGGCATAGCATTGGCAACCAGATTCACCAGCACCGGCAGGCTGTCTGCCATATCACCGGTCAGATAGCGGCTGTCGGTACGGGGATAGGTGCAGAGCTTCTTTTCATACAGGCTTTGCAGATAGTCCAGGGTCTGCTGGGCTGTAAATCCAAGCAGGCGGTTGGCATCTCTTTGCAGAGTAGTCAGGTCATAGAGGGCAGGCGGCTTTTCGGACTTTTCCTTGTGCTCCACCTTTTTGATCGTGACATTTGCACCCTGGCAGACTTCTTTCAGCTGCTCGGCAGCGGCCTTATCCGTCATGCGCTCCCCGGATACGGTAAGACCGGGCAGCTCCAGCGCCACGGTATAAAAGGGAACCGGCTTAAAGGTGTCGATCTCAGCTTCTCGCTGGACAATGAGTGCCAGCGTTGGGGACATAACACGCCCGATGTTGAGTGTGCGGTGATACAGCACGGAAAAAAGCCTTGTGGCATTGATCCCCACCAGCCAGTCGGCCTTGGCACGGCAGAGGGCAGCATCCCGAAGTCCGTCATAATCTGCACCAGGGCGCAGGTTTGCAAAGCCTTCCCTTATGGCGGAGTCCTCCATCGAAGAAATCCAGAGCCTTTTCATCGGCTTTTGACAGCCTGCCAGCTCATAGACGCTGCGGAAGATCAGCTCGCCCTCGCGTCCGGCATCACAGGCATTTACCACCTCCGTCACATCCGGGGCGTTCATCAGCTTTTTGAGAATATCAAACTGTTTCTTTTTATCTTTGCCCACCACCATCTGCCAATGCTCCGGCAGGATAGGCAGGTCATCATATCGCCACTTGGCGTACTTGGGGTCATAGCTGTCTGCATCCGCAAGACCGGCCAGATGGCCCACACACCAGCTGACACGCCAGCCGTTACCCTCCAGATACCCGTCCTTACGGGCAGTTGCGCCGATCACCGCAGCCAAACTATGGGCAACCGATGGTTTTTCGGCAATTACCAATTTATACTGAGCCATGATGGTTCCTCCTCTCATTAAATCATTGGGGTGTTTTACAGCAAAATATATCTATAATGAAGTTCTTTAACTCTGATACCAGTGGTGAGAGAGTAGTAGAAGTACATCAAACAGAGAAGAAGGACGGAAACTTTTTCCGTCCTTCTGTCTGCACATGATTGTTACTTTTCAGTTTCGTCAGCCTCAATATCTTCAACATCAATATCAAGGACTTCTTCATCCTCGGTTTCCCATTCCTCGGAATCTTCCTCGCCATAATCATAATCGTCCAGACTGTCATTGCCCTTGGTCTTAGGCTTATTCTTAACGAGCTTCAAGTAGGCAAATATGCCACCGCCGCCCAGCAGAGCCAGCAGAAGGATCAGGGCAGCCGGGTTCAGTCCGGCAGGCTTCTCTTTTTCCGGCTCCGGTGTTTCTGCCGGAGGTTCCGGTGCTTTTCCCGTACATTTACTCTTATCAGTTACACAGACCGGACAGGCCGTATTGACTGCCCCTGCTTCACATTTCTTCGTGCAGCCGCACACCGCAGGCGGCTCCTCTTTGGGTTTTCCATCCTCCATCAGCGCCATCAGGTCCGCTTCATCCACCTGGTTCAGAAAGTGAACAGCGGTCTTTTTATCCTCGTTGGCCCTGTCGATCAGGATATAAAAATAGTTGCCTGCCTTGGTGGTAACGGTAATGAGCTGCTTGTTGCCACCAAAATCATCCACCAGAGCGGCGTTGCCATCCGGGGTCAGCGGAGGTGCTTTTTCGGGTTCTTCCACCACATTACTGTCATTGGTGGTATCCTCTGCCGGGGGCGGCGCTGCGCCCTGGGCAAAAGCGGGAATAGTAAAGCCCGATGCCAGAACCAGCGTCAGGCAAAGGGCAGAAAGTGTTCGGAGCAATCGTTTATTCCTCATAGCTGTTTTCCTCCTGTTCGTTGTTGTCATCCACCATACTGCCGGGAATTGTGCCGCCGGACAGCATGGCGCTCAGCTGAGCCGGGGTCATACGCAGTGCGCGCACCATCTGGACGATCTCCAGGTTTTCAGCCTCGGTTTTCTGTGCCTCCAGCGCCTTGAGCTTTTCCTGATACTCTGCGATCTTCTCGCGGACCTTTGTAATCTCCTGGTTAATGCGTTCAATTTTGTTCTTTGCCATCGTCTATCACTCCTTCTAAAAAATCTCTGTTACCAGTTCATCAGGCCGTAGCCCTTGATACTCTGATAATTCAGGTCATAACTTTTGATCTTGCAGGCATCGCCGGAATTTCCCTCCACGGTATAAACACGGCTGCCATCGGTGCCGACAACAATTCCCACATGGTCTGCGGAACCATCCAGATCCCAATCGAAGAAAATGGCATCACCGGGAGCGATGTTTTCATATCCTCGTGCGCCCCACTGTCCATGAGACTGGAACCACGGAACACCCTGAGACTGGCAACCAGCAAAGCGTGGTTCCGTTCGACCGGATTGACCATAGCACCATGATACAAAGCAGGCACACCATTCCACGCGAGAGTTGAAGCCGTACCAGCTCCAATAAGGTTGTCCTCCCACATTGCCCACCTGACTTTTCGCCAGTTCCACCAGTTGCGAATTTCCGGGGCGGGTGCCGTTGATAAATTCAACACCAGTCAAATCTTCAGAAACACCTGTATCGGGAGAACCGCCACCAAACAACAGTGGCTTATTGCCCATAGTCTGTCGGTAGACCTGGTACATCTCCATCTGCTCCGGAGTCAGTAGTTCTGGCGCAAAAGAGGCAATGGAACGGCTTGTTAAAGTTACATGGAGAATACGATATTCATATTCATGCTCATCCCCATCTTCGTCAGTGTAAGTGCGAATCTGAATTTCTTCTCTCAGCGTAAGCTGATACTGTGCATCAAACACACGATCCAGCTCTGCCTGGGCGCTGTGGCGTGTATAGCCCTGCAAGACAGCAGAGAGAAACGCCGCAAGCTCATGGGGGTCATGACCAATCATATCCAGGTTATACCGATACTCGTCATATCCTGAGTGGCTGCTTTCGATGTTGTCGATTTTCTCCTGCAACTGGGCTTCTCTGGCTGCATAATCTGCCTCCACCGCCAGCATTTCCGGGTCATCCGATGGATAGGTGGTGCCGGAAATTACAGAACCAATACTCTGTGCCATCATAGAGCAGGAGGACATGGTATTCATCAGCATACAGATGAGGAGGAACAGCACACCGGCAACCAGAAAACCTTTCTTGTGGCGCATGACGAATGACCCTGCCTGTTGTGCCTTTTCTTTTACCGTCCTTGCGGCCTTTCCTGTTTTGGACGCAGCCTGGGCGGTATTTCCGGCAGTTTGACCGGCGCGCTTGGCGGCAGCATACTGCTTTTTGATACTCTGTTTTTGCTGCCAGCGGGAGAGAGGGTTGCTGGTAAACTGAGGATTTTCCCGTAGGGACTTCTGATACAGGGCATTCACATTGGCCTTCTCCAGCTTCTGCTCGGCCTGGGCTGCATTGCGGTAGGGCTTCAACTTGTGGCTGCGATAGCCCTCCCGCACCAGATAAGCGCCGGTCTCCACCGCCTCCTCGGACTTGTGGGCGCTTTCCACGCCCACATTGTCCTGCTCATTTTCACGGATCTCTTTATGGAGCTTGCCCGCGACCAGATGGACGGAAGCTTCTTTAACCCCTTGAGAAACTTTGGAGGGTGGTTTTTTCTTGTCCTCAAAGGTCAGCTTCGAGGTCTTTTTCCCGGTGTCCGGGTCAATGACCATCTGCCTGACCTTTTTCTTCGGGATATTGTCCTGCGCCTTATCTGCTCTGGCCGCAGCTTTCTCCGCCTTGCGGATCGGCTTTTCCAGCACTGGGTCAGACCGTTCCTCATCGGTAAAGCGCAGGCGCGGCTCTTTATTCAAACCAATCACCCATTAGGATAGCATCCATCATGTGGTGCAGCTCCACATAGAGGGCCAAACCTTCCGGATCATATAGCGGATGCACGGTGAGATACGCATGGACTTGCGCCAGAATCTCAGAGAGCATTGTGATAGGTCTGCACCCTACAATGGTTGCTGCACCAGGAGCACACATCATATTCGCCCAAATCGAAAAGAGACGGGCAAGACCAATTTCGCCATCCTCATTCAAGGTTTTGAGTTCTTTGTCAGCGGTACGACACTCAACAACAGCGGAGGCCATTACCGGAAGCAACATGAATTCGTGAGCCTCCAATGCCTCGCGAAAAAAAATCATGGTATCAAGTTCGCAAATATTCTGTTTCATAGTTATTCATCCTCCTTTTTCAGTTCCTGGGGTTTGGTGGTCATAATGCGGTAAAGCTCGGTATTTTTCGGGAAGTGATCCACAAACGGCAAGATTGTGGAGCCATAGAACAGCAGACCCTCGCCCTCACCGGAGTGGGTCACATAGCTAAGCTGGTGCGTGGAAATGCCCAGCTGCTTGGCGAGGATCTGACGGTCTCCGCCTGCCTGGTTGAGCATATACACGAAGTCCGAGTTTTCAAAAATGTTCTCCACCTCACGGCTGGAAAGCAGGTCTTTGACATTCTGCGTGATACCGGTGGGGATGCCGCCCCATTTTCTGAATCGCTTCCAGATTTCCACCGTATAGGCGGCGGTCTGTTCCTCCTTCAAAAGCAAGTGCATCTCGTCGATGTAGTAACGGGTGGACTTGTGGGCAGCGCGGTTGATGGTAACGCGGTTCCACACCTGATCCTGGACTACCAGCATACCGATTTTCTTGAGCTGCTTACCCAGTTCCTTGATGTCATAGCAGACAATGCGGTTATTGATGTCCACATTGCTCTGGTGGTTGAACACATTGAGGGAGCCGGTTACATAGATTTCAAGGGCCGTGGCGATATACTGGGCTTCCTTTTCTTCCTGTGAACGGAGCAGGTTATATAGGTCCTCCAGTATGGGCATATTCTCCGGGCGCGGGTCATTGAGATAGGTCTGATAGACCAAACGCACACAACGGTCGATGATGGTTTTCTGCACCGGCTGCAATCCGTCCTTACCGCCCACGATCAGCTCACACAAGCTGAGGATAAAATCAGACTTGAGGGACAGCGGGCTTTCATCATCCGAGTAGTCCAAATTCAGGTCCATCGGGTTGATGTAGTTGGTTGAGGTAGGCGAGATCTTGATGACCTGCCCATGCAGACGCTCAACAAGAGGTGCGTACTCCGCTTCCGGGTCACAGATGATGACATCATCATTGGTAAGCAAAAAGCAGTTGGCAATTTCTCGTTTTGCGCTGAAAGACTTACCGGAACCCGGCGTACCCAAAATCAAGCCATTGGGGTTTTTCAGCAGCTTTCTGTCCACCATGATGAGGTTGTTGGACAGGGCGTTGATGCCGTAGTACAGAGCTTCTTTGCCGTTCTGGAATAATTCCTGTGTGGTGAACGGTACAAAGATAGCCGTAGAACTGGTGGTCAGCCCTCGCTGGATCTCGATCTGATTGAGTCCCAGAGGCAGACAGCTCATCAGCCCTTCTTCCTGCTGGAAGTCCAGCCTGGTAAGCTGGCAGTTATACTTCTGGGCAATAGAGCCTGCCTGGAAGATGTTGTTGCCAAGCTGACGGGGATTGTCCGCCGTGTTCAGCACCAAAAAGGAGACCAGGAACATTCGCTCGTTTCGGCTCTGCAAATCCTGCAACAGCTTTTTCGCTTCACTGCCGTAGGTAGCAAGGTCAGAGGGAATGATGTCCATGTCGTATCCGGCACGGACTGCTTTTTTCTGTTCCTCGATCTTACTGCGGTCCAGGTCGGTAATCTTACGCTTTACCGTCTTAATGGCTTTCACCTGATCCACCGACTGAATGTGCATACTCACAATGAGCGAGCTTTCCATATCCAGAAAATCAGCCAGCAGACGGTCATTCAGCTCCGGTGCAAGGATCTGCAAAAAAGAAACAGCCCCGTATTTCTTGCCCATACGGAACTGCTTGCCGGTGCGGAACTCAAAGGAACTTGGTGCGATGAAGTCCTTGGTAGATAGGCCGGAAGGAGCCAGCCAGTCCCATTCAAACTGAAACGGGAGCTGTTCATCCATGTGGAATACCGCATGAAGCTGGGAAAGCCTTTCCTTACCGTCCAGTGTTCTGGCGGCTACGCCAAGACGCTTGAAGTTATTGAGTATATCGGTCTCAATACGCTCCAGACGGGGCTTGGCGGCTTTGATGCTGTCAGCGTCGATACCAAAGGTCAGGTATTTGGTCTTGATGAGACCGTTGTTGCCTCTGGCCAGCTGATTTTGCAGCATCGTGGTGTATTCCTCACGGATACTGTCAAAGGCATCCCCCTGGGGCGGGATGGAAATGGAGTTTGCAAAGGTCTCCTCTGATGCCGCAAGGTTCAAAAAAGACAGCTGGAAGTGAATCGAGCTGTCGAAATAATTGAGGAAATCACACCAGCCCTCAAAGATCGCGGTCTTATCTTCATTTTGGGAGAGCTGATAGTTGATGTCCTGAAACTGAATAGTCTTTGTGTAGTGGCTGTCCGATACACGGCAGATCCCGTCCGGCCACATCCGTTCATAGGGGATACTGTCCTGTGCCGATTTTCCTTTTTTGTCCGTGCGGTTGGCGCGGGCAATGGCCGCTTCGATCTGCTTCTTATCGGCGCGGGACAGCTTTTTCTTTGTCTTTACCGGCTGCACGGTCTTTTCTTCCGGTTTTCCCAGCAGACGGCGCAGCCAGCTTTTCATTGCGGTGAACAATGTCATACACCTCCTTATCGAGCATTTCCTGCCGCTTTAATACGGCATAAAAGTTATTGGTCTGGTAGGGACGCTGCTTGGGACGGATCACAGCCACTTTGAGAATGTTGCCGACGATCTTTTCCAGGGGCTGTCCATGCTTTTCATACATTGCCAGCAGGAAGAAGGGCATCATGACCAGCATCATACACATGGCGGCCATGCTGTTTCCCGCAGGCTCACAGAGCAAAAAGAACAGCGGTACGCCTACAAGCGCCCCGGCGGTAAAGCAGACCAACTGCCTTCGGGTCAGATTGAACATGACCTTGGTTTTGACTTTGGTTAAATCTTTGGGTACGGGTACATAAGCCAATGTGGAAACCTCCTTCCGTTTTAGTGCGCCTGAAAGACGGATTTTGCAAGGCTTCCGGTTTTGAACAGCGTAAAGCACAGCAGTACGGTGTAGCCCACGCAGCTCCAGATCGCCATGATGATGTCATCTTCCAGAGCGATGTTCTGCACCAGCACAGCATAAATTGCTACGCAGACGATGATGAGAAACGCCTGAAAGCCCAGCGCCAGCAGGGAGCGGAGGTAGTTTTGTCCCATACCGCCCCATTCCTTACCCATCATGGCAGCCATTGGAACGGGAGCCACCGAAGTCACAAGGTAAATCTCGATCATACGGCCATAAATGACGATAAAGATACAGATATACAGCGCCCACATGGTAATGCCGATAAAGAGGGATTGGAACCACAGCCCGAACAGCGGCCCCAGATCCATTTCCATCAGCCTCGGTTCCAAATCGGTCATAACTGAGGAAATGTCAATGGACGCATCCGAACCGATGATCCCTGCCGCCTGTGCCACCACGCTCTGTGCCATATCAAAGACGCCCATCACGATATTCCATGTGTTAGTGACAATCAAAATAGCGGCGGCGCTCTTGAACACCCACTTGAAAATCATCCAGGTGTCCACATCATGCAGGTTGTTCTTGTCTGCGATCATCTGGATCAGGTCTACGGTCATTACGATAGCCAGAATCACGCCTGCAATCGGCACCATGATGGAGTTGGACAGATTCTCAATCATACTGAAAATACTGCCATTCCATCCCTGTGGGGTCTGGCCTACCTGTACGGATATATCCGCGACCTGTTGGTTTACGCTGTCAAACATCCCCGAAAGGTTGCTCATAATACCGCCCACCAGCATTTCTTTCAGCCAATTTGTCAGGGCTTCAAGTAAGAAATCCATACGGTGTCAACCTCCTTTCCGCCGCCCCCGCAAAACTGCGGGAGCGGCAAGGATTTCATGCGGGGACGCTTAGACAGAGAAAAGCCCGGAGAGCAGAGGTACAAGGACCATGCCGACTACGGCTACACCAGCGCCGGCCATGAGCTGCTTCATGCCCTGGGATTTTGCTAATGTGTGATAAAGAAGCATTAGAAGTGTAAAAAATTTTGCCGTTCCTATCCGGCACTTGGCCATTGTGTCGGATAGGTCGGGCGGTTATTCGGGCAAGTCAATCTTGCCGACAAAGCTGTAATAAATCTCAATGTCCTGCCTGCGGGTGCCGTTCTCGTCGTAACTGCACTCATGCACCACGATTTTCTCTACCATTTCCCGCAACAGGGTGGGGGTCAGTTCTTCAAAGGCAAGGTGCTTGCGGACAATGCCCATGAATTTCTCGGCGTTGACGGTGGCGGCCTGCGACTTGTCCAGTTCAGCTTGCAGGGCTGCGGCTCTCTTTTTCAGTTCAGCTTGCTCGGCTTCATAATCAGCCGACAGTTCCATGAAACGCTCGTCGCTGATTTTGCCGTTTACATTGTCCTCATACAGCCGCTTGATAATCCGGCTCACTTCGGCAATGCGTTCCTGTGCCTGTTCAAGCTGCTTGGTGGCTGCGGCGGTCTTTCGCTTGCCGCCGATCTCGTTCTGCTGGACAAGCAGTTTCACAAACCGGCTCTCATGCTTGGCTGCGTATTCGGTCACTTGCCGAAGATTTGCCAGGACACCGGCGGTCAACAGGTCGGTGCGGATAAAGTGCGCCGTACAGTCGCGGGTGCGCTTCTTGTAGCTGCCGCAGATGTAACAGTCCTGCTTGCGGTCTTTGTTCTGATACCGCTGCTGATACAGCACATGGCCGCAGTCGGCGCAGAATAAAATCCCAGAGAACAGCCCCACTTCATCATAGCGGTTCGGGCGTTTGCGCTGCTTGCGTAACTCCTGCACACGCTCCCATGTTTCCATGTCGATCAGCGGCTCATGGTGGTTCTCAAAAATGGCCTGCTTCTCAATGGGGTTCTCTACGCTGTGCTTGACCTTGTAAGAGGGCTTTTCCGTCTTGAAGTTTACCAGACAGCCGGTGTACTCCCGATTTTCAAGGATATGCACGACGGTGTTTGTCGCCCACTTGCACTCATAGCCGGGGTGGTAACGGCGGGTGCTGCCTGTCCGCTGATATTCCAGCGTCCCCGGCGTGGGGATTTGCTGCTCCGTCAGCATACGGGCAATCTTGGTCGGGCCGTTCCCGGCAAGGCAAAGCTGGTAAATCTGCTGTACCACCGGGGCGGCTTCCTCGTCTATGATGAAGTTTTCGTCCTCGTCCATCACATAGCCGTAAACCGGCTTGCTGGTAACGGGCTTGCCGCTCATGCCTTTTGACCTTTTTACTGCCTTGATTTTCTTGCTCGTATCTCTCACCAGCCATTCGTTGAACAGATTTCGCAGCGGGGTAAAATCGTTGTCCATGCCGCCGTTTGCGCTGTCCACATTATCGTTGACAGCGATAAAACGCACACCCTTTTGAGGGAACAGCATTTCCGTGTAAAACCCCACTTGCAGGTAGTTTCGCCCCAGCCTTGACATATCCTTGACGATAACGGTTCCCACTTTTCCGGCTTCAATGTCTGCAAGCATAGACTGAAAGCCCGGTCTTTGGAAATTTGCCCCGGAATAACCGTCGTCGGTGTACCAGCGCAGATTGGTAAAGCCGTTCTGTTTTGCGTAGGCTTCGAGTATCCTTTTTTGGTTCGATATGGAATTGCTCTCTCCTTGCAGTTCATCGTCTTTGGATAATCTCGGATAAAGGGCGGTAATCAGGTTTTGGGTGGCTTGTCTTAACATAAAATCCTCCGTTTCCGACAGCCAGCCCCACTATTCCGTATTTTTATCATACCACATGGGGCGGCTGTCTGTATAGCGGCAAAAGTGTAAAATCTGCTTCTTTATAGTTTATAAAAAAGAGCGTTCTTTTCATAGGGATTATCATGAAAAACGGTAATTGAAAATCCCTTTACTTCATGCTATAATACGAAAAGCGTTACCAGCGACGATAATGCGGGATTTTGTCTGCAATTCATTGAAGGAGGTACAGGCATGAAGTTTGAAAAAATTGATTGTGGCAACGGAATTGCGGTTGCCGTATCAAGTGACAGCATGATTATTACTGATGTCGATTCTGCGCTTGATTTGCTTATGTCTGCCAAATACGAAGCAGGCACAAAGTATATTGTCGTGGATAAAAAGAACATCATTGAAGATTTCTTCATTTTGAGCAGCGGCTTGGCGGGAGAAATTCTTCAAAAGTTTATCAATTACGGTGGAAAAATCGCTATATACGGGGATTTTTCACATTACACCAGCAAGCCGCTGAAAGACTTTATCTTTGAAAGCAATAAAGGGAAAGATGTGTTCTTTGTTGCAACAAAGGAAGAAGCAATTCAAAAAATAAGTCAAAGCATTTAGTGGATAAAATCCCCATATCGGATAGTTGTGTATTAACCCAACGCGAAAGCGGCCATGTCAAAGCATGGCCGCTTTTTCCATGCCCCCGGCTCATGCCGGATAAGTCGGCTTCTGTGTAGCAGCGGCTTCGGCTTGCAGCACTTTTTCCATTTTGTCGATGGCAGTTTCGGTGCTGTCCTGCTTGAAATAGCCGGACACCACAAGGACAGAGTTGCCCATGCGGATTTTCGTCACGCAGTCGGGGCGGCGGGGATTGGTTTTTGTGGTCTGTTCGTAATCTGCCATAGGCTACTCCTTTCACTCATTCATCAGATTTTTCAGCCGTTCCAGCTTGGCTTGTGCGGTTTCCCTGCGGAAGTTGCCGCCCGTAAAACGGACAGGGGCGCACATTTCCAGCAGCCGGTCATAGATACGGGCATAGGCGGTGTCGGTTGGGTTCTGGATTTGCTGCAAGGTCAGGTTGGTGGTGACGATCAGCGGCCTGCGGCTGCGGTATCGGCTGTCTATCACGCTGTAAACCTGTTCCAGCCCGTAGGCGGTGTCACGCTCCATGCCAAAATCATCAAGGATAAGCAGCGGATAGCGGCAAAGCCGGGAAATGTATTCGTTCCTGCCCTCGAAGCTGGCGGCAAGGTCATTGAGGATAGCGGCAAAGTTCGTCATGCGGACAGGGATTTTCTGCTCCATCAGGGCGTTTGCGATACAGCCCGCAAGGTAGCTTTTGCCGGTTCCCACACCGCCCCAAAAGAGATAACCGATGTTCTCGGCCTGCATGGTGTCCCAATGCTCCGCATAGAACCGGGCAACGGCGGTCTGGGGGTTCCTGCCGTTGTCGTTTTCAAAAGTCCAGTCCCGCATGGCGGTATCGGAAAATCCCCGGCGTTTCAAGTCCTCTACGGTGTCAAGGTGTCTGCGCTGCTGTTCGGCGGCTTCACGCTCAATCCGCTGCGCCCTCTGGCAGTCGCACTCTGCCGGGTGGCGGTCAAGCCCGAAAAGCGTCTTGCCCTCTGGGAAATAGGCTTCTTTGGGCTTGCGGCATTTTCCGCAGTACAGCAAACCGTCCTCGCCTGTGTAGTCGCCGCTGTCCGGCTCGGTATCCGGCAGCAGATTGATATTCTCGATTTTGTTCATAAACTTTCTCCCTCCTTGCAGGTGTAGTCCGGGACACCCTGTTTCGGGGCGTCCTTTTTGTCATTCTCTGCCCATATCCGCAGGGCGGCGGCATAGTTCTGGTAGGTTCTCCCGTTGGCGGCAAGGTAGCGGCTCATTTCCTCAATGAGCCGTTCCAGTCTGTCCGGGAACTCGGCTTTCAGTTCTGCATACTCGGCTTCGGTCAGAAAAACATTCTCATATCTGCCAAACGGTTTGTGCGGCTCTCCACTCACTCCCATTGTTTGGTTTTCTATCAGGTTGTTTATAGTAAGGTTGTTAGGGGTCGGTTTTCCGACCGTCATAAGGTCGCTTTTCCGACCATCAGTAGGTCGGTTTTCCGCACTTATGAGGGTCGCTTTTCCGACTGTCATAGGGTCGGAAATCCGAACTAATGGCGGCAGCTTCACATACAGGCGGTTGGCTGCGGAAAATCCCGCCCGTTTCCGTTCCAGAAGTCCGGCTGCGTCCAGTTCGTTCAAGGCGGCTTTGATGGCGGTCTGCCCCTTATCCAGCATTTCGGCAATCTCCGCTATGGGATAGACAATGAATGTCCTGCCCTGATCGTCCTGCCAGCCGTTCCGCTGTGACAGGGTGGTGCGGTCTAACAGCAGCGCATAGAGCAGCTTGGCGGTCTGGGAAATGTCCATTTTCAGCAGGAACCGGGGATATGGCAGGTAGGGCGGCAAGCCTGTGTCCAGCCCTACATAAATGGTTTCCTGCGTGTTGTCCGGCTTCATGGCTTCGCCCGCTTGGAGCGAAACGGCGGGCACTCGATGATCATAGCCCGGAAACTCTGCTTGCAGGTGCGGCGGCACTTGCGGCAAAGAGGATTGTAGGTGATACGGTTGCGCTCATTGAGGAAGAACGCCCATTCTTCCTTGCGCTTCTTGCTCATTCTCGGCATGGCGGCTCCTTTCTGCCGTTTCTATCGATGTAACCGGATAGGCGGCGTTTGGTGTATGATTTCGGTGTCATTTTCGGGGATTTTCCTCTCTGTATGCCCCTTGAAAAAGGCAGGTGGTATTGCGGATAGGGTCAGATATAGGGAACGCTTTTGTGCGGTTTCGGTATCATTTCGGGGTGGAGTTCAGTGGTCAATTTCCCATAGCAAAGGGGTGTCCAAAATGGAACCCCCTTTCCGGGTAGGGGTGGAACAAAACGGAACACCCTTACCGCTCCCAATCCCGACGCACCTCTTTTGTCCGTTCCTGCCGGAGCATGGCGGCAAGGTTGGATTTGACCTTTTGCAGCTCGGCGGCTCTGGCTTTCTGCTCCCGGTACTCGGTGTAAATCCCGTTTTTCTCGGAAATCAGGGCTTCATTTTCCGCTTGCAGCTTGGAAACGGCGGGCAGCTTCTTTAAGCCCTGTTGCCGAAAATACCGCACCGCCGCTTCATACAGCGTCAGGTCTGCATGAAACGCTTCCCGGTATCGTTCCGGCTTCTTGGCAGTTTTCAGCCCGTCATGGGCGGGCTTGGTTCTGCGGTAAACGCTGATCTGGTGCATGAGTTCCTTGTTGGCGGTGATTCTGGATTCCAGTTCTTTCAGCTTTTCTCCGGCGGCGTGCTGCCCGGAAATGGCGGCTTCCAAAGCTGTGTCCACTTCTTCGGGGCTGGCAAAACCATGCTCGGAAAGGAAATTCATGGTCTTTGCCATCTGTTTGAGGTTAAAGGTTTTTGCCCAACGCTCATAACCGATACCTTTTCCCTCGGCTCGCTTGGCGGCTATATCTACAAGCCGCTGCGGGCTGTCAGGGTTCGGGGTGATTTGGGCGGGTTTTGTCCGCTGTATGCCCTTAGTAAGCTGCGGCTGGTGTTCCTGTCTGTCCTGCATCTTTGCGGCTGCTCTATGGGCGTTCTGCTGGAAAACAGCAAGGACAGCGGCCTTGTCGAAGTCCGTCCCCAGCTTCCGGGCGGTGATGGGCTTTGTTCTGTCCGGCGTGAGATAGGACAGCCGCCCCCGGCTCTCCTTAACGGTCACGCCCTCCCGCAACAGGAGAGCGGAAAACTCGTCAAAGCTGGCGGCGGTGGCAAGGGCTTGGCGTATGGTCTGCCGCAAACGGCCTTTGTCGGTTTCAAACTTGGTCTGTCGGGGTGCGATACCCTCGGCAAGCAGCACAGCGTTTTCCTTGTCCAGCTTGGCTTGCCCCTTGCGCTTCGCCCAGTATTCACGCTCGGTCACTTTGTTTCGGCTGCCGTTCAAGAGGTCGATCTGGTAAAGCCCCTCCCGGTGGCACATCTCCATGACTTCGCTGCGGAAATACCGCATGGCGGCTGCGGTACAGCGGTGCTTGTTCCCGGCTCTGGTGTCGCTTGCCCTGTCCATGTAGGGCTTGCGCTCCACCTCGGCAATCCGCAGACTGTTGATGACAATATGCACATGGATATTGCCGCTATGGTTGTGCCCGTCCGGGTGGGTACAGACAAGGGCTTGGTGTCCGGGAAAATGCTCTTTGCAGTAGGCCAGCCCCAACGCCTGCGCCCGGTCTACGGTCAGGCCATTGTCGGCTGCGTCCCGTGGGTCAAAGCTGATGATATAGTGGTGGCTCTTGATGTCCTCCCGTTTGCTGTTCTTGCCGTACCGCAGATTTGCCCGGATACATGACAGGGCAAAATCTTCCTCCCCGCAGTTCAGCGTGTCCAGCCGGTAGTCCTGCCGGGGAATGAGCCGCCCGGCTTCATCAAGGGTGGGTTTCATGGTAAACTCGTCATGCTCAAAGGTGAGATAGGCTTCGGCGGCTCCGTAGTCGGCATTTTTAGAGCTGATATGCTTGATCGTTGCCATAGGCTTCACCTATCACTTTCAGCACCTCGAATTTGAGGGCGGCAAGGTCGGAAACAGCGGCTCTCACCTCACTGGACAGGGCGTTGTAGGGTGCGCCGTATTCGTTGAGATACCGGGCGATCTGGTTCAGGTTGCTGCCGATTTTCCCGTACTGCGCCACAAGGGAAGATATGGCGGTGAGCATTTCTTCGCTGTGGGCAGTCACCCGGATAACAGGAGAAATCCGGCTGTAAAAAACGGCTTGCCGGATATACTCGGACTGGCTCATGGAGAGGGCGGCGCATTTGTCCTCAAAGGCTCTGCGCTCGTCCTCGGTCAGACGGGTCTTGACAACACATTTCCGCTTGGGGGTGTTGTAGGTTTTGTGTGGCATGGTGGCTCAACTCCTTTCAAACTGCAACGGACAATTTTTATCTAAAACACAAGTATTGGGGCAAGTTTTTTCAGCGGCGCAAGCCGCAAAAGGCGGGTTTGGGGTGGCAACCCCAACAAGTATCTGACCGGGGGACAAATGAGCGAAAAGCGAAATTTGGTACACTGGTCGATACTTGCTCTCCGTGACTGCAAACTTTCTCTCACTTCCGTCCGCCACTTTTTTGGAAAACTGCAACCACAAAAGTTTGTTTCTCTTTTTCTGCTACTACTAATCCTGTAAAGGGCATTCCTGCCCGCTTTCGCTAAAATGACACCGGACGCAGTGGTTTCTACCCGGTGTTGGAGAAATCCTTTCTCTTTGCCCTCTACTACGGGTAAATGCTCCAAATGCCAAACACCAGGGCAGAAAAATTCCCTCCTCGCTTACTACTACAACCGGCAGGGGGCAAAATGGCCGGGAGCGGAGCCGGACAACAAAAAAAGCAGTAAATCTTTTTCAAGACTTACTGCTTTCGCTGGCCGCGTCGGTGGCGGCTGGTATTCAGTTTTTATGACTTGTCCGGTGGTTCGTCAAGCCGGAACTTGAATTGACAGTCAATTAACCGCTGCTTTACATAGTCCTCCACCTCGGCGTTGACCTGCCCGTTCACTTTTGAGAAATAGCGGATATATCCGGCGTAGTGGAGCAGGACAGCGTTCACGGCTTCTGGGTCGCCCTCACGGGCTTTGAGGATTGTTTCATAGGGGAGAAGTCTACTCATACCGGCTCACCCCCATTTCTTCGCGTAGCCGCTGCAAGGCAAGCTGGATATGCCGCCCCGCTGTGCTGCGTGACCGGCCAATACACGCGCCGATCACGCGCTGCGGCTGGCGCAGAAAGTAATAGCGCAGGATTTCTTCCCGCGTCTGCTCCGGCAAAACAGAGATCGCGTCGGCAAGGGCGGCGTTGCAGAGCAGGACGGTCTGACCGCAGACGGTAAATGGGTATTCCTCGTCCGGCTCCGACGCGGCAAACTGGACAAACTTCTCGTTCATCAGATAGTCAAGGGAAACTTGCCGTTCCCATTGCCGTTTAAGCTTCAAAATCTTGTCCAAGGCGGCACAGCGGATAACAGTCTTGCAAAAGGCGTTGTACCTGCGCTGGATATATTCTTGATAGGCTATCTGGTCGGTCATGGAAATTCCCCTTTCTGAATAATAGTGCGGGGCGGTGGCACTTCTTGCTGTCGCCCCTTGATTGCCTACCAGCAAAGGCGGGCGGGGCTGTCAACGGCTGCGCATATGCGCCGTTCATCTTGACCGTTGACTGGCTCGGCTGGGTTTGCTATTTACCCGACAAACTTGAATTTATTTTAAGCTATCACGTTTTACCTTCTTAAGCCTTACTATCATTACCATAGGAATTTCTTTGTTGGTTTTAAAACATTCTTCATAAAATCCATCAATGACAAATCCAGCTCTAAAACAAAGGTTAAAAATATCTTGTATGGAACGATGATAATAAATCTGCTCTTTCGGTTGCCCTTCAATCGCTATATCATAGTAACTGTGCGGTGTCATATATTTTTCAGTCAACGTGACAAAACAAGGGTGTTGCGTTGCAAAGACAAAAATTCCGCTTTCCTGCAACAGTTCATAAACAGCCATAAGAAGTGGTTCAATATCCGTAATATCCATAATTGCCATATTAGAAACTGCTTTCGTAAAGGCTCGATTTCTTTTTAATTCTAATATACTTTTTCTATCGGTCGCATCCGCCACACAAAATTCAATTTGTTTTGCATATTGTGATTGCCGTCTTTTAGCCAATTCTATCATTTTTTTGCTGTAATCAAAAGCGACAACCGAAGCGCCTCTTTGTGCAAGATACGAAGAATAATTTCCATTGCCACACGCAATATCCAAAATGTAATCCGCAGGATTAGGAGATAGAAGTTCCGTTACTTTGGGACGCACTACCTCTCTGTGAAATTCATTAGATTCGTCACCCATTGCATTATCCCAAAATTGTGCGTTCTCCTCCCAGATTTTTTTACTTTCCTCTGTTCCCATGTTCTCTCCCACTCCCCAAATTTGCTTTTTTGCTTCCATTAAATCTTCCTTACTATATTCCATTGTTACCCTCCATAACTTCTGATTGTTGCCGTCTTGACGATTATGTATCTTTACATTACCTTCTGAAACATATGGCGCACCTTGTCCAGGCGGCTGTTTGGACGGCGGGGCTGGATGACCGGCTGACCGACAGCGGCCTGATATCCTTTCAGCTCTGTAAGGCATACGCTCCGCCCGTTGGTGTAAAAGGCCAGATCAGTACGGTATGCCTGTATACAGCGGGCGGGAATCTCGCCAGTAAAGACAACTTCATCCTTTTTTACCTGGGCCGTTTCGATGGTGGCACAGTATTTCGGTGCATCATGATAAGCCCTGGAAAGGTATTCCTGGGGCGCATAGAGGATGAAGGAGAGATAAGGTTCCAGCAGCTGCGTCCCCGATTCCTTCAATGCCTGTTCCAATACAATCGGGGCCAATGAGCGGAAGTCCGCCGGCGTGCTGACCGGACTGTAATAAAGCCCGTATTCAAAGCAAATCTTACAGTCCGTTACGTTCCAGCCGAACAAGCCCTGCTCCAGCCCGTAACGGATACCATCCCTGACAGCGTTTTGAAAACTCTGGTTCAAGTATCCCAGCGAAACCCGGCTCTCGTATTGTACACCGGAGCCAAGCGAGAGTGGTGTAACAGACAGTCCTATGGATGCCCAAAACGGGTTGGGCGGCACCTCGATATGGATGGTGTGGCTGGCTGCTTTGAGCGGCCGCTCCATATAAATGACGGAGGGTTCCTTTACCACTGTTTCAAGCTTGTATTTTTCCGACAGCAAAGCGGAAACAACCTCCAACTGCACCCGGCCCAAAAAAGAAAGAATGATCTCATGGGTGATGGAATCCACTTCGCAACGCAAAAGCGGGTCAGTATCCGCAAGTTGCGTAAGAGCGTCCAGCAGCCGTTCTCTTTGCGCTGCCGTTTTCGGCGCAATCGTCGTCCGCAGCATGGGGAGGGGGTCCTCGCGCCACCTTTTACGAGGGAGCCGGGTTTGGTCCCCTAATACATCGTTTAACCTCACGCTGTCGCTGGGAAGGATAACAATTTCACCCTGATAAGCGGTGTCTGTCCGAACAATTTCCCCTTTGGATGGAATACGCATCTCTGTGATTTTCAGCTTTTCTCTCCCGGCCAGGGCCACCGTATCCCGCAGGCGCAGCGTTCCGCTGTATAACCGTAGATAGACACGCCGCTGGCCGCAATCGGTGTACTCAACCTTGAAAACGCTGCCGCATAGGGCGGCGCCCCCCTGTTCCCCAATCGGTTGGAACAGCCCTGTCACCGCATCCATCAACGGTTGAATGCCAAGGCCATTTTTGGCGCTGCCATGATAGACTGGGAACAGGGAGGCGTCTTGAACCCGCTGCTGTTCCTCCCGCGCAAGTTTTTCCCGGCTGATTGGTTCTCCTGCGATATACTTTTCCAATAATTCATCGTTATTTTCGATGACCGCATCCCATGCTTCTATGTCGGTATTTTCCTCCAGGACTATTTCCGGGGACAGCGACACCGTCTGCTTGATGATAATATCGGCGGAGAGCTTATCCCGAACAGACTGAACCACGCTCTGCAAATCAACGCCAGCCTGGTCGATCTTGTTGATAAAGATAACGGTGGGAATGTTCATTTTCCGCAGGGCATGGAACAGAATACGGGTCTGGGCCTGCACGCCATCTTTAGCGGAGATCACCAAGATGGCCCCATCTAAAACAGCCAAAGAGCGGTACACCTCCGCCAAAAAATCCATGTGGCCGGGCGTATCCACAATGTTAACTTTACATCTGTGCCACTGGAAGGAAGTGACTGCCGCTTGAATGGTAATCCCACGCTGCCGCTCCAAAAACATGGTGTCCGTCCTCGTTGTCCCTTTTTCGACGCTCCCCGGTTCTGAAATGGCTCCGCTGGCATATAGCAGGCTCTCCGTCAAGGTCGTCTTTCCAGCGTCTACATGGGCAAGAATTCCAATATTGATTATTTTCATGTGATTGTCCTCCCTTTACAGCCCCAAAGGGCATAAAAATCCCCAGCAGTAAAATACTTTTACCACTGGGGATTATAAGTTGCGGACATACACATATACAGCATACACCTGTTTGTGATTGCTGTTTTTGGGGATATGTCAAAATTGATAAGGCAAAAGTATTCTTAAATTGGGTACAAAAAACTAAGCCCCTACAAAAGGAGCTATCATAATCCTTTGTTCCCACTATTTGATTATAGTTTTATTTAAGAATACCTTGCCGCATATTTTTTACTCCTTTTCTGGATTAAATCATTGTATCACATCAGTTTTAGGAAAGCAAGTACCTAAAAGAAATTTTTCTTCCCCTTATATGTAACAATCATACCGGCTTCCTAGCGTTCAGAATGTTTTCTGCTGTCTGCTGTGGTGTTTGGTTGGAATTGTCCAACCAAAAGCCGATCCGTGGTGTTGTCTGCATTTTACTAAATACAAATTCAATGTATACAGAAAGATATAAGGAGTGGGAGGGATTCCGCCGTAGTTGGCATTGTAGGAAAATCCAAAAGTTTAGATTTTCCCACAATGCTTATCTTTTGGTCTTTGGTTCGGAATAGTGTAGTGCTGGCGGTCTATCTCTTGTTTTCGGTTGCTTGCTTCCTTACCGTACATGAGCATTTGCGCCCGGATTATCATTTCCGTAGCCCTCCAAGAGATTGATAACGCCCCAGATACCGAGACCGGCACCGAGCGCGATAACGAGGGTCTGAAGAACGGTAATTGCCTGTTCAAAAAATGCCATATAGTTTGTTAGCCGGAATCTGATTAAAAAATAGGTTTGTCATGTTTCATAGGCATACAAAAGCCGGAACAATCTGCCGCCCGGTTTCCGGGGGCATGATTCCGGCTGTCCTCCTTTTTCATTATTTTTTCTTGCGATTGTCCGCTTTGTACGCCAATAGCCCGTAGAGGGCAGGTGCGGCGAATAGATAAAATCACTCCCCTCAAAAGCGGAACGAAGTTAAGCGCCCTTTGTGTCTACTTCATATACATCGCAGACCTCATTGGGCTTGAGTTTCAGCCTTGCGGACAGGAATGCTTCAATGTCAAAAGCGTTCTTATCATCCGCGTCGGCAGTGTACTTGAAATTGGGGTGCTTGGTGATGTCGTACTTATCCGAAAGGAAAGGACGCACACCGCGCAGCTGGAGAATACACTTGCCGCCATCCATAACAGCAAGCTCATCCTGGCTCATCAGCTCTTTCCCCAATTTTTGATAGTTGAGAGAGTGGGAGGTTTCCCGGCCACGGCTCTCTCCGGTGTTGTAGGTGTCGATGGTTTCCTTGCCCAGCACGGCAGCCAGCTCCTTGAGAGTGGTCGGCTCCTTACCGCCCAGGAAAATGGAAGTATCCATGTTGCCGATGATGGTATCTGCATTGTCCTTATAGATTGCCTTGAGCTGACTCTGCGCCTGCAACACCAGACAGGCGGAGATCTCACGGCTTCGGATGGTTGCCACCAGCTTTTCCAGCTTAGGAATCTGGCCGATATTGGCGCACTCGTCAATGAGGCAGCGCACATGGACTGGGAGCCTGCCACCATACACATCGTCGGCTTTTTCGCAGAGCAGGTTGAAAAGCTGGGTATAACACATGGATATAAGAAAATTAAAGCTGTCGTCAGTATCACTCATGATGAGGAACAAGGCAGTTTTCCGGTCGCCCAGAGTGTCCAGCTCCAGCTCATCATAGGCTGTGACCTCACGCAGCTCTGCAATGTCGAATACCGCAAGGCGCGCACCACAGGAAATCAGGATCGACTTGGCTGTTTTGCCAGAGACGAAAAGTCAAGGACTTTTTCATCAAATCCAAAAAGAAGTCACATTTTGCGGACTTCCTCACGGAGCAGACGCTTGATTTTGTCCTCCATTGTCTCTTTTGCGGTCTGGCTGAAATGCACACGGACGATATAGGTTGTCTTGCCGATCTGCTTTCTGACAGTCGGGCAAGTGGCGGTGTTGGTTGCGGTATTGTTCATTCAAAATCCTCCTGTAAATGAAAAATGCCCGGTGACTGTTCATCATCGGGCGGTGTCGGTATGAGGGAACAAGGCAAGGCGGCAACATTAAGGTATCTATAAAACCCTTGCCGTCTTTGCCACGCTTGCCGTGTTCCTGTTGTCAATCTCGGAGATAGCAGACCCATGCTGTGCCGTCTTTCTCGGTCACAAGTCTGTCCCCGATACGGCTCTTTGCCGTTCTCATGGTGCGTGAGGAAATCCCACGCTCATTGACTGCCTTTTCCAGCTCTGCACTCGGCATACGCTTTCCGTCCGCAAGCAGTTCCAGAATGAGCATTTGCGCCTGTGCGGTCTTGCTTTCGGTCTTGGCGGTGTCTGTCCCGGCAAGAAGCTCGTCAGCGGTAATGTCATAAGCCCCTATCCACTCAAAGCCTTTCTCGTCTCCCAGAGAAAAGGCAAGGGACTGTCCGGGCGGCGCAAGGGAGCTTTTCTCATGGATAAGCACCCTCGTTGTGGGACTGTCCTTCAGCTTGCCGATAAAGAGCAGACTGCGGACTGCCGCCGTAATGTCGATAGACCCTAATCCCCGGTAGGTGCTTTGCGTTCCTGCGGCTTTGTTCAGGTGTCCAATCAGCACGATAGCGCACCCGGTAGCCTGTGCAATGTCTCCCAGACTGCGGAATATCGGGCGCACCTCGTTTGCTCTGTTCATGTCCACATCTGCGCCCAGAAACGCCTGTACCGGGTCAATGATAACAAGCCTTGCGTTGTTCTCCCGGATTGCCCTTGCTATGCGCTCATCGGCAAGGGTCAGCGGTGTGTCCCTATCGTCAATGACAAGCACTCGTTCAAGGTCTGCGTCAGCTTCCATCAGCCGGGGCTTAACGGTATCGCCCAAACCGTCCTCGGCGGTCTGATAGATGATATTAAAAGGCTCAATTGTTTCCATACCGGGCAAGGGCTTTCGGTTGGTGCAAGCCGCCGCAAGACGCATGGCAAAGTAGGTCTTTCCCTCGCCGGGGTTGCCCTGTATGATCGTCAGCTTTCCAAAGGGGATATACGGAAACCATAGCCAATCCACGCTCGTCAGCTCCACATCTGCCATGCGGAGCATGGGAACAGGCTGGGCGGTGGGCAGCTCTCGCAGCGTGATTGTCTCGGCTATGAATTTGCGGCTGGGAATGTCCCCTTGCTGACGGAGAACATCGTTCCAGTCTTTCCTTGCCGGGACAAGGCGAATGACGGCGATCTCGCTGGGAATGGACTGTGCCAGTCGGGTACAGGCTTCGCTTCCTGCGGTGTCGCTGTCAAGGCAGAGGAACACTTTTTGGGTGTCCTTGCGTTCAGAAAGAAAACGGTCAAGAGCTTTGCCCGAAACGCCGCCCAGGGCAAGATAATTTCTTTTCTGCCAGTCCTGCGGATAAAGGCAGATGAATGATAACAGGTCAATCGGTGCTTCAAAGACAAAGAGCTGGTTGCCGTTTCCCTCATAGCGGAACGGATAGGACTTGTCAGACCCGGCAATGTCCTGTCTGAATGGGTCTGCCGTTCCTCGCACATGGGCGTATCTCGGCGTACCGCTTCGGTCTCTGCCGACAAACACAACATTGTGCCGCTTTGCTTCCTCGTAAATATCCCCGGAAAGAAGAAAAGCCTCAACAAGCGTTTTGTTGAGACCTCGGCTTTCGCAAAGATATTGAATTGCTCTGTCGGCTGTTCTGTTGTGCAAGGGCAAGTGGAACGCTGTGGGCGGTGCTGTGGTGGCTTCGGTCTGTCCCTCGCCGTTTTCGCCTGTCAACATCTGAACAGCTTCGGGAAAGGACTTGCCGTAAAACTCCATGACGAAATCAATGGGATAGCCGCCCTTGCTCTGGCTGTGGCGAAACCACTTGTTTCCCCGGACGGTCAGGCTGTCATGTTCTTTCCAACGGTATTCCCGTCCGCTTTTGATAAGTGTCTCTCCCTGTGTGCGGAGAAAATCTTCCAGACTGACGGCGTTTGCCCGGTCAATCTGTGCTTGGGTGTAATTCATCGGGATAGTTCCTCCTTTTTCTGTCGTGTTTGGGGTCGATTTTGGAGCTTTTGTTCCTCTGTACGCTCGTTAAATCGGGCGGCAGTATCTACGCATGACTTGACCTTCCAAAGGCGGTGTAAATCGTCTCTGACAGCCTTAAACTCGCCATAGGTGGTTTCGTGCGCCTGTTCCAGCTCGTCATACTCGTCGGACAGCTTTTTCATATCCACCTTGCCGTCCGGGAACTCCCCGGTCAGCTTTCGTCTGGCGGCGTAGAACTGTATCAGTTCCGCTTCATGCTCTGCCTTGTACTTGGCTCTGGGCTTCTCAAACTTGATTTTCTGCAAGCCGTCATAGACAGGCTTCAAGTTCTGGAAAGCAGCGGAGCTGTCATAGAGCTGCTTGATTTCTTTCATTCGTGCGGTCTGCCCGTCCAGCGTTTTCTTCAAGCTCTCTGTGGCAGCACTGTGTTCGCTGACACGGTGTTCCAAATCTTCAAGGGAGTAAATGTCGTTTGCCCGGAGATAATTGAAAGTCTCGTTCATCTCCTTTAGATTGCTGACCTTGCCTTTCTGCGAATACGCCCCGGCTCTGCGCTGGGTGTAATAGGCGTTCAGCAGAGAAACAAGGTCGGGTGCCTGCGGCTTGGCAAGCTCCGCTTTTGCTTCGGCAATCCAATCAAACAGGAGAGCGATTTTCTTCTTGATGTCCCGGATAACGGCATTGGTGGCTTTGATCCAGCGGTTGAACTCGCCTTTCTCGGTGCGTATGCCTTTCTTCTCCATTGCCCGGACGGTTGCGCCTTCATGGATAGTGGGAAGTAAATCCACGCCTTGCCGTTCATAGCTGCGGTGGTCGATACGAACATCAATACCTTTTTCCGCAAACTTGGCATTGCACATCTCCGCCCATGCTTCACGCCAATGTTCCAGCGTTTCGGGACTGCCCCAGTCGGTAGTGGGAACGGCGTTGAAAACAAACTCTCCGTTCTGGTCTCGGATACGGTTGCCGTCCTCGTCCAGTTCGTACACCCGGCGTTGCTTTAGTCCCCATTTGCCGTTCTGC
>CABIXM010000001.1:0-81944 GCA_902362725.1 Clostridiaceae bacterium | reverse complement strand
CATGGGACGGCAGGAGAATATCGGAGCAGATCACGCCGCCCTTGCGGGTGTAGTCGCTGTATTCGCCGTAATACTCGCTATACAATCGCTCCCCGGCACGGTAGGCGGCAGAAGCAATAGCGGACTGTCCTGCGCTTCGCTTAGTCTGCGTGACGCTCAGATGAAATAGTGCCATCGGCTTTCAACTCCTTTTCTCTGTTCGCTTGGCTGATATGGGTAATCGCCATGTGACGGACGGCTCGCTGGACTTCGGACAGGGAAAAGATGTGTTCCATCAGCTCTGTCATTTCGGTGCGTGTGAGATCTTTGACCACCGGGGCAAGGCTCTCAATCGTGCCGCCCAGATTGCAAAGACGATGGGTGCGTTTCTGCCTTTCGCCTTTCTCCAGATACTTCTTTCTGTTCTCCAGACGCTCCAGCTTGTGCTGTTCCTGTGCAAGCTGCGTCTCGGCTTGCTCCTTTTCGGCTTGGAGCTGGTCGAGGGTTTTCGGTTTTGTCATTGTGATTGACCTCCTTTTTTGAAAAATGGGGATAAAAAAAGACCGTCAACTTTTCGCATAGTGCGACCAGTCAACGGTCTGATTTTTGGTATTCGGTTTTTGTGTTCAGTTCGGCAAACTGGAAAATGTTAACTAATCTGTGCCTTGATTTTTATCCCTATCTGACCTAATTGATCTTGAGCTACTTGCAAAAATTTCTGGCAGCTATCTGTTATGTCATACTTGAAATGGATTTCTATCATAGCCATCTTAAAATCAGCATTGGGGTATATTTCATCGTACTGTTTGCTTTCGATAAAAGCCACATACGCATTGATTTTATCTTGTAAAATCTTCAAGTGTTCAAACTCATTGTCCCAATTCAAATGGTCGGTAATAAGGAGTACCAAACAAGCATTTTCTTTATCGTTTGCAATTGCGTCAATCTGACTTGCGTTATCAACAGCCACAATATCTCTCCTTTACAGTTCTTTATAAAGGCAACTCGATAAATATGTATTTGTGTCAGTCCCAATGTTTGAAATCATATCCATATTTGACCACAATATTTTTCTTTTCACCCGATGTTTTGATTTTCCAATATATAATCTACAATTTCTTGAATTGTTGCTTCTTTGTCAAGACCATACTCTTCCGGTACAAATATAACTTCAGAAGCTCCTTCATATCCCATCAAATCGTCTATTTCGTCAAAAAAATCATGTATAACATTTTCTTTCACTCTTTTCCCTGTTTCTTTGTCTATACCATGATTTTTAAAAATCCCAACAATTCTTTCTACTTCTTTTCTTGTCATCATTACGCCTCCAAAATATGTTAAATCGTTATATCATGATGCTCCATCGATTTTCCTCCCGTAAGTCCCGATTTGTTTGTTCCATAAAATTCATTTTAGTCGCTTTCAAACTTGCTGGCGGCGAACAGCATTTTATGCTGTTTGCGGACGGCAAGTCCACAGGGGATAGCCGCTTTAGCGGCGCAAGGGGGTGTAGCCACCTTGACGGAACGAAGTGACGAAACATTCTCGGTCGTGCAGTTTTCTTCTGCTGACCGGGAATGAAGCTCCGCAGGACGCACTACTCTCGACAGAGAGTATAGAAGTGCGCCCTTTAGTTCCTAAAGGGATTTTATCAGTTCGACAAACTTGAAGTTTTTTTCTGCAACCCACCAATCAATTTTAACCGTATCGGCAGAGCAGTTCCCTGCTTATTTACTGGTTCTGCAATTCTCCATTTATATAACAGTCTTTAAAGGTATTGTTTCTGCGTACCGGTTCTCCTCCTATGTCAATATTCTGAATATTACTAACCTCTACCTGCTGAAATGTATTCTTAATAATCGCCACATTTAGATTGATATTTTCAAATTTACTCTTGGTAAACTGCACAGCAAATATCATGTTCATAATACACTCTAAGTTGTTTCCTGTACAATTCGTCACAGTCCCACCTTGCAGGGTTAAATCCGCAAGAAGATTTATGTCAGAAAAAGTACATTCTTCAAATGTACAATCTGTAATTTCAGACTGTTCCTCATAGCCGGATATTTTTAAATCATGCATAGTACATTTTGAAAAACTGCTGTCTGATATTATCAGATATAAATTTTCTAATGTTCCCTTAAAAACGGTATTGATAAATTGACAGTTTTCAAATTCAATCAAATCTACCTGATTATCTATAAACTGAACATTTCGAAAGGTACAATTTTGAAATGTCATACGATGACACTTTATATTATCCAATACCACATCTTCAAAAATCTCACCATCTAAGTCACAACAATCACTTCTCGCCGGATAGTATGAGGTGTTTACAACATCATTGTTTATTTCCCTTAAAATTCCTTCTTTGTTCATAATAATATTTACCCCCTCAAATCCCGATTTGTTGCTCAATTTCGTATTCAAATTATACCATAAAACTTGTGAACAAGTCTACCGCAACTTTGGACTATATGAGAAAAGTCCGAACAGTTTTCTGCCCGGACTTTCTCACTCAATCATAAATCAATTCCGCTTTCACAATCTCCTCTGCCTGTGCCTTGCAAGCGTTCATCTGCCGCACCCATTCCATTTGGTTTTCGGCTTTCAGCCTTTCGGTCACGCCGTACTGCTTTGCCAGTTGCGGCACGATCAGCTCCATTCGGTTTTGTGCCGCTTCGTCAATCTCGGCGCAATGCTCAAAGAGCCTATCGGATAGCACCAGCTCATTGAACAGTATCGGGCGGTGCATTTCCAGATACGCCTTGCGGAGTCTGCCGTAGTGTCCGAGGGGCTTTGTCTTGCGGATAATGATGTTCGGGATAAGATAATCACCGTTCTGTGTGTAAGTGATATTCATGCTGTTTGTACTCCTTTCATCGGCTCTCTCTGCGGTAAACTGCTGACAGGGACGAACACGCCCTTTGCAATGTCCTCCGCACGAATGGCGGCTTTCTTGGCTTCGATTTCTGCCTTTTTTCTCCCCTTGATTTTGTCCTCGTATCGCTTCTGCGCTCCGCTGGCTTTCCGCTTCAAGTAGTTCTGATGAAGCCTGTCCTTGCGTTCCTCACGCTTGCGGATTTCTTCTAATTCCTCCGGGGTAAGCTCCGCTTCTCCAAACGCCGGGGGAACGAATCGCCCAACAAAATTGAAGTAAATCTCGACCTCCTGTGTGGTCTGTATACTGCCTTTACGGTCACGCTCATGCACAAGGATTTTCTCGATAAACTCGTTGAGCATAGCAATGGTCAGCTTGTCGAAGTTCTCATACTTGTCAATCAGAGCGATAAAACGATCAGCGTCCTTTTCGTGCTTCTCATAGCTCTTGACAGCCTTTTCCAGAACAGAGATTTCAGCGGTAAGCTCGGACTGTTCCTTTTCGTATTGAGCGTCCAGAGTGGCGTATCTGCTGTCGGACAGCTTGCCTAAAATGTTGTCCTCATAGATTTTGCAGAGCAGGACTTCCAGCTCGGAAACTCTCTGCTTTGCTGTGGCAAGGCGTATCCGCTGTTTCTTAACCTCTGCTGTCTGCTGGCTGGACTGCGCTTCCTGCACCACACGGACAAACTCGGCTCGGTCATGCTTGGCATACTCGGCAATGGCTTTGAGCATTTCAGAGACAAGGGACAGTACCACATCTTCATTGATACGGTGCTGTGTCGTGCAGAGCTTTCCAACTGGGACTTTGCTGTATTGGGAACAGGTATATTGAGAAATACGCTTGCCGTTGTTGGTACGGTGGACATACATCTTGCCGCCGCAATCGGCACAATAAAGCAAGCCTGTGAGGGGAGCTGCTTCGCCCCAGCCGTCCGGGTAGCGTCTGACATTCCCACGGATTTTCTGCACAAGGTCAAAGGTCTGCTGGTCAATGATAGGCTCATGGGTATTCTCGAAAATTGTCCATTCGTCCTCCGGGACATAATGGCTTTTCTTGTCCTTGAAGTGCTTTCGGGTCTTGAAATTGATGGTGTGTCCCAGATATTCACGCTTTTCAAGAATGTTGCAGATGGTGGAAGAACCCCAGCCGTACATATCTTTGAAAGTCTTGTTTTTGTTCACGCCCTCGCCGTGTTGGGCAAGGTAAGCAGACGGAATAAGCATCTTTTCCGATTTCAGTTTGCTGGCGATCTGATACGGACCGTAGCCGTCAATCGTCATGGCAAAGATGCGCTTGACCACATCAGCGGCTTCGGGGTCAACCAACCATTGGTCTCTGGCTTCGTTCCAGAGATAGCCGTAAATGACCGTGCCTGTGAGGTGCTTGCCGGACTTGCCTTTGGACTGGAAAGTGGAACGGATTTTACGGCTGGTGTCTCTGGCGTAATACTCGTTCATAATGTTGCGGAAAGGGGTAAAATCATCGTCCCCTCTGGCACTGTCCACGCCGTCATTGATGGCGATAAGGCGAACGCCACGCTGACGCAGGATTTCCATAATCTGACCGACTTTCAGATAGTCACGACCCATGCGGCTCATGTCCTTGATACACAGATACTCCACATTCCCGGCTTCAACCTCTTTCATCATTGCCAAAAATCCGGGACGGTCAAAGCAAGTACCACTAATGCCATCGTCCGTGAAATGGACAATGTTCGTAAAGCCCTGCCGTGCGGCGAACTCCTCCAACATAGCCTTTTGATTGGAAATGGAATTGCTCTCACGCTGTTGGTCATCATCTTTGCCAAAGTCATCACGGCTCAGTCGTTCGTACAGAGCTGTGATTTTCTCATTTTTTCTCATAACTTGCGCTCCTTCCTTCGGTTTTAGGTTGTGTGTTCTAAGAGACTTCCCAACCGCTTGATTAAGAAGTCTTTTAGAGCATACAACACCGGCGGCCAGCTTATATTTCTTATACTGGCGCACCGCAAAGTGGTTTGGCTTCTCGGCTTCCAGTGCATCAAACATCAGATCCACGGGGTTTTTGAACTCCTCGTCATCCTCACGGACTTCCATGGCGTTGATGAACTCAATGAGGGTGGAGAAGTTCTGCTCCTCCACCGGAGCCTCATAGTGGATATACCCAATCAGCGCGCAGTACAACAGCGTCTCCGCTTTTACCCAGAAATCGTCCCCAGCCTTGCCTTCGCCTTTGGTATTGGCGATCAGCGTTGTGACCAGCTTCAAGATGTCCTTTTCGCTATGGATATAGGCGAAAGGGTTATAGTGCATTGATTTTCGGAAGTTGATGGTATTTAGGACCTTGATGCGGTACGGCTCATAAATGACCTTGCCGTGCTTATCCTTCATGGGCTTTCCGTCCTTTCCCAGTTTGGGTGCGCCCCTTTGGAGCATTTTCCCGCACTCCACCAAAATGGTTCCCTTCGGGTCTGTGACCACATAAGAACTGTGCATCTGCATCAGATTTGGTTTGAGCCAGAAACGGGTCTTACCGGAACCGGAGCCGCCGATCACCAGCACATTTTTGTTTCTGGCGGTCTTTGGGTCCTTGGGGCGGCTGTTCATGGTCAGGCTTTCGGTTTTCGTGAGAATGATATTGTTCTGGAATACCGGGTCGATGTAGGGAGCAATATCCTCACGGGTTCCCCAACGGGCAGAACCATACTCCATGCCGTGACGGTACTTCTTGGCGTTTTTACTTTTGAGGTACACCGCCAGACGCAGGCCAGCACCGCAGCACAGCCCCACCAGCAGATCCAACGGGTGCAGGCTGGGCCAGAAACTTTGCAGCGCCCCAGGCAGGACAGCAAACAGGGAAAGGAATTTCTCCGAAGCATTTGCCCCCTGAGCCAGTCGCCATGCCTCCCCGAAGTTGGTAGCAAACAGCCCCATCAGGAGATAGGGAAGGTTCAGCAAAACGAGCTTTTTGATGTCAAACTGCTTTTTCATCGTTCCAGCTCCTTTCGCTTGGTGCGGTCCACCACGGCATTTTTGACCATCTCTTTGAACTGACTGAGTTTTGCCAGCACAGACGGGCGTTCCGTTTTCTCGGCCTTCTTGACCTTTTTGCTGGTGTACTCGGTAAATGCAGCGGTCAGCGCATCGGCGTCACGGCCTTTGAAAAAGATCAGGTACTTGGGCGGGGAGCTGCTGCGGTCTTTCTTCACCGCATAATCCACACCATATTTCCGGGCGATCTTCTCAAATTCCTTGATGGAAGGGTCTGTGATCTCGATATTGGAGATCCCCTGATTCTGACCAATGAGCTGCTTGACGGTCTGTTTGCCGTGGGGTGTCACAGGGGCGTCACGGCTTCTCTGCTTTTGCAGCTTCTTTTCCTTGCAGTGGGCCATGTACTTGCTGATGGCGGCTTTGAGCAGCCTGCCGGTGAACTTTGTTCCGCTGACAACCAGCGTTAAAGTCCTGTTTTCCACTTCTTCCTGCATTTTCATCGCCTCCTTTCCACAAAATGTGCAGGGGGTGGTGCATTTATTTCTAAGGCGGGACCACCAGCCGCCGGAGAAAATAGTGATTTATCATATCACCATCAGGATACTGTCTCTCAGTTCGGCAAAATACAGCTTGCCTTGCGGAGTTATCAGCGTATAAGAACCGGTATGACCGTGATTGCAGTAGTCCTTTACACAAAACAGCCCTTCATTGGCTGGCTTTGCATAGGGCAGTACATTGCCGGACGCAGTGCGGTACACAAAACGCTTTTCCAGAAGAAATCGGACAAAGCGGCGTTCCGGTACATCAAGCTCTTTGGCAGTAGTTCTGAGATTGGTGCTGTGCTCCAAATCAATGAACAGATCATAGAAAGCGGCTTTACCCTCCAGCTGTGCGTTTGCTATGCGCAGAGATACATTCTCCTCTCGCTCAGCCAGAAGATCCGAGCAGAGCTTGAGCAGCGCCTCCGGTGAAGTAGCTACTTCCCATAGCTTTTCTTTTGTGAGATAGGCCCCATGTTTGCGAATGGTAGGAAGAACCTCGTCAAAGACCCATTGCTCAAATCGTTCAGCTGATGGCAATTTACTGTGGACAATCAAACGATACAGATTTCCTTCACTGATGAATTTAGCTTTCTGTTCACGCCCCAAATTATCGGTGAGGTGGTAAAACGCCACCCCATCTTCTCTGCAATGTGTCTTTAGGGCGTTTACTGTATCTTTGTATCCCAGCGATTTTGCAACATCAGCGCCGCAGAACAGGTATTTCCCATTTTCCTCGACTATTCGAATGCTTCCAAACTCTGGACTATTGAAAATTTCAATCTGATTCATGCTGTGCCTCCTTTGGTGTAATACAAAAGCGGCTGATTACCAGCCGCCTGCGTGCATATCGTGATTTACCAGTGAAGTGTAGTGGTTATTCATGGTGGTAGGAGCGTTGAACAGCACTGCAAGCAGGTACTGCTTGATGTTGTGTACCTGGGTGGTGTTCTTTTGCAGACAGTCCATGACAAACTCGATGTGAGAGCTGTCCAGCTTCAAAAAGCGGGAGCGTACAATTTCATGAGGAAAGTCCGCACCAGAGATCCGGGTGGTCTTTCGTTTGGCACAGACCGTTTCTACCAACAGCTCTACGATCTCATTCAGGTCATCCAGGTAGAGAGGATAACGCTGCTTCAGACAATCATACTCGATATTCTCCAAAATCAATTCCCGATAATTTTCTATCTCTGTGACAGACATCGCATCCCTTCCTTTCCGTTCCGGCGGTATTACCGCCGCTGTTTCCCGGAAGGGAATGGAATCGGTATTTGATCCATGAGTATTTTGTTTTTGGGTATTTGATTTCTTAGTATTTAATTGTGTTGGATTTTCCGGTAACGGATTTACCGCTGACGGGTTTACCGTTATCGGGTTTTCCGACAACGGCTTATCCAACATCGGTTCTCCCTCGATGGGACGCTCAAAAATGGTATACTCATTGGCTGCGAATTTACCAGAAGCATCAGTTGTCTGTCTGCGTCGAATGTATCCGGCTGTTTCAAGCTCATTGACAGCAGAGCGGATTGCATCTTTGCTTTCTCGATTGATATAGCTGAGTCCTGACAGCGTATAATCCCAGTCATCAGGCAGAGATAACATCTGCGACAAGAGACCCTTTGCCTTCAAAGAAAGTCGTTTGTCTTTTAGATGAAAATTGCTCATAACCGTGTAATCGCCAGTGCGTTCTACACGAAAAACAGCCATTTACTTCACTCCTTTCATTTCTCAGGTATGAAAAAAGCCGCAATTCATAAAAGAATTGTGGCAGCGGTTAGGGTCTGTCTGTATCTTTTTTCTTGCGTCGGTAGAGGCGTTTTGGCATTGGTGGTTTATCAAACAGATCCCTTTCCTGAGAAAATGGTAAGGTTTGAAAAACACGGTCAATCTCGGTGGATTCCATATCACGCTGTGAGCGGCAATCTTCTTGAATAGCTTCTCGGATTTCTCTTACAGTACACATATTCATTCCTTTCCTTTCGTTGTATCGGTTATGAACGACGGTGTTTTTTAGGCTTGAAGTCGAGGATATGCCCCTCAATAACATGAGCATATCTCTTAATTTTGATTTCTCGACGCTGCTGGCTTTGCAGAGCTGACTGATACCCGTCCTCTGTGAGAAAAAGCCTCATTTCGTCACCAGGTTCTCCATAAGCAGTAGGGCGCAAGACAGTAAACTCAATCATCCAGCAAGTGCTGTCCCAAAATCGCTCCACTGCAAGAATGTTGTGGCCTTTCAGCTCCCTTGCTGCAATATCTTTCATAGGCTCTCCCTTCATCGTTCCTGATCTCGTTGGCGTTTTTTCTGCCATTGTTCCAGCAGTTTAATAATGGTTTCCTGCATTTTGGCCGGTGTATAGCTTTTGGGGAAATACTTTCGCAAGGTATCGCTGCTCAAGGTCACTTTATCCAGATCAGCCTTTTTTTCCTCTGACATGATGGCAAGCATCACATCTTCTGACAATTTCCCTTCCTGGCTGAACTTTTTCATTCGCTGAGCCTGAGAGAGAGAAGGGGTAGCCTGCTCATAGTCCATTGTTTCCACCAGCATTTGCTGTTCGTCCGTTTTCAAAAAAGAGAGTTCATAGGCTGGGTTAAATGCGATTTTCTTTTCATCCACCATATCCAAAAGCTCTGGAATCAGTTCAGTCAAACGAACATATCGCATTACCTGGATACCGCTTCGTTCACCGGCTTCTTTTGCCACCTGGTCTCTGGCGCTCAACTTCTGTTCAACTTGAACAGAAGTCAGGTCTGTTCTTGCTCCTTGATGTTTAATGGCTTCCAGCTTCATTTTGTAGGCAAAGGCCCTTTCACTGGGGAGCAGATTTTCTCGCTGCAAATTGCTGTCAACCATAATAATTGTGGCAGCATCGTCATCCAAGTCGCGCACAATGACAGGCATGGTTTCTTTTCCGGCCAATTCGCTGGCTCTGCGGCGTCTGTGACCGGCTACCAGCTCATAACCGCCATCAGGCAGTGGTCTGGCAATCGCAGGAACCAAAACTCCATACTTTTTGATGCTGTCTGCGGTTTCTATCATTGCATCATCATCCTTGACCTTGAAGGGGTGATCCTTGAACGGATGCAGTTCAGATAGGGGAATTTCCTGAATTTTTTCCAGTTGCTCGTCTTGCCGACTTTCTTCAGTAGAAAACAGGTCATCTACTGAGGCCAGCTCTATTTTTTTCGCGCTGCTTTTCAAGTTTCAATACCTCCTTCGTCAGATTTTTGTAGCCCTCAGCCACTTTGCCATTAGAATCATGGGCATAAATGCTTTTTCCTTCAGCACTGATTTCTTTAGCCCTGACAGAATGAGGAATTTCTGATGTAAACACCTTGATCTTACTGCCATAGGTTTCGCGCAGAAGAGCGGAGATTTCTTTGGCAAAGTTGGTTCGGCTGTCTACCATCGTCAGCAGAATCCCATCAATTTGCAGCTTGGGATTGATTTGTCTGCGAACCTTATTGATAGTTTGCAAAAGCTGCTCCAAACCTTTAGCTGGAAGATACTCTGCCTGGACGGGGATTATAACCCTATTAGCGGCAGCCAGTGCATTGACCGTAAGCATACCCAGGGAGGGCTGGCAATCAATAAGGATATGGGAGTATTGCCCCTTCAGCGTGTCCAGATATTGTCGCAGAATGGTTTCTCGGCTCATAGCGTTTACCAGAGATACCTCCATACCAGATAGCTGGATGTCCGCAGGCATCAGGTCTACGCCCTCAGGGTGGTGCAGGATACCCTCGCCGGGACGAATTGGTTCATCCATCAAAATACGGCCCATAGCGTCTGACAGTGTAAAGGGCAGCTTATCAGGCTGAGGATTGCCCAAGCTGATGGTCAGGCTTCCCTGTGGGTCTCCGTCAATCAGAAGGACTTTCTTCCCGGACTGCGCCAGACCAATTCCAAGATTGGCACAAGTGGTTGTTTTGCCGACACCACCTTTTTGGTTGGCTATGGCAATAATCTGTGTATTCATAATTTCACCTCATTTCTTTCTAAGTTTAGATATGAAAAAAAGTGCCTGCTCTACCTTTCCTGAAAAAGATAAAACAGGCACTTTTACTGGCTCTATACCTCTTGTAATGAACCTCTATGTATGGTAAACTATGTCCACGATACCATGAATATAATTAAGTCTCGACGGGAATTGAACTTTTGGCTAACGCCAAATTTCGCGCCTTTGCAAACAGAGTGCAAACAATAGGGGGCTAAAATCCTTTGTTTTTGCTTGATTTTGCTTGTACAAGGTTTATAGAGAACATGGAGAAAAGCCTTGATATAACTGCATTTTCTTTATCCCCGTTGATAGGGAATATATGCACTGGGTCCATCTCCTAAGCTGTAATTGTGGGTTCGATTCCCGCCGGGAACATCAGTTCGAAGCAGTAATGATTGAAAAAGTCATTGCTGCTTTTTTGTATCTTCGGTGGAAATTTCCACCTAGATGTGTGGCATCCATCTTTTATTTGGTGGAAACAATATAACAAAAAGATGCTTATAAGGTTAGAACATGGACCTTAAACCTGTTCCAACGATCGGGATGGGGGCTCCCCCATTCTTATTGCAGAATAAATTGTGAAAAATTAGTAGAAGGATGGCAGCAAAGTCATTCATCTATTTTATTATGTGAATTTGAAACAAAACAATAGAATTGTGCTATACTATTGTTCAACAAAAAACTTATTGATATAGTTCATATTATTTAGGAGGATGAACAATCATGTGTACAGCAGCAACCTATAAGACAAAAGATTTTTACTTTGGACGAACCCTCGATTATGAATTCTCTTACGGTGATCAGATAGTAATTACACCACGTAACTATTCATTTCATTTCCGTCATGTTGGCGATATGAAAAATCATTATGCAATTATTGGAATGGCTCATGTTGCGGAGGATTATCCTTTATATTATGATGCGATGAATGAAAAAGGAGTGGCAATGGCAGGTCTGAATTTTGTCGGAAATGCTGTTTATTCCGAGGTTCAACCAGATGTGGAAAATATTGCACAGTTTGAATTTGTTCCATGGATTTTAAGTCAGTGTGCTTCTTTAGCAGAAGCTCGTAAGCTTCTTAATCGAATTAATATTGTTAATACTCCTTTCAGCGAGCAATTGCCATTAGCACAATTACATTGGATTATCGCTGATGAAAATGAATCAATTACTGTAGAGTCTATGTCAGATGGTCTACACATTTACGATAATCCTGTAGGAGTGCTTACGAATAATCCACCATTTCCACAGCAGATGTTTCAATTAAATAATTATATGTATTTATCCCCAAAGCAACCCAAAAACACTTTTGGAGGAAATTTGGCTCTTGATGCATATAGTAGAGGTATGGGAGGTTTAGGTCTTCCGGGAGATCTTTCATCTTCTTCTCGTTTTGTGCGTGTGGCTTTTACAAAGGTAAATGCAATTTCAGGTGAATCTGAGGAAGAAAGTGTTAGTCAGTTCTTTCACATTCTTGGATCTGTGGATCAGCAACGTGGATGTTGCGAAGTGACTGATGGAAAATATGAAATCACATTGTATACATCTTGTTGTAATGTTATTAAAGGTATCTATTATTATAATACTTATGAAAATCATCAGATCAGTGCGGTAGATATGCATGCAGAGGATCTGGAAAGTAATAAATTGATTTGTTATCCAGTAATTCAAGGGGAACGAATCAATTATCAAAATAAATAGTATTTTGAATATAGAGCTGACGTAGAAAGAAGAGGTGGAATACATATGAAGCAAGATACCTTAGAAGGAAAAGCAAAAACAAAAAATGGAATAAAACGATTGTGCTTTTCCATAATCTGTATTTTTCTTGAAGTGATTTTTATTATTACTATCGTAACGCGCTTGAATGAATATGCAGAAATCATAAATTTATTTACCAGAATTTTAAGTGGAATCTTAGTTTTGAGATTGTATGCGTCAGATAAGACATCTTCTATGAAAATGCCTTGGGTCATTTTAATTCTGATTTTCCCAATTATGGGTGTAGGCCTGTATTTATTGATTGGCTTGAATGGTGGCACGCATAAAATGCGTGAGCGATATGCAGAAATTGATAGCAAATTGTTACCAATGCTTCCAGACAATCAGGAGTGTTTAAGCAGAATAAAAGAAAAGATTCCGAAAGCAGGAAATATTGCAAGTTACATACAAAGAAATTCGTGGTATCCAATCTATCAGAATACGGATATCAAGTATTTTGATGAAGCAGTGAAGGGATTAGAGGCACAGCTTGAAGAACTTGCGAAAGCACAAAAGTTTATCTTCATGGAATATCATGCGATAGAAGATGCTGAAGCTTGGCATAAGATTCAAGATGTTCTGGAAGAGAGAGTAAAAGCCGGTGTGGAAGTCAGGGTATTCTATGATGATATGGGGTCTATAGGTTTTATTAACACAGATTTTGTAAAAAAGATGGAGAGTATAGGAATTCATTGTCGTGTATTCAATCCATTTGTGCCAGGCTTAAATCTATTTTTGAACAATCGTGATCACAGAAAAATAACAGTAATTGATGGAAAAGTTGGATTTACAGGTGGATATAATCTTGCAAATGAATACTTTAATTATACGCATCCGTATGGGCAGTGGAAAGATACCGGTATTCGTTTAGAAGGAGATGCTGTTCAGTCGCTTACAGTGACATTTTTAGAAATGTGGAATGCTGTTAGTGAAAAAGCTACGAATGATACTGATTTTAGTAAATACATTATTCATTACGATTATAAAGCACAGCAAACAGGTTTTGTTCAGCCTTATGCAGACAGTCCTATGGATAATGAGCAGGTCGGAGAAGAAGTTTATATCAGTATGATAAATAAGGCCGAAAATTACTGTTGGTTTATGACACCATATCTAATTATAACAGACGAAATGGCACATGCGTTATGTCTGGCTGCTAAGCGAGGGGTAGACGTAAGAATTATCACACCAGGAATTCCTGATAAAAAATTCATTTATAATATAACTCGCTCTTTTTATCATGGATTGGTTAAACATGGAGTGCGAGTTTATGAATGGACACCAGGATTTTGCCATGCGAAAATGAGTATAGTGGATGACTGTATGGCAACCTGTGGAACAATCAATCTGGATTATAGAAGCTTATATCATCATTTTGAAAACGGCTGTTTTATGGCAGATTGTCAGGCAGTTTTGGAAATTAAAAATGATCTGATAAGAACGATGGGGGAATGTCGTGATGTAACAGATCAATATTGTACTGGGCGCAGTGCATATTTGCGACTTGGACAATTATTTATGAGATTATTTGCTGGATTGTTATAAGAATTTAGTGAAACGACCTTTCAAAAAATAATTGATTTTGAGAGGTCGTTTTTGTTATGTCTGATTGCCGGTACAGGAAATTTACATGGATAAAATTAATTCTGTTGAGGTAAAATTGAGGTTGACTTTGTATTGTATAGACATAAGATGAAAAAAAGTCAGGTGATGTGCGATGGGAAAACGTAAGATATGTAAAATTGTTTTTGTTATACTGTCAATTTTTTTATGTGTGGCTTTTTATGAATTATTTGGAATTTGTATTGCATATAAAAAACAGCCGGAAGTGTCTAATACCATCAAAAAAGAAACACAAAATGATTCGTGGAACGAACGCAGCGAGAATATGGAACGAGCAGTGATCATAGAAAAAAATCCAGAAGCACTTTTACAAAGAGTGCGTTTGATCCGAAATGCAAAAGAAGACATTATTCTTTCTACTTTTGCATTTCAATCAGATGAAAGTGGAAAATTGATCTTAGGAGCACTGCATGATGCGGCAGACAGAGGTGTGCATGTTCGTCTGTTAGTAGATGGAATGGAGAGCTGGGTTGATATGGAAGGCAATCCGTATTTCTATGGATTATCTTCCCATGAGAATGTTGAAATTAAACTGTATAATAAGGCCAATCCGTTGAAACCATGGAAGATGATGGGGAGAATGCATGATAAATATTTGATTGCAGATGGTAAGACATATATTCTTGGTGGAAGAAATACATACAATTATTTCCTGGGTGATTTTCTGGGACATAAGAACTATGACAGAGATGTGTTAGTGGTTTGCGATGAACCTGAGAAAGAAAATTCAGTTAACCAGTTGTTAGAGTATTTTGAAACGATATGGGAACAAGAAGACAGTGGTTATTTTCATGATAATAAAAAACTGGCAAATAGAAAATCTGTAAAGGACGCAGTTTTAGAGCTGCAGAACGGCTATCAGAAATATTTTGAAGAGAATAAGGAAAGAATCTGCGATACCGATTACACGGACGAAACTTTTGAGACAGAAAAGATTGCATTAGTGTCAAATCCTATCCACACAGGTCCCAAGGAACCAGTAGTCTGGTATCAACTGGGAGAACTAATGAAAAATGCAAAAGAGCGCGTGAAAATTCATACACCATATATTATCTGCAATGATATGATGTATAATACATGGAAAGAGATTGCGGAGAGAGTTCCGGATTTTTCTATCATGACCAATTCGGTTGCCAACAATGGAAATCCGTTTGGTTCTGCTGATTATGCGAGAAACAGAAACAGAATTTTAAATACAGGAATTGATATCTGGGAGTATGAAGGCGGCTATTCTTACCACGGAAAAAGCATCCTGATTGATGATGATCTATCCGTAATCGGTTCCTTTAACATGGATATGAGAAGCACGTATCTGGATACGGAACTGATGCTTGTAATACGTAGCAAAGAGATTAATAAACAGTTGGAAGAAGGCATGATGGAATATGAAAGAGTGTCCCGGCAGGTATTGGAAGATGGAACCTATCGTGATCCGTATCATGTAGAGCCAATTGAATTGACAAAGAAGCGTCAGAGAAACGTACTTTTGGTACAGCATCTGCTTGGATGGGCAAGATATCTGTTCTGATAAAGGAGGAAGAAGATCGTGTTTCAAATATTAATTGTAGAAGATGATAAAGAATTAAGCCAGCTATTCCAAAAAGTGCTTGAGAAGAATGGATATCAGGTCAAAAGTGCATCGGATGGAGCACTGGCATTAGAAATATTGGATAAAGAGTATATTGATCTGATCATTTCCGATATTATGATGCCGGTTATGGATGGTTATGAACTGGTGTCGGAACTCCGTTCAGCAGGATATCAGATACCGGTACTTATGATCACTGCGAAAGGTTCCTTTGATGATATGCGCCAGGGATTTCTTTCGGGAAGTGACGATTATATGGTAAAACCGGTAAATGTGAATGAAATGGTTTTAAGAGTCGGAGCACTGCTTCGCCGTGCACAGATACTGAATGAACACAAAATTGTGATCGGTTCAACAGAGTTTGATTATGATGCAATGACGGTTACAACTGATAAGGAAAGTCTTGTTTTGCCTAAAAAAGAATTCCTGCTTTTATATAAGCTTGCAGCTTCGCCAGGCAGAATATTTACAAAACAACAGTTGATGGATGAAGTATGGGGATACGAGACGGAGGCAGACCCACATACGATAGAGGTACATATAGGAAGAATCAGGGAGCGTTTGAAAGATAACCCTGATTTTGAAATCGTAACAATGCGTGGAATTGGATACAAGGCGGTGAAAAAATAATGGAACAAAAGAAAGAAAAAGGATTGCGGATCCGATCCTGTCTGACTGGTGCAATCTGGCTGGCACTTGTATTTTCAACAGTCATATCTGCGTTATTATTTGCTTTTTTGAATCATTTTTTTAATCTGCCTGGTAGCATACCTGTGCTTGGCTGGCTTTTGATTTTTAATACATTGATTGCAGGGCTGATTACTTCCTTTATCAATGCAAGGTTGCTGGAACCAATTACCAGACTCAGTAAAGCAATGAAGGAAGTTTCGCAGGGAGATTTTGAACAGCACTTGGAAACGAACAGCCGTATCGCAGAAGTTGGAGAATCTTACCAGAGTTTTAATGTGATGACAAAAGAGCTTCGTGCAACAGAAGTACTGCAGATGGATTTTGTCTCCAATGTTTCTCATGAGTTTAAGACCCCGATCAATGCCATTGAAGGATATACAATGCTTCTTCAGGGAGAAGAACTGTCTCAGGAGCAAGAGGAATATGTAGAAAAAATCCTGTTTAATACCCAAAGGCTTTCCGGATTGGTTGGAAATATTTTGCTGTTATCCAAGTTAGAGAATCAGAACATACCAGTGAAAAAAACAGAATATCGTTTGGATGAACAGATCCGTCAGGCATTTCTTTCCCTGGAAACAAAATGGACAGAAAAAGAAATTGGTTTCCAGGTAGAGCTGGAGGAAGTTAAATATACTGGGAATGAAGGACTTTTTATGCATATATGGATGAATCTTTTAGATAATGCGATTAAGTTCAGTCCTGCAAAGGGGACAATTATGATGTTTCTGAAGCAGGAAAAGGATTCTGTAATGTTTATTCTGGAAGATGAAGGACCGGGAATAGAGGATGATGTGAAAACCAGAATATTTGATAAATTTTATCAGGCAGACGGTTCTCACAAAGCAGAAGGAAATGGTCTCGGCCTTGCACTTGTGAAGCGGATCGTAGATAGTGCTGGCGGGACAATCAAGGCAGAAAACCGGGAATATGGTGGATGCAGATTTGTTGTAGAGCTTCCAATACAGAAAGATGAGGCCATATAAGTTTAGGAAAAACAGATAGCGGAGGAATTACATGACATTTTATCAGGAATTGCAGTTAAATCAGGCAGGTTCTAAAAATCTGTTGAAAAAGAGTGAAACAGTGAAAGAAAAATCATATCATATACTGGTATATTTGGTAAAGATAGCTGTTACAATGGCATTTTGTTTTTTATTTGTTACTATTTTCAGTATCTTATTTGGAAATGAGAATAGTATTGTGGGTGTAGTAGTTTTATTATGCCTTATGGTATTTCGGAATGCGGATCTGGGGATCCACACCGGACAATCTACGATGCTTTTGGCTTTGTTCTTTGTAATTATGACTGTATGTCCGCATTTAGCAAACCAGCTTTCACCGGTACTTGGAATGCTGTTAAACATTGCTGCACTGGCAGTGCTGATTCTGTTCGGATGTCATAACCCATTCATGTTTAACCAATCCACATTGGTTCTTGGTTATCTGTTATTGTATGGATATGATGTAACAGGAAAAAGTTATCAGATGCGATTAACCGGAATGGCATTAGGTGCAGCACTTACCTGCTTCGTATTTTATCGAAATCATAAAAACAGAACGTATAAAAGAAATTTGAATGATTTGGTACAAGAATTTGATATATCTTCTTCCAGAACAAAGTGGCAGTTATGTCAGATCATATGCGTACCGGCAGTACTCTGCATTGCGGAACTCTGCAATATGCCACGGGCAATGTGGGCTGGAATTGCGGCAATGTCAGCAATCTTACCATTTATAGAGGACATGCAATACAGAGTCCGCAAAAGGATTGTCGGAAATATTGCAGGTGTAATATGCTTTACAGTACTATATTTTCTGCTTCCATCATCCATCTATACATACATAGGAATCCTTGGCGGAATTGGTGTAGGACTTTCTGCAAAATATGGCTGGCAGGCAGTATTTAACACATTTGGTGCTTTGGCCATTGCTACAGAGAGTTATGGACTAAAAGGAGCAGTTGGTCTTAGAGTGATTCAGAATGTTTTTGGCGTTGTATTTGCATTAATATTTTGTTCTATGTTTTATTGGCTTATGTCGAAAAAAAAGGAAACAGTGGTAACCGTGGCTGCAAAATAACGTGGGTTAGAAAGAAAAAAGGTTAATCCGGAGATGGCAGCTTTGCTGACGAGTCTGGCAAAGAGTATAAAGATGTAAGGGAAAATGTAAGATCTGTTGGCTTTCAAAAGAAATATCACGATTCTCACCGGCGACAGTGGTTCCGGCAAAACCGTATTGATTGACCTGATTCGCGATTACCGAAGATTCGCATTCCGGCTATGAATTTTTCCATGCCCTGGCAGAGCAAAAGCAGATTACTTGCATTACAGCTAACGGGAAGTCAAATATCATGAAGTTAATTTTTGGGGATTAATTATAATCTATCTAGCAGTTACCTGGGGACATAATGTCCCCAGGTTCGATATCACTTCGGCATTCCATCTGGTTTTCTTATTTTGACAAAATGTAACGCCGTGGTTGAGTTTCAACGGTTATGCTGTTTTTTCTGCTCCTATACTCATTTTCACTTCAAATGTCGTTCCCCTATGCTTATTTGCATAAACTTCAATCGTCCCGTCATGAGCCCGCACAACTTCCCGCACCATCGCAAGTCCAAGCCCTACGCCTCCAAGCTCCCGGCTTCTTGACTTATCTACCCGGAAGAACGGCTCAAAGATCTTTTCCCTGAATGCCTCATCAATTCCATTTCCGGTATCCGAAACCGTCAGAACTGCTTCGTTCTTTTCCCTTATTGCTGATACGGTAACGGTTCCACCTTTCCGATTGTATTTAATCGCATTTTCCACAAGATTATATAGCATTCTGTAAATCAGAATATCACTTCCTGTCAAAAATAATTCTTCATCTGCCTTTTCTCCTGTTCCCTGCGACTTCTGTATCAGTTCAACCTTCTTTTCCTGTGCCAGCGGTTCCAAATCTGTCAGCACTTCCTCAATCAGACTATGGAGCTCAATTCTGTCATTTCGCGCTACTGTCTGTAATTCGCTCATATCCAGAAGCGTTCTGACCAGCTTACTAAGGCGTTCATTCTGCTCCGTTACCATCTGAATGGTCTCTTCTGCCGCTGTTGTACTCTCCGGATGTTCTGTTGTATGGTATAGATCCAGCTGCGCCTGGATTAAAGCCAGTGGAGTACGTAACTCATGTGCTGCATTTCCCGTAAACTGGCGCTGCGTCTCAAAGGATTCGGAAAGCCGCATAAGCATTTTATTATAAGACGTACGAAGCCTGTCCAGCTCTGCAATCTTATTCTCTTCGATAGTATAATCTGTCAGATTCTGCGCCTGAACTTTTTCCACTGTCTCTGAAAATTCCCTGAGTGGTTTCAAGGCCCGTCCACTGATAAAATACGTCGCTGCACCGCCAAACAACGCTACAATCACAGTAATCAGAAAGCTTCTGCTTCTATAATCTGATTTGGAGTTATAAATCTTCATGGAAAACTGCGCCACAAAGTCATCCCACTCATCCTCCGGAATATCAATGTACACTGCTTCCGGCGCTGTGCCCTGATCTGTGACAGACTCCTGAAGCGTATCAAAATAATAGACTCCGTTTTTATATAAGAAAAAGGTAAGACATCCGCATAATATGGTAATAAGCGCTGTGGTAAGAAGTGTTAATTTCCACTGGAGTGATACTTTTTTTATGTTAATTTTTTTCATACTTTGCTATCTCCCCCTATCTTATAGCCCTCACCGATTTTGTTCACGATTGGATCATATCCGAGTCCTGCCTTCAGTTTTTTTCTCAAAGAAGACATATGCACCCGGATGGAACCGCTAAAGCTGTCCACAGAAGAATCCCAGACATGCTCAATCAGTTCTTCCTGACTGACCGGTCTTCCTTGATTTAAAAGGAGATATTCTAAAATTCCATTTTCTTTTCTCGTCAACGCAACCGGGTTATCTTCTGCATATGCAACTCTTTCTCTCGTATCAAATCGAAGTTTTCCACATTCCAAACAGATATTTTTTTGTACAAATTTTCTTCTTGTCAGGCTTCTCACGCGGGCTTCCAGTTCCTGCAGGTGAAATGGTTTTTCCATATAATCATTTGCACCGGAATCCAATCCCTCAACCTTATCTGCAATCTGACTTCTCGCAGACAGGATTAATACCTTTGTTTCTTCATTTTCTTTGCGAAGCTCCCGAAGGATCTCCATCCCATCCACCCCGGGCAGATTCAGATCAAGCACAATCAGGTCATATCGTTCCGCATAGATCATATCCAGTGCCTGCTCTCCGTCATTACACATATCCACCTCATAACCTGCCTGGTGCAGACTTTTCGCAATCATATCGCATAATTTTTTCTCATCTTCCACAACTAATAATCTCAATTTACTTTTCTCCATTTTCTTAACAGGGAATTTACATCCCATATTATATAATGTAACCATGGAACGGTCAATAAACCGGCTAATTGAGCAATCACATCGAAAGGAGCAGTTACTATTTTCAGTAACAAGTGGTATTTGAATGAAATCAGAAAAAGCAATACAGATTTTTTTACTTGCAGCTGGTCTCGTATTTTTTCTTGTTGGGATTTTCCGTGGAGAGGCTGCAGTCGTACTCAGTAAGGCAATCAAATTATGTATGGAGTGTGTGGGAATTGGATAAGAAATTAAAATCAAGCAAAAACTTCCTAGTTCGCTTCCGCGGATGGATTCAGGCAGCTGCAACACTGCTGACCAATCTTCATATTCCGAATCTGTTTAAAGGGAAACTCTATCAGGGAAAGGTAAAAACCATATGTGTTCCCGGATTGAACTGTTACTCCTGCCCGGCTGCCACCGGTGCCTGTCCGATTGGAGCTTTCCAGGCTGTCGTCGGTTCCTCAAAATTCAAGTTCACCTACTACATCACCGGATTCTTTATCTTGCTGGGAGTTCTGTTCGGACGATTTATCTGCGGTTTTCTCTGTCCGTTTGGATGGTTTCAGGATCTGCTGCATAAAATTCCAGGTAAGAAACTATCTACTGCCAAGCTAAAACCCCTGCGGTATCTGAAATACGCAATTCTGGTCGTCTTTGTTATCCTGCTTCCGGCATTGGTAACGAATTCGCTGGGTATGGGAGACCCGTTCTTCTGCAAATACCTGTGCCCGCAAGGCGTACTTGAAGGCGCAATTCCACTGTCCCTTGCTAATTCAGGAATCCGTGCGGCACTCGGGCACTTATTTACATTTAAGTTTATAATCCTTATACTTGTAATCATCTTAAGCATTCTGTTTTACCGTCCATTCTGTAAGTGGATCTGCCCGCTTGGCGCTGTTTACTCGCTGTTTAACAGAGTATCCTTTCTTAAGATTCAGGTAGATTCTGAAAAATGTGTCAGCTGTCAAAAATGCAGTCATGCCTGCAAAATGGATGTAAATGTAGTAGACACACCAAATCACCCGGAATGTATCCGATGTGGAGCCTGTATGAAAGCCTGTCCAACAAACGCGATCTGCTATCATTACGGATTTTCAGGCAAGAAACAGGCTGACCATAAATAAAGTAAAATGAATCAAATCATATTCAAAAGGAGATTAAAAACCATGAAAAACAAATTACGCAGAAAAAACTCAATGAAATTGAAAAAAGCAATTGCGGCCTCTCTTGCCATTTCCATGCTTTTTGCATTCACTGGTTGTGGAAATTCCTCTGATTCCGCGACAGCGGAAAACACGGAACAGGAGTCTGCTTCCGCCACAGATGCAGGTGGAACGTCTGCGCCCGCCGAAAAGCTGGACGACCTGTACCAGCAGGAGAACCGGATTTTTGCAGATCACAAAAATGTATGGGACAAGGTCTTTGGCTTTATGAGTAAGAACGTCAACGATGATACCATGAATGAAAACTATGCGGACTTTCTTGCAAATACAATAGAATCAAACAAAGATTCTTTCTCCGAAGAAGAATATGCTACCCTGAGTAAAGACATAGAAACGATTCGGGGCATCGAAGAAGAAATTACAAAACTTGAAAAAGAAATTGCCGCATCTGATTCTTCCAGCGGTAGTTCCTCCAGCTCAGCTGACTCTGCAGGTGTGTTCCACGGTTTCAAAGGGAAAGACCTGGATGGTAACGATGTAGATGAAAGCCTTTTCGCCCAGAATAAAGTGACGGTTGTAAACTTCTGGTTCAGCGGATGCAAGCCCTGCGTTGAAGAACTTTCCAAACTGAATGAATTAAATGATGAAATCAGGGACATGGGCGGCGAAGTTGTCGGTATCAATACCGATACCTTAGATAATAATCAGGATGGAATCAAAGAAGCGAAAGAAATCCTGAAGGCCCAGGGAGCTTCCTACAAAAACCTGACCTTCGATTCCGATTCAACCGTTGGAAAATATGCGGGAAACATTATGGCATTCCCGACAACCGTTCTCGTGGATAAAGACGGAAATATCATTGGCGAACCTTTCATGGGCGGAATCAATGATCAGTCAAACTACGAGCAGTTGATGAAACAGATTCAGTCCATACTTGATCAGAAATAATGTATTAAACCTGTGTAAACAGGATAGGCTTGGTGCCTGAGGCAGCCTTCGAGCTGCCTTTACATAGTTCCTGCTTTCAAAAAATAAAAAAATTTGTGTTTTTGAAAGCGACATCTTGCATATACTATTAGCAGACAGTATAATAAGTACAGCGAGGCGGTTTCGAGAAATGAAAAAATTTCAATTTTTGAAAGCGGGTGACGATATGAAAACCATCACGAGAGCAAAATATCTTGATAGAATCATTGAACTGAATGGCACTCCTGACATCAAGATAATCACCGGTATTCGTCGCTCTGGTAAGTCCAAACTGATGCAGGCGTATATTGCGTATCTGAAAAGCAATTTTGAAAACATCAATATTATCTTCATTGACTTCATGGATTTGGCGTATGAAGAAATCAAAGAATACCATGCCTTACACGCCTATGTGGAAGAACATTATCAGGAAGGTAAAACGAACTACCTGTTTGTAGACGAGGTTCAGATGTGCCCCAAGTTTGAGTTGGCGATCAACAGCCTTTACTCCAAAGAGAAGTACGATATTTATGTGACCGGCTCCAATGCTTTCCTGTTGAGTGCGGATCTGGCAACTCTGTTTACCGGACGCTATATTGAAATTCATGTGTTTCCTTTCAGCTTCCAGGAATATTGCCAATATTATGATGATGTTAGTGATAAAGATAACCTCTTTGATGAGTACGCCATCAAGGGCGGTTTAGCAGGTTCTTACGCTTACAGAACCGAAAAAGACAGAACAAACTATATCAAAGAGGTCTACGAAACGATTGTTACAAGGGATTTGGTGCAGAAATATGCGCTCCCGGACACTTTGGTTTTACAGCGTCTGAGCGAGTTCCTTATGGATAATATCAGCAACCTGACTTCTCCGAATAAGGTCAGTCAGCTACTGACAACAAATGAGACTCCGACCAACCATGTAACCGTCGGCAAGTACATTAAGTATTTGTGCAATGCTTTTGTATTTTATGATATTAAGAGATACGACATCCGAGGCAAGAAATACCTTGAAAGCTCTGAAAAGTTCTATTTGTGTGACAGCGGTATTCGATATGCAATACTGGGAAGCAGAAATATGGATTATGGCAGAGTCTATGAAAACATCGTTTGCATCGAGCTTCTCCGCCGTGGATATGATGTTTATGTCGGCAAGCTCTATCAAAAGGAAATCGACTTTGTTGCTCAGAGAGGCAGTGAGAAGTTTTATATTCAGGTCAGCGACAACATTTCCGGGCAGGAAACATTTGAGAGAGAATGCTCTCCTCTGCTTCAAATTCGAGATGCTTATCCGAAAATGATGATTGCCAGAACCAAACATCCCCAATATAGCTATGAAGGAATCGAAATTCACGATATAGCCGATTGGTTGCTACAAGAATAAGCAAGGCGAAATATCTCCGTCCCAAATGATAAGGAGGCAGCCGCTATGAAAAAAATGATAACTATAATCCTTTTCCTTATGCTGACACTTCTTTTCGTCGGCTGCGGAAAAGCCGATACCTCAGAGGTAGAAATCGATTATGGAACCTCTTCCCTTTATTCCAAAGAAGACATGGACGCCGCCATTAAGGTTATACGAAAACAGTTCCGTTCCTTTGAGGGCTGCGAATTACATAGCCTCTCCTATATATCCGATGAAACCTGCAGTGATCCCGATACCCTTGCATGGATGAACGATTTGCGAACGGAAAAAGACGAGAAAGAGCCTTTTACCCAATGCATCGCATTTGACAGCAGCTTCCGTTCACCGGAAAATGGCGGCGGCGCATGGGAAGCGAACGAAGAATACACCTGGTCCTGGTGGCTGGCCCGGAGCGAAGGCGGAAAATGGAAGCTCATGACTTGGGGATATTAAGGGAATTCCGTAGGGATAAATGGCAAATGAAATATACTTCTTGACAGAAACAACAGCGATGGTATATAGTTTTCTTAAATAAAAGGGAGTAACTTACGCTTGCGAATCTGCGTTTGTGGCGTCGTCAATACGGTGGAAGCATCCGGTGTCACAAAAAAACAGTGAGACTTTTATTGCATATTTATTGTGCAATAAAGGTCTCTTTTTTTATACAAAAATTTCTGTTGGCAATACTTAGGAAAAAGGAGGAAATCATATGAAACAAATTTATCAGCAAACGCCGGAAGATGTTCTGAAACATGTGAACAGCAGAGAATCCGGACTTACCGGCGAAGAAGTAAAAAAAGCCAGAGAGATCTACGGCTGGAATGAACTTGCGGAAGGAAAAAAGAAAAGCATCCCACAGATTTTCTTTGAACAGTATCGGGATTTTCTGGTGCTTATTCTGATTGCGTCGGCAATCATATCCGGTGTGCTCGGAGACATGGAAAGCGCGCTCGTTATTCTGATCGTTATCACGATTAATGCAATTTTAGGAACTGTTCAGACCATAAAGGCAGAACAATCCCTGCAAAGCCTGAAGACGCTTGCCGGCCCGGAAGCCAAAGTATTGCGCGACGGTACAGTCGTTCAGCTTCCGGCAAGGGAGCTGGTCATCGGGGATATCATCTTGCTTGAGGCAGGCGATATGATTCCGGCAGACGGAAGATTAATCGAGAACGCCAGTCTGAAGATTGACGAAAGCGCTCTTACCGGAGAAAGCCTTGCTGTAGAAAAAAGCCTGGATACTCTTTCCGCAGAGGTTCCCCTTGGCGATCGGACTAATATGCTGTTCTCTGGAAGCTTTGTGACCTATGGCCGCGGCAGGGCAGTTGTGACCGCCATCGGAATGCAGACCGAGGTCGGGAAGATTGCCGGACTTTTGAAATCCACCTCAGAAAAGCAGACGCCCCTCCAGGTAAATCTGGAGGCCTTCGGAAAGAAGCTTTCCATCTTAATTCTGCTTTTTTGCGGAATCTTATTTGCCCTCAGCGTGTTCCGGGGTGAACAGCCCGGCAACGCCTTTCTGTTTGCCGTAGCGCTTGCGGTCGCTGCAATTCCGGAGGCCTTAAGCTCCATCGTCACCATAGTTCTTTCCTTTGGAACGCAGAAAATGGCGAAGGAACACGCTATCATTCGCAAGCTTCAGGCGGTGGAGGGTCTTGGAAGTGTCTCTATTATCTGTTCCGATAAAACAGGAACGCTTACCCAGAACAAGATGACCGTAGAGGATTATTATATAGATGAAAAACGGATTTCCGCGTCTGCCATTGATGTAATGGATCCGGCGCAACGATATCTTCTGGACTGCAGTATTTTATGCAATGATTCAACCAATGAAAATGGAGTCGAAATCGGAGATCCCACAGAAACTGCTCTGATTAATCTGGGAAGCCGCTGCGGAATTCATGCCGCGGAAGTAAGAAGCGCTTATCCCAGGAACGGAGAGCTTCCCTTTGACAGTGAACGTAAAATGATGTCAACCCTTCATGAAATAGACGGTGAGAACCGACTGATCGTAAAAGGCGCGGTAGACTGTCTCCTTGAACGGACGAAACAGATCTGGACCAAAGAGGGCGTCCGGGAAATGACAGCGGACGATAAAGAGAAAATCCAAAAACAGAATCAGGAATTTTCCATGGAAGGACTCCGCGTGCTTGCCTTTACCTACCGGCCCCTTCCGGAAGAACATCTCTTAACCGCCGAAGATGAAAATCATCTGATCTTCCTGGGTCTGATCGCTATGATGGATCCGCCGAGAGAGGAATCGAAGGCAGCGGTTACCGAATGTATCAGAGCCGGAATCCGGCCAGTTATGATCACCGGGGATCATAAGATAACAGCGGCGGCAATCGCGAAAAGAATCGGCATTTTACAAGACTTATCTGAAGCCTGCGAGGGAGCGGATATTGAACATTTAAGCGATGAGGAGCTAAAAGCGCTGGTCCCGAATATTTCGGTGTACGCAAGGGTATCTCCGGAGCATAAGATCCGTATTGTCCGCGCATGGCAGGAAAGAGGTATGATTGTCGCAATGACCGGAGATGGCGTCAATGACGCCCCCGCGCTGAAACAGGCAGACATTGGCGTTGCCATGGGAATCACCGGAACAGAGGTTGCCAAGGATGCTGCAGCGATGGTGCTTACCGATGATAACTTTGCAACGATTGTAAAGGCAGTAGAAAATGGCCGTAACGTCTATCGGAATATTAAGTACGCAATCCAGTTTCTGTTGTCCGGAAACTTCGGAGCAATCCTGACGGTTCTTTGCGCGTCGATAGCAGGCTTTCCGGTTCCGTTTGCACCGGTACATCTGCTGTTTATCAATCTTCTGACAGACAGCCTTCCGGCAATTGCCCTGGGCGTAGAGCCCCATAGCAGCGAGGTCATGAAGGAAAAGCCGCGCGCTGCGGGTGAGTCGATTCTGACAAAAGATTTTCTCAGCAAAATCGGCCTGGAGGGCCTGGTCATCGGTATCATGACGATGGTTGGATTTCTGACCGGATACCATCAGAACGGCGCGCTGCTTGGAAGCACGTATGCATTTGGAACCCTTTGCCTGTCGCGTCTGTTCCACGGCTTTAACTGCAAATCCGATCACCCGGTTCTCTTTACCAGCCGCTTCTTTCAGAATCCCTGGCTGTTGGGAGCCTTTGCCCTGGGCGCAGTGCTTATCACAGCCGTACTGACCCTTCCCGTCCTTCATCTCCTGTTTAAGGTGGAATCCCTGAACCTGACGCAGCTTGGCCAGATATATCTGTATGCAGTTATCAGTCTTTTGCTCATTCAGGCGCTGAAATGGATTCGTATGAAATTAAAAAAGAATGGAGAAAACAATGGATCTAAATAACTTATCCATGAAAAAAATCCGCGAACTCATCGTATTTACCGCATTTTTTGTCATTGCGCTGTGGAAATTCGATATCGTGATCGATGTAATAAAAACCATCTGGGACATTCTGTCTCCCTTTGCGCTGGGAGGCGCCATCGCCTTTGTCATCAATGTCCCCATGAGCTTCTTAGAAAAGAAGCTCTTTGGAAACGCAAAGGAAAAAGGAACGAAGGCCGCCGAAAAATTCGCGCGGCCCGTAAGCCTGCTTCTCACCCTTACCGGGATTGTCGTCCTCCTTGTCCTCGTGATGTTTGGAGTCATTCCCCAGCTTACCAGGACCATCGGAACTCTAATCACAAACATCACTGCCTTTATTCCTCAGATGCAGACCTGGATTCTGGAATTTTCACACAATAACCAGGAAATCGTGCAGCTGGTAAATCAGATCCGGTTTGATCCGGACCAGGCCGTCAGATGGGGAATGGGCCTTCTGGGAAAAGGAACCGGAAATGTGATGAACACAACCATACTGGCTGTCGGCTCCATCGTCAGCGGTATCACGACCTTTTTTATCGCGTTTTCTTTTGCCTGTTATATTCTGTTTCAGAAAGAAAAATTGCGCATTCAGGTAAGGAAGGTATTTTTTGCCTTTCTCCCAAAAGAAAAAGCGGAAGCCTCCCTTCGAATCTGTTCCCTGACTTATCGGACCTTTGCAAATTTTCTTACCGGACAGTGCCTGGAAGCGGTGATTCTCGGAAGTATGTTTCTCCTTGTCTTAAGTATTTTAAAAATGCCCTATGCGCTTTTAATCGGAATTCTGATTGCGTTTACCGCTTTGATTCCCATTTTCGGCGCATTCATAGGCTGTGCAACGGCAACCTTTCTCATTTTCATGGTAAGTCCCAAACAGGCTGTTTTGTTTATTCTTGTATTTCTGGTTCTTCAACAGCTGGAGGGAAATCTGATTTATCCTCATGTGGTCGGCGGCTCTGTCGGGCTGCCCTCCATCTGGGTGCTTGCGGCTGTGACAATTGGCGGAAATCTGATGGGAATTGTGGGAATGCTTGTCTTTATCCCACTGACCTCCGTTTTGTACACCCTTTTCCGGGAGTACGTATATCTGCGCCTGAAAAAGCGGCACATAAACTGGCAAAATTTTTCTTGACCTCTCTTTTTCTCCGCGTTACTATAAGAAAGATTTAAAATCGTATTCGTATGACATCGAAAAGGAGAGCCTGCTATCTATGCTAGACCTGACCGAAGGGCGCCCGTTCCGGGCGCTTCTTATCTTTGCGCTTCCGGTAATCGGAGGCAACCTGTTCCAGTTATTTTACACGCTGGCAGATTCTGTCATTGTGGGACGGACGCTGGGCGCCGACGCGCTGGCTGCCGTAGGCGCCACCAGTATGATTGTATATTTTGTACTCTGCTTTATCCAGGGCTTTACCAATGGCTTCGGTATCTGTCTGGGTCAGCGGTTCGGCGCAAAAGACACAGTCGGTATGCGCAGAAGCGTAGCTGCGTCCACCCTGTTAAGCATCCTTTTTACCATTTTCGTAACACTGGTTTGCTGCGCGCTCTCCCGTCCGATCCTGGACTGGATCCATACGCCGGAGGATATCTATCAGCAGGCCTATGACTATATGTTCGTTATCCTGCTTGGCACCGCCGCGCCGGTTTTCTACAATCTGATCTCCAATCTGCTCCGGGCTCTCGGCGACAGCCGGACACCCCTGTACTTTCTGATCTTTTCTTCGCTCTTAAATGTGGTTCTTGATATCGTTTTTATCGTCCCACTGCACATGGGCGTAGCAGGCGCTGCCTGGGCGACGGTACTGTCCCAGTTTATTTCGGCCTTTTTGTGCCTGATTGCGGGTTTACGTTCCTTTGAAATACTGCGGCTCCACCGGACGGGTTTTCACGGCATCGGCCCGGATCTTATCTCCCATCTGAAAATCGGTTTTCCCATGGGCTTCCAGATGTCTGTCATGTGCATTGGCCAGATCTCCATGCAGTCTACCGTCAACGCTCTGGGATCTGCGGCAGTCGCCGGCTATACAGCCGCTACCAAGGCCGACCAGGTATCCGTTCTGGTCAATAACGCCATGATGACCGCTATCTCCAACTATGTGGCCCAAAACTATGGAGCCGGTAAAAAGGACAGAATTCTGGCAGGCGTCCGGGCTTCTCTGCTCCAGACGGAGGCTCTGAATCTCCTGATGTGCGCCGGAATCATTCTGCTGCGCCACCCCATTGTAACACTATTTATCGCAAATCCCAGTGATGAAATCTTCTCCTATGCCAACGGCTATCTGCTGATCGTGGCTCCCTTCTACTGGCTGCTGGGACTTCTGGCTGTCTACCGGACCAGCATCCAGAGCATGCAGAATGGTACTGCTCCCTTTGCCGCCTGTATGATAGAGCTCGTCATGCGTCTGACCGCCACCATCGGCCTTACGGCAGCTATCGGCTATATGGGCGTCTGTCTGGCCAGTCCTCTGGCCTGGGCCGGAGCCTGCGGACTGCTGATTCCGGTGTATTACCGGATGATTCGGAATCTGCATTTTGCTGATACTTAAGTAGCTGAGGTTTCCTTTCTTCACCGGAACCTGTTTTTCGGAGTGCGTCTGTGACCCTCTTTTTACGCTTGCTAAGTCTCCCACACCGGTTCTGTCTCCCGGCTGTCCCGCTCCTGCTCTACCCGTTCGGCGGTCTCCCGGATGGCTGCCTCGTGGCCGGTCAGGGCTGCGAAGGGTGAGAACTGAGCCGCCCGATCAGCGCGGGGCATCTGGGGATGTACTGTGGACTGGTGGTGCGGTAAATGGATGATATCTTCGTATGAATCTGATTTTCCCATAAATCAAAATCTTCTTTCTAAATGATTTTCTTTCTGATTTTCCGCATAACAAACGGCAGCTCTGCGCTAGGCCCGGTGGCCTCCGATCTGGCTGTTCCGGTGCTGGGCGGTGGCTCCTTCCTGCAGGTTCGAGCCCTTCAGGATTGCGTTTTTTCCATATCGTTTCTTGATGTCCAGCATGGCTTTCTGCAGACGCTTTTCCTTTTCCAAGGCCTCTTTCTGCGCTTCCGTTTCCTTTTTTTCTGCCTCATAATCGGTAAACAGGCTGAGCTGCTCATAGGTCTCTTTCTTCTGTACGCTCTCTTCCCGCACCAGGTGATTGGCCGTCACTGTAATGCGGCGCACCAGCAGGTTTTTATTTACGATTCTCTCACACAGTTCTAAAATCGCCTGAATCAGGATAGCAGAGGAGGATGTCTGCCGTTCCAGATTGGCCGTACCGTGGGCGTGCTTAGGGACCCTGCGTCCATATCGATCCACGGTAATTTCCCCATGATAATTCTTTCTGCGCTCCGGATCCGTCAGGTTGTCTATATCGTATCCAACCGTCAGTACCAGTTGATCGGTCACCAGACCCTTATCCACCAGATCCAGCGCCAGCAAATCGGTCATCTCCCGAACCACCATCCGGGCTTTTTCATATTCATAAGGATACTGAAGTACCTGGCCGGAGACGATGCTGTTATTCTCGGGCTTATAGGCCTTGATTTCGGGAATCGTACAGGGTTCCCAGCCCCAGGCGTGATCGATCAGAAGCTCCGCATTGACGCCAAACAGCTTATATAAAAGTTCTTCGTTGTAGTAATCGCCTGGCTTTCCCACAGAACAACGGGCGATATCGCCCATGGTATACAGACCCTGCTCCTGAAGCTTTCTGGCATAGCCGGGACCCACCCGCCAGAAATCCGTCAACGGCCGATGACTCCAGAGCTTACGCCGATAGGACATCTCATCCAGCTCCGCGATGCGGATGCCGTCTGCATCCGGCTCCACGTGCTTGGCCAGGATATCCATAGCTACTTTACAGAGATATAGATTGGTACCGATCCCGGCTGTAGCTGTGATGTCGGTCTCCCGGTAGACTGCCCGGATCATTTCTGCCGCCAGCTCTCGGGGCGTCTTCTGATAGGTATTCAGATAGGTGCTTACATCCATGAATACCTCGTCGATGGAATAGACATGCATATCCTCCGGTGCAATATAGTTCAGATAGATCTCGTATATCTGTGAGCTGTATTCCAGATAATGGGCCATCCGGGGAACCGCTATGATGTAATCCAGGGCGTATTCCGGATGGGCCGCCAGCTCCGCCGCGTCCGACGAAGCTCCCGTAAACTGCCTTCCCGGCGCCCGCCGAAGCCGCTCCGCATTGACCGCACGTACTCTCTCTACGACCTCGAAAAGCCTGGCCCGGCCAGAGATCCCGTATGCCTTCAGCGCAGGCGTCACTGCCAGACAGATGGTTTTTTCCGTCCGCTCCGGATCAGCCACCACCAAGTTCGTCGTCAGCGGATCCAGTCCCCGTTCCCGACATTCCACGGAGGCATAGAAGGATTTTAAATCAATCGCCACATAGCAATGTTCTTTTTCCATTTTTCCAAACACCTCCAACCGCTTCCGGTGTCGCTCTTCTTATTATGCTTATTATTCTTGTCCTTATTATAAAACAACCGCATCTTATTTTCAAGAACAAATGTTCGGTTTTCTTATCTGTTTTTTTGTCCCACCTGCCAGAACGCCACCGCGCTGGCCGCCGCCACATTCAGGGAATCTACCCCGTGGGACATGGGAATTTTTACCGTATAATCACAGTCCGCAATGGTAGAAGCTGCCAGGCCGTCCCCCTCGGTTCCCAGAATCAGCGCCAGCTTTTCCTCACTCATCAGATCCGGATCATCGATACTGACCGAATCGTCCTTCAAAGCTAGGGCTGCGGTTTTAAAGCCAAGCTCCCGCAACATTCCAATTCCTTTTTCCGGCCACTCCTCTTTGTCGAAAAAGGTCCATGGAATCTGAAACACCGTTCCCATACTGACCCGTACTGCCCGGCGGTAAAGGGGATTGCTGCAATCGAAGGTCAGGAGCACCGCATCCATATGAAGGGCAGCCGCGGAACGGAAAATAGCGCCCACATTCGTAGGGTTTACCACATTTTCCAGAATGGCAATACGCCGGGCGTTCCCGCACACCTCCCGCACAGACGGAAGGGCTTTCCGATACATGGCACAGAGCATTCCCCTGGTCAGCTTAAAGCCCGTAAGCTGCGCCAGAACCTCCATTTCCGCCGTGTATACAGGAATGTCGCCCAACCGCTTAAGGATTTCTTTTGCTTCGCCCTCGAGCTGGCGCTTTTCCACCAGACAGGACACCGGCTCATACCCTGTATCCAGTGCCCGTTCGATGACTCTGGGGCTTTCCGCGATAAACATTCCTTGCTTCGGGTTAGCCCGGTTGACTAACTGATTTTCGCTGTTACGCGCGTAGATATCCAGCTCCGGCGCGTCAAAATTGCTGATTTCTATGATATGAGACATATTCATTTCCTTTTCTTATCCACAAAAACGGACTGAATTTTATTACCCATTCAGTCCGTTTTCCTTTTATACTATCTCTCGTTTTCTGTTAATTATGGTAAATCACCTCGCCCTGCATCCAGACCACGCCCTTGAAACGGCGGCCCACTGCCGGTTCACCCAGCAGATCGTCCTTGTTGATGCAGACCTCGAAGACCAGATCGTGGCTCTCCAGCGTCAGAACATAGATCCATTCCTTTGTCAGGCTGTTCTGCACCAGATGATACTCGAGAATCTCTCCCAGCACATTATAATGGTCGCACTCCACGCCGTAAGGCATAAAATACGTGGACACAATCGAGAAGACGTCCTCATGGGCGATCCGCCGTGAAATCATGGAATAGGTATCCATGTCCTCGATGGTCAGGTTCTCGATGGCCTCCTCATCCCCCTCGCGGGCCGCCTTAATCAGTTTGGTCCGCTGCAGAATTGCCTGGGTGTTCTCCTCCGGCGTCAGGCTCTGGGCCACCGGCAGGAGGATCTTGCCCTCCGTGGACAGTCCTGCGAGTTTCAGTGTGACAGTGCAGGATGAAAAATGACTCCGCCGCCGTTCACTTAAGTAGTCCGCCACATTCTGTACATAGAAAATGATCGTGACGCCCATGGCCAGATCGTCGATGACGCCCGCGTAGGATTCCTTTTCCGCATGGCGCTCGATGGTGATATTGTCGTAGAACTTCTCCTGTCGTCCCTGGAAATAGGGAAAATAATACTCGCTCTGGTATTCGCCCCGTTCATTGTACTCGCCCCGGAGCATAATACCCATGCCCGGCGCAAATTCCTTTCTCCGTTCGGAGAAATCATGCCCTTCGTAATCGCCGGAGGTCCGCTCTATCTGGTAACTCTCCTCTGCCATTTTCAATAACTGATTTAATTCTTCTTTACTTTCAATTCGGCTGAATCCGATTGCTCTCAGATACTCATGCACTGTAATCACCTCCTTCGGGATCAGTTATCCACAATTCCACTGAATTATCCACTTTTGTGGATAACCCGTGGGATATGTGGATAGTTTGTTTTTATCGAATCTCTTTCATACCGCCCATGTACGGCTGCAGCGCCTCCGGGATACGAACGCTTCCGTCTGCCTGCAGGTTGTTCTCCAGGAACGCGATCAGCATACGCGGCGGAGCAACTACGGTATTATTTAAGGTATGCGCGAAATACTTGCCCTTTTCCCCGTTGATACGGATTTTCAGACGACGTGCCTGTGCATCGCCCAGGTTGGAGCAGCTTCCTACCTCGAAGTACTTCTTCTGACGCGGGGACCATGCCTCTACGTCCACAGATTTCACCTTCAGGTCAGCCAAATCGCCGGAGCAGCACTCCAGAGTACGTACCGGGATGTCCATGGAACGGAACAGGTCTACGGTATTCTGCCACAGACGATCAAACCACATCTTGCTGTCCTCGGGCTCGCAGACTACGATCATTTCCTGCTTCTCGAACTGGTGGATACGATATACGCCTCTCTCCTCCAGGCCGTGTGCGCCCTTCTCCTTACGGAAGCAGGGAGAATAGCTGGTCAGGGTCTTCGGCAGCTCATCCTTCTGAAGAATGCTGTCGATAAATTTACCGATCATGGAATGCTCGCTGGTACCGATCAGATACAGATCCTCGCCCTCGATCTTATACATCATGGCGTCCATCTCCGCGAAGCTCATAACGCCGGTTACTACGTTGCTGCGGATCATGAAGGGCGGTACACAGTAAGTAAAGCCTCTGTTAATCATAAAGTCGCGGGCGTAAGCCAGCACTGCGGAATGCAGTCTCGCGATATCGCCCATCAGATAATAGAATCCGTTTCCGGCTACCTTTCTTGCACTGTCCAGGTCGATGCCGTTGAAACGCTCCATAATTTCTGTATGATACGGAATCTCAAAATCCGGAACCACCGGCTCGCCGTAGCGCTGAACCTCTACGTTCTCGCTGTCGTCTTTCCCGATCGGTACACTCGGGTCAATAATGTTCGGGATAGTCATCATGTCCTTCAGGATCTTCTCATCCAGCTCTTTTTCCTTCTCGGAAAGCTCTGCCAGACGGTCTGCCTCTGCAGCTACCTGCTTCTTGACTTCCTCTGCTTCTTCCTTCTTGCCCTGGCCCATCAGCGCGCCGATCTGCTTGGAAAGCTTGTTACGCTCTGCGCGAAGATTATCTGCTTCCTGCTGAGCTGCCCGCTTCTGCGCGTCCAGTTCGATAACCTCGTCTACCAGTCCCAGCTTCTGATCCTGGAATTTATTACGGATGTTCTGTTTTACGATTTCCGGGTTTTCTCTTAAAAATTTTATATCCAGCATGATTTTTCTCCTTTACTGCTTTTTTATGGATTATTTCATTTACATTCACTTTATCATATAATACTCCCGGCTTTTTTTCAAGCCTGGCTTTTGGCTTTCTCAAGCGCTTTCTGCTCATCCTCAGACAGTAGGAGCTCAGATTCTCCGTTTTTGATTTCTTTAATATAAGAGTAGCCGCCTTCATTTCCGTAAACAGAGTTGATCAGGAAACCATTGTTCTCCTGATCCAGCAGTGCCAGCGCGTAACTTAAGTCACCGCTCATTTCACGGAAGGCATTATACTTAACCATACCCATTTTCTGAAAGGTGATTTTCTGATTTTTCCGAAGGCCGATGATATCTTCCCTCAGAATCTGATTCATCTGATCTACCTTATCTGCCTTTTCAATACAGGATAAAATCGTATCCTCCAGGCTTTCCGCATCCTTGCCCCGCATATAGCGATCCAGCTTGCGGCGCAGATTCTTTAGTTTACATAATGCTACCACTATCAGGATCAGCAGGATCAGAAGCAAGAGCAGCATCCCGGCCAGAATGTAGGCTGTGTCAATTCCGGTTACCTGATATACATATTCTAAAATTGGGCTCATGATATCTTCCTCTCCTTAGTTGTTGGTAATGGCTTCAAAGATTCTCTCCAGATCCTCGCGGGAGTAGTATTCGATCTCGATCTTTCCTTTTCCTTTGGCCTTCTGTTTGATCGATACCTTGGTTCCCATGGCTGCCTTCATTTTTTCTTCCAGATCTGTGTAAATGAAATCATCCACCGGATCTGATTTTGGCTGTTCCGGTTTTTTCTCTTGAATTTTTCTTACAAGCTTTTCCACTTCCCGGACACTGAGCTTTTCATCAAACACCCGGGTAGCCACATTTACCTGCAGCTCCGGATCCTCGATTCCCAGAAGAGCTCTGGCATGACCGGTAGTCAGCATATCGTCAATGACCATCTGCTGTACTCTCTCGTCCAGCTTCAGCAGACGCATGGAGTTCGTCACGGCGGCACGGCTCTTGGATACCCGCTCTGCCAGCTCGTCCTGCTTTAAATGAAATTCGTTCAGCAGTCTTTTGTATGCCAACGCTTCTTCAATGGGATTCAGGTTTTCTCTCTGAATATTCTCAATCAGAGAAATTTCCATAATCTCCAGATCCGAATATTTTTTTACGATAACAGGTACCTCCTTGAGTCCCGCTATCTTAGCGGCGCGCCAGCGGCGTTCGCCTGCGATAATTTCATAAAATCCATTCTTTTCCTGTACCACCAAGGGCTGTATAATTCCGACCTGCTTGATGGATTCTGCCAGCTCCGCAAGAGCGTCCTCGTCAAACTGCTTTCTTGGCTGATCCTCCCGCGGCCCTATCTTGGAAAGCTTCACCTTCATTTCGATCGGCTTTTCCACTATCTTTTCTACTACTTTTTCTACTACCTTCGTCTTTTCCTGGGGCGTCGGTTTGATCGTCTCCGGAATCAGACTATCCAGACCCTTTCCGAGTCCTCCTCTTCTTGCAGCCATACTTGCTCCTCTCTATCTATGTTACTCCTCCGGCCGATTGATGACCTCTTCTGCCAGAGCGCGATAACTCTCTGCGCCGGTGGATTTGGGATCGTATACCGTAATCGGATATCCATGACTGGGCGCTTCGGCTAGGCGCACATTTCTCGGTATGATTGTGCTGTATACCTTCTGCTTTACATTCGCCCGGACATTTTCCACCACCTGTAGGGACAGATTTGTTCTGGCGTCAAACATGGTAAATACAATACCTTCGATATCCAGATACGGATTCAGACGCTCTCTTACCAGATTGATCGTGTGGATCAGCTGACTTAAGCCCTCCAGCGCATAATACTCACACTGGATCGGCACCAGCACGGTATCTGCCGTAGTCATGGCATTGATCGTCAGCAGATTCAGGGACGGCGGACAATCAATGATGATAAAATCATATCGATCACGGATCGTTTCTACCGCCTTCTTAATAATGAATTCTTTTTCATTAATTCCAATCAGTTCAATCTCAGCGGCTGCCAGATCCACATTCGACGGAATTAAATGAAGATTTTCAAATTCCGTATATTCGATACAGTCCTGGATTTCTTTTTCTCCCAGAATCAGGTCATAGATGGTCGTTTCAACCTGATTTTTGTCAACTCCCACTCCACTGGTGGCATTTCCCTGGGGATCACTGTCTATCAAAAGTACTTTTTTTCCTTTTTCAGCCAGAGCCGCAGCCAGGTTAATCGATGTTGTAGTTTTGCCAACGCCACCTTTCTGATTGGCAACTGCTATGATTCTTCCCATTTTTTTCTCCTTCGATCAAAGGTAGGGCGCAGATTGCCTTGCCTTCGAGAGATGTTTCACGTGAAACATTTAAGCTATATTTTCGTTTTGTCGCGTTAAAATTTATTATAACACAGGATATTTTAGATTGCTATACAGAAACAAATTTTCCCTTATAATGCCTTCCGGGGACAGGCTTTGACACATTCCATACAAAGAATACATTCTGTGCCGTTTTTTCGTTTTCTGGAATTGTCTGTGATATCCACATCCATCGGACATACTCTTTTACACTTTCCACAGGAAATACATTTTTCCACATTACATTTGACGCGGACTAGAGAAAAATAACTTGCAGGCTTCAGAAATACCGTGATCGGACAGAGATATTTACAAAAGGCCCGGTTATCCTTGAAAAGAAATGCAAGCGTAATTCCTATTACGTAATAAAGAATATTTCCGATCACAAAACTCCAAAACATGATGCGCTCCAGATGTCCCACCTGAAGCAAAAATAGAGAAGCTACAAAAATCAATGATATTCCAAACGTGACATAACGTAACTTTTCCCATTTTTTATTACGGGAGGTCTGGGGAATTTTATAGGGAAGAAAATCCAGAACCATGGCAGTCCAACAAGCATAACCGCACCAACCTCTTCCAAAAACAAGCGGTCCAAATATTTTTGCAACGGCATAATGTATCGTTGCCGCTTCAAATACACCGGTAAACAGATAATACCAAAATCCCTCGATCTGCATATTTTCTCCGCAAATCAATCCCAAATACACGAGCATATAGAGACCAACCAATAGTTGTACCATATGTCTGGCATATCGATTATTCATTTGAAAGAGCAGTAATCCAACTGCCAGCACGGTACCTATGTAAGAAAAATTAAACAAGTAAAATACCTGTTCCTTTGTCAGCCACAAAATCACCGCTATGCTTTCAAATATCAGCCAAAATCCAACCGGAATATACCATCTTTGACGTTTCATCTTTGATCCTTCTCTCTATTTATCTGATAAATGTGCCAACCGATGTTCCTCACTATTTTTGTAATCTCCATGCGTATGTCCATGTTTTTTCCCCGATGTGATATGATGATGTTCATGCACATGGGTAATAACATGGGTATGGATTCTTCCGTTATGAACATGAACAATGGTATGGGAATGCTCATGGAAATGATATCTTACCATAGTGTCATACACAACCATAATGCTGCCGATCAGCATAAAGATGAGTCCAACAAAATAAGCTGCCGTAAGCTTTTCTCCATTTATAAGAAAGGCTAAAAATGTACCTATAAAGGGTGCCACCGCATAGTATGCGCTTGTTTTTGCTGCCCCCAAATCCTTCTGAGCCCTGATATACATAAAGATACTCAGTCCATACGCTACAAATCCAAGCAGCATGGCAAGCATCATATCCTTCCATTCCGGAATCTGTTCTCTTAAAATAAAGGAAATCATCAGAGAACCACCGCCTGAGAAGATTCCCTTTAAAAACACGATTTCATAAGTACTCTTATCTGAAATCTTTCTGGTACAATTATTTTCCAATCCCCAACAGCTGGTCGCCAGAATCACAAACAAAGATCCGAGAGAAAACTGAAAACTACCGCTTCCCTCAAAAGAAAGCACAATGCTGGATACCGTAATAAAGCCAATCGCTGCCCAGAGCCTGGCCGTTACCTTCTCCTTAAATACCAGCAGCGCAATCAGCGTTGTTGTTACAATTTCAAAATTTCCCAATAGCGAAGCATTTGACGCGGATCCGATACGGATTCCAATCATTAGAAATATAGGTGCTGCGATATCCAGCACAATCATTCCTATGGTATACGGAAAGTCTTTTCTGGTCAGCCTTTCTGACTTATCCTCCCCTTTTACACGAAACAAATACAGAAATCCAACTCCGATTCCGGCGCCAAGATATAGAAACGCAGCCATCATCGTAGGCGGTATCTGATTCAGAAGAATTTTTGAAAACGGGGTATTGATCGCATAGAAAATAGCTGCAAGTAACGCCAGCACCACTGCCATTGCCTGTCTCTTTTTATTCATACTACCACCTTAGCTTTTTTTCTTAACCCCTGAAACAAACATTGCTACAATTCCCAGCAGCAAATAAATCAGAGCATACAAATTCACACCGATCAATTTCATGTCTTTCAACCCTTCTCATGCTTTTCAAAATACGCTTTTAAAATTACCAGACTTTCCTCGCGCAGTACACCTGCCGTAACTTGTGGCTGCCAGAAAGAATTGTCAAATACCATTTTAGAACAATTACATCCTTCATTTCCAAGGATTTTCTCCAGTTCCATATTGCTTGCAGCATAAACCAGACGTCCCAGCTTTACCCACACCATTGTGCCACTGCACATAAAGCAAGGTTCACAGCTGGAATACATGGTATACTCCTGCAAATTCGTAATTCCAGTCTGAGCGCAGAATTCACGAATCAGACCAGCTTCCCCATGAAACGTAGGATCGTGTCTGGTATAAATTTGATTTTCATTGGTAAAAACCATCTCATTGTTCTTAACCAGTACAGCGCCGAAAGGCTCATTGCCATGCTCCACCGCCAACCTGGAAAGCTCAATCGCTTTTCTCATAAAAACTTCATCTTGCATATCTCATTTGCTCTCCTCATCATTCATTCCTAATTCTATTCTAACACCGGAAGATTCAAAAAACTACCTGCAACTTTGCAATAGGAATTTGAATTTTCTTTTTCTATCCACACCATCTAACGTTTCACGTGAAACATTTTCGCACATCATAGAAATTGAAACCGAATCCCCCTATCCTACAAAAGATTGGTCATTTTCACCTTTCGTCCTCACAATCCAGAAATAAAAATCCTCCTCACCGGGAGGCCTGTTGATTTTCCATCGCTTCTGCTTGCGCCAGGCAGTGCCTGAGAGAGCCACTGTCCAAGACCCGCAGGGGCGAGTTTGGCGATCAGGCACGCATAAGCCGCGCGAACAGAAGCCGGAAAATCGCACACTCCCGGTGGGGAGGAGGATTTTTATTTCGTCCGTTATTTTGAACATTAGATCAAAACTTTTTTTACAATGAAGTGTCTAATACTTTCTGCTTACAATAATCCCAACAACAAACACTATACTTGCAGGAATTAGCAAAAACAACGCATTAACAAGTATCCAGACATAGAAAGGTGCAGCATTAAGCAGTGTATCATATTGAAAAAAATTGATTATTGTTTTAATAACAAATGCTATTGCTAATAACGCACTTATGATATTGCAAATTATTTGTATGTTTTTCTTTTTCATACACTACTCCATTCTATACACATGCATCATCTAACGTTTCACGTGAAACATCTCACACTCTTAATGCAGCGGCTCCTTGGTTGGCATTCCTGCCTTTCTCGGATATTTCTTTGCCGTCGCCTTCATTTTTTCAATATACAGTAGACAGCGATACATATCTGAACCCGGAAGCATGAATTCCTTCCGCTGTCCAATCCGTCCACCCAGGATCTCCACAGCCTTCCCGGCAGCTTCAATCTCTTCCTGTATCTTTCCGGATTTATAGGGTACGAATGCTCCACCCACCTTCACAAAAGGCAGGCAGTATTCCGAAAGCGACGCCAAATTTGCCACCGCCCGGGAAACGCAGCAATCGTACTGCTCCCGGTACTCTGCTTTTTTTGCGTATTCTTCCGCTCTTCCATGCAGAGCTTCTACCTGCTCCAGTCCAAGTGCGTCTACAACTTCCTGTAAAAATTTCACTCTCTTGTTCAGGGAATCCAATAGTGTCACCTGAAGCTGTGGGTACACGATTTTCAAAGGGATTCCCGGAAAGCCTGCGCCAGTTCCCACATCGATCCATTTTTCGTTGTCGCCCGGTTCCCGCACTTCCTTTATCATCACACTGTCAATGAAATGCTTCTGCACCACTTCTTCAAATTCTGTAATGGCAGTCAAGTTCATCACTTCGTTTTTTGCGATCAGCATCTCATAATACTGCTCAAACTGCTCTGCCTGCTTTTCGCTCAGTTCTATTTGAATTTTGGAGAATTCGTCCCGAATATACGCTCTCTTATCCATGTTCTATTTCCTTATATTATGCTTTTCTATTTCAGATGCTTTTTCTTACTTACCTATCCTTTAAAAGTCTGAAAAAGCGTCATCCATATTTTTACATTTTTATACCAGTATCCATTCTATTTACTTTTTATGCTCCAGCCACACCAACAGCACCGATATATCCGCTGGCGACACGCCCGAGATTCGCGAAGCCTGTCCGATAGACAGGGGTCTCACTGCCGTCAGCTTCTGTCTCGCCTCTGTCCGCAGGCTTGGAACTTCGTTATAATCCAAACTCTCCGGCAATTTTTTATTTTCCAGTTTTTGGAATTGTTCAACCTGTCGCATCTGACGCTGGATATATCCGTCGTATTTCATATGGATATTCACCTGCTCAGCCACACCACGCATCAGTTTCGGCCTCTTCGGATCCAGAGGCGCCACAATATCGTAGCTGAGCTCCGGGCGCTTGATCAGCTCTGCCAGAGAGATGCCGGAATTCAGAGGCGTACTGCCGTACTCATTCAGAAGCTCCTGTACCTGCTCCGAAGTTCCCACGAATACCTTCTCCACCCGCGCGATTTCTTCTGCGATCTCCCGTTCCTTTTCCAGCAGGTTCTGATAACGCTCTTCTGAAATCAGCCCCATCTCATGTCCAATCTTTGTCAGCCGCAGATCCGCGTTATCCTGACGGAGAAGCAGACGATATTCTGCCCGGGATGTCATCATACGATAGGGTTCCCGGTTTTCCTTTGTAACCAGATCGTCAATGAGAACTCCGATATAAGCCTGGGATCGATCCAGAATTAAAGGTTCTTTTCCCAGTAATTTACGTCCCGCGTTGATTCCCGCAATCAGTCCCTGAGCCGCAGCTTCCTCGTATCCGGAGCTTCCGTTAAACTGTCCGCCACTGAAAAGTCCCGAAAGCTTCTTAAATTCCAGGGTCGGATAAAGCTGTCTTGCGTCAATGCAGTCATACTCGATAGCATACGCATTCCGCACGATCCGCACATGCTCCAGTCCGGCCACAGAGGAATACATGGCATGCTGCACATCCTCCGGCAGGGAACTGGACATGCCACCCACATACATTTCGTTTGTATACAGGCCCTCCGGCTCCAGAAATACCTGATGCCGGTTCTTATCAGCGAATCGAACCACCTTGTCCTCGATAGACGGACAATACCGGGGACCAGTTCCTTCAATCATTCCCGAATACAGAGGAGAACGATCCAGATTTTCCCGGATAATTTTGTGAGTTTCTTCGTTGGTATAGGTCAGCCAGCAGGATATCTGGTGCTTCTGAATCTCATCCGGATCTGTCGTAAAAGAAAACGGCACGATCCGCTCGTCCCCAAACTGCTCCTGCATCTTACTGAAATCAATGGAACGCTTATCCACCCGGGCCGGCGTTCCGGTCTTGAACCGATACATCTCAATGCCCAGATTTTTCAGCGATTCCGTCAGATGGGTCGCCGCCTGCAGACCATTTGGTCCCGTATAATTGCTGATATCGCCATAGATACAGCGTGCCCGCAGATAGGTTCCGGTACAGAGTACCACAGCCTGAGATTCATAGATGGCTCCTGAAGTAGTTTTGATCCCTTTGATCACACCATCATCAGCCAGAATCTCAGCTACCTCCGCCTGCACGATAGCCAGATGCTCCGTATTCTCCAGCACCCGGCGCATACTGCGGCTGTATTCCGCCTTATCTGCCTGGGCCCGCAGGGAATGGACCGCCGGTCCCTTGGACACATTCAGCATTTTCGACTGAATAAAGGTTTTATCGATATTTTTCCCCATCTCTCCGCCCAGTGCGTCGATTTCCCTCACCAGGTGGCCCTTGGAGCTGCCTCCGATGTTCGGATTGCAGGGCATCAATGCGATGCTGTCCACGCTCACAGTAAAAATAATAGTCTCCAGACCCATTCTCGCACAGGCCAGAGCTGCCTCGCAGCCCGCGTGGCCCGCGCCCACGACGACAACCTGACAGGTCTCCCGATATACATTCTTCATACTCATCACCCGATCTTATCTATCATAAATGCGCCTGTTTCAACACTTTCTGTTTCCATCATTCGCATTCTATTTTCCCATACAGAATTTTCCAAATATTTCATTTGCCAGATCATCTCCGATCTCTTCCCCGATGATAAACCCGAGAGATGTATACGCATCCTTCAAATCAATCGTAAAGAAATCCTCCGGCATTCCATTTTCGATGCTCTCTATAACCATCGCCAGACTATTCGCCGCATCCGCAAGCGCCTGCTTCTGCCGCAGGTTCGTGATCAGCACCTCGTCGTTGAAATCCACCTCACCTTGGAAGAACAGACTTCGTATCTTCTCTTCCAACTCCTGGATTCCCTCGCCCTCCTTTGCGGAAATAACCAGAACCGGATGTCCTGTCTTCTCCCGCATCGTTTCCGGCGTAATCACCGGCTCCAGATCCGATTTATTCAGAAGCACCAGCGCCTTTTTATCTTCCAACAGCTTCAGAATCTCCCCGTCGCTCTCATCCAACGCCCGGGAGCTGTCCGCCACGTAGAGGATCAAATCCGCGTCCTCTGCCTGTTTTCTGGCCCGCTCCACGCCGATCTGCTCCACCACATCCTCAGTGGAACGGATTCCAGCCGTATCCAGCAGCTGTAAGGATACCTCGCCAAGCTGTAACTGTTCTTCCAGCACATCCCGGGTGGTTCCGGCGATCTCCGTTACAATCGCCCGCTCCTCTCCTAAGAGTACATTTAAAAGGGAGGATTTTCCCGCATTGGGCTTGCCCAGGATAACAGTCTTAATACCCTCTTTCAGCATTCGCCCGCTCTCGGAGCTTTTCAGCAGCTTTTCCACCTCTGCGGCAATTTTGCGCACCTTCGTAAGCAGCTCGTCGCTGTATCCGTCCAGACTGATATGCTCCGGATCATCCATAGCCGCCTCCACAAATGCCATCTCATACAGAATCTGTGCCCTCAGTTTTTCGATCTCCTGTCGCACCGTACCTTTTAACTGCGCCAGAGAGGATTTCAGAGCCATCTCATTTTTCGACTGAATCAGATCCATCACAGCCTCGGCCTGGGAGAGATCCATCCGCCCATTTAAAAAGGCCCGCTTGGTGAATTCTCCCGGCTCTGCGGCACGGGCGCCATGTTTCAGAACGGCCTCCAGAATCTTCTGCATGACCAGCCGTCCACCGTGACAGTCGATCTCCGCCGTATCCTCCGCCGTATAGCTGTGGGGCCCGCGCATCAGCATGACCAGCACCTCGTCAAGCACCTGATCGCCGTCCACAGCCATACCGTAATGCACCGTATAGCCCAGTTGTTCGCTCATAACTTTCTTTTCATTTTTCGGTCGAAATACTTTCTCCAGCACTGCAAAGGCCTCCGGGCCGCTGATACGGATAATTCCGATCCCGGCGCTGCCCATAGCTGTTGCAGTGGCTGCAATGGTATCTGTATGATTCATCGTCTTTCTAACTCCGTTTAGAGAAAAAGGAACGCCTTAGCGTTCCTTTTTCTTATTATAATTTCGATTATAACGTCCTCTGTTCCGGTTACCGTAATTGTCCAGCTTTACGCCTTCCTTTAAGGTAACGACCACCCGGCGGTAAGGATCCTCGCCTTCGCTGTGGGTGCATACATACTTATCATTCTGAAGAGCGGAATGAATCACTCTTCTCTCATACGGGTTCATTGGTTCCAAAGATACCGGCTTTCTGGTTCTCTTCACCTTCTGGGCGATATTCTTTGCCAGATTCTCTAGGGTCGCCTTTCTGCGCTCCCGATAATTCTCTGTATCCACCTTTACGCGGATGTAATCCTCAGTGTTCTTATTGACCACCAGGCTGGAAAGATACTGCAGAGAATCCAGTGTCTGGCCTCTCTTGCCGATCAGAACGCCCATATCTGCACCGTCCAGTGTAATATTCATCTCTCTGTCCTGCGGATTCTGAGTGATATTCACGGTCACTTCCATACCCATCGCGCCAAATACATCCTTCAGGAACTTCTCCACCGGCGCGGTATCTACCGGAACAGCCGGCTTGTCCGACTTCGGAGCCGATGCAGGAACCGCGGCCTTCGGCGCTTCTTTTACTGCAGATGCTAAAGCGGCCTTCGGCGCTTCGCTCTTCGGAGCAGCCTGTTTCTTTGCCTCTACGGGCTTCTCCTGCTTCTTGGGAGCCTCTGTCTTCTTCACCGGTTCAGACGGTTTCGGAGCTTCTTTCTTCTCATTGACACGATTCAGGAGCTTTTCCATCTCCTTATCGGCCTTCTCCTTCGCCTCTATCTCCTCATCGGATTTCTGATGCGCACGGATGACAGCCTTTCTTCCGCCGATTCCCAGAAAACCGGATGTGGGCTGTGTAATAACCTCATAAGCAACCTTGTCTCTGGTGGTTCCCAGCTGAATTGCAGCTTCCAGAACCGCATCCTCGATTGTTTTTGCGGAAACCTCAATACTTTCCATATCAGACACCCCCGTCTTTTACTTCTTCTTGTTCTTCTCGTCAAACTTTTCTACCATTCTCGCCTTGGCTGCCAGGCTTCCCGGCTTTGCCTCGGTATTCTTATAGAACTCGGTAGAATCCTGGATCTGCTTCGCGCGCTCTGCGGCACTCAGCTCCGGCTTCTTATTTACGGATTTTGCGCTGGATCTTGCCACATTGTTCAGCTTCTCGGGCGGCAGGCCGTCCTTTTCGCGCTTGCGGTTATATTTCTCAATGTTTTTCTTGATTTCTTCATCAATATCCATCTTGGACAGATACTTGTTGATCACGAGCTGCTGGACCATACGAACCACACCGCTCATCACCCAGTACAGGCCCACACCTACGGGAAGTACTGCACAGAAATATACAGACATCAGCGGCATGAAGTTGTTCATCATCTTCATGGACTGCATCATCTCGTTGTTGGAATCGTCGCCGCCCCCATTGGCTGCCTGGGGCATCAGACGAACGCTCACCCACTGGGTCAGACCTGCCAGTACCGGAATCGCGATAGCCACGAGCAGAAACAGATAATTATGCTCACCCAGATACTGCTTTGCGCTGTACCAGGGAGAGTTGGCGATGTTCAGTCCAAAGAAATTATTAAATCCATTCAGAGTCTGACGCGCGGTCTCCATAACGGAGCTTAAATCCGGAAATGCGGCTGCTATGCTGTCCCACTCTGCGGTGGATGCCTTGTTCAGTACGTCGATGATGGTATTCTCCGTAAAGCCCTGCTTCTTGAACTGCGCCGCGCTCTTCAGGCCCATGATCACGTCCTGAGCGCCCTTGCTGGCCATCAGCTCAGTAACCAGCGGATAGTAAGCGGCTCTTACCTTATCTACATAAGCCGGAATTGCGTATACCACCCGGTATACAGCCAGCAGAACCGGAAACTGAATCAGCAGCGGCAGACAGCTTCCCGTCTGGGATGTGCCGTATTTCGCATAGACAGCCTTCATCTCGTCCTGCATCTTTACCATGGATACCTGATCCTGCTTGCCCTGATACTTCTTCTGAATGGCCTGAATCTCCGGATTCATCCGGACAGACATTCTGGCGAACTTCTGCTGCTTGTAAGTCAGCGGAATCATCAGAGTATATACCACGATGGTAAATAAAATAATCGCCAGACCTACGCTGGGCGTTCCCATAGAATACAGTAAATCAAAAATACGCTCAATCAACCATCCCAGAATCGCCGCGAACTGGCTCAGAATCGGCGTCGCATTCCGGGTCAAAAATAAACCTGTCAATGAATGAATCCTCCTTAGCTATGGTACGGGATCATATCCACCACTGGAAAACGGGTTGCATCTTAAAATTCTCCAGGCGGCCAGAATGCTTCCTTTGACAGCTCCGTATTTCTGAATAGCCTCCAGACCATACTGAGAGCAGCTGGGATAATAAGGACACTTTGTACGTTTCATCGGCGATAGATATTTCTGATAAAATTGAATCAATCTGATCAATACAATTTTCATTCTTCTTTTAAAACTCCCTGAAGCTTTCCCAAGTGAAGCAGCGCGCTTTCGATCTCTCTCATGCTCCGATCCTTCGCGCTGACCCTTGCGATGACTACCATGTCCAAACCACTATTGAACATGTCTTCATGCAGTCTGTAACTTTCCCGAATCAATCTGGTGATTCTGTGCCGCACAATGCTGTTGCCAACCTTTTTGCTGACAGAAACACCGAGACGATTCTTCTCCAGACCGTTCTCCTTCACATAAAGTACCAGATAACGGTTGGCACGGGACTTTCCTTCCTTATATAAAAGCTGAAAATCCCGGTTCTTTTTCAAAGATTCTGAATGCGGATACTTCATACACTCTCCAAAAGTCTGAAAAACTTAAAAGAGAAAAAAAGGCCACATATATGCGGCCTACGCGGATAATTTCTTTCTTCCCTTTAATCTTCTGGCAGCTAATACCTTTCTTCCGCCAGGAGTGCTCATTCTAGCTCTAAATCCGTGAACCTTTGCTCTGGATCTTTTCTTCGGTTGAAATGTCATTTTCATGGTGCCTACACCTCCTATCTACAAAATATCATTTCAATTATATTCATAAAAGCCCATAAAGTCAAGCAATTTGGCGCTAAATTTCATTTTCTTCCCGGATTTTATATATCTTGTGCCTCTCCGAAAGTTATCCACAAGATGTGGATAAAATGTGGATAATAAGTGGATAACCTGATTTTTCTGCTTGATCGCCGTCCGGATTTGGTATATTATTGATTATAGGATAAATTGCTCTTTTTGCGTAAAATTCGTGAAAAAGGGCACTGAGGAGATAAATGATGAATCTGATAAAAGAAAAATGGAGCGAAATTCTCGAACACGTCCGGAAGGAGCATGAGCTTTCGGATATTTCTTTTGAGACCTGGCTGCTCCCCCTGACGGTCCACAGCACCGACAACCATGTGGTGAAAATCATCGTCCCCATGGGCGAACAGATGATTACCTATCTGAATTCCAAGTTTAAGACGCCTATCTTCGTGGCCATCGCCGAGTTTACCGGCGAGAAATACGACGTGGAATTCATTACCGAAAAAGAGGCCATGGAGCAGAAAAGTGCGGAAACTCCCGCTTCTTCTGCCGGTTCCGCCGATCGCCCGGTAAACAGCCCGGATTTTGAAAAGTCCAACATCAACCCGAAGTTTACCTTCGATACCTTCGTGGTCGGCAGCAACAACAAGTTTGCCCACGCCGCGTCCCTGGCCGTAGCCGAGACGCCCGGTAAAGTGTACAATCCTCTTTTCCTGCATGGAGGCGTAGGACTGGGCAAGACCCATCTGATGCACGCCATTGCCAACCATATTTTAAAGGAAAATCCGAATATGAAGGTGCTCTACGTCACCAGTGAGTACTTCACCAACGAGCTGATCGAGACCCTGCGAATGGGCGATCCCTCCGGTATGACCCGTTTCCGTGAGAAATACCGGAACATCGACGTGCTGCTCATCGACGACGTGCAGTTCATCATCGGTAAGGAAAGTACCCAGGAGGAATTTTTCCATACCTTCAACGCCCTTCACACGGCCAACAAGCAGATCATCATCTCCAGTGACCGGCCGCCCAAGGACATTGAGACTCTGGAGGAACGTCTTCGGACCCGTTTTGAATGCGGTCTGATCGCCGACGTATCTTCCCCGGATTTTGAAACCAGAATGGCCATTCTGCGGAAAAAAGAGGAACTGGAGGGCTACCACATCGACGACGATATCATTACCTATATCGCCACGAATATCAAGTCCAACATCCGTGAGCTGGAAGGCGCTTTCAACCGTCTGATCGCCCTGTCCACCCTGGAAAAACGGCCCATCGATATGCTTCTCGCGGAGGAAGCCATCAAGGATATCATTTCCCCGGGCGAAAGCCGGAAGGTGACCCCGGAGCTAATCATCGAGATCGTGGCGGAACATTTCCATATTACGCCTGCCGATATCTACAGCAACAAGCGCACCGCCAATATCGCCTACCCCCGCCAGGTGGCCATGTATCTCTGCAAGGAGAACGGCACCACCTTGAAGAAAATCGGTGACATCATGGGCGGCCGCGATCACACCACCGTCATGCACGGCGTGGAAAAGATCGAAAAAGAGCTGCAGAACAACGATTCCACCATCCGTACCATCGGAACCATCCGAAAGAAAATTAACCCAAACTAAGGGAGCCGACTTATTCACATTTCACTGTGGACAAGTATGTTGATCCTGTGGGGAAAACTTTTCCGCGAATCAGGCCATGTGTATAACCCCTCTGGTCTGAGGGCAGTTATACAGTACTTTTTCACATAGTTATCCTTTGCCTGAAGCCTTGATTTCAGGGGCCTCAGACCACTTATCAACATATTCACAGTCCCTACTACGGATACGACGGATTATTTTATATATTTATCTATATCCCCCTCCGGGGAACGAACGAAAGGAGTTATACACATTATGAAGTTCGTCTGCAAAAAATCAGACCTTTTAAAAGGTGTTAATATCGTTTTGAAAGCAGTTCCTTCCAAGACCACCATGTCCATTCTGGAATGTATTCTGATCGATGCTTCTGCAGGACAGATTAAAATGACAGCCAACGATATGGAACTTGGCATTGAGACCGTGATCGAAGGAGATATCCAGGAGAAAGGCATCATTGCCATTGACGCAAAGATTTTCTCCGAGATCGTAAGAAAGCTACCGGATAATGACGTGACCATTGAGACCGATGCCAATTTCCAGATGCTCATCAGCTGCGAAAAGGCACGGTTCCATATTGCTGGAAAATCCGGCGATGATTTCTCCTATCTTCCTTATATTGAAAAAGCGGAGCCGGTGGTGGTATCCCAGTTCAGCCTCCGCGAAGTGATCAAGCAGACTATTTTCTCTATTTCCGATAATGAGAGCAATAAAATGATGACCGGTGAACTCTTCGAGATCAATGGCAATCACTTAAAGGTGGTTTCCCTGGATGGCCATCGCGTGTCTATCCGCAATCTGGAGCTGAAAGAGGAGTACGAGCCGAGAAAGGTGATCGTACCCGGAAAGACGCTGATCGAGGTCAGCAAAATCCTCTCCGGCGAGCTGGACGCTTTGGTGAATCTGTTCTTTACCAAGAACCACATCGTATTCGAATTCGATGAGACCACGGTGGTATCCCGTCTTATCGAGGGCGAATATTTCCGCATCGAGCAGATGCTTTCCAGCGATTATGAAACAAAAGTAAAGGTCAATAAGAAGGAGCTTCTGAACTGTATCGACCGCGCAACCCTGCTGATTCGCGAGAGCGACAAGAAGCCCATCATCGTCCAGATCAGCGACGGCGAGATGCGCCTGAAGCTGACATCCGGCGTGGGCTCCATGAATGAGGAAATCGTCATCGAAAAAGAAGGCAAGGACATTCTGATCGGTTTCAATCCGAAGTTTTTGATCGATGCCCTGCGTGTCATCGACGATGAAATGGTGACCTTATATCTGGTTAATCCGAAAGCGCCCTGCTTTATCCGGGATGAGAAGGGGACTTATATCTATCTGATCCTTCCGGTCAACTTCAGCAGCGCTTCTGTATAAAGGAGACATTATGGAATATATCGAAGTAGCCATCCGCGACGAATTTATCCGCCTGGGCCAGGCCATGAAGCTGGCCGGCATCCTTTCCCTGGGATCGGATATCAAGTATGAGATCGTGGACGGCAAGGTAAAGGTAAACGGCCAGGTGGAGGAGCGCAGAGGCCGTAAGCTCCACAAAGGCGACGTATTTACCTATCAGGGACAGGACTATAAAATCGTATGATCATCGAATCCATGGAACTGAAGAATTTCCGGAATTACCGGGAGCTTAATCTTCAGTTTGATGCCAACACCAACATTTTCTACGGCGATAACGCCCAGGGAAAGACCAATATTCTGGAGGCCGTGTATTTAAGCGGCACCACCAAGTCCCACAAGGGCAGCCGGGATCGGGATATGATTTATTTCGGGGAAGAGGAAGGGCATCTTCGAACCTTTGTAAAGAAGGGAGAGATCGAATATCAGATCGATATTCATCTGAAGAAGAATAAGACCAAGGGCATCGCCATCAACGGTGTGCCGATCCGGAAGGCCAGCGAGCTCTTCGGCATCGCGAATTTTGTCTTTTTCTCTCCGGAGGACTTAAGTATCATCAAGCAGGGTCCGGGCGAACGGCGTCGGTTCCTGGATATGGAGTTATGTCAACTGGATAAGGTGTATCTCCACCACCTGACAGGCTATAACCGTATCGTGGCACAGCGCAATAAGCTCTTAAAGGACTTGAGCTTCCGACCGGAACTGCGGGACACGCTGGATATCTGGGATATACAGATGGCAGAATATGGGAAAAAGATCATTGAGAGCCGGGAGACTTTCATCGAATCCCTGGGGGAGATTATTCGTGGAATCCACGAAAAGCTCTCCGGTGGCAAGGAGGAGCTGACCCTGTCCTACGAGAAAAATGTGGGAGCGGAGGAGCTTTTCGACGCTATTACCCGGAGCCGGGAGCGGGATATCCGCATGAAGACCTCGAATGTGGGTCCCCATCGGGATGATCTACTATTCGCCATCGGCGGCGTCGATATCCGGAAATTCGGATCCCAGGGACAGCAGCGGACTGCGGCCTTATCCCTGAAATTATCTGAGATCGAGCTGGTCAAACAGGTGATTCACGATACGCCTGTCTTACTTCTTGACGATGTGTTGTCTGAACTCGATCACAATCGGCAAAACTATTTATTAAACAGCATTCATGATATTCAGACCATGATCACCTGTACGGGTCTGGATGAATTTGTAAATCACAGGTTTTCGATCAACAAGGTTTTCCGGGTGATCGAGGGCGCTGTATACAGCGAAAATTAGTTATAGGAGGATGGAACATGAGCGCAGAATACGGAGCAGATCAAATCCAGATTTTGGAAGGACTTGAAGCAGTCCGGAAGAGACCTGGTATGTACATCGGAAGCACTTCCTCCCGCGGACTTCATCATCTGGTTTACGAGATCGTAGATAATTCAGTGGACGAGGCCCTGGCAGGCTTCTGTAAAAATATTGATGTGACGATTCACAAGGATAATTCCATCACCGTCATCGACGACGGTCGTGGTATCCCGGTGGGAATCAATCATAAGGCCGGCATTCCGGCGGTAGAAGTGGTCTTTACCGTGCTGCATGCAGGCGGAAAGTTCGGCGGCGGAGGCTATAAGGTATCCGGTGGCCTGCACGGCGTGGGCGCATCCGTAGTCAATGCGCTTTCCGAGTGGCTGGAGGTTCGTATCTACAGCGAGGGAAAAATCTATTACCAGCGGTATCAGAGAGGCCATGCAGTAGAGCCGCTGAAGGTGATCGGCGAGTGCGCTCTGGAAAAGACCGGTACTCAGGTCACTTTTCTGCCGGATAAGGAGATCTTTGAGGAGACCGTCTACGATTATGATATCCTGAAGGTGCGTCTGCGGGAAATGGCGTTCCTGACCAGGGGATTGAAGATCATTCTCAGGGACGATCGTCAGGAGCCTCAGTACAAAAAGGAATTCTGTTATGAGGGCGGTATCAAGGAGTTCGTAAGTTACCTGAACCGATCCAAGACGGCTCTTTACGAGCAGATCATTTACTGCGAAGGTACGGTCAACGACGTGGTCGTAGAAGTGGCGCTGCAGCACAATGACTCCTACACAGAGAACTGCTACAGCTTCGTCAATAACATCAATACCCCGGAGGGTGGTACTCACCTGACCGGTTTCAAAAACGCGCTGACCAAGACGTTTAATGATTACGCGCGGAAAAATAAGCTCCTGAAGGACAGCGAGCCCAGTTTGAACGGCGACGATATCCGCGAGGGTCTGACCGCCATCATCAGCATCAAGATCGGTGAGCCACAGTTTGAGGGCCAGACCAAGCAGAAGCTGGGCAACAGTGAGGCCAGAGGCGCGGTAGATAACGTGGTTTCTGAGCAGCTGATGATCTTCCTGGAGCAGAACCCCATGGTAGCCAAGGTGATTCTGGAGAAATCTATTCTGGCCCAGCGTGCCCGCGAGGCTGCCAGAAAAGCCCGCGATCTGACCAGAAGAAAGACCGCTCTGGACGGTATGGCCCTGCCCGGAAAGCTGGCAGACTGTTCCGATAAGAATCCGGAGAATTGTGAGATCTATATCGTAGAGGGAGATTCCGCAGGCGGTTCCGCAAAGACAGCCCGGTCCCGTGCGACCCAGGCTATCCTGCCCCTGCGAGGCAAAATCCTGAACGTGGAGAAAGCCCGCCTGGATAAAATATATGCTAATGCGGAGATTAAGGCTATGATTACCGCCTTTGGTACCGGTATCCATGAGGACTTTGATATCAGCAAGCTTCGGTATCATAAGATCATTCTGATGACCGATGCCGACGTGGACGGCGCGCATATCAGTACACTCCTTCTTACATTTATTTACCGATTTATGCCGGACCTGATCAAAGAAGGCTATGTCTATCTGGCACAGCCGCCTCTGTTCAAGCTGGAGCGCAATAAAAAAGTATGGTACGCCTACAGCGACGAGCAGCTGGCAGACATTCTGAACGAGGTAGGCCGCGATCAGAACAATAAGATCCAGCGTTATAAGGGTCTTGGCGAGATGGACGCCGAACAGCTCTGGGAGACTACCATGGATCCGGAGAAGCGAATTTTACGTCGCGTAACCATGGAAGATGCGGATTCCGCCGAGATCGATCTGACCTTCAATACACTGATGGGCGATAAAGTAGAACCCCGGCGTGAATTTATCGAGACAAACGCGAAATTCGTGAAAAACTTAGACATTTAACAGTTCAGCCATGGCGCGGCTGAATGTCCGTAACCTAGTAAGGGAGAATAGAAAATGGAAGACAATATCTTTGACAAAGTCCATGACGTGGACTTGAAAAAGACCATGGAAGATTGTTATATCGATTATGCCATGAGCGTTATCGCAGCCCGTGCCCTTCCGGATGTCCGGGATGGCTTAAAGCCGGTACAGCGGCGAGTGCTTTACTCCATGATCGAGTTGAATAACGGACCGGATAAGCCCCACAGAAAGTGCGCGCGTATCGTCGGCGATACCATGGGTAAATATCACCCCCACGGCGACAGCTCCATCTACGGAGCCCTGGTCAATATGGCTCAGGACTGGTCCACCCGTTATCCGCTGGTAGACGGTCACGGTAACTTTGGTTCCGTGGACGGAGACGGCGCGGCAGCCATGCGATATACCGAGGCCCGCTTAAGCAAAATTTCCATGGAAATGCTGGCGGACATCAATAAAAATACCGTAGATTTTGTACCGAACTTCGATGAGACTGAGAAGGAACCCTCCGTGCTTCCATCCCGTTTTCCGAACCTGTTGGTCAACGGTACCACGGGTATCGCAGTCGGTATGGCGACCAATATCCCGCCGCACAATCTGCGCGAGGTCATTAAGGCTGTGGTGAAGCTCATTGATAACCGGATCGAAGAGGACCGCGACACCACCATCGAAGAGATTTTAAAAATCGTCAAGGGACCGGATTTCCCCACAGGCGCGGAGATTCTGGGAACCAGAGGCATCGAGGAAGCCTACCGGACAGGCCGCGGCAAGATCCGCGTGCGTGCCGTGACGAACATCGAGACCATGAGCAACGGCAAGAGCCGCATCGTGGTTACCGAGCTTCCCTATATGGTCAATAAGGCCCGGCTCATCGAGAAGATTGCCGAGCTGGTAAAAGAAAAACGCATCGACGGCATCACCTACATCGGCGACGAGTCCAGCCGCGAGGGTATGCGGATCAACATCGAGCTCCGCAAGGACGCCAACGCCAACGTGATCCTGAATCAGCTCTATAAGCACACCCAGCTTCAGGATACCTACGGCGTTATCATGCTGGCTCTGGTAGGCAAGGAGCCGAAAGTCCTGAACCTTCTGGATATGCTGAAGTATTACTTGCTTCACCAGGAGGACGTGGTTACCCGCCGCACCAAATACGACTTAAATAAGGCCGAGGAGCGCGCCCATATCTTAAAAGGCCTGCTCATCGCCCTGGACAATATTGATGAAGTCATCCGGATCATCCGCGGATCCCAGTCCACGCCGGAGGCAAAGCAGAAGCTGATGGAGCGCTTCGGACTGGACGACGTACAGGCCCAGGCCATCGTAGACATGCGTCTGCGCACACTGACCGGTCTGGAACGGGAGAAGCTGGAGGCAGAGTATAAGGCGCTGATGGAGCAGATCGATTACTTAAAGGGAATTCTGGCAGATGAGAAGAAGCTGCTGGGCGTCATCAAAGAGGAGATTACCGTCATCGCGGATAAATACGGCGACGACCGCCGTACCAGCATCGGCTTCGACGAGTTCGACCTGTCCATGGAAGACCTGATTCCTGAGGAGGACGTGGTGATCACCATGACGAACTTAGGGTACATCAAGCGTATGACCACCGACAATTTCAAGAGCCAGAACCGCGGCGGCAAGGGTATCAAGGGCATGCAGACCATCAATGAGGATTACATCGAGGATCTGATGATGACCACCACTCACCATTACATCATGTTCTTTACGAACACCGGTAAGGTGTACCGCCTGAAGGGCTACGAGATTCCCGAGGCCAGCAGAACCTCCCGCGGAACCGCCATTATCAATCTCTTGTCCCTGCAGCCGGGCGAGAAGATTACCGCGGTCATTCCGATCAAAGAGTACGAGGAAGGCAAGTACCTCTTCATGGCCACCAAGAATGGTCTGGTGAAGAAAACTTCCATCCGGGAATACGCCAACGTGAAGAAGTCCGGCCTGGTAGCCATCAATCTCCGTGACAGCGACGAGCTGATCGAGGTGAAGTACACCGATGACGATCAGGACATTTTCCTGATTACGAAGTATGGCATGTGTATCCGATTCAAGGAGACGGACGTAAGAGCCACTGGCCGTGCGTCCATGGGCGTCATCGGTATGAATCTGGCTGATCAGGACGAGATCGTAGGCATGCAGGTTCAAAGCCAGGGCGAGTATCTGCTGGTAGTATCCGAAAAAGGTCTGGGCAAGCGCACCGATATGGATGAATTTACTGTACAGAACCGTGGCGGTAAGGGTGTAAAGTGCTACAAGATTACCGACAAGACCGGCAATGTGGTCGGAGCCAAGGCGGTCAACGAGGATAACGAGGTCATGCTCATCACCACCGAGGGCATCATTATCCGGATTCCGTGTAACGGCATTTCCATCATGGGCCGTATCACTTCGGGCGTGAAGCTCATGAACGTGGATTCTGAAAACGTATCTGTGGCAAGTATTGCCAAGGTACGGGAGCAGATGAATAAGGATGATTCCGCCGAGGAAGAAGAAATTTGATGTGCAAGTCTGAGACTGCGCTGCAGTTCCAGAATTGAGGGCGTTTTCCCTATAGAATCTTGCACATCGAATTTAAAATAAATATTGATAAACAATAAAAACATATTGAAAAACAATAAATAAAGTGGTAAGATACAGGTATCTGAAAGGGATAGCTGTATCTTACCACTTTTTCTTTTACTATTTTCAATGTATTGCGGGCAGAAAGAAGATCGACAGTGAGATACCATATAAAGTTTACATAATATTCTACAAATTACAGGAGGTCTCTATGAAAATCACGAAATTTACAAAGGCTTTGCTGGATTTCATGCTCTGGGCGGGGATTCTGGCGGCTTTCAGTCTTCCGGTTTCCCTGAAAATCCTGGGAGACTATTTTCCGGAGTATCGGCGGTATTATCTGCCGCTGCTGGTGTTCCTGTTTCTCTCCGGCATTTTCGCGGTGCTGATTATCCGGGAGCTTCGATCTATGTTCCGGACAGTTCTCGCTTCAGACTGCTTCGTGGAGAAAAATGTAACCAGTCTGAAGAGAATGTCAGTCTACAGCTTCTGCATTGCGGGACTGACCGTGATTCGATTATTTCTGGCGACGACTCCGGCGGCTATGGTGGAGGTGCTGGTGTTCCTGATCGCGGGTCTGTTCAGCCGGGTGCTGGCAGACGTTTTCGATCAGGCTGTTACCTACAAGCTGGAAAATGATTTAACCATATAGGGGGATTTGAAATGGCAATTCGTATCAATCTGGACGTCATGATGGCCCGGCGGAAAATCGGCCTCACGGAGCTTTCCCAGGAGGTGGATGTGACCATGGCCAATCTGTCCATTTTAAAAAATAACAAGGCAAAGGCGGTGCGGTTTTCGACCCTGAACGCCATCTGTAAGGTGCTGGACTGCCAGCCCGGCGACATTCTCGAATACGTCCCGGACGGTGACGGCACGGAGGTCAGTGAGGAGGGGATCTAACATGAAGCTATGGGAAAAGCGGAAGAACTTCAGCCATCTGCAAGTGTTGTTTGGATTTTCACTTTTTTATGTATTCTGTCTGTATGACAATTTTTCAGGTGTACTGTATCCGGTATTTCTGGCTGGGATGCTTATGCTGTACCAGGGCCTGATGAAGCAGGCCGGGCGCTCGATCAAAAAAGACTCCAGGCTCTATATGCTGGCCATCCTGCTTCTGGGAGTATCTACCTTCTTGACCGGCAATCTTATCATCATCTGGTGCAATAAGCTGGCCGTCTGGGTATTATTCGGCATTCTGCTTCTGCATGACGGCTATGAGGATCAAAACTGGACGGTATTTCGCTATGTGGGCGGTTTATGGGATCTGGCAATGAAGACGCTGGCCCATCTTTTCGCGGTGTTCCCGGAGCTGGCCAAAAGCCGGAGAGCGCGGAAGGAACAGGCCGGAACAGGTGAAAAGAAGCGGAATGGGAAACTGATTTATGTGATCCTGGGCATTCTGGTGGGCGTAACCCTGCTCTGTCTGATCCTGCCGCTTCTGATTTCAGCTGACGAGGTCTTCGATCAGATGCTGGGCGGCGCGTTCGATTGGGTGGTTCAGGTGATCAGTCAGATGATCCTTCCGACAAAGCTGATTTTCATGACGCTCAAGTTCCTCTGGGGGCTGATGTTTTTCTTTGCTATCTACAGCGCTGTAAAGAACCGAAAGCCCCAGGCGGAAGAAAAGGATCTCCGCACCCAGGAGCCGGTTCTGGCGATCACGGCGCTGGCGGTTATCGGTGTGGTCTATCTGTTGTTCTGCATGGTTCAGATTTCCTACCTGTTCACCGGCGGCTTCACCCTTCCGGCGGAATATTCCTACGCAGGCTTTGCCAGACAGGGTTTCTTTCAGCTCCTTTTTGTCAGTGCGCTGAATCTGCTGCTGGCGCTGGTTACACTGATCCTTTTCCGGGAAAATAAGGTTCTGAAAATCATGTTGACATTTATTTCCGCCTGCACGTATATTATGATGATTTCCTCGGCCTGCCGGATGTTCCTGTATATTCAGGCCTACCGGCTGACCCGGCTCCGGGTGCTGGTGCTGTTTGCGCTGCTGGCGCTGGCAGTGTTGTTTGCGGGAGTGATCCGGAATATTTTTCAGGAAAGCTTCCCGTTGTTCCGGTACAGCGTGGCGGTAATAACGGTGCTGTATCTCGTCCTCTCCTTCAGTCACATGGACGCCTGGATTGCCTCCTACAATATAGCCCACGATCAGACCAGCTATCTTTACGAGCTGTCCACAGACGCGTCGAGCCCGATGCTGAAAGCTGCAAAGGAAGGAACGGCGGAGGCGGAGATGACGAGAGCATATTTTTCCATGAATGAGTATCGGCAGGAGGAGCATACGGGGATCCGGAAATTCAACGTGTCGGAGTTTCTGTTTAAGCTGCGGTGTAAAGAATACTTCCGCGGGGATACCGGCGCGCCGCTGGAATAAAATCTGGCGGTTCGGCAGAGTCCGCGCCGCCGGAACTTTAGGATGACAAATGAAGTGCTTTATATTATAATTACATTGAGTTCGTGTACCTTTTCTGAGTAATACGAATTCAATGTAATTTTTTTGATCGGAGACTTTATGCAAAATAAATTGTTACGGGTGGCAGACGGTGTGGTACTCTGGCTGTCCATTCTGCTGTTCGGGTTTCTGACGGCGGCCAGCATGTTAAGCACCGCCTATTTCACACCGGATTCCTCCTACGGGGAGCGGCCGGAGTACCGGTGGGATGTGATTCCGCTGAATCTGCTGTTCCTGGCAGCTGTTGTGGGAATCTTATATATATTATATAAAAAACAGATATTTAAGAAAATTTCCACGAAAATGCTGACTGCAATTGCGGTTTTGTTCGTGATCGGAATGAGCGTTTTCTGGATCCAGGTGAGTCACACCTACCCAGAGGCCGATCAGAAGGCGGTATCCTGGGTGTCCTACCTGATGACCCAGAATAATTTTCTCTTTTTTGAGCATGGAAAATACATGCAGATCTACCCGAACCAGCTGGGCCTGACGGCGATCCTGGAGGTTCTGTACCGGTTGACCGGCGGGGAAAACTGGAAAGCCTTTATGTACCTGACTGCCCTGGCAAATGGAGTCGTGGTCTATCTGCTTTATCGGATTACGGATCGGCTCTATCACGATCAAAATGCGGATTGTCTTGTCTTGCTGGCGTCCATGGGCTGCATCCAGATTATCTTATACAGCACCTTCCTCTACGGAATGATGCTGGGACTGGCCTTCGCGCTGGAGGCCTTTTACGCGCTGCTTCTTTTTCTGGATCATGGGAAATGGCGTTATGCGGTAAGTGCCGGAATTTTGATTGGAATTTCGATTCTGGTGAAGAATAATTACAGTATCTTTCTGGTGGCGCTGGTGATTCTGCTTTTGTATGACGCGGTAAAAAAGAGCGTCAGTACGATCAAAAAGGAGCAGATGGAACAAACGGCACACAGACAACCGATGCTCAAAACAGAAGAAAGCAAACTGGGCACAGATCAAAAAGAAAATGAAAAATCAGGAATGGGGAAAGCAGGCAAAAGTTTCGTTGCGATTCTGATTATTCTTGGTATGACAGTAATTTTAAGTAAGAGTCTGACCGCTTTTTATGAGCACCGCTCCGGCATCCCCATCGAAAGCGGTATGCCCAAATCCCTCTGGGTCGCCATGGGCATGCAGGAGGGCGAACGCGCCGAGGGCTGGTATAACGGATTTAACTTCGACACTTATGTAAACTCAGACTGCGATCCAGTGGTCAGCGACGCCATGGCCAGAGAGGCCATAACGGAGTCGCTGCAGCATTTTCAAAAGGATCCGGTCTATGCCGCCCGCTTTTATTTGAGAAAGACCCTGTCCCAATGGAACGAGCCCACTTATGAGGCCCTCTGGGTCAACCAGTTTCACAACGGCGATTTTTCCACGATCGTCCAGAGCATCTATGAGGGCAAGCTGTATCGGGTGCTCAGCGAATACATGAATCTGTTCCAGCTCCTGGTCTTCGTGGCAGTCTTCGCAGGGCTTTTGATCGGCAGAAAAGGGGAGAAGCGCTGGCAGCTTACCGAGCTGTTCCTGCCCATGGTGATCCTGGGAGGATTTTTCTTCCACACCATCTGGGAGGCCAAGTCCCAGTATATTTTCCCGTATTTCGTATGTATGCTTCCGGGCGCGGCCGCAGGGCTTAGCGGTGTGCTGGGAAAATGGAGCCCCGGAAACATGGGCAAATAGATGAAATGCCCTACGGGTATCCCTGGATGCCCTGAAAACACGGGCAAATAGATGAAAGGTTTCAACACGATTATGAAAAGATATTTTTCACAGAAAATATGTATCATTTCCGCAACCCTGACGATCCCGTCTACGGCCCTCCTATGCTGGCTGGTCATGCGGGTTCTCTATCAGCAGATGCCGGAATACGGCGAGTTCGTTACCGGCTACACCACCTGGACTGCCTACTACAAGCAGGGCGACATGACCCTGGCGAACTTATACATCGGCGGACTGTTGGGCTTCTTTCTGCTGTACGCAGTGATCCTGACCCTGCTCTCTAAGAAATGGAGCTGGCTTTGCGGCAGCTTTGATCGGACGTGGGAATATACGGCGAAGCAGCGGGAAAGCTATGCCTGGTTCGAAGACGCCTGCTTTCTGATTCTGTTTTCAGAATTTTTGCTGGCTCTGATCTGCTTTGTCATTGAGGCATTCTTCGGTATGCAGCCATGGCTTGAAAAACTTTTCCCCATTCTGCAGTGTATAACTCTGATCGGTGTGGGTATCTTCACAAATTTTGTACGCCGATGTGGAAAAGATCCGGCAAAACAGGAACAGATCAGACGGCAGCTAAAAAAATACATGGAATGGGGGCAGTGGCTTCTGCCGCTTTCGTTCCTGATGCTCTGGAATTATGAGTATCTCCGGGATGGAGCAGTCATCCGACTTTATCAAAGTACAAAGATGGAAACGGCGGTTCTTGTACTGGTTGTATTCTGTACGCTGTGGAACAGGGCATTTTTCAGAAAACACAGAGCAGATCTCCGTCCGGCGATTTCCCTTTCCACATTTCTGTCTCTGGCAGTCTTCGCCTCCTGGACTCTGCCAAACGGCACCATTTCCGGCACCCCGCTGGAGATGTACCACTACGGCGAGATTGCGGAGCCTCTGCATGAGCTTCTGAACTACGGCGTTGTGCCCTACATCGATACCATGCCCATCCACGGCGTCTGCGATTATTTCCAGGCGGCAGTGGGAAAGCTTCTGTTTGACGGAACCTACGCGTCCATCGAACCAGCCATGATCGTGGGTTGCGTCCTCATCGCCATGGCGACTGCGGCGGTATTCTATTATTTTATTGACAATAAGCTGCTGGGCCTGCTCTGCGTGCTGCTGTTCTCCCTGTTCGGGGACAAGTATTATTACGTGCGCTGGGCCTTTGCGCTGCCTTTTATTCTGATCGTATTTTCGAAAAAAATGCGGAAGAATTTCCCCATGCTGCTCTGGAGCTGGACTTTTATCTCCATTCTGTCCATCGCCTGGAATTCGTCCATCGGCGGAGCCTGCGCCCTGGCGACCCTGCCCATGATTCTCTGGGAGTGCTTCCATGAGAAGGGCTGGAAAATCTTCTTCCGCCTGAATGAAAAAGAAGTCCGGAAAAAGATCCTGCCCTGGTACATCCCGCTTCTGATCCTGGGAATTTGCTTTATTCCCATGTTTTTCGCGATTCTTCGCTATATTGTGGAAAATTCAGCGGCCATCCTGGAGACCACCGGCGACATCCTGAAGGAGGAGTTGGCGAGCAGATACGTCTGGTATGCCACCTTCGGTTTCGGTTTTTCACTGCTGGCAGCCCTGATTTTCCCGGCAGACAAAGAGGGCGGGGAGAAGAAGCTTGCCTGGTATGCCCTGCTGTTCCTGCTCATTTTCAACCTGGTGATCGTGCGCTATACCTTCGTCCGGACCCAGTTCGGCGAGCGCGGCATCATTGTGACCACCATTTGCAGTCTGTTTCTGGTGCTGCTGATTTTCCTGCCCTCCCTGGAAAAACGCTTTTCCCTGTGGACGGCGGGCATGATGGCCTTTCTGTTTTTGGCCACCGTCCTGACCAGGGGCAGCAACCTGCTGACCATGCCTGCGAAGGTCTTTGAGCGGGATACGATCAGCGACAACTATACTTACGCCACAGTGGAGGAGACGGGCATCCCGGGCCTCGGAGACATCTATATCACGGAAACGCAGAAGAAAGAGCTGATGAATCTGAACACCCTGGTCAATGATCTCTGCAGGGACAAGAAGGTCGTGGACATGACCAACCAGCTCTCCCACTACAACATCCTGAACAGGGAAAACCTGATGCCCTTCAGCAGCACCTACAACACCAACAACAAGGTGATGCAGACCCGGGCCATCGAAGTGCTGGAAGAAAAGCAGCCGGAACTCATCATCGTGGCCCCGGCCTGGCAGCATGATTCCGGTTCCTTAAGCACCCGGAATTACTATATGTACCAGTACATTCAGAAGCACTATACGCCCTGTAAGTACGAGAATATCATTTTCCTGACCAATGACGACGAGGTGCGGGCTCAGTTTGAACCGGCCTACGAGGAGTTCGCCGAACTGACCCACATCGAGGACCTGAAGATGCTTCCGAAGGCCTGGGGAAATGAATACCTGAAGGAAGAGGAGACAGAACCCCTGAATGTGGATTGGAGCCTTCTGGACACCAACGCCACAGAGCTGGGCGAGGATCAGTATGTGTTGAACGCCGAGGAAAATTATTTCCTCTATACATTCCCGGAAAATCAGGACGGCTCGGAAATTCCCTTCCTGCGGATTACGGTAAGAGACGAGAGTGGTTCCGAAGAGCCCCTGAAATTCCAGGGCGTGGTTTACTTCATGGACGAGGGCAAGGGCGTCAGGGAAGCCCACCGCTTCACCTTCGACGGCAGCGAGGGCAGCTTCCTGATCCCGCTGACCACCAGCCCCTGGTGGAGCTATTCCGATCAGATTCAGTCCATGCTGCTGGATTTTGTTCACAGGAGTCTGGAAGGAAAGCAGGTATCCATTGAGACGGAGTTTGAGACGCTGAAGCCACTGGAAGAGCAACACTAATATAAAAAAAACAAGCTGTTGCAACAGATTGAATATTTTAAATAATTTATGTATTACAGAGTATTTAAAAGAGATAGAAAACATTTCAGAGAAATTTTTAATAAGCGTTTTTAAAAAGAAGGTCTATGTGAGGCCAGAGAGAAGGTAACATTATGAGGCGAATTATCCTGATGGTATTGTACAATCTGCCCTTCGTCCCCTACTGGTGGTGGCAGCTCTGCCATTTCGCGAAGCATACGGACGATATCCCGGAGCCGGAGAAATACGCGCTCTTGAAGAAAATCGTACTCCACGCCAACAAGGGAGGCCGGGTCAAAATCGACGTCCATGGAAGAGAACATATCCCCACAGGGGAAAGCTTTGTCTTTTTCCCCAATCACCAGGGACTCTTTGACGTGTTGGCGATTATTGAAGCCTGCGATCAGCCCTTCTCAGTAGTGGCGAAAAAAGAAGTAAAGGATGTGCTGTTCCTGAAACAGGTCTTTGCCATCATGAAGGCAAAAATCATGGACCGGGAGGACGTGCGCCAGTCCCTGCAGGTAATTCTGGACGTGACCCAGGAGGTCAAAAACGGCCGCAATTACCTGATTTTCCCGGAAGGAACCCGATCCAGGCGGGGTAACCAGGTGGGTGACTTCAAGGGCGGCAGCTTCAAATGCGCCGTCAAAGCCAAAGCCCCTATCGTTCCGGTAGCCCTCCTGAATGCCTTCGAACCCTTCGATCGGAACAGCATTGCCCCGGTGACTGTCCAGGTTCACTTTCTGGAGCCGATCCCTTACGAGGTTTATCAGAGTATGAAGACGACGGAAATCGCCGAAATCGTAAAAACGCGGATCGAAGAAACCATTGCGGAGTATGAAAAATAGAGATATGATGAATGAAACAGGAATCCGACCACAAATTATACAGGAAATAAAAGAACTTGCCCAGAAATATGGAATCCAAAAAGTGATTCTGTTTGGCTCGCGGGCAAGGGGAGATTACCGGAAGGTCAGTGATATTGATCTTGCAGTCAGCGGAGGAAATATTGCGGCTTTTGCCCTGGATGTAGAAGAGGAAACTACCACATTGCTGAAATATGACGTAGTAAATCTGGACGGTTCCGTACAGAAAGAATTGTTGGATGTGATTGAAAAAGAAGGGGTGATGCTCTATGAAAAAATATGAAAAATTTTATATGGCATTGGATAATCTGAAAGATATTTATAATTACCGGGAACCCTATGATAATGTGATTTTGACGGGACTGGTTGGTTTATATGAAATTTGTTTTGAGCAATCATGGAAAGCGATAAAAGAGTTATTGGATATGAATGGAGCGCCGGAAGGAAAGACAGGTTCGCCAAAGTTGATTTTAAAGACAGCTTATCAGATGGGAATGATTCAGGACGAACAGCTCTGGCTGGAAGCTTTACAGGCCAGAAATAATGTGGCGCATGCGTATAATAAAGCAGTTGCATTAGATATTATTAATTCTGCAAAACAATCGTATTATGATATGTTTTGCCGTCTGAAAAACGAAATGGAACAGAACTGGATTTAAAAGGAGGGTATGTCTATGAGCAAAGCACTGGAGAAATTGCAGAACTGTATGAGATGTATTCGGGAGAAAACAGATTTTCAGCCGGAAGTGGCGCTGATTCTGGGATCCGGTCTGGGTGATTACGCGGAGAGTATTGATATCCGGGCTGAGGTCAGCTACCAGGAGATTGAAGGCTTCCCGGTGTCCACCGTACCCGGACACAAGGGCCGCTTTGTCTTCGGCTACGTGAATCAGGTTCCGGTGGTCATCATGCAGGGCCGCGTCCATTATTATGAGGGCTACGCCATGGAGGACGTGGTGCTTCCCACTAGGCTGATGGGCATGCTGGGCGCGAAAAAGCTGCTGCTTACCAACGCCGCAGGCGGCATCAACTTTGATTTTATCCCGGGAGATTTCATGCTGATCACCGATCACATTTCCACCATGGTCCCCAATCCGCTGATAGGATCAAACCTGGATGAGCTGGGCCCCCGTTTCCCGGATATGAGCGAGGTCTACAGCCGCCGCATGGGTGCGCTCGTGAAAGCAGAAGCGGAAAAGCTGGGCATCACCCTGAAAGAGGGCGTCTATCTCCAGTTGACCGGCCCCTCCTATGAGTCGCCTGCCGAGATCCGTATGTTCCGAAACCTGGGCGCGGATGCCGTCGGCATGAGCACCGTCTGTGAAGCAATCGCGGCCCGCCATATGGGCATGGAGATCTGCGGAATCTCCTGTATCACCAACCTGGCGGCCGGTATGTCGGCCAGGGAGCTGAACCATGCAGAGGTACAGGAAACGGCAGACCGGGTGGCGAAGCAGTTTAAGGAGCTGGTGACGGCTGTGGTGACCGGAATATGAGAAAAATAGCGCTGGTGGCCTGTTCAAACGGTCTGGAAGTACGGAAAAAGGGGAGCGTGGAGGAGCTTTGCGCATACCTGGAGGGGCTGGGCTTCACGCCCTGCGTAAGTCCCTGTCTCTATGAAAAGGATCCGGTTTTTTGTTCGGTCTTCAGCGGCACTGCGGAAGAACGGGCCGAAGCTCTGATGAGCTTTTACCGGGATCCGGAGGTACAGGCGATACTGGATCTGTCAGGCGGCGATCTGGCCAATGAGCTTCTGCCTTATCTGGATTACGAGGTGATCGGGAAAAGCCGGGCAGAATTCTGGGGCTACAGTGATCTGACCACGATTCTGAATGCCATCTATGCGAAGACTGGAAGGTCTTCCGTCCTTTATCAGGCCCGGAATCTTGTTTCAGGCGGCGGATTCTTCCGCCGTCCGGCCTTTGAAAATACAATATTACAGAAACAATCGGATTTATTTCAAATTTCCTGCCAATATGTGCAAAAAGGACAGAAGCAGCAGGAGCTCTGCGGCACTCTGGTGGGCGGGAATATCCGCTGTCTCCTGAAGCTGGCGGGGACGGAATACTGGCCGGATATGCAGGACAAAATTCTTCTTCTGGAGTCCTGGAGCGGCGGCGTCCCGAAGATGGTTACGTATTTCAGCCAGCTAAGGCAGCTGGGCGTATTCCGGCAGATAAAAGCCCTGCTTCTCGGCACCTTTACGGAGATGGAGGACAGGAGTTGTTCCCCGACCATAGAGGAGCTGGCCTGCCGTTACGCAGGAGCAGAGCTTCCGATTCTGAAAACCCGGCAGATTGGCCACGGAAAAGATGCGCTGGCCGTCCGTGTCGGAGATCTGTTTCATTTCTTTTGACAATCCCCAAACTCAATTTTAACAAAACCTGCATATTTCATTTACCTTTCGGTGTTACCCTTACAAAGGCGACATCGAAAGGAGATTAAAGTGAAAAGAAGCAGAAAGAGATCCGAAATAAGAAACCTGGGAGCTGTGCTGCTCTTTGTTTTACCGGCACTGATTCCGCTTTTTATTTTCTGGATTTATCCGATTCTCAGGTCGGTCTGGCTCAGTTTTACGGACTGGGATTTTATGACGCCTGACTACAATTTTATCTGGTTTAAGAATTATACGTCTTTATTGAAGGACAGCCGTTTTTACGAAGCTCTGTGGAATACCCTGGTATTTACGGCAGGCACCCTGTTTCCTACCATTATCGGCGGTTTGGGTCTGGCGCTTCTGCTCCGCAGAAATTTTAAGGGAAGCGGCGTATTCAAATTCGTCCTGTTTTCTCCCTGGATTACACCGACCGTAGCCATCTCTATCGTGTGGACCTGGATTTTCCGGGAGGACGGAGGTCTGGCCAATCAGGTTCTGGGGCTATTCGGACTTCCGGCTCTGAAATGGATCAGCAGTTCTGATACAGCCATGCTGTCCGTTATCATCGTTACGGTATGGAAAAGTCTGGGCTATGCCATGATCTTTTATCTGTCCGCGCTGGAAAAGGTTCCGGAGGAGCTTTACGAGGCAAGCGCCCTGGACGGCGCGAAGCCCTGGCGGCAGTTCCTGGATATGACGCTTCCAGGAATCTCACCCACCACATTTTTCCTGATGATTATTACCATGGTCAATTCCCTGCAGGCCTACGATCAGATACAGATTCTGACCCAGGGCGGCCCCAGCGGAAGCACCCGAACCCTGCTTTATATGTATTATCAGCTGGGCTTTCAGGAATTTAAGATGGGACAGGCTACAGCTACGGCAGTGATTATGATTATCATAACCGTCATTTTATCCCTGGCGCAGTTTACCGCGTCGAAAAAATGGGTCCATTACTAGGAGGCGGACATGAAAGAAAACAAAATCAAGCTGGTATTGAAATTCGCAGTATTGCTGGTCGTAAGCCTGTTTACCGCCTTCCCCTTTATCTGGATGATTTTGAGCGCGCTGAAGACCAAGGCGGAGATTATGAATGTGGGAGCCTTTTTCCCGGCAGTACCCCAGTGGAGCAATTTTATTTCCGTAATCTTTCATTCTCCGCTGCCGGGCTATATTGTAAACAGCCTCTGGGTTTCTCTGGTGGTGGTAGCCCTGCAGATTATCACAGGGGCCATGATTACCTACGCCATGGTATTTCTGGAGTTTAAGGGAAAGAACGCGTTATTTGCCATCGTGATGGGAACCTATATGCTTCCGGTGGCAGCGACCTATATTCCAAGCTATATCATTCTGTCCAGATGGAATCTTCTGGATACCATGACAGGACTGATTGTCTCCAGCAGTGTCAGTATCTTCGGTATCTTTCTGCTGCGGCAGTCCTTTATGCAGGTACCGAAAGGGCTGGTAGAGGCGGCCCGGATAGACGGCGGCAGTCATTTCCGCATTCTCTGGGAAATCATCTGCCCCATGACGAAGTCGTCCTTTATTACATTTGGTTTGATGAGCTTCATTTCAACATACAACAACTACATGTGGCCTTCCCTGATTACCAAGAGTTCAGAAAAATATCTGGTTTCCCAGGGACTTCGGAGCTTCTTTATCGAGGGAGGCGCCTACGGAACAGAATGGGCCCTGGTAATGGCCGGAAGCGCGCTGATTGTGGTGCCTTTATTGATTCTGTTCGCATTTACACAGAAATGGTTCATCAACGGTATCGGTGGAGACACCGGTATGAAGGGATAGGATCCCGCAACACCTATATTTGAGGAGGAAATGAAAAATGAACAAGAAACTGGTATCCGTACTCCTGGCCTCCGCCATGGCTGTGACAGCGCTGGCAGGCTGCGGAAGCAAGGCAGAGGGAACAGCAGACACAGCAGCGAAAGCCCAGGCAGAGGCGGGTGACGCGGCAGAGAGCGGTGACACCGTAGACGTGGAATTCTGGTATTCCGGAGGAAAAACCGCCGTAGGTGTAGTACAGGAGATCGTGGACAGCTTTAATGCTTCCCAGAGCAAATATCATGTAAGCACCGTAACACAGGCAGATTATGACGAAACCTACCAGAAGCTGCAGGCAGGTATTGCCGGAAACGCGGCTCCGGATCTGGTGCTTCTGAACGCGGAGACAGCACGGACACTGGCCTCCAAAAATCTTCTGGCAGACATGCAGCCGATGATTGACGGCGACAGCGAGTTTAGCGCAGACGATTATCTGAAGGTATTCTACGATCAGGGCGTGGACGAGACCGGAAAGATCTTCGGACTTCCGGCTTACGGAACCACACAGGTTATGTATTACAATATGGCAGCCTTTGACGCGGCGGGCGTGAAGGCCGAGGACATCAAAACCTGGTCGGATCTGGCAGAGGCAGCAAAGAAAATCAAGGCGGCAGGCTACGAGTATGGCTGGGAGCCTATGTGGGGAGCGGGCAACATGATTGACGCAGCCTTCAGCAACGGCGCTTCCATCTTCAACGAGGACGGCACCCAGGTCACCATCAACAGCCCGGAATGGGTAGAGGTATGGGAGGCCTTCCGTACCTGGATTCATGACGACAAGACCATGGCCATTCACTCCGGCGGACAGGGCTGGGAGTACTGGTACGCGACCATCGACGATGTAATTGCCGGAAAGGCAGGCGGTTATACCGGTTCCTCAGGAGACCAGGCAGATCTGGATTTCAGTATCGTAGCAGCTATGGAGCAGCCGGCATGGAGCGCAAGCACCACATCCGCGCCGATGGCAGAGACCAAGACCTTAAGCGTTCTGGAGGGATCCTCTGACGCGGAGAAGCAGGGCGCGTTTGCGTTTATTAAGTATTTCACCAATGCGGAGAGCCAGGCAAAATGGACGATGTCTACCGGTTATGTGGCAGTAAACCAGAAAATCAACGACAATGCGGATTATCAGTCTTATGTGGCAGAGAATCCCCAGGCAGCCGTTCCCTTCGCGCAGGCAACCCACGGAACCGTATACCCCAACGACCCCACCAACGGAGCAATCAAGGACGCCCTGAAGGTAGCGGCAGATAAGGTAGAGATTGACGGAGTGTCCGCAAAGGAAGCACTGGACGAGGCTCAGAAAACCGCGCAGGCAGCGCTCGACGAGGCACTTGCGAAATAAGGAAAACGTATGACACAGACGCTGAAATTTGTAATCGGCGCCGGAGAGACTGCACGCCAGGAGGAAACCTTTACGGTTTCTTCCGCCTGTAGTCATCTCTGTTTCCGATATGATTTATCAAAAAAATATACCTTTCTGGTGTTTCTGATGATAAAGGATCCCAGTGGAAAAATCCGGTTTCTGAAGCAGTTGGGTTACAGCGATCCGGTCATTGTGCTGGGAAAAGATGGAAACGATACTACCATCGGAGGCGTCCCGGGAGCCCTGCCTGCGGGAACCTGGCAAATGACGGTTTTCGTATTTGCGGAGCACCTGAAGCGGCTGATGGGGGAGAAGATCCAGCCCTTTTCTGTCCTGGTTACAGAAGAGGCGGCGGTTGTCACCGAGCCGGTGGGAGAACAAGTCTGGACTCCGGATTATGAAAACTATGACTGGACAGCAATCCGGAAAAAAGGAAAGGGCTGGTATCAGGGAGACTTCCATACTCACACCCGGCTGTCGGACGGCAAGGAAACCACCGAAAACGCCAGCCGGAAGGCCGAGCGCATGGGACTGGATTTCTATACGCCCACCGAGCACAACGCGATCCATACAGGCTGGCCAGAGACGTCCTTACTGATTCTGCCCGGAATCGAGATTACGACGCTGCTGGGACACGCCAACCTGTTTGGAATTACCCATATGCCCCGGGCACTGGAGCGGATTCTGGAGGATAAGGAGGAGGCCGCCCTGAAAGCGGATCTGGAGCAGATTCAGCAGGAGTGTCGGAAAGAACACTGGTTATTCAGTATCAATCACCCCTTTCTTTATATCTGGAAATGGCTGTACGGAGATCTGAGACTGGATGGCGTCCACTGTCTGGAGATTATCAACGATCCCACCTACGAGGCGGATCCGGAGGCAAAAGCGGGGAAAGCCAACCAAAGAGCGGTGGCGCTGGCGGATCTTCTTTGGGCGGACGGGCACCGGATCTGCGCCATAGGCGGTTCGGATTCCCACAACACGCTGGAGGAACGGTATCCGGGAGCCACAGAGCCGTCGGTACCGGGGGATCCGGCCACCTTTGTATACATGGAGGATCTGAGCGCGGAGCATCTTCTGGAAGGCGTAAGAAGCTGTAACTGTTATGTGACAAGACACTGCCGGATCGAGACCGGGCTGCTGTTTGGCGGACAGCTTCCGGAGGATAAAGAGGAACTGCCCTATCGGATCTGCCTTAGGGGTCAGAAGGAGAAGCCGGAGATTTTTTATCTTCACAACGGAAAACGCGTGGACTGCCGGGTAACCGGACGGGAGGATGCCTGGGAGGCAGCCGGAACCGTAAGACTTACAGAGGAAGCTTATCAATGGATCCGGTTCGGCGCGGAAGCAAAAGACGGAGGCTTTCTGTTTTACGGAAATGCCATCACAAGAGGAACCGGAAAACAGAAGCTTCAAACCTTTGGGGAGGCGGTGAAACAGCTATGATAAAAGGAATCCTGTTTGACAAGGACGGTACACTGATTGATTTCTATGAGGTCTGGGGCAAAGCGGCTGTGAAGGTGGCAAAGCGGCTCTGCGACGCCAGAAGAATGCCGGAGCGCCAGCGGATGCTTCTGCGGGAAATGGGCGTGGCAGATGGCCGGGTGGATCCGGACGGAGCCCTGGCCTGGAAATCCTATCGGGGCGTTGCGGAGGATTTGCAGGAGTATCTGGGTACAGATTCGGAGAAACTGGCAGGGGAGCTGGCAGAGCTTTTCTATGAGGAGGTCGGGCTGAAGCGGACGGCATATCCCACCTTTACCGACGTAAAAGCCATGATGGAGGCCCTGCGATCCCGGGGCCTGTGGATAGGCGTGGCTACTACGGACGATCTGAAGTCCACCCGGAGATGTCTGGAGGTGCTGGGCGTCGAGGAGTACATTTCCTTCTGGGGAGTCTCGGGAGAAGGGCTGCCTGAGAAACCGGATGGAAGGCTGGTAAGCCTGGCCGCAGGGCACTGGGGAATCTGGAAGGACGAGATCGCCATGGTAGGCGATAACCCCAATGATATGCGGTTTGCCAGAAACGGCGGCGCAGTGGCAATCGGCGTAAAAAGCGGAACCGGAACCGAGAATATGCTCCGTGAGCAGGCAGATTATTTGCTGGATTCCGTAGACGATCTGGTGGATCTGATCGATCAAATAAATACAGAGGAGAAAAGAAATGGCACATATTCAGTTAAAGCATGTGTGTAAACGATATGAAAACGGATTTGAAGCAGTGAAGGATTTTAACCTGGAGATACAGGACAATGAATTTATTATTTTTGTAGGTCCCTCCGGCTGCGGAAAATCCACAACCCTGCGCATGCTAGCAGGACTGGAAAATATCAGCGAGGGAGAGCTGTATATCGACGGCGAGCGCATGAACGAGGTGGAGGCCTGTGATCGAGACATTGCTATGGTCTTTCAGAACTACGCCTTGTATCCCCATATGACGGTAAGAAAAAACATCGGCTACAGTTTGCATATCCGTCATGAGAAGAAGGAAGTTATCGAGGCCAAGGTAAATGAGGCCGCAGAGATCCTGGGTCTGACCGAGGTGCTGGATCGGAAGCCTTCGGAGCTGTCCGGCGGACAGAAGCAGCGTGTAGCCATGGGACGTGCCATCGTCCGCAATCCCAGAGTCTTTCTGATGGACGAGCCTTTGTCCAACCTGGACGCCAAGCTCCGGGGACAGATGCGGGTGGAAATCGCCAGCCTGTATCATAAGCTGAATTCCACATTTATCTACGTGACCCACGATCAGACCGAGGCCATGACCTTGGGAACCCGGATTGTTGTCATGAAGGACGGCGTGGTGCAGCAGGTGGATACGCCGGAGCGCCTGTTCCGCTATCCGGCCAATCAGTTTGTGGCAGGCTTTATCGGAACGCCGCCTATGAATTTCGCAGAAGCAGTCGTGAAATACGAGCCCAACGGCGGTCTGTATCTGGAAGAAAATGGGAACCGCATAGAACTGACGAAGGAAAAGGCAGAAAAGCTTCGCCGGGGCAATTATATCGGCCGGGCAGTGATCCTGGGCATCCGTCCGGAGCACGTGCTCCTGAATCCCACAGACGGCGGCAGCGTCCACGGAGCGGGAGCCGTAGAGGTATATGAGATGCTGGGCTCCGAGGCAATGGTCTATCTGAACCGGGAGGGCAGCCGGGAAAAGCTGATTATCAAAACGGATACCGCGGCTCCGGTGCGGCCGGGAGAAAAAGTAAGCTACGCTTACCTGCCGGAAAAAATCCATCTTTTTGATCGGATAGATGGCAGGACAATCACCAATTAGCAGGAGGGGCGTATGCCATACGTATTTCTGGCGCTGGCCATCTGTGCCGAGATTACAGCGACCACACTTTTAAAATCCTCGGAAGGCTACACCAGGCTGCTTCCCACTGCCTTCAGCCTTCTGGCTTATCTGATCTGTCACTGCAGCTTTTCCCGGGCGGTGACAAAACTCAATTTGGGAATCGCCTACGCAATCTGGTGCGGCGTAGGGATTCTGGTGACGGCTGCGATTTCCCGGGTTCTGTTCGGGGAACGGGTTTCACCGGCGGGCAATGTGGGAATGGCCCTGATTCTGGTGGGCTGTATCGTGATGAATCTGTCCGGAAGCAGATAGAAGGCAGACAGAAAAAAGAAAAACGGGCGCAGGGCTTGACAACCCCCGTCCGGAAATGCTATGTTAAAGCTAACTTATACAACTGACGGAAGTGGAGTTTACCACAGGGAGTATAAGGGTTCGAGAGCCGACCGTCTGGGCAGATGATGCTTGGGATGGATCGGTTCATTTTCGTTTATGAGTAAAATTTCGTTCTTCAACACCGGTCACTCTTAAGCTTTTCATACGTTAGAAAACCCATTTTCACAGGAGGAAAAACAAATGGACATGATTTCACTGGCACAGGAGCTTCAGGAAAACTCTTACCCCGGCAGAGGCATCGTACTGGGCCGCTCCGAGGACGGAACCAAGGCCGTGGCAGCCTACTTCATTATGGGAAGAAGCGAGAACAGCCGCAACCGTATTTTCGTGGAGGACGGCGAGGGCATCCGTACCCAGGCCTTCGATCCTTCCAAGCTGACGGATCCGAGCCTGATTATCTATGCCCCGGTTCGTGTACTGGGCCATAAAACTATCGTTACCAACGGCGACCAGACAGACACCGTCTACGAGGGAATGGAGAAGGGTCTGACCTTTGAGCAGTCCTTACGCTCCCGGGAGTTCGAGCCGGACGCGCCCAACTACACCCCGCGGATCTCCGGCGTCATGGAGATCGAGAACGGAACCTACAGCTACTCCCTGTCCATCTTAAAGAGCAACAACGGCGATCCCGCATGCTGCAACCGCTACACCTTCTCCTATGAGAACTGCGCGGCAGGCGAGGGTCATTTCATCCACACCTACATGCACGACGGCAATCCGCTTCCCAGCTTTGAGGGCGAGCCCAAGCTGGCTGCCATTCCCAACGACATGGAAAAATTTACGAACATGCTCTGGAACAACCTGAACCCGGAGAACAAGGTATCCCTGTTCGTGCGCTACATCGACATTGCCACCGGCAAATACGAAACCGTCATCAAGAATAAAAATCAGGAGGACTAAGGAAATGAAAGAACTGGAACTGAAATACGGCTGTAACCCCAACCAGAAACCGTCCCGCATCTACGTGGCAGACGGATCCGACCTTCCCATTACCGTCCTTTCCGGCCGTCCCGGCTACATCAATTTCCTGGACGCCTTCAATGGCTGGCAGCTGGTCAGAGAGCTGAAGGCAGCCACCGGACTTCCGGCAGCTACCTCCTTTAAGCACGTATCCCCGGCAGGCGCAGCAGTGGGTCTTCCGCTGGACGATACCTTAAAGAAAATCTACTGGGTAGACGATATGGGAGACCTGTCTCCCCTGGCCTGCGCTTACGCAAGAGCCAGAGGCGCGGACCGTATGTCCTCCTTCGGTGACTTTATCGCCCTGTCTGACGTCTGCGACAAGGACACCGCTTCCATCATCAAGAGAGAGGTATCCGACGGCGTTATCGCTCCGGGCTTCACAGAGGAGGCGCTGGAGATTCTGAAGCAGAAGAAAAAAGGAAATTATGTGGTCATTCAGATTGACACCGACTACAAGCCGGCTCCTCTGGAGCACAAGGAGGTCTTTGGCGTGACCTTCGAGCAGGGCCGTCAGGAGCTTCCCATCAACGATGAACTCATTTCCAATATCGTGACGAAAAATAAAGATCTTCCGGAAAACGCGAAGCGCGACATGAAGATCGCCCTGATTACCCTGAAATACACCCAGTCCAACTCCGTCTGCTTCGTCAAGGACGGACAGGCCATCGGCGTAGGCGCAGGCCAGCAGTCCCGTGTACACTGCACCCGCCTGGCAGGTCAGAAGGCTGACAACTGGTTCCTGCGTCAGAGCCCAAAGGTACTGGGTCTCCAGTTCGTGGACGGCATCGGCCGTGCCGACCGTGACAATGCCATCGACGTCTATATCGGAAACGAGTACATGGACGTGCTGGCAGACGGCGCCTGGGAGCGGATCTTCAAGGTAAAGCCGGAGGTGTTCACCGAGGAAGAAAAGAAGGCATGGCTGTCCCAGATGAAGGACGTGACCGTTGGAAGCGACGCCTTCTTCCCCTTCAGCGACAACATTGAGCGTGCGAAAAAGAGCGGCGTAAAATATATCGCGGAGCCCGGCGGATCTGTCCGTGACGATCTGGTTATCGAGACCTGCGATAAGTACGATATGGTAATGGCATTTACAGGAATCCGCCTGTTCCACCACTAATTTCAGAAAAATACACAAGTGAGAAGCGCCTCCGACTTCAAATGAAGCCGGGGGCATTTTTACGGGCAAAAACAGCCACAGAAAAAATATGGAAATTCGATATTACTAAAAAAATTGTTTAAAACTATTGAATTTTTCGGGCGACTGTGTATAATGTAAAATGATTTTGCAATTTTAAATAAAAAGTTTAGTATTAGAAAACAGGAGGTGCGCCGTGGACATCGGCAAGAAATTAAAGGAGCTTCGATTGCAAAAGGAGCTGACTCTGGAGGATCTGGCATCTCGCAGCGAGCTGACCAAGGGCTTTCTCTCCCAGGTGGAGAGAAACCTGACCGCGCCGAGTATCGCCACCTTGGAGGATATTCTGGAGGCCCTGGGAACGAATCTGTCCGAATTCTTCCATGAAGAGCCGGAAAAGCAGATGGTATTTTCCACCGAGGAGTTCTTCGTGGACGAGCAGCCGGACTACTGTATCGAGTGGGTGATACCAAACGCCCAGAAAAATAAGATGGAGCCCATTCTCCTGACCATCCATCCGGGAAAACAGAGTCAGGAAATGCAGGCCTACGATGGAGAAGAATTCGGTTATGTGCTGAAGGGCAGCGTTACCCTGGTCTGCGGCAGCAAGAAATACAAAATAAAGGCCCGGGAGACCTTCTATCTGGACGGAACCGAAAGCCATTATTTATACAATCATGGGAAGAGTGACGCCAAAGTACTTTGGATCACCACGCCGCCCATGTTCTAGGAGGAGATGTGTAATGGAACGAAAGAAACTGATTAGCTTTCGAAATATCGTGAAAAGCTTCGACGGTCAGGTCATCCTGAAGGGAGTCAATCTGGATATTTATGAAAAGGAATTCGTAACCCTGCTTGGCCCCAGCGGCTGCGGAAAGACGACCCTGCTTCGGATTCTGGGCGGCTTTCTGGACGCGGACGAGGGCAGCGTCATTTTCGACGGAGAGGAAATCAGCGCGAAGCCGCCCTATGAGCGGGAGTTGAATACGGTATTTCAGAAATACGCTTTGTTTCCCCACTTAAGCGTCTATGAAAATATCGCTTTCGGACTGAAAATTAAGAAAATGAGTAAGGACATCATCGATCAGAAAGTTATGAAGATGCTGAAACTCATCGGTCTGGAGGGCTATGAAAATAAAAACACCACTCTGCTGTCCGGCGGACAGCAGCAGCGTGTGGCCATTGCCCGGGCGCTGGTCAACGAGCCGAAGGTGCTGCTTCTGGACGAGCCGCTGGCGGCCCTGGATCTGAAGCTCCGCAAGGAAATGCAGTACGAGCTGAAGCGGATTCAGCAGGAGGTCGGCATTACCTTTATCTTCGTAACCCACGATCAGGAGGAGGCCCTGACCATGTCGGATAAGATCGTGGTCATGAACAACGGAGAAATCCAGCAGGTGGGAACGCCGGAGGAGATCTACAACGAGCCCACCAACCGCTTTGTAGCCAACTTCATCGGCGAGAGTAACATCATTCCGGGCGTCATGCTGGAGGACTACAAGGTACGCTTCGACGATATCACCTTCGACTGTGTGGACTTCGGGTTTAAGCCGAATGAGCCGGTGGAGGTGGTCATCCGTCCCGAGGATATCGACATCGTGGATGTAAAAGACGGCAAAATGACAGGAGAGGTCTTAAGCGTGCTGTTCAAGGGCGTACACTACGAGATCATCGTGGAGACCGTACCCGGAACCAGTGTTACGGTCAATATGCATGTCATCAGCAATCAGGACGTGACCAGCGCCGACGGCAGGGAGAAGATGAGCGCCAGCAACTTCTATGTGGATGTGGAGGATGTAAGATCCCTGGATGACAAGGAGATTATCGCTCTTTCCAACGCTCAGGCATGGAATCCGGAGACCGATGAGTACATCTCCATCCATAAGGTGGAGTACGATGTGAAGGAAGAGCTTGGCGAGTATCCGGTGCGCTTTACGGCAGCAGGCGGCACCACCATCGAGCGTACCATTTACGTGGTAAATCAGCCCTTCGTGAAAAATGAGAAGGCAAATGAGGCAGTCATGGCCTTCAACTTTGCCAGAACCGTGGACGAGATTCAGGAGTCACAGGCCCTGGATACGGATATCAAGACCTGGGCCAACGCCCAGGGCTGGAAGCTGAGCGACGAAAACCAGAGCGTGGACGTCAGCGTAGACTACGATTTCGATCCGGAGAACATCAAAGAAGGCAGCTACCCGATTACCTTCTGGACCACCGGACGGGAGTTCAAGATTCACACCACCGATTATTCGGAAGTCGGTCAGGAGGTCGGCCTGACATTCTTCCCGGAAGATATTCATGTTATGGAGAGGATGCTGTTCTAAATGAAGAAATTTTCACAGCTTGCAGTCCCGTACGTCGTATGGGCGGCACTGATGCTGGTTATGCCGATGTTTCTGATCGCTATGTATTCTGTGACAGAGCAGGGTAACAGCATTGTGTCCTTTAAATTCACCCTGGATCATTACGTCAAATTTTTTACCGACCCGGATTTCCTGATAATCCTCTGGCGTTCGATCTGGATAGCAGTGAAGACGACGATCATCTGCCTGCTTCTGGGCTATCCGATTGCGTTTTTTATCGCCCGCAGCAGCGAGCGTGTCCAGAATATCCTGGTGCTTGGCATTACGATTCCCATGTGGATCAATATGCTGGTGCGTACCTATGCCTGGATTGGCCTTCTGAGCGAGGGCGGACTGATTTCCCGTATCCTCGGCGTCTTCGGCCTGGGCCATACAGAACTTCTGTATACACAGGGCGCGGTGCTTCTGGGTATGGTATATAACTTCCTGCCCTTTATGGTGCTGCAGATCAACACCGCCCTCTGTAAGATGGATCCGTCCCTTCTGGAGGCCAGCGCGGATCTGGGAGCCAACCGGGTGCAGACCTTCCGGCGGGTAACCCTGCCCCTGTCCCTGCCCGGCGTCATCAATGGAATTACTCTGGTATTCCTGCCGGCAGTCAGCTCCTTCTTTATCCCGAAGCTTCTGGGCGGCGGACAGTATTTCCTCATCGGAAATATGATCGAGAACCAGTTTATTACCGTGGGAGAATGGAACTTCGGCAGCGCCATTTCCATGATTATGGCAGTCATTATGATGGTAATGATGATGGCGGTTCGTAAGGTGGAGAAACGCAACCGTGGCGGAAAGGAGGAAGAGTAAACCAATGAAAAAAGGAAAACGTACTTTTGGAAAAATCCTGATGGTTTTGACCCTTGCCTTCTTTTATCTGCCGATCCTGTATATGATTATTTTTTCCTTCAACGCAGGAAAATCCCTGACGGCCTTTACCGGCTTTTCCCTGCGCTGGTATCAGCATATGCTGGACTCCAAGGATATGATGGAGGCTCTGTACACCACCTTTACGGTGGCGATTATCGCCACACTGATTTCCACGGCAGTGGGAACCATTTCCGCCATCGGCCTGAGTAAATCAAAGAAAATCCTCCGGGACGTGATGGATCAGGTCAACAATTTCCCCATGATGAATCCGGAGATTGTGACGGCTATCGGCTTTATGCTGCTATTTATTACCTTTAAAATCGAAAAGGGCTACGCGACCATGCTGCTTGCCCATATCGCTTTTTGTATTCCCTATGTAATGCTCTCCGTCATGCCGAAGATCCGCTCCCTGGATCCCAATCTGGCAGACGCGGCCATGGATCTGGGCGCTACGCCCTGGCAGGCATTGATCCGCGTTATCGTGCCGGAGATTACGCCGGGTATCATTTCCGGCGCGCTGATTGCGTTTACCATGTCGGTAGATGATTTTATCATTTCCTATTTTGTAACCGGAGGCGGCGTCAAGAACCTGAGTATCGTGGTCTACACCATGAGCAAGCGGATCAATCCCAGTATCAATGCGGTATCGACGCTGGTGGTTATCATTATCACCGTTGTGCTGGTGCTGATCAACGTGGTGCCCATGCTGATGGCGAAGCGGCAGAAGAAGGACGAAGTGAGCAGAAGGAGCTTTGTACTGCCGGGCTGCGCGGCGGCCGCTGTGATTCTCCTGATCTGTCTGGTGAAAATCGGTTCCGCCGGTCAGGATCTTCCCTATGCGGGACAGACCCTGTCGGTCTATATGCCCGGTGAATATATGGGAGAAAATGTAATTCCGGATTTTGAGAAGGCAACCGGGGCAACTGTCGCCATGGAATACTTCGATTCCAATGAGCAGATGTATATCAAGGTGGCAAATGAGGAAAACTATGATGTACTGATTCCCAGTGATTATATGATTCAGCGTCTGATGAACGAGGGTTATCTGCAGAAGCTGAAGCCGGAGCTTTTGACCTGTATGGACGAGATCACCGATTCGGTGAAGCATCCGGCCTTCGATCCGGACGACGCGTATTCCGTATCCTATTTCTGGGGAACCGTAGGTATCGTATACGATAAGACCAAGGTAAGCGAAGAGGATCTGGAGCGGGAGGGCTTCAATATCTTTAAGGATACCAAGTACCGGGGAGATATCTATCTCTACGATTCCGAGCGGGATTCCTTCATGATGGCTCTGAAGGCCCTGGACTATTCCATGAATACAGAAAATGAGGCGGAGCTTCAGGAGGCTTATCAGTGGCTGGTGGAGTGCGTCCAGACCATGAAGCCGGAAATCGTAACCGACGAGGTTATCGACAACATGGCCCAGGGAAGAAAAGCCCTTGCCTTATGCTATTCCGGCGACGCTGCTTACATTATGGCAGAAAATGAGAACATGGGCTACTACCTGCCGGAGAGCGGAACCAACCTGTGGTACGATTCCATGGTAATTCCCGCCAACGCGAAAAATGTAGAGCTGGCCCACGAGTTTATCAATTTTGTCACCTCCTATGATTACGCCTATGACAATTCCAGCTATGTAGGTTACACCTCGCCGAACCAGGAGGTTCTGGACGTGCTGTCCGGAGAAGGCGGCGACTACGAAGGAATCAACGCGTACTTGCCCCGGGTAGGATATCCGAAGGACGAGGTATTCGTATTCAACGACGACACCCGTAAGATTATCGGTAACCTGTGGAGCAAGGTAAAGATCGCAGCCAGCAACGCAAATTAAACACATCTATTTACTAAGAGAGGGTTCCGTCCGATTTGAAAGGAGGGAACCCTTTTCGTAATAGGAAATACTGTGTCACATTCTTTTTATATCTTGATTTTTGTGCCTGGGATTAGACATATGAACTTATTATTATAAAGAAATGAAGGTGGATAGAAGGCTATTTTTTCAGTATATAATATGTAAGAAAAGAATCAGGCAAAGTTCTGTAATAAAAACGTAAAAAACGGGTTGACAAACCAAAGTTCATCAAGTATAATAACCTATGCGTCGAACCTGACGTGAAGTGAATATCGTAGGAAATGAACTTCAGGAGAAATACTCAAGAGGCTGAAGAGGCGCCCCTGCTAAGGGTGTAGGTCGGTAATCCCGGCGCGAGGGTTCAAATCCCTCTTTCTCCGTTTCTTATCAAAAAGAAATTAAAAATTCTTAAAAAAGTTGTTGACAAACACCTTTGAGTATGATAAGATAAACAAGTTCCGCTTCGAGAGTGGCGGAAACGTTCTTCTCCAAGAACTGAAAAAACTTCTTTAAAAAAGTTAAAAAAGTTCTTGACAAGCGAGAATGAATGTGATAAGATAGTCAAGTCGCTTCGGTGAGGAACGACAAAGACAAGAGAACGAACCTTGATAACTGAACAGTGTAAAACCTTGAAAATTCTAAGAGAATAATTCAAGAACAGTTCGATTCTTAGTAATAAGAACGAACACCTTTTAACAGTAATACGGGAAAGAAATTGCTAGTTGTGATTTCTGGACCGGATTCAAACACTTAAACATGAGAGTTTGATCCTGGCTCAGGATGAACGCTGGCGGCGTGCTTAACACATGCAAGTCGAACGAAGC